>NZ_FQVX01000003.1 GCF_900129495.1 Geodermatophilus nigrescens
TCGCCGGCACCGCCGGCACCGGCACCACGACCGGCACCACCGGCCGGGACGACCGCGGCTTCGTGCAGAAGGCCAAGGACGCCCTCGACCGCGACAACGACGGCAAGATCGGGCGGTGACGCCCTCCCGCCCGTAGGGGCGGGACGCACCACAGTCGGCGGTGGCCGGCCGGAGACCTCGACTCCCGGCCGGCCACCGTGCTGTCGGGGGACCCCCGGTCGGGGGCGGCCGGCCCCGCGGCCAGGTGGGATGCTCGGCGGCGTGAGCGAGACCACGGCCGCCGTCCTCCGCACCGACGGGCTCCTCGGTAGCCCCGAGGAGCTGGCCGCCGCCCTGCAGGACACCGGCTACCTGCCCGACGAGGGACTGGCGACCGCCGCCTACCTGGCCCTGGTCATGCGCCGCCCGCTGTTCCTCGAGGGCGAGGCCGGCGTCGGCAAGACGGCGCTGGCCCGGGCGCTCGCCCAGGTCACCGGCCGGCCGATCTACCGCCTGCAGTGCTACGAGGGCCTCGAGGCCAGCCAGGCCCTCTACGACTGGGACTTCGGCCGCCAGCTGCTCCACCTGCGCGCCGCCGAGGCCGCGCACGCCACCGGGGACACCCAGGCCCTGGAGGCCTCCCTCTACGACCGCCGCTTCCTCCTCGCCCGGCCGCTGCTGCAGGCGCTCGAGGACTCCCCGAGCGTGCTGCTGGTCGACGAGGTCGACCGCGCCGACGACGAGTTCGAGGCGTTCCTCCTCGAGGTGCTCTCGGACTTCACGATCTCCATCCCCGAGCTCGGCACCGTGCACGCCGACGTCCCGCCGCTGGTCGTGCTCACGTCCAACCGCACCCGCGAGGTGCACGACGCCCTCAAGCGCCGCTGCCTCTACCACTGGCTGCAGCACCCCGACTTCGAGCGCGAGGTCGCCATCCTGCGCACCCGGCTCCCGGAGGTCACCGAGCAGCTCGCCCGCGAGGTGGCCCGGGCGACGGCGAAGCTGCGCAGCCTGGACCTGCTCAAGCCGCCGGGGGTCGCGGAGGCGATGGACTGGGCCAGCGCGCTGCACGCCCTCGGCGCCCGCGACCTCGACCCCGACCTCGCCGCGCGCACCCTCGGGGCGGTGCTCAAGTACCGCGAGGACACCGACCGGGTGCACGCCCTGGCCCGCGGGGCGCTGTTCGGTGGCGGCTGAGCGCGCCGGGGACGTCGTCGGCGTCGTCCTCGGGTTCGCCCGCACGCTGCGCGCCGCCGGCGTGGCCGCCTCGCCCGACCGGGTCGAGGCGATGCTGTCCGCGGTCGCGGCCCTCGACGTCCTCGACGCCACCGCCGTCTACTGGGCCGGCCGCCTGACGCTGTGCTCCGGGCCCGACGACCTCGACCGCTACGACGCCGCGTTCGCCGCCTGGTTCGGCGGGGAGGCGCCCCGGCGCCGGCCCGCGACCGCGCAGGAGCCGCCGCCGCTGGTGTCCACCGCCGCGCCCCTGGAGGAGGGCGGCGGGACGGGGGAGCGGGGCGAGGACCCCGCGGACCTCGCCGTCGCGGCGTCCGGCGACGAGGTGCTGCGCCACCGCGACGTCGCGGACCTGACGCCGGCCGAGCGCGAGCACCTGCGCCGGCTGTTCGCGCTGGTCCGCCCGGCCGCGCCGATGCGGCCGTCCCGGCGGCGGCGCGCGGACACCCACGGCGTGGTGCACCCCGCGCGCACCGTCCGGCGGGCGCTGCGCGACGGCGGCGAGGTCACCCGGCTGATGCACCGGCGGTCCCGGCCCCGGCCGCGGCGGGTGGTGCTGCTGGTCGACGTCTCCGGCTCCATGAGCCCCTACGCCGACGCGCTCATGCGCTTCGCGCACGCGGCGGTGCGCGCCCGGCCGGCGTCCACCGAGGTGTTCACGATCGGCACCCGGCTCACCCGCGTCACCCGGGAGATGCGGCTGCGCGACCCCGACCGGGCGCTGACCGCCAGCGGCGACGCGATCCCCGACTGGTCCGGCGGCACGCGGCTCGGTGAGGTGCTCAAGGCCTTCCTCGACCGGTGGGGGCAGCGCGGCACCGCGCGCGGCGCGATCGTGGTCGTGTGCAGCGACGGGTGGGAGCGGGGCAGCCCCGACCTGCTGCGCGAGCAGATGGCCCGGCTGCGCCGGCTCGCGCACGCCGTCGTCTGGGTCAACCCGCACAAGGGGCGGGCCGGCTACGAGCCGCTCACCGGCGGGATGCAGGCGGCGCTGCCGTCGGTTGACGCGTTCGTGTCGGGCCACAGCCTGGCCGCCTTCGAGGAACTGTCAGGGGTGATCTCGCGTGCGTGAAGTCCTGGACGACCTGGTCGGGTGGTGGCAGGCCGGGGAGACGGTCGGCATGGGGACCGTGGTCGCCACGTGGCGCTCGGCGCCGCGGCCTGCCGGTGCGGCCATGCTCGTCGGCCCCGACGGGACGGCGGTCGGCAGCGTGTCCGGCGGCTGCGTCGAGGGCGCGGTCTACGAGGAGGCCAAGGACGTCGTCGAGTCCGGCGTCCCGACGCTGGAGCGCTACGGCGTCAGCGACGACGACGCGTTCGCCGTCGGGCTGACCTGCGGCGGGATCCTCGACGTCTTCGTCGAGCCGGTGTCGCGCGAGTCGTTCCCCGAGCTCGGGGAGATCGCCGAGTCCGTCGGCCGGCACGAGCCGGTCGCCGTCGTCACGGTGGTCCGCGGGCCGGAGGACCGCATCGGCCGGCGGCTGGTGCTCTGGCCCGACCGCAGCTCCGGCACGCTCGGCCTGCAGCGGCTCGACGACGCCGTCGCCGACGACGCCCGCGGCATGCTCGCCGCCGGGCGCACCGGCACGCTGACCTACGGCCACGACGGCGAGCGGCGCGGGGACGAGCTGACGCTGTTCGTCTCCTCCTTCGCCCCGCCGGCGCGGATGGTCGTGTTCGGGGCCATCGACTTCGCTGCCGCCGTCGCGCGGGTGGGCGCCTTCCTCGGCTACCGCGTCACCGTCTGCGACGCCCGCCCGGTGTTCGCCACCGCCCGCCGCTTCCCCGACGCGCACGAGGTCGTCGTCGAGTGGCCGCACCGCTACCTGCAGGCCGAGGTCGACGCCGGCCGGATCGACGAGCGCACCGTGCTGTGCGTGCTCACCCACGACCCGAAGTTCGACGTCCCGCTGCTGGAGGTCGCGCTGCGGCTGCCGGTGGCCTACGTCGGCGCGATGGGCTCGCGGCGAACGCACGACGAGCGGCTGGAGCGGCTGCGCGAGGCCGGGCTGTCCGACGCCGAGCTGGACCGGCTGTCCTCGCCGATCGGCCTGGACCTGGGCGCCCGCACGCCCGAGGAGACCGCCGTGTCCATCGCCGCGGAGGTCATCGCCGGGCGCTGGGGCGGCACGGGGGAGCGGCTGACCGGCACCGAGGGCCCCATCCACCGCACCGCCGAGCGGTGACGGGGCTCCCGCACACCTACGACGTCGAGGTCGTCGGGCTGCTCGTCTCGCCGGTGCACCGCTACGACGGGCGCCCCGCCGGGGCCGTCCCGCCACAGGACGGCGACCGGGTCGGCCGGGTCGAGGTGCGGGCCGGGCACGGCGTCGTCGGCGACCGCTACGCCGGCCGGCCCGCGCACCGCGACGCCGCCGTCACGGTGCTCGCCGCCGAGTCGGTGGAGGCGCTGGCCGCCGAGCTCGGCGCCGGGGCGCTGGACCCGCTGCTCGCCCGCCGCAACGTCGTCCTGCGGGGCGCGGAGGTGGAGGCGCTGCGCGGCGCGGAGTTCTCCCTCGACTGCGGGGAGGGGGTCGTCGTCCTGCGCGGCGGGCGCCCGGCCAACCCCTGCGCGTGGCTGGACACCGTGCTCGCGCCCGGCGCCCACCGCGGCATGCGCGGCCGCGCGGGCGTGCGCTGCGCCCCGCTGACCGACGGCGTCCTGCGGCTCGGCCCGGCGGTGCTGGCGAGCGCGGTGCCGCTGGACCCGGCGCGCGCGGGCGAGGTGCACCGGGTGATGCCCCGCCCCCGCGGCTGAGCATCCCCCCGTCCGGGGGTGGCCCCGGTCACACCGGCGTCACGACGATGGCCCGCGCCGGGAGGTGCCGCCGAGTCGCGGCGGCCGACGACGGGAGGGTCGATGAGGACCAGGGCAGCCGTACTGCGCGACGTCGGGAAGCCGTTCGAGATCACCGAGCTCGAGCTCGACGAACCCAAGGCCGGGGAGGTGCTCATCCGCTACGTCGCCGCCGGCCTGTGCCACTCCGACGAGCACCTGCGGCACGGCGACATCGTCCCCCAGTTCCCCATCGTGGGCGGGCACGAGGGTGCCGGGGTGATCGAGAAGGTGGGCCCGGGCGTGACCCGGCTCCAGCCCGGCGACCACGTCGTCTGCTCGTTCCTGCCGGTGTGCGGGCACTGCCGCTGGTGCTCCACGGGCAAGTCGAACCTCTGCGACATGGGCGCCTCGATCCTGGTCGGCAACCTGCCCGACGGCACGTACCGCTTCCACGACGACGACGGCAACGACTACGGCGGCATGTGCATGCTCGGCACGTTCTCCGAGCGCGCCGTCATCAGCGAGAACTCCGCCGTCAAGGTCGACCCCGACCTGCCGCTGGACAAGGTCGTGCTGATCGGGTGCGGCGTCCCGACCGGCTGGGGGTCGGCGGTGCACGCGGCGGCCACGGAGCCCGGCGACACGATCGTCATCTACGGGATCGGCGGCATCGGGATCAACAGCGTGCAGGGCGCGGCGCTGGCCGGGGCGCGCAACGTCGTCGCCGTCGACCCGCTGCCCAACAAGCGGGAGGCCGCCGAGCAGCTCGGCGCCACGCACAGCTGCGAGACCGCCGAGGAGGCGATGGAGCTCGTCCAGGAGCTGACCCGCGGCGTCGGCGCGGACAAGGCGATCATCACCGTCGGCGTCGTCGACGCGAAGGTCGTCACCGACGCGGTCAACACCATCCGCAAGGGCGGGACGGCGGTGATCACCGGCCTGGCGGACCCCACGAAGAACAACATCGAGCTGTCCAGCTCGCTGCTCACGCTGTTCGAGAAGACCGTGAAGGGCAGCCTGTTCGGCTCGGGCGACCCGTTCCACGACATCCCGAAGATGATCGAGCTGTACCAGTCCGGCGACCTCAAGCTCGACGAGCTGATCACGAAGACGTACACGCTCGACCAGGTCAACGAGGGCTACGAGGACCTGGTCAACGGGAAGAACATCCGCGGCGTCATCGTCTACGACACCCCGCCGCTGGAGGGCGCGCCGGCCTGAGCCGCCCGCCGTCCGCCGACCCGGGACCTGCGCACCCGCCCCCCTCGGGTGCGCAGGTCCCGCACCACGAGAGGAGCCGCGTGAGCGCACCGTCCGCGCCCCACCCGGTCATCGGGCTGCGTCGTGAGCGGGAGGTGCTCACCGTCGCGCTGCGCACCAACCGGCACGTCGTGCTCGAGGGGCCGCCCGGCACGGGCAAGTCCACGCTGCTGCGCTCGATCGCGGCGGAGACCGGCCAGGAGGTCGTGTTCGTCGAGGGCAACGCCGAGCTGACGCCGGCCCGCCTGATCGGCCAGTACGACCCCGCCGCCGTCCTCGCCGACGGCTACGTGCCGGGCAGCTTCACCGACGGGCCGCTGCTGACGGCGATGCGCGGGCACGGGCTGCTGTACCTCGAGGAGCTCAACCGGATCCCCGAGGAGACGCTCAACGTCCTCATCACCGTGCTCACCGAGGGCGAGATCACCGTGCCGCGGCTCGGTCACGTGCGCGCCGCCGCGGGGTTCCGGCTGATCGCGGCGATGAACCCGTTCGACGCGATCGGCACGGCGCGGGTCGGGCAGGCGATCGCCGACCGGATGTGCCGCGTCGTCCTCGGCTACCAGGACGCCGCGGCCGAGCGGGCGATCGTCACCGCGGTGACCGGGGCGCCGCCGGCGCTCATCGGCCTCGCCGTCCGGCTGGTGCGGGCCTCGCGCGAGCACCGCGACGTCCGGATGGGCTCGTCGGTGCGCGGCGCCACCGACCTGGTGCTGCTCCTGGGCGGGCTGCTCGACGTGCGCGGGCAGTCGGGGCTCGGCGCCGAGGGGGCGCGGGAGACCGCCCGGGACGCCGCCTACGCCGCCCTGTCGGGGCGGATCCGCATCGCCGAGGGCGTCGAGCGCACGCCCGAGGCGGTCATCGACGAGATCCTCGACGGCGTCTGGCCACCGGACGGCTCGCCCCCGCCACCCGACGAGCAGCCCCCCGCCGACGCCGCAGGTGGTGACGACCCGGGAAAAGGTGAGGGCCCGCCGGAGTCCCCGGCGGGCCAGGACTCGGCCTCGTCCCTGCGCCGCGACCGCCGCTCCGGGGGCGGGCGCCGGCAGACCAGCCGCCGCGAGATGGCGGCGCGCCACGACGCGTTCGAAGAGGTCAGCCCGGAGGTCGGCGAGCTCGACGAGGAGGCGTTCGCCGCGCTGATGGCCGAGGACGCCGACGCCGCGGCCGCGCTGCTCACCGACCTCGCCGCCGCCACCGACCGGGACCTGCGCTCGGCGGCCCAGCGGCTGGCCGCGCGGGTGTTCGTGCAGGTGGGGCGGGTCGGCCGCGTCCGGACGCGGGGGACGCGGCGGCTGGTGCCCGACCGGCGCGGCGACGGCGACCTAGACCTGGACCGCACGCTCGACCGCTGGGAGGTCGGCTCGCCGCTGGCGCCGGAGGACCTGGTCACGCGCACGTGGACCGGGCACCGGCGCTCGGTGTGCCTGGCCGTGGACACGTCGGGCTCGATGACCGGGCTCGGCGTGGCGATCGCGGCGGTGGCGGCGGCCGGCGTCGTCCTCACCGGCGACGACAAGCTGCGGACCAGCCTGATCACCTTCGGGCGGGAGGTCGACGTCGTGCAGCGGCCGGGGCAGCGGCGGGCCGCGGAGGACGTCGTCACGCACCTGATCGGCCTGCGCGGGCACGGGATGACCGACCTGGCCGGCGCGCTGCGGGCCGCCCGCCGCCAGCTCGACGCCGAGGTGGCCGACGAGCGGCGCGTCGTCCTGCTGTCGGACTGCCTGCACACCACCGGCGACCCGCCGGAGACCGCGCTCGCCGGCCTGGACCGGGTGGACGTGCTGTGCCCGCTGCCGACGGCGGAGGCGGAGGAGGCCGCGCGGGCGCTCGCGGCGCGCGGCGGCGGGAGCGCGCAGATGGTGCGGACGGTGCGCGACCTCGGCCCGGCGCTCACCCGCCTGCTCGGCTGACGGGTCCGCCGGGTGCCAGCCAGTTGATCATCGGATGCGTGCACGGCCGGCCGGCGTGTCGTCGCGTGTCCCGTGCACCGGTCCGATGATCGACGCGAGGAGTGCCTACGGGAGCAGGCCGAGCCTCCGGGCCTGGACGACGGCCTCCAGGCGGGTGTGCGCGTCGAGCTTCGTCATCGCCGAGCCGAGGTAGCTCTTCACCGTCTCCGGGCGCAGCGACAGCCGGGTCGCGGTCTCGCGGTTGCTGCAGCCCAGCGCCACCTGCGTGAGGACGTCGACCTCGCGCGCGGACAGCCGCACGGCGGGCCGGGTCCCGCGCGGGGCGCCCAGCGCCGCGAGCCGCCCGCACGCCGACAGCAGCCGGTCGCGCAGCGCGGCGTCGTCGGTGGCCTGCGCGGCGAGCCGGAGGTCGGCGTGCACCGCGCGCACCTCCTCCCACCGCGCCGGGTCCTCCGCGGCGGACGGGCCGGCCGGGGCGGCGGCCATCAGCGCCACGCGGCGGTCCACCTCGTCGCGGACGGCGAGCTCCGCGCCCATCCGCCCGGCCGCGCGGACCAGCGCGTCGCGCACCCGGTCGCCCACCGAGCCGCCCTCCCGGCTGGCCGCGTACAGCACCGCCCGCGCCCGCCCGTCGACCAGCACCGGCACCGCGGCCACCGTGCGCAGCCCCTCGGCGAGCACCGGCCCGTCGTACTCGTGCGTGATGTCCAGCGCCCGCTCGTAGTCCTCGACGCCGGCCGGACGGCCCTCGCTGAGGACCCGCCCGCCCAGGCCCGCGCCCGTGCGCACCTGCAGCCCGTGCAGGTACCGCGTGCGCCCGCCCACCATCTCCTCGATCCGCATGGCCGCGCCCTGCACCGGGCCGGCGAACACCACGCCCATCCCCGACCGGGCGTGCACCTCGCGGACGGCGGCCCGCAGGACGTCGCGGTCGTCGGGCCGGGCGGTGGCGGGGAGGGACACGGGGGACCTCCTCGGGCAGGGCGGACGGCGGTGACCCGCGTCACGGTAGCGCCGCGGGCGCCGGGGGCCGTCCTCCCCTGCAACGTGCGGCAACGCCCGGCGCGATCGGGGGTGGTGGTGCCGGACGGGCGCGTCCGACCATGCCGGGGCCCACGACCGCACGACCGAGGGAGCCCCCGCATGCCCGGCACCGCCACCACCGCCTACCGGGAGGCCCGCGACCGGCTGCTCGCCCTCCGCGGCGACCCCGCGACGGCGGCCGCCGAGTTCGCGTTCCCGCGGGTGGAGGGCCCGTTCAACTGGGCGGTGGACTGGTTCGACGAGGTCGCCCGCGGCGTGGAGCGGCCCGGGCTGCGCATCACCGAGGAGGACGGCACGAGCGGCAGCTGGTCGTTCGCCGAGCTGTCCCGCCGCTCGGACCAGGTGGCCGCGTGGCTGCGGGAGCGCGGCGTCGGGCGCGGCGACCGCGTCGTCCTCATGCTCGGCAACCAGGTCGAGCTGTGGGAGGCGATGCTCGCGGTGATGAAGCTCGGCGCGGTCATCATGCCGACCACCACCGCGCTCGGCCCCGACGACCTCGCCGACCGGATCGGCCGCGGCGGCGCCCGGCACGTCGTCGTCAACGCCGTCGACGCCGCCAAGTTCGACGCCGTGCCGGGCGACTACGGCCGGATCACCGTGGGCGACGCGCCGTCCGGGTGGGCGCCCTACGCCGACAGCGCCGGCGCCCCCGACGCGCCGCTCGGCCACCCCGGCACCGAACCCGGCGACCCGCTGCTCCTGTACTTCACCAGCGGCACCACCAGCCGGCCCAAGCTGGTCGAGCACACGCAGGTCAGCTACCCGGTTGGGCACCTGTCGACGATGTACTGGCTGGGCCTGCGGCCCGGCGACGTGCACCTCAACATCAGCTCGCCCGGCTGGGCCAAGCACGCGTGGAGCTGCTTCTTCGCCCCGTGGGCCGCCGAGGCCACCGTCGACCTGTTCAACTACACGCGGTTCGACGCCGCGCGCGTCCTCGAGCACGTCCGCGGCACCGGCGTCACCACCTTCTGCGCGCCGCCCACGGTCTGGCGGATGCTCATCCAGGCCGACCTCTCCGGCGGCCCCGGCACGCTGCGCGAGGTGGTCGCCGCCGGCGAGCCGCTCAACCCCGAGGTCATCGAGCAGGTCCGCCGGCACTGGGGGCTCACGCTGCGGGACGGGTACGGGCAGACCGAGACGACGGCGTCGGTGGCCAACGCGCCCGGCGCGGAGGTGCGCCCGGGCTCCATGGGCCGCCCGCTGCCCGGCGTCCCCGTGGTGCTGGTCGACCCGCTCACCGGGCAGCAGGGCAGCGAGGGCGAGATCTGCCTGGACCTCTCGCAGCGGCCGGTCGGGCTGATGACCGGCTACCAGGGCGACCCGGAGCGGGCGGCCGAGGCGATGGCCGGCGGGTACTACCACACCGGCGACGTCGCGACCCGGGACGCCGACGGCTACATCACCTACGTCGGGCGCACCGACGACGTCTTCAAGGCCAGCGACTACAAGATCAGCCCGTTCGAGCTGGAGAGCGTGCTCATCGAGCACCCCGCGGTGGTCGAGGCCGCCGTCGTGCCGGTGCCCGACCCGGTCCGGCTGGCCGTGCCGAAGGCCTACGTGACGCTCGCCCCGGGCTGGGAGGCGGGGCCGGAGACGGCGCTGGCGGTGCTGCGGCACGCGCGCGAGCGGCTGGCGCCCTACCTGCGGGTGCGGCGGATCGAGTTCGCGGAGCTGCCCAAGACGGTCTCGGGGAAGATCCGCCGGGTCGAGCTGCGGCAGCGGGAGGAGCAGGCGGCGCCGGCGGGCACGGGCACCGACTGGGCCGACACCGACTTCCCGGAGCTGCGCGGCACCTGACCCGTCCCCGGACGCGGTCGTGCTCTGCCCACATCCGTGGGCAGAGCACGACCGTGTCGGAGGAGAGGACGGCTCAGCGGTCGGCGTCGGTGTAGACGACCATCCCGCGGATGTTCTTGCCGTCGCGCATGTCCTGGTAGCCCTGGTTGATGTCCTCCAGCTTGTACTTCGTGGTCGCGAGCTCGTCGAGCTTGAGCTGGCCCTCCTGGTAGAGGCTGAGCAGCTCGGGGATCGCCGCCCGCGGCGCCAGCCCGCCGAAGATCGCGCCCTGCAGGTCCTTCTGCAGCAGCGTGAGCTCGAAGAGGCTGAGCTTGACGTCGGTGTTCGCGGCGTTGCCCATGCCGGTGACGACGGCGCGGCCGCCCTTGCCGGTGAGGCTCAGCGCGGTCTGGATGTCCTCGCCCTGGATGTCGCCGACGGTGATGATCGTCTTGTCGGCCATCCGGCCCCAGGTCAGCTCGTTGACCTTCTCGGTGGCCTCCTCGGCCGACTCGAACACGTGCGTCGCGCCGAGGTCCATGGCCCACTCGCGCTTGCGGGCGACCGGCTCGATGACCATGACCCGCTTCGCCCCGGCCGCCGCGGCGCCCTGGACGGCGTTCATGCCGACGCCGCCGGCGCCCATGACGACGACGTTCTCGCCGGGCCGGACGTCGGCGACCTTGGTGGCCGAGCCCCAGCCGGTGGTGACGCCGCAGCCCACCAGCGCGGCGATCTCCAGCGGGATGTCGGGCTCGATCTTCACCACCGACGCCTGGTGCACGGTGATGTAGGGGGAGAACGTGCCGAGCAGGCACATCGGGATGACGTCCTGGCCCTTGGCCTGCACCCGGTAGCTGCCGTCGGAGATCGCGGTGCCGGCCAGCAGGCTGGCGCCGAGGTCGCAGAGGTTCTGCATCCCCTTCGAACACGGCGGGCACTGGCCGCAGGCGGGGATGAAGGCGGTGACGACGTGGTCGCCCTCCTGCAGCCCGGTCACGCCGGGGCCGACCTTGGTGACGACGCCGGAGCCCTCGTGGCCGCCGATGACCGGGTAGAAGGCGACGGGCGTGCCGCCGGTGACCAGGTGCTCGTCGCTGTGGCACAGGCCCGACGCGGCGAGCTGGACCTGGACCTCACCCTCCCTCGGGTCGCCCAGCTCGATCTCCTCGATCGACCAGTCCTCGCCGACGCCCCACAGGATCGCGCCCTTGGTCTTCACCCGGTGTGCCTCCGTCCGTCCGCGCGCGGTCGCCGCCCGTCGCCGTCGACGGGCCGCCGCTGCGACTGTGCGCCGCGCCACAGACTGTGCGCGGCACCGGGTGCCGTCAAGGGGACGCAACCGTTGCGGCGGGCGGCCCTCAGCGGCCGGGGTCGACCGTCACCGAGCTGAACGGCAGGTGCGGCTCGACGGCGGGGAAGACGACGAACAGCAGCAGCGCGCAGGCGGCGAGCGCCAGCAGCAGCGACAGCGCCGCGCGGGTCGCCGTCCCCCCGGGGAGGTGGCGCCAGATCCAGCGGTACACGGCTCAGTCCTCGGTCAGGGCCGGCGGCCCGTCGGGGGCGTCGGCCCGGGTCACGCCCGGGCCCTCCAGCACGGCGTGCACGACCAGGCGCTGCCGCGCCGAGTACCGCGGGTGGCAGGTCGTGAGCGTCAGGTAGGCGCCGGCGGGGGCGGCGTCCGCGGCGCCGCCGGGGACGGGCGCGAGGACGTCGACCCGGTCGGGCGTCACGATCTGCCGCCCGGGGACGCCGTTGGGGTCGGGTGCGGCCAGGTCGTCGCCGGCGCCGAGCACCCGGTAGGTGAACCAGCCGTCGGCCACCTCGACGACGACGGCGTCGCCCGGCCGCAGCGCGTCGAGCTCGAGGAACGGCGAGCCGCGGCCCACGCGGTGGCCGGCGACGGCGAGGTTGCCCTGCTCGCCGGGCATCGCCGTCCCGACGTAGTGGCCCGGGCCCTGGGCGAGCTGGTCCTCGGTGGTGCCCTCGAGCACGACCCGCGACCAGTCCTCGCCCAGGCGCGGTACGTGCAGCACCGCGAACGGCTCGCCCACGCCGGGCGCGGCCGGGGAGGTGGGCGTCCCGACGACGGGCGCGTCCGCACCGGGTGAGCCGCCGGACCACTCGGTGGCCAGCTGGTCGGCGAGCCGGTCCTGGTCGTGCGCGGTGAACAGGCCGGTCACCCACAGCTCGTAGGCGACGAACAGCAGCAGCACGACGCCGGCCGTGACCAGCGTCTGGCCCAGGCCGCTGACGAGGGTGCGCCAGCGCTCTCCGGCGGGCCGGCCGTGGCGGCGCCACTCGCGCGGCGGCGCGGGGGCGGACGTCGGGGCCATGGCGGGACCACGATGCCAGGACGGGCGCCGGCGCCCGGTCCGCGACACTGGGCGGCGTGTCGCAGCTGCCGGTGGTCGTCGTCGGCGCCGGGCCGGTGGGCTGCACCGCGGCGCTGCTGCTCGCGCGGCGGGGGATCGACGTGCTGCTGCTCGAGCGCCGGCCCGCGCCGCCCGCCGTCCCCCGGGCCGTGCACCTCGACGACGAGGCGCTGCGCGCGCTGGCCGACGCCGGGGTCGCGGAGGAGTTCCTCGCCGTCAGCCGGCCGATGGCGGGGCTGCGGCTGCTCGACGCCGGCCACCGGGTGCTCGCCGAGTTCGCCCGCGACCCCGGCGCCGGCCGGCACGGCTGGCCGCAGGCGTCGATGTTCCACCAGCCCGACCTCGAGGCCGTGCTGCGCGCCGCCGTCGACCGGGCGCCGCGGGTCACGCTGCGCGCGCCCGCCGAGGTGACCGGCCTGACGGAGCGGCCGGACCGGTCCGTCACGGTGGCGCTGGCCGGCGGGGCCCGGCTCGACGCCGCGGCCGTGCTCGGCTGCGACGGGGCGCACAGCACGGTGCGGCGGCTGACCGGCGCCCGCATGCGCACCCTCGCCCGGCCCGACCGCTGGCTGGTGGTCGACCTGCGCGCGCCGTCCCCGCTGCCGGTGTGGCCCGGCGTGCACCAGGTCTGCGACCCGGCCCGCGCGGCGACGTTCATGCCGGTCAGCGGCGACCGGTACCGCTTCGAGACCCGGCTGCTCGACGGCGGGACGGCGGCCGCGCTCACCGCGCCGGAGGTGCTGCGGCCGCTGCTGGCGCCGTTCGGGGCCGACGGCGCCGAGGTGGTCCGCGCCGCGGAGTACGTCTACCGCGCGCAGGTGGCCGACCGGTGGCGGCGCGGGCGGGTGCTGCTGGCCGGCGACGCCGCGCACCTGACCCCGCCCTTCGTCGGCCAGGGGCTCGGCCTCGGCCTGCGCGACGTGCACCAGCTCGCGTGGAAGGTCGCCGCCGTCGTCACCGGTGGCGCGGACGACGCGCTGCTCGACACCCACGGCGCCGAGCGGGGGCCGCACGCCCGGGCGCTGGTGCGGATGGCCGCGCTGGTCGGCGGGTTGATGACCGGCGGGGGAGCGGGCGCGGTGCCGGTGCGGCGCGCGGTGCTGGCCGCCGTCGGTCGGGTGCCGGCGCTCGCCGCCTACGCCACCGACAGCCGCACACCGCCGCTGCGCCGCGGGCCGCTGGTCGACCGCGGCGGGCCGGCCGGGCGGCGGCTGGCGGGGACGCTGGTCCCGCGCGCCCGGGTCCGCGTCGACGGCCGGGAGTGCCGGCTCGACGACGTGCTCGGGAGCGGCACCGCGGTGCTGGCCCTGGCGCCGTCCGGTCTCACGCTCACCGCGGGCGGCCGGCGGGCGCTGCTCGACGACGTCGACGGCGCCCTCACCGCCTGGCTGGGCGGGGGCCGGGCCCGCTGGGTCGTCGTCCGTCCCGACCGGGTGGTGAGGGCGGCGGGTTGAGTGGGTACCGGCCCGCCCATGCAGATCGACAAGGCACAGATCCTCCAGCTGCTCCAGTCGCAGGGTGACGACGCCAAGGCGCAGCAGGCCGACCAGGAACTGCCCGGTCAGGTCGACACCGACCAGCACGCCGGCCTCCTCCAGAAGCTCGGCATCGACCCGATGGACCTCATCAAGATGCTCGGCGGGGGTGGTGGCGGCCAGGGCGGCGGCCTCGGCGGCGCCATCGGCGGCATCCTCGGCCGCTGACCCCTCGTGCCCGTCCGCGGGGTGCACCGCGTACCCCGCGGACGGGCACGGTGCGCCGGCGCGGGAGCGCACCGACCCGGCGGGGGCCAGTGGCGCACGAACCTGTGACGGGCGTCACGACGCCGCTATCGTGGGCGGGCCGCCCGAGCCCCGGAGGTCACCGTGCCCGACCGCGCGCCCGTCCCGCCGTCCCTCGCGCGCCGGTGACCGCGGTCCCGCTGCGGGCCGGCCCGCCCGCGATCCGCCTGCCGGTCGGCCCCGGGCCAGCCCGCCGTCCCGTGCCGGTCGCGGGCGCCGGCTTCACGAAGTACCTGGTCCCCGAGGTCGTCTTCGGCTGGGGCGCGCTCGCCGAGGCCGGGCACGCCGCCCGCCGGCTGGGCGCCGTCCGCCCCTTCGTCGTCACCGACGCCGGGCTGGTCGAGGCCGGGTGGCTCGACGAGCTGTCCGCCCACCTCGCCGACGCCGGGCTGCGGCCCACCGTCTGGACCGGCCTCACCCCCAACCCCAAGGACCACGAGGTGGCCGAGGGGGTGCAGCGGTACCGCGAGAGCGGCTGCGACGTCATCGTCGGGCTCGGCGGCGGCTCGGTCATCGACGCGGCCAAGGCCGTCGCCGTCGTCGCGAGCAACGGCGGGTCGATCCTCGACTACGAGGGCGTCGACCGGGTGACCGCGGCCATCCCGCCCACCGTCATGTGCCCGAGCACGGCCGGCACGGGCGCCGACGTCTCGCAGTTCGCCGTCATCACCGACACCCGGCGCCGGCTCAAGGCCACCCTCATCGGCCGCGCGCTGGTCCCCGACATCTCGGTCACCGACCCGCGGCTGCTCACCACGATGCCCGACGACCTCGCCGCGGCCACCGGCCTCGACGCGCTCACGCACGGCATCGAGGCCTACGTCTCCCGCGCCGCCGGCCCGCTCACCGACGTCCACGCGCTGCACGCCGTCCAGCTCATCTGCTCCTCGCTGCGGGACACCGTCACCGGCCCGGTGGACCCCGCCGCCACGACCGGGATGGCGCAGGCCAGCCTCGAGGCGGGGCTGGCGTTCACCAACGCGATCCTCGGCGCGACCCACGCGATGAGCCACCAGGTCGGCGGCCTGCTCGACGTCCCGCACGGCGTCGTCAACGGCGTGCTGCTGCCGCACGTCATCCGGTTCAACGCCCGCGCGGTGCCCGAGCGGTTCGTCCCGGTCGCCCGGGCCATGGGCGTGGACGTCGCCGGGCTGCCCGACGACGTCGCCGCCGAGGAGGCCGCCGACCTGGTGGCCCGGCTCGCCGCCGACCTCGGCTGCCCGAGCCGGCTGTCGCAGCTGGGGGTCAGCGAGGCCGACGTCGAGACCCTGGCGACGACGACCCTCGGCGACGCATGCCTGTCGACCAACCCCCGCGACGCCGACCGCGCGGAGATCGCCGCGCTGTTCCGGACCGCACTGTGAGCGGCCGCCGGCCGTGACGCCCCCCGCGCCCGCACCGGGCATCCCCGAGCTCACCGGCCTGCGCTCGTCGAAGCCCAGCTGGTACGCCGAGTACCGGCAGACGGCCGAGGACCTGCACCGGGCCCTCGACCAGCTCGAGCACGTGGCCTCCGTGTTGTCGGCGACCGGGCAGGGCGCGCAGGCGCTGTGCCGGGCCGTGGTCGACGCGACCGCCGACCAGCTGGACGTCCCCTGGGTGGTGCTCGCCCTGGCCGACGGCGTCCTGCCGCTGGCCTGCCCGAGACTGCTCGGCCGGGGGCCGGCCGGGCACCCGGTCGGCGAGGTCGGCGCGCTGCCGGAGGTGGTCGCCCGGCCGGTGACGGCGGCGCTGTCGGCCGGCGGCACCGAGCCCTGGCAGACGCCCGACGGCGCCGTCGTCGTGCCCCTGGTCGTCGACGGCGACCCGGTGGGCGCGCTGGTCGCCTGCGGCGGGCCGCGCCGCGCGGTGGGCGCGGCCGACCTCGCGATCCTGCGCATCGTGGCCAACCAGTCGGCGGTGGCCCTGCACGCCGACCACCTGCTCGCCCGCTCGGAGTCGCTGCGCCGGCAGACCGAGCGGCTCTACGCCGAGGCCGAGCAGCGGGCGCGCGACCTCGCCGAACGGCACCGCCAGCTCGCGGAGGCCGAGCACGCCCTCGACGTCGCCGCGCAGCGGGAGGCGGTCGACGCCGAGCGGCACCGGATCGCCCGCGAGCTGCACGACAGCGTGGCCCAGCACGTGCTCTCGGCGGGCATGACGATCGAGTGGTGCCGGCCGGAGGTGGCCCACCACGCGGAGGTGCACGAGCGGCTCGGGCACGCCAAGGCCCTCACCCGCGAGGCGGTCGAGCGGCTGCGCGGCGCCATCCACGCGCTGTCGGTGGCCGAGCACGAGGTCCCCGGCCCGGGACTGCCCGGGCTGCTCGACCGGGTGCCGGTCGCGCCGGGCCTGGCCGTCGCGGTGCGGGTGGAGGGCCGGCCCCGGCCGCTGCCGCCCGACGTCGAGCAGGCGCTGTTCCGCATCGCGTCGGAGTGCCTGTCCAACACGGCGCGGCACGCCGGCGCGGCCCGGGCCACCGTGCGGCTGGGCTACCGCCCCGACGGGCTGCGCCTGTCGGTCGCCGACGACGGCACCGGCCACCCCGAGACGCTGCGCCGGGCGCTGCGCGCGGCCGCCCGCCGCGACGACGGCTACCACCGCGGCCTGGTCAACATCGACTCCCGCTGTCGTGAGATCGGCGCTGCGCTGCGCTTCACCCGTGCCCGGCTCGGCGGGGTGCGCGTCGAGGTCCGGCTGCCGCTGCCCCCGGAGGACGCCGGTGGATGACCCGATCCGCCTGGTGATCGTCGACGACCACGCCATCGTCCGGCAGGGCCTGCGCTCGATCCTGGAGCGCGAGCCCGACGTCGAGGTGGTGGGCGAGGCGGCCACCGCGGCCGACGCGCTCGACCTGGTGGCCGCCGTCCGGCCGCACATCGTGCTGCTGGACCTCAAGCTCTCGGCGGGCTCCGACGTGGCCGGGCTCGCGCTGTGCGGCGAGCTCACCGCCCGCGTCCCGGCCCCGGGCGTGCTGGTGGTGACCACGTTCCTCGACGAGCGGCTGCTGCTGGAGGCCATCCAGCGCGGCGCCCGCGGGTACGTGCTCAAGGACGTCGACGCCGTCGCGCTGGTGGCCGCGATCCGCGCCGTCCGCCGCGGGGAGAGCGCCTTCGACAGCCACAGCGCGGCGATGGTGGTGCGCTCCCTGGCCGCCCCGGCGCCGGCGCGGCCGTCGTCGTCGCCGTCGTCGCCGGAGCTCACCGCCCGGGAACGGGAGGTGCTGGCGCTGCTGGCGCGCGGGCTGTCCAACGAGGCGATCGGCCGGGAGCTCTACATCTCCGCGACGACGGCGAAGTTCCACGTCACCAACCTCATGCGCAAGCTGGCGGTCTCCCGGCGGGCCGAGGCCGTCTACGCCGGGTCGAAGCTCGGCCTCATCTGACGGCCGGGCGGGACCACCGGGGACCCCTTACGGTGTGACGCACGTCACTCGGACGGGGGACACCGCCAGGAGCCGCCATGACCTCCACCAGCTCGCCCCGAGCGGGACGCCGCCGGGCCCTCCTGGCCGCCGCCGTCGGCGTCCTCGTCCTCGGGGCGGCCCCCGCGGCGGCGAACGCCCCCGCCGGAGGCCCGCCGGAGGGCGCGGACCAGGCGCCCGGGTACCCGGGTGAGGCGGCCGACTGGTCGCCGGGGGACAAGGACGGCTTCGGGACGGCGATCGGCGCCCTCGACAGCACCGCCTGGTACACGCTGAACGACGGGACGCTGAGCGAGGTCTTCGCCCCGCGGATCGACACCCCGAGCTCCCGCGACACCCAGTTCGTCGTCTCCGACGGCGCCACCTTCGCCGAGCGCGAGGACGAGGCGACCGACTCCGTCGTCGAGCTCGTCGACGAGCGGGCGCTGGTGTACCGCCAGGTCAACACCGCCACCAGCGGCCGCTACCGGATCACCAAGACCTACACCACCGACCCCGACCGGTCCGCGGTGCTCGTGGACGTGCGGTTCGAGTCCCTCGACGGGCAGCCCTACGACGTCTACCTGCTGCACGACGCCGCCCTCGGGCTCAACGCCAACGACGACACCGGCCGCTCCGACGGCGGGCGGCTGCTGGCCACCGACGGCGCGCTGAGCAGCGCCGTCGTCACCTCCACCGGCCTGACCGACACCTCCACCGGCTACCTCGAGCGCAGCGACGGCTGGGCCGACCTGCGCGACGACTTCGTGCTCGACGACGCGTGGGAGGCGCGGACCCCCGGCAACGTGGTGCAGATCGGGCGGACCGCCCTCACCGGGGTCGCGGGCGGGCAGGACCTGACCCTCGCCCTCGGCTTCGGGACGACCGAGGACGACGCCGCGCAGGCCGCCGACGCCGCGCTCGACCGCGGCTTCGACGACGCGCTGGCCGCCTACAGCGAGGGCTGGCACGGCTACCTCGACGGCCTGGCGCCCGTGCCGGCCAGCGCCGGGCAGTGGCGCACGGAGTACCTCGTCTCGGCGATGGTCGTCGCGGCCAGCGAGGACAAGACCTTCCGCGGCGGGTTCATCGCCTCCCCGGGCAAGCCGTGGGCCTGGGCGAACGAGCTGCAGCACTTCCCCGTGTACCACCAGGTCTGGTCCCGGGACCTGTACCAGCACGCGACCGCCCTGATCGCGATGGGCGACGAGGCGGCCGCCGAGCGGGCGCTGGACCACCTGTGGACGGTCCAGCAACGTCCCGACGGGTCGTTCCCGCAGAACGCCCGGCTCGACGGCGAGGCCGTCTTCGGCGGGCTGCAGATGGACGAGGTCGCGCTGCCGATCGTGCTGGCCTGGCAGCTCGGCCGCACCGGCCCTGAGGACTGGGAGCGGGTGCGGCTGTCGGCGGACTTCATCGTGGCCGAGGGCCCGGACACCGAGCAGGAGCGCTGGGAGAACCTGGCCGGCTGGTCGCCCAACACCATCGCGGCCGAGATCGCGGGCCTGGTCACCGCGGCCGACATCGCCCGCGACAACGGCGACGACGCCCGCGCGGGCACCTACCTGGCCACCGCCGACGACTGGCGGGCGCGGCTGGCCGAGTGGACGGTGACGACCACCGGCCCGCTCTCGCCCGAGCCGTACTACCTGCGCATCACCGACGACGGGGACGCCGACGCCGGCACGCAGATCCAGATCGCCGACGGCGGCCCGCTGGTCGACCAGCGCGAGGTGCTCGACCCGAGCTTCCTCGACCTGGTGCGGCTCGGGATCGTGCCGGCCGACGACCCGGTCGTGGCGAACACCCTGCGCCTGGTCGACGAGCAGCTGGGCTACGACACCGCCAACGGGCGGTTCTGGCACCGGTCGAGCTTCGACGGGTACGGCGAGCGGGCCGACGGGACGCAGTGGGAACCGGTGGACCCCGGCTCGCGCGAGACCATCGGCCGCGGGTGGCCGCTGCTGACCGGCGAGCGCGGCGAGTTCGAGCTGGCCCTCGGCGGCGACGCCGCGGCGACCGCCCAGGAACGGCTGGACACGATGGCCCGTGCGGCCGACGACGAGTCGTTCTTCATGGCTGAGCAGGTCTGGGACGACCAGCCGCCGTCCGCGGAGGGGACGGAGTTCGTGCCCGGCGAGCCGACGTTCTCCGCCACGCCCCTGTCGTGGACGCACGGCGGGTTCGTCCGGCTGGCGCACGCCGTCGACGCCGGCCGCCCGGTGGACACCCCCGCCGTCGTGGCCTGCCACTTCGGCACGTCCCTCTGCCCGGACTGACCCGGGCCGTGCACGTCCGCGGAGACGCCCGGGGCGTCTCCGCGGACGTGCACGACCTCAGGCCTCGGCGACGCGCTTGATCGCCGCGAGCGTGGCCGGGATGCCCTCCCGCGCGGCGCGGATGCGGGCCTGCACCTGGGCCGGGGCCTCGTCGGCGCCGTAGCGCTCGGTCATGAAGGCGATGCCGTCCGGGAGGAACGCCCACGTCTCGGTGAGCCGCGTGCCGCCCTCGACCGGCTCGAGCACGTAGCCCCAGCGGGCGCGCGAGCCACCGACCAGCCAGGCGAAATCCCGGCCGCGGTCGGCGACGTCCACCCGGCTGCGGGTCTCCCAGGTCCGCTCCGGCGTGACGTTCCGGCCGGTGAACCAGTCGCCGGCCCGGCCGGTGGCGCCCTCGTCCCACCAGCAGGCCACGCAGACGGGGCTCCACTCGCCGGTGCGGGTCACGTCGCTGACCAGGTCGTACAGCGCCTCCGGGGAGGCGGCGACGACGACGGAGTCCGAGTGCGTCAGGTCGGTCACGCGGTGCAGTCTGCCGTCAGCGCCGGGAGGCGCGGGTGACCACGTCGGTCGCCCAGCTCTCCAGCCCGCTGTGGTCGCGGATGACCTCCACCCGGTCGCAGTGCTCGGCGTAGGCCGGCAGGTCGCAGCCGCCCAGCGCCCAGGAGTACCGCGGCTCGGGGGTCAGCCAGATCGTCTCGCGCACCCGCCGGGTCAGGTCGGCGAAGACGTCGAGGCGCGGGGCGTTGCCGTTGCCGCGGCCGTCGCCGAGGACGAGCAGCGTCGAGCGGCGGCTGAAGGCGCCGGAGTGGTCGGCGGCCAGCCGGGCGAACACCGTGCCGTAGTCGCTGGAGGCGTCGACGTCGATCACGTCCCCGCCGAACACCAGCCCGAGGGCGTGCTCGAGCGGGTGCTCGTCGAACAGGTCGGTGATCTCGACGACGTCGTCGACGAAGGCGAACGTGCGCACCTGCGCGAACAGGTCCTGCAGGGCGTGGACGACGTGCAGGCTGAAGCGCGCCGCCGTCCGCACCGACAGGCTGACGTCGGCGACCACGACCAGGCGCGGCTTGTCCTCCGCCAGCCGGGTGGTGACCGGCCGGAACGGGACGCCGTCGTAGCGCAGGTTGCGGCGCATCGTGCGGGAGACGTCGACCCGCCCGCGCGGGGACTGGCGCTTGCGGTGGGTGAGCCCGCCGTGCAGCGAGCCGGCCAGCCGGCGCAGCGAGTCCTCGATCCGCGCCCGCTCGGCCTCGGTGATCCGCTCCACCGGTGCCCGCGCGAGCTCGCGCTCCTCGACTGCCAGGTCGGTCAGCTCCGCCAGCTTCTGCAGATGCGCGGCCAGCAGCTCGGGCAGGTCCTCGATGACCCCGGCCAGCGAGCGGCGCAGCAGCTCGGCGAGCTCCGGGTCGAGGTCGTCGACCGGGTCGGCCAGCCAGTTCCGCAGGGCCTGCTGCTGGGCGACGGTGAGCTCGAGGTCCAGCGGGGTGCCGCCGGCGCGCACCAGGTCACCGGGCAGCCCCGGGTCGTGCAGCCGGGACACCTCCAGCTGCACCTGCTGCGCGTCGTCGGCCGGGCCCGCCGGGCTCTCCGAGGACAGCACGATCTGCTGGGTCAGCGAGGCCAGGTCGAGCTTGTTCGCCTCCTGGTGCAGGTTGTACTGCGCGGCCAGGTCCTCGGGCCGGAAGAAGTCGCGGATGTCGACCGGCTTGCCGTGGCTGTGCCCCTCCTGGACGTCGGTGGGCGGCTCGGCCGACCAGGTCATCCGGGTGAGCTCGCCGGTGTCCTCGAGGTCGTCGTGCGCGTGCCCGTGCTCCTCCTCGGCGGGCACCACCGGCCGGAGCGTGAAGAAGCGGTCGAAGGTGTCGGCGAAGACCTCGGCGTCGCGGCGGTCCTTGAGCAGCGCGGCGCCGAGGGCGGCCTCCAGCGCGTCGCGGTCGCCGACCCGCACCGCGGCCGCCGCCTCGAAGGCGTCGATCGCCTCCGCCGTGGAGATCCGCATGCCGCGCAGCCGCAGCAGCCGGACGAACCGGTGCAGGGCGTCCTCCACGTCAGACCGGCCGGCGCCGTGCGCCGCCCCGGGAGCCGGCGGGGAACGAGCGCGCCCCCTGACCGGTGCCCACCTGCCGCCGCGGCGCCGGCTCCGGGACCTCGGCCGACCCCTGCTGGCCGTAGTAGTTGCGGTCGTGGCGGCCGGGGCGGTCCTTGGCGGCGCGGGCCCGCCGGCCGTCGTCGTCGGGGTGCTCGTGGTCGTGGGGGTGCGGGTGGTCGTGGTCGTGCGTGTGCCCGCCGTGGGTGTGCCCGCCGTGCGAGTGGCTGTGCCCGAGCGAGGCCGGGACCTCGGCGTTGGGGTCGACCAGCCGGGGCAGCGCCTCGCGGGAGCGCTGCACGTCGCGCTCGTACTTCGCGACGACGGAGACGGTGTCCGACAGCACCTCGGCGGTCAGCTCGGACACGCCGAGCACCGCGAGCGTGCGCGCCCAGTCGATGGTCTCGGAGATGCTCGGGGCCTTGCGGAGGTCCAGGCCGCGCAGCCCGCGGACGATCTCGACCAGCCGGCGGGCCGTTGCCTCGGCGAGACCGGTGCGCTTGGAGCGCAGGATCTCCAGCTCGCGGTCGGCGTCGGGGTACTCGAGGAACAGGTGCAGGCAGCGGCGCTTGAGCGCGGCCGACAGGTCGCGGGTGTTGTTGCTGGTCAGGACGACGTAGGGCGGCTGCTGCGCGACGAAGGTGCCGATCTCGGGCACCGACACCTGGTACTCGGCGAGCATCTCCAGCAGCACGGCCTCCAGCGCCTCGTCGGCGCGGTCCACCTCGTCGACGAGCAGCACCACCGGCTCGGGCGAGCGCACCGCCTCCAGCAGCGGCCGGGGCGCGAGGAAGCGCTCGTTGAAGAACGCACTGTCCGCGCCGGCCACCCGCTCCACGGCCGCCTCCAGCGTGTCGGCGTCGGCCAGCAGCTGGGCGGTGCGCTCGCGCAGGATCTGCGTGTAGAGCAGCTGCTTGCCGTAGTCCCACTCGTAGAGGGCCTTGGTCTCGTCCTGGCCCTCGTAGCACTGCAGGCGCAGCAGCCGGCGACCCGTGGCGGCGGCCAGCGTCTTGGCCAGCTCGGTCTTGCCGACCCCGGCCGGGCCCTCGAGCAGCAGCGGCTTGGCCAGCCGGGTCATGACGAAGGTCGTCGTCGCCAGGCGGCGGTCGGTGACGTACCCCTGCCCGGCGAAGGCGCGGGCGACGTCGTCGGGGTCGGCGAAGACCCCCGGCGCCGGGTCGGGGTGGACGGGCTGCACGGTCAACACGGCTCCAGGGAGGGCAGGGGAGGGCAGACGGCGGAGGGGCGGGGCGACGTCGCGTCGCCCCGCCCCCGCAGGGCCGGTCAGGACAGCAGGTCGTCGAGGTCGCCGTTCATCGAGTGCTCGACGACGGGGCGCACGGTCTCGAACGTGCACTCCTTGGCGTTGCCGGGCGTGCAGGCGTCGCCGAGCACGTGCCGGGTGATCCGGTCGACGTCGGCGTCGTCGCCGGTGATCACCGTGGCCTTCTCGTAGAACGCGGTCGGGCCCTGGCCCAGCCGGTTCTTCGAGTAGCTGTCCTGGGTGACGTCGGTGAACCGCTCCGGGATGCCGACGTCGCGCAGCAGCCGGATCGCCGCGGCCAGAGCGGCGTCGGCGGCCTGCGGGGCGGTCATGCCGTGGGTGTCCACGCCCATGGCCTCGGCGATGTCGGCGAAGCGCTGGTAGTGGGTGGGCATGTTGAACGCCCAGACGCGGGGCAGCGCGATGGCGTTGTTGAGGCCGTGGTGGGTGTCGTAGAAGGCGCTCACCGCGTGGCTGATCGAGTGGATGATCCCCAGGCCGCCGGAGTTGAACGCCTGCGCGGCGATGTACTGGGCGTACATCATCCCCTGCCGGCCGCCGAGGTCCTGGCCGTTCCACACCGCCTGGCGCAGGTGCTGAGCGGTCAGCTTGATCGCGTACAGGGCGTTGCCCAGCGACGGCGGGAAGTCCAGCCGGGAGACGTAGGGCTCGCTGGCGTGCGCGAGGACGTCGAACCCGCACTGGGCGGTGTAGTCGATCGGGCAGTCGTAGTAGAGGACCGGGTCGTCGATCGCCAGCGTGGCCAGGCAGTGGTCGTCGAACGCCACGTACTTGTGCGGGTTGTCCGGGTCGGTCGTGGTGTCGGTGATGACGTAGGCCCACGAGGTCTCCGACCCGGTGCCGGCCGTCGTGGAGACGGCGATGTGCGGCGGGTTCCTCGGGTTCTCCGACTGGTTGAAGCCCTCGAACTCGTTGACGCTGCGGCCGTCGTGGGCCACCGAGATGCGCGCGCCCTTGCAGGCGTCGTGGCTGGAGCCGCCGCCGATGGAGACGAAGCTGTCGCACTGGTTCTCCTGGTACAGCGCGACGGCGTCCATGACGTTGTAGTCCTTGGGGTTGGACTCCACCTTGTCGTAGACCACGACCTCCAGCCCGTGATAGCGCATCGAGCCGGCGATCTTCTCCACGATGTCCGAGCCGCGCAGGCCCGACGTCATGATCAGCGTCTTCTTGAAGCCGAGCTTGAGCGCCTCCGGGCCGATGATCTCGTGGGCGCCGGGGCCCATGAGTGCCCGCGGGAACGGGTGGAACTCCTTGATGGGGAACGGCCTGAGGAGTTCTTCGACCTGCATGGGAGGGGTCCTTCCGTCTGCCAGGGGGAGCCGTCGGCGCACGCTATGAGCGGCGGTCCACCGACGGGCAGGGGCGGCGGGACGGAACCGGCCGACCGGAGGAGCAGGTCCGGCCACCCGGCCAGGCCCACCTGCCCGACCGGAGGGGGACGGGCATGCTGCGGGGGTGACCGCAGCCACCGCCTACGACGTCGCCGCCGTCCGAGCCGACTTCCCCGCCCTGCGGGCCGGCGCCGCCCACTTCGACGGGCCGGGCGGTTCGCAGGTGCCCCGCCAGGTCGCGCACGCCGTGGCGGCCACCCTCGGCTCGCCGATCGCCAACCGCGGGCAGGTCACCGAGGCCGAGCGCAACGCCGACGCGGTGGTGGTCGCCGCCCGTGCCGCCGTTGCCGACCTGGTGGCGGGCGACCCCGGCGGCGTGGTCTTCGGCCGGTCGATGACCCAGCTGACCTACGACCTGTCCCGCACCCTGGCCGCCGGCTGGGGCCCGGGCGACGAGGTCGTGGTCACCCGGCTCGACCACGACGCCAACGTGCGGCCGTGGGTGCAGGCGGCGCAGGCGCGGGGCGCCACGGTGCGGTGGGCCGACCTCGACCCGGACACCGGCGAGCTGACGCCGGACGCGCTGGCCGCCGTGCTCTCCGACCGCACCCGGCTGGTCGCGCTGACCGGCGCCTCCAACCTCATCGGCACCCGCCCCGACGTCGCCGCCCTCACCGCGCTGGCGCACGAGGCCGGGGCACTCACCCACGTCGACGGCGTGCACCTGACCGCGCACGCGCCGGTCGACGTCGCGGCGCTCGGCGCGGACCTCTACGCCTGCTCGCCGTACAAGTTCCTCGGCCCGCACCTGGGCTGCCTGGTCGCCGCGCCGTCGCTGCTGGAGACGCTGCACCCGGACAAGCTGCTGCCCTCCACCGACGCCGTCCCCGAGCGCTTCGAGCTGGGCACGCTGCCCTACGAGCTGCTCGCCGGGACGACGGCCGCGGTCGACTACCTGGCCGGCCTCGGCGGGGACGACGGCGACCGGCGGGCGCGGCTGGTCGCGGGGCTGACCGCCGTCGAGGAGCACGAGGACCGGCTGCGGCTGCGCATCGAGGACGCCCTCGCGGAGCTGCCCGGCGTCACGCTGTGGTCGCGGGCGGCGCGCCGCACGCCCACGCTGCTGCTCACCTTCGCGGGCCGCGCCGCCGCCGACGTCACCCGCGAGCTCGCCGCCCGCGGGGTCAACGCGCCGTCGGGCAGCTTCTACGCCATCGAGGTGTCCCGGCGGCTCGGCCTCGGCGACACCGGCGGCCTGCGGGTGGGGCTCGCGCCCTACACCGACGACGCCGACGTCGACCGGCTGCTCGACGGCCTCCGCGCCGCGGTGGGCCGGGCATAGGGAGCTCTACGCACGTATCGCGGCCCAGGACGTGCGGATCGGATCCAATGCCTCGTGAAGCGCCTCGTCAGCGCAGGCCGGGGAAGCCCTCCGCGAGCTGGCCGAACGCCGTCCGCAGCGCGTCGGCGAGCGACGGCGCGGCGCCGGACAGCCACGCCTCGAACGCCGTCGTCGCCGCCGCCCGGGTGGCCGTGGCGACCAGCCGCGGCACCAGCGCCGTCGGCTGCTCCCCGCAGCGCCGGGCCACGTAGCCGGCCACCACCCGGTCGACGTCGGCGTAGCGCAGCTGCGAGTGGGCCTGCAGCGCCGGCTCGGTGAGGATCAGCCGCATCCGCTGGCGCAGCACCGGCAGGTCCTCGGGCGCGTAGTCGTTCACCTCGACGTAGGCGCCGAGCACGGCGGTCAGCACCGGGACGTCGTCGCCGGAGTGCTCGAGCAGGGTGGCCAGGCGGTCGACGTGGCCGTCGAAGTCGCCCCAGACGGCGTCGGCCTTGCTGCCCACGGTGCGGAAGAACGTGCGGCGGCTGGTGCCCGCGGCGGCCGCGATCTCCTCGATCGTGACCTGCTCGAACCCGGCCGCGCTGAACAGCTCGAGGGCCGCCTGCTCGATCCGCGCCCGGGTGTCCTCGCGGAGGTCGGCGCGCAGCACGTCGGTCACCGGCACATCTTGGCCCGTTCCGGCCGGCCGGGAGCCGCCGGTGTGGCCCCGCTCACCCACACGGTTGCCCGTGGCACTCGGTGCCTCTAGCGTCCTCCGCATCCCCCGACCCACCTGATCCGGAGGTCCGCATGCCCGAGACGACCCAGACCGAGACCCAGGACGGAACCGCGCAGGCCACCGCCGTCGAGACGGGAGCCGAGGAGGCGCTGGTCGAGGAGTCCCTCGTCGAGGAGGTCTCCATCGACGGCATGTGCGGCGTCTACTGAGCCGACCGTGACGACCCCGACCGCTCCGGCCGCGGACCTCTTCGACCCCGATCTGCCCTGGCGGCGCGCCCGGTCGGTGGCGCTGCGGCCGGAGCCGTTCGGGGCGCTGGTCTACCACTTCGGCAACCGCAAGCTGTCGTTCCTGAAGTCGAGGACGCTGGTCACCGTCGTGGAGACGCTGGCCGACCACCCCAGCGCCACCGCGACCCTGGTCGCGTGCGGCGTCCCCGAGGCCCAGCGGCCCGCCTACGTGAAGGCGCTGGCCGACCTCGCCCGCTCCCAGATGATCGAACGCCGTCCCGAAGAGGTGCGCGCATGACCGCCGTCCTGCCGAGCCGACCCGCCGCCCCGGAGCGCCCCACCGGCGGCCGCCTGGTCGACCAGTTCGAGTACGGCCTCGACGCCCCCATCTGTCTCACCTGGGAGCTCACCTACGCCTGCAACCTCGCGTGCGTGCACTGCCTGTCCTCCTCGGGCCGGCGCGACCCCCGCGAGCTGACGACCGCCGAGGCCGAGGGCGTCATCGACGAGCTGCAGCGGATGCAGGTCTTCTACGTCAACGTCGGCGGCGGCGAGCCCACTGTGCGGCCGGACTTCTGGCACCTGCTCGACTACGCCATCGGCCACGACGTCGGCGTCAAGTTCTCCACCAACGGCGTGAAGCTGGACCGGGCGCGCGCCGAGCAGCTGGCCGCCACCGACTACGTCGACGTGCAGATCTCCCTCGACGGCGCCACCGCCGAGGTCA
This sequence comes from Geodermatophilus nigrescens, assembly GCF_900129495.1. Taxonomy (GTDB): domain Bacteria; phylum Actinomycetota; class Actinomycetes; order Mycobacteriales; family Geodermatophilaceae; genus Geodermatophilus; species Geodermatophilus nigrescens. The sequence continues at coordinate 27,536 of NZ_FQVX01000003.1, forward strand.
ACGACCGCGTCCGCGGCACCGGCTCGTTCGCCACCGCCACGAAGGCCCTGGAGAACCTGGCCGAGGCGGGGATGAAGGACTTCAAGGTCTCCGTCGTCGTCACCCGGGAGAACGTCTCCCAGCTCGACGACTTCCGGACCCTGACCGACCGCTACGGCGCCCAGCTGCGGATCACCCGCTTCCGCCCGTCGGGCCGCGGCGCCGACGTGTGGGACCAGCTGCACCCGACCCAGGCCCAGCAGCGCGAGCTCTACGCCTGGCTGCTGGCCAACGGCGACCGGGTGCTCACCGGCGACTCGTTCTTCCACCTGTCGGCCTACGGGCAGGCGCTGCCGGGCCTGAACCTGTGCGGCGCCGGGCGGGTGGTCTGCCTGATCGACCCGGTCGGCGACGTCTACGCCTGCCCCTTCGCCATCCACGAGCAGTTCCTCGCCGGCAACGTGCGCAGCGAGGGCGGCTTCCAGCGGGTCTGGCAGCAGAGCGAGCTGTTCGCCGAGCTGCGCAGCCCGCAGACCGGCGGCGCCTGCACGAGGTGCGCGCACTTCGACGCCTGCCGGGGCGGCTGCATGGCGGCCAAATTCTTCACCGGCCTGCCGCTGGACGGCCCCGACCCGGAGTGCGTGCAGGGCTACGGCGAGACCGCGCTGGCCGCCCGCGACCTCGACCTGGTGAAGCCCAAGAGCCACCTCGACCACTCGCACACCGGCCCGGTCCGCGGCCAGCCGACGCTGCTCGGCATGCCGGCCGTCCCCGCTGCGTCCACACCCGCACCGCCCGCCCGGATCTGCGACGAGTCGCCCCTGGCGGGCCTGCAGCTCGGCTGAGGGCTCAGCGGGTCGGCGCCACCCCCGCGGGCCCCGGGCCGTCGGGCAGCAGCCCGGGGGCCAGGTCCGCGAGGGTCATGGTCAGCAGCAGGGCGACGAGCACGGCGACGGTGAGCACGGGTCCTCCTCGGGGTCCGGTGCTCCCCCGGAGCGCCCGCGACGGGGGACACGGGCGCTCCGGAGGAGGCACGACCGAGGATCGACGCGGCCGCTGACCGCCGGCCGTGCGCTGCCTGGGAGTCGGCTGGACGACCCCGGCGGAGCCCGTGCGCCGTCCGTGAGGCTGACGTCGGTGTCATTGCCCGGCCCGGCGGCCTCCGCCTAGGTTGACACGTGCGTCACGGGGGCCCAGCGCAGCGCCGAGCAGGGAGTCCACATGGGAAGACTCGACGGCAAGGTCGCACTCGTCACCGGTGCGGCCCGCGGCCAGGGCCGCAGCCACGCACTCCGGCTGGCACAGGAGGGCGCCGACGTCATCGCCGTCGACCGGTGCGCCGACATGCCGACGGTCGGCTATCCACTGGCCACCGAGGAGGACCTCGCCGAGACCGTCCGGCAGGTCGAGGCGCTCGACCGGCGGATCGTCGCCCGGGTCGCCGACGTCCGGGACACCGCCGCGCTGCGGGCGGCCGTCGACGAGGGCGTCGCCGAACTCGGCCGCCTCGACATCGTGCTGGCCAACGCGGGCATCGCCAGCTTCGCGCCGGTGGAGGACCTCACCGACGAGATGTGGGACGAGATGATCGACGTCAACCTCACCGGTGTCTTCAAGACGGTGCGCGCCGCCGTCCCGCACCTGCGGGCGCACGGTCAGGGCGGCGCGATCGTGCTCACGAGCTCCACCGCCGGCATCAAGGGCCTGGGCAACCTCGCCCACTACGTCGCCGCCAAGCACGGCGTCGTCGGGCTGGTGAAGACGCTGGCCAACGAGCTCGCCCCGGACATGATCCGGGTCAACTCGGTACACCCGACGTCGGTGAGCACCGACATGATCCACAACCGCAAGACCTACGGGAACTTCGTCCCCGACAAGCCCGAGGACGAGGTGACCCGGGACGACGTCGCCCCGATGTTCCAGGGGCTCAACGCGCTGCCGGTGCCGTGGGTCGAGTCGGCCGACATCAGCAACGCGATCCTCTGGCTGGTCAGCGACGACGCCCGGTACGTCACCGGCGTCCAGCTCCCGGTCGACGCCGGGTCGGTGATCAAGTAGTGGCCGGCCGCGTCGAGGGCAAGGTCGCCTTCATCACCGGAGCCGCCCGCAGCCAGGGCCGCAGCCACGCGCTGCGGCTCGCGCAGGAGGGCGCCGACGTCATCGCCGTCGACCTCTGCGGGCCGGTGGACTCGATCGGGATGTACCCGCCGGCCACCGAGGAGGACCTGGCCGAGACCGTCCGCCAGGTCGAGGCGCTCGACCGGCGGATCGTGGCGGCGAAGGCCGACGTCCGCGACCCGGCGGCGCTGCGCGCGGCGGTCGACGACGGCGTCGCCCAGCTCGGCCGGCTCGACATCGTGCTGGCCAACGCCGGCGTGTTCGAGATCAAGCCCGCGCTCGAGCTCACCGACGGCGACTGGCAGGAGATGATCGACATCAACCTGACCGGTGTCTGGAACACCTGCCGGGTCGCCCTGCCGCACCTGATCGAGGGCGGCGGCGGGTCGATCGTCATCACCAGCTCGACCGCCGGCATCAAGGGGACGCCGAACACGATCCACTACACGGCGGCTAAGCACGGCGTCGTCGGGATCATGCGGACGCTGGCCAACGAGTTCGGCAAGCAGTCCATCCGGGTCAACACCGTCCACCCCACCGGCGTGGACACCGTGATGATCCAGAACGAGAAGACGTGGGGCCTGTTCACGCCCGACGACCCGGAGCCGACGCGGGAGAAGTTCGCCGAGCTGTTCGAGACGCTGCACCCGCTGCCGGTGCCCTACGTCGACCCGGTCGACATCTCCAACGCCGTGCTGTTCCTCGTCTCCGAGGAGGCACGCTACGTCACCGGGGCGATGCTGCCGGTCGACGCCGGCTACACCATCCGCTGACCGCGGGTGCGGCGGCCGCCCGGCCGCCGCACCCGTCCCGCGTCAGGGCAGGTCGACGACGTCCTTCTCGCCGGTGTCGGGCTGGCTGCCCGTGGTCTTCGCCTTGACGAAGCTCAGCGCCGTCGCCAGCCGGTTGCCGGGGGAGTCCCAGTACTCGGCGGTGTCGCCGTGCACCTTCACCAGCACGACCGACGGGTCCTCGGGGCCCTGCGGCAGCCAGGCCTCGACGCCCTTGTTCCACAGCTCCTTCTTCTTCGCGACGTCCGCGGTGACCTGCGCGGTGCCGGTCAGCGAGATCCAGCTGCCGCCGGAGCCGGCGCCCACGTTGACCTGCGGCGAGGAGGCGATGTGGGTGAGCCAGGGGGCGTCCTGCTCGGCGAAGAACCAGAGGTCGCCGTCGAACTCGACCTCCTGCAGGGCCATCGGGCGGCTGGTCAGCCGGCCGTCGGGCATGGTCGTGGTGAGGAAGCCGAGCCGCTGGTCCTTGAGGATCTCGGCGACCTTGCGGATGGCGTCCGGGGAGTCGGTGGTCATGTCCCTGCCCTTCCCCGGATCCGGGCGCTGACACCGCTGTCCGCGGATGTCGGTCCGGCGACCGGCCGGTGAACACGCGGGCGTTCCGGAATGCCCGGCGCCCGCCGCGGCTTGCCCCCTTCCGTGACAGCGACCCAGGACCGGCCCGCCGCCGTCGCGGCGCCGCAGACCCCCGCCCGTCCCGGGACGGCCCGAACCGCCCTCACCCTCGGCGCCTTCGTGGCCCTGGGACCGCTGACGGTGGACATGTACCTGCCCGCCCTGCCGACCATCGCCGACGACCTCGGGGCCAGCGCGTCGACGGTGCAGCTCACGCTCACCGGCACCCTCGTCGGCCTCGCGCTCGGCCAGCTGGTCCTGGGCCCGCTGTCGGACGCGCTCGGCCGCAAGGGGCCGCTGCTGGCCGGCACGGCGCTGCACGTCGTCGCCTCGCTGCTGGTCCTGGTCGCGCCGTCGATCGAGGTGCTCGGGCTGCTGCGGTTCCTGCAGGGCGTGGGGACGGCGGCCGGCGCGGTGATCGCCCTCGCCGTCGTGCGCGACCTGTTCCAGGGCCGGGCGGCGGCGACCATGCTGTCCCGGCTCTTCCTCGTCCTCGGGGCGGCGCCGGTGCTCGCCCCGACCATCGGGGGCGAGGTCCTCCGGGTCACCTCCTGGCGCGGCGTCTTCCTGATCCTCGGGCTCTACGGCGTCGGCCTGCTCGTCCTCGGCCGGTACGGCGTCCGGGAGACGCTGCCGCCGGAGCGGCGGCGCAGCAGCGGGTTCGCGGGCACCCTGCGCAGCTACCGCGGCCTGCTCCGCGACCGCGCCTACGTGGGCCTGGTGCTCGTCGCCGGCCTGACCATGGCCGGGCTGTTCAGTTACGTGTCCGGCTCCTCCTTCGTCTTCCAGGACGAGTTCGGCCTCGACGAGCAGCAGTTCGGCCTGCTCTTCGGCGCCGGCGCCTTCTGGCTGATCGCCGCCACCCAGCTCAACCCGGTGGTGCTGCGCTGGTTCTCGCCGGCGCAGGTCCTGGTCACCGGTGTGGCCGGCGGCGCCCTGGCCGGCGTCGTCCTGGTCGCGCTGGCCGCCACCGGCACCGGCGGCCTCTGGGCCATCGTGCTGCCGCTGTGGGCGGTCCTCGCCGCGTGCGGGCTCGCGCTGCCCAACGCCCCCGCCCTGGCGCTGAGCCGGCACGGGGAGGCCGCCGGCACCGCCGCGGCGTTGCTCGGCGCGGTGCAGTTCGGCGTCGGCGCCGTCGTGGCCCCGCTGGTCGGCGTGCTCGGCAACGACGCCGTCGCGATGGGCGTCGTCGTGGTGGCCGCGCTGGTGCTCGCCATGGCCGTGCTGCTCGCCGTCGTCCGCCCCTGGCAGCTGCCCGTGGAGGCCGACGCCCCCGCCCAGGCCGGCTAGTGCCCGACCTGGCGGGCGCCGTGTGGCCGGAGCTCCCCGGGCGGCCGCTGCTCGTCGTCCCGCTCGGGTCGGTGGAGCAGCACGGGCACCACCTGCCGCTGGCCACCGACACCGTCGTCGCGGAGGCCGTGGCGCGGGCGGCGGGCCTCGACGGCGTGCTGGCCCCGGCCGTCCCGTACGGCGCCAGCGGCGAGCACGAGGGCTTCCCGGGCACCGTCTCGATCGGCACGGAGGCGCTGGCCGCGCTGCTGGTCGAGTACGGCCGCTCCGCCTGCCGCTGGGCCGGGCGGCTGCTCGTGGTCAACGGCCACGGCGGCAACCTCGACGCCCTGCGTCGCGCCGTCCCGTTGCTGCGCGCCGAGGGCCGCGACGCCGCCTGGTTCCCCTGCGCCGTCCCCGGCGGCGACGCGCACGCCGGGCGGACCGAGACCTCGCTGCTGTTGCACGTGGAACCGGCGGCGGTGCGGACCGACCGGTCCGTCCCGGGCGTGACGACGCCGGTCGCCGAGCTGCTGCCCCGCCTGCGGGCCGAGGGCGTGCGCGGGGTCAGCCCCACCGGCGTGCTCGGCGACCCCGCCGGCGCCACGGCGGACGAGGGGGCGCGGCTGCTCGCGGGGATGGCCGCGCGGCTGGCGGCGGCCGCCGCCCGCTGGGACGTGGGGGACGACGGCCGGCTGGGCTGAGCGGGCCGCCCCGCGCCCGGGACGTCAGGATGACCGGCGACACCGACCGGGGAGGAGAGCCGAGTGGCCCAGCGGCAGGACACGGGGACCGACACGGCGGCGCCGCGGGTCGCCGTCGAGACCAACGGCATCAACGTCATCGCCGAGGAGGAGCGCCACGGCGCCCCGCGGTCGCTGTTCTGGCCGTGGTTCGGCGCGAACGTCAGCGTCCTGGGCCTGGCCTACGGCTCGTTCCTGCTCGGCTTCGGCATCTCCGCGGCCCAGGCGCTGGTGGCCGGCGTCGTCGGCATCGTCGTGTCGTTCCTGCTCTGCGGGCTCGTGGCGATCGCCGGCAAGCGCGGCTCGGCGCCCACCCTGGTGCTCAGCCGGGCGCCGTTCGGCGTGCACGGCAACCGGGTGCCCGCGGTCCTGTCGTGGGTGCTGACCGTCGGCTGGGAGACCGTCTTGGTCTCGCTGGCGACACTCGCCACCGCGACCGTCTTCACCGAGCTCGGCTGGAGCGGCGGGACGGCGACGCAGGCGGTGGCGCTGCTCGTCGTCGCGCTGCTCGTCGTGGCCGGCGGCGTGCTCGGCTTCGACGCGATCATGCGCATGCAGCGGGTGATCACCGTGGTCAGCGGCGTGCTGACCGTCGTCTACGTGGCCCTGGTCGCCGGCGAGGTCGACTGGTCGGCGGTGGGCGCGGCGCCCGCGGGGTCGACGGCGGCCGTCGTCGGCGCGCTGGTGCTGGCGATGACCGGCTACGGCTTCGGCTGGGTGAACGCCGCGGCCGACTACTCCCGCTACCTGCCGCGCGCGGCGTCCACCCGCGGCGTCGTCGGCTGGACGACGGTCGGCGGGGCGCTCGCGCCGGTGCTGCTGCTGGCCACCGGCCTGCTGCTCGCCGCGTCGGACCCGGAGCTCTCGGCGGCCGTCGGCGGCGACCCGATCGGCGCGCTGGCCTCGCTCCTGCCGACCTGGTTCCTCGTGCCGTTCGTCGTCGTCGCCGTCCTCGGCCTGGTCGGCGGTGCGCTGCTCGACATCTACTCGTCCGGCCTGTCGCTGCTGGCCGCCGGCGTGCGGGTGCCCCGGCCGGTCGCCGCGGGCATCGACGGCACGCTCATGGTGCTCGGCGCGATCTGGGTGGTGTTCCTCGCCGACGCGAGCTTCTCCGTCCAGTTCCAGGGCTTCCTCATCACCCTGGGCGTGCCGGTCGCGGCCTGGTGCGGCGTCTTCCTGGGCGACCTGGCGCTGCGCCGCGGCGACTACTCCGACGCCGACCTCTACGACGCCCGCGGCCGCTACGGCGCGGCGCCGGCGGTCCCGCTGCTGCTCCTGGCGGCGGGCACCGTGCTCGGCTGGGGCCTGGTGACGAACGGCGCGGCGGGGTGGCTGACCTGGCAGGGCTACCTGCTCGGCCCGCTGGGGCTCGGCGGGCGCGAGGGCGCCTGGGCCTTCGCCAACCTCGGCGTCCTGGCCGCGTTCGCCGTCGGCCTGCTCGGCGCGCTCGCGCTGCGCCGCGGGGCCGTGCGACGGCAGGAGGCCGCCCCGGCGGTGCCGGGACGGCCTCCTGCGTACTGAGCGGCTCGGCCCTGGAGGACCTCGGCCCTGGAGGGCCTCAGTCCTGCAGCGGCTCGGCGAACAGCGGGACGGCGTTCTCGAGCGCGTACTGCTGGCCCAGGGCCGAGCCGCTGGAGAAGGCGTTGACCAGCGTCTCGTCCTCCAGGACGACGGCGTTGCCCTGCTGCACCGAACCCAGCGTCTGCCACAGCGGGTTCGACGTGATCTGCGCCGGGTCGACGAAGATCGGGAAGGCGACGGTCAGCGGCGCGTCGAGCAGCGAGACCTGCTCCTCGGACACCGGGACGAAGAAGCTCTCGGTGGCGAGGTCCTGGATGGCCTGCTTGTTGGTGAAGCCGAGCGCCTCCATGAAGTCGACGCGGGTGTCGCCGCGGACGTAGGCGCCGAAGCCCTCGGAGGTGTAGGCGCCGACGGCGACCTCGGTGCCGTCGAACTCCGGGTGCTCGGCGGCGGCGTCGGCGAACGCCTGCTCGACCTCGCCCCGCAGCTGCTCGGCCTCCTCGGTGCGGCCCAGCGCCTGGCCGACCAGCTCGAGCTGCTGCTGCCAGGTGGTCTGGTAGGCGTCGACGCCCTCGGGCGCGCCGACGGTCGGGGCGATCGCGGACAGCGAGTCGTAGCGCTCCTGCGTGCCGTCGGAGCGGGTGTCGAGGATGAGGTCGGGGTCGAGCGCCGCGATGGCCTCCAGGCTCGGCTCCAGCGTCTCGATGATCTCCGGCGCCTCGTCGTAGAGCCCCTCGGCCCACGGGCCCACGCCCTCGCCGCCGAAGCCCAGCCAGTCGCTCGCGCCGACCGGCTGCACGCCCAGGGACAGCGCGGTCTCGGCGTCGGACCAGCCCAGGGCGACGACGCGCTGCGGCTCCTCGGCGATCTCCACGTCGCCGAAGGCGGTGCTCACGGTGACGGGGAAGGCACCGGCCTGGCCCCCGCCCGACGCGGGGGCCGACGACCCCGCCGACGAGCCGCCGTCGTCGGAGCCGCAGGCGGCCAGCGACGCGGCGGTGGTCAGGGCGGCCGCCAGCAGGGCGGCCCGCCGGGACAGGGCGTGGGGCATCGCGGTACTCCTCGGTAGAAAGGAAGGGCAGCCTAACCTGACCCGTCCCCGCCGGACCGGCCGGGCGGCGCGGCTGGTTAGGGTCCGGCCGTGGCAGATTTCTCCGGCTGGCTGGTCGTCGTCGACCTCCAGCGGGTCTTCGGCGACCCCGACTCCCCGTGGACGGCACCGCGCTTCGAGGAGGTCCGCCCGCGCATCCGGCGGCTGGTCGCGGCCTTCGGGGAGCGCGTCGTGTTCACCCGGTTCGTCGCGCCGGCCGAGCCGCAGGGCGCGTGGGCCGCCTACTACGACCGGTACCCCTTCGCGCTGCAGCCGCCCGACGCGCCGCTGTACGAGCTGGTCGAGGACCCGGGCCCGGCGCTCGTGCAGACGGCGACCACCTTCGGCAAGTGGGGCCCGGAGCTCGCCGAGGTCGTCGGCGGCGGGCCGCTGACCGTCGCCGGCGTGGCCACCGACTGCTGCGTGGTCTCGACCGTGCTGCCCGCCGCCGACGCCGGCGTCCCGGTCCGGGTGGTCACCGACGCGTGCGCCGGCTCCTCCGACGACGAGCACGAGCGCGCCCTGCACCTCATGGACCTCTACGCCCCGCTCGTCGAGCTCACCACCACGGCCGACCTCCTGGGCCGGTGACCCCGGCCCTCCCCGCGCCGCCGGACGCCCGGCTGCCCGACGGGTACGCCGTGCGCCTCGCCCCCGGCACCCGGCGGGTGGAGGACGGGACGGCGCTCGTCGGCGGCTCGCCGCTGCGCCTGCTGCGGCTCTCCCCGGCCGCCCGGCGCCTGCTCGACGGCGACCGGCTGACCGTGGCGGACGCGCGGACCGCGGCGCTCGCGGCCCGGCTGCTCGACGCCGGCGTCGCGGTGCCCGAGCCCGCCGGCCCCGCGCCCGGCCCGGACGACGTCACCGTGGTCGTCCCGGTGCGCGACCGCCCCGACGGCGTCGCCCGGCTGCTGACCGCGCTGCGGGCCGACCCGTCGACCGCCGGGGTGCGGGTGCTCGTCGTCGACGACGGCTCGGCCGACCCCGCCGCGCTCGCCGCCGCCCTCGCCGACGCCCTGGCCCCCGCGGGCGTGGAGGTGCTGCGCCACCCGAGGTCGCGGGGCCCGGCCGCCGCCCGCGACACCGGCCTGCGCGCCGCGACCACCGAGGCCGTGGCGTTCCTCGACTCCGACGTCGTCCCGGTCCCCGGCTGGCTCGACGTGCTGCTGCCGCACCTCGCCGACCCGCGGCTGGCCGTCGTCGCCCCCCGCGTCACCGCCCTGCCGCCGGAGCGCCCCGGCTGGCTGAGCGCCTACGAGACCGCGGTCAGCGCCCTCGACATGGGCCCGGCGCCCGGTCCGGTCGCGCCGCTGACCGGCCTGTCCTACCTGCCGAGCGCGGCGCTGCTGGCCCGGCGGGCGGCGCTCGGCGACGGCTTCGACGAGCGGATGCGCGTGGCCGAGGACGTCGACCTCGTGTGGCGGCTGGCCGCGGCCGGGTGGCGGGTGCGCTACGAGCCGGCCGCGCGGGTGGCCCACGAGCACCCGTCCGCGACGGCTGCGTGGCTGCGCCGCCGCGCGCTCTACGGCACCGGGGCCGCGCCGCTGGCCGCCCGGCACGGCGCGCTCGTGGCCCCGGTGGTCATCAGCCCGTGGTCGGCGGCGGCGCTCGGGCTGGCCCTGGCCGGGCGCGGCGGCCGGGTCGCCGCGGCCGGCGTCCTCGGCGTCGCCGCGGCGCGCCTGGCGCACCGGCTGGCACCGGCCGGCGGGCGCCCGCCGTACGGCCGGGCCGCCGGGCTGGTGCTCCGCGGCACCGCCGCCGGCGCCCGCACGCTCGCCCGCTCGGCCACCCGCCACCACTGGCCGCTCACCGTCGCGGCCGCCGCCGTCTCCCGCCGCGCCCGCCGGGCGGCCGTCGCCGTCGCCGCGGCCGACGCCGTCCTGGGGTGGTGGCCGCACCGCGGGCAGGTGGACCTGCCGCGCTTCGCCGCGGCCCGCCGCCTGGAGGACCTCGCCTACGGCGCGGGGCTGTGGGCCGGCGCGCTGCGGGCCCGCAACCCCCGGTGCCTGCTGCCCGTCCGCCCACCGGCCGCCTGACCTGCGGCGGGACCCCCGCGGCGGTCCCCTGGCGCCGGGGGTGCGATCCGGGTCACCATGGGCGCACCATGTCCCTCAGCCCCGGGAGCGTGCCGTGACCGCCGTCAGCCCGTGGCTCGCGTTGCCCGGGGGACGGCCGTCGCCGGCGCACACCCGCCGGCTGCGGGCCGCGCACGAGACGCTGGTGACCCGCGGCTCCCCGCCGCCCCGGTCGGCCGTGCGCGAGGTGGTGTGGGACTCCTGGCGGCGCAGCCTGGGCAGCGGCGTCGACCCCGACGGCCAGCACCCGCCGGTCGACCTGCTCGACGACGACCTGGCCGCCTACCGCGCCGCCCACCCGCTCGCGCCGGTGCTGCCGGTGATCCGCCGGCTGCTCGTCGAGGACGCCGAGGCCGACCGCATGATCGTCGCGGTCACCGACGCCGAGGGCCGGATGCTGTGGGTCGAGGGCGACCGGCGGCTGCGCACCCTGGCCGAGGGCATGCACTTCGTCGCCGGCGCCCGCTGGTCGGAGGAGGTGGCCGGCACCAACGCCCCCGGGACGGCGCTGGCGCTGGACCACCCGGTGCAGATCTACGGCAGCGAGCACTACCGCCGTCCCGTGCAGCCGTGGAGCTGCTCGGCCGCGCCCGTGCACCACCCGGTCACCGGCGTCCTGCTCGGCGCCATCGACGTCACCGGCGGCGACCACGTGGCCAGCCCGCACGTGCTCACCCTCGTGCGCGCCACGGTGGCCGCCGTCGAGTCCGAGCTGCGCTGGCTGCACCGCGAGGAGGAGGCCCGCGGCCCGGCCCGGCCGGCGCCCGTCCGGGCCACCGCGCCGCTGCTGGAGGTGCTCGGCCGCGAGCGGGCCCGGCTGACGACGCCGCGCGGGCCGCTGGAGCTCTCGCTGCGCCACTCCGAGCTGCTCCTGCTGCTGGCCGAGGCCGCCGCCGCGGGGGAGGGGCGCACCACCGAGCAGCTGGCCGCCGAGTGCCACGCCGCCGACACGGCCGCCGTCACCGTCCGCGCCGAGCTGTCCCGGCTGCGCCGCCTCGTGGGCGCCGACCTCGTCGGGTCCCGCCCCTACCGGCTGCTCGGGCCGCTGGAGACCGACCTCGACCGGGTGCGCGCCCTGCTCGACCGGGGCGCGGTGGGCGCCGCCCTCGACCGCTACCCCGGGCCGGTGCTGCCGCGCTCGTGCGCACCCGGCGTCGTCGCGGCCCGCCGCCGCACGGCCGCCGCGCTGCGGTCCGCGGTGCTGCGCAGCCGCCGTCCCGAGCTGCTGCTGCGGTGGACGGCGCTGCCCGAGGCCCGCGACGACGTCGCCGTCTGGCAGGCCTGCCTCGAGGCGCTGCCGGCCGGCTCGCCCCGCCGCGGCGCCGTCGCCGGCCACCTCCTCTCCCTGCGGCGCGGCGCCCGGGCCTGATCCGGACGCGCCGGTTCGGGAATGCCGCCCGGCGACGCGGACTTGGCACGGCTACGTGAGTGCCCGCGCCGCCGCCCCGCCCGCCCCCGTCCGTCCCGTCACGCTGGCCACCCCGCGGGTGGCCGTGGCGCTGGTCGCCCTGGCGCTCGGCGGTTTCGCCATCGGCACCACCGAGTTCGTCACGATGGGCCTGCTGCCCGACATCGCCTCCGGCGTCGGCGTGAGCATCCCGGCCGCCGGGCACGTCATCTCCGCCTACGCACTCGGCGTCGTCGTCGGCGCCCCGGTGCTGGCCGCCCTCGGCGCCCGCCTGCCCCGCCGGGCGCTGCTCGTGGGGCTCATGGCCGCCTTCCTCGTCGGCAACGCGCTCAGCGCCCTCGCCCCCGGCAACACCACGCTGCTGCTCGCCCGCTTCGTCAGCGGCCTGCCGCACGGCGCGTACTTCGGCGTCGCCTCGCTCGTCGCCGCCTCGCTGGTCGGCGCCGAGCTGCGGGGCCGCGCGGTGAGCACCGTGATGCTCGGCCTCGCGGTGGCCAACGTGGCCGGCGTGCCCGCCGCCACCTGGCTCGGCCAGACGCTGGGCTGGCGCGCGGCGTACTGGGCCGTCGTCGTCCTCGCCGTGCTGACCGTGGCCGCCGTGCTCGCCGTCGTCCCCTCCCGCCCCGGCGACCGCGACGCCACCGTGCGCGCCGAGCTGGGCGCGCTGCGCCGGCCGCAGGTGCTGCTCACCCTCGCGGTCGGCACCGTCGGGTTCGGCGGCATGTTCGCCGTCTACAGCTACGTCGCGCCGCTGGCCACCGAGGTCACCGGGCTGTCCCGCGGCACCGTGCCGTGGGTCCTGTTCGCCTTCGGCGTCGGCGGCGTCATCGGCACCGCGCTCGGCGGGCGGCTCGCCGACCTGGCGCTGTTCCGGTCGCTGGTGGGCACGCTGGTCGCCCTCGCCGTGCTGCTCCTGCTGGTCGGCCCGGCCGCCGGCTCCGGCCCCACCCTGCTGGCCGGCATCTTCCTGCTCGCCGTCGCCGCCTCCACGCTGGTCGTCTGCCTGCAGCTGCGGCTCATGGAGGTCGCCGGCGAGGCGCAGATGCTCGGCGCCGCGCTGAACCACTCCGCGCTCAACGCGGCGAACGCGCTCGGCGCGTGGCTCGGCGGCGTCGTCATCGCCGCCGGGTACGGCTACACCGCGCCGAGCCTGGTGGGGGCGGGCCTGGCGGTCCTCGGCCTGGCCGCGCTGGCGGCCAGCGCCGTGCTCCGCCGCCGCGAGCTGCGCGCCCTCGTCGCCGCCTGAGGCGCTGCAACAGCGCTGCAACCTCTCTCCTGCGGGCGCGCGTCCCGCAGGGCCTCCGCGGATGCGGGTTTCTTCTGCGGGAGGAACCCGCATCCGCGGCTCCGCTGTTCCCTCCGCCGCAGGTAAGCGTGGCCTAAGTCACTCTCCCGTTGCCAGACTCCGCCGGAGAGCGCCCGGCGGGCCGGGCGCCACGCGCCCTGCAACGGAGCGGAGGATCCATGACACGGGTGAGCATGCGGGTCGACGGCGTCACGTACACGGACGAGGTCGAACCCCGGACGCTGCTGGTCCACCACCTGCGCGAGGCCCTGGGCAAGGTCGGGACGGTCGTCGGCTGCGACACCAGCAACTGCGGCGCCTGCACCGTCCACCTCGACGGGCAGGCGGTGAAGTCCTGCACCGTCCTCGCGGTCCAGGCCGACGGCGCCGAGGTCACCACCATCGAGGGCATCGCGGAGCCCGGAGGCGCCCTGCACCCCGTGCAGAAGGCGTTCCACGAGATGCACGGTCTCCAGTGCGGCTACTGCACGCCCGGGATGATCATGGCCTCGATCGACCTGCTGAAGGAGAACCCGGACCCGAGCGACGCCGAGGTCCGCGAGGGCATCGAGGGCAACCTCTGCCGCTGCACCGGCTACCAGAACATCGTCCGCGCGGTGCAGCAGGCCGCGGGCGAGATGAAGTCCTCCTCCGCCGGCACCGCCGCCCCTGAGACCACCGGAGCGCAGGCATGACCCTCACCGAGGACCCGGCGACCACCGCCGTCGAGAAGGAGGTCGGCAAGGCGCGCCGCCGCAAGGAGGACGCGCGCCTGATCACGGGGCGCACCACCTGGACCGACAACATGGTCCTGCCCGGGATGCTGCACATGTCCGTGGTCCGCAGCCCCGTGGCCCACGGGAAGATCAGCAGCATCGACGTCAGCGCCGCGAAGGCCGCGCCCGGCGTCGTCGCCGTCTTCACCGGCCGTGACATCGCCGACGAGCAGGGCTCCATCCCCTGCGCCTGGCCGGTCACCCCGGACATGGTCAACCCCGGGCACCCCTCGCTCGCCGTCGACGAGGTCAACCACGTCGGCGAGGGCGTCGCGGTGATCATCGCCCGCTCGCGGGCCGCCGCCGCCGACGCGATCGAGCTGGTCGACGTCGACTACGAGCCGCTGCCGCCGGTCCTCGACATGGAGGAGGCGGTCAAGGCCGACGCCGACCTCTGCCACGACCACACGCAGTCCAACACCAGCTACCACTTCGTCTTCGACGCCGGCGAGGCCGGCACGGGCACCGACACCGAGCAGGCGTTCGCCGACGCCGAGGTCGTCGTCAGCCGCCGGTTCGTCAACCAGCGGCTGATCCCGGCGTTCATGGAGCCCCGCTCGGTCGTCGTCCAGCCCCAGGGCGACAACTACACCATGTGGTCGGCCACCCAGGTGCCGCACATCCTGCGCGTCATGCTCGCCTCGGTCACCGGCGTGCCCGAGCACAAGCTGCGCGTCATCGCCCCCGACGTCGGTGGCGGCTTCGGCGGCAAGCTGCAGGTCAACCCGGAGGAGGTCATCGCGCTGCTCGTGGCGCGGCGGCTCGGCAAGCCGGTGAAGTGGACCGAGACGCGCAGCGAGTCGCTGATGACCGCCCACCACGGCCGCGACCAGATCCAGTACGTCGACATCGCCAGCGACCGCGAGGGCAACGTCAAGGCCCTGCGGGTGCGGCTGCTCGCCGACATGGGCGCCTACCTGCGGCTGATCACCCCCGGCGTGCCGGCGCTCGGCGCCTTCATGTTCCCGGCGATCTACAAGTTCCCGGCCTACCGCTTCGAGTGCGACGGCGTCTTCACCAACAAGGTGCCCACCGACGCCTACCGCGGTGCCGGCCGGCCCGAGGCGACCTTCGCCATCGAGCGGATCATGGACGAGCTCGCCGTCGAGCTCGGCATGGACCCGCTGGAGCTGCGCCGGAAGAACTGGATCCAGGCCCAGGAGTTCCCGTTCACCACGGTGGCGGGCCTCGAGTACGACAGCGGCGACTACGAGACCGCCACCCAGCAGGCGCTCGAGCTGATCGGCTACGACGAGCTGCGCGAGGAGCAGCGCCGCCGCCGCGAGTCGAACGACCCGGTGCAGCTCGGCATCGGCTTCTCCACCTTCACCGAGATGTGCGGCCTGGCGCCCTCGCGGGTGCTCGGGTCGCTGTCCTTCGGTGCCGGTGGCTGGGAGCACGCGGCCATCCGGATGCTGCCGACGGGCAAGGTCGAGGTGGTCACCGGCTCGACCCCGCACGGGCAGGGCCACGAGACGGCGTGGAGCCAGCTGGTCGCCGACGCCCTCGGGGTGCCCTTCGAGGACGTCGAGGTGCTGCACGGCGACACCGCGATCGCCACCAAGGGCCTGGACACCTACGGCTCGCGCTCGCTGGTCGTCGGCGGGACCGCCGTGGTGAAGGCCGCGGAGAAGGTGATCGCCAAGGCCCGGAAGGTCGCCGCGCACCTGCTCGAGGCCAACGAGGACGACCTGGAGTTCGCGGACGGGAGGTTCTCCGTCCGCGGCACGCCGGGCGCCTCGCTCGCCATCCAGGAGATCGCGCTCGCCGTCTTCGCCGCCCACGACTACCCGGAGGGCATCGAGCCCTCGATCGACGCCGACGCGACGTTCGACCCGGTCAACTTCTCCTTCCCCCACGGCACGCACATCTGCGCCATGGAGGTCGACACCGACACCGGGTTCGTCAAGATCCGCAAGTACGCGTGCGTCGACGACGTCGGCACGATCGTCAACCCGCTCATCGTCGAGGGCCAGGTGCACGGCGGGCTGGCCCAGGGCATCGCGCAGGCGCTGTACGAGGAGGCCGTCTACGACGCCGACGGCAACCTCACCACCGGCACCTTCGTCGACTACCTGGTCCCCTCGGCCGCCGACCTGCCGCACTTCGACACCGGCAACACGGTGCACGAGGCGCCGGGCAACCCGATCGGCGCCAAGGGCGTGGGCGAGGCCGGCTGCATCGCCAGCACCCCGGCGGTGGTCAACGCCGCGCTCGACGCCGTCCGGCACCTCGGCGTGAGCGACATCCGCATGCCGCTGACCCCCGAGCGGGTCTGGCGGGCCATCCACCAGGGCGGCGACGGCGGCGACCGGGCCGCGGCCGGCACCAACGCCTACGGCGGCGCCTCCACCGAGTCCACGACCGGTGTCTCGACCCCTGCTTCGTCCCTCGGAGGTGACCGGTGATCCCCGCCGCGTTCGAGTACGTCCGGCCGACCACCGTCGACGAGGCCGTCCAGGCGGTCGCGGAGGGCGGTGAGGACGTCAAGATCATGGCCGGCGGGCAGTCGCTCATCCCGGTCATGCGGCTGCGGCTGGCGGCGCCCGAGACCGTCGTCGACCTCGGCCGGGTGGCGGAGATGCGCGGCGTCCGCGACGAGGGCGACGCGCTGGTGATCGGCGCCATGACCACGCACGCGGAGGTGGTCACCGACCCGCTGATCGCCCAGCACGCGAAGCTGATCGCCGAGGCGACCGAGACGGTGGCCGACCGGCAGACCCGCCGGCGCGGGACCTTCGGCGGCGCGCTGGCGCACGCCGACCCGGCCGGCGACCTGCCCGCCGTGGCGCTCGCCCTCGACGCGCAGATGGTGATCGCCGGGCCCTCGGGACGGCGGACGGTGCCGGCGTCGGAGTTCTTCGTCGACTACCTCACCACCACCCTCGACGAGGGCGAGGTGCTCGTGGAGATCCGGGTACCGAAGCTCGCCGGGGACTGGGGCGTGCGGTACGAGAAGTTCAACCGGGTGGCGCAGGCGTGGTCGATCGTCGCGGTCGCCGCGGCGGTCCGGCGGGAGAACGGGCACATCGCCGAGGCGCGGATCGGGCTGACCAACATGGGCCCGACCCCGCTGCGGGCGTCGGCCACCGAGGCCGCCCTCGCCGGGGCCGCGGCGTCGCCGGACGCGGTCGCGCAGGCGGCCCGCTCGGCGGCCGAGGGCACCAGCCCGAGCAGCGACCTCAACGCCCAGGCCGACTACCGCGAGCACCTCGCGCAGGTGCTCACTCGCCGGGCGGTCGCCACCGCCGCCGGGTTGTAGTTTCGCCCCAACCCCGGCTCCGCCCGTCCCCTCGGCCGGCCCGCCCACCCGGGCGGACCGGCCGAGGTCCGTTCCCACCCCCGGAGGTCGCACCGTGCAGCTGGAGAACTCCTTCACCGTCCCCGTCCCCGTCGACGAGGCCTGGCGGGTGCTCCTCGACATCGAGCGGATCGCCCCGTGCATGCCCGGCGCCGCCCTCGACTCGGTCACCGGTGACGACTTCACCGGCCGGGTGAAGGTCAAGCTGGGCCCGATCAACCTGACCTACCAGGGCAAGGCGTCGTTCGTGGAGAAGGACGAGGCCGCGCACCGGGCGGTCATCGACGCCCGCGGCAAGGACCAGCGCGGCAACGGCACCGCGGCGGCCACCATCACCGCGAAGCTGCTCGCCGAGGGCCAGGTCACCCGCGTCGACGTGCTCACCGACCTCAACATCACCGGCCGGCCCGCCCAGTTCGGCCGCGGGGTCATGACCGACGTCGGCAACAAGCTGCTCGGCCAGTTCGCCGACAAGCTCGCCGCCCAGCTCGGCGAGGGCGACGCCCAGGGCGACGCCGACCGGGCCGGGAGCGCCGCCACGGGGGCCGTCGCGGGGGCCGCCGCGACCGCCACCGGCGTCGCGGAGGAGGTCGCCCAGTCGGTCGAGCAGACCCCGGGGGACAACGCCGTGGCCGAGGCCGTGCGCTCGGCCGGCACGAAGGCCCGCGAGGCCGCCGCGTCGGCCACCGACTCGCTGACGGCCGACGCCGACACCGCGGCGGCCAACCCGCCCACCCGGCCGATCACCCCGGTGGGCGCCACGGACACCGCGCCGGTGCCCGCGGTCGCCGACACCGCGCCGGCGACGTCGGACACCGCCCCGGCGTCGTCGGACACCGCCCCGTCCTCGGGCGGGACGCCCGCCGCGCCGTCCGCCGGCCGGGCGCCCAGCGCGCCGCCGTCGGGCAACACGGCTCCTCCCGGCCGCCCGGCCACCGGCGCCCCGCCGCGGAGCACCCCGTCCGCCGCGCCCCGGCCGCAGCCGGCCGCCGAGCCCGAGCCGATCGACCTGCTGGAGGTCGCCGGCGGGGCCGCGATGGCGCGCTACGCGGCGCCCGGGGCCGCGGTGGCGGCGGTGCTGCTGCTCGTGGTGCTGGCGTTCCGGCGGCGCCGCCGCTGAGGCCGCCGCGCGCTCGTGATCATCGGATGCGTGCACGGCCGGCCGGCGTGCCGGCGCGTGTCCCGTGCACGCATCCGATGATCGACTCGAGGAGGGGCGCCCGCTCAAGTTGATCATCGGCTCGTTGCCGCCGACACGCGCGGACACGCCGCGGCGAGCGGCGACCGTCCGATGATCAACACCTGAGGGGCAGCTGCTCCAGCCAGGCGAGCGCCGCCGCGGCCACCGCATCGGGGGCCTTCCCGAGCGAGTGGTCGCCCGGCACCGCGTGCACCGACGCCGCCGGCACGCCCGCCAGCGCGGCGGCGACCTCCTCCGGCCGGCCCATCGCGTCGGTCCCGCCCTGCACCACGGCGAGCGGCACGCCGGCCGCCCGCAGCTCGTCGGCCCGGCTGCGCTCGGGCCGGCCCGGCGGGTGCAGCGGGAAGGCCAGCGCCAGCACGCCGTCGGCACCGAGCGTCGCCGCGGTCCGGCAGGCCACCCGCGCCCCCGCGCTGCGGCCGCCGACCACCAGCGGCCCGGTCAGCACGCCCCCGCTGCGCAGCGCCTCGAGCACCGCGGTCCAGGCGACGTCGAGCTGCGGGGGTGCCGGCGCGATCCGCTTGCCGGCCACCCGCCACGGCTGGTCCACCCGCAGCACCCGCCAGCCGGCCGCGGCCGCCGCGGCCGTGACGGCGAGCAGGTCGGGCCCGTCCGTCGCGCCGCCCGCACCGTGCCCCAGCACCAGCGTGCCGACGGCGGACCCCGGGCCGGCGGCGGAGCCCGGGCCGGCGGTGCGTACCGCGGCCGGGCCGAGCGGGGTGTCGACGAGGACCGGCGGGCTCACCGCGCGAGCAGCGCGTCGACCGCCCCGGCGAGGTCGGCGGCCACCACCGAGGGGGCGGGGAGCGCCGGCGCCCAGACGCGCTCGGCGCGCGGGAACCAGGCGCCGGTCAGGCCCGCCCGCTCCGCGCCGTGGACGTCCCACGCGTGCGCGGCCACCAGCGCCATGCGCGCGGGCGCCACCCCGCAGACGCCGGCCGCCCACACGTACGCCTCCCGGGAGGGCTTCCATGCCTGCACCGTCTCGCTGGTCAGCGTGCGCTCCACCAGCGGCGTGATCCCGCCGCGCTCCAGCCCGGCCTCGGCCACGCCCGGCGACCCGTGCGACAGCGTCACCACCCGCACCCCGGCCTCCGCCAGCCGCCGCAGCGCGGGCTCGACGTCGGGGTGCGGCGAGAGCTCCAGGAAGCTGTCGGCGACGCGGCCGCGGTCGCGCTCGGAGAGGTCGGTCAGCTGCGCCAGGGCCGACTCGAAGGCCGCGCGGAAGGGCACCCGGAGCCCGGCGACCGTGGCCGCCGTGCCGGTGTGCAGCGTGCGGGCGAAGACCGTGGGCAGCAGGCCCTCGGGCTGCCCGTGCTCGACCAGCGCGGCGGCGACCGGCGCGAGGTCGAGCAGCGTCTCGTTGACGTCGAACGCGACGACGTCGGGCCGGGAGGTCACGCCGTCGTGCTGTCGCCGGTGTCCCCGGGGCGGCCGGGTTCGGTGCGGCCGGCGGTGGTCTGCCGGCGGCGGTGGTGGCGGATGTCCTTGACCCGCTTGTAGACCAGCCAGCCCACGCCCAGGACGACCACGGCCGCGACCAGGTAGTCGAAGTACTTGAGGTTGTCCTGGATGAAGTCGCCCGCGACGACGCCGAGGGTCACCAGCAGGCTGTTCCAGATCAGGCTGCCCGCGGCGGAGTAGAGGACGAACTGGAGGAATGGCATCCGGACGACGCCGGCCGGCACGGAGATGAAGCTGCGCACGATCGGGACCATGCGGCCGAAGAACACCGCCGAGCGGCCGTGCCGCTCGAACCAGGCGAAGGTCCGGTCGACGTCGGCGGTCTCCACCAGCGGCAGCCGGTCGAGGAAGGCGTGCGAGCGGCGAGGGCCGAGCGCCCGGCCGACGTAGTAGAAGAAGATCGCCCCCAGGATCGAGCCCAGGGTGGCGAAGAGGATGACCGGCACGATCGACATCTCGCCGCTGTTGATCAGCACGCCGGCCAGGCCGAGCACGGCCTCGCTGGGGATCGGCGGGATGACCGTCTCCAGCAGGATGGAGAACCCGACGCCGAGGGGCCCGAGGGTCTCGACCAGCTGGAGCAGCCAGCCGGTGATCCCGCCCTGGTCGGAGGACGCGGCGGCGAGGAACGACATGCGACCACGGTAGAGGGGCTCCCGGGGGGTCGCCCGGACGCTGCCGGACCACGGGGGCCGGTGGGGCTAGCGTTCCGCCATGCGCCAGCGACTCACCGCCCGGGCCGTGATCGTGGGGGACCGGGCCGGCACCGTCGTCCCGGACGCCGTCGTCGACGTCGAGGACGGCCGGATCGCGTGGGCCGGAACGGCCGCCGACGCCCCGCCGGCCGGCGATGCCGAGGTGGTCGCACTGCCCGGCCTGCTCGTGCCCGGGCTGGTCAACAGCCACTCGCACGCGCCGATGGTGCTGTTCCGCGGGCAGGGCGAGGGGCTGCCGCTGGACCGCTGGCTGCGCGAGGTGATGTGGCCGCGCGAGGCCCGGCTGACCCCCGACGACGTCGAGGTGGCGATGACCGCCGCATCGGCGGAGATGCTGCGCGGCGGGGTGACCACCAGCGTCGAGATGTACTTCGAGCCCGCGCGGATCGCCGCGGCGGTCGGCGCCACCGGCGCGCGGGCGGTGATCGCCGCGCCGATGGTTCCGCTGCCCGGCATGCCGCCGCTGGAGGAGCAGCTGGCCGCCGCGGTGGAGCTCGCGCGGGGGGTGCCCGACGACGGCAGCGTCGAGTACGGCCTCGGCCCGCACGCGGCCTACACCGTGCCGCTGCCCCTGCTGCGCCGCGCGGCCGAGCTGGCCCGTGAGCACGGGATGCTGCTGCACCTGCACGCGGCCGAGACCGCGACCGAGGGCGCCGACCTGCTCGCCGAGCACGGGCTGTCGGTGCCCGCGCTGCTGGCCGCCCACGACGTCCTCGGCGGCCGGGTGCTCGCCGCGCACTGCGTGCACATGGACGACGGCGACCTCGAGCTGTGGCGCGAGTACGACGTCGCCGTCGCGCACTGCCCGGCCAGCAACGCCAAGCTCGCCAGCGGCGTCGCGCGGCTGCGGGACATGCTCGACCGCGGCCTCCGGGTGGGCCTGGGCACCGACGGGCCGGCGTCCAACGACGGGCTGGACCTGCTCGCCGACGTGCGGCTGGCGGCCTCGCTGGCGCGGCTGCGCGAGCGGTCGGCCCTCGCGCTGACCGCGGCCGAGGCGTTCTGGCTGGCCACCGGCGGGGCCGCCGACGCGATCGGCCGGCCCGACCTCGGGCAGGTGGAGGCCGGTCGGCGCGCGGACCTGGTGCACGTCGACACCGGCGACCTGGGCTTCGAGCCCGTCGGCGACCCGGCCGACCTGCTCACCCACCTGGTCTGGTCGGGCGTCTCGCGGCAGGTGCGCGACGTGTGGGTGGGCGGGCGCCAGGTGGTCGCCGAGGGGGCGGTCTCCACCGTCGACGCCGGCGCGCTGCGCGCCGAGGTGGCCGTCCGGGCGGCGCGCCTGGCCGGCTGACCCCGCACGATCAGGCCGCCTGATCGTGCGGCGTCCTGGCTCACCGCCGGAGATGAGCCAGGAGGCGCTGCGGTGAGCCAGGAGGCGCTGCGGTGAGCCAGGACCCGCGCAGGTGCGCCAGGACCGGAGGACGCCGGTCAGGCATGCGGGGCGGGTCCCGTCCAGGCGTAGAGGTGGCCGTCGACGACGACGGTGACCCAGCCGTCGCACAGCAGCGCCTGCTCGCCGGTCAGGTCGGGCCAGGAGCCGCCGCCGTCCCACGGCATGCCGGGGTGCGCCAGCGGGGTGCACGACCCGGGCGCCGTCGTCCCGGCCGCGAGCGCCATGTCCGCGCGCACGCTGCCGTCGTCCTCGCCGTACGCCTCGCCCGGCCGGACGACGGTCACGTCGGTCCCGACCGAGCGGGTCCAGAACGGCACCGAGCCCTCGGGGGCGCGCGCCGCGTCGTCGCGGGAGGTCGTCTCCGTGTGCCCCTGCAGCTCGGCCAGCACCGCCCCGGCGCCGTGCACGCCCGCCGGCATCGCCACCAGCACCCCGGCCACCGCCGTCGCCGCCACCGCGACCGCCCCGCCGAGCACCGCTCCGACCGTCCCGCGCACCGCGGACCTCCTCCCGTTCGGCCACCGTCGTGGTGGCGGGACGAGCGTCGTCCGCGCAGGTCGCTGCGCGCGTCGGCCGCCGGGACGATCCGCGGGACCGCCCGCCGTCCGACCGGGGGAGGACCCGGGGAGGACCGGCGTGCGACGGGGGCTGGAGGGCGGGCGCCCGCCCGGGTTGACTGCGGAGGCATGGCGGCGTCGCTGCGGGTCCTGACCATGAACGTCCTCGGCCCGGCCAACCCGGACTGGCGACGGCGCAGCGCGCTGACCGGGGAGACGCTGCGCCGGCTGGACGCCGACGTCGTCGCGCTGCAGGAGGTGCCGGTCGCGGGCGGCACGGTGGAGGAGCTCCTCGGGTCCGGCTACACCGTCACCCCGTTCTCGCGGGCGGCCGACGACGGCGTCGGCGGGGTGCTGGCCACCCGCGCGCCGCACCGGGTGGTCGAGGAGGTCGACCAGCGCCGCACCGAGCGGGCCCGCGACTTCGCCTGGTGCGCCACGCTCGTCGTCGAGGTGGACACCGCGGTGGGCCGCACCCTGGTTGCCCACCACAAGCCGAGCTGGCAGTTCGACTACGAGGCCGAGCGGGAGCAGCAGGCCCTGGCCGCCGCGCGCACGCTGGAGCGGCTCGCCGGCACCGCCGACCACGTGGTGGTGCTCGGCGACTGCGACGCCACCCCCGACGCCGCGAGCATGCAGTTCTGGCGCGGCCGCCGGTCGCTCGACGGCACGAGCGTCTGCTACCAGGACGCCTGGGAGACGCTGCACCCCGGCGACCCCGGGCTCACCTTCGACGCGCGCAACCCGCTCGTGCGGGCCGGCGAGGTGGCCACCGCCGTCGGCCGGCGGATCGACTGGGTGCTGGTGCGCGCCGGCGTCCACGGGCCGACGCTGCAGGTCACCGCGTGCGCCCGGGTGCTCGACGAGCCCGTCGGCGGCGTGTGGGCGAGCGACCACTGCGGCGTCGTCGCCGACCTCGCGCTCCCGGACCACCCACCGGGCTCCTGGGCCTCCTCAACCGGATGGTTGACAACGTGAGCGGACGGTCCTACCGTCGTCTGCAACCACTTGGTTGAACGAGGAGGTCGAGAGGTGGCGGCAGATCCGCTCTCCCGGGTGTTCGCGGCGCTGGCCGACCCGACGCGGCGCGACATGGTCGCCCGGCTCGCGGTCGGCGACGCGACGGTCGGCGAGCTCGCCGCCCCCTACGACGTCACCGTGCAGGCGGTCTCCAAGCACCTGCGGGTGCTCGAGGACGCCGGCCTGGTGAGCCGGAGCCGGGAGGCGCAGCGCCGCCCGGTGCACCTGGAGGCGGAGGTGTTCGACCTGATGACGAAGTGGATCGAGCGCTACCGGCGGCAGGCCGAGGAGCGCTACCGCCGCCTCGACGACGTCCTCGCGGGCATGCCGGAGGACCCACCCCAGGAGAGGAACCCGTCATGACCACCAGCACGCGCGAGACCCGGATCGCCGCCGACCCCGACGTCCCGCTCATCCGCATCACCCGCGAGTTCGACGCCCCGCCGGCCAAGGTGTTCCGGGCGCACACCGACCCGGAGCTGGTCGTGCAGTGGCTCGGCCCGCGCGGGCTGGAGATGCGCATCGACCACTACGACTGCCGCACCGGCGGCTCCTACCGCTACGTGCACAGCGACGCGAACGGCGAGTACGCCTTCCACGGCTCCTTCCACGAGGTCCGCCCCGACGAGCGGATCGTGCAGACCTTCACCTTCGAGGGCATGCCCGACGGCGTCGCGCTGGAGAAGCTCGTGCTGGAGGACCTCGGCGACGGTCGCACCCGGCTGACCTCGACGTCGCTGTGCGACTCCTTCGCCGACCGCGACGCGATGCTGGCCAGCGGCATGGAGGTCGGCGTCGTCCAGGGCTACGAGCGCCTCGACGAGGTGCTGGCGCGCTGAGCGGCCGGGCGCGGGGGCGCCGCGTCAGGCGCGCAGCGAGATCGTCTCCCCGCGCTGCACCACCCGCACCTCCCCGGGCGCCCGCCGCTCGGCGACCTCCCGCACGAAGTCGCCGAGCGGCGAGGCGAACCGGTCGTAGTCGTCGTAGTGCACCGGCACCGTGACCGGCGGCCGCAACAGCTCCACCAGGTCGGCGCCCTGCCGGCCGTCCATCGTCACCGTGAAGCCCAGCGCCTTCGTCCCGCCGAGGTGGGGGACGACGACGTCGAGCGGCCCGCAGCGCTGCAGCACCTCCGCCAGGTACGGGCGGAAGAGCGTGTCCCCGGTGACGTAGCCCCGCCAGGTGACCTCGCCGCCGCGCAGCAGCTCCAGCACGCTGCCCATGACCGGTGGCAGCACGCGCGCGAGCACTCCCGGGCCGTGCTCGCCGGGCACCGAGGTGATCCGCAGCGTCTCCTCGCCGCGGGCGAGCTCGTGCACCTGCCAGGGGCGCAGGTCCGCCGTGGCGGAGAAGCCCCGCGAGGCGAGCGTCCGGGCGGCGGCCTGCGTGGTGACGACCGGCGTGGCCGTGTCGATGCTCGCGTAGGCGATCCGGTCCCAGTGGTCGCCGTGCAGGTGGGAGAGCAGGACGGCGTCGAGGTCGGGCAGGTCGTCGGGCAGCAGCGCCGGGTCGGTCAGCCGCTTGGCGAACAGGCCCTTGCCGAGGTAGACGCGCTGCCCGCGGCCGATGAAGTTCGGGTCGGTGAGCAGCGTGAAGCCGCCGAGCCGCAGCAGCGTCGTCGCGTTGCCGCCGAAGGTCAGCGTGACGTCGTCCGCGGGGTCGGCCATGGCTCCCCGCTACCCGTCACCCGCCGGTCTGCAACCCGGGCAGCCGGTGCTGGTGCGCCGCCGGCCGGGGCAGGGTGCCGTGCTCGACCACCTGCTCGTGCACGGCCTCCAGGGCCGCGCGCAGCGCCGGGAGCTGGGCCGGGTCCAGCCCGTCGAAGAACAGCCGGCGGACGAGCGCGGCGTGGCCCGGCGTGGCGGCGCGCAGCGCGGCGAGCCCGGCGTCGGTGAGGACGGCGTCGGTGGCCCGCCGGTCCTGCGCCGAGGGGGCCTGCTCCACCAGGCCGCGCCCGCCCATCCGCTTGAGGTGGTGGGACAGCCGGCTGCGCTCCCAGGAGATGCGGGTGGCCAGGGCGCTGGTCTGGAGCCGCCGGCCAGGGGAGTCGGCGAGGGCGTTGAGGACGTCGTAGTCGGCGAGGGACAGGCCGCTGTCGGTCTGCAGCTGGTGGTTCATCTCGTAGGCCAGCCGCAGCGACACCCGCATGTAGGCGAACCAGGTCTCCTGCTGCTCGTCGGTGAGCACCGGCCCTCCCCATTGCGTGACATGTCATGTAATTTGCCGGACGGCGGCCCCGTCAGCGTCGACCCCGGACCGCGATCCGTCGTCCTCGAGCCGAGAGGCAACCATGTCCGAGCCCGTCCCGCCCGTCCTCGAGACCGCCGCGCAGGCGTTCGCCGACGCCAACTCGACCCCGCCGTTCCTCTACCAGCTGGCCCCGGAGAAGGGTCGCGAGATCGCCGTCGCGGTGCAGACCGACCCGCCGCCGGTCCTCGCGCCCGCCGACGTCGAGGACCTCACCGTCCCCGGCGGCCCGACCGGCGAGGTGCGGGTGCGCATCGTCCGGCCGCGGGGCGCCACCGGGCCGCTGCCCGTCGTCCTCTACGTGCACGGCCTGGGCTGGGTCTTCGGCGGCCCCGTCACCCACGACCGGCTGGTGCGCGAGCTCGCCGTCGGCGTGCAGGCCGCCGTCGTGTTCCCCGACTACGACCTGGCGCCCGAGCACCGCTACCCGACGCAGATCGAGCAGGTCTGGGCCGTCGCCGACTGGATCGCCATGAACGGCCCGGAGCACTGGCTCGACGCCTCCCGCCTCGCCGTCGCCGGCGACTCGGTGGGCGGCAACATGGCCACGGTCGCCACGATCCTCGCCAAGCAGCGCGGCGGGGTGGAGTTCCGGGGGCAGCTCCTCTACTACCCGGTCACCGACGCGTCGTTCGACACCGGCTCCTACGAGCAGTTCGCCGAGGGGTACTTCCTCGCCCGCGAGGGCATGCGCTGGTTCTGGGACCAGTACACGACCGACGAGGCGCAGCGCGCGGAGATCACCGCCTCGCCGCTGCGGGCCTCGACCGAGGACCTCGCCGGGCTGCCCCAGGCGCTGGTGATCGTGGCCGAGGCCGACGTGCTGCGCGACGAGGGCGAGGCCTACGCCGCCAGGTTGCGGGCGGCCGACGTCCCGGTCACCGCCGTCCGCTACGGCGGGATCATCCACGACTTCGTCGGCCTCAACCCGCTGCGGCACACGTTCGCCGCGCAGGCGGCGATCGAGCAGGGCATCGCGTTCCTGCGCGGCGTCCTCGGCACCGACTGATGGCCGGGGCGGAGGAGCTCCTGGAGCGGATGCTGCAGGAGGTCTTCAACGAGCCGGACCCGCAGCGACGGGCGGCGGCGATCGCCGACGTGTTCACCGACGACGTCGTCTTCACCGACGACGGCCGCACGGCGCGCGGGCGCGAGGACCTGGCGGCCACGGTCACCGGGCTGCTGGCGCAGGGGCCGGGCCTCGTCTTCACCCCGGCCGGGCCCTTCCGCGGGGTCGGTGACCTGGGGATGCGGCCGTGGCGCCTCGGCCCGCCGGGTGCGGAGCCGGTGCTCGGCGGTCTCGACGTCGCCCAGGTCGCGGACGGCCGCATCGCCCGGCTCTGGACCGTGCTCGACGCCTGACGCAGGGCGGGGGCGTCGGCCGGCGTCCCCGTCCGCCGGCGGAATGCGTGACATGTCATGCGAGCTCTCCCGGGCGCACACCACGACACGGGAGGGACCAACGATGGGACAGCTGGACGGCAGGACGGCGCTGGTCACCGGCGCCACCTCGGGCATCGGACTGGCCGCGGCGCGGCGGTTCGCGGCGGAGGGTGCGCAGGTCTTCGTGACGGGGCGCCGCAAGGACGCGCTCGACGAGGCGGTGGAGGGCATCGGGCACGGCGCGGTGGGCGTGCCGGGGGACGTCGCCGAGCAGGCCGACCTCGACCGGCTCTTCGAGACGATCGCCGCGGCCGGGCGCGGCCTCGACGTCGTCCTCGCCAACGCCGGCGGCGGCGAGTTCGCCGCGCTCGGTGAGATCACCCCGCAGCACTACGCGGACACCTTCGACCGCAACGTCCGCGGCACGGTCTTCACCGTGCAGGGCGCGCTGCCGCTGCTCAACGACGGCGCGTCGGTCGTGCTCACCGGCTCGACGGCGACCCTGCACGGCACCCCGGCGTTCGGCCTCTACGCGGCGTCGAAGGCGGCGATCCACCAGCTCGCCCGCACCTGGGCGGTCGAGCTGGCCGGCCGCGGCATCCGGGTGAACACCCTGGTGCCCGGGTCGACGGCGACGCCGGGCCTGCGCGGCCTGGCCCCGGACGACGCCGCCGCCGACGCGATGGTCGAGGGGATGGCGGCGGGCATCCCGCTGCGCCGGCTGGCCCGGCCCGAGGAGATCGCCGCCGGGGCCTTGTTCCTGGCGTCGGACCAGAGCAGCTTCATGACCGGCAGCGAGCTCGTTCTCGACGGCGGCCAGGACCAGGTCTGAGCCGCACCCCGACAGGAGGACCCGATGGAGCAGATCGACCCGGACGTCCCGCCGAGCGGCACCGGCTGCGTGGAGTGCGACGCGACCGGCGGCTGGTGGTTCCACCTGCGCCGGTGCGCCGCCTGCGGCCACGTGGGCTGCTGCGACTCCTCGCCGTCGCAGCACGCGTCGGCCCACGCGGCGGCCACCGGGCACCGGGTCGTGCAGAGCTTCGAGCCCGGTGAGGACTGGGCGTGGGACTACGTCGACGAGCGCTACGCGCGCGGCGTGCGGCTCGCGCCGCCGACCGAGCACCCGGCCGACCAGCCCGCCCCCGGGCCGGCCGGGCGGGTCCCCGCGGACTGGCAGCGGCTCCTGCACTGAGGGCGGGGCGGGGGCGGCCCGGCTGGTAGACAGGGGCGGTGGTGCAGCCCCGGGACGTCGACGAGTCCTTCCTCGCCCTGCCCCTGTCCGCGCTCGCCGAGGCGGCGCTCACCCGCGCGGTCGACCTCGGCTGCGAGCACGCCGACCTGCGCGTCGAGCGGATCCGCACGCAGTCGCTGAACCTGCGCGACGCCCGCCTCGAGTCGCTGGCCGACGGCGAGGACCTCGGCCTCGCCGTGCGCGTCGTCCACGAGGGCACCTGGGGCTTCGCCGCCGGCGTCGTGCTCACCGCCGCGGAGGCGGTGCGGCTGGCCGAGCAGGCGGTCGCCGTCGCGCAGGTGTCCGCGGCGCTGGTCACCGACCGGGTCGAGCTCGCCCCGGAGCCGCCGCACGAGGGCGCGTGGGTGTCCTCCTACGACGTCGACCCGTTCGAGGTGCCCGACGCCGACAAGACCGCGCTGCTCACCGAGTGGTCCGAGCGGCTGCTGGCCGCCGACGGCGTCGAGCACGTGACGTCGGGCTGCATGCACGTCAAGGAGCAGAAGTTCTACGCCGACACGTCCGGCACCCGGACGCGGCAGCAGCGGGTGCGCATCGCGCCGGAGTTCACGGCGCTGACCGTCGACCGCGCCACCGGCGCCTTCGAGAGCATGCGCACGATCGCCCCGCCGGTCGGCCGCGGCTGGGAGTACCTCACCGACGGCCGCTACGACTGGGCCGCGGAGCTCGCGGAGATCCCCGGGCTGCTCCGCGAGAAGACCAAGGCGCCGTCGGTGGAGCCGGGCCGCCACGACCTCGTCGTCGACCCCTCCAACCTGTGGCTGACCATCCACGAGTCGGTCGGCCACGCCACCGAGCTGGACCGGGCGCTCGGCTACGAGGCCGCCTACGCCGGCACCTCGTTCGCCACCCCCGACGGGCTGGGCAGCCTGCGCTACGGCTCCGAGCTCATGCACGTGACCGGCGACCGCACGGCCGAGCACGGGCTGTCGACGATCGGCTGGGACGACGAGGGCGTCGAGGCCCAGCGCTGGGACATCGTCCGCGACGGCGTGCTCGTCGGCTACCAGGTCGACCGCAACACCGCGCGGATGGGCGGGATGGACCGCTCCAACGGCTGCGCGTTCGCCGACTCGCCGCGGCACGTGCCGGTGCAGCGGATGGCCAACGTGTCGCTGCAGCCGGCCGACGACGGGCCGGACCTCGACGGCCTGATCGGCGGGGTCGAGCGCGGCATCTACGTCGTCGGCGACAAGAGCTGGTCGATCGACATGCAGCGCTACAACTTCCAGTTCACCGGCCAGCGCTTCTACCGCATCGAGGGCGGCCGGCTGGCCGGTCAGCTGCGCGACGTCGCCTACCAGGCCACGACGACGGACTTCTGGGGCTCGATGCGCGCCGTCGGCGGCCCCTCGACCTACCGCCTCGGCGGCGCGTTCAACTGCGGCAAGGCCCAGCCCGGGCAGGTCGCGCCGGTGAGCCACGGCTGCCCGGCGGCGCTCTTCGAGGGCGTCACCATCCTCAACACGGTGCAGGAGGGCGGGCGATGAGCCGGCTGAGCGCGCAGGAGCTCGTCGAGCAGGCGCTGGCCGCCTCCACCGCCGACGGGTGCGTGGCCTACGTCGTCGAGAGCACCGAGGCGAACCTGCGGTGGGCGTCGAACAGCCTGACGACGAACGGGGCGATGCGCTCGCGCCAGGTCGTCGTCGTCTCCTTCGTCGACGGCGGCGCCGGGATGGCCACCGGCACGGTGGCGCGCACCGGCACGCCCGACGTCGCCGAGCTGGTGGCCGCCAGCGAGCAGGCCGCGCGCGACGCCGGTCCCGCCGAGGACGCGGTGCCGCTGGTGTCGGAGGCGCCGGCGGGCGCGGGGGACTGGGACGCCGACCCGGCGGAGACCTCCATCGAGGTGTTCACCGAGTTCGCGCCGGCGCTGGGGGAGGCCTTCGGCGCCGCCCGCTCCCGCGGCGACCTGCTGTTCGGCTACGCCGAGCACTCGCTGACCACCACCTACGTGGGCACCTCGACCGGCCTGCGGCTGCGGCACGACCAGCCCACCGGCCGGGTGGAGCTCAACGGCAAGAGCACCGACTTCTCGCGGTCGGTGTGGGCCGGCGTGGGCACCCGCGACTTCCGCGACGTGTCGGTGCCCGACCTCGCCGCCGACGTCGAGCGCAAGCTCGGCTGGGCGCAGCGCCGCGTCGACCTGCCGGCGGGGCGGTACGAGACGGTGCTGCCGCCGTCGGCCGTGAGCGACCTGATGCTCTACGCCTACTGGACGATGGAGGCGCGGGACGCCGACGAGGGCCGCAACGTCTTCGCCCGCGCCGGCGGCGGCAACCGGATCGGCGACCGGCTGGCCCAGCTCCCGCTGACCCTGCGCAGCGACCCGCACGCGCCCGGCCTGGAGGCCGCGCCGTTCCAGGTGGTCAGCGCGTCATCGGGGTCGGCGAGCGTGTTCGACAACGGGATGGCGACGCCGGCGGTCGACTGGATCCGCGACGGCGTGCTCACCAACCTGGTGCGGCCGCGGGCCTGGGCGCTCAAGACCACCGCGCCGGCCGTGGCCGCCGTCGACAACCTGGTGCTCGAGGCCCCCGAGGCGACGGCGTCGCTGGACGACATGGTGGGCGCCACCGACCGCGGCCTGCTGCTCACCACGCTCTGGTACATCCGCGAGGTCGACCCGCAGACGCTGCTGCTGACCGGGCTCACCCGCGACGGCGTCTTCCTCGTCGAGGGCGGCGAGGTGACCGGCGCGGTGAACAACTTCCGGTGGAACGAGTCGCCGGTGGACCTGCTCGGGCGGATCTCCGAGGCGGGCCGCACCGAGCGGACGCTGCCGCGCGAGTGGAACGACTGGTTCACCCGCGCCGCGATGCCGCCGGTC
Source organism: Geodermatophilus nigrescens (assembly GCF_900129495.1). Taxonomy (GTDB): domain Bacteria; phylum Actinomycetota; class Actinomycetes; order Mycobacteriales; family Geodermatophilaceae; genus Geodermatophilus; species Geodermatophilus nigrescens. The sequence goes on from NZ_FQVX01000003.1 coordinate 58,576, forward strand.
CGGGTGCCGGACTTCAACATGAGCTCGGTGTCCCCGGCCAGCTGAGGGCCTTCGTAGCGCTCTTGGCCCCTGCCTTCCGCGCGCGAACGGCGGATGGGGCCGCACTGCCGGTGTTCCTCCTGCGTTGACGGCGCTGCAGGACCGGCAGTGCGCGAGGAACCCCGGCAACCCGGGTGACGACGGCCCGTGCGGGTCCGGCAACAGACCCGGAACAGCAGGTCAGCGGCGCGCTCGATCCGGAAACGAGAACTCGTTCCGGACGTCACCAGGGGGCAACGGGAGGCCGCCAGGGTCATCGCCATGACGACGCCGACCCGCTGGCGGGTGCACGACGCGCACCGCCACCTCGGCGTCCTCCCCGCGCACCCGTTCTACGGCGGCCCGCCGGTCAACCCCGACACCACCGCCCGCGCCACGATCGACGAGCTGCTCGCCGACCTCGACCGCGAGGGCACCGAGCGCGCGCTCGTCATCCCGAACTACGGCGTCCCCGACCCGACGACGTCGTTCGCGCTGAACGACCTCGTCGTCGAGGCGGCCCAGCGCGACGACCGCGTCGTCGCCGGGCTCTGGACCAGCCCCCGCCCGCAGGACGCTGCCGCCACCGAGAAGGCGCTGGCGCTGGCCGGCGAGCCGGGCGTCCGGGCCCTCAAGCTCTCCTTCCTGCTCGGCGGCCGGGCCGGCGACGACGCCTGCCGCCCGCAGCTCGACGCGATCTTCGGCGCGGCCCGCGAGCACGGCCTCGTCGTCCACGTGCACACCAGCCCCGGCGCGGCCAGCGACCTCGACGAGGTCGGCACGCTGGTCGACCGCTACGCCGACGACGTCGCCGTCCACCTCGTGCACATGGGCGGCGGGATGAGCGGCCACATCAAGCTCATCGGACAGCGCTTCTTCGCCTGGGTGGCCGAGGGCAAGCGCGTCTACACCGACACCAGCTGGGCCATCGGCTTCGCTCCGCGCTGGTTCGCCCGGGAGATCGAGCGCCACGGCACCGGCGCCGACCGCGTCCTGTTCGCCTCCGACCAGCCCTGGGGCGACTTCGAGGGCGAGTCCGCCCGGCTGGCCGCGGCCACCGGCGACGGCGAGCTCGCCGACCTCTTCTTCCGCCGCAACTTCGAGGCCCTCCACGGCCTCGGCTGATCCCCTCGAGAAGGAAGGCACGACCGTGACCCAGACCCTGCCCGCCACCACCGGCACGCCGCTCATCTCCGACGAGGACCTGAAGGCAGCCCAGCAGGCCAGCCTCGCCGAGGTCCCGCACCCCTCGCTCCCGCCGGGCAGCAACCTCTACGGCTCGACCAAGATCTTCCCGGACTACCAGGCCGGCGAGGGCGAGTCGTACTTCACGCTCGTGCACGGCATCGCGCACGAGTCCTCGGTCAGCTTCGTCGCGTGCCTCCAGGCGCTGCGGGCGCTGCGCAAGGGCTACGAGTCGGTCCTCTACTTCTACGGCCCGGCCGCCATGAACGCGATGGCCACCCGCGGCTTCCCCACCACCGGCGACTCCGCCTTCCCGGGCGAGCACAACATCAACACCCAGATCGAGCGGTTCATCGAGGAGGGCGGCACGGTCTACGTCTGCCGCTTCGGCCTCTCACTCCACGGCCTGCGCGAGGAGGACCTCATCGCCGGCTGCATCCCCTGCCACCCGCTCGACGTCCAGGACGCGCTGATCCACTACGCGCGCAAGGGCGCGATCATCAACTCCACCTACAACCTCTGATGACGGCGGCCCCGGGGACCGCGGCTCCCGGACGCGCTCCGACGCGGGTGGGCACCCGCGTGGACGTCGCTGTCCTCGGGGTCCGCGTCGACGCCCCCGTCTCCCGCCGCGCCGGCGCCGGGCCCAGCGACGACGGGCACGTGCTCCTCGACGGCGTCCCGACGGCGCTGCCGGTCAACCCGGACAGCCCGTACTCGATCAGCGGCGGCCGGCTGCTGCTCGACGGCGCCGACCTGGGCCTGGAGGCGACGCCGGTGCGCCGGCCCGCCTTCTACGACCTCACCACCACCGACGGCGTCCCCTACGAGCAGATCGCCCGGCTGCACGGCCGCGACGTCCTCGCCACCACCGTGGTGCAGACCTGCGTCCGCTACGCCGAGGACCAGCGCTGCCGGTTCTGCGCGATCGAGGCGTCGCTGGCCGCGGGCTCCACCACCGCGGTCAAGTCGCCGGCGCAGCTCGCGGAGGTCGCGGAGGCCGCCGTCCGGCTCGACGGCGTCCGGCAGGTGGTGATGACCACCGGCACCACCAACGGCCGCGACCGCGGCGCCCGCCACCTCGCCCGCTGCGTGCGGGCGGTGACCGCCGCCGTCCCCGGACTGCCCGTCCAGGTGCAGTGCGAGCCGCCCGCACCCGGGGACCTCGACGCCATCCAGGAGCTCCGGGACGCCGGCGCCACCGCCATCGGCATCCACGTCGAGAGCCTCGACGACGACGTCCGGCGCCGCTGGATGCCCGGCAAGGCCACCGTGCCGATGGCCCAGTACGACGCGGCATGGGACGAGGCGGTACGCGTCTTCGGCCGCAACCGGGTCTCCACCTACCTGCTCGTCGGCCTCGGCGAGGACCCCGACGAGCTGGTCGCCGGCGCGCTGCGGCTCGCCGACCGCGGCGTCTACCCGTTCGTCGTCCCCTACCGGCCGCTGGCCGGGACGCTCGCGGTGGCCGACGGCGTCGGAGCGCCCGACCCGCTCGTCCTCGACGACGTGACCCGCCGGGTGGCCGCCGGCCTGCGCGCCCGCTCGATGCGCGGCGCCGACCAGAGCGCCGGCTGCGCGGCCTGCGGCGCCTGCTCCGCGCTGTCGGCGGCCGGCGCGTGAGGACGGCGGCATGAGGACCGTGCTGAGCCCGCAGGAGCTCGCCAGCCTCGAGCGCAGCGTGCTGCTCGTCGACCACCGGCTCGCCGCGCCCGCGCCGCCGTGGCGGGTGGAGGAGGCCGGGCCCGACGGCGCCGCCGCGCACCGGGCGCTGCGCCACGCGGCCTTCGTCGAGGAGCAGGGCCTGTTCGTGGGCACCGACCTCGACGGCGCCGACGACGACCCGCGCGCGGTCACCCTGGTTGCACGTGGAACCGACGGGACGGTGCTCGGCGGCGTCCGGCTCGGCCCTGCGGATCCCGGCGCCCCCGACGTCGGCTGGTGGACCGGCTCCCGGCTCGTCGTCCGGCCGGGCGCGCCGCACGGCACGGGCGCCGCGCTGGTCGCCGCCGCCTGCGCGCACGCCGAGGCCGCCGGGGCGCTGCGCTTCGACGCCACCGTGCAGGACCGGTACCTGCGGCTGTTCACCCGGCTCGGCTGGCGGGTCACCGGGGCGGCGGAGGTCGGCGGGGCGCCGCACACCACGGTCACCTGGCCGGTCGGCCGGCTGACGGCGCTCGTGCAGGCGACCAAGGCGCCGCTCGGCGGGCTGCTGGCCGGCCTGCACCTGGGCGGATCCGGCTTCGTCGGCGACGACGGCGCCCCGGTGCCCGGCACCGACGTCGTCGCCGCGTGCGACGCGATCCTGCCGTCGATGGTCGAGCGCGACCCCGCGTGGGCCGGCTGGTGCGGCGTGCTGGTCAACGTCAACGACCTCTCCGCCATGGGCGCCGCACCCCTCGGGCTGCTCGACGCCGTCGCCGGGCGGGACGCCTCGTTCGTCGCCCGGGTGCTCGCCGGGCTCCGCGCGGCCGCGGACGCGTGGGGCGTGCCGGTGCTCGGCGGGCACACCCAGGTCGGCGTCCCGGCCGCGCTGGGCGTCACCGCCCTCGGCCGCACCGACCGACCCGTGCCCGCCGGCGGCGGGCGCCCCGGGCACGCGGTCTCGCTCACCGCCGACCTCGGCGGCGGCTGGCGGCGCGGGCACACCGGCCGGCAGTGGGACTCGACCAGCGGCCGCACCCGCGCGGAGCTGCAGCTCATGGGGTCGGTCGTCGCCCGCACCGCCCCCGCGGCCGCCAAGGACGTCAGCATGGCCGGGCTGGTCGGCACCCTCGGCATGCTCGCCGAGGCGAGCGGCTGCGGCGCCGTGCTCGACGTCGCCGCCGTCCCCCGGCCGGACGGCGCCACGACCGGCGACTGGGCCACCTGCTTCCCCGGCACCGCCTTCCTCACCGCCGACGCCCCCGGCCGCCCGGTCGCCCCGGCCGGCCCCGCGACCACCGCCGTCTGCGGGGAGCTCGTCCCCGGCTCGGGCGTGCGGCTGCGCTGGCCGGACGGCTCACTCACCCCCGCCCTCCCCGGGTCCGTCACCGGACTCGGCCCAGCCACAGGAGAAGCAGCGTGACCACCCTCGCCGCGGTCGCCGCGCCCTTCGGGCGCGACCTGGAGGCCGCCTTCGCCCGCATCGGGCGGCTCATCGAGGACGCCCGCGCCCGCGGCGTCGAGCTGCTCGCCCTGCCCGAGGCCACCCTCGGCGGCTACCTCGCCGACCTGAGCGGTGGCGGGACGCCGGACCTGCCGCCGGCGCTGGAGGTCGACGGCCCCGAGGTGGCGCTGCTCGCCCAGCTCGCCGGCGACATGGTGGTCACCGCCGGGTTCTGCGAGTCCGACGGCACCTCCCGCTACAACACCGCCGTCGCGGTCACCGGCGACGGCGTCCTCGGCGTGCACCGCAAGGTCCACCAGCCGCTGGGCGAGAACGCCAGCTACGCGGCGGGCGAGGGGTTCCGCGCCTTCGACTCGCCGGTCGGCCGGATCGGCATGCTCATCTGCTACGACAAGGCCTTCCCCGAGGCCGCCCGCACCCTCGCGCTCGACGGCGCCGAGGTCGTCGTCTGCATGTCCGCCTGGCCGGCCGCGCGCACCGCCACCAGCCCCGACCTCGCCGCCGACCGCTGGACCCGCCGCTTCGACCTGTTCGACCAGGCCCGCGCGCTGGAGAACCAGGTGGTGTGGGTGTCGGCCAACCAGTCCGGCACCTTCGGCTCGCTGCGCTTCGTGGCCAGCGCGAAGGTGGTCGGCCCCGGCGGCGACGTGCTGGCCACCACCGGCGTCGGCGAGGGCACCGCCGTGGCCGACGTCGACGTCCGAGCGCTGCTCGACGGCGCCCGCCGCTCGATGGGCCACCTGCGGGACCGCCGTCCCGACGCCTACGGGGTGCTCGCCGGTGTCTGAGCGCACCAGCTGGGGGACGGCCCGCGTCCCGTTCCCGTCGTCGGTGCCGGTCGCCGTCGTCGGCGGGGGACAGGCCGGGCTGTCGATGTCGTGGCACCTGCGGCGGCGCGGGATCGAGCACGTCGTCCTGGAGCGGGACACCGTCGCGCACGAGTGGTCCGACGCCCGCTGGGACACGTTCTGCCTGGTCACGCCCAACTGGCAGTGCCGGCTGCCCGGCTGGCCCTACCGCGGCGACGACCCCGACGGGTTCATGGTCAGGGACGAGATCGTCGCCTACGTCCGCGGCTACGCCGCGTCCTTCGACCCGCCGGTGCTCGAGCGCACCGCCGTCGAGCGGCTCGACGCCGCACCCGGCGGCGGCTTCACCCTGACGACGACGGCCGGCCCGCTCACCGCGGAGCACGTCGTGCTGGCCACCGGCGGCTACCACCGGCCCGTCGTCCCCGGCTGGGCGTCCCAGCTGCCGGGGCACGTCGTCCAGGTGCACTCGGCGGAGTACCGCTCCCCGGACCGGCTGCCCGACGGCGAGGTGCTCGTGGTGGGCACCGGGCAGTCGGGCGCGCAGATCGCCGAGGACCTGCACCTGGCCGGGCGCCGGGTGCACCTGGCGGTGGGCCGGGCGCCGCGCGTCGCCCGCTCCTACCGCGGGCGCGACGTCGTCGCGTGGCTGTCGGACATGGGCCACTACGACATGCCGGTGACCGAGCACCGCGACGGCGAGGCCGCCCGGCTGGGCACCAACCACTACGTCACCGGCCGCGACGGCGGGCGCGACATCGACCTGCGCGCCTTCGCCCGCGACGGGATGCGGCTCTACGGCGTGCTGCGGGAGCTCTCCGGCGCCACGCTCACCTTCGCCGACGACCTCGCGGCCAACCTCGACTCGGCCGACCGGGTCAACCAGGACGTGCTCGACGCCGTCGACCGGTTCATCGCCGCGGAGGGCATCGACGCGCCCGAGGAGGCCCGGTACACGCCGGTGTGGGCGCCCGGGCCGGACGCGCCGACGACGCTGGACGCCTCGCGGATCGCTGCCGTCGTCTGGTGCATCGGCTTCACCAGTGACTGGAGCTGGGTGCGGCTGCCGGCCTTCGACGGGCGCGGGTACCCGACCCACGTGCGCGGGGTGACCAGCGTGCCCGGGCTGTCGGTGCTGGGGCTGCCGTGGCTGCACACCTGGGGGTCGGGACGGTTCTCCGGGGTGGGGCGGGACGCGGAGCACCTGGCCGACCACGTCGCCGCCCGGCTGGCCGGCGCGCCCCGGGCCGGCCTGGACCGCGAGCTCGCGCTGGCCGCCGCCGGCCCCGCGCCGACCGTGGGCTGAGACCCGTGCGGGTGGCGGCGGTGGCGGCGCACTTCGGCCGCGACCTCGAGCAGTGCCTGGCCAAGGTGGAGACGATCGTGGCCGCGGCCCGCTCGCGCGACGTCGAGCTGCTCGTCTTCCCCGACGCCACCCTCGGCGGCTACCTGGGCGACCTGTCCGGCACCGACGCCGGCGAGCTGCCGCCCGCCCTGCCCGAGGACGCGCCCGAGCTGAAGCGCGTCGCGGCCACCGCGGAGGACATGGTCGTCTGCGTCGGCTACCGGGAGGTCGCCGACGGCGTGCACCACAACACCGCCGTGTGCCTGACCGGCGACGGCGTGCTCGGCCGGCACCGCAAGGTGCACCAGCCGGCCGGAGAGCGCACGGCCTACCGGGCCGGCGACCGGTTCGCCGCGTTCGACACCCCGCTCGGCCGGATCGGCATGCTCGTCGACTACGACAAGACCTTCCCCGAGTCCGCCCGCACGCTGGCCGCCGACGGCGCGCTGCTGGTGGCCTGCCTGTCGGCGTGGCCCGCCAGCCTCACCGACCGGGCGCCGCGGCTGGTGCAGGACCGCCAGTCGAGGCTGTTCGACCTCTACGACTGCGCCCGCGCCGCGGAGAACCAGGTGGTGTGGGTGTCGGCGAACCAGACGGCGTCGATGGGCCGGCTGCGGTTCCTCGGGCAGGCGAAGGTCGTCGGCCCGGGCGGCGACGTGCTGGCCCGCACCTGGGCCAAGGCGGGGCTGGCGCTGGCCGAGCTCGACGTCGTCGCCGAGGTGGCCCGGGCGCGCACCGTCCTGTCCCACCTGCGCGAGCGACGACCGGAGGCCTACCGGTGAGGGTGGCACTGCTGACCTACTCGACCCGCCCGCGCGGCGGCGTCGTGCACACGCTCGCCCTGGCCGAGGCGCTGGCCCGCGCCGGGTGCGACGTCACCGTGTGGTCGCTGGGCCGTGGCGGCGACGGCGGCTTCTTCCGCGCCGTCGACCCCGCCGTCCGGGTGTGCCTGGTGCCGTTCCCCGACCGGCCGGGGGAGGACGTCGGCGCGCGGATCCTGCGCTCGATCGAGGAGCTCGGCGCAGCCTTCGCCACCGCGGGCGGGCGCCACGACGTCGTGCACGCCCAGGACTGCATCAGCGCCAACGCCGTCGCCGACTGCGTGCGCACCGTGCACCACCTCGACGCGTTCACCACGCCCGAGCTGGTCGCCTGCCACGACCGCGCGGTGCGCCGGCCTGCCGCGCTGGTGTGCGTGAGCGCCGCCGTCGCCGCGGAGGTGGCGGCCGGGTACGGGCGGACGGCGACGGTCATCCCCAACGGCGTCGACGCCGCCCGGTTCGCCGCGGCCGCCGGCCCGGGCGGCGCCGCATCGCGCAACCGCTGGCGGGCGCGGCTGGGCCCGTACGTGCTGGCCGTGGGCGGGATCGAGCCGCGCAAGGGCACGCTCGACCTGGTCGAGGCGATGGCGGCGGTGCAGCGGGCGCGGCCGGAGCTGTCGCTGGTGGTGGCCGGCGGGGAGACGCTGTTCGACCACCGCGGCTACCGGGAGCGGGTGGAGGCGCGGGCGCAGGAGCTCGGCGTCTACCCGGTGGTGCTCGGGCCCGTGGCGCACGACCAGCTGCCCTCGCTGGTGGCCGCGGCCGACGTCTTCGCCTTCCCCTCGACCAAGGAGGGCTTCGGGCTGGCCGCCATGGAGGCGCTGGCGGCCGGGGTGCCGCTGGTGACCCGCGACCTGCCGGTGCTGCGCGAGGTGTTCGGCGGCGCGGCGCGCTTCGCCGGCGACCCCGCGGAGCTGGCCGCGGAGCTGCTGGCCGCCGGCGGGGAGCGCGACCCGGTGGTCCGGGCGGCGGGGGAGGAGCTCGCCGCCCGGCACACCTGGGACGCCGCCGCCGAGGCCCACCTGCGCTTCTACGCGTCCCTGTAGAGGGCGTTTGTCGCGTTATTGGCCCTCCGGGGAGCCGGCTCCTGGGGTCGATCCCGCGCTCCCGGGGTCCTGTAGGAGCCCCGGAGGCCGGGGAACGCCCAGCAGGAAGGGCGTTGCCGGCGTTCCTCGCGCACTGCCGGCGCTGCAGGACCGGCAGTGCACGAGGAACCCCGGCAACGCGGGCGGACCCGGCGGGTCAGAGCAGCTCGAGGATCGTGGCGTTGGCCTGGCCGCCGCCCTCGCACATCGTCTGCAGGCCGTAGCGGATCCCGTTGTCGCGCATGTGGTGCACGAGCGTCGTCATGATCCGCGCGCCGGAACCGCCGAGCGGGTGCCCCAGCGCGATCGCCCCGCCGTTCGGGTTGAGCGCCTTGGTGTCGGCGCCCATCTCCGCGAGCCAGGCCAGCGGCACCGGCGCGAACGCCTCGTTCACCTCGAACGCGCCGATCTCGTCGATCGACAGCCCCGACTTCGCCAGCGCCTTCTGGGTGGCCGGGATCGGCGCGGTCAGCATGATCACCGGGTCGGCCCCGGCCAGGACGGCGGTGTGCACGCGGGCGATCGGGCGCAGGCCGAGCTCGGCGGCCTTCTCCGACGTCGTCATGAGCAGCGCCGCGGCGCCGTCGGAGATCTGCGAGGCGTTGCCCGCGCTGATCACGCCGTCCGCCTTGAACGGGGTCTTCAGCCCGCCGAGGGTCTCCACGGTCGAGCCCCGCCGGATGCCCTCGTCCCGGCTGACGACGGTGCCGTCCGGCGTGGTCACCGGCGCGATCTGGGCGTCGAAGCGGCCCTCGTCCTGCGCGGCGGCGGCCTTCTCGTGGCTGCCCACGGAGAACTCGTCGAGCTGCTGCCGGGAGAAGCCCCAGCGCTCGGCGATCATCTCCGCGCCGATGCCCTGGTTCGGGGCGACGCCGTAGCGCTCCATGAACCGCGGCCCCATCGGGTCCGCGCCGGCCGACGAGGCGCCCATCGGCACCCGCGACATCGACTCCACCCCGCCGGCGACGACGACGTCGTACTGCCCGGCGACGAGCCCGGCCGCGGCGAAGTGCACCGACTGCTGCGAGGAGCCGCACTGCCGGTCCACGGTCACGCCGGTCACCGTCTCCGGCCAGCCCGCCGCCAGCACCGAGGTGCGGGCGATGTCCATCGTCTGCTCGCCCACCTGGGACACGCAGCCCCAGATGACGTCGTCCACGCCGGCCGGGTCCAGGCCCGCCCGCTCCGCCAGGGCGTTCAGCACGTGCGCCGACAGGTCCACCGGGTGCACCCCGGACAGCCCGCCGTTGCGCTTGCCCACCGGCGTGCGCACCGCCTCCACGATCACCGCGTCACGCATGTCTGGTCCCTCTCGTCGTCGTGCCGGCGTCGGCCGCCGGCCCGTCCTCGTGCACCCCGGCCGGACGGCCGGGTCACTCCTGGTGTCATCCCTCGCCGGCCGCGTCGGGCACGGCCAGGTGCCGCGGGTTGGCCACCCGCAGGCGGTCGCGCACGCCCTCGCGCACGGCGGCCACCACCTCGTCCCAGCGGTCGTCGAGCGAGCCGTCGGCGATCGCCTCGGACAGCGCGTCGTCGTCGCGCACGCCGAGCCCCGCCAGCCGGGCCCGCCGCCGCGCGCGGGCCCCGTCGCCCAGCAGCAGCTCGCGCCGGACGGTGGCGACGACGTTGGCCGCCACCTGCGCGTGGAACGAGGTCCGCCCGGACGTCGCCCCGCGCACCTCGCCGCCCAGGAAGCCGCCGACCGCCGCCGCGAGCTCCGCCGCGGTGGGCCGGCCGAACAGCAGGTCGTCGTCGCCGCCGGGCTCCTCGGGCGCGGTGGCGTCGGGCCGGTCGAGGCCGAGCGCGAGCAGCACGTCGAACTCCTGCTCGGCGGCCCGCCGGCCGATCGCGGCGAGCTCCACCGACGGCTCGGCGCCCGACAGGTGGCGCTCGGTCATCGCCCGGCACATCAGGCCCCACTGCACGGTCGCGTGCAGCTCCCACCAGTGCAGCTCGGCCGCCGTCGGCCGCCAGCCGGCCACCGCGGCGTACCCGTCGAGCAGGTCACGGCGGGTGCCGGTGCCGGCGGCGGGCAGCGCCGAGCCGAAGCGCCACACCTTGGCGCAGCACCAGCCGAGGTCCTCCAGCGGGTCGCCGCGGTGCACCAGCTCCCAGTCGAGCACCGCGCGCAGCCCGTCGGGACCGACCATGAGGTTGCCCATCCGGAAGTCGCCGTGCACGAGCACCGGCCCGTGCGACGGCGGGCGGTTCTCCCGCAGCCAGCGCAGGCCCAGCGCCAGCCCGGGCGGCGGCGGGGTGCCGTCGACGAGGAACGACGTCGTCAGCCGCTCCAGCGGGTCGCCGACGGCGGGCACCCGGCCCAGGCCGTCGAGCGGCGCGGCGTGCAGCCGGGCGAGGACGGCGCCGAGCTCGCGAGCCAGCCCCGCCCGCGCCGGCCCGTACGCCTCCTCGCGCAGCAGCCGGCGGGGGATCGTCTCGCCGTCGACCCGGCCCATGAGCAGGTACTCGGCCGGCAGCCCGGGGGCGTCCTCCCCGGTACCGACGTCGACCAGGTCGGGCACCGGCACGCCGGCCCGCGCGGCGGCGGCGATCGCGGCGGCCTCCACCGCCACCGGGCGCCCGCCGGTCGAGTAGCCGCCGCGCAGCACCAGCTCGCGCCGCGTGCCGCCGTCGTCGGCGGTGAACGCCCAGGTCTCGCGGTTGGCGCCGCCGGTGAGCCGGGTCAGCCCGTCGACGGCGACCGGGCGGCCCAGCCGGTGCGTGAGCCGCGCGGCGAGCGCGCCGGCGAGCCCGTCGGTGGACGTGGGGGAGGCGAGCGTGCCGGTCACCGCAGGAAGCCGAACAGCTGCCCGGCGACCCGGCGCATCTGGATCTCCTCGGACCCCTCGGTGATCCGGTAGCGGCGGTGGTGCCGGTAGATGTGCTCGAAGGGCAGGTGCCGCGAGTAGCCCATGCCGCCGTGCACCTGCATGGCGCGGTCGGCGGCGTCGCAGACCAGCCGGTTGCCGCGGTAGTTGCACATCGACACCCGGTGGCCGATGGTCACCGCCGGCTCGCCGCGGGCGGTGAGCTCGTCGAGGTCGGCCGCCGTGGCCCGGATGAGCGTGCGCACCAGCTCGGCCTCGGTGTGCAGCTCCACCAGCGGCCACTGGATCGCCTGCCGCTCGGCCAGCGGCTTGCCGAAGGTGACCCGCCGGCGGGCGTACTCCACCGACCGGTCGATGCAGAACTGCGCCGCGCCCACGCCGGAGGCGGCCTGCCGGATGCGGTTCTCGTGCACGAACGTCTGCGCGACCGCCAGGCCCTCGCCCTCGGCGCCCAGCACCGCCGCGCCCGGCACCCGGACGCCGTCGAGGACGACCTCGCCGTGGTCGGTGGGCATGTTGAGCGTCCACCAGAACTGCGGCACCGACAGCCGGGGCGCGTCGGTGGGCACGACGAGCGCGGTGATCCCGCGCGCCTGCCCGGGCGTCCCGGACGTGCGGGCGAAGACGAGCAGGTGCGTGCCGGTGTGCACGCCGGTGATCCAGCGCTTGCGGCCGGTGATGATCCAGTCGTCGCCGTGGCGGACCGCGCGGGTCTCCATCCACGTGGCGTCGCTGCCGTGCTCGGGCTCGGTGAGCGCGAAGGACATCCGCCGCTCGCCGGTGATCAGCGGCTCGACGAACTCCGCGCGCTGCTCGGCGCTGCCGAACAGGTGCAGCAGGTGCGGCATGACCAGGTTGCCGACGACGCTGTGCTCGTTCTGCAGGTCGTTGTGCAGGCCCAGGCCGCGGTGGGCCAGGTGCTCGCGGATCACCGCCATGTCCACGTTGCCGCCGTCGCGCCCGCCCAGCTCGGCCGGGAGCGCGTAGCGCAGCCAGCCCGCGGCGTCGGCGCGCCGCCGGACCTCGCCGAGCAGCTCCTCCCACTCCGCGCGGGGGACACCGCCGGCCTCGAGGTCGGTGCGGGCGAACTCGCGGCGGTGGTCGAAGAAGCGGACGTTGTTGTCCTGCTGCTCGAGCGGCTCGATCTCGGCGGCCACGAAGGCGTCGAGCTCGTCGAGGACCGCGGTCAGCCGCGGCGGCAGCGAGGAGCCGGGCAGGGCCCCGTCCGCCGCGGCGCGGGCGGGCTGGTCGAGCGTGGTCATGCGGCCTCCTGTCCGGCGCCGGTGCCGGTCCCCCCGACCATGACAGCGTTGACACTTGACGTCAACGTCGACTATCCACGGCCCGTCGGTCGGACGAGCAGAGGGAGTGGGACGTGGACGTCTCGGGCATGACGGTGCTGGTGACCGGGGGCGCCTCCGGGCTGGGCCTGGCGACGGTCGAGCGCCTGGTGGGTGCGGGTGCGGAGGCGGTGATCGTCGACCTGCCGTCGTCGCAGGGCAAGGCCGTCGCCGAGCGGCTCGGCGGGCGGGTCACCTTCGTGGCGGGCGACGTCACCAGCGAGGAGCAGGTGGCCGAGGCGGTGGCCGCCGCCGAGGAGCGCGGCCCGCTGCGCGCGGTGGTCAACTGCGCCGGCATCGGCAACGCCGTCCGCACGGTCGGCCGGGACGGGCCGTTCCCGCTCGACGCCTTCCGCCGGGTGGTGGAGGTGAACCTCATCGGCACGTTCAACGTGCTGCGGCTGGGCGCGCAGGCGATCGCGCGCACCGAGCCGGTCGAGGGTGAGCGCGGCGTCGTCGTCAACACCGCCTCGGTGGCCGCCTTCGACGGGCAGATCGGGCAGGCGGCCTACTCGGCGTCGAAGGGCGGCATCGTGGGCATGACCCTGCCGATCGCGCGCGACCTGGCCTCGCTGCAGGTCCGCGTCGTCACCATCGCCCCGGGCCTGTTCGAGACGCCGCTGCTCGGCCAGCTGCCGCAGGAGGCGCGCGACTCCCTCGGCGCCCAGGTGCCGCACCCGAGCCGGCTGGGCCGTCCCGCGGAGTACGCGGCGCTGGTGCAGGCGATCGTGGAGAACCCGATGCTCAACGGCGAGACGATCCGCCTCGACGGCGCCATCCGCATGGCCCCACGCTGACCCGGGACGCGGCACGGGAAGCTATCCGCACGTCTCTGCGCTCGAGACGTGCGGATAGCTTCCGATGCCGCTACGGAACCGGGACGGCGGCGGCCTCGCGGAGCTGCTCGCGCAGCCGGCGCTTGAGGATCTTGCCGCTGGCGTTGAGCGGCATCTCCGGCACGACGACCACCTCCGCGGGCACCTTGTAGGCGGCCAGCCGGCCCCGGCAGTGCTCGCGCAGCGTCTCCGGGTCCGGCGCCGGTCCGCCCGGGTCGCCGGTCACGACGGCGACGACGACCTCACCCCAGTGGTCGTCGGGCCGGCCGACGACGGCGACCTGCGCGACCGACGGGTGGTCGGCGAGCACCGACTCGATCTCCACCGGGTAGACGTTCTCCCCGCCGCGGATGATCATGTCCTTCGACCGGCCGGCCAGGTAGAGGTACCCCTCGTCGTCCATGCGGGCCAGGTCGCCGCCCCAGAACCAGCCGTCGCGGATGGCCTCGGCGGTCTGGTCGGGCATCTCCAGGTAGCCGTTCATCACCGCATCGGAGCGGGTGACGATCTCGCCGACCTCCCCGCGCGGCACCTCGCGGCCGGTCTCGTCGCAGATCCGGAGCTCCACACCGTAGGCGGGCTTGCCGATCGACCCGAGCAGGTGGGTGGCGCCGGCCGCGGCGCGGCGGTGGTCGGCCGAGCCGAGCACCGACTGCAGGCCGCCCTCGGTGGCCGCGCCGAAGGCGTTGATGAAGTCGCAGCCGAAGGTGGCCATCGCCCGCTCCAGCAGCGCGGGCGACATCGGGGCGCCGCCGTAGATGATCGAGCGCAGCGAGGAGTAGTCCCCGGCGCGCACGTCGGGGTGCTCGAGCAGCGTGCTGATCATCGTGGGCACCAGGAACGCGCCGGTGAGCTGCCCGCCCTGCATCCAGCGCAGCACGGTGGCCGGGTCGAACTGCGGCAGCACGAGGGTGGGGAAGCCCCGCCACACGTGCATGAGCACCATCCCCTGCCCGGCGATGTGGAACAGCGGCGAGGCGGTGTAGCGGAACTCGTCCGGCGCGATCTCGTAGTCGATCGACATGTTCGTGAACAGCGCCTTGACCATCCGCTGCGACTGCAGCACGCCCTTGGGCAGGCCGGTCGTGCCGCTGGTGAAGGCGAGGCCGAGGACGTCGTCGTCGGCCACCGGGACGTCGGTGCGGACCGGCTCGCCGGAGGCCAGCAGGTCCTCGTAGCCGACCACCCCGTCGGGCAGGGAGCCGTCGGCGGGCGGGCCGTCGAAGGCGCACACCAGCCGCACCGACCCCACCTGCGGCGCGAGCGCCGTGACGGTGGGCAGGTAGCGCTCGCTGGCGAACAGCGCGGCCGGCGCCGCCCGGCGCAGCAGGGTGAGCAGCTCGTCGTCGGCGAGCCGGTTGTTGAGCGGCACGTAGGTGACGCCGGCGCGCATGCAGGCCAGCAGCACCTCGACGTAGCCGCCGCCGTCGACGGCGACGATCGCCACCCGGTCGCCGTGGCCGATGCCGGCCCGGGCGAGGGCGTCGACGAGGCGGTCGACCCGCCGGTCGGTCTCGGCGAAGCTGCGCGACGAGCCGTCGCCGAAGACCAGGCACGGCCGGTCGGGGTGCCGGGCGGCGGACAGGGCGAGGAACTGGCCGGCGCGCGTCATGGGCCGCACGGGAACACCTCCGGAGGCCCGCACGGCGGCCGGGCCGCCGCCGGGATTGACGTCAGGATCAGGTGTTCCTAGCGTCGCGGACGGGAGGGCGTCAACCGCGGAGGGTGCTCGTCCGGCCGACGCGCCGCGGGGCGTTGACAGCATGCCGCCCGTCCGGCTTGACTGCGTGAACTTGACGTCAGCGTCATTCCATGGAGACGTCGCCGCAACGACCGGGAGGGCAGATGGCCTCGGGACCCCTGGCGGGCACCCGCGTCGTGGAGTTCACCGGCCTGGCGCCGGCTCCCTTCGCCTGCATGGTCCTCGCCGACCTCGGCGCCGAGGTCGTGCGGGTCGACCGCCCGGGCGCGGTCCCCGCCCGCGACACCGACGTACTGCTGCGCGGGCGCCGGCACGCGGTCGGCGCCGACCTCAAGGACCCGGCCGCCCGCGACGCCGTCCTGGCGCTGGTCGACCGCGCCGACGTTCTGGTCGAGGGCTTCCGGCCCGGCGTGATGGAGCGCCTCGGCCTCGGGCCCGACGTCTGCTTGGAGCGCAACCCCGGGCTGGTCTACGGCCGGATGACCGGATGGGGCCAGACCGGCCCGCTGGCCGCGGCCGCCGGGCACGACATCGATTACATCGCGCTGGCCGGCGCCCTGTCCCCGATCGGCACCCGCGGCGGCCCGCCGGTGCCGCCGCTGAACCTCGTCGGCGACTTCGGCGGCGGCGGGCTGCTCCTGGCCACGGGCGTGCTCGCCGCGCTGGTCGAGCGCGGGCGCTCGGGCCGCGGCCAGGTGGTCGACGCCGCAATGGTCGACGGCGCCGCGCTGCTCACCGCCTCGCTGCACGGCATGCTCGCCGCCGGCTCCTGGACGCCCGAGCGCGGCAGCAACCTGCTCGACGGCGCGGCGCCGTTCTACCGCACCTACGAGACGAGCGACGGCGGGCACGTGGCCGTCGGCGCGATCGAGCCGCAGTTCTACGCGCTGCTGCTCGACCGGCTCGGCATCCCCGCCGGCGACCTGCCCGCCCAGCTCGACCGCGACGGCTGGGACGAGGTGCACGCCGCGTTCGCCAAGGCCTTCCGCACCCGCACCCGCGACGAGTGGACGGCGGTGTTCGACGGCACCGACGCCTGCGTGGCCCCGGTGCTCGCCCCGGGCGAGGCGGCCGGGCACCCGCAGGCCCGCGAGCGCGGCGCCTTCCTCACCCTCGGCGGGGTGACCCAGCCGGCGCCCGCGCCGCGCTTCGACCGCACGCCGGCCGTCGTCTCCGGGCCGCCCTCGGCCGGCGACCCCGCCGTCCTGGACGAGTGGGGCCTCGCCCCCGCGCAGGCCGCCGCCCTCGCCGGCTGAGGCCCACCTGCACCCCGCCTCCCGCACGACGCCTCCCGCAACGACGCAGGAAGGACCCCGATGGACACGCACGGCCCGCAGCGGCCCGACGGGCTCGGCATCACGCTCGGCGAGATGCTCCCGCTGAGCGCCCGGCGGCACCCCGACAAGCCCGCCTTCCTCTTCCCCGACGGCAGCGCGCAGACCTTCGCCGAGACCGACGCCCGGGTCGACCGGCTCGTCTCGGCCCTGGCCCGGCAGGGCGTCGGCCGCGGCGACCGCGTGGCGCTGTTCGCGCTCGACTCGCACCGGTACATGGAGGTCGTGCTCGCCTGCGCCAAGACCGGCGCGGTGTTCGTGCCGCTGAACTACCGGCTGACCCGCCCCGAGGTCGACGTGCTGCTGCGCCGGTCGGAGCCGGTCGCGCTGTTCTCCGACGCCCGCTACGCCGGCCTGCTCGACGGCGTCACCGCCGCCCACCCCTCGCTGCGCCTGACGATCACCTTCGACGGGCCGGACGGCGACTACGAGGCCCTCCTCGCCACCGGCGACGACGTCGTCCTGCCGGTCGTCTGCCGCGACGGCGACCCGTTCGCCCTGGCGTTCACCTCGGGCACCACGGGCCTGCCCAAGGGCGTCGTGCAGTCGCAGCGCATGCACAAGAACATGGTCACGATCTGCCTGAACGAGTACCGGATGCGCGAGGACGACGTCCGCTACTGCGCAGCGCCGACCTTCCACGTCTCCGGCGTCTCGGGCCTGCTGGCCGGCGTCACCCGCGGGTTCACCAGCCTGCTGCTGCCGCAGTTCGACGCCGCCACCGTGCACCGGTTCATGGCCGAGGACCGCGTGAACGCCGTCTTCCTCGTGCCCACGATGATCAGCAGCATCCTGCAGCTCGACGGCGTCGACGCGTACGACTACGACCGGCTGGAGCTCATCACCTACGGCGCGGCGCCGATCTCGCCGACCCTGCTGCGCCGGGCGATCGACACCTTCCGCTGCGACTTCCTGCAGGCCTTCGGCGCCGGCACCGAGGCGGGCCTGCAGTCGGTGCTCACCCCCGAGGACCACCGCCGGGCGCTGGCCGGGCGGGAGGAGCTGCTGCGCTCGGCCGGCCGGCCCTCGCTGGGCGTGGCGATGCGGATCGTCGACGAGGAGATGCGCGACCTGCCGCCCGGCGCCGTCGGCGAGGTGGCCACCCGCAGCGACATGGTCATGGACGGCTACCTCGGCATGCCCGAGGACACCGCGCGGGCCTTCCGCGACGGCTGGTTCCGCGCCGGGGACATGGGCTACCTCGACGAGGAGGGCTACCTGTACCTGCACGGGCGCAGCAAGGACATGGTCATCCGCGGCGGGGAGAACATCTACCCGTTCGAGATCGAGACCGTCCTCGCCGAGCACCCCGCCGTCGCGCAGGCCGCCGTCGTCGGCGTCCCCGACGAGCACTGGGGCGAGGCGGTGCGCGCCTTCGTCACGCTGCGCACCGGCGCCACGGTGACGGCCGGGGAGCTCGCCGAGCACTGCCGCGGCCGGCTGGCCCGGTACAAGGTGCCCCGCGACCTCGTGCTCGTCGACGCGATGCCGACCAACGCCAGCGGGAAGATCCTGAAGCGCGAGCTGCGGCTGTGGGACCTCCCAGCCGAACCGGTGGAGAGCCCCGCTCCCGGCCCGGACGCGGCGGCGCAGCCCGCCGGCGCCCGCTGACCGGTCGCGGGGGAGAGGGGACGGGCGCGATGCGCATCGGCATGCGGGTGCAGTACAGCGGCGGCTTCCGGGAGGCCGCGCAGGAGATCGGCGACCTGGAGAAGGCCGGCCTCGACATGGTCTCGATCGCCGAGGCCTACAGCTTCGACGCGGTCAGCCAGCTCGGGTACCTCGCCGCGGTCACCGAGCGGATGGAGCTGACCAGCGGCATCCTCCAGGCGCTCACCCGGACGCCCACGCTGACGGCGATGACGGCGGCGGGCCTGGACTTCGTCTCCGACGGCCGGTTCACCCTGGGCCTGGGCGCCAGCGGGCCGCAGGTGGTCGAGGGCTTCCACGGCGTCCGCTACGACGCGCCGCTGGCCCGGCTGCGGGAGATCGTCGAGGTCTGCCGGATGGTGTGGCGCCGCGAGCGCGTCGTCCACGAGGGCCGGCACTACACGATCCCGCTGCCACCCGACCAGGGCACGGGCCTGGGCAAGCCGCTCAAGCTGATCAACACCCCGGTGCGCGAGCGGATCCCGATCACGCTGGCCTCGATCGGCCCGAAGAACGTCGAGATGACCGCCGAGATCGCCGAGGGCTGGGAGCCGATCTTCTTCGTGCCGGAGAAGGCCCGCGAGACCTGGGGCGCCTCGGTCGACGCCGGCCTCGCCCGGCGGGACCCGGCGCTCGGGCCGCTGGACGTGCGCGTCGGCGTCCCCTGCGCGATCGGGGAGGGGCTGGAGGGCCTGCGCGAGCAGTCCCGCGCCGACCTCGCCCTCTACATCGGCGGCATGGGCGCCCGCGGCAAGAACTTCTACAACGAGCTCACCGTCCGCTACGGCTATCCCGACGCCGCCGCCACCGTGCAGGACCTCTACCTGTCCGGCCGCAAGGACGAGGCCGCCGCCGCGGTGCCCGACGAGATGGTCGCGGCCACCTCGCTGGTCGGCCCGCGGAGCTGGGTCGCCGAGCGGCTGGCCGCCTTCCGCGACGCCGGCGTCACCACGCTCGTCACCTCCCTGGTCCAGCCCGACCGGGCCGACCGGCTGCGCACCGTCGAGCAGCTCAAGCAGCTGGCGCTGGACCTGTGACCGGCGCCCGCCCCACCCCTCCCGGGAGGACCGCCCGATGACCACCGCCCCGGCCGCCCCGGCCACCCTCAACGGGGGCTCGCCGCCGCCGGTGTCCCTCGCGCGCGACGGCGACGTCGCCACGCTCACCCTGGCCAACCCGCGGCGGAAGAACGCGATGACGCCGCAGGCGTGGCGGATGCTGCGCGAGACGCTCGTCGAGGTCGGCCGCTCCGACGCGCGGGTGCTCGTGGTCACCGGCGCGGGCACCGACTTCTGCGCCGGCGCCGACCTCTCCGCCCGCGAGGACCGGCCGACGGCGCCGATGGCGAGCATGGCCGAGGTCAACGACGCGTGCCTGGCGCTGCACCGGCTGCCGGTGCCGACCATCGCCCGGGTCGACGGCGTGGCCGTGGGCGCCGGCATGAACCTCGCCCTCGGCTGCGACTTCGTCGTCGCCACCGACCGCGCCCGGTTCTCCGAGATCTTCGTGCGGCGCGGCATGTCGGTGGACTTCGGCGGCTCCTGGCTGCTGCCCCGGCTGGTCGGCCTGCGCCGGGCCAAGGAGCTCGTGCTGCTCGGCGACATCATCGGCGCCGCCGAGGCCCTGGAGGCCGGGCTGGTGCGCGAGGTGGTCCCGGCCGGGGAGCTCGACGCCACGGTGGCCGCGCTGGCCGCCCGGCTGGCGAGCGGCGCCCCGGTGGCCATGCGGCAGTCCAAGCGGATGCTGACCGACTCCTTCGAGACCGGCCTGGAGCGGGCCCTGGAGGACGAGGCGCGCAGCCAGCAGATCAACTTCGCCACCGACGACCTCGCCGAGGCCGTCGCCGCCTTCCACGACAAGCGCGACCCGCGCTTCACCGGCCGCTGAGCCACCCGGGAGGGACGATGGAGTTCACCTGGACGCCGGAGCAGCTCGACCTCCGCAGCAGCACCCGCCGGCTGCTGGAGACCCGCGCGCCCCTGGCCCGCACCCGCGAGCTGGCCGAGGCCGGGCAGCGCCGCGACGAGGCCGCCTGGAGTGCGATGACCCAGCAGGCCGGCCTGCTCGCCCTCGGCGTCCCCGAGGAGCACGGCGGCGCCGGCGGCTCGCGGGTCGAGCAGTCGCTGGTGTTCGAGGAGGCCGGCCGGGTGCTGCTCGGCGGCCCGCTGCTGCCCACGGTCCTGGCGATCGAGGCGCTGCTGGCCGCCGGCGACGACGCCGCGCTCGAGGAGCACCTGCCCGGCCTGGTCGAGGGCGAGCGCACCGCCACGCTCGCCGTCCTGGGGAGCACCGGCCGCTGGCGGCCGTCGTCGCCGACCACGGTCGCCGCCCGCAGCGGGGACGGCGCGGTGCTCAGCGGCACCGAGGAGCTCGTCCTCGACGGCGCCGACGCCGACCTGCTGCTCGTGCTCGCCCGCGCGGAGGGCGGCCCGACGCTCTACGCCGTCCCCCGGGACGCCGAGGGCGTGACGGTCGAGCGGCTCGACGTCCTCGACCTCACCCGGCCGATGGCCCGGCTGCACCTGGCCGCCGTCCCCGCCCGGCCGCTCGGGCTGACCGGCGGCGGCGCCGGGGTGGTCGAGCGGGTGCACCGCGCGGCCGCCGTCCTGGTCGCCGCCGAGCAGGTCGGGGCCATGGACACCCTGGTGGCCCGCACCGCCGAGTACGCCCGCACCCGGCGCGCCTTCGGCCGGCCGATCGGGGCGTTCCAGGCGGTCAAGCACCGGCTCGCCGACATGGCGGTGCAGCTGGAGATGTCCCGCTCGGCCGCGGCCTGGGCGGCGTTCCAGGATCCCGGCTCGGCCGACGAGGCGTTCGGCGCGGCGGTGGCGGCGTCGTACTGCGGCGAGGCGTTCCTGCAGGCGGCGAAGGACACCATCCAGCTGCACGGCGGCGTCGGCTTCACCTGGGAGCACGACGCGCACCTGTTCCTCCGGCGCGCCCGGGCCGCGGCGACGCTCACCGGGCCGCCGTCGGAGCACCGCGCCGCCCTGGTCCCGCTGGTCCTGCCCGACCTCGTCGCCCCCGGGCACACGGAGGTGCCGTCGTGATCGAGCTGTCCCCCACCGCGACCGAGGACGAGGTGGCCGCGGCCACCGAGCGCTGGCTGCACGAGAACCTGCCGCCGTCCTGGCTCAAGGCCGTCCTCGACGACGACCGCACCGTCGTCGCCGCGCACCTCGCCGACGCCGACGGCATGCGCCGCTGGTTCGCCACGCTCGGTGACGCGGGCCTGGCCACGCCCACCTGGCCGCGCGAGTACGGCGGGCTGGACCTCTCCGCCGAGCAGGCGGCCGCCGTCGCCGACGTGCTCATGCGCTACCGGGCGAACCGGCCGATGGACGACTTCATCGGCCTCACCCTCACCGGCCCGACGGTGCTCGCCCACGGCACGCCGGAGCAAAAGGAGCGGTACCTGCGCCCGATCGCCCGCGGCGAGGAGCGCTGGTGCCAGCTGTTCAGCGAGCCGGGCGCGGGCTCGGACCTCGCGGCGCTGTCCACCCGGGCGGTGCGGCAGGAGGACGGCACCTGGCGCGTCGACGGGCAGAAGGTCTGGAACTCCTTCGCCCACATCGCCGACCGGGGCCTGCTGATGGCCCGCACGTCGCCGGAGAAGCCGAAGCACCACGGCATCTCCTACTTCCTCGTCGACATGCGCACGCCCGGCCTCGAGGTCCGGCCGCTGAAGCAGATGACCGGCGACGCGGAGTTCAACGAGGTCTTCCTCACCGACGTCGTGCTGCCCGCCGACGCGCTGCTCGGCGAGGTCGACGGCGGCTGGGCGGTCGCGATCACCACGCTCATGCAGGAGCGCAACGGCCTCAGCGGCCGGCCCGCCGTCGGGCCCGGCGTCGCCGACGACCTGGCCCGCCGCGCCGCGGCGGCCGGCACCTGGGCCGACCCGGTGCTGCGCGACCGGCTGCTGGCGATGCTGGTCGAGGAGCGGGTGCTGCAGATGACCACCGTGCGCGCCTCGGTCGCCTCCGGCCGCGCGATGGCCGGCGCCGAGGGGTCGATCCGCAAGCTGGTCAGCTCGGGCCTGGAGGAGACCGCCGGGTCACTGGCCGCCGAGGTGGAGCCGGTGACGGCGCTGGGCTGGCCGCAGGGCGCCCCGCTGCCGGCGGCCGCGTATGAGTTCCTGGCCATGAAGCAGACCTCGATCGCCGGCGGCACCTCGGAGATCCAGCGCACGATCATCGCCGAGCGACTCCTCGGCCTGCCCAAGGACCCGGACCCGGAGAAGGACCTGCCCTTCTCCCAGCGCAGCCGCGCCTGACCCGAGGAGCGCCCCGTGACCACCACCGAGACCACCGACGAGACGACGACCCTGCGCCTGGAGCACCCCGAGCCGGGCATCGCCGTCCTCACCCTCGACCGGCCCGAGCGGCTCAACGCTCTCTCGCCGGACCTGCTGCTGGAGCTGCACACCACGCTCGACCGCCTCGCCGTCGACCCCGCCGTGCGGGTGCTCGTGCTCACCGGCGCCGGCCGCGGCTTCTGTGCCGGCCTCGACCTCACCGCCTACGACATGGGCGGCGCCGACCGGCGCGACGACTGGGACAGCCCGCAGCGGCGGCTGGCGCTGCAGAAGTCCATCGCCGCGCTGGTGCCCAAGCTGCGTGCGCTGCCGCAGGTGGTGGTCGCCGCGGTCAACGGCCCTGCGGCCGGCGGGGGACTGGCACTGGCGCTGGCCTCCGACGTCCGGATCGCCGCGGCGAGCGCCCGGTTCAACGTGGCGTTCGTGCGGATCGGGCTGTCGGGCTGCGACATCGGCGTCAGCTGGCTGCTGCCGCGGCTGGTCGGGGCGTCGCGGGCCTTCGAGATGCTGCTCACCGGCCGGTTGGTCGACGCCGCGGAGGCCGACCGCTCGGGCCTGGTCAGCCGCGTCGTCCCCGACGGCGAGGTGCTCGACGCGGCGCTGGAGACCGCGCGGGCGGTGCTCGCCAACTCGCCGATGGGCGTGCGCATGACCAAGGAGGTCATGTGGAGCCAGCTCGAGGTCGGCAGCCTGCAGGCCGGCATCGACCTGGAGAACCGCACGCAGATCCTCACCAGCTACACCCGCGACGCCGACGAGGCGGCCCTGGCCTTCCGCGGCCGCCGCGCCCCGTCCTTCCTCGACGCCTGACGCCCGAGAGGGCCCTTGTAGCGCTCATGGCCCTGTCCGCCTCCCGCGCGCGGAAGGCGGCCACCACCCGCGAGACCGGAGGTCACCGGTGACCACCACCGCCCCGCTCACCCACCGCGACCTGGTCGCCGACACCGCCCGCCGGGTCGTCGCCGAGCACCCGCCGGAGTCCACCCCGCGCGCCGAGTTCCTCGGCGCCTGCTTCGACGCGGGCCTCGCCTGGGTGCACTTCCCGCGCGGGTCCGGCGGGCTCGGCGTCGAGGCGGGCCTGCAGGACGTCGCCGACTCGATCCTGCAGGGCGCCGGCGGGCCGGTGCCGTTCTCGATCAACCCCATGGGCTACGGCATGGCCGGGCCCACGGTCGTCGAGCACGCCCGCCCCGAGGTGGCCGCCGAGCTGCTGCGCCCGCTGGCCACCTGCGAGGAGCTGTGGTGCCAGCTGTTCAGCGAGCCCGGCGCCGGCTCCGACCTCGCCGGCCTGGCCACCCGCGCCGTCCTCGACGGCGACACCTGGGTGGTCACCGGCGCGAAGGTGTGGACGTCGCTGGCGCACCGGGCGCGGCGCGCTCTCCTGCTGGCCCGCACCGATCCCGACGCCCCCAAGCACCGCGGCCTCACCTACTTCGTCCTCGACATGACCGACCCCGGCGTCGAGGTGCGCCCGCTGCGCCAGATGACGGGCGCCGCGGAGTTCAACGAGGTCCACCTGGACGGCGCCCGCATCCCCGACACCCACCGCCTCGGCGAGGTCGGCGACGGCTGGCGGGTGGCCATGACGACGCTGATGAACGAGCGGCGCGCCATCGGCGGGGGCAGCAGCCGACGCGGCAGCGGCAGCATCGGCGCCGCCCTGCAGCTGTGGCGCGAGCGCCCCGACCTGCGCACCCCGGCGCTGCGCGACCGGCTCACCGCGCTGTTCGCCCTCGCCGACGCCGCGCGGCTGACCGGCGAGCGACAGCGGGTCGAGAGCGGCGACCGGCCGATCGGGCCCGAGGGCAGCATCGGCAAGCTCGTCGGCGCCGAGCTCAACCAGGCCGTCTACGACTTCTGCATGGACCTGCTCGGGGTCGAGGCCACGCTCTACGGCTCCTACGACCCGCCGGACGGCGTCGACGACGAGACCGACGAGCACGCCGGCCCGCACGACGTGCAGCGCGCCTTCCTCCGCTCCCGGGCCAACACGATCGAGGGCGGCACGTCGGAGGTGCTGCGCAACATCCTCGGCGAGCGGCTGCTCGGCCTGCCCGGCGACATCCGGGTGGACACCGGCCGGCCGTGGCGCGAGGTGCCCCGTGGCTGAGGCCCCCGCGGCCGAGCGATCGACGGCGGCCCGGCGCGCGACGGCGGCGGGCCCGCTGACCGGCCGGGTCGCCCTCGTCACCGGCGGCGGCCGGGGGATCGGCGCGGCGATCACCGCCGAGCTCGCCCGCTCCGGCGCCGCGGTGGCCTTCACCTACCGCCGCGACCGGGCCGCCGCCGAGGAGCTCGCCGAGGAGCTGGGTGCCGGCGGCGCGGCGGTGCTCGCGGTCGAGGCGTCCGTCGACGACCCCGCCGCCTCCGCCCGCGCCGTCGAGGCCGCCGTCGCGGAGTTCGGCGGCCTGGACCTGCTGGTCAGCAACGCCGGCGTGGCCAGCACGGGCCTGCCGGTGGCCGCGACGACGGCGGAGGAGCTGCAGTGGCTGCTCGCCGTGCACGCCGTCGGGCCGCACCAGCTGGTCCGCGCCGCGCTGCCGCACCTGCGGGCGCACGAGCGCTCCGACGTCGTCGTGGTGAGCAGCATCGCCGTCGGCGACGCCTGGCCGGTGAACGGCGCCCCCTACGCCATGGCGAAGGCCGCGGCCGAGGCCATGGCGCACGTGCTCGCCCGCGAGGAGCGGGCGCACGGCGTGCGGGTCAACATCGTCGCCCCGGGCCTGGTGGACACCGAGATGGGCCGCCGCCTGGTCCGCGCCACGCAGGACGTGACCGACATCCGGCTGCTCGACCCCGGCTCGCCGTTCGGGCGGGTCTGCTCGCCGCAGGACGTCGCCGCCGTCGTCCGCGCGCTGGTCGACCCCGCCTGCTCCTACCTCACCGACCAGCGCGTCGTCGTCGACGGCGGCACCTTCTAAGGAGGACCGGCCCGTGGTCGAGTTCGAGTTCACCGACGAGCAGCGCGCCCTGCGCGAGGTCGCCCGCGACGTCTGCACCCGGTCCGCCCCCGAGGAGGAGGTGCGCCGGCTCATGGGCACCGCCGAGGGCTTCGACCGCGCCGTCTTGCGGCGGCTGGGGTCCGACGTCGGGCTGCTGGGCCTCGCCGTCCCCGAGGAGCACGGCGGCGCCGGCGCCGGGCTGGTCGAGCTCGCGCTGCTGGCCGAGGAGACCGGCCGCACACTGCTGCCCGGCCCGCTCGTGGGCACGGTGGCGCTGGCCGTCCCGGCGCTGCTGGCCACCGGCGACGACGCCGTCGCCAAGGAGCTGCTGCCCGGCGTCGTCGAGGGCACCACCGTGCTCGCGCTGGCCGCCACCGACGACCGCGGCGGCTGGGCGCCGGCCCAGCCCTCGGTCGCCGCCGGCGCCGGCGGGCGGCTCACCGGCGAGCAGGCGCACGTCCTCGACGGAGCCGCCGCCGACGCGCTGCTCGTCCTCGCCGCCGCCGACGACGGCCCCGCGCTGTTCCTCGTCGACGGCGACGCGGCAGGCCTCACCCGCGAGGTCCAGTCCGGCCTCGACCTCACCCGCCGGCAGGCACGGCTGCGCCTCGACGGTGTCGTGGCCCGCCCGGTCGGGTCCGCCGCCGCCGCCACCGCCGCGGCCGCCGTCGCCACCGCCCGGCGCACCGCCGCGGTCGTGCTCGCCGCGGCCGCCGTGGGCAGCGCCCAGCGGATGCTCGACTCCTCGGTCGAGTACGCCCGCCAGCGGCTGCAGTTCGGCCGGCCCATCGGGTCGTTCCAGGCGGTCAAGCACCGCTGCGCGGACATGCTGGTCGACGTCGAGCACGCCCGCTCGGCCGCCTACCACGCCGCCTGGGCCGCCGACGCCGGCACCGACGACCCGGAGCTGGCCGCCGACCTCGCCACCGTGGTCACCGCCGAGGCGCACCTGCGGGTCGCGAAGAGCACCGTCCAGGTGCACGGCGGCATCGGCTTCACCTGGGAGCACCCGACCCACCTGCACTACAAGCGCGCCGTCAGCGACGCCGCGCTGCTCGGCGGGCGGGCGGCAGCCGCCGCCCGGCTGGCCGACGCCGTCCTCGAGCCGGCCTGACCGGCCCCGACCCCGCAGAGGAGACCCCATGAGCGACGAGGTGCTCACCGAGGAGCGCGACGGCGTCCTGGTCGTCACGCTCAACCGGCCGCAGGCGCGCAACGCCGTCAACGAGGCGCTGGCCGCCGCGGTGGCCGAGGCGATGGACCGGCTCGACGAGGAGGAGCACCTGCGCGCCGGCGTGCTCACCGGCGCCGCCGGCACGTTCTGCGCCGGCATGGACCTCAAGGCCTTCGTCCGCGGCGAGACGCCGGTGGTCGCCGGCCGCGGGTTCGCCGGGCTGGTCGAGCGGCCGCCGGCCAAGCCGCTGATCGCCGCCGTCGAGGGCTACGCGCTGGCCGGCGGGTTCGAGATCGTGCTGGCCTGCGACCTCGTCGTCGCCGCCGAGGGCGCGTCCTTCGGCATCCCGGAGGTCAAGCGCAGCCTGGTCGCCGCCGGCGGCGGGCTGCTGCGGCTGCCCCGCCGCATCGCCTACCACCAGGCGATGGAGCTGGCGCTGCTCGGCGACCACGTCCCCGCGCCCCGCATGCGCGAGCTCGGCCTGGTCAACCGGCTGGTCCCCGACGGCACGGCGCTGGACGCCGCGCTGGAGCTCGCCGCCGGCATCGCCGCCAACGGCCCGCTCGCGGTCATCGCCAGCAAGCGGATCGTCGCCTCCGCGCTCGACTGGCCGGAGGAGCAGGGCTGGCGCGAGCAGGAGGTCATCGCCGGGCCGGTCGCGCGCTCGGAGGACGCCCGCGAGGGCGCCACCGCCTTCGCCGAGAAGCGCCCGCCGGTCTGGCGGGGCCGGTGACCGCCGTGCCCGCCACCGGCACCGCGCAGGACGTGCTGCTCGTCGAGCGGGACGGACCGGTCGCCACCGTCACCCTCAACCGGCCCGCCGCGCGCAACGCCCTGTCGGCCGGGCTCATGGCCCGCCTGCGGGAGGCCATGGCGGCGCTCGAGGCCGACGACGACGTCGACGCCGTCGTGCTCACCGGCGCCGACCCCGCCTTCTGCGCCGGGCTGGACCTCAAGCAGCTCGGCAGCAGCGGCGACAACCTGTCCCTCGGGGACGGGGACGGCGGCCGGCCCTCCTGGCACCCGTGGCCGCAGCTGTCCAAGCCGGTCATCGGCGCGGTCAACGGCGCGGCGGTCACCGGCGGCCTGGAGCTCGCCCTCAACTGCGACGTGCTGGTCGCCTCCGAGCGCGCCCGGTTCGCCGACACCCACGCGCGGGTCGGCATCCTGCCCGGCTGGGGGCTGTCGGTGCTGCTGCCGCTCGCCGTCGGCCGCGGCCTGGCCCGCCGGATGAGCCTGACCGGCGACCACCTGCCCGCCGCCGAGGCGCTGCGCGCGGGCCTGGTCACCGAGGTGGTGCCGCACGAGCAGCTGCTGCCCACCGCCCGCCGGCTGGCCGCGACCATCGCCGGCAACGACCGCGCCGCCGTCCGCCGGCTGCTGCGCTCCTACCGCGACATCGAGGCCGAGCTGGTCGGCGACGGCCTCGAGATCGAGGCGGCCACCTGCGCCGAGTGGTCGGCCCGCTACGACCCCGCCGAGGTCGAGCGCCGCCGCGCCGGCCTGCTCGACCGCGGCCGCGCCCAGCTCTCCTGACCCGTCCCCACCCTGGAGGTCCCGTGCTCACCGGTGAGCAGTACAAGGCCACGCTCGACGACGGCCGCGCCACCTACTTCGAGGGCGAGCGGGTCAAGGACCTGCCCGGCCACCCCGTGCTCGGCCAGGTGGTGCAGAACGTGGCCGACGGCTACGACTGGCTGGCCTCGCAGGCGGTCGACGGCGTCAACCCCGCCGCGGGCGTCCCGCGCACGCCCGAGGAGCTGCGCGAGAAGGTCGAGCTGGTGCACACCGCCGGCATGATGGCGCACGTCAACTACACGTCGATCATGACGCTGGCGACGGCGGCCGGGCGGCTGGCGACCACCGCGCCGCAGTACGTCGAGCGGCTCGACGAGGTGGTCCGGACCGCGCAGGCCCGCGACATCCGGATGACCCAGTGCATCACCGACGCCAAGGGCGACCGCTCGCTGCCGCCCACCCGCCAGGACGACCCCGACGCCTACGTGCGCGTGGTCGACCGCGGGCCCGACGGCGTGGTGATCCGCGGCGCGAAGCTGCACATCACCGCCGCCTCCTTCGGCCACGAGCTGATGACCATCCCGACCAAGGCGATGAAGCCGGGGGAGGAGGCCTACGCGATCGCGGCGGTCATCCCGGTCAACGCGCCGGGCGTGAAGATCATCAACACCAGCTACGCGCCGCGGCACCCCGACGTCCGGCACTTCCCGATCTCCGGCCAGGAGCACTTCCCCGAGGGCTTCGTCATCTTCGACGACGTCTTCGTGCCCACCGAGCGGGTGCTGCTCGACGGCGAGACCGAGCAGGCCGCCGTGTTCGCCCACTCGCTGGGCCTGTGGGAGCGGCTGGGCGGGCTGAGCTCCATGGCCGACGGCGCCGACGTGCTCGTGGGGCTGGCGCAGCTGGTCGCCGAGGCCAACGGCCTGGCGCGGATCGGCCACGTCAAGGAGAAGATCTCCGAGATGGTCATCCACGCGACCGTCGTCCGGGCGTGCCTGGAGGCGGCGCTGGTGCACGCCGAGACGGGGGCGCTGGGCGCCGTCTTCCCCAGCGAGCTCTACACCAACGCGGGCAAGTACACCGGCGCCACCGCCTACAACCTCATGGTCCGGCACCTGCACGACATCGCCGGCGCCGCGGTGGTCACCGCGCCCACGCTCGCCGACCTGGAGAACCCCGAGGTCGGCTCGCTCGCCCGCAAGTACATGTCCACGCGGGCCGACGTCGACGGCGAGTACCGCACCCGGCTGTTCCACGCGATCCGCGACCTCACCGCGGACTCCTTCGGCGGCTGGCGGCAGGTCACCAACGTGCAGGCCGGCGGCGGGCTCTACGCCCAGCGGATCGTCACGCGCAAGCACTACGACATGGACGCCGCCAAGCACGCGGCGCTCACCGTCGCAGGACTCGTGGAGGGCGCCCGCGGCCCCAGCCGCGGCGTCTAGCGCACGGGCGCGGAGAGGCCCCCGGGCGGCGCCCGGGGGCCTCTCCGGCGTGCCCGCGACCGGGCCGCCCGACCGCGGACGGGGGCGTCCCGGAGGGCCCTTGACAGTGTCCTGGCTCACTGCCAATGTGACACCGACGTCACTGTCACTCTCTGCTCGCCGGACCGGACGGACCCCCTCCGCGAGCCCGGCCGACCGGCCCGTGCCGGCGGTCCCCGACCCCTCGAGGAGCTCCCCGGATGCTGACCGGACAGCAGTACAAGGACTCGCTGAAGGACGGCCGGAAGGTCTACTTCCAGGGCCGGCAGATCGAGGACATGGAGACCGAGCCGGCGCTCGCGGTCCCGCTGCAGGTGGCCGCCGACGGCTACGACAAGCACTACTCGAGCGAGCCCGGCGCGGTGAACCCGCTCATCGACGCCCCGCGGTCCCCCGAGGAGCTCCGGGACAAGATCCCGGTGTTCATGGAGATGGACCTGCTGCTCAACGTCACCTACCAGTCGCTGATGACGCTGCTGGTGGCCGCGCCGCGGATCGAGGCCGTGGCGCCGCAGTACGTCGAGCGCATCACCGCCTACGTCGAGGACGCCAAGCGCCGCGACATCCGGATCACCGAGTGCATCACCGACGCC
Organism: Geodermatophilus nigrescens; assembly: GCF_900129495.1. Lineage (GTDB taxonomy): Bacteria > Actinomycetota > Actinomycetes > Mycobacteriales > Geodermatophilaceae > Geodermatophilus > Geodermatophilus nigrescens. The sequence goes on from NZ_FQVX01000003.1 coordinate 88,667, forward strand.
AAGGGCAACCGCAGCCGGCACCCCGCCGCCCAGGACGACCCCGACTCCTACGTGCGGGTGGTCGACCGGACCGCCGACGGCGTGGTCATCCGCGGCGCCAAGCTGCACATCAGCGCCGCCGCGCTCGGCCACGACCTCATGGTCATGCCCACCAAGAACATGCGGCCGGGCGAGGAGGACTGGGCGATCTGCGCCGCGGTGCCGGTGAACGCGCCGGGCGTGCACATCACCAACACCAGCTACCACCCCTACGGCCGCGACGAGCGCGACCACCCCACCAGCGCCAAGATCAGCGTGCCCGACAGCATGTGCATCTTCGACGACGTCTTCGTGCCCCACGAGCGCGTCTTCCTCGACGGCCAGGCCGAGCAGGCGGCCGTCTTCGCCCACTCCCTGGGCCTGTGGGAGCGCCTCGGCGGCACCGCGTTCATGGTCGAGCAGGCCGACGAGCTGGTGGGCCTCGCGCAGCTGATCGCCGAGGCCAACGGCGCGGCCAAGATCTCGCACATCCGCGAGAAGATCGACGAGATGATGATCCACGCCACCCTGCTGCGGGCCGGCCTGGAGGCGGCGCTGCTGCACGCGCACGCGACGCCGCAGGGGTACTACTACCCCGACGACATGTACACCAACGTCACCAAGTTCCAGGGTGCCGCGCAGTTCTCGAAGATGGTGCGTCACCTGCACGAGATCGCCGGCGGGGCCGTGCTCACCGCGCCGTCGAACTCCGACTTCGAGAACGAGACGCTCGCGCCGTTCCTCGAGAAGTACATGTCCACCGGCGACGACGTCAGCGGCCGGTACCGGACCCAGCTGTTCCACGCGATCCGCGACACCACCGCGGACGCCTACGGCGGCTGGCACCACGTCACCAACCTGCAGTCCGGCGGCGGCATGTTCGCCCAGCGGCTGGTGACCCGCCGGCACTACGACATGGACCGCGCCAAGCAGCTGGCCCTCAAGGCCGCCGGGCTCACCGGCGCCTGACCGCCCTCCCGGTCCCGCGGCGGCGTCCGACGCCGCCGCGGCCGGACCCGGGCGCGCCCGCCCGCGGCGCCGCCCGCCCCCCGACAGCCCGCCCGGCGACGACGCCGGGCGGACCGCCGACGACAGGATGACCCCCCTTGCGCACCAGGAAGACCCTCGCCGGATGTGCGGCGCTCGCCGTCACCCTCACCGCCTGCAGCCAGCCGGCGGCGGACACCGACACCTCCGGCGGCCTGTCCGGCGACCCCGTGGTCCTCGGCGTCCAGTCCCAGGACACCGGGCCCTCGGCGTACCCGCAGAGCACCTACGGGGCCGAGGCGGCGGAGTGGTACGTCAACAACGAGCTCGGCGGGATCGGCGGGCGGCCGCTGGAGCTCGACGTCTGCTCCGGTGACGGGACGCCGGAGACCGGGGTGAGCTGCGCGAACGGGTTCGTCAGCTCCGACGTCCCGGTCGTGTTCGACGCCTACGACCAGGCCAGCGTCGGGGCGATGACGCCGATCCTCGGCGAGGCGGGCATCCCGATCGTGGGCACGCTCGCCGGCCAGGGAGTGGCGGAGGCCGCCGAGTACGGCACCGCCTTCTACTTCTCCGGCCCGCTGGAGACCAGCGCGCTCGGCATGGTCACGGTGCTGGCCGACCAGGGCGCCTCGACGGCGGCGCTGGCGGTCAACGACGTCCCCTCGTCGCACGGCTACGTCGACGACCTGGTCAAGCCGCTCGCCGGCGAGCTCGGTCTCGACGTCACCGGCGTCTACACCACCGTCGACAACCTCAACTACCAGGTGCTCGCCCAGACCGAGCTCGCGGGCGAGCCCGACGTCGCGGGCGTCATCTCACTGCCCGAGGAGGCGTGCACCGGCCTGGTCCAGGCGCTGCGCCAGAACGGCTTCGAGGGCACCGTCTTCGCCGGGTCGTGCTCGCAGTTCATCGAGCAGCTGGCCGGCGAGGCGGCCGGGGCGATCGTGCAGCCCCGCCTGTGGGTGCCGCGGTCCTACGACAACGCGCCCGCCGAGGTGCAGGAGCAGCTCGACGCGTTCGCCGAGGCCATGGAGGCCGTCGGGTACGAGGACGAGCAGTCGGCCCGGTCGCTGTACTCCTTCGCCGGCATCGTCAACCTCGCGAACATCCTCGACGAGGTCGAGGGCGAGCTCACCGCGCAGGCGGTCACCGACGCCATGAAGGGCGTCCGCGACCTCCCGAGCTTCCTCGGCCCGGAGGTCACCTGCGACGGCGAGCAGTGGCCCGGCCGCCCGGGTGCCTGCAGCCACGAGGCGATCTTCTTCGAGGTCCAGGACGACGGGACGTTGGCGCCCGTCTCCGAGGACGGCTTCACCGAGCTCGACACCGCCGTCGCCGAGCGCGTCGTCGGCACCTGACCCCGCCCGCCCGCACCCCCGGCCTCCGCTGACCGCGAGGAGTCAACGATGACCACCCTTCTCGAGTTCGCCGCCCTCGGGCTGGGGCTCGGAGCCGTCTACATCGGCCTGTCCACCGGTCTGCTGCTGGTCTACCGGGCCACCGGGATCATCAACTTCGCCCAGGGCGCCATGGCCATGTGGGGCGCCTACGTCTTCGCCCGCGTGCAGGACGACGGCGAGCTGGTGCTGCCGATCGGCACGATCTGGTTCCCCGAGCCGCCGGGCACGGCGGTCGCCCTGCTCGTCGGCCTGGCCAATGCCGTCGTGCTCGGCGTGCTGGCGCACTACCTGGTGTTCCGCCCGGTCCGGCGGGCGCCGGCGCTGGCCCAGGTGGTCGTCTCGATCGGCCTGATGGTCGCGCTGCAGGCGCTGGCGGTCATCCGGTTCGGGCCCAACAGCATCCAGGTGGAGTCGATCCTGCCCACCGGCTCGATCGAGCTCCTCGGCGCCACCGTGCCGCTCCGCGAGCTGACGATGGTGGCGATCATGATCGTCCTCGCGGCGGCGGTCTGGGCCTACCTGCGGCTCACCGCGTCCGGCCGGGCCACCCGCGCGGCATCGGAGAACGAGCGCGGCGCGGTGCTCATGGGCTTCTCGCCCGACCGGCTCGCGCTCATCGCGCTGGTGCTCGCCTCGCTGGTCAGCACGATGGCCGTCGTCATGGGCGGCTCGCTCACCGGCCTGAGCCCGGCCAACTACACGCTGCTGGTCGTCCCGGCCCTCGCCGTCGTGCTCATCGCCCGGCTGGAGTCGATCGGCCTGGCGGTGGCCGGCGCGATCGGGCTGGGGATCATCCAGTCGGAGCTGTCGCTGCTGGCCACCCGCAGCTGGTGGCCGCAGTGGGCGCAGTCGGGCCTGGACCAGGTGCTGCCCTTCCTCCTGGTGATGATCATCCTGTTCGCCTTCGGCAAGCGGCTGCCGGCCCGCGGCTCGCTGCAGTCGGTGCGGCTGCCCGACGTCGTCGTCCCGCGGTTCGTGCCCTGGAAGGCCGCCCTGCTGGTCGGCATCGCCGTCGCCTGCCTGGTGTTCTTCACCCCGAGCTACCGCTTCGGCCTGACGACGTCGCTGATCATCGCGATCCTCGCCCTGTCCTACGTGGTCATCACCGGCTACCTCGGGCAGATCTCGCTGGCCCAGTCGGCGTTCGCCGGCGCCGCCGGGTTCGCCCTGTCGAAGCTGACGACGGCGTGGGACGTGCCCTTCCCGATCGCGATCGTCGTCTGCGCGACGCTGGCGGCGGCGCTGGGCATGCTCGTGGCGCTGCCGGCCTTCCGGATCCGCGGCGTGCAGCTGGCCATCGTCACCATCGCCGCGGCGCTGGCCATCGAGCGGTTCGTCTTCGACAACTACAGCCTGACGCCGCCCACCGGGAACCCGATCGGCCGGCCGACGCTCTTCGGCATCGACTTCGCCATCCGCGAGGGCCGCAACCTCGCCCGGCTGGAGTTCTCGCTGATGGTCCTGGCGATCCTCGTGCTGATGGTGCTGCTGTTCGTCCGCATCGCCCGCGGCGACACCGGCCGCGCCTTCCTCGCCGTCCGCGCCAACGAGCGGGCCGCGGCCTCGGTCGGCATCGACGTCCGGCGCACCAAGCTCATCGGGTTCGGCCTGTCGGCGTTCATCGCCGGCGTCGCCGGGTGCCTGATCGGCTACAGCCGCGGCGAGCTGTCGGCGGAGTCGTTCTCCGTGGTCGTCGGCCTCTCGGTGCTCGCCGTCGCCTACCTCGGCGGGATCACCTCGTTCGGCGGCGCCCTGGTGGCCGGCGTCCTCGGCCCGCTGGGGCTGGTCTACACCGCCCTGCACTCGGTGTTCGACATGGGCAACGCCTACCCGCTGATCACCGGCATCGGGCTGATCCTCACCGCCGTCCTCAACCCCTCGGGCATCGCCGGCGAGACCCGGCACCAGGTCGAGTGGGTCAAGAGGAAGCTGCGCTCCGGCCGCGCCGCGCCCCCGGCGGCCGCCGACGCCGCGCCCGCCCCCGTCCCCGCCGAGAAGCCGAGGGAGACCACCGGTGTCTGAGCCCCGCGCAGGTCTGCACACCACGTCCCTGACCGTCCGCTACGGCGGAGTGGTCGCCAACGCCGACATCTCGCTGTCGGTGGAGCCCGGCCAGGTCGTCGGCCTGATCGGCCCCAACGGCGCGGGGAAGACGACGTTCGTCGACGCCGTCACCGGCTTCACCGCCTGCACCGGCTCCGTGGAACTCGACGGGCAGTCGCTCGACGGGCTGCCCCCGCACCGCCGCCGGGCGCTGGGCCTCACCCGCACCTGGCAGTCGGGGGAGCTGTTCGGCAACCTCACCGTCGCCGAGAACATCCTGGTGGCGGCCCGGCCGGGCGGCGCGGGCGCGCTGTGGCGCGACGTCTTCGGCCGCCGGGACGCCGCAGGGAAGGCGGTGGTCGGCCGCGCGCTCGACGCCGTCGGGCTCACCGGCGTGGCCGGCACCCTCGCCCGCGACCTGACCCTCGGCCAGCAGAAGCTGGTCGGCGTCGCCCGGGCGCTGGCCGGCACCTGCCGGCTGCTGCTGCTCGACGAGCCCGCCGCGGGCCTGGACTCCAACGAGAGCCTCGAGTTCGCCGAGCGGGTGCGCAGCATCGCCGCCCAGGGCCCCGGGGTGCTGCTCATCGACCACGACATGTCGCTGGTGCTCGGCGTCTGCGACGTCGTGTGCGTCCTCGAGTTCGGCAAGCCGATCTTCACCGGGCCGCCCGCGGTGGCCCGCACCGACCCGGCCGTCGTCGCGGCCTACCTGGGAGCCCCGATGGAGACCGTCGATGCCTGACACCACCGCCCCCGACGGCGGCCCGCTGCTCGTCGTCGACGGGCTCACCGCCGGCTACAACGGCGTCCCCGCCATCCGCGACCTGTCGTTCACCGTCGGCGCCGGCGAGGTCGTCTCCGTGCTCGGCCCCAACGGCGCGGGCAAGACGACGTCGCTGCTGGCGATCGTCGGCCTGGTGCCGCCGATGGCCGGGTCGGTCACGGCGCTCGGCCGGCCGGTCAACGTGCGGCGCCCGCACGAGCTGGCCCGGCGCGGCGTGCTGCTGGTCCCCGACGACCGCGGGATCTTCCCCGGCCTCACCGTGCGCGACCACTTCCGGCTGGCCCAGCGCAGGCAGGACCCGGCCCGAGAGGCCGCCGTCCTCGACCGCTTCCCGGCGCTGAAGGGCCTGCTGGGCCGCCGCGTGGGGCTGTGCTCGGGCGGTGAGCAGCAGATGCTCACCATCGCCAAGGCGCTGCTCGGCCGGCCCCGCGTGCTCATGATCGACGAGATGAGCCTCGGGCTCGCGCCCAAGATCGTGCAGGAGATGCTGCCCTCGATCCGCGCGCTGGCCCGCGAGGAGGGCATCGGCGTCGTGCTGGTCGAGCAGCACATCGAGCTCGCCCTGTCGGTGTCCGACCGCGGGGTGATCCTCAACCACGGCCGCGTGGTCCTCGAGGGGGCCGCCCGCGACCTCCTGGCGCACCGCGACCAGGTGGAGGCCGCCTACTTCGGCGCCGACGAGTTCGCCGGGAGCGACGTCCCCGGCGGGGCCGCGGACGGCGGGGCCGGCGGCAGCGGGGCCACCAGCGCCGCGGTGGTGGCCTCCTGACGGAGCGGGGCACGGTCTCGGTCGACGGCGCCGCCGTCGCCTGGGAGCGCTGGCCGGGCGGGGCGCCGTCGCTGGTCCTGGTGCACGGCACCTCCGCCCACACCGGCTGGTGGCACGGCACCGTCCCGGCGCTGGCCGGGCGGCACGACGTCGTCGCGCTCGACCTGTCGGGGCACGGCGACAGCGGTCGCCGCGCGCGCTACTCCATGGCCGGCTGGTCGGCCGAGGTGCTCGCCGTGGTCGCCGCGCTCGGCCTGGACCGCCCGGTGCTGGTCGGCCACAGCGTCGGCGGGCTGGTCGCCGCCGGCGCCGCCGCCCGGGCGCCGGAGGCGGTGTCGGGGCTGGTGCTGCTCGACTCGATCCCCGAGGAGCCCGCACGCCCGCCGGAGCCCCCGCCGGCACCCTCCCGGCCGCGCGGGACCCGGGTCTTCCCCGACGTCGCCGCGGCGGTCGCGGCCTACCGCCTCGCCCCGCCGCAGGACGTGGGCGACCTGGCCGCGCTCGCGTACGTGGCCGGGCGCTCCGTGCGGCCGGTGCCCGGCGGCGTGGGGTGGAAGGTCGACGGCGCGATCTTCGACGTCGTGCTGCGCCCCGGCCTCACCGACTCCCTCGACGGCGTGACCTGCCCGGTGTCGGTCGTCCGCGGCGAGCACAGCGCGCTGGTGGGCCCGGACGCCGCGGCGGCGCTGGCGCGCCGGTGGGGCCGGCCGGTGCCGCAGCACACCGTCGCCGGGGCGGCCCACCACCTGGTGCTCGACGACGTCGCGGGCACCCAGCGAGCGCTGCTCGCCGCCCTCGACGACGTCCTCGCGTCCTCCGACGGGTCCGCGCACCGCTAGACCTTGACGTCAACGTCAGGTCAGGCCAGGCTCCGCTGCGTGACGCGTGCCACAGGCCGTGGCACCCCACCGGCCCCGGCCGGTCCCGTCCGCACCACCCGGACTCGAAGGAGAGTCAGATGAAGCGACTGGCGGCCGCATCGGCCGGCGCGGCGGTCCTGCTGTTGGCCACCGCGTGCAGCGAGCCCGCGGCCGACGCGGACTCGAGCGGCGACCTCAGCGGCGACCCCGTGGTGATCGGGGTGCAGTCCCTCGACACCGGCCCGGTCGCCTACCCGCAGAACACCTACGGGGCCGAGGCGGCCGAGTGGTACGTGAACAACGAGCTCGGCGGGATCGGCGGGCGCCCCCTCGAGCTCGACATCTGCTCCGGCGACGGCACACCTGAGACCGGTGTCAATTGCGCGAACGGGTTCGTCAGCTCCGACGTCCCCGTCGTGTTCGACGCCTACGACGGCACGAGCGTCGGCGCGATGACGCCGATCCTCGCCGAGGCGGGCATCCCGATCGTGGGCACGCTCGCCGGCCAGGGAGTGGCGGAGGCCGCCGAGTACGGCACCGCCTTCTACTTCTCCGGCCCACTGGAGACCAGCGCGCTGGGGATGGTCACCGTGCTCTCCGACCAGGGCGCCGCCACCGCCGCGCTCGCCGTCACCGACGCGCCGTCGTCGCACGGCTACGTCGACCAGCTGGTCAAGCCGCTGGGCGAGGAGCTCGGCCTCGACGTCACCGGCGTCTACACCACCGTCGACAACCTGAACTACCAGGTGCTCGCCCAGACCGAGCTGGCCAGCGACCCCGACGTCGCCGGGGTCATCGCCCTCCCGGAGGACGCCTGCACCGGCCTGGTCCAGGCACTCCGGCAGAACGGCTTCGAGGGCACGATGTTCGCCGGCTCCTGCTCCCAGTTCATCGAGGAGCTCGGCGGCGAGGCCGCGGGCGCCATCGTCCAGCCGCGCCTGTGGGTGCCGCGCTCCTACGACAACGCGCCCCCCGAGGTGCAGGAGGAGCTCGACGCCTTCTCCGAGGCCATGGAGGCCGTGGGCTACGAGGACGAGCTGTCGGCCCGGTCGCTGTACTCCTTCGCCGGCATCGTCAACCTCGCCACCATCCTCGACGAGATGGACGGCGAGATCACCGCGCAGGCGGTCACCGACGCGATGAAGGCCGTGCAGGACTTCAAGACGTTCCTCGGGCCCGAGGTGACCTGCGACGGCGAGCAGTGGCCCGGCCGCCCGGGCGCCTGCAGCCACGAGGCGATCTTCTTCGAGGTCCAGGACGACGGGACGCTCGCCCCGGTCGACGACGAGGGCTTCACCGAGCTCGACACCTCGGTCGCCGAGCGCGCGATCACCGGCTGACCACCCGCCCGGGGCCGGCCGCGCGGCCGGCCCCGGGCGCCCGCTCCCCCGCCCCGCCGACGCAGGAGCCCTCCCCGTGACGACGACCAGCACCTCCTGGCCCCTCGGACACCTCTTCGCCCACGCCGCCCGCCGCTGGCCCGACCGGGCGTGCTGGACCACCGTCGACGGCCGGTCGCGCACCTTCGCCGAGGTCGACGAGCGCATCGACCGGATCTGCGACGCGCTCACCGCCCGCGGGGCGCGGAAGGGCGACCGGGTCGCGCTGCTCGACACGGACTCCTTCGCCTACGCCGAGCTGCTCGGCGCCTGCTTCAAGCTCGGCCTCACCTACGTGCCGGTCAACTACCGGCTGGCGCCCTTCGAGATCGAGAACGTCCTGGGCCGGGCGCGGCCGGGCTGGTTCTTCGTCGGCGAGCGCTACCTCGAGACCGCCCGCAAGGTGCTCGGCACGCTGCCCGGCGAGGTGCGGCTCTGGTCGCTCGACGGCTGCCTCGACGACGACGTCGAGACGCTGGTCGCCGAGGGCCGCCCCGTGCCTCCCGAGGTCCGCGTCGAGGACGACGACGTCCTCGGGATCATGTTCACCAGCGGGACCACCGGCCTGCCCAAGGGCGTCGTGCAGAGCGCGCGGATGCTCAAGACGATGCTCTGGATGGGCGGCGAGACCGCGGCCCGCCCCGGCGCGGTGCGCTACACGGCCTCGCCGATCTTCCACATCGCCGGCTGGGCGATCGTCTTCAACCAGGTGGCCCATGGGGCGACGTCACTGATCCACCCGCAGTTCGAGCCCGACGTCGTCGCCCGGGCCATCTCCTCCGGCCTGCTCACCGGCTGCTTCCTCGTGCCCACGATGATCCAGCAGGTGATGGAGGCCGACGGCGGCCCCGGCCCCGGCGAACGGCTGGACACCCTGCTCTACGGCTCCGCGCCGATGCCGCCGAGCCTGCTGCGCCGCGCGCTGGAGCGCTGGCCGTCGGTCGACTTCTACAACCTCTTCGGCGCCGGCACGGAGTCCGGCCTGCAGACCCTGCTGCGCCCCGACGACCACCGCCGCGCCCTCGCGGGGGAGGAGCACCTGCTCGCCTCCGCCGGCCAGCCGATCCTCGGCGTGGACCTGCGCATCCTCGACGACGAGGGCCGCCCGTGCCCGCCCGGCGTCGTCGGCAACATCGCCGCCCGCACCGACTGCGTCATGGACGGCTATCTCGACATGGCCGACCTGACCACCACCGCCCTGCACGACGGCTACTTCTGGGGCGGGGACCGCGGCTGGATGGACGAGCGGGGCTACCTGTTCCTCGGCGGCCGCAGCCGCGACATGATCATCCGCGGCGGGGAGAACATCTACGTCGCCGAGGTGGAGCAGGTGCTCACCGACGTCCCCGGGGTCGCCGACGCCGCCGTCGTGGGCCGGCCCGACGAGACGTGGGGCGAGGTCGTGGTGGCCTTCGTCGAGCACCGCGAGCAGCCGGCACCGACCGTCGAGGCGCTCGAGCAGATGTGCCGCGCGCGGCTGGCGTCCTACAAGGTGCCGGTCGAGTACCACGTGCTCGTGGAGCTGCCCCGCAACCCCACGGGCAAGGTCCGCAAGAACGAGCTCGTCGCCCGCCTCTGAGGTCGCCCGCCTCTGAGGTCGCCCGCCGCCCTGGCCGTCCCGGCGGGTCACCCGGGCCGGACGGCGACGCCGTCGGCCGCGCGGCCCGGTCCGGCGGCCACGGGCCGCCCCGCCGTGCGGGCCCCGGCGGCCAGCACCGCCGCCCCGGCGAGCGCGGCGGCGCCGGCCAGGCACAGCGCCGCCGTGTAGCCGCCGGTCTGCGCCCGCACCGCGCCCACCGCGGCCGGGCCGCCGGCCATGCCGGCCGTGACCACGAGGTTGGAGGCCGCGAGCACCCGCCCGTAGGCCCGGCCGCCGCCGAAGCGCTCGGCCACCAGCAGCGGGTGCAGCACCTGCAGGTTGCCCATCGTCACGCCGAACAGGGCCGCCGCCCCGACGACGGCGGGCGCGCCCGAGGCCACCGCCGTCGCCGCCGTCGCGACGCCCTGCACGGCCAGCAGCGCCACGGCGGCCGGTGCGAGGCGCACCCGCGCGAGCAGCCAGCTGCCGGCCAGGCGCCCGGCGAGGCTCGCCAGGGCGGTCACCGAGACCGCCAGCGCCGCCGTCGCGGTGTCCAGCCGCTGGGTGACCGCGCTGAACAGGTGCGACAGCGTGCCGACCTGCCCGAGCATGCCGAGGGTCAGCGCGGCGGTGACCACCCAGAACCAGCCGGTGCGCAGCGCGGGGCCCACGCCGGGGGCGCCGCCGCCGTCGCCGGCCGGGGGCAGCGGCGGGCCTGCGTCGCCGTCGGGCCGCTGCCCCGCCGACGCAGGGTCGGCGCGCAGCAGCAGCGCGGCCGGGAGGACGGCGACCAGCAGCCCGCCGGCGAGCCACGGCGAGGCGCCGGCGACGCCGAGCTCGTCGACGAGCAGCGCCACCGGCGGGGTGAGGACCGCGCCGCCGATCGGGAGCCCGAGAAAGGCCAGCGACAGCGCCGTGGTGCGGCGGCGGACGAACCAGCGGGCCACCAGCGTGCTGGCCGGGATGGCGGCGGTGGCGGCGAACCCGACGCCGAGGACGGCGTAGGCGGCCAGCAACTCGCCGCTGGTCTGCACCCGGCCGAGGCCGAGCGCGGCCGCGGCGACCAGCACCGCGCCGCCGCCGACCACCCAGCGCGGGTCGAGCCGGTCCAGCAGCGCGGCGACGCCGAGCCCGGACACGCCGCTCACCAGCAGGAAGGCGCCGGTGGCCAGCGAGACGACGGCGACCGGCAGGGCGCCGGGACCGGTGGTCAGCGCCTCGAGGTAGACCGAGACGCCGTAGAAGCTGACGCCGACCGTGACGCCGCTGGTCCACGCGAGCGCCGCGACGACCCGCCAGCCGCCGAACGGGCGCCGGCCGGCCACCGGGTCAGGCCGGGACCGGCAGGTGCCGCGCGGCCAGCGTGCCGAGCAGGTGCTCGAACTCCGCCATCGTGCGGGCGACGATCTCCGCGGCCGGGATCACCTCGTCGATCCGCCCGGCCACCTGCCCGAGCTGCTGCAGCGAGGCCTCGAGGTCGCCGTCGCGGTAGGTCTCCAGGACCCGCCCGAGCAGCGGCGTGGGATCGCGATCGGGATCGGCCTCGGCGGCGGCCACCAGGTCGGTGCGCAGCACCCGCATCGGCCGGCGGCGCTCCCGGTTGAGCAGCACGGTGTCGGTCTCGGTGGCCCGCAGGACGGCGTCCTTGACGTTGGCGTGCACCGCCGACTCCGCCGAGGCGAGCATCCGGGTGCCCATCTGCGCGCCCTCCGCGCCGAGGGCGAAGGCGGCGAGCAGCGAGGCGCCGTCGACGATGCCGCCCGCGGCCACCACCGGGACGTCGACCGCGCGGGTGACCAGGGGCAGCAGCACCATGGCGGCCACCTCGTGCGGGCTCTTGAAGCCCGCGCCCTCCACGCCCTCGACGACGAGGCCGTCCACGCCGGCGTCGACGGCCCTGCGCGCGGCGGCGAGCGTCGGGACGACGTGGAAGACGGTCAGCCCGGCGTCCTTGAGCAGCGGCGTGTACCGGTCCGGCGAGCCCGCCGAGGTGGTGACGAACCGGATGCCCGCGTCGACGACGGCGTCGACCACCGCCGGGTCCTTCGCGAAGGCCAGCGGGATGTTGACGCCGATCGGCCGGTCGGTGAGGTCCTGGGTGCGCGCGATGTCCTCGCGGACCTGGTCGACCGGCAGTGAGCCTGGCACCAGGCCCATGCCGCCGGCCTCCGAGACCGCTGCCACGAGCTCGGGACGGGCCACCCAGCCCATCGGCGCGGAGATGATCGGGGCGTCGATGCCCAGCATGCGTGTGACGCGCGTGTCAACTGGCATGGCGGCACGGTAGCGCTCCCCCGTCTGGGGCGACAGGGGTCAACGGGTGGGGAACAGAGGCCCCAGCCGTTACGATCCTGCGGTCCCCGAACGGCCGGACGCCGGTCGACGGCGACGTCACCGTCGGGTGACGCGGGCCGGGGACCCGAGCGGGAGGAGCGGCCGGTGAGCGGACCACGGGGAGCGGGTGTCGGCGCCGTCGCGAGCGCCGGCCAGCAGGAGCGCCGCGAGGCCGGGCCGCTGACCGGCAAGGGCCAGGCCCGCAAGGCCGCCCTGCTCGACGCCGCGCGCCGCGTCTTCGAGAAGCGCGGCTTCCTCGACACCAGGGTCGCCGACATCGTCGCCGAGGCGCGGGTGGCCCAGGGGACGTTCTACACCTACTTCGACTCCAAGGACGCCGTCTTCCAGGCGGTCGCCACCGGGGTCGTGGGGGAGATGCTCGTCGCCCTGCGGGCCGACACGCACGCCGGGACGCCGTACGAGCGGGCCCACGCGGCGATGGAGCGGTTCGTCGACGCCTACCGGCCGCGGGCCCGGATCATCGCCCTGGTCGAGCAGGTCGGGACGTTCACCCCCGAGCTCAAGCACCTGCGGCTGCAGGTGCGCGAGGCGTTCGTCGAGCGCGCCGCGCGGGGCATCGCCCACCAGCAGGAGGCGGGCATCGCCGACAAGTCGCTGGACCCGGTGCTGACCGCCGAGGTGCTCGGGGCGATGGTCGACCACACCTGCTACGTGTGGCTCAACCTCGGCCGCGACTTCGACCGGGACGCCCTGCTCCGCACGCTGACCACCGTGTGGGTGCGGGCCATCGGCGCGGACGTGCCGCCCGCCGCCTGAGCGGGGTCCCGCGGATCGATGTGACGCGGGCGTCAGCTAGCGTCCGCACCCGGGCGCTCCGCCGGGGAGCGCGGCGAGGAGGCGTCCAGTGACCGAGGCGACCGGGGCCGGCGTGCCCGAGGAGCTGACCGTGGCGGTGCTCGGCGGCACGGGCCCGCAGGGGCGCGGGCTCGCCCGGCGGTTCGCCGCGGCCGGGGTGCGGGTCGTGCTCGGCAGCCGCGACGCCGGCCGCGCGGGCGCCACGGCCGCCGACCTCGCCGCGGCCACCGGCGGCGACGTCACCGGCGACGACAACCGCGGGGCGGCCCGCGCGGGCGACGTCGTCGTCGTGGCGGTGCCGTGGGACGGGCACGGCGAGCTGCTCGCCGGCCTGCGCGAGGAGCTCGCGGGCAAGGTCGTCGTCGACTGCGTCAACCCGCTCGGCTTCGACAAGCAGGGCGCCTTCGCGCTGCCGGTCGAGGAGGGCTCGGCCGCCCAGCAGGCCGCGGCGCTCCTGCCCGACAGCCGCGTCGTCGCCGCGTTCCACCACGTCAGCGCCGTGGTGCTCGAGGACCCGGAGGTGGCCGAGGTCGACACGGACATCATGGTGCTCGGCGACGACCGCGAGGCCACCGACCTGGTGCAGGCGCTGGCGTCCGCGGTGCCGGGCATGCGTGGGGTCTACGCCGGCCGGCTGCGCAACGCGCACCAGGTGGAGGCGCTCACCGCCAACCTGATCAGCGTCAACCGCCGGTACAAGGCGCACGCGGGGCTGCGCGTCACCGACGTGTGACGGCCCGCCGCACGCGTGGGGCGCCTGTGACGGGGGAGTGAAATCCCGCACCTGTACCGCACGGCACCTCCCCTCAAACACGGTTCCCGGATTATTTTTCCGCGCAACCGCAGGAGGCCTCCGGCAGTGGGGCCGGCGAGGGGAGCACCCACATGACCCGCAACCAGAAGCCGTCCGTCTTCCAGGTCGGCAGGATCTGGGACGACGGCCGGACGGTCGTCGTCTCCGGCTGGGGCATCGGGCTGTGCGCCGCCGGCTGCCCCTGCCACCGCTCGCCCGTGGGCGGGCACCTGGCCATCGACGAGGACCAGGCCGGCGGCACCCTCGGCCTGCGCTGCTTCGCCGAGGACGGCTGCGACTGCTGCGAGCCGTGGACCGCCGACGAGCTCTCCGCCGTCCTCCGCGACCTGGAGGTCGTCGCCGGGCTCGACGCCGAGGAGCCCCTCGCCGGCTGAGGAAGGACCTTCCCGCCCTCCGGCGGGACCCGCCCTCTCCCCGCGGTGCCCGACCTCTCGCTGCAGCGCGAGGTCGGGCACCGCGGCGCGCGGTCGGGGCACCTCCCCGGACCGCCTTTCGCGCGCGGACGGCGGGGTACGGACGTCGCCATGCTGGGACGAGCGGCGATGCGCGGTGCCCTGGCCGGACTGGCCGGCACCGCGGCGATGACCCTGGCCGAGAAGGCCGAGCAGCAGGTGACCGGGCGGCCGGACTCCTACGTGCCCGCGCGCACGCTGACGGCGCTGGCCACTCGGCGCCGTCCGCCCGGCTCCGAGCGCCCGTTCGTGCGCAACCACCTCATGCACTGGGGCACCGGCGCCGCCGTCGGCGCGCTGCGCGGCGTGTGGGCGGCCAGCGGGCTGCGCGGCTGGCGCGCCTCGGCCTGGCACACCTCGGTCCGGCTGGCCACCGACCAGACGCTGGAGAACGCGACCGGCGTCGGCGACCCGCCGTGGACGTGGTCGCGCCGGGACCGGGTCGTCGACCTCGCCGGCAAGGCCGTCTACTCCTTCGTCACCGGCGCGGTGGCCGACGCGCTGGTCCCGCTCGCTCCCGACCGCCGGCGGAGCACCGCCCCCTGACAGGACCGGCCCGTTCCCGCGACCCGCGGGGCGGGTGGGACGAACGGGGCCGGTGGGACCGTCCCGCCCGCTGATCACCGCGCGCCCTGCACACGCTCCGCTCACCTCCTCCCTACCGTCCGTACGGACCAGACCAGGGGGACGTCGCCCGCGGGGGCGGCAGGAGGAGGCCGGACGTGCAGCGCAACCGGACGACGGGACGGCGCTGGACGGGTGCGGTCGTCGCCGCCACCGGCCTGGTGGCCCTCGTGCTCGCGCCCGGCTCGGCCTCCGCCGCGCCGTCGACCGCCGACGAGGCCGCCCAGCTGGTCGAGGAGGCCGGCCGGCAGCTCACCGCGGTCGACGAGCAGGTGCACCAGGCCGAGCTCACCGTCGCCGCCCAGCAGCAGGCCGCCGCCGAGGCCGACCAGGCCGCCGCCGTCGCCGAGGCGACGCTGCAGCAGTTCGAGCCGGCCATCCGCGCCATCGCGCAGAGCGGCTACACCGGCACCACCCGCTCGCGCGTGGCCGCCTTCCTCGGCAGCGACTCCGCCGACGACCTCGTCGCGCAGATGACGATGCTCGACCTCATCGCCGACCACACCGACGGCGTGCTCACCGAGGTCGCCGTCGCCCAGGCCGCCGCCGACCAGGCCCGCGCCACGGCCGATGCCGCGGCCGCCGAGGCCGCTGCCGCGCTCACGACCCTCCAGGAGCAGCAGGCGCAGGTGCAGGCCCAGGTCGACGCCTACGAGGCCGACTTCGCCCGGCTCACCGCCGCCGAGCAGACGCGGGTGACCGCCGCGCTCGCCGGCCCCGTGCTCGACGCGCCGTCGGCCGCCGTCGCCGCGGCCGCCGCACCCGGCCCCGCCGCCGCCACCGCCGTGCAGACGGCGCTGGGGCAGATCGGCGACCCCTACGTGTGGGGCGCCTCCGGCCCGGACGGCTTCGACTGCTCGGGGCTGACCCAGTACGCCTACGCCGCCGCCGGCATCTCCCTGCCGCACTCGAGCAAGGCCCAGTCGACGATGGGGACCCCGGTCTCGCGCTCGGAACTGCTGCCCGGCGACATCGTCTACTTCTACTCGCCGGTGAGCCACGTGGGCATCTACATCGGCGACGGGAAGATGGTGCACGCCCGCACCTTCGGCCAGCCGGTCGCGGTGACCAGCGTGGACCAGGCGGGGTACCGCGGCGCCGTCCGCGTCGCCTAGCCGCACCCGGCCCTCCGGCCCGCCCCCGCGCCGGGGGCGGCGGCAGGCCGTACCGTGGCCGACCGTGACCCGGGCACTACCGCGACCGGAGCCCGCACTGCGGCCCGGGGCCATCGGCTTCCTCGACTCGCTCGTCATCGGCCTCGCCGCGACGTCGCCGGCCTACTCGCTGGCCGCCGTCATCGGCCCGGTCGTGGCGCTCGTGGGCGTGCACGCGCCCGGAGTCATGCTGGCGTCGTTCGTGCCGATGCTGCTCATCGCCGGCGCCTTCGCCGCCCTCAACCGCACCGACCCCGACTGCGGGACGACGTTCTCCTGGGTCACCCGCGCCTTCGGCCCGACCGCCGGCTGGATCGGCGGCTGGGCGATCACCATGACCGGCGTCCTGGTGGTGGGGTCGCTGGCCGAGGTCGGCGTCCGGTTCACCCTGCTGATGGTCGGCCTCGACGCCCTGGCCGACTCCACGCCCGCCGTCATCGCGCTGAGCGTGCTGCTGGTGCTCGTCATGTCGGCGGTCTGCGTGCTCGGCACCGAGATCTCCTCACGCCTGCAGAACGCGCTGATCCTCGCCCAGACGGCGGCGCTCCTGGTGTTCGCCGTGGTCGCGATCGTGCGCGGCGTGCGCGGGGACTCGCCCTTCGGCGGGCTGACGCCGGCGTGGGACTGGCTCGACCCCTTCGGCGCCGGCGGCGCCGCACTGACCGGCGGGCTGCTGCTCGGCGTCTTCGCGTACTGGGGCTGGGAGTCGGCGGTCAACCTCACCGAGGAGACCACCGACTCGCGGGTCGCCCCCGGCCGGGCCGGCGTGTGGTCGACGGTGGTCCTGCTGCTCACCTACGTGGGCGTGGCCGTCGCCGTCGTCTCCTTTGCCGGGACGGCGTTCCTCGCCGGCAACGCCGACGAGGAGGAGGCGGTCTTCGCGCTGCTGTCCACCGAGGCGCTGGGCGGCTGGGACTGGGTGGTGCTGGCCGCCGTCGCCACCTCGGCGATCGCCTCCACGCAGACGACGATCATCCCGGCGTCGCGCACCGGCCTGTCGATGGCGCGGCGCGCGGCGCTGCCGGCGCGGTTCGGGTCGGTGTCCGAGCGCTTCCGCACCCCCGACGTCTCCACCTGGTGGGTCGCCGGCGTGGCGGTCGCCTGGTACGTCGGCGTGCACCTGGTCAGCGAGAACGCGCTGTTCGACTCGATCACCGCGCTGTCGCTGCTGATCGCCCTCTACTACGCCCTCACCGGCGTCGCCTGCGCCTGGTACTTCCGCCGCCGGCTGGCGCACAGCCTCCGCGACGCGCTGCTGCTCGGCGTCGGCCCGCTCGTGGGCGCGGCGCTGCTGGCCTGGCTGCTCGTCCTGTCGGTGCGCGACCTCGCCGACCCGGACAACAGCTACACCGGGCAGGCCTGGCTCGGCGTGGGCCCGCCGCTGGTGATCGGCGTCGGGATCATGCTGGCCGGCGTCGCGCTCATGCTCGTGTGGCGCCGGCGCGACGGGCGCTTCTGGCAGGAGCGGCCCGGCGTCGCCCCGGAGGACGCCGACCCGCTCGCCGCCTAGTGGATCGTGCGGCCCTCCGCGAGCATCGTGACGAGGGCCGCGATCCGCTTGGCCCGCGTCGCGGGGCTCGCCGCCGTGTGCACCCGCCAGAGCACCGCGTAGCGGTTGGCGCCGTCGAGCCCGGCGAAGGCCTCCTGGGCGGCCGGCTCGGCCGCCAGGGCGGCGGCCAGGTCGTCGGGGACGGTGATGGTGGCCGGGCCCGCGTAGGCGCGCTCCCAGCGGCCGTCGGCCCGCGCCGCCTCCACCTGCGCGAGGCCGGCCGGGCGCATCCGGCCGGCCGCCACCAGCTCGGCCACGATCCCGACGTTCTTGGCCGACCACACGCTGCGCGGCCGCCGCGGGGTGACGCGGGTCAGGTACCAGTGCTCGTCGACGCTGTTGGCGCGGCCGTCGATCCAGCCGAAGCACAGCAGCGACTCGACCATCTCGTCGCGGGTCAGCGAGGGCACGCCGGCGCCCTTCTTGGCCAGCTTCACATAGATGCCCGGCGCGGTGGCCGACTCGGCCTCCAGCCACGCCTCGAACGCGGCCTGGTCGGGGAAGGCGAGCACCGGCAGGTCGGTCGGCAGCGTCACGACGGCGATCCTGGCGGCGGCGGCGCCCGCTGCGCCACCCTGTGCGGGTGGACCGTGCCGACGAGCGCTACTCCGCCGCCCTCGAGCCCCGGCCGGGCGGGCGGGTGCGGCACTGGGCCCGCGTGGCCGGGGCGTTCGCCGCGGGGCTGGCGCAGGGTCTGGTGCCCGAGCCCACCGTGCACGACGTCGTCGTGCGCCGCCGCGACGACGGCACCGAGGTGCTCCGAGTGCCCAGCGAGGACGGCACCGCCCACGTGCTGACGGCGGTCCGCGCGGAGATGGCCGCCGTCGGGCCGGAGGAGTTCCTGGCCCGGTGGAGCGTGCGGGCCGGCTGAGCCGCGCTCAGAGCTCCGCGCGCAGCGTCCGGGCGGCCAGGGCCAGCGAGCGCATCTTGCCCTCGGCGGAGGCCCGCGGCAGGTACTTCAGGCCGCAGTCGGAGGACAGCACCAGCCGGTCGACGTCGACGTCGTCCAGGGCGCGGCGGACGCGGTCGGCCACCACCTCCGGCGTCTCCACCTCCGGCGTGGACAGGTCGAGCACGCCCAGCGCGATGCCCTTGCCGCGCAGCGGGCGCAGCTGTGCCGGGTCCAGGTGCGACTGCGCGGTCTCCACCGACACGGTGTCCACCGGGGTGTCGGCGAGCTCCGGGAGGAACGAGTAGCCCTCCGGCCGCTCGGCGACCATCGCCGCGTAGCCGAAGCACAGGTGCAGGTGCACCGGTCCGGGCGCGCCCTCCACGGCGCGGGTGACCGCCTCGGCGCCGTAGCGGCGGGCCACCTCGGGCCGCGCCTGCAGCCAGGGCTCGTCGATCTGGACGACGTCGGCCCCGGCGGCGAACAGGTCGGCGATCTCCTCGCGGACGACGTCGGCGTAGGCCAGCGCGAGCGCCCGGTCGTCGCCGTAGTGCTCGTCGGCCGCCTGCTGGGCCATGGTGAACGGGCCGGGCAGCGTGATCTTGACGGGCCGGTCGGTGGCCGCCCGCAGGAACCGCACGTCGCGCGCCTGGATCGGCCCGCGGCGCGCGACCTCCCCGGTCACCCGCGGCACCGGGATCGGCTGCCCGGAGCGGTTGAGGACGGTCCCGGGGGTGTCGACGTCGACGCCGTCGAGCGCCGTGGCGAAGTGGTTGGAGTAGGACTCCCGGCGCTGCTCGCCGTCGCCGACCAGGTCGAGGCCGGCTGCCTCCTGGGCGCGCACCACCAGCAGCGTGGCGTCGTCCTGGGCCTCCTCCAGGTGCTCCGGCGCGGGCCGCCACAGCTCCCGGGCGCGCACGCGCGGCGGGAACTGGTGGGCCAGGCGGTCGTGGTCGATGAGCCAGCCGGGCTGCGGGAGGCTCCCGACGACGGTGGTGGGCAGGAACGGCAGGTCGACGGGCACGGGAGGAGTCTGCCCCGGGCGGCCGCGCGGGGTCCGGTGTGCTGGGGTGGGGCCGTGGCGGACAACTACATCGCGGAGCTCGACAACGGCGCACCGGCCATCGACGACGAGGCGTTCGTGGCGCCGACGGCGGTGGTGGTCGGTGCGGTGACCATGGGGCCGCGGTCGAGCATCTGGTACGGCGCGGTGGCCCGGGCCGACGCCGAGGTGATCGAGATCGGCGAGGACTCGAACGTGCAGGACGGCAGCACGCTGCACTCCGACCCCGGGTTCCCGCTGGTCATCGGCCGCGGCGTCACCGTGGGGCACCGGGTCGTCCTGCACGGCGCGCGGGTCGACGACGACGTGCTCGTGGGCATGGGCAGCGTGGTGATGAACGGGGCGCACATCGGGTCGGGCTCGATCGTGGCCGCGGGCGCCGTCGTCACCCAGGGCACGCAGGTGCCGCCCGGCTCGCTGGTGGCCGGCGTGCCGGCGAAGGTGATCCGGCAGGCCACCGAGGACGACCTCACGCACATCCGGCTCAACGCGCTCGCCTACACCGAGCGGCTGCCCGCCGCGCGGCGGGTGCGGCCGGTCGTGCGCCGGCCGCTGCCCTCGGCCGGCCACGTCCCCGGCGACGCCGCGGACTAGCGCGTCAGACGGCGCCGGCGAGGCGGGCCAGCGCGCCGCGGACCTCCTCGACCGGCAGCGCCATCGTCGCGTCGCCGACCGACAGCTCCACCCGCTGCACCGCCGGGTCGGCGGTCGGGGCGGCGTCGTTCCAGGTCCACAGCCCGTCCTCGGCCAGCCCGCGGACGGCGGCGCGGAAGCGCTCGGGCGTCGTCGTGAGCAGCAGGTGCAGCATCGGCGTCTGCGGCGGGTCGGGGACCACGCGCACGCCGGGCAGGTCCCGGACCGCGTCGGCGATCTCGCGGGCCCGCTGCAGGTAGGCGGGGAACAGCGGCAGCCGCTCGCGCAGGCAGGTCAGCGCGGAGGCGGCCCCCGGCCACAGGCCCCACAGGGTGCCGCCGAGCCGGTGGCGCCACTCGCGGACCTCCGCGACGACGTCGGCCGGCCCGGCCAGGCAGCACCCGGCGAGCGCGCCGACGCCCTTGTAGAAGCTGACGTAGACGGTGTCGAACGGCGCCGCCAGGTCGGAGGCGGGCATCTCGTACCCGGCGGAGGCCTCCCACAGCCGGGCGCCGTCGAGGTGGGCCACGGAGTGCACGTCGTGCGCCCACGCGGCCTGCTCGACGACGTCGTCCCACGGCGGCAGCTGCCCGCCGAGGTCGCGCTGGGGCAGCTCCACCACCAGCGCGGCCGGCGGCTCGGCGACGGCGTCGAGGTCGGCGCGCAGCAGCAGCCGGTTGCGGTCGCCGACCGGGCGCGGCACCAGGCCGTGCAGCCGCTCCAGCGCCCCGCCCTCGTGCCGGAACAGGTGGCACTCGGGATGGGCGACGACGGTGCGCCGCATCGTGCGGCCGGCGTGCACCCGCAGCGCCGCCTGCTGGGCCATGGTGCCGCTGGGCAGGTAGACCGCGGCGGGCTTGTCCAGCAGCGCGGCGACCTCGGTCTCCAGCTCCGCGACGACGCCGCCCGCGCCGTAGCGGTCGACCGCGGTGTCGGCCGGGACGGTGGCCAGCAGGGCGCCGGCGCGGACCGGCCCGTGGGCGTTGAGGGCCCGGTCGCAGGCCAGGCGCAGCGCGTCGAGGTCGTCGCTCACGTGCCCAGCAGACCACGGACGAGCGCGCCCACGGCATCGGCCTCGATGAGGAAGCCGTCGTGCCCGTACGGCGAGGACACCACGTGCAGCGGCACCCCGAGCGCGTCGGCCACCCGCTGCTGCAGCTCCAGCGGGTACAGCCGGTCGGAGTCGACGCCGGCGACGACGGCCCGCGCGGTCACCCGCGCCAGCGCCGCCTCCACCCCGCCGCGACTCCGGCCGACGTCCCAGGTGTTCATCGCCTCGGTGAGCACCACGTAGCTGCCCGGGTCGAAGCGGGCGACGAGCTTGTCGGCGTGGTGCTCCAGGTAGGAGGCGACGGCGAAGCGGCCGTCGTCCTGCACGGTCGTGCCGAAGCGCTCCTCGAGCTCGAGCGCGCTCCGGTAGGTGAGGTGCGCGATCCGCCGCGCGATGCCGAGCCCGGTTCCCGGGTCGGCGCGCACGGCGGCCTGCTGGGTGGTCTGGGTGCCGAGCTGGTCGGCGGTGACCGCCGCGCCGGAGGCGAGGAAGAACAGGCCGGCCACCCGGTCGGGCAGCGCCACAGCCCACTCGAGCACCCGCATGCCGCCCATCGACCCGCCGACGACGGCCGCCCACCGCCGGACGCCGAGCGCGTCGGCGAGCGCGGCCTCGACCCGCACCTGGTCGCCGACGGTCACCTCGGGGAACCGCCCGCCCCACGGGCGCCCGTCCGGCGCGGCGGACGACGGCCCGGTGGTGCCCTGGCAGCCGCCGAGCACGTTGGCGCACACGACGAAGAACCGGTCGGTGTCCAGCGGCGCGCCCGGACCGACGAGCGACGCCCACCAGCCCGGCGTCGGGTGGCCGGGGCCGGCGGGGCCGGTGACGTGGCTGTCGCCGGTCAGCGCGTGCTCGACCAGCACCGCGTTGGCGCCGTCGGGCGCGAGCGCGCCCCACGTCTCGTAGGCCACCCGGACGCCGGGCAGCACCCCGCCGCGCTCGAGCCGGACCGGTCCGTCCAGGTCCAGGAAGAGCCGGTCGCCGGCGGGGTCGCCCTCGCGCCACCCGCCGGTGCGCGGCGGGGTGCGGGACGCCACCGCGTCCCGCACCCCGGACACGTCAGGCGCCCTTGGCGGCGCGGAACCCGGCCTCGAGGTCGGCGAGGATGTCCTCGATGCCCTCCAGGCCGGCGGCGAGGCGCACCAGGCCGGGCGTCACGCCGGTGGTGAGCTGCTCCTCGGGCGTGAGCTGCGAGTGCGTCGTGGACGCCGGGTGGATGACCAGGCTGCGCACGTCGCCGATGTTGGCCACGTGGCTGTGCAGCTCCAGCCCCTCGACGAACCGCCGGCCGGCCTCGACGCCGCCGCGGATCTCGAAGGCCAGCACCGCGCCGGCGCCCTTCGGGGCGTAGCGCTGCTGGGCGGCGTGCCACGGCGAGGACGGCAGGCCGGCGTAGTGCACCGACTCCACCTCGTCGTGGGCCTCGAGGAACTCCGCCACCCGCTGGGCGTTGGCGACGTGTCGCTCCATGCGCAGCGACAGCGTCTCGATGCCCTGCACCACGAGCCAGGCGTTGAACGGGCTGATCGCGGGGCCCAGGTCGCGCAGCAGCTGCACGCGGGCCTTGAGCGCGTAGGCGGGCGCGCCGAGGTCGGCGTAGACGACGCCGTGGTAGGTCGGGTCCGGCGTCGTGAAGCCGGGGAACCGCCCCTGCGTCCAGTCGAAGCGGCCGCCGTCGACGATCACGCCGGCGATCGCGGTGCCGTGGCCGCCGAGGTACTTGGTGGCCGAGTGGACGACGACGTCGGCGCCGTGCTCGAGCGGGCGCACCAGGTACGGGGTGGCGATGGTGTTGTCGACGATCAGCGGGACGCCGTTGCGGTGGGCCACCTCGGCGACCGTGGCGATGTCGAGGACGTCGCCCTTCGGGTTGCCGATGGACTCGCCGTAGAACGCCTTGGTGTTCTCGCGGACCAGCCGCTGCCAGTTCTCCGGGTCGTCGGGGTCCTCGACGAAGGACACCTCGACGCCGAGCTTGGGCAGCGAGTGGTGCAGCAGGTTGTAGGTGCCGCCGTAGAGCGAGGCGGAGGCGACGACGTGGCTGCCGGCCTCGGCGACGTTCAGCAGCGACAGGGTCTCCGCGGCCTGGCCGCTGGCCACCGCGAGCGCCGCGACGCCGCCCTCGAGGGAGGCCACGCGCTGCTCGAGCGCGTCCTGCGTCGGGTTCATGATCCGCGTGTAGATGTTGCCGAGCTCGGCCAGCGCGAACAGGTCCGCGGCGTGCTGGGTGTCGCGGAACTGGTAGCTGGTGGTGGCGTAGATCGGCAGCGCGCGGGCGCCGGTGGTGGGGTCGGGGCTCGTGCCGGCGTGGATCTGCCGGGTCTCGAAGCTCCAGCTCTGCGGGTCGGTCATCGCGCCGTCTCCTCTCGTACCGGAGGACCTGCGGCGCACAGGTGCTCCGTCCTTGCCGTGCTGCGGGCGCAGCGCGGCCGGCTCTTCCCCTGGGAGCACCTCAGACGGAGGAGAGGTTGCCGGACAGCCAGCCAGGTACTTCGCGCTGTCACTCAGGAGCCTGGGGCGACCCTAGCGGGCGGAGGCGCGACGTCCAGCCCGGGGGCTCAGGAGGTGGGCGCGCTGCCGGTGGTGGGGACGGCCGTCGTCGGGGCCGGCGCCTGCGGAGGGTCCGGCGCGGTCTGCTCCGGCGCCGTCGTGTCCGGGGCGGTCGTCGTCGGCGCGGTCTCCTCCGGCGTCGTCGTGCCCGGCGCCTCCTCCGTCGTGGATGGGGCGGTCGTCGGTGCCGGGGCCGGCGCCGGGGTGGTGACCGTCGTGGTGCCGCCGGCCGGGTCGGTGCCGGCGTCGGCGGGCTTGACGTAGAGGTAGAGCAGGCCGAGGCCGAGGAACAGGGCGACCAGGACCAGCGTCGACGTGCGGGCCCGGCCGATGCGGCCGGGCGAGCGGCGCAGGAGGCCGGACAGGCCGAACCGGCCGCGGCCCGCGGGGTCGCCGACGGTGCCGTCGGCCGGGCGGGGCGCCCCGGGGACGCTCACTGCTGGGCCCCCTGCCGCGCCGGGGCCGGCGCCGCGGCCGGCGGCTCGGGGGTGATGGTCAGGCCCTCCCGGGCGAAGGCGAGCACGATGCGCTCGCGCAGGTCGCGGCCCACCTCGAACTGGCGGCCGGGCAGCGTGCGCGCCACCACCCGCACGTTGACCTGGTCGAGGTCGATGCTCTCCACGCCCATGACGCTCGGCTCGTCGAGCAGCAGGCGGCGCAGCTCGGGGTCGGCGAAGGCCGCCCGGCCGACGTCGCGGAGGACGTCGTTGACCCGGGTGACGTCGGCCGTGGTGGGCACCGGCACGTCGACGACGGCGCGGGCCCAGTCGCGGGACAGGTTGACCACCTTGACGATCTGCCCGTTCGGGATGGTGACCACCTCGCCGTCGGCCGAGCGCAGCCGGGTGATCCGCAGCGTGACGTCCTCGACGGTGCCGTTGGCCGGGTCGCCGCCGCCGACCACCTGGATCGAGACGACGTCGCCGAAGCCGTACTGGCGCTCGGTGATGAGGAAGAAGCCGGCCAGCACGTCGCCGACGACCCGCTGGGCGCCGAAGCCGAGCCCGACGCCGAGCACGGTGGCCGGCGCGACCAGGCCGGTGACCGGGACGCCGAGCCGGTCGAGCACGTAGAACGCCGCCACCGTGTAGACGAGCACGATGAGCGTCCAGGTGAGGACCTGGGTGAGCGAGTGCCGGTGCTTGGCCGCCTCGGAGCGGACCAGCACGTCGCCGCCGGTGGAGCGGGCGTCGATGCGGCTGGTGATCCGGTCGCCGACCCAGCTGATGAAGCGGGCCACCAGGACCGAGCCGAGGATGATCAGCACGATCTCCAGGCCGCGGCCGGCGAGCCAGTCGAGCAGGTCGGTGAACGGTCCCATGCGGTGTCGGGTCCCCTCCGGTCGGTCAGCTGCGCGGTCGGGCCCCATCCAACCCGGTCCGCCTGGGAGTCGGCTCCTCCCGGGGCTCGACGAACAGCGAGGCCACCGACCGGCCGATGCGCCCTCGGCGGTCGTGGAGGTCGGCGGCGCACTGCCCGGCCCCGCCGGGCCCGAGCGTGGTGACGGCGTCCATGCCCAGCCAGTCGCCGGCCGGCTGGCGGAACAGGGCGACGACGAGGTCGACGTTGGCGAAGGTGGCCTGCGACCAGTCGATCTCGGTCGAGATGCCGCTGGCGGCGTCGGTCATCACGAGCAGGTGCTCCAGCGGCGTCATCGGCTCGCCCTCGACCAGCTCGCACAGCGGCCGGGTCCAGGCCGCGGCCGGCCCGGTCGTGGTGAGCGAGCCGGCGGCCGCACGCCACTCCAGCGCCCGGTGGTAGGCGACCTCCTCGGAGAAGACGTCGAAGGCCGCGGACCGGGCCTCCTCCGGGCCGACGGCGAACGGCTGCGGCGGCGTGGCGGTCGCCGCGGAGTCGCGGGTGCGCATCCGCCAGGCGGTCAGCCGCATGGCGGTGCGCCCGCCGGCCTCCAGCGCCGCCTCGACCAGCTCGATCCGCCGGCCCGGGCGCAGCACCCGGGCGGTCACCCGCACCGGGCCGACCGGCACCGGCCCGAGGACGTCGTAGGCCAGCCGCACGGCCTGCCCGTCCGGGATGCCGCCGGTGCGCTCCACCGCGCGGGCGAGCAGGGCGGCCGGCGGGCCCGCGTGCTGCAGGCCGGGGTCCCACGGGCCGATGGTCAGCGCTGTGGCGACGTACCCGTCGTCGCCGTCGGGCAGGTAGCAGGCGCGGGGGAGGTCCACGCCCGGCAGTCTCGCGCCGGGCCGGTCGCCGTCGTGTCGGGGGTCGGCGCCGGCGGTCGCGTGCCGCGCGTCAGGCGCCGCGGGTCAGGCGCCGCGGTTCAGCCACAGGGCCGCGGCGGACCACGCCGCGCCGGCCCCGGCGGCCGTCCACCACAGCCAGCGCAGCGACTCCCCGGGGTTCGACAGCGCGAGCAGCGCCGCGACGACGCACACCGCGCCGGCCAGCGGCGTCGTGCGCAGCAGGGTGCCGAGGGTGTCCGGCCCGGGGATCGCCAGGAACACCACGACGGCGGCGACCAGCAGGAGCCCGCACAGCGCGCCGAGGTACGCCGCGGTGACGCCCGCCTCGGCGGGCAGCACGAGCGCGCCGAGGCCGCCCGCGACGCCGCCGAGGGCGAGCCCGGCGAGCAGCCGCCGACGGCGCCGGGACCACGGGGGACGGGGCTCGGTCACGCCCCGAGGGTGCCCGCCCTGCCTGTGGACCACCCCTGCCGATGAGTTCCGCCGTACGGCAGCGTCTCTCCTGCCGACGGGCCCACGCCGGGCCCACCGACCCCGGGAGCCCCCGTGCGCATGATCTTCGTGAACCTGCCCGTGTCCGACGTCGCGGCGAGCCGCGCCTTCTACACCTCGCTCGGCTTCTCGGTGAACGAGCAGTTCAGCGACGACTCCTCGGTCTCCGTCGTCGTCAGCGACGCCATCTTCCTGCAGCTCCTGAGCACCGAGCGCTTCGCGTCCTTCCTCCCCGAGGGGCGGCAGGCCGGTGACCCCCGGCAGACGTCGGCGATGCACGCGCTGTCCTGCGACAGCCGCGAGGAGGTCGACGCGCTCGTGCAGAAGGCGCTCGCCGCGGGCGGCGGCACGTGGCGGCCGGCCGAGGACCACGGCTACATGGTCGGCGGCAGCTTCACCGACCCCGACGGCCACGTCTGGGAGGTCATGTGGATGGACCCGTCCGGCACGCCGTGACGTAGGCGGCGTCGGGGCCGACGGCGGCTACTGTCGCCGTCGTGCACCGCCGTCCCGCCGTCGGGTACCTGCTCACCGTCGCCGCGGCGGGGCTGTTCGCCGTCAACGGCACGGTCTCCACGCTGGCGCTGCGCTCCGGCGTGCCGCCCACCTGGCTGACGGCGATGCGCTGCGGCGGCGCCGCGGTCGGGCTGCTGCTCGCGCTGGCGCTGGTGTCGCCGCGGCGGCTGCGGCTCACCCGGCGCGAGGTGCCGTTCCTCGTGGTGTTCGGCGTGGTCGGCGTCGCGCTGACCCAGTTCCTCTACTACGTCGCCATCGGCCGGCTGCCGGTCGGGATCGCGCTGGTCTTCGAGATGACCGCGCCGGTCCTCATCGCCCTGTGGGTCCGGCTGGTGCGCAGGGAGCCGGTGCGGCCGCGCATCTGGCTGGCGCTGTCGCTCTCCCTCGGCGGGCTCGTGCTCGTCGCGCAGGTGTGGCAGGGCGGCGGCTCGCTCGACGCCCTCGGCGTGGGCGCGGCGCTGGCGGCCGCCGTCTGCCTGGCCACCTACTACCTGATGGGCGAGCGCGGGGCCGCCGACCGTGACCCGGTGGCGCTGACCTGCTGGAGCTTCGTGGCCGCGGCGCTGTTCTGGGCCGTCGTCGCGCCGTGGACGCCGTTCGACCCCGCCCTGCTCGGCGAGGCGGTGCCGGTGTCGCTGGGCTCGGCGCGACTGCCGCTGTGGGTGCTGGTCGCCTGGATCGTCGTCCTCGGGGCGATCACGCCGTTCTGGCTGTCGATCGCGGCGCTGCGGCACCTGCCGCCCACGACCGCGGGACTGGTGGCCACCGTCGAGCCGGTGTTCGCCTCCGTCGTCGCCTGGCTGTGGGTGGAGCAGGTGCTCACCGGCTGGCAGGTGCTCGGCGGGATCGTCGTCCTCACCGGCATCGCGCTGGCCCAGACCGCGCGGGTCACCGCGCGGCGGGCGGCGCCGGCGCCCGTTCCCGAGACGCCGGCGCCGCTGTAGCTCAGCTCAGCTCAGCTGACCTTCTCGCTGTCGGCGAGCCAGCCGGCGAGGCGGTCCATGTAGCGGGCCTGGGCGGCGTAGTCCATGCCGACGTACTCCCACGGGTAGACCTGCTCGGCCTGCGCTGCCGGCAGCAGCGCGTAGGTGGGCTGGCCGGCCATCTCCTCCGGCGTCATGGCGCCGCGCAGCGAGTAGAGGATGACGTCGCTCGCGTACTCGGGCACCTGCTCCCAGCTCGCCGTCTGCCAGAAGTAGCCGTCGCCGCCCGGGTCGACGAACTGCACGCCGAGGTCGGAGTAGAGCCGCAGGGAGGGGTCGTCGGGCGCCTTGGCCATGTAGAAGCCCTCGTCCGGGTAGGCCGCGACCGGCAGCACGGTGACCCCGGAGGAGGCGGCCTCGGTCAGCGCGGCGGAGGCGTCCTCGAAGTCCTGCCGGGCGGCGCGGACCTCCTCGCCGTCCATGTCGGCGCCGAGGGACTCGGCGAGCTCCGCGGTGCGCTCGATGACCTCGGCGGCCGAGCCGCGCCAGGCGATCGCGACGACCGGCGCGATCTGCTCGAGCTGCTCCTGCTGCTCGAGGGACTCCAGGCCGTAGAGCGGCTGGGTCTCGTCGAGCGTCCCCTCGGAGTCGACCGGGTAGACGGTGGTGACGATGAGGTCGGGGTCGGCGGCGGCGAGCGCCTCGAGGTCGATCGCGCCGTAGCTCTCGCCGACGATCTCGACGCCGGAGAGGTCGCGGCCCTCGAACTGGACGTCGTCGGCGGCGGAGGTCTGGCCGAAGGTGGCCACGGGCGCGATGCCGTAGTTCCACAGCGACGACGCGACGTCGTTGAGGCCGGCGACCCGCTCGGGCCGGGCGTCGAGCTCCACGGTGTTCCCGAGGTCGTCGGTGAACGACCAGCCCTCGTCGGTCGCGGCGGCCGCCTCCGTGTCCTCGGCACTCGAGCAGGCGCCGGCGGCGAGCAGCGCCACCAGCGCGAGGGAGGCGCCGAGCAGGCGCGGGGGTCGGGACACGGGGTCTCCTCGCAGGTCGGGCAGGGGGATTCCCCTGCGGGCGGCGCACAGGTTAGCCTTGCCTTACACGCGGTCCGCAAGGGCCGTCCGACGGCGAGACGGAGACCTGCAGGTGACCACCACGACCGAGGCCCCGACCGCCGCGCTGCCCCAGTGGCTGTTCTTCGACACCGTCGTCGCCCGCGTGGCGCCGCTCGGCCCGAGCATGCGGCGGATCACGCTCACCGGGCCCCGGCTCGCGGAGTTCGGCCTCGCCGGCGACGACCAGCGGGTCAAGCTCGTGCTCGCCCCCGACCCCACCGCGCTGGCCGAGCTGCACGCCGCCGGCGCCGAGTGGTACCCGGCGTACTGCGCGCTGCCGGAGGAGCGCCGGCCCGTGCTGCGCACCTACACCGTGCGCGCCGCCCGGCCCGAGGTGGCCGAGGTCGACGTCGACGTCGTCCTGCACGGCGTCACCGACGGGCACGCGGGCCCGGCCGCGACCTGGGCCGCGCAGGCGGCGCCCGGCGACCGCATGGTCCTCATGGGCCCCGACCGGCCCGGCCGCGGCCGCGCGTGGGGCGTCGAGTGGGCGCCGCCCGCGTCCGCCACGCACCTGCTGCTGGCCGGCGACGAGACCGCGGTGCCGGCCGTGAGCGCCATCCTCGAGGCGCTGCCCGCCGGCCGGCGCGCGATCGCCGTCCTGGAGGTGCCCGAGGCCGGCGACCTGCAGGACCTGCGGCTGCCCGAGGGCGTGCAGGTGCGCTGGCTGGCCCGCGCCGACCGCCCGCGCGGCGAGCTGCTGGTCCCCGCGGTGCACGCCGCGCTGGTCGACCTCGGCGTCTGCGCCGCGCCCGCGCCCGCCCCCGAGGACGTCGACCTCGACACCGAGCTGCTGTGGGAGGTCCCCGAGGACCCGGCGGCCGGTGCCGGCTGCTACGCCTGGCTGGCCGGCGAGGCCGGGATGGTCAAGCAGCTGCGCCGCCGCCTGGTCGGCGACCTCGGCGTCGACCGGCGCTCGGTGGCCTTCATGGGCTACTGGCGCGAGGGCCGCGCCGAGAACTGAGGGAGGACCGGCGCTCGCGCTCCGATCAGCTCCCCTGATCGGAGCGCCTCCTCCCCCGCGGCGGGACGTGAGGGAGGAGGTCCGACGATCAGGTCCCCTGATCCCGCCGCGACGGGCTCACCTCGGGAGGCGGCGGACCGGGACGACCATCGGGGTGCCGGCGACCGGGTCGGGCACCACGCGGGCCTCGAGGTCGAAGACGTCGGCGAGCAGCTCCTCGGTGAGCACCTCGTGCGGCGTGCCCGACGCCACCAGGGCGCCGTCACGCATGGCCACCAGCCGCTGCGCGTAGCGCGCCGCCAGGTTGAGGTCGTGCAGCACGACGACGACGGTGCGTCCGCGCTCGGCGTGCAGCCGGGCCACCAGCTCGAGCACGTCGATCTGGTGCGACAGGTCGAGGTAGGTGGTCGGCTCGTCGAGCAGGATCAGGTCGGTCTCCTGCGCCAGCGCCATCGAGATCCACGCCCGCTGCCGCTGCCCGCCGGACAGCTCGTCGACCGGGCGGTCGCCGAGGTCGGCCATGTCGGTCCAGGCCAGCGCCTCGGTCACCACGGCCTCGTCGTCGCTGGACCACTGCCGCAGCCAGCTCTGGTGCGGGTGCCGCCCCCGGGCGACGAGGTCCGCGACGGTCAGGCCCGACGGCGCCACCGGCGTCTGCGGCAGCAGGCCGAGCACGCGGGCCACCTCGCGGGTCGGCGTCCGGGCGATCGACCGGCCGTCGAGGACCACCTGCCCGGCGGCCGGGCGCAGCAACCGGCCCAGCGCGCGCAGCAGCGTGGACTTGCCGCAGCCGTTGGGCCCGACGATCGCGGTGAACGAGCCGTCGGTGAGCGCGAGGTCGAGGCCGTCGACGACGACCCGGTCGTCGTAGGCCAGCCGCAGGCCCTCGGCGGCCAGGCGGACGCGCGGAGGGGGGCCGGCGGGAGCCGTGGGCGGGGCGTGCCCGGCGGAGAGGTGAGTCGTCATGCGGGAGTCCGCCTCCCGCGGACGAGCAGCCAGAGCAGGTAGGGGGCGCCCACGACCGCGGTGATGATGCCCACCGGCAGGGCCTGCGGCAGGACGGTCCGGGTGAGCAGGTCGGCCAGCACGACCAGCGCCGCGCCGAGGAGGCCGGAGGCCAGCAGCGGCGGCCGGGACCCGCCGGTCAGCCGGACGGCGATCTGCGGGACCACCAGGGCCACGAAGGTGATCGGCCCGGCGGCGGCCACGGCCGCCGCGACGAGCACGACGGCGACGAGCACGACGGCGGCCTGCGCCGCGGCCAGCCGCACGCCCAGCCCGCGGGCGGTGTCGTCGCCGAACTGCATCACGCCGAGCACCCGGCCGGCCGCCAGCGCCAGGGGCACGAGCACCGCCAGCGCGAGGGCGAGGGGGACCGCCTGGTCCCACGTGCGGGCGTTGAGCGAGCCGACGATCCACACGTAGGCCGCCGCGGCGTCGTAGATGGCGGCGCGGGTGAGCAGCCAGTCGACGACGGCGAGGCCCATCGAGGAGATCGCCACACCGACCAGCACCAGCCGGTAGCCGTCGACGCCGGACCGGAACGCCAGCAGGAACAGCAGCAGGCCCGCGCCGAGCGCCCCGGCCAGCGCCGCGAGCGGGACGCCGAGGCCGCCGAGCACCGCGCCCACCGAGGAGGAGCCGCTGACGACGATCGCCGTCACCGCGCCCACGGAGGCGCCGGAGGTGATGCCGAGGATGTCGGGGGAGGCCAGCGGGTTGCGCGCAAAGGTCTGGAACAGCGCGCCGGCGACCCCGAGCGCCAGGCCCACGAGCACCCCGACGACGACGCGGGGCGCCCGCAGCTCCAGCACGACGAAGCGCTGCCCCGCCTCGCCGGCGCCGACCAGCGTGCGCAGCACGTCGCCGAGGCCGATCGGGTAGTCGCCGCGGCCCAGCGCGACGGCCGAGAGCAGCACGACGACGACCAGCGCGGCGAGCGGCACGACGACCGAGCGCCAGCGGAAGCGCGCGGAGAACGGCCCGCGGCGCAGCACCACCGCGCGGCCGCGCGGGCGCCCGCCGGGCTCGGGCGGCGTCGTCCCGCGGATCGTCTCGACGGTGGCGGTCACCGGGGCCCCATCACAGCGTCGCCGACCGCTTGCGCCGCACCAGCGCGATGAAGAACGGGCCGCCGAGCAGGGCGAGCACGATGCCCACCTGCACCTCGCCGGGGCGGGCGATGACCCGCCCGACGACGTCGGCGGTGAGCAGCAGCAGCGCGCCGGCCATCGCCGCGCACGGGACGAGCCAGCGGTGGGCCGGCCCGGTGAACGACCGGACGGCGTGCGGCACGACCAGGCCGACGAAGGCGATCGGCCCGCAGGCCGCCGTCGCCGCGCCGGCCAGCAGCGTGATGGCCACCAGGCCGACCGCGCGGGCGAGCCAGACCCGCTGGCCCAGCCCGCGGGCGACGTCCTCGCCCATGCCGAGCAGGTCGAGGGCCGGCGCGTTGACCAGCGCGAGCACCAGTCCGGCGACGATGAAGGGGAGCACCTGCCAGGCGATGTCGGCGCCGCGGCCGGCCAGCGCGCCGACCACCCAGAAGCGGAAGGCGTCGAGGGAGTTGGAGTCGCTGACGAGGATCGCCCGGACCAGGGCGTAGAGCAGGGCCGACAGCGTCGAGCCGGCGAGGGCGAGCGTGACCGGGGTGGCCCCGCCGCGGCCGGCCGCCCCGAGCAGGTAGACGGCGACCGTGCCGGCCAGCGCCCCGGCGAAGGCGAACCAGACGTAGCCGGCCGGGGTGGCCACGCCGAGCAGCGCGATGGCCAGGACGACGGCGAAGGACGCGCCGGCGGTGACGCCGAGCAGGCCCGGGTCGCCCAGCGGGTTGCGGGTGTGGCCCTGCATCAGCGCCCCGGCCACCCCGAGCGAGGCGCCGACCATGAGGCCGAGCGCGGTGCGCGGGACCCGCAGGTCCCAGACGATCACCGCCTCCTCCGTGCGCAGCGACCGGTCGGTGAGGACCTCCCAGACGGTGCCCGGCGCCAGCGGCCGGGTGCCGATCGCGATGCTCGCGGCGCACGCGGCGAGGACCAGGACCAGCAGCGCCAGCGTCCCGAGGGCCCGGCGCCGCGTGCGCCGCGCGGCGGCCGTCCGGGGGGTCACCGCGGGCGCCGCGGTCCCCGCGGGGGTGCGCGTGGCGCTGGGGACGGACACCGGGCAGCTCCGGACGACGAGGGCAGGTGAGGCTCACCTTAGTCGCCGCAGGTCGGCCGGGACACCTCGCTCACCGGTGATGGCCTACCCGCGGAGGCTCACCGGTGGAGGCGGCGGCTGCCGGCCTGCCACTCCTCCTGGACGCCGACCTCGCCGGGCGCCACGCCGGCCGAGACCAGCTGCGGGCGCTCGCGCAGGCTGCGCTTGAGCTCGGCGAACCCGGCGAAGCGCGCGAGGCCGACCACGTGGTCCCACAGCTCGACGGCGCGGTCCTCGGGAGGCACCCGGCTGATCACCGGCCCGAAGAAGGCGACACCCTCCGGCGGCTCGAAGTGCAGGATCGGCGTCCCGACGTCGCGGCCGGTCAGCGCCAGCGCCTCGTCGGTCTCGGCCTGCACGACGGCGTCCCAGCGGTCGTCGTCGAGGGCGTCGGCGAGACCGGCCGGCAGCCCGGTCCGCTCGAGCACCGGCTCGAGGTAGCCGCGGGTGCCGCGCTCGCCGGCGGTGCCGGGGCGGTCGGGCTCGGTGTCGTGGATCCGCCGGCCGAGGTGCTCGTACAGCGTGGCGACCGCCGCCCGGCCGTGCTCCTCCCGCGTGCGGGCGGCCACGCGCAGCAGCCGCAGCCCGGCGGTGTGGCCGGCCTCGTACTCGGGCGGGAACTGCGCGTCGTAGTCGACGTGCGCGTTGAGCAGCCGCAGCGAGATGAATCGCCAGTCCACCTCGTACGTGCGCTGCGCGGCGACCGTCCGCACCCACCGGCTGGTCAGCCAGGCGAACGGGCAGACGGGGTCGAAGTAGAAGTGCAGGTCGGCCACGGCTCCATGCTCACCCCGCCGGCCCGGACCCGCGCGTCGCCGGTGTTCCTGGTGCGTTGCCGGTCCTGCAGCGCCGTCGATGCGCGAGGAACACCCGCGATCCCGCATCCCTCCAGGAGGGAGCGGCGTCAGCGGGGGAGGAGCGCCTCGATCGCCGTGCGGACCTCGGGGGCGCCGGGCTCGGTCGCCGGTCGGAACCGGGCCACCACCGCGCCGTCGCCGTCGACCAGGAACTTCTCGAAGTTCCACTGCACCGGACCGGACTCGCCGTCGCCGTCGGGCGTCTCCGTCAGCCGCTGGTACACCGGGTGCGCGCCGTCGCCGTTGACGTCGACCTTCTCCGTCATCGGGAAGGTGACGTCGTAGGTGGCCGAGCAGAAGGTGGCGATCTCCTCGGCGGTGCCGGGCTCCTGGCCCGCGAACTGGTTGCACGGCACCCCCACCACGGTGAACCCGCGCGGCCCGTACTCACGCTGCAGCGCCTCGAGCTGCGTGTACTGCGGCGTGAGCCCGCAGCGGCTGGCCACGTTGACCACCAGCGCCGGACGCCGGCCGGTCAGGGCGCCGAGCGTCGTGTCCTCGCCGCGCAGGGTGGCCACGGGCAGGTCGAGCAGGTCGGTCACGGGAGCTCCTCGCGTCGGGCCGGGATGCCGGCACACAGCGCGCCCGCCCGCCGGGTTGTTCCGGTCACCCCGGCTTCACTCCAGGCTGCTGACGTCGTCGGGCACGTCGACGGCGTGCTGTCGCAGCGCCGTCAGCGGCACGACCTCCAGCGCCCGCTCGTTCGTGGCCGCCAGGACGACGCCGGCCGCGACGCCCCG
Organism: Geodermatophilus nigrescens; assembly: GCF_900129495.1. Taxonomy (GTDB): domain Bacteria; phylum Actinomycetota; class Actinomycetes; order Mycobacteriales; family Geodermatophilaceae; genus Geodermatophilus; species Geodermatophilus nigrescens. Next base: position 123,430 of record NZ_FQVX01000003.1, read on the forward strand.
CTGGTACGCCTGCAGCCACCGGGCGGCGACGACGCACCAGCGGTCGCCGGGCCGCAGGCCGGGGAACCCGTACTCCGGTCGCGGGGTGCCGAGGTCGTTGCCCAGCTCCCGCTGCATCGCCAGGAACTCCGCCGAGACCACCACGCACACGGTGTGGCTGCCGAGGTCCTCGGGCCCGCTGCGGCAGGCCCCGTCGCGGAAGAAGCCGGTCAGCGGCTCGGTGCCGCAGGGCTCGAGCTCGCCACCCAGCACGTTGCGCTCGGTCGCCGGCTCGCCCATGCCGGGATCGTGGCAGAGCGGCACCGCCCGCGCGCGGGCCCGGCCGACGATCCGGCCGGGCCCGCGGTGGTGCGGTCGGGCGGTGCGGTCAGGCGGTGCCGGTGCGGCGGCGGGCCGTGAGCGTCAGCCCGGCGCCCGCCAGCAGGACCAGCAGGCCGGCGCCGAGGACGCCGGTGACGTCACTGCCGGTGTAGGCCAGCCGCCCGCCGTGGGACGAGCCGGAGCCCGCCCCGCTCCCGGCGAGAGCGCCGCCGCCGTTGCCGGCCGCCGTCCACGAGCCCGCGCCGGTCACCGGGGTGACCAGGCGGGGGTGCTGCGTGACCAGGTGCTGCGTGGCCGGGTGATGCACAGCGGGGTGCGCGGTGCCCGGCTGCTGCGGTCCGGGCTGCTGCGGCGTGCCAGGGCCCTGCGGGCCGGTCGGGTCGGTCGGGCCGGCCTGCGGGGTGCAGTCGCCGGTGCCGTCGCCGAGCAGGCCGAGGCCCATGCCGCACACGGTCACCGGGACGTCGACGTCGATGCCGCCGTCCCCCGTGCCCGGGGTGCCGGTGCCGGGCGTGCCCGTACCGGGGGTGCCGCCGCCGGGCAGGGCGCACTCGCCACCCGCGTCGCCGAGCAGGCCGATGCCGGTGCCGCAGACGGTGACCGGGACGTCGACGTCGAGCAGGCCGCCGTCCGTCCCACCGCTGCCCGGGCCGGTCGTCCCGGCGGCGGTGCAGCCGCCGGCGGCGTCGCCGAGCACGCCGACCCCGTTGCCGCACACGGTGACCGGGACGTCGACGTCGAGCAGGCCACCGTCGGTGCCGCCCGTGCCCGGGCCGGTCGTCCCGGCGGGGGTACAGCCGCCGGCCGCGTCGCCGAGGAGGCCGACCCCGTTGCCGCAGACGGTCACCGGGACGTCGACGTCGAGCAGGTCGTCGAGCGGGCCGGCCGCCCCGGGGGCGGGAGTGCCGGTGCCGGCGACCGGGGTGCAGCCGCCGACCGCGTCGCCGAGCACGCCGACGCCGTTGCCGCAGACGGTCACCGGCACGGTCACCGCGCCCTCCGGCGCGGCGGGGGCGGTGCCGGAGGCCTCGGCGTCGCCGAGCACGCCGATGCCGTTGCCGGCGACGGTGACCGGCACCGCGATGTCGGCCGGAGTGTCCGCCGGGCTGTCGGCCGGCTGCGAGGTGCCCGGCGCCGGTGCGGCGGGCGGCTGGGAGACCCCGGCGTCGCCGACCGCGGCGTCGTTGCCGCCGACGGTGACCGGCACCGAGACGGCGACCGGGCCGAGGTCGAGGGTGAGGTCCGCGGAGACGGCGGGCAGCTCGAGGCCGCCTCCCGCGGGGGCGTCGCCGAGGACGCCGACGGCGTTGTCGGTGACGGTGACCGGGACGACGACGTCGAGGTCCCCGTTCCCGGGCTGGTCGGATGCGGCGGCGACACCGGTGCCGACGGCGAGCAGGCCGCCGGTCAGCAGTGTCACGCGCAGGGCGCGGGTGGCCCATCGGGACATGGCAGTTCTCCTGACTGGGTGCTGGGACCCCGGTCCCGGGCGGGACGGCGGGGGTCGTGCGCTCGGCCGGCGGACAGCCGGCGGCGCGGCACTCAGTCGGGAGAGGTGGCGGGGTCGACCGGGTCGGCGGCCGCAGCGGCGCGGGCGCCGTCCGAGACCGCCCCGGCCGCGGCGAGCAGCGCGGCGGGGACGGCCCCGGTCAGGTCGGCGGAGAGCGGGTCGCGGTCGGCACCGGCGCCCGAGGCGGCGGTCCCGGCCGGTGCCGGGACGGCCGGGACGCCGGGGACGGCGGGGGCCTGCGGCGCGGCGGGCAGCGGCTGCGCCGGCACGAACGCGGCGGCAGCGGGAGACGCGGCGCCCGGGGCGGTGGTCGCGCCGGCCGCGCCCGACGGGCCCGGGTGCGGGTGCACGGCACCCGGGCCCGCCGGGAGGTGAGCCCCGGCGGCGACGGCGGCGTCGGCGACGGCACCGGGGACGGGAGAGGGCAGCCCGGCGGCCGGGACCGGCGCCGGGGGAGCGGGGACGACGAGGTCGGGGGCCACGACGCCGGGGACCAGGACGTCGGTCACCGGGACCAGGACGTCGGTCACCGGGACCAGGACGTCGGTCACCGGGACCAGGACGTCGGTCACCGGGACGAGGACGTCGGTCACCGGGGCCAGGACGTCGGTCACCGGGACGAGGACGTCGGTCACCGGGGCCAGGACGTCGGTCACGGGCGCCAGCGCACCGGTGACGGGCCGCAGCCCCCCGGTCACCGGCGCCAGGACCTCCGTCACGGGCGGCAGGGCCTCCGTCACCGGGGCGAGCGTCTGGGGCACGGGCGCGACGACCTCCCGGAGCGGCGCGGTCACCGGCGCGGCCGTGTCGGCGACCGCCTGCACGACCGGTGTCACGGGGGCCAGCACCGGCGTCAGCGGCTCGGTGACCTCCCCGAGCGCGGCGCCCACCGGAGCGGTGACCGCGCCGAGCGGGGAGCCGGGTGGCGGCTCCTCGGCGGAGGCGCCGGTGGAGCCGGCCAGCCACACCCCGGTGCCGAGCCCGGCGACCAGGAGGGCGCGGCCGCCCCAGCGGCGCAGGCGGGCGCGACGGCCCGTCCGGGCGGACAGCTCGGCCATCGCACCTCCCCCAGCGCACGGCAGTGACGTTGTGCACATGGATTGCAGCGGAACGTGATCACTACACGGCAGTCCCCCGATCGGCTGGGATCCGCTGACGGAACGTGACCGTCCGGTCCGGCGCGGACGGCCCGGTCACCCGATGGGTGGGCAGCGGTGGCAGGCTCCCGGCGTGACCGTCGACACTCCCGGCGCCCCCGTCCTCTGGCAGCCCCACCAGGAGACGAAGGAGGCCACCCGGCTCGCCGCGTTCGCCCGCGAGGTCGCCCAGCGGCGGGGCCTGGACCTCGATCCGACCGACTACGACGCGATCTGGCGCTGGTCGGTCGAGCACCTCGACCAGTTCTGGGCCGACGTCGCCGTCTGGTCGGACGTGCTCGACCGCGTGCCCGACGACCGGGTGCTCACCCGGCGCGAGATGCCCGGCGCCGAGTGGTTCCCGGGGACGACGGTCAACTACGCCGAGCAGGCGCTGCGGCACGGCACCGAGGAGCACCCGGCGCTGGTCGCGGTGGCGGAGGACGCCGAGCCGGTCGAGGTCTCCTGGGCGGAGCTGCGCGGGCAGGTCGGCGCCTTCGCCGCCACCCTGCGCCGGCTCGGCGTGCGGCGCGGCGACCGCGTGGCCGGCTACCTGCCCAACGTGCCCGAGGCCGTCGTCGCCTTCCTCGGCGCCGCCTCGATCGGGGCGGTGTGGTCCTCGTGCGCGCCCGACTTCGGCACCCGCGCCGTCCTCGACCGGTTCGCCCAGATCGAGCCGACGGTGCTGGTGGCCGTCGACGGCTACCGGTTCAACGGGCGGCCGCACGACCGGCGCGAGGTGGTCGCCGAGCTGCGCGCCGCGCTGCCCACCGTGCGCGCGACGGTCGCCGTCCCCCGGCTGTTCCCGGGCGAGGTCCCCGACGGCGCGCTGTCCTGGGCCGACGCCGTCGCCGGCCCGCGGGAGCCGGAGTTCGAGGCGCTGCCCTTCGACCACCCGCTGTGGATCGTCTACTCGTCGGGCACCACCGGCCTGCCCAAGGGGATCGTGCACGGCCACGGCGGCGTCGTCCTCGAGCAGCACAAGCAGCTCGGCCTGCACGGCGACGTCGGCCCCGGCGACCGCTTCTACTGGTACGCCTCCACCGCCTGGATCATGTGGAACATCGCCGCCTCGGCGCTGCTGCGCGGCGCCACCGTGGTCGTCCACGACGGCGCGCCCGCGTACCCCTCGGTCGACGCGCAGTTCGCCCTCGCCGCGCGCACCGGCATCACCTACCTCGGCACCAGCGCCGGCTACCTGATCGCCTGCGAGAAGGCGGGGATCCGGCCGGGGGAGACCCACGACCTGTCGGCGCTGCGCGTCATCGGGTCCACCGGCTCGCCGCTGCCGGCCTCGGCCTACTCCTGGGTGTACGACGCCGTCCGCGACGACGTCTTCCTCAGCTCGGCGTCCGGCGGCACCGACGTCGCCACCGGCTTCATCGGCAGCACGCTGCTGCTCCCGGTGACCGCCGGTGAGCTGCAGCGGCCGATGCTCGGCGTCGCCGCCGCGGCGTGGGGCGAGGACGGCCGCCCGGTCGTCGGCGAGCTCGGCGAGCTCGTGATCACCGAGCCGATGCCGTCGATGCCGCTGTACTTCTGGAACGACCCCGAGGGCACCCGCTACCGCGAGGCCTACTTCGAGCCGTGGCCGGGCGTCTGGCGGCACGGCGACTGGATGGAGGTCACCGACCGCGGCACCTGCGTGATCACCGGCCGGTCGGACTCCACGCTCAACCGCGGCGGCGTGCGCATGGGCACCGCCGACATCTACGCCGCCGTCGAGAGCTTCCCCGAGGTCGCCGACTGCGTCGTCCTCGGCGTCGAGCAGCGCGACGGCGGCTACTGGATGCCGCTGTTCGTCCAGCTCGCCCCCGGCGCCGAGCTGGACGACGACCTGCGCGACCGCATCCGCGCCGCCATCCGCAGCTCGGCGAGCCCGCGGCACGTGCCCGACGAGATCCTCGTGGCGCCCGGCGTCCCGCACACCCGCACGGGCAAGCGGCTGGAGGTGCCGCTCAAGCGGCTGTTCCAGGGCGTGCCGCCGGAGAAGGCGGTCAACCCGGGGGCCGTGGACGACGCGTCGCTGGTCGAGCACTACGTGGCGCTGGCCCGGGAGCGCGGCGCGCGCTGAGCGCTCCCGGGCCGCGCCGCCGCCGGGGTCAGGGGCGGCGGAACGGGCCGCGCAGGACGGCCCACTGCAGCAGCATGATCGTCTTCGCGTCGGCGATCCGGCCGTCGTCGACCATGGCCAGCGCCTCGTCGACGTCGAGCTCGAGCACCTCGATGTCCTCGCCCTCCTCGGCCACCCCGCCGCCGGCCGTCACCCGGTCGGCCGGGGTGTAGGGGGCGGCGAAGCAGACGACGCGCTCGGTCACCGAGCCCGGGCTGGTGAAGACGTCGAAGACCCGCGTCACCTCCCCCACGACGACGCCGAGCTCCTCGGCCGCCTCGCGCCGCACCGCGGTCTCGGCGTCCTGCTCGTCGAGCAGCCCGGCGGCGGCCTCGACGAGCATCCCGTCGGGCGAGCCGTTGACGTAGGCGGGGAAGCGGAACTGCCGGGTGAGCAGCACGGTCCGCCGCGCGACGTCGTAGGGGAGGAGGGCGGCGCCGTTGCCGCGGTCGTAGGTCTCGCGCTGCTCGGTGGTCCACCGGCCGTCGCGGCGGCGCTGGTCGAAGGTGGTCCGGCGCAGCACGTGCCACGCCGCGGCCAGCAGCTCGACGTCGCGGACGACGACGTCGGGGTTGCCGGTGAGGTCCCGGCCCACCCGGTCGAGGCCGGTGCGGCCGCGGGAGTCGGGCAGGTCGACGCCGAGGACGCCGGTCACGCCGTCACCGCCGGGACCTCGGCGACGCTCGTGTAGACCGCCGCGCCCCTCGCCCGGGCCAGCGCCACCATCTCGTCGGAGCCGGCCGAGGCGCCGGGCAGCCGCAGGACGGCGTCGCAGCGGGCCACCAGGCGCCGGCCCATCGGGTGGAAGACCTCGTCGAAGGCGGCGTCGCCGACGCGGGTCGAGCCGGCCAGCTCCGCCAGGGGCAGCGCCAGGTCCTCCCCGTTGACGGCGAGGTGCCCGGCGCGGAACAGCTCCAGGCAGGCGAGCTGGATGGCGCGGTGGTTGGCCGCGATCCGCTCCGGGTCGTCGCCGGTGCCCCCGCGGTAGGGGCCGGCCACCAGGATCATCAGGGGTTGCGTCACGACAGGTCGACCTCCACGCCGGCGTCGTCGAGCGCGGCCAGGGTGTCCTGGGCCGCGGGGGTGAGCTGGGGGTCGCGGGCGCTGGCGTCGGTGACCAGCCGCCCGACGGCGGACAGCGGCGCGACCGAGGCGAAGGCGCGCACGCCGAGCTTGGAGGCGTCGGCGACGACGAGCGTCTCCCGCGCCTGCTCGAGGCCGGCCTGCTTGACGGCGGCGTCCTCGAGGGTGAACTCCGACCAGCCGGCCCGGGCGTCGACCGCCCCGATCGACATGACGAACAGGTCGAAGGTGAGCTGCCGCAGCACCGCGGCGGTGAGCGGCCCGGCCAGGCTGCGCTCGCCCGGCCGTGCCTCGCCGCCGACGACGAGCAGCCGGATCCCCGGCCGGTCGGCCAGCGCGTCGGCCACCGGCAGGCTGACGACGGCGGCGGTGAACGGGCCCTCGCCCGCCGCGGCCCGGTCGGCCAGCGCGCGGGCCACGTGCACCGTCGTCGTCCCGGCGTCGAGCAGGACGGTGGCCCCGGCCGGGACCCGGGCGGCGGCCGCCTTGCCGATCCGGTCCTTGATCCCGGCCTGCCAGCCGGCGCGGGCGGCGAAGCCGGCGGCGCTCTCGGGCTCGGCGGCGGCGACCGCGCCCCCGCGGACCCGCTCCACCAAGCCGCGGGACTGCAGCGCGTCGAGGTCGCGGCGCACGGTCATCTCGGAGACGCCGAGGCGGGCGGCGAGGTCGGCGAGGGACACCCGGCCGGCGTTGCGCACCAGCCGCAGCGTCACGTCGAGTCGATCGGGGACGGCCACGGCGCAGTTCCTACCAGAATGGTGTGAGATCTGTGAAGTGGTTGTGCGATCGCCGCGGCGGGAGTGCCGTCGGTCACGCTCCCGCGGGCGCGCCGTGCAGGTCAGGGGCGCGGCGCGCATGGTGGGCAGACGCCCTGACCGCGATCCCCACCGCGACGGAGAGAGGCCCCACGACGATGACGTCGACCCCGGACCGCCCCGCCGAGCTGCTCGAGCCGGCCCCGCCCGCGCTCCTGCCGCCGTGGCACACCCCCGAGCGCGAGGCCCTGCAGGAGCAGGCCCGCCGCTTCGCGTACGACGAGGTGCTGCCGGTCGCGAACGAGCTCGACCCGCAGAAGGGCCTGCTGCCGGAGTCGCTGCTGGCCCGCATGGCCGAGCTCGGCTGGTTCGGCATCACGGTGCCCGCCGAGCACGGCGGCCTGGGCCTCGGCGTCTTCGAGTACTGCATGGTCTCCGAGGAGCTCGCCCGTGCCTGGATGAGCAGCGCGAGCATCCTCGCCCGCTCGCAGGGCCTCGGGACGGCCGTGGCCGACCCCGCCCGGCGCGGCGAGCTGCTGCGGCGCAGCGCGAAGGGCGAGTGGATCGGCGCGATCGCGCTGTCCGAGCCCGACGCCGGCTCCGACCTCGCCGGCGTCTCCACCCGGGCGGTCCTCGACGGCGACGAGTGGGTGGTCACCGGCCACAAGCGCTGGTGCGGCAACGCCGAGGCCGCCGACTTCATCCAGGTGCTCGTGCGCGAGCGCGACCCGGAGCCGGGGGAGTCCCGGTCGAAGGGCCTGGTCAACCTCCTGCTGGAGAAGGACCGCGGCTCCTTCCCGGTCGGCCTGACCGGCACCCCGATCGACAAGATCGGCTACCATGGCTTCCTCACCTGGGACCTGGTCTTCGACGGCGTCCGGATCCCCCGGGAGAACGTCGTCGACGAGGCCGCCGCCAGCGACGAGCAGGGCGAGGCCGCCGCGCGTGCCGGGTTCGCCGCGGCCCAGGCGTTCCTGAACACGGCGCGGGTGCACACCGCCGCCCGCGCCGTCGGCCTCGCCCGAGCCGCGCTCGAGGACTCCGTGGTCTACCTGCAGGAGCGCGAGCAGTTCGGCCACCCGATCGGCGACTTCCAGGCGCTGCGCTTCGCCGTCGCGGAGATGGCCGCGCAGGTCGAGCAGGCCCGCACCTTCTACCGGCAGGTGGCGCACCTGATCGACCTCGGCGTGCGCTGCGAGCGGGAGGCCTCGATGGTCAAGCTGGAGGCCACCGAGATGGCGGTGCGGGTGACCAACCAGGCCATGCAGCTGCACGGCGGCAACGGCTACACCACCGAGCGGCAGGTGGAGCGGCACTGGCGCGACGCCCGGCTGACCACGATCTTCGAGGGCACCAGCGAGATCCAGAAGCGGATCATCAGCGACCGGATGCTGCCGCGCTCGCCCCTCACCTAGTCCTCCGGCGCGCGGTCGTGCTCTGCCCCCACCGGCGGGGCAGAGCACGACCCGGCCCGGGACCCCCGGGCACCGCCGACCGCTGATCGTCACCACCCCGCCGGGTCGCCGTTCCCGCCGCGACACCGGCCTCCCCGACCCTCCGGGGACGTGACCGCCGCAGCGCCCGTCCGCCCCGCCGTCCGCTACCGGACCACCCTCGCCCGCACGACCGCCGACCTCGCCGAGGCCCAGCGGCTCCGGCACGACGTCTTCGCCCTCGAGTGCGGCGCCGTCCTCGACGGCCCGGCCGCCGCCGACGGCCGCGACGAGGACGAGTGGGACGCGCTGTGCGACCACCTCCTCGTCCGCGAGCAGACCTCCGGGCAGGTGGTCGGCACCTACCGGGTGCTGCCGCCGGAGCGGGCCGCCGCGCGCGGCCGCGGCTACTCCGACGGCGAGTTCGACCTCACCCGGCTCGCGCCGCTGCGGCCGGGCCTGGTCGAGGCCGGGCGCAGCTGCGTCCACCCCGACCACCGCTCCGGCGCGGTGATCACCCAGCTGTGGGCGGGGCTCGCCCGCTACGTCCTCGACGGGGGCCACACCCACCTCGGCGGCTGCGCCTCGGTGTCGCTGGCCGACGGCGGCGCGACAGCGGCCGGCGTCTGGGACGTCGTCCGCACGCGGCACCTCGCACCCGCGGCCCTGCGGGTCCTCCCGCACGTCCCCTTCGACGTCGAGGCGCCGCCCCGGCCACTGCGCCCCGTGCTGCCGCCGCTGCTGCGCGCCTACCTGCAGCTCGGCGCCCGGGTCGGCGGCCCCCCGGCGCACGACCCGGCGTTCGGCACCGCCGACCTCTACGTGCTGCTGGACCTGGCCGACGTCGACCCGCGGGTGCTGGGCCGGCTGACGGGCGCCGGCCGGTGAACCCCTGGCTGGCGGTCTCGGACTGCACGCCGGCCTGCGCCGACGCCGGTGCCGGCCGGGGCGCGGCCCGGCGGCTGGCCGGGGTGGCCGCGGCGCTGGCGCGCCCCGCCGCGGACGCGCCCGCCCGGGTCCTGGCTGCGCTCGGCGTCGCCCTGGAGGTCTCCGGCGACCTGCCGCGGCCGGGCGGTGGCCCCGCGCCGCTCGTGGTGAGCAACCACGTCTCCTGGCTCGACGACCTCGCGCTCGCCGCGCTGCTGCCGGACGCGCGCCCGGTGGCGAAGGCCGAGGTGGGCGGCTGGCCGGTGGTCGGCGCGTGGGCGCGGCGCACCGGCGTCGTCCTGCACGACCGCGCCCGGCTGTCCACGCTGCCGGGCACGGTCGCCGAGGTCGCGGCGCTGCTGCGCGCCGGTCAGGCGGTGGCCGTGCACGCCGAGGGCACCACCGCCTGCGGTGCCCGCCTCGGCCGCTTCCGGCCGGCCTTCTTCCAGGCCGCCGTCGACGCCGCCGCGCCGGTGCTGCCGGTCGCGCTGCGCTACCGCACCGCCGCCGGGCCCACCACGCTCGCCGGCTACCTCGGCGACGACCCGCTGTGGCGCAGCCTCCGCCGCGTCGCCTGCGCCGGGGACCTGGTGCTCGAGGTGCACGTGCTGCCGCCGCTGCGGCCGGGCACCGACCGGCGCGCCCTGGCCGCGCTGGCCGAGCTCGCCGTGGCCGGCGTCGTCGAGGCGGCCGCGCCGATGGTGGCCGCCCATCCGCGCCCGGCCCGCCGCACCCCGCCCCGACCGTTCCTGCTCTCCCCGGGATAACCGGCTGCCCCTGTCGGCCCCGTCGGCGAGCATGGGGCCGACGGCGCCGACGGTGCGCCACCCCGAGGAGGACCCCGATGGCCGGCCTGCCGCGCGCGCTGGCGCCCCTGCGGCACCGTTCCTACCGGCTGCTGGCGGCCTCGATGGGCCTGTCGCTGCTGGCGCAGGGCCTGTGGACGGTCGCCCTCGTCTGGCAGGTGGTCGACCTCGGCGGCGGCCCGGCGGCGCTCTCGCTGGCCACCGCGCTCTCCGCCGGCGGGATGCTCGCCAGCACGCTGCTCGGCGGCGCGCTGGCCGACCGGGTGCCGCAGCGCCGGATCCTGCTCGGCGTCGCGCTGCTGCAGACCGCGGCGGTCGGGCTGGTCGCCGTCCTGTCGCTCACCGGATCGCTGGCGCTCGGACCGCTGGCCGCCGTCGCGCTGGCCGGTGGGGTGGCCACGGGGCTGTACTACCCGGCCTACTCGGCGCTGGTCCCCGGCGTCGTGCCGCCGTCGGACCTGCTGGCCGCCAACGGCCTCGAGGGCGTCGTGCGCCCGGCGCTGGCGATGGCGATCGGCCCGGCCGCCGCCGGGCTGCTGGTCGGCGCGTTCTCCCCGGGCGTCGCGCTGCTGGTCACCGCGCTCACCTCCGCCGCCGCGGCCGCCTGCGTGGCGGCGCTGCCCACCCTGCCGGTGCGCCGCGAGGAACTCGGGGCGGGCCTGTTCGCCGACGTCCGCGAGGGCGTCTCCTACATGGTCCGCACGCCGTGGCTGCTGGCCACGCTGCTGTTCGCCTCGCTCATGGTGCTCGTGCTCATGGGCCCGTTCGAGGTGCTGGTGCCCTTCGCGGTGCGCGACCAGGCCGGCGGCGGCCCGTCCCAGCACGCGCTGGTGCTGGCCGCGTTCGGCATCGGCGGCGCGCTCGGGTCGGCAGTCGTGGCCTCGTTCCGGCTGCCCCGGCGCTACCTCACGGTGATGAACCTGCTCTGGGGCCTGGGCTGTGTGCCGATGGTCGTCTTCGGCTGGACGTCGTCGCTGTGGCTGATGGTCGCCGCGGCCGGCGTCCTCGGCGCGGCCTTCGAGGCGGGCACGGTCATCTGGGGCACGCTGCTGCAGCGCCGCGTGCCGCCGGCGCTGCTCGGGCGGGTGTCGAGCCTCGACTTCTTCGTGTCCCTGGCGTTCATGCCGCTGTCGATGGCGCTGGCCGGGCCGGTCAGCGGCGCCGTCGGGCTCACCGGCACCTTCCTGCTCGCCGGGCTCGTGCCGCCGGTACTCGCCGTCGTCGCCGTGCTCGCCTGGCGGCTGCCCGCCGACGAGCTGGCCCACCCCCTCGACGTGCCGGCCGAGGAGCCGGCCGAGCCCGTCAGGGCCTGAGCACCCGGGCCTCCCACGGGCGCAGCGTGGCGGGGTCGTCCTCGGGCAGGTTGCCGAGGACGAGCTCCGCCGCCGGCGCCTCCGGCAGCAGCTCCGCGAGGTCGTGCGTGCCCCCGCCGAGGTTGCAGACGACGAGCAGCGCGTCGCCGTCCAGCGCGCGGGTGAAGGCGTACACCTCGTCGTGCTCGGGCAGCAGCATCGTGAAGTCGCCGAGCGCCACCACCGGGTCGTCGTGGCGCAGGGCGATCAGCCGCCGGTGGTGGGCGAGCACCGAGCCGGGGTCGTCGCGCTGGGCGGCGACGTTCCACGCGGTGTGGTCGGGGTTGACCGGCAGCCACGGCGTGCCGGTGGTGAAGCCCGCGTGCGGCGAGTCGTCCCACTGCACCGGCGTGCGCGCGTTGTCGCGGCTCATCCGGCGCAGCGCGGCCAGCACCTCGCCGGGGTCCTCGCCGTGCGCGACGGCCTGGGCGAAGTGGTTGAGCGACTCGACGTCGCGGAAGTCGTCGACCGAGTCGAACGGGGCGTTGGCCATCCCGATCTCCTCGCCCTGGTAGACGTACGGCGTCCCGCGGTGCAGGTGCAGCAGGGTGGCCAGGCACGTGGCCGAGTCCCGGCGGAACCGGGGCGAGTCGTCCCCGAAGCGCGAGACGGCGCGCGGCTGGTCGTGGTTGTCCCAGTACAGGGAGTTCCAGCCGACGTCGGCCAGGCCCGCCTGCCACCGGCCGAACGACGCCTTGAGGTCGCGCATCCGCAGCGGCCGCGGGGCGAACTTCGAGCCCTCGAAGTCCAGCCCGACGTGCTCGAACTGGAAGACCATGTCCAGCTCGCCGCGCGCCGGGTCGGTGTAGAGCCGCGCCTCCTCGACCGTGACGCCGGGCGTCTCCCCGACGAGCAGGAGCTGCTCGCGCCGGCCGGTGAACACCTCGCGGTGCATCTCCTGCAGGAACTCGTGGATGCGCGGCCCGTCGACCACCGACGCCGTCGCGTCCCCGTAGGGCAGCCCCGGCAGGGGTGGGCCGTCGGGCAGCGAGCCGTCGGGGCCGACGTCCTTGCTGACCAGGTTGATGACGTCCATGCGGAACCCGTCGACCCCGCGGTCGAGCCACTCCCGCATCATCGCGTAGACGGCCTGCCGGACCTCCGGGTTCTCCCAGTTGAGGTCGGGCTGCTTGCGGTCGAACAGGTGCAGGTAGTACTCGCCGCTGGCCTCGTCCAGCTCCCAGGTCGGACCGGAGAAGAAGCCGTGCCAGTTGGTCGGCTCGGCACCCGGCTGCCCCGCCGTCATCCCCGCCCGCGGCGGGCGCCACCAGTACCAGTCCCGCTTGGGCGAGTCCGGCGACGAGCGCGACTCCACGAACCACGGGTGCTCGTCGCTGGTGTGGTTGACCACCAGGTCCATGACCAGCCGGATCCCGCGGTCGTGCAGCGCGGCGATGAGCTCCTCGAGCTGCGCGAGGGTGCCGAACAGCGGGTCGACGTCGGTGTAGTCGCTGATGTCGTAGCCGTTGTCGGCCTGCGGCGAGGGGTAGACCGGCGAGAGCCAGACGACGTCGACGCCGAGGTCGGCGAGGTGGTCGATCCGCGACAGGACGCCGCCGAGGTCACCGATCCCGTCGCCGTCGGAGTCGGCGAACGAGCGCGGGTAGACCTGGTAGACGACGGCACGGGTCCACCACGGCGCATCAGCGGGGGTCACCGGCCCAGCCCAGCACTCCGGCGGCGGGCCCGCACCCGGGCGCGCTGGCCGACCGGGTGGCCAGGCTGGCGCCCACCGTGCCGATGGGGTGGCCCGGCACCCCCGGAGGAGGTGGCCGCCGCGGTGCTGTGGCTGCTCGGCGAGGGCTCCGGCTACTGCACCGGCAGCGTGCTCGACGTCGCCGGGGGCCGCTGAGCGACCCGGCCGGACCGCTGTTTGGATGGTCGGGTCCCGCCGGGCACCGCCCGGCACCCCACGCGAGGAGCAGCGATGTCCCAGCCCACCCGCCCCGAGGTCGAGCCGCCCACCGGGCCGGCCCCCGACGACCTGGTGATCGAGGACATCACCGTCGGCGACGGCCCCGAGGCCACGGCCGGCAGCCTGGTCAGCGCGCACTACGTCGGCGTCACCCACGACGGCGGCGAGCAGTTCGACGCCTCCTGGGACCGCGGCGACCCGCTGGAGTTCCGCCTCGGCGTCGGCATGGTCATCCAGGGCTGGGACGAGGGCATCCAGGGCATGCGCGTCGGCGGCCGCCGCCGGCTGACCATCCCCGCCCACAAGGCCTACGGCGACCGCGGCGCCGGCGGCGTCATCAAGCCCGGCGCCACGCTGGTCTTCGTCGTCGACCTGGTCGGCGTCCGCTAGTCCCCGGTGCGTCGATGACCAGGTGGCCTGATCATGCGGCGTCCTGGCTCACCGTGGGACGTGAGCCAGGACGCGCTGGGATCAGGCCACCTGATCGTCGCGGGCGCCCGGCGGTTGCACCGGCCAACGACGGGGCACCGCACGGGCCATGAGCGAGCCGGTCCCCACCCGTGAGCACGCCCTCGCCTCGACGGCGAGCAGGGCCGGGACCGAGGAGGCCGGCGGCGAGTCCACCGGCACCGTCGTCGTCGCCGGGCTGGCCAACCTCGGCATCGCCATCGCCAAGCTCGTCGGCGGCCTGATCAGCCACTCCTCGGCGATGCTGTCCGAGGCCGCGCACTCGGTCGCCGACACGATCACCGAGGTGCTGCTGTTCATCGCGCTCAAGCGCGGCGACAAGGCCCCCGACGCCCGGCACCCGGTCGGCTACGGCCGCGAGACCTACTTCTGGGCGCTGCTGGCGTGCCTGGCCACCTTCACCCTCGGCGCCGGCTTCTCCTTCTACCAGGGCGTCGAGACGATCATCGAGGGCGAGGAGCAGGGCTCCCCGACGGTCGCCTACGTCGTGCTGGCGGTGTCCTTCGTGCTGGAGGGCGCGTCCTGGCTCAAGGCCGTCCGGCAGGTGCGCAGCTCGGCGAGGCGGTGGGGGACCACGCCGCGGCGCTACCTCGCCGAGACCACCGACACCACGGTCAAGGCCGTGACCTTCGAGGACAGCGCCGCGCTGGTCGGCCTCGTGCTCGCCGCGCTCGGCCTGTTCCTCGAGCAGGTCACCGGCGACCCGGTGTGGGACGGCGTCGCCGCGATCCTCATCGGCGTCCTGCTGCTCGTCGTCGCCGGCTCCCTGGCGCGGGCCAACGTCTCGCTGCTCATCGGGCAGTCGGTGCCGGCGTCCGTCCAGGACCGGCTGCGCGCGGAGCTCCTCGACCTGCCGCAGGTCGACGACGTGCCGTTCCTGCTCACCTCGGTGATCGGCCCCGGCCAGCTCATCGTCTCCGCCAAGGTCGACTTCGCCGACACCGCGACCGTCGCCGACATCGAGCGCGCCTCCGACGAGGCCGAGCGCCGGCTGGTCGCCAGCCACGCCGGCGTCCGGTTCGTCTTCCTCGACCCCACCCCCGGCGACGGGCGCGCCCGGGCGGAGGCCCACCGGCCGGAATGACGGCGGTCCGCGCGCGGTTGAGCGGTTCCGTGCGCATCGAGGTGTGGTCCGACGTCGTCTGTCCGTGGTGCTACATCGGCAAGCGGCGGCTGGAGTCCGCGCTCGAGCGCTTCCCGCACCGCGACCAGGTCGAGGTGGTGTGGCGGTCGTTCCAGCTCGACCCGAGCGTCCCCGAGGGCGAGACGCACGCGACGCTCCCGGCGCTGGCCGCCAAGTACGGCCGCCCGGTCGAGGACATGCGGGCGATGATGCGGCACGTCGAGGAGACCGCCGCCGGTGAGGGCCTCGAGTACTCCCTCGCCGACGGCGTCAGCGGCAACACCCTGCTCGCGCACGAGCTCATCCACCTCGCGGCCGACCGCGGGCTGCAGGGCGCGATGAAGGAGCGCCTGCTGCACGCCTACTTCGAGGAGTCCCGCTCGGTCTTCGACGTCGACGCGCTCGTGCCGCTGGCCGTCGAGGTGGGGCTCGACGAGGCCGAGGTCCGCGCGGCGCTCGCCGACTCCCGCTACCGCTCCGCGGTGCTCTCCGACGCCGCCACCGCGCAGGCGCTCGGCGCGACCGGGGTCCCGTTCTTCGTCGTCGACCGGAAGTACGGCGCCGCGGGCGCCCAGCCGGCCGACCTCCTGCTGCAGGTGCTGGAGCGGGCCTGGGCCGACGCCCACCCGCTGGCCACCGTCCCCGCCGCCGAGGGCTGCGAGGGCGACTCCTGCGCCGTCTGACCCGCTGACACGACGGAGGGCTCCACCCGGTCCGGGTGGAGCCCTCCGTGCGTTGCGCTACTGGGTGGCGGGGCCGCCCTGCTCGGTGCCGGAGATCTTGCGGAGCAGGTCGTGGCAGCGCTTGGCCCGCGCCGAGTCCTGCTCCATGACCTCGCGGAAGAACGCGGCGACGTCGTCGAGGCCCGCGTTCTCGGCGTCCCGCACGTACTGGCCGTAGTCGTGGCCCGCCTTCAGCGAGTGGTACTGCACGGAGATCAGGTCGAAGGTGACGTCCTCGAAGCCGGTCTCACCGGTGGCCATGGGTGCCTCCTCGTCGATGGGTCGGACGCAGCGAGGGGTTCCCGGACGGGGCGGGCCGAAACGGACCGGTCCGCCTCAGGACGGCGGCGCCTCGGAGAACGCACCTCCGGTGACGTCGCCGCCGCCGGCGTCGTCGGCCAGGGTCTGCCCGGCGGTCGTCTCCGCGTCGTCGGCGTCGAGCTCGTCGGCGCCGGTGGACGCCGGGTCGTCCGCGGTGGAGGCCAGGTCGGCGCCCTGGCCGTAGGCGCCGGGGTCGGCCTGCGTCGTCCGCGGGTCGTTCAACGGGTCCGGCACGTCGGGGTCGGTGACGGTCATGGCCCCTCCCTGCCCGGCCCTCCGCACCCGCAACCCCTGGCCGGATGCGTAAGCCGTGTGTTACACATCCGCGCATGGAGGCGCTCGAGGCCCTCGCCGACCCCACCCGGCGGCAGCTGCTCGCGCTGCTCCGGGACGGCGAGGTCGCGGCCGGGGAGCTGGCCGGGCGCTTCCCGGTGAGCCGCCCGGCGATCAGCCGGCACCTGCGGGTGCTGCGCGAGGCCGGGCTGGTGCGCAGCCGGGTCGAGGGCCGCCGCCGGCTGTACGCGCTCGACCCGCGCCCGCTGCGCGAGCTCGACGACTGGCTGGAGCCCTACCGCGACCTGTGGGCGCAGCGCTTCGACGCCCTCGACACCGAGATCGCCCGCGGCCGCCGGTCCCGGGCCCACCCCCCGACGGACGGAGACGCCCCGTGACCGACGCGCAGACCACCCCGGCTGACCCGCCCACCGGCCGCCGCGGGGTGGTCACCGACCTGCCCGACGGCCGCCGCCGGCTGGAGTTCCGCCGGTCCTGGCCCGACGGCCCCGACGCCGTGTGGGACGCGATCACCGAGCCCGACCGGCTGGCCCGCTGGTTCGGCACGTACGAGGGCGAGCGCGCCCCCGGCGCCCGCGGCACCCTCACGATGACCCACGAGGCCGAGCCGGCCGCCGAGGCGGTGGTCATCGCCGAGTGCGACCCGCCGCGCCGGCTGGTGGTCGAGTGGCCCGAGCAGGAGGGCTGGCGGGTCGAGCTGGCCCTCGCCGTGGAGAGCGGGCGCACGACGCTGCACTTCGTCCAGCACTTCGCCGCCGGCACCGACGTCACCGACTTCGCCCTCGGCTGGCACTGGTACCTCGACAAGCTCGACGCCGTGGCGGGCGACCGGCCGGCCCCCGGCGACTGGGACTCCTTCCTCGCCGAGGTCGGCCCGGACTACGGCCGCACGCCGGAGAACGCGCCGGAGGGCTGAGCGCCGAGCACGGCCATGGCGACGGCGCCGGCCAGCCCGGTGGCGACCACCGCCGTCTCGGCGGGCTCCG
This sequence comes from Geodermatophilus nigrescens, assembly GCF_900129495.1. Classification (GTDB taxonomy): domain Bacteria; phylum Actinomycetota; class Actinomycetes; order Mycobacteriales; family Geodermatophilaceae; genus Geodermatophilus; species Geodermatophilus nigrescens. The sequence continues at coordinate 140,695 of NZ_FQVX01000003.1, forward strand.
CGCCGGCCGGCGTCAGCCGCCGCCGCACCAGCCGTTCGGCGAGGTAGCCGGGCACCAGCGCGGCGCCGGTCGCGGCCAGCACCCGCCGCGCGGTGGCGTCCTCGCCCGCGGTGAGGCGCGCCAGCGCCCAGCCGTGCGCGGCCAGCGTCCAGGCCGGCGGCCCGAGCGCCGTCCCGGCCCACCAGGTGTCGCGGCCCACGTGCGCCGCCGATCCCGACAGGACGGGGGTGTCGAACGGGTGCCGCCGGCGCACCGACAGCACCGCCCCGGTGAGGCCCGCGCCGAGCTGGACCGCGGCGACCGCCAGCAGCACCCTCCGGTCTGCGCTCACCGGGCGGGCTCGGCGACCTGCACCGGCTCGGGGCCGGTCCAGGCGCCGAGCGAGCCGAGGAAGGCGTTGCGCCGGCCCAGCCGCGGGCCGGCCTGCACCGGGTAGGCGTCGTGAGTGCCGGTGAGGTCGCGGGCGGCGTGCACGGCGAAGTTCGGGTCCTCCTGCGCCTCGCGCGCCACGGCGACCAGGTCGGCCATCCCGCCGGCCACGACCGCCTCGGCCTGCCGGCCGTCGACGATCAGGCCGACCGCCATCGTGGCGATGCCCGCCTGCTCGCGGATGCCCGCGGCGAAGGGCACCTGGTAGCCGTAGCCCAGCGGGTGCTGCCAGCCGCCGAGGCCGCCGCCGGAGACGTCGACGACGTCGACCCCGCGGGCGCGCAGTTCCCGGGCCAGGGCCACGGTGTCGTCGAGGCCGATCCCGTCGGGCGTGCCGTCCACGGCGGAGACGCGCACGAACAGCGGCCTGTCCTCCGGCCACTCCGCCCGCACGGCCTCGACCACCTCGAGCGGGAACCGCATCCGGGCCTCCCGCGAGCCGCCGTAGCCGTCGGTGCGCCGGTTGGACAGCGGCGACAGGAACTGGTGCAGCAGGTAGCCGTGGGCGGCGTGCACCTCGACGACGTCGAAGCCCGCGGCCAGCGAGCGGCGGGTGGCGGCCGCGAACGCCTCGCGCACCCCGCCGAGCTCCTCGACCGTGAGCTCGTGCGGCACCGGCCAGCCCGGGCCGGCCGGCACCGCGCTGGCCGAGACGGTGGGCCACGGGTCCTCGCCGGGGAGGGCGTTCTCCGGCGTCACCGCGGCCCCGCCCTCCCACGGGCGCTGGCTGCTGGCCTTGGCGCCGGCGTGCGCGAGCTGGATGCCGGCCACCGCCCCCGACGCCCTCAGGAAGTCCGCGACCCGGGCCAGCCCGGGGACGTGCCCGTCGGACCACAGCCCGACGTCGCCGTGGCTGATCCGCCCCTCCGGCGTCACCGCCGTCGCCTCCACCACGACCGTGCCGAACCCGCCCAGGGCGAACCGGCCCAGGTGCACGAGGTGGTAGTCGCCGACCAGGCCGTCGCGGACGGAGTACTGGCACATCGGGGCGACGACGAGGCGGTTCGGGAGGGTCACCCCGCGCAGCGTCAGGGGTGTGAGCAGGGCCGGAGCGGGCGTGAGGCTGGTCACGTGGAGCAGTGAACACCGCGCTCACCTGGCCTGTTCCCCGGGACGGGGGGAAGCGGACCTAGACGTCTAGGACGTAACATCTCTCACCATGACAGGCGGGTCCGCCCGCTCGTACGCTTCCCGGACCCGGCCGGTCGGACCCGTTCCGCCGCCCCCGGGGACACCAGGCACCGGCGCCCGTGTCCACGACACGCGGCGTGCCCAGAGGATGGAGACGCCGTGACCTCCGTGACCACCCCCGGTCTCGACAACGCCCCCACCACGCACGCCCGGCTGCTGGCCTGGGTGCGGGAGATGGCGGAGCTGACCACCCCGGACCAGGTGGTGTGGGTCGACGGCACCGACGAGGAGTGGGAGCGGCTCACCGGCAAGCTGGTCGACGCCGGCACCTTCACCCGCCTGGCGAAGAAGCCCAACTCGTTCTGGGCCGCCTCCGACCCCAGCGACGTCGCGCGCGTCGAGGACCGCACCTTCATCTGCTCGGTCGACGAGGCCGACGCGGGGCCGACCAACAACTGGATGGCCCCCGACGAGATGAAGTCGGTCATGACGGAGCTGTACCGCGGCTCCATGCGCGGCCGGACGATGTACGTCATCCCGTTCTGCATGGGCCCCGTCGAGGCCGAGAACCCGATGTTCGGCGTCGAGCTCACCGACTCCGAGTACGTCGTCGTCTCGATGCGGGTCATGGCCCGGATCGGCTCGCGGATCCTCGAGGCGATGGGCACCGACCGGCCGTTCGTGCCGGCCATGCACTCCCTCGGCGCGCCGCTGGAGCCGGGCCAGGAGGACGTGCCCTGGCCGTGCAGCCAGACCAAGTACATCGTGCACTTCCCCGAGGAGCGGGCCATCTGGTCCTACGGCTCGGGCTACGGCGGCAACGCCCTGCTGGGCAAGAAGTGCTACTCGCTGCGGATCGCCTCGGCGATGGCCCGCGACGAGGGCTGGCTCGCCGAGCACATGCTGATCCTCAAGCTGACCAGCCCGCAGCAGAAGACCTACTACGTCGCCGGCGCCTTCCCGTCGGCGTGCGGCAAGACCAACCTCGCCATGCTCGAGCCGACCATCCCCGGGTGGAAGGTCGAGACCATCGGCGACGACATCGCCTGGATGCGCTTCGGCGAGGACGGCCGGCTCTACGCCATCAACCCCGAGTACGGGCTGTTCGGCGTCGCCCCGGGCACCGGCTGGGACACCAACCCCAACGCGATGCGCACGATCGACCACGGCAACTCGGTCTTCACCAACGTCGCGCTCACCGACGACGGCGACGTCTGGTGGGAGGGCATGACTGAGGAGCCGCCGGCGCACCTCACCAGCTGGAAGAAGCAGGACTGGACGCCGGACTCCGACGAGCCGTCCTCGCACCCGAACTCGCGGTTCTGCACGCCGATCGAGCAGTGCCCGATCCTCGCGCCGGAGTACACCGACCCGAAGGGCGTGCCGATCTCGGCGATCCTCTTCGGCGGCCGCCGCAAGACCACGATCCCGCTGGTCACCGAGGCGCGGGACTGGAACCACGGCGTCTTCATGGGCGCCACGCTGTCGTCGGAGACGACGGCCGCGGCCACCGGCGCCGTCGGTGTCGTCCGCCGCGACCCGTTCGCCATGCTGCCGTTCATCGGCTACAACGCCGGCGACTACTTCCGGCACTGGGTGGAGACCGGCAAGGGCGCCGACGCCACCAAGCTGCCGCGGATCTTCTACGTGAACTGGTTCCGCCGGGACGAGGACGGCGGCTTCCTGTGGCCGGGCTTCGGCGAGAACAGCCGGGTGCTCAAGTGGGTCGTCGAGCGCCTCGAGGGCACCGCGGCCGCCGAGGAGACCCCGGTCGGCCACGTCCCGACGCCGGACTCCCTCGACGTCTCGGGCCTCGGCATGACCGAGGAGCAGGTGCGCGGGGCGCTCGCCGTCGACGTGGACGAGTGGCGCCAGGAGGTCCCGCAGATCACCGAGTGGTTCGAGAAGTTCGGCGACAAGCTGCCCAGCACCATGTGGGACGAGCTGGAGATCCTCAAGAGCCGCCTCGCCTGAACCGGCCGCCCGGGACCCTGAGCTCCCGGGCGCCCCTGGACTACGGGCCCCGTCCCCGGACAGCGTCGTCCGGGGCGGGGCTCGTGCCTTTCCGTGGTCGGTGTGGCACGGAATGCATCCGTCTCCCGGCCCGGCGGCCGCGACTCGGTTAGCGTTGACCGGTAACAGAGCCCCCCGACGACAGGTCCCTCCCCGGTGCTCAGTCCCTACCTGCACGTCCTGCGCACGCCGCACGCGCTGCCCATGGTGCTGTCGGCCTTCGTCGGCCGCCTGCCACTGTCGATGGTCGGCCTCGGCTGCGTCCTGCTGATCGCCTCGGAGACCGGGTCCTACGGTCTCGGCGGCGCGGTCGCGGCCGCCGGCGCGGTCACCACCGCGATCGCCGGCCCGGCCCTCGGCCGGCTCGCCGACACCTTCGGCCAGCGGCGCACGCTGCTCCCCGTCGTCGCGGTGTTCGCCGCGTCGGGGGCGGCGTTCCTCGCCGCGGTCAAGGAGGACTGGCCGCGCTGGACGCTGTTCCTCACCGCCGGCCTCGCGGGCGCCTGCATCCCGCCGGTCGCCTCGATGATCCGGGTCCGCTGGACACACCTGCTGCGCGGCACCACCCGGCTGCCCGCGGCGCTGGCGATGGAGTCCGTCGTCGACGAGCTCGTCTTCATCGTCGGGCCGGTCCTGGTCACCTTCCTGTCCACCACCGGGCACGCCACCTCCGGCGTGGTCACCGCGTTCACCCTCGCCGTGGTGGGGGCGCTGCTGTTCGCCGCGCAGGGCCGCACCGAGCCGCCGCCGCACGGCCACGAGGCGCGCAAGGGGCCCTCGGCGATCCGCACCCCCGGCCTGCGCGTGCTGTTCGTGGTGGGCGCCGCCGTCGGCTCGATCCTCGGCACGCTGGAGATCGCGCTGGTCGCCTTCGCCGACGAGGTGGACGCGATGGCCCTGTCCGGGGTGCTCATCGCGGGCCTGGCCGTCGGCTCGATGATCAGCGGCATCGGCTGGGGCGCGGTGCACTGGAAGCACCCGCTGCGGCACCGGCTGCTCGTCGTCCTGCTCGTGCTCACCGTGCTGTCGGTGCCGCTGACGCTGGTGACGAACGTGTGGGTGATGATCCCGTTCGTCGTGGTGGCGGGCGTCGCCGTCTCGCCGTCGCTGATCAGCTCGTTCACCCTGGCCGAGCTGATCGTGCCGCGGCAGGCCGTGACCGAGGCGTTCACCTGGATTGGCACGGCGCTGGGGCTCGGCGTGGCGCTGGGCACCTCGATGGCCGGGAAGATCGTCGACACCGTGGGCGCGAACGCCGCGTTCCTCGTCGCCACGGGCTCGGCCGGGCTGGCCGCCGTCGTCGTCCTGCTCGCGCAGCGGCTGCTGCACGTGCCCGAGGAGAACATCGCCGAGCCGGTCCTGGCCGGGGAGACGACCGGCTGAGCCGGTGACCCGTCCCCGGCCGGCGGCCGGCGGCGGCCGCGTCCTCGGCGTCGCCCCGGAGCGGCTGGGCCGCTGGCTCGACGGCGTCGCCGACCGGCACGGCGCCTTCGCCGCCACCCGCCTCGACGACGACGCCGTCGCGGTCACCTGCGCCGACGGCACCGCGCTCACCCTGCGGGCGCCCTTCGCCTGGACGCCGGGCCCCGCGCTGCTGACCTCGTTCACCGCCGCGGCCCGGCAGCCGCGCCGCGCCGCCGTCCTGCTGGTGCGCCGCGGCCGGTGGGCGACCGGGGTCTTCGACGGCGCCGCGCTCGTCGTCTCGAAGGTCGACACCCGGCTGGTGCAGGGGCGCAGCGCCGCCGGTGGCTGGAGCCAGCAGCGCTTCGCCCGGCGCCGGGCCAACCAGGCCGACGCCGTCGTCGAGGCCGCCGCCGACACCGCCGCCCGCGTGCTGCTCCCGCACGCGGCCGACGTCGAGGCGCTGTTCACCGGCGGCGACCGCGGGATGGCCGACGCCGTGCTCGCCGACCGCCGGCTCGCGCCCCTGGCGGCGCTGCGCCGGGGGCCCGCGCTGGAGGTCGGCGAGCCCACCCGCGCCGTCCTGGAGCAGACGCCGGCGCAGTTCCGGGCCGTGCAGGTCCACATCGTGGAGCCCGCCGACCGCCCTCAGGGCCATTAGCGCGACAAAGGCCCCTTCCCGCCCAGGCGGTCCCGCCTTCCGCGCGCGAGAGGCGGGGCCGATACCGCTACAAGGGCCCGGGGTCAGCCGTGGGGCTGGAGGACGAGGCGGATCGGGTTGCCCTCCTTGCGCTCGAGCATCTCGATGCCGCGCGCGGCCTCCTCGAGCGGGAGCGTGCCGGAGATCGAGCGGGACAGGTCGAGCCGACCGTGCCGCACCAGCCCGACGAGCTGCTCCACGTGGTGCGGCTCGGAGCCGTAGTGGCCGAGCAGGCGCTCGCCGAAGTAGCTGAACTGCGTGCCGTTGCGGATGGTCAGCGGCTGGTCGGTGAGGCCGACGAGCACCAGCGCGCCGCCGCGCTCCAGGCACCGGACGGCCTGCTCGCGCACCGGCGCGACGCCCGCGAAGTCGAAGGCGTAGGCCAGCCCGGCGCCGCCGGTCAGCTCGCGCACCCGGGCGGCGACGTCCTCGGAGGGGTCCACCGCGAGGTCCGCGCCGAAGGCCAGCGCCCGCTCCCGCGCGGACTCCACCGGGTCGACGGCGACGATCGGCGCCGCGCCCGCGAGGCGCAGCAGCTGGACGGCGTGGGCGCCGAGCCCGCCGATGCCCCACACGCCCACGGGCTCGCCGGCGCGGACGCCCGCGGTGGTGACGATCGAGGCCCACGGCGTGGAGACGGCGTCCGGGACGATGCAGGCCTGCTCGAAGGGCATCGCGTCGGGGATGGGCACGAGCGTCGAGACGGTGGACACCGCGTAGTGCGCCCACCCGCCGTCGTAGTCGACGCCGCGGGTGTGGATCCACCCGCCGAGCTCCTCGCCGGCCTGCAGGGTGACCCGGCGGCCCTCCCAGCCGGTCACGCCCTCGCCGTGCTCCACGACGACGCCGGCCACCTCGTGCCCGAGCGTCACCTCCTCGCCCTGGAGGAACAGCGGGTTGAGCGTGCCGTCGACGAGGTGGACGTCGGACAGGCAGATCCCGGCGGCGCGCACCTCGACCAGGACCTCCCCGGGACCGGGCACCGGGCGCGGCACCTCCTTGACCTCGAACTGCTTGGTGCGCACGTTGAGCCGGCCGGCGAGCATGGAGTCGGGCATGGGGGCGATCCTCCCCGGGACCTCCGCCGCGCACACCGGCGCCTCCGCCTCTCCCGTGCGAAAGGCGGAGACGGCGCCGCGAGGACGGCGTAACGTCCACCGACCGTGTCCGCGACGCCGACCGACACGACCGGGACCGCCTCCCCGACCGACCCCGTCCTCACCGCCGAGCGCGCCCACCTGGCCCTCGCGGCGGACTGCTTGACCGAGATGCGCGCCGCCGCGTCCGCCGTCGTCGACGCGGGCGTCGACGCCTGGGCCTCCGAGCGGCTGGGCGCCGCCCGCGCCGAGCGGCTGCGCGCCCTCGCCGCCGACCCGCACGTCCCCGCGTTCTTCGGCCGCACCGACGCGGGGCTGCCCGACGGCGGGGCCGAGAGCTTCCACATCGGCCGCCGGCACGTGCGCGACGCCGCCGGCCGGCCGGTCGTCATCGACTGGCGCGCGCCGATGAGCCGGCCGTTCTACCGCGCCAGCGCCGCCGACCCGCAGGGCCTGGTGCGCCGCCGCCGGTTCGGCTTCTCCGGCGGGGAACTGACCAGCTACGAGGACGAGCTGCTCGGGGCGGGGGAGGAGGGGGACGGCGCCCTGCTGCGGGAGGAGATCGAGCGCCCGCGCAGCGGCCCGATGCGCGACATCGTCGCCACCATCCAGCCCGAGCAGGACGAGATCGTGCGCGCCCCGCTGGCCGAGTCGGTCTGCGTGCAGGGCGCCCCGGGCACCGGCAAGACCGCCGTCGGCCTGCACCGCGCCGCCTACCTCCTCTACACGCACGGCGGGCAGCTGGCGCGCACCGGCGTGCTCGTCGTCGGGCCCAACCGCGCGTTCCTGCGCTACATCGAGCAGGTGCTGCCCACCCTCGGCGAGGTCGACGTCGAGCAGACGACGGTCGCCGAGCTGACCGCGCACGTCCCGGTCCGCGCGGAGGACGCCCCGGAGGTCGCCGCGCTCAAGGGCGACGCCCGGATGGCGCAGGTCCTCGAGCGGGCGCTGTGGGGCGGGATCGCCAAGCCCGCCGACGACGTGCTGGTCCCGCTGGCCGGCCGCCGCTACCGGGTGCCGGTGGAGCGGCTGAAGCGGTACGTCGACGACCTGCGCCGCCGCGGGCGGGTCGCCGACGACCAGCAGCGCCTGCACCACGCCGCCGGGCGGGAGCGCCTGGCGCTGCTGCTGGCCGAGGACGCGCGCCGGCAGAAGGAGGAGGCCGGCGGCAGCCCGACCGACGCCGAGACGCGCCGCGCCGCCCGCAGCCCCGAGGTGCGCGCCTTCTGCGACGCCGTGTGGCCGGCCTGCGACCCGGCCGCGCTGGTCGCCGGGCTGCTGTCGGACGCCGCCGTCCTCGCCCGCGCCGCCCGCGGCGTGCTCGCCGACGACGAGCAGGCGCTGCTGCTGCGCCCGCCGGCCCGGTCGGTGCGCGCCACGCGGTGGACGGAGGCCGACGCCGTCCTGGTCGACGAGGCGGCCGGGCTGGTCGAGCGGACCGCCGGCTACGGGCACGTCGTCGTCGACGAGGCGCAGGACCTCTCGCCCATGCAGTGCCGGTCGGTGGCGCGCCGGCTGGCCGCCGGGTCGCTCACCGTCCTCGGCGACCTCGCCCAGGCCACCAGCCCCTGGTCGGCCGGCGACTGGGCGCCCACCCTGGCGGGCCTCGGCCGCCCGGACACCGCCGTCCGCCCGCTGACCCGCGGCTACCGCGTCCCCGGCGAGGTGCTCGACTACGCCAACCGGCTGCTGCCGGTCATCGCGCCCGGCCTGCCCGCGGCCACCGCCGTGCGCCGCGAGCCGGGCGCGCTGGAGGTCCGGCCGGTGACCGACCTCGCCGGCCCGCTGGCCGAGGTGGTGGCGGGGCTCGCCGCGGGGCCGGGCTCGGTCGGCGTCGTCTGCGCCGAGGACGCCGTGCCGGCGGTCGCCGGTCTGCTGCGCGACGCCGGGCTGCCCGCGGCGGTGCTCGCCGACGACGGGTCGGCGGCGGAGCGGGTCGCCGTCGTCCCGGCGACGCTGGCGAAGGGCTTGGAGTTCGACGCCGTCGTCGTCGCCGACCCGGCCGCGATCGTGGCCGCCGAGCCACGGGGGCTCAACCGGCTCTACGTGGTGCTGACGCGTGCGGTGAGCACCCTCGTGGTGCTCCACCGCGACGACCTGCCGGGCGCGCTGGCCTCCTGACGGTCCCCCGACCGGGCGCGGCACGGCGCGGGTGGTTGTGGCGCGCAGTGATCTCTGTTGCAGTGTCCCGGCGGGGAGGGAGGCCCATGGACCGGCGGAGCCCGGCCGGCACGCTGATGCGGCTGGCCGCGACGATCGTGGTCGCCGGGGCTCTGCTGGCGGGTCTGCTGCTGCCCTGGGTCGGCGGCCCCGCGGTGGCCGCGCAGCAGTCCACGGGCCTGCTGGGCGACCTGCCCACCGAGTTCACCGTCGACACCCCGCCCGGCAACACGGTGCTCCTCGCGGCCAACGGCGAGCCGATCACCTCCTTCTACGAGGAGAACCGCGCGCCGGTCGCCTCCGAGGCCATCGCCGAGGTGATGAAGCAGGCGATGGTGGCCATCGAGGACTCGCGGTTCTACGAGCACCGCGGCCTCGACGTCCAGGGCACCGTGCGCGCGCTGGTCACCAACATCGCCGCCGGCGGCGTGCAGGAGGGCGGGTCCACGCTCACCCAGCAGCTGGTGAAGCAGACGCTGCTGCAGACCGCCGACACCCCGGAGGAGCGGTTCGCCGCCACCGAGCCGACGCTCGGCCGCAAGCTGCGCGAGGCCCGCCTGGCGCTGGCGCTCGAGGACACCTACAGCAAGGACGAGATCCTCACCCGCTACCTCAACATCGTGTACTTCGGGCAGAACGCCTACGGCATCCAGCCCGCCAGCCAGGCCTTCTTCGGCATCGACGCGTCCGCGCTGTCCCTGCCGCAGGCGGCGCTGCTGGCCGGCCTGGTGCAGAGCCCCACCTACGACGACCCGTTCACCGACCCCGAGGCGGCCACCGCCCGGCGAAACGAGGTCCTCTCCCGCATGGCCGAGCAGGGGATGATCGGCGCCGCCGAGGCCACGGCCGCGCAGGCCGCCCCGCTGGACCTGGCCCCGGCGCCCGCCCCGCGCCGCGGCTGCGTGCAGGCCAGCGTCGGCCCCTTCGTCTGCGACTTCGTCCAGCGCTACCTGATCCAGGAGCTCGGCCTCACCCAGGAGCAGCTCGACAACGGCGGCTACGTCGTGCAGACGACGCTGGACCCGGAGCTGCAGCGCGCCGGCGACGCCGCGGTGCTCGAGACGCTCGCGCCCGACGACTCGCTGGCCGGCATGTTCACCGCCGTCGAGCCGGGCACCGGCCACCTGCTCGCGATGAGCGTCAACCGCACCTTCGGCTACGACCGCAACGACCCGACGCAGGAGTCGTTCAACCTCAACGTCGCGCCCAGCCAGGGCTCGGGCTCGACCTACAAGGTGTTCGTCGCGGCCGCCGCGCTGGCCCGCGGCTACTCCTCGTACTACACGCTCACGACGTCGGACCCCTACGTCTCGCGGGTCTACCGCGACGGCAGCCGGCCCTACGACGTCGAGAACGCCGGCACCTACCGCTCCACGCTGGACCTGACGACGGCGCTCTACCAGTCCTCCAACACCTACTTCCTGGCGCTGGAGGACGCGCTCGGCAGCGTCGAGGAGCCGGTGCGGATGGCCGAGGCGATGGGGCTGTTCCAGTTCAGCCCGCCGGAGCTGCCGCAGCAGATCATCGACGAGAACCGGGGGTCGTTCACCTTCGGCTCGGAGGCCACCAGCCCGCTCGCGCTGGCCAGCGCCTACTCCACGTTCGCCGCCGGCGGCACCCAGTGCGACGTCGTCCCGGTGACCGCCGTCCTGGACTCCACCGGGGAGCCCGCCGTCGGCGCCGACGGCGAGCCGCTGGCGGTGGGGGACCGGTGCACGCCCGAGGCGATCCCGCCGGGCGTCGCGAACACGATGAACCAGATGCTCCGCAAGGACGTCGAGCCGGGGAACCCGGGCCAGACCGGGTCGCGCGCCTACGTCCGCGGGCACCAGATCGCCGGCAAGACCGGCACGTCGCAGGACAACTACTCGGTCGCCTTCGTCGGCTACACGCCCGAGATCACCGCGAGCGTCATGGTGCTCAACCCCAAGCGCAACGAGGACGTCGGCGGCTTCGGTGGCGGCAAGGGCGCCACGATCTGGCGCGACGCCATGGAGCCCATCCTCACCGCCCGCGGCAGCAGCGACTTCGCGCCCGCCGACGAGACCGTGATGAACGGCAACACCCGCCCGGTGCCCGGCTGCTCGAGCGTCCGCGGCTGCGAGCGGGCGCTCACCGACGCCGGCTTCGAGCCCCGGACGGTGCGCGTCGACAGCGACGAGGCGCCCGGGACGCTGCTCGGCACGAGCCCGCCGCGCGGTGGCCGCGCGGTGCCCGGCCAGGTCGTGTCGATCCGGGTGAGCAACGGCAGCGACTACGTGGAGCCCGCCCCCGAGCCCGAGCCGCCGCCCGCGGAACCGGCGCCGGCGCCCGGGCCCGGTGCGCCCGATCCCGGGCCGGCGCCCGCTCCCGAGGCACCACCGGCCGAGCCGGCGCCCGGCCCGCCGCCCGCCGGGCCGGAGCCCGCGCCCGGCCCGCCGGCGCCCGGCGCACCCGCTCCCGAGGGGGGCTGGCCCGGGGGCGGCGGCAGCTGGCCCGGCCAGCCCGCGGGCTGACCGAGCCGCTCGTCGAGCGCCTGGGTGAGCAGCCAGCCGCTCAGCAGCACCAGGTGCAGCAGGAACAGCCACAGGCCGATGGCGACCACGGCGCCGACCGCGTCGAGGCCGCCGAAGGGCGCGCCGAGGTCCAGCGGCAGCGACAGGAACAGCACGAAGCCCTGCAGGAACCCCGACAGGCAGGCCGCGGTGAACAGCGCGCCGCTGACCAGCGCGCCCCAGCGGTGCCGCCCGCCGGCCACCACGCCGAAGCCCCACAGCAGCGGCACGGTGAGCACGAACAGCACCGTGTAGTAGCCGACGAAGAACCGGCCGAGCGCCGGCCCGACGCCGTCCTCCCGGGCCAGGTCCGCCATGACCCGCGCGGCGAGCAGCAGCGGGTACAGCAGCAGCGGGGTGACGACGACCAGGGGCAGCGCCGACAGCCGCCCCCGCCAGGCGGTGAGGTTCTCCTCCCGCCGGCTGAACCGCATGAGCGCCCGCCGCAGGCCCTCCCCGTACAGCGACAGCGGCAGCAGCGCCAGGACGAAGCCCAGCAGGTCCACCCGGACGCCGGCCGCGACCAGGCGCTCCACCGCCTCCGGCGCGCCCAGCGGGGTGGGTAGCAGCTCGGCCAGCCGCGCGCTGAGCGCCCGGACCTCGTCCCGCGAGGTCACCAGCGCGGTCAGCCGCACCGCCACGAGCAGCAGCGGCACCACCGCGATGCCGGCGTAGAACGTCAGCCCGGCGCCGATGAGCGCGAGGTCGCGGCCCAGCAGCCGCCGGCGGGCGCCGCCGAGCAGCCCCCGGGACTCGGCGCGCAGCCGGGCCGCCGTCCACGTCCGTCCGGGGCTCACCGGGTCACGCCACCAGACGCCGCGTCCGCACGCCCCTCGGGGAGGCGGTCAGTCGTCGGAGCTGTCGTCGGTGGTGGGCGCGTCGTTGCCCGGGTTGACCCCGGTCTCCTGGCAGCTCGCGTCGTTCTCGTTGCTGGCGTTCTCCCCGCTGGAGTCGCAGTTCGTCGGCCCGCGGGTGAAGTCGGTGTTGTCGCCGCAGGCCGTCAGCGAGCCGAGGAGGGCCAGCACGACGAGCGGGCGGGCGAGGCGCATCCGCGTGGAGGAGGACATGAGCAGACTCCTACACGTCCCGGGCCGGTCCCAAACCGGCGGGGTCGGTCCTCCTGCTCCCGCCGGGGCCGCGGTGTGAGCCATGTAATTACAAGAAACCCATTGTCACGCCTCGGTCACGCCCCCTACTCTCAGTACGTCCAACGGGGCGCTCCGTCACCAACCTGGGTGACACCCCGAGGACGCCGTCGAGCCGGTCCTCCCTCCGGGAGGCCGGGCCGGGGACCCACCGCAGTCCTGGGGTGCAGCGCGTGTCCGCACGCGCCGGGCGAGTCCACGCCCGAACCCGTCAGCTAACCCGGTAGGCGGCCTGGGAAGAGGAGAACTGGCGCGTGGCGTCCCTGCGCACGTCTGTCCCCGGCATGCCCGCGACCGGCCGCTCCCGCTGCCGCCGCGCCGCCCTCGCCCTCACCGGGGCCCTGGGCATCGGGCTGGGCCTGGGCGCCGTCCCCGCGCAGGCCGAGGAGCCCGCCACCGCCGCCGAGGCCGCCCAGCTGGTCGCCGCCCGCGGCCACGAGCTCGAGGTCGTCACCGAGCAGTTCAACGAGGCGCGCGAGGCCCTGAGCGCCCAGCAGGCCGCCGCCGAGGCCGCCGCCGCGACCCTCGCCCAGGCGCAGGCCGCCGTCGACGCCGCCCGCCAGCAGGTCGTCGGCATCGCCCGGTCGGCCTACACCGGCGACACCATGGGCCCGCTCCAGGCCCTCATGACCAGCGACGACGCCGACGAGTTCGTCAACCGCGTCACCCTGCTCCAGGGCGTCGCCGGCTACCAGGGCGAGCTGCTCGGCCAGGCCGCGGCCGCCACCGAGGCCGCCACCGCCGCGCAGACCGCCGCCGCCGAGCACGCCGCCGAGGCGCAGCGCCAGTACGACGCCGTCGCCGCCCAGCAGGCCGACCTCGAGGGCCAGATCGCCGACTACCAGGCCGACTTCGCGCGGCTCACCGCCGAGGAGCGGCGTGCCGCCCTCGAGGCCGCCGCGGCCGCGCACGCCGCTGAGGGCCAGCGCGCCAGCCGCGACGAGGAGCGCGAGGAGCCGGCCGCCCCGTCGTCGGCGTCCTCGTCGTCGTCCTCGTCCTCCGCCGAGTCCGCCCCGGCCGCGGCCGCGGCGCCCGCCAGCGGCGTCGCCGGCACCGTCGTCGCCACCGCGATGGCCCAGCGCGGCAAGCCCTACGTGTGGGCGGCCGGCGGCCCGGGCTCCTTCGACTGCTCCGGCCTGACGCAGTACGCCTTCCGCGCCGCCGGCATCAGCCTCCCGCACTCCAGCCGCATGCAGTCGCAGATGGGCGCCGCGGTCTCCCGCGCGAACCTGCAGCCCGGTGACCTGGTGTTCTTCTACAGCCCGGTGAGCCACGTGGGCATCTACATCGGCAACGGCCAGATGGTGCACGCGCCGACCTCGGGCGACGTCGTCAAGGTCGCGAGCATCGACTCGATGGGCGGCTACGCCGGCGCCCGCCGCATCGGCTGACGAAGGACCTCCCTCCCCCACCGCTCGCAGGCTCGCGGCGGGCCGCTGCAGGGGGGCCGTTCCGGCGCGTCACCTCCGGACCTGCTGCAGCAGCCCCCACACGAAGGCCGCGGTGTCGCCGGAGGGCAGCCGCACCTCCCAGCGGGTGACCACCTGCGGGTCGGCCTCCTCCGCGCCGGGCAGGCCGCTCACGTCGGCGACCACGTGCTCCCAGACGCGCAGCCGCCCGTCCGCGGCCGGCGGCACCGGGGAGCCCGGCGCGCGCACCAGGTGCTCGTGCAGCACGGCGCCCTCGACGGTGGACACCACCTCCCAGCGCAGGTGCGGCCACAGCGGCAGCGGCCAGTGCCGCACGTCGAGCTCCAGGTCGCCGAACGGGCGCACCTCGACGCGCTCGGCCGGCCCGAGGACGGCGGCCCGCAGCGCCAGCCCGCGCGGCGCCCGCGGCGCGTGGTGCAGCGCCTGCCAGCGGGTGTGCGCCGCGTGCGCCTCCGCCCGGGTGGCCCCGAGCCGGGGGAGGGCGCCGGCGACGAGGTCGGGCCGCAGGTCGGCCATCCGGCGCAGCAGGACCAGGCAGAACTCCCGCCGCGCCAGACCCCGCACGGCGCCGACCCTGCCACCCAGGTCACACCGCCGTCCGGGACACCCGGCCACCCCGCCGCGTTGGACCCTCCGGACCCGAGCCCGCCCCCGACCCCGAGGACCGCACCGATGAACCCCCGCACCGTCGCCCTCGCCTTCCGCGTCGTCGCCGTCGCCGAGGCGCTGTCCTGGGTGGGCCTGCTGGCCGGGATGTACGTGAAGTACGTGCCCGAGACCTCCGAGGTGGGCGTGCAGGTCTTCGGGCCCGTCCACGGCGCGGTGTTCGTCGCCTACGTGCTCGTCACGCTCGTCGCCGCCCGGGTGCTGCGCTGGTCGCGCTGGACGACGCTGCTCGCGCTCGTCGCGTCGATCCCGCCGCTGGCCACCGTGGTGTTCGAGCGCTGGGCGGTGCGCACCGGGCGGCTGGCGGTCCCCGCCCGCGCCTGACCTACGGTTCCGGGCATGCCCGAGCCCGTGCTGCCCGCCACCGCCCGCACCCTGCTCGCCCGCACCGCCCGCGCGCAGCGCGACGGGCGGGCGCCGAGCCTGGTCGCCGGCGTGGTCCGGGACGGCGGCCTGGCCTGGTCCGCCGGCCGCGGCGACGTCGCCGAGCCGCACGCCGACGTCCAGTACCGGCTCGGCTCGATCAGCAAGACCGTCACCGCCGTCGCCGTGATGCGGCTGCGCGACGAGGGCCGGCTCGGCCTCGACGACCCGCTCGAGGACCACGTGCCCGGCACGCCGTTCGGCGACCGGTCGGTGGGGCAGCTGCTCTCGCACCTGGCCGGCGCGTCGGCGGAGAGCCCCGGCGGCTGGTGGGAGCGGGTGCCCGGCGGCTCGCTGGAGGAGCTCGGCCTCGACGGTGGCGACGTCGTCCTCGGCGAGGCCCGGCGCTTCCACTACTCCAACCTCGGTTTCGGCCTGCTCGGCGAGCTCGTCGCCCGGGCGCGCGGCCGCTCCTGGGACGACGTCGTCGCCGGGGAGGTGCTCGCCCCGCTCGGCATGACCCGGACGACGCCGCGGCCCTCCGGCCGGGCGGCGCAGGGCTGGGCGGTGCACCCCTGGGCCGACGTCGCCCTCCCCGAGCCCGAGCACCACGCCGGCGTGATGGCCGCCGCCGGGCAGCTGTGGGCCACGCTGGACGACCTCGCCCGTTTCGCCGTCTTCCTGCTGGGCGACACCGGCGACGTGCTGGCGCCCGCGACGCTGGAGGAGATGGCGGTGCCGGCCGGCGTCGACCCGTCGTCGCCGTCCTGGTCGTCCTACGGGCTGGGGCTGCAGGTGCTGCGGGTCGACGGGCGGACGCTGGTCGGGCACGGCGGCTCGATGCCGGGCTTCCTCGCCGGCGTGTTCGTCGACCGCGAGGAGGGCGCCGGCGGGGTCTCGCTGGCCAACACCACCAGCGGGCTGGACCCGGCGCTCGTCCCGGGCCTGCTCGCCGACCTGCGCGCCGCCGAGCCGCGCGTGGTCGACGCCTGGCGGCCGGCGGAGCCGCCGGTGCCGCTGGAGCAGCTCGGCGTCTGGTACTGGGGCCCGGCGCCGCTGGCGCTGCGCGCGGTGGCCGGCGGCCTGCTGCACCTCGGGCCGCTGCCCGGCCGCAGCGGGCGGGCCAGCCGGTTCCGCCGCCGCGACGACGGCACGTGGGTGGGCCTGGACGGCTACTACGCCGGCGAGACGCTGACGATCGCGGCCGACCACCTCGACGTCGGCACGTTCGTCTTCACCCGCACGCCCTACGACCCCGCCGCACCGGTGCCCGGCGGCGTCGACGACCGCGGCTGGACCCTCCCGGCCTCCGAGGCATAGGAAGCTCTCCCCACGTCCTGGGCCGCAGGACGTGGGGATCGCTTCCCATGCCTGCTCAGGGGCGGTCGAAGGCGTCCATCGTCGTCTTGACGACGGCGCCGTAGGCCAGGTGCGGCACGAGGTCGCTGACCCAGTCGGTGGCCGACCAGGTGCGCGGGTCGGTGATGCCCAGTGCCGTCATCGGCCCGTTCGAGGCGACGAGCACGCCGAGCGTGGTGAGCACCGTGCCCACCAGCGGCTGCGACCGGAAGCCGGAGGCGCGCAGCAGCCCGACGACGACGCCGACGCCGATCCCCGCGGCGAGGCCGGTGATCGGCCCGAGGCCGGCGATCCGGTTCGCCCGGTGCTCCTCGTCGCCGGGGATCGGCACGTGCGCCTTCGCCGCCAGCGCCTCGACCGTCTGCTCCGGCGTCGAGCTGGTGCCGCGTCCGCGGACGGTCATGTCCAGGTAGGTGGCGGCGTTGAGGGCGGTGGTCCCCGCGGCCCCGGCGGCCGCGCCGCGCACCGCCCAGCCGAGCGTGCTGATGCCGCGCTTGCCCTTGCCGAACGTCCCCACCGGGGTCTGCCTCGCCATGGCCGACGGGGTACCCGCGGGCGCGACCTGCGGAAACGGCGCACAGTGGGGGAGTGGAGGAGACGGCCGGAGACACGGACGCCGCTCTCGAGCGCGCGATCGGCGCCCTGCTGGACGCCCGCGCGCCCGGCGCCACGATCTGCCCGTCGGAGGCGGCCCGCGCCGTCGCCCCGGAGGACTGGCGCGACCTCATGCCGCAGGCGCGCGAGGTGGCCGGGCGGCTCGCCGCGCGGGGCGAGGTCGAGGTGACCCAGCGCGGCGCGGTGGTCGACGTCGCGACCGCCCGCGGGCCGGTGCGGATCCGCCGGGCCGGCTGACCGGCAGCGGTCGGCCCGGCGGCAGTGGGAGCGGCGGTCAGACCGGCGGCAGGGGGCGGGCGAGGAAGGCGGCGAGCAGCCGGGCGGTGCGGTCGACCGTGCCGGCGTGCAGCACCTCGTACCCGTGCGTGCTCAGCGTGGGCAGGCTGACCAGCGCGGCCCGCGCCGCCTGGCCCACGGCCTTGGCCTGCGAGGCGTCGGAGTCGAAGGACTGCCAGACCGCCGTCTGCGGGGCCAGGCCCAGCTCGCGGCCGACGTCGACGAGCGCGTCGGCGACCGGGCGGTCGTAGACGACGGCGTCGTCGGCGTAGGCGACGACCGGCCCGCCGTCGACGGTGACCTGGTACTCGGGCTCGGCGGGCCCGACGTCGAGGGCGACGGTCAGCTCGCCGGGCAGCGTGCGGCTCGCGTACGTGGCGCCGATGCCGCCCATCTCCTCGCTGGTGGTGGCCAGCAGGTACGTGTCGGCGTGCGGGCGCCCGCGCAGCAGCCGCGCGGTGCCGACCAGGGCGGTCAGCGCGGCGCGGTCGTCGAGGAAGGAGGAGCCGACGAAGTCGCCGAAGCGGGTGAGCCCGCGGCGGTCGGCGTGCACGCACACCCGCGTGCCGGGGTGCACGCCGGCCTCGGCGAGGTCCTGCGCCGACCGCCCGGTGAAGACGTAGACGTGCGACCAGTCCATCGCCTTGTCGCCCTGGTCCGGCTTGGTCTCCCAGATGCGCATGGAGTCGGTGGTGGTGTGCTCCGAGCCCAGCATGAGCACGCCGGTGAGCGTCTCCCGCCGGCCGAGGACAGCGACCGGGCCGAGGCCGAAGTTGCCCGGGTACATGACGCCGAGCGAGGTCACGCGCAGCGTGCCGTCGGGCTCGACCCGCTTGACCATCATCGACAGCTCGTCGAGGTGCGCGGCCACCCGGACCGGCGGTGCGGACCGGTCCGTCCCGTGCAGCAGCGCCACCAGGTTCCCCGCCGGGTCGACGGTCACCTCGTCGGCGAGCGGCTCGAGCTCGCGGCGGACGACGTCGCGCACCGCGCCCTCCTCGCCGCACGGGCCGTAGGTGCGCAGCAGCTCGTCGAGCAGGTCGGGGAGGGGCGTGGCGTCGGGCACCGGGGTGCCCTACCCGGCCGGCGGGCGCTCTCCCGCCGCCCGCTTCAGCAGCGGGTCCACCCGGTGGTCGACGTAGCGGCGCAGCGCCAGCGCGGTGTCCGTGCGCTGGACGCCGCGGAGGGCCAGCACCTGCTCGGTGAGCCGCCACAGGTCGTCGGCGTCGACGGCGACCACCCGCACCAGGAGGTCGGCGGCTCCCGACAGCGCGGTCACCTCGAGCACCTCGGGCAGGGCCGCGAGCGCGGCGGCCACCTCTTCGAGGCTGCGCTGCACCACCTGCACCGTCACGTAGGCGCTGAGCCGGTAGCCGAGCGCCTCGGGCCGGACCCGGGAGGCGAACGGCGCGAGCACGCCGCTGGACTCCAGCCGGGCCAGGCGCGCCTGGACGGTGTTGCGGGCCAGCCCGAGCGACTGCGACAGCGCCATCACGGTGGCCCGCGGGTCGTCGGTCAGCGCCTGCACGAGGCGTGCGTCGGTGGCGTCCAGGCGATCGGGGCCGGGGGGCACGCTGCTCAGTCTGACATGGTCGGACGTCCTAGCAGTGCGCGATCTGCTCGATCCGTCGTGGCGGTCTTGCGCATCCCGTCCGGGGGGTGGTGTGCTCCGGAACCGAGCGGGGCGTGCCACGATGTGTGAGTGGCGCCACACCCCGGTGCCACACACACGTCCCATCCCGCGGCCCCGCCGGTGACCCCGGCGGTCGCGGACGACGGCGAGGAGCAGCGCGTGAGCCTGTCCAGCGCGACCACCGAGGTGGTCGACCCCGTACCGGGGGCGGCGGCCCCCCATCTCCCGCAGCAGCCGGGCCTCGTGCAGCTGCTGACCCCGGAGGGCGAACGGGTCGAGCACCCCGAGTACTCGATCGACGTCAGCGACGAGGAACTGCGCTCGCTCTACCGCGACCTGGCGCTCGTGCGCCGCTGGGACGTCGAGGCCACCGCGCTGCAGCGCCAGGGCGAGCTGGGCATCTGGGCCTCGCTGCTCGGCCAGGAGGCCGCCCAGATCGGCGCCGGCCGGGCGATGGCCGCCGACGACATGGCCTTCCCCACGTACCGCGAGCACGGCGTCGCCTGGGTGCGCGGTGTCGACCCGCTGCACGTCATCAGCCTGTTCCGCGGCGTCGACAACGGCGGCTGGGACCCGGTGGACACCGGCTTCAACCTCTACACCGTGGTCATCGGCGCGCAGACGCTGCACGCCACCGGCTACGCGATGGGCCTGCAGCGCGACGGCGCGGAGAGCGCCACGCTCGCCTTCCTCGGCGACGGCGCCACCAGCCAGGGCGAGGTCAACGAGGCGATGATCTGGGCGGCCAGCTTCTCGGCGCCGGTCGTCTTCTTCTGCCAGAACAACCAGTACGCGATCAGCGTGCCGCTGGAGCGGCAGTCCCGCGTCCCGCTGTACCAGCGCGCGGCCGGCTTCGGCTTCCCCGGCGTCCGCGTCGACGGCAACGACGTCCTCGCCGTCCTGGCCGTCACCCGGGCCGCCCTGCAGGCCGCCCGCGAAGGTCAGGGCCCCACCTTCATCGAGGCGTTCACGTACCGGATGGGCGCGCACACCACCTCCGACGACCCCACCCGCTACCGGCTGGCCAGCGAGCTGGAGGAGTGGAAGCTGCGCGACCCGATCGCCCGGCTCAAGGCCCACCTGTCCCGCAGTGGCATCGCCGACCAGGCCTTCTTCGACGGCGTCGAGGGCGAGGCCGACGAGCTCGCCGCGCGGATCCGGAAGGGCACGCTGGAGATGGCCGACCCGCCGGGGACGGCGATGTTCGACCGGGTCTACGCCGAGCAGACGCCGCAGCTCGCCGCGCAGCAGGCGGAGTTCGAGGCCTACCAGGCCTCCTTCGAGGGGAGCGGGCACTGATGGCCGAGACGCTGACGATCGGCAAGGCCCTCAACCTGGGCCTGCGCCGCGCCATGGAGGACGACGCGAAGGTCGTGCTCATGGGCGAGGACATCGGCCGCCTCGGCGGGGTCTTCCGCATCACCGACGGCCTGCAGAAGGACTTCGGCGAGGACCGCGTCGTCGACACCCCGCTGGCCGAGGCCGGCATCCTCGGCACCGCCGTGGGTCTGGCCATGCGCGGCTACCGGCCGGTGTGCGAGATCCAGTTCGACGGGTTCGTATTCCCCGCCTACAACCAGATCGTCACCCAGGTGGCCAAGATCCACGCCCGCTCGCGCGGCCGGCTGGCCATGCCGATCGTCATCCGCATCCCCTTCGGCGGCGGCATCGGCGCGGTGGAGCACCACAGCGAGAGCCCGGAGGCGTACTTCGCGCACACGCCGGGCCTCAAGGTGGTCGCCGTCAGCAACCCGGTCGACGCCTACTGGGGCATCCAGCAGGCGATCGCCCACCCCGACCCGATCGTCTTCCTCGAGCCCAAGCGGCGGTACTGGGAGAAGGCCGAGGTCGACCCTGATGCCACGCCCGACCCGCTGTTCGCCTCCCGGGTGGTGCGCGGCGGCGACGACGTCACCGTGCTCGCCTACGGCCCGATGGTGAAGACGGCGCTGCAGGCCGCCGAGGCCGCCGCGGAGGAGGGCCGGTCGCTGGAGGTCGTCGACCTGCGCACCCTCTCCCCGCTCGACCTCGACCCGGTGTTCGACTCGGTGCGGCGCACCGGGCGCTGCGTCGTCGTCCACGAGGCCGCGGTGACCCTGGGCCTCGGCGCGGAGATCGCCGCCCGGGTGACCGAGCAGTGCTTCCACTCGCTGGAGGCGCCGGTGCTGCGCGTGGGCGGCTACGACACGCCCTACCCGCCGTCGAAGCTCGAGGAGGAGTACCTCCCCGACCTCGACCGCGTGCTCGACGCCGTCGACCGCTCGATGGGCTTCTGACGATGGGTGAGCTGCGCCAGTTCAAGCTGCCCGACGTCGGGGAGGGCCTCACCGACGGCGAGATCCTGCAGTGGCTCGTGGCCGTCGGCGACACCGTCACGGTCAACCAGCCGCTGTGCGAGGTGGAGACCGCGAAGGCCGCCGTCGAGCTGCCCTCGCCGTTCGCCGGCACGGTCACCGAGCTGCTGTTCGAGCCGGGGACGACGGTCGACGTCGGCACGCCGATCATCACCATCGACGTCGGCGGGGACGCCCCGGCGCCCGCGCCGGCCGCCGCCCCGGCCGACGGTGCCTCCGAGCCCGCCGCCGGGCTGATCGGCGGAGCGGCCCCGGGTGGCCGCACCGCGGTGCTGGTGGGCTACGGCCCGCGGAACACCGAGGCCCGCCGCCGCCCGCGCCGGGCGGTCCACGCCGCGCCGGCCTCCGGGCCCGCCGCCGAGCCGGCCCTCGCGCCCGAGCCCGTCGGCGCCGACTACGGCTCCGGGGGCGCCGAGCGCCCGCCGCTGCTGGCCACCGCTCCCGACGCCACGGTGAAGCCGGTGCGGCACGGCGGGCTCGAGGTGGGCCGGCAGGCCGAGGCGCACGCCCGCACCGAGGCGGCCGCGCCGTCGCGTCCCGCGGGGCCCGGCCGGGGGCGGGCGCGCCCGCTGGCCAAGCCGCCGGTGCGCAAGCTGGCCAAGGACCTCGGCGTCGACCTCGCCCTGCTCACCGGCAGCGGCGCGGGCGGCGTGATCACCCGTGACGACGTCACCGCGGCAGCGGCCGGGCCCGCGCCGGCGTCCGCCCCGGCCCCGGCCCTCGCGGCCGTGCCCGCCGCGGCCGCCGCGGCCGCCGCGGGCGAGCGGATCCCGGTCAAGGGCGTGCGCAAGGCGACCGCGGCGGCCATGGTGGCCAGCGCGTTCACCGCACCGCACGTCACGGAGTTCCTCACCGTCGACGTCACGCGGATGATGAAGCTCCGGCAGCGCATCGCCGCCCGCCCGGAGTTCGCCGGCGTCAAGGTCAGCCCGCTGCTGTTCGTGGCGAAGGCGCTGCTCTTGGCCGCGCAGCGGCACCCGATGGTCAACAGTTCCTGGGACGAGGCCGCGCAGGAGATCGTCGTCCACGGGCAGGTCAACCTGGGCATCGCCGCGGCCACCCCGCGCGGGCTGGTCGTGCCGAACGTCAAGGACGCCGGCCGGCTGTCGCTGGCCGAGCTCGCCGGGGCGCTGTCCGGGCTCACCGAGACGGCGCGCGCCGGGCGGACCGCGCCGGCCGACATGAGCGGCGGAACGATCACCATCACCAACGTCGGCGTGTTCGGCGTCGACACCGGCACGCCGATCCTCAACCCCGGCGAGTCGGCGATCCTCGCCTTCGGCGCCGTCCGCGAGATGCCGTGGGTGCACAAGGGGAAGGTGCGGGTCCGGCAGGTGACGCAGCTGGCGCTGTCGTTCGACCACCGGATCATCGACGGCGAACTGGGCAGCCGGTTCCTCGCCGACGTCGGCGCGCTGCTGTCCGACCCCGGGACGGCGCTCGCCTTCTGACCGGGCGCTGCCCTCCTGACGGGGGCTGCGGCCCGGACCTCAGGTCTCCTCGGGGTCCGGGCCGTACGCCGACCGGCCGCCGTCCACCGGCAGCACCGCCCCGGTGACGAAGGCGGCGGCGTCGGACAGCAGCCAGGCCACCGCCTCGGCCACCTCGCCGGCCTCCCCGGCGCGCCCCAGCGGGTGCAGGGCGGCCAGCTGCCGGCGGGTGGCCGCGGCGGCGGCGCCGTCCTGCGCGGCGAGCGCGGCGTCGGAGCGCTCGGTCCGGATGGAGCCGAGCGCCACGGCGTTGACCCGGATGCCGTCGGGGCCGTGGTCGACGGCGGCGGCGCGGGTCAGGCCCTCGACGGCGGCCTTGGCGGTCGCGTAGGGCAGCGCGCCGCGGACCGGCCGCTGCGCCTGGTGGCTGGAGACGTTGACGATCGACCCGCCGGAGCCGGCGGCGCGGAACCGGCGCACGGCCACGGCGCAGCCGACGACGGCGGGCGCCAGGTTCGCGGCGATCAGGTCGAGCACCTCGCCGGCCGGCGCGGTGGACAGGGCGGCGTCGCGGAAGACGGCCGCGTCGTTCACCCAGCCGGCCAGCCGCCCGAGCGCCGTGGCGCGGTCGGCCGCGTGCCCGGCCACCGCCTCGTCCGCCGCGCTGCCCACCACCGCCTCGACCCGCGGCCCGGCCGGGTGCCCGGCGACCCAGGCGACGGCGGCCGGGTCGAGCTCCACGACCACCACCGCGGCCCCGCCGGCCAGGAGCCGCTCGACGATCGCCCGGCCGACGCCGCGCCCGCCGCCGGTCACCACGTGTGCGTCCACGCGGGCATCCTGTCCGGGACCAGGGCAGGCTGGGCCGGTGACCGACCTCGACCGGCTGCTCGCCTTCGCCGCCCGCTCCGCCCTGCCCGGCGGGGGCTTCGGCTACCTCGGCGCCGACGGGCAGGTGCTCCCGCGCCCGCAGGAGACCTGGATCGTCGCCCGGATGACGCACGTCTTCGGCCTGGCGCACCTGCTGGGCCGGCCCGGCGCGGAGGCGCTGGCCGCGTCCGGGGTGGCGGCGCTGCGCGGCGGGCCGCTGCACGACGCGGAGCACGGCGGATGGCGGGCCGCGGAGGACGACGGCACGAAGTCGGCCTACGTGCACGCCTTCGCCGTCCTGGCCGGGGCGACGGCGACGACGGCGGGCATCGCGGGCGGGCGGGCGCTGCTCGACGAGGCGCTCGAGGTGTGGGACCGGCGGTTCTGGGACGACGCCGAGGGCCTCGCCGCCGAGGAGTGGACGCCGGACTGGTCGCGGCTGTCGGACTACCGGGGCGCCAACGCCAACATGCACGGCGTCGAGGCCACGCTCGCCGCCGCCGACGCCCTCGGCGGCGACGACGCCGTCCGGCTGCGGCGGCGGGCCCTGCGCAGCGTCGAGCGGGTGGTGCACGGCTGGGCGCGCGAGCGCGACTGGCGGCTGCCCGAGCACTTCACCGCCGGCTGGGAGCCGCTGCCCGAGCACAACCGCGACCGCCCGGCCGACCCCTTCCGCCCCTACGGCGTGACGGTCGGGCACCAGTTCGAGTGGGCGCGCCTGGCCCTGCACCTGCGCGCGGCGCTGGGGGAGGGGGCGCCGCCGTGGCTGCTCGACGACGCCGTCGCCCTGTTCGGCGCGGCCGCCGGCCGGGGGTGGGCGGCCGACGGTGCCCCCGGGTTCCCGTACACGCTCGGCTGGGACGACCGCCCCGTCGTGCCGGCGCGCATGCACTGGGTGCTGTGCGAGGCGGTCGCGGCGGCCGGGGTGCTCGGCGCGGTGACCGGCGAGGAGAGCTTCGGCGACCTCGCGCGCACCTGGCGGGCGCACGGCGAGGAGCGCTTCGCCGACCCGGCCACCGGCAGCTGGCACCACGAGCTGACGCCGTCCGGCGAGGTCGCCAGCGGCACCTGGGCCGGGCAGCCCGACGCCTACCACCTGGCCCAGATGCTGCTGCTCGACGGCCGGCCGGTGCGGGGGAGCGTGGCCGCCGCGCTGCGCTGACCTGCGTGTGTCCGCTCCGGCGGGGCGGGGTAGGGGCTCGAGGACCCCAACGACATCCCCGAGCAGCGAGGAGCGTTCCCGTGGCCAGCGTGCAGGAATCCGTCGACGTCGACGTCCCCATCCGCGTCGCCTACGACCAGTGGACCCAGTTCGAGTCGTTCCCCCATTTCATGGGCGGCGTCGAGCGCATCACGCAGATCGACGACACGCACACCCACTGGATCACCGACATCGACGGTGTGAAGCGCGAGTTCGACGCGGAGATCACCGAGCAGCACCCCGAGGAGCGGGTGGCCTGGACGAGCACCTCCGGCGACGCCAAGCACGCCGGCGTGGTGACGTTCCACCGCCTCGACGACACGAAGACCCGGGTCATGATCCAGATCGACTGGGAGCCCACGGGCATCGTCGAGAAGGCCGGCGCGGCGCTGGGCTTCGACGACCGCCAGGTCAAGGCCGACGCCAAGCGCTTCAAGGAGTTCATCGAGAGCCGCGGCACCGAGACCGGCGCCTGGCGCGGCGACGTCTCCCGGCCCGACCAGGCCTGACGGCAGCGACGACAGCGGCGCCCGTCCCCCGCGGGGGACGGGCGCCGCTGTCGTGCGCGGGGCTACTCGGCGTCGAGGTCGGCGGCCACCAGGCCGGCGATCCGCTCGACGACGGCGGCGTCGTCGCTGGTGACGGTGACCTCCGCGCCCTTCTGGGCGCCGAGCGTCATGATCATCAGCGGCGACCCGGCGTCGACCGGCGCGCCGCCGGGCGTGGCCAGGGTGACCGGGACGCCTGCCTTGCCCACGGCCTCGGCGATGAGCGCGGCCGGGCGGGCGTGCAGGCCGACCCGGGAGCCGACGGTGACGGTCTGACTGGGCATGCGTCGTCCTCGCTTCTCAGGAACGGTGCTTCTCAGGAACGGTCGTGGTGGGGTCGAGCCTGCCGTGTCACACGCGGGCCGGCGCGCCGGGGGCCGGCGCGGACGCGCCGGCGGTGTGCGCGTGGGCCAGGTCGACGGCGTCCTCGGGGACGTCCGTGCCCGTCTTCCTCCCGCCGATGCTCTTGGCGACGGTGACCGCCAGGGCGCCGACGACGGTGCCGACGACCAGCGCGACCAGGAACATCAGCACCCCGTTCATCGCGAAGAACACGAAGATCCCGCCGTGCGGGGCCCGCAGCTCCACGCCGCTGGCCGCCACGATCGCGCCGGTGGTGGCGCCGCCGAGCATCATCGACGGGATGACCCGCAGCGGGTCGGCCGCGGCGAACGGGATGGCGCCCTCGGAGATGAACGACAGGCCCAGCAGCCAGGCGGCCTTGCCGTTGTCGCGCTCGGCCGGCGTGTAGAGCTTGGGCCGGACCAGCGTGCTCAACGCCATCGCCAGCGGCGGGACCATGCCGGCGGCCATGACCGTGGCCATGATGACCAGCGGGGCGCCGCTGCCGGCGGCGAGGCCGGTGGTGGCGAAGACGTAGGCCGCCTTGTTCACCGGGCCGCCGAGGTCGAAGCACATCATCAGGCCGAGGATGATCCCGAGCAGGACCGCCGAGGTGCCGGTCAGGCCGTTGAGCCAGTTGCCGAGGCCCTCGAGCGCCGCGGCCAGCGGGCGGCCGAGCAGGACGGCCATGATGCCGCTGGAGATCAGCGTGGCCAGCAGCGGGATGATCACGACCGGCTGCAGGCCGCGGACGCCGGTGGGCAGCTTCCAGGAGGCGATCCAGCGGGCCGCGAAGCCCGCGATGATGCCGCCGACCAGGCCGCCGATGAAGCCCGCGCCCACGCTCACCGAGACGGCGCCGACGACGAAGCCGGGCACGATGCCGGGGCGGTCGGCGATGGCGAAGGCGATGTAGCCGGCCAGCGCCGGGACCAGGAAGCCGAACGCCGCCTGGCCGAGCACGGTGCAGACCGCGCCGAGGTAGCCGAGGAAGCCGTCGTTGAGGCCCTCGACGCCGGAGGCGGTGGGCAGGTCGAAGAACGAGTTGTTCAGCACCCAGCTCAGCGCGTAGCTGGAGCCCTCGACGTCGGGGTTCGGGTTGACGATCTGGTAGCCGCCGAAGAGGAAGCCCAGCGCGATCAGCAGGCCGCCGGCCGCGACGAACGGGATCATGTAGCTGACGCCGGTGAGCAGCCAGCGGCGGATCTCCGACGCGGTGCCCGGGCGCGCGGCCGGCGCGGCGGCCTCACCGGAGCCGGCGCCCGAGCCGGCACCCGGGACGCGGCGGGCGTTCGGGTCGTCGGCGGCGGCCAGCGCCTCGCGGATCATCCCGTCGGGGTCGTTGATGGCCCGCTTGGTGCCGGCCTGCACGACCGGCTTGCCCGCGAACCGGTCGCGGTCGCGCACGCCGACGTCGACGGCGAAGACGACGGCCTCGGCGTCACGGACGACCGCCGGGTCCAGCGGGGTGGCGCCGGAGGAGCCCTGGGTCTCGACGACGAGGTCGACACCGGCGGCCTGCGCGGCGGCGGTGAGCTTGTCGGCGGCCATGTAGGTGTGCGCGATGCCCGTCGGGCACGCGGTCACGGCGACCAGGCGGCGGCGGGCGGGGCTCTTCTCCGTGGACACCGGTGCCGCGGCGGCCGGGGTGGCGGCCGGGGTGGTGGCCGGTGCCGGGGTGCTCGTGGCGGCCGTGGCGCCCGTGGCCGGGCTGGGGGAGACGACCTCCTCGACCAGCGCGACGACGTCGGCCGGCGAGGCGGCGGCACGCAGCGCGGCCACGAAGTCGGGCCGCACCAGCGCGCGGGCCAGCGCGGACAGCAGCGTCAGGTGGTCGGCGTCGCCGGCCGCCGGGGCGGCGATGAGGAAGACCAGGTCGGCCGGGCCGTCGGCGGCCCCGAAGTCCACCTTCGGGTCGAGCCGCGCGAAGGCCAGCGAGGCCTGCGTGACCGCCGCCGAGCGGCAGTGCGGGATGGCGATGCCGCCGGGCAGGCCGGTGGCCGCCTGCGCCTCGCGGGCGAGGGCGTCACCGGCGAGCGCCTCGGCGCCCGTGGCGCGGCCGGCGTCGGCGACCAGGCCGGCGAGGCGGCGGACGACCGCGGCCTTCTCGGAGCCGAGATCGGCGTCGAGGACGACCAGCTCTGGGGTGATCAGTGCTGACATGACGGACCTTCCGGGGCGTCAGGGGACGTCGCGGCCGGCGGCCGGGACGGGTTCGGGGGAGCCGGGCACCCCGGGCAGGCCGGGGGTGACCGCGACGGCGGCCGGGTCGACCCGGTCCGGCGTCGGGACTGCGGAGCCGGGCAGCGCCGCGGCCGCCGAGCCGGTGGCCACGGCGCGCCGCAGCCGGTCGGCGGCGGGCGCGCCGGCGAGGTCGGCGAGCAGGTGGCCGGCCAGGCTGGAGTCGCCGGCGCCGACGGTGCTGCGGACGGCGATCTGCGGCGCGCGGGCCGACCAGACCTCGCCGGCCGCGGTGGACAGGACGGCGCCGTCGCCGCCCAGGGTCAGCAGCACCTCGGCGACGCCGCCGTCGTGCAGCCGCGCGACCGCGGCCGACAGCGCCGCCGGGTCGGCCAGCAGCTCGGCCTCGCTCGTGCCGGTGACCTGCGCGAGCTCCTCGGCGTTGGGCTTGAGCAGGTCGGGAGCGGCGTCCGGGCCCGCGGCGAGCAGGGCGCGCAGCGGCGCCTCGGAGGTGTCGACGGCGACCCGGGCGCCGGTGCCGCGGACGGCGCGGACCAGGTCGGCGTACCAGTCCTCGGGCGTGCCCGGGGGCAGCGAGCCGGACAGCACCACCCAGGCGGCGCCCTCGGCGGCGGCGACCAGCGCGCCGGTGAGCGCGGCGCGCACCGCGGCGTCCAGCGTGGTTCCCGGCTCGTTGAGCTTGGTGGTCGTCCCGTCGGGCTCGGTGAGCGAGTAGTTGGTGCGCACCGGCGCGCCGGTGGGGACGGTGACCAGCGGCAGCGCCAGCGCCGACAGCGCGGCGACCAGGGGGTCCCCGGCGTCGGCCGGCACGACGGCGACGACGTCGGCCCCGGCCGCGGCGAGCGCGCGGGCCACGTTGACGCCCTTGCCGCCGGGCTCGGTGACGCTGGCGCCGAGCCGCGCGACCTCGCCGCGGGCCAGCGCGCCGGGCAGCGCCAGCGTGCGGTCGAGGCTGGGGTTGGCGGTGAGCGTGACGACCCGGCCCCGTCGCGGAGCGGCGCTCACGCGACCACGACCTCGACGCCGGCGTCTTCCAGCCGCTCGACGTCGGCCGGGTCGGCGCCGCCGTCGGTGACCACGACGTCGACGTCGTCGAGCGCGGCGAAGCGGACGAGGTGCTCGCGGCCGATCTTGCTGCTGTCGGCGAGCACCACCACGCGCTGGCCGGCGGCGACCATCGCCCGCTTGACCGAGGCCTCCGCCTCGTCGGGGGTGGTCAGGCCGTGGCCGGGGGTGATGCCGTTGGTGCCGAGGAAGGCGACGTCGGCGCGCAGGTCGGCGAGCGCGCGCACGGGGGACTCGCCGACGGCGCACTGGGTCAGCCCGCGCACGCGGCCCCCGAGCACGTGCAGCGTGATCCCGGGGGCGGTGGCGAGGCGGGCGGCGATCGGCACCGAGTTGGTGGCGACGAACAGGCCGCGGTCGCCCGGCAGCACCTCGGCCAGCGCGGCGGTGCTGCTGCCGCCGTCGAGCAGGACGCTGCCCCCTGCGGCGGGCAGCAGGTCGGCCGCGGCCGCCGCGATCTTGCGCTTGGCCTCCGCGTGGGTGGCGTTGCGCTCGACGAGCGCCGTCTCCACGAGGGTCAGCGCGCCGCTCGGCACCGCGCCCCCGTGCACCCGGCGCAGCACGCCGGCCCGCTCGAGGACGGCGAGGTCGCGGCGCACCGTCTCGGTGGTCACGCCGAACTGCTCGGCCACCGCGGTGACCGCGATGCGGCCCTGCTCGGTGACGAGCGTGGCGATCGCCTGCTGGCGCTCCTCGGCGTACACCATCCACCTCCTCCGTCGGCCGGATCCCCGGTCTCGGTCGCCCGAACATGTGGTAACCGGCTTGTGTCTCTGTGGTTCTACGTTGGTTACGTTGACAAGTCAACAGGGATTCGTGAGTCTGGTCACCGACGGACGACGGCGTCCCCAGCTCATCCCCGACGTGGAGGTCCGCATGTCCAGCACCACCACCAGCCGCGCCACCACCCCGCTGACCGGCACGCCCGTCGTCCCCGGGGTCGTCCTCGGCCCGGTCGTGCGCCCGGCCGGCGCGGTGCGCCTGCCCGACGCGGCGTCCGCGGAGACGCTGCCCGAGGCCGCGCGCGAGGAGGAGCGGGCGCGCTTCACCGCCGCCGCGGACGCGGTCGCCGGCCGGCTGGCGGCGCGGGCCGCGGCCGCCACCGGGATGACCGCGGAGGTGCTGTCGGCGACCGCGGGGCTGGCGCGTGACCGCGGCCTGCTGGGCGCCGTCGAGCAGCGGATCGCCACCGGGGTCCCGGCCGCGGTGGCCACCGTGCAGGCCGCCCAGCAGTTCGTCGACGTCTTCACCTCACTGGGCGGCGTCATGGCCGAGCGGGTCACCGACGTGCGCGACGTGCGCGACCGCGTCGTCGCCGAGCTGACCGGTCAGGGCGAGCCCGGAGCGCCGGCCCCCGACACCCCGTCGGTCCTGCTCGCCGACGACCTCGCGCCCGCCGACACCGCGGGCCTCGACCCGGCACGCATCCTGGGCCTCGCCACCCGGCTGGGCGGCACGACCAGCCACACCGCCATCATCGCCCGCCAGCTCAACCTGCCCCTGGTCGTCGCGGTCGAGGGCCTCGACGCCGTCCCCGAGGGCGCCACCGTGCTGCTCGACGCCGAGGAGGGCACGGTCACCGTCGACCCGGAGCCGTCGTCCGCCGGTGCCCAGGTGGAGGCCGCCCGCCGCGCCGCCGAGGCGCTGGCCGGCTACCGCGGCCCGGCCGCCACCCGCGACGGTGTCGCCGTCCCCGTCTACGCCAACGTGCAGGACGGCGCCGGCACGCGCGCGGCGATGGCCGCCCACGCCGAGGGGGTGGGCCTGTTCCGCACCGAGCTCGCGTTCCTCGGCCGCGCCGCCGAGCCGACCGTCGAGGAGCAGGCGGCCGGCTACGCCGAGGTGTTCGAGGCCGCCGCGGGCCGCCGCGTGGTGCTGCGCACCCTCGACGCCGGCTCGGACAAGCCGCTGGAGTTCGCGACGCCGCCGGAGGAGGCCAACCCCGCCCTCGGCGTGCGGGGCCTGCGGGTGGCCCGCCGCGACCCGGGGCTGCTCGACCGCCAGCTCGACGCCGTCGCCGAGGCCGCCCGCCGCACCGGCAGCACGCCGTGGGTGATGGCGCCGATGGTGGCCACCGTCGGGGAGGCCGTGGACTTCGCCGCGCGCGTGCGCGACCGCGGCCTGGTGCCCGGGATCATGGTCGAGGTGCCGTCGGTGGCGCTGCTGGCCGACCGGTTCCTGCAGCACGTCGACTTCCTGTCGATCGGCACCAACGACCTGTCGCAGTACGCGCTGGCCGCCGACCGGCTCTCCGCCGACCTCGCCGACCTGACCGACCCCTGGCAGCCGGCGCTGCTCGCGCTGGTGGCGGCCACCGCGGCCGCGGGCCGCCGCGCGGGCAAGCCGGTCGGCGTCTGCGGTGAGGCGGCGGCCGACCCGCTGCTGGCCTGCGTGCTCGCCGGACTCGGCGTCACCTCGCTGTCGTGCGCCGCGCCGGCCGTGGCCGGGGTCGGTGCCCGGCTGGCCGCCGTCGACTCCGCGGCCTGCCGGGAGGCGGCCGACGCCGCGCTCGCCGCGGACGACCCGCGGGCCGCGCGCGCCGCGGCCCGCGCCGCGCTCACCCGGGGCTGAGCCGTCGGGCGGGTGGCCGGGAGGCCGCCCGCCCCACCCTCAGGGTGAACGATCGTCGGAGATGTGACGACGCTCCCTACGGATCGTCGGAATGATGTGGCCCGTGCCTGCTTTACTACAGGTGCACCCCCACACCGGCACCGAAAGAGGAGACGACGAGATGTCGATCACGACCACCTGGCGGCAGCGTCGGCAGGCGGCTCGTACGCGGCGCGCGCTGGACCGTGCGCTCGCGCGCAGCAGCAGCCCGGCGATGCGCGACGAGCTGCTCACGATGGCCAACAGCAGCGCGTTCCACACCCGCGACTTCTGACGCGCGGCGTCCCCCGGAGGGACGCGATCCGCACGGCCCCGGTCTGCCCCGCAGCCCGGGGCCGACTGCTGTCCGGGGGCGCCCGGGCCGTCCTCTCGGGGACCTCCGGCCGGCCTCCCCCCTTCGGGTCGGCGGCTCAACCGGCCCGCGCGTCGTGCCGATGACCCGCCCGTGACGGGAGCGCACGGGGAGCCGGGGGAGCAGCGGGGCGGCGGGACGGGCCCCGCGGCCGAGGAGGCCCGCGAGACGTCGGGCGCCACGACCGGGCTCGTGCTGTCCTTCGTCCGCGCGCACGCCGGCGAGGCGGGGGTGGAGGAGCTGCTGCGGCGGGCGGGCGTGCCGTTCAGCGCGGCCGAGCTGAGCCTCCCGTCGACCTGGACGAGCTACGACACCCGCATCCGGCTGTTCACCGCGGCGACCGAGGTGCTCGGCGACCCCGGCGTGATGTTCCGCGTGGGCGCGGAGTCGCTGCGTGCGGGCCTCAACGCGAGCGTGGTCGTGCTGGTGCGCGCCCTCGGGTCCCCGCGGCAGGTCTACGCGAGGCTCCCGCGCGCGGTCGCCAACTTCTCCACCACCTCCACGATGGAGGTGCTCGACGCCGACGCCACCTCGGCCACCCTCCGCTACCGGCTGCACGAGGGCCACGTGCACTCGCGGCTGGACTGCGACTACGCCCGGGGCCTGATCACCATGGTCCCCACCGTCTTCGGGCTGGCCCCCGCGCGCGTCGTGCACGAGGAGTGCGAGTCCGACGGGCACCCCGCCTGCGTCTACTCCCTGTCCTGGGACCGGCGGTCGCGGCTGCCGTGGCGCCGCCGCGCCGGAACCGACCCCGAGCTCGCCGCCCTGCGCGACCAGGTGCGGGCCCTGCAGTCCGCGGCCACCGACCTCGTCGACGGCGAGGACCTGGGCACCGTCCTCCCGCGCATCGTCGAGCGCGCCGCCGCGGCCGTCCTGGCGCCCGCCTACCTGCTCGCCGTCGCCTCACCGCACGGCGGCGCCCCCCTCGTGCACAGCGCCGGCCTCCCCGCGGCGGAGGTCCCGGGTCTCACCGCCCGCCTGCTCACCGGGGAGGACCTCGGCCCGGGCTCCGTCGCCGTCGACGTCGCCTCCGCGCGGCGCACCCACGGCCGGCTGGCCGCTCTCGGCCGGGCCGACGGCGGCCTGGGCGACGAGCGGGCCATGCTCGCCGCCTACGCCGGTCACGCGGCCGCCGCCCTCGACCTGGTGATGGCGCTGGAGACCAGCCGTGCCGAAGCCCGGCGCGCGGGCGCGCTCCTGGACCTGGCCCACGGCCTGGCGCAGGCCGCCGAGGCGCCCGCGGTCGCCGACGTCGTCGCCCGCGCGCTCCCCAGCATCGTCGGGTGCGGCAGCTCCGGCGTGTTGCTGTGGGACCCCGCGGGGGCGGTGCTCCGGGCGGCGGCGTGCGACGGGCTCGCGCCCGCCCAGGAGCGGGTGCTGCGCGCGGCCGACCTGCGCGCCGCCGACGTCCCCGAGCTGTTCGCCATGCTCACCGACCGCGAGCCCCGCGTCCTCACCGCGCGGGGGTCCAGCGCGCCGATGCGGGAGCTGCTCACCGCGCTGGACCTCACCGACGTCGTCGCCCTGCCGCTGCAGGCCGGCGCCACCTTCCTCGGCGTGGTCACCGCCAGCTGGGCCGCCGGCCAGACCGCCGACGCCCTCGACGGCGAGGTGCTCACCCGCCTGCGCGGCGTCGGAGACCAGGCCTCGACGGCGCTGCAGAAGGCCCGGCTGCTGGAGACCGTGCGCCACCAGGCCACGCACGACGCGCTGACCGGGCTGCCCAACCGGGTGCTCTTCCGCGACCGGCTGGTCGAGGCGCTCGCCGCCTCCCCGGCCGGCGGTCACGTCGCCGTGCTGTTCAGCGACCTCGACCGGTTCAAGGCGGTCAACGACGGCCTCGGCCACGCCGCCGGCGACGAGCTGCTCCGTCAGGTGTCGGCCCGGCTGCGCGCCGCCGTCCGGCCCGGCGACACGATCGGCCGGCTCAGCGGCGACGAGTTCGCCGTCCTGGTGCCCCGGCTGGCCGGGCCGGGCGCCGCCGACGGCGTGGTCGCCCGGGTCGCCGCGGCGTTCGGCGAGCCGTTCCGGCTCGACGGCATCCCGGTCGACGTCGGCACGAGCACCGGCGTGGCCGTGCACTCCGGGGTGGCCGCCGACCCGCACGCGGTGGCCGAGCGGCTGCTGCGCGAGGCCGACGCGGCGATGTACCGCACCAAGCACCGCGACCGGCCGCCGGCGCCGGAGCCCCGCTCGGCGACCTGAGGGGTCAGTCGCGCAGCCGGGCCCGCAGGGCGGCCTGCTCGTCGGGGCCGAAGCCGTGCTCGGTGAGCCAGCCCAGCGGCCCGCCGTGCCGCTCGTGCAGGATCTCCAGCAGCCGCCGCATCGTCTCCGCGCGCGGGGTGTGGCTCGCGACGTCGCGCCGGGTCATGTCCTCGGCGTAGGTCGGCGAGCTCCGCAGCTTGGCCACCAGCGCCTCGATGACCTCGGCGGTCAGCGCGTAGTCGGCGACGATCTCCTCCTCGGGCACCCCGGCCGCGGCCAGGGTGAACATGACGACGACGCCGGTGCGGTCCTTGCCCGCTGCGCAGTGGACCACCGCCGCGCCCTCGCCGCCGGCGATCACCCGCAGCGCGGCCAGGACGTTCTCCGGCCGGTGGTGCAGGTAGCCGAGGTAGGCGCGCACGGCCGGCGGCTCCACCTCGTCGGCCTCGGTGGTCTGCCGCGGCAGCAGCGTCTCCACCCAGTCGGCGGGGAGCTCCGGGAGGTCGTCCTCCTCGACGGCGAAGACGTCGGTGTGGCGGCCCTTCTCCGGCAGCAGGCTCAGGTGCCGGTGCGTGACGCCCTCCACCGAGCGCAGCGGCCCCCGGCCCTCGAGCAGCACCTCCGCGGTGGTGCGCAGGTCGATCACGTCGCGCAGCGGCAGCTCGGCCAGCCGGCGCAGGTCGTCGTCGCTGAGGGTCTGCAGGTTGTCGCTGCGCAGCACCCGGCCCGGCAGCGTCCGCCGGCCGTCGGTGGTCGGCAGGCCGCCGAGGTCGCGCGTGTTGGTGGTGCCGTCGAGTCGCAGCCAGCGGTCGGGGTGCGGTGAGCTCACGCCCCGACGGTAGAGCGCGCCCCGAGGAGGGCGTCGCAGACCTCGACGAGCCGCCGCCGCAGGGGCGCGGCGCGCTCGGCGAACCCGCGCTGCGCGGCCACGTACTCCGCCTTGCCCTCCGGCGTCTCGATCCGCACCGGCGCGTAGCCGCGGTCGGCGAGGTCGTAGGGGGAGGCCCGCATGTCCAGCTCGCGCACCTCGACGGCCAGGGCGAAGCAGTCGGCCAGCAGCTCGCCGGGCACCGCGGGGGAGAGCTTGTAGGCCCACTTGTAGAGGTCCATCGTGGCGTGCAGGCAGCCCGGCTGCTCCATCGCGACCTGCGTCTCCCGCGTCGGCCGCAGCCGGTTGAGGCCGACGGCGTCCGGGGTGAAGAAGCGGAACGCGTCGAAGTGGCTGCACCGCACGGGGTGGGACTCCACGACGGCGTCGGTGCCCGCCCGGCCCAGCCGCAGCGGCACCGCGTGCCGGCGCTCGTCGGCGCGGTAGACCATCGCCCACTCGTGCAGGCCGAGGCAGCCGGTCTGCGCCGGCCGCGCCGCGGTGGCCGCCAGCAGGTCGCGGACGAACCGCACGGTGTCGCCGCGGTCGGCGAGGTACGCGGCGACGTCGAGGGTCACCGCGCCGTCGTCGCCGGTGGCGTACCAGCGCCAGGCCGCGTGCGGGGCGGGACCGCCGTCGGGCGCCAGGGCGACGCCGGGGCCCGGGTGCCAGCGGCGCAGCCGGCTCGGCGTCTCGGAGTAGTAGGTGAACAGGAAGTCGAGCACCGGGTGGCTCTCGCCGCGCCGGCGGCGCTCGCGGTGCGGGGCGGTCCAGCGCTCGACGCGGGCGTCGTGGGCCGCGGCGCGCGCCGTCCACTCCGCCGCGGGCAGCAGGACGGCGACGGGCACCCGACCAGGGTAGGAGGGCCGCCGGCCTCCGCTGACGTGCGGCCGGTGTGCCTCCGCGGCGCGCGGGTGCACCGTCGGTGCACGTCCCGGTGTCGCGGCGGACGCCCGGTGTCAGGACCCGTCGGCCGCGGTCAGCCGGTGCAGCCGCAGTGCCAGCTGCACCTCCAGCGCCCGCTCGGGCGAGGACCAGCCCCGCCCGAGCAGCCGGCCCACCCGGTCCAGCCGCTGGGTGACCGTGTTGACGTGCACGTTGAGCGCCTCGGCGGCCCGCGCCGGCGAGCCGCCGGTGTCGAACCACGCCCGCAGCGTGGCCACCAGGTCGGTGCCGCGGCGGGCGTCGTAGTCGAGCACCGGGGCCAGCGTCGCCTGCACGAAGCCCGGCACGTCGCGGCCCTCGCCCACCAGCAGGCCGACGAAGCCGAGCTCCCCGGCGCTCGCCGACTGCCCGTCGCGGCTCAGCGCCAGCAGCGTCGACGCGCAGCGCGCCGCCTCCGCCGCCGCGGCGGCCACCGCGGCCGGGCCCGGCACCGGGCCGGCGCCGCCCGCGGTCACCGGCCGTCCCACGGCCGCGGCGACCTCCCGCCGCGCCAGCGCCGCCGCCTCGCCCGCCTCCAGGTCCGGCAGGCACAGCACCACCCGGCCGTCGCGGACGCCGGCCAGCCCCGCCCGGGTGGCGGCCAGGTGCCCGGCCGCGGCCAGCGCGCGCCCGCGGCAGCGCTCCTCCACCCGGACGACGACGACCGCGAGCGGGCGGTCGAGGTCGGTGCCCAGCCGCCGCGCCCGCTCGCGCAGCCCCTCGGGGTCGCGCAGCGGCACGGTGAGCAGCTCGTCGAGCAGCTCGCCGCGCACCCGGCCCTCGGCCTCGCTGGCCGTCCGCCGGATGAGCAGCAGCAGGGCGGTGACCAGCGCGGCGCGCTCGAGGATCCGCCGGTCGCCCTCGGCGAGGTCGCCGTCGCGCTGCAGCACCAGGCCGCCGAGCAGGTCGCTGCCCACGGTGACGGCGGCGGTCCACCACCCGCCGTCGCCCACCGTGCGCCCGGTCGAGCGGGCCAGCGCCAGCGCGCCGGCGGGATCCGGCGGCAGCGCGCCGTCGTCGCCGGAGGTCGGGCGGCCCTCCTCGTCGAGCACGGTGATCCGCCCGCCGAGCGCCTCGGTCACCGCCGCCGCCACGTCCTCCACGCCGCCGCCGCGCAGCACCAGGTCGATGAACCGGTCGTGCGCCCCGGCCGCCCGCTCCACCGACTCGGTGTGCGCCCGCAGCTCCCGGGTCGCCGCGGACAGCTCCTCGAGCGCCGTGCGGGTCTCCTCCAGCAGCCGGGCGTTGTCGATCGCGATCGCGGCGTGCGCCGCGAGCGACCCGAGCAGCGCCACCTCGGAGCGGTCGAAGGTGCGCTCGGTGCGGTCGGCGGCGTAGAGGACGCCGATCACCTGCGATCCGCGGATCAACGGGACGCCGAGGATGGCGACCAGGCCCTCCTCGCGCACGCCGTTGTTGATCGCGTCGGTGTGGTGGAACCGGGAGTCGGTGAAGTAGCTCGCCGTCGAGTAGGGCGCGGCCGTCTGCGCCACCAGCCCGCCGAGGCCCGCGCCCATCGGCAGCCGCAGCGCCTGGAACCGCGCCGACACCGACCCGTCGGTCACCCGCATGTAGGTGTCGCCGCGGGCGTCGTCGTTGAGGGTCAGGTAGGAGACGTCGGTGCCGAGCAGCTGCCGGGCCCGCCGCACGATCGCGGTGAGCACCGAGTCGACGCCGCGCAGCGTGGCCAGGTCGCTGGCCGTGTCGAACAGCGCCGAGAGCTCCGACTCGCGCCGCCGCCGGGCGGCGAACGCGGCCCGCACCTGCAGCGCCAGCAGCCGCACCCGCTCGAGCTCGGCCAGGCTCTCGGGGTCGGCGCCGCCCGAGCGGGCGCGCACCAGCGGGCCCTCGTACTCGATCGCGGCGGCGTCGTCGAGGACGAGCTGCAGGTACTCGGCGGCCGCGGAGGGCACCCGCGGCGGCGGGCCGGCGCCGTCGGCGGGCAGCGCTGTGGTCCGGGTCACGTGCGGCATCCTGCCCGGCCGCCTCGTCAGTGGGCGGTCCACCCGCCGTCCATCCGCAGCGACGTGCCGGTGACCGAGGCCGCGGCCGGCGAGCAGAGCCAGGCGACGGCGTCGGCCACCTCGGCGGGCTCGATCAGCCGCTTGAGCGCGGCCGGGGCGAGCATCACCTGCTCGACCACCTCGTCCTCGGAGATCCCGTGCGAGCGCGCCTGGTCGGCGATCTGCCCCTCGACCAGCGGCGTGCGCACGTAGGCCGGGGCCACGCAGTTCGACGTGACTCCGTGCGCCGCGCCCTCCAGCGCCACCACCTTCGACAGGCCCTCCAGCGCGTGCTTGGCCGTGACGTAGGCGGACTTGTACGGCGAGGCGCGGTGGCCGTGCACGGAGCTCACGTTGACCACCCGGCCCCAGCCGCGCGCGTACATGTGCGGCAGCGCGCCGCGGACCAGCCGGAACGGCGTCTCCACCATCAGCCGCAGGATGGTGGCGAAGACGTCGGGCGGGAACTCGTGCAGCGGCGCCACGTGCTGGAAGCCGGCGTTGTTGACGAGCACGTCGACGTCGAGGTCCAGCGCGTCGACGGCGGCGAGGTCGGTCAGGTCGACGGCGACCGCGGTGCCGCCCACCTCGGCCGCGACCCGCCCGGCCGCCGCGGCGTCCCGGTCGGCGACGACGACCGCCGCGCCGGCCTCCGCCAGCCGGGCCGCGACCGCCCGGCCGATGCCCGAGGCGCCGCCCGTCACGAGCGCCCGCCGTCCCGCCAGGTCCTGCGCAGCCATGGCGGCGAGGGTAGGACCGCACCGCCGCGACTCCCACGGCTCGCGGCCACACACTCGGCGCTGCCTCGGTGGTGTCCGGCCACACCGGGTATCCGGTGCCCCGCCACCGGTCGTCGCCGCGAGTGCATGGGCCCGGACCACATGAACCAGGTCACAGGACTGTCCTCGGGCACATGGGCGGAACGCGATCAGCTTCCTAGCGTCGGGACGACCGGACCCCGACGTCCCCCCAGGAGACCCCGCATGACCGCACCCCGAGAGCGAGGGCGCTTCGGCCGCGTCGTCGGCGCGAGCATCATCGGCACCACCGTCGAGTGGTACGACTTCTTCCTCTACGGCTCGGCCGCCGCGCTCGTCTTCGGCCCGCTGTTCTTCCCCGACTCGTCCGACTTCGCCGGCGTGCTGCTGGCGTTCGGCACGTACGCGATCGGCTTCGCCGCCCGCCCGATCGGCGCCCTGGTCTTCGGCCACTACGGCGACCGGATGGGCCGCAAGAAGCTGCTCGTCGTCTCGCTGCTGATGATGGGCGGCGCCACCTTCGCCATCGGACTGCTGCCCACCTACGCCACGGTGGGCGCGCTCGCGCCGCTGCTGCTGGTGTTCCTCCGCCTCGTGCAGGGCTTCGCGCTCGGCGGCGAGTGGGGCGGCGCGGTGCTCATCGTGTCCGAGCACGGGCGCCCCGAGCACCGCGGCTTCTGGGCGTCCTGGCCGCAGGCCGGCGCCCCGGCCGGGCAGCTGCTGTCCACCGCGGTGCTCGCGCTGCTCGCGGCCTTCCAGTCCGACGCGGCGTTCGAGGCCTGGGGCTGGCGCATCCCGTTCCTGCTCTCGGCCGTGCTCATCCTCGTCGGCCTGTGGGTGCGGCTGGCGGTCAGCGAGTCGCCGGTGTTCCTCGAGGCCCAGCGGGCCGCCGAGGCGCGGGCGCGCGAGACCGGTGCCGCCGAGCAGGCGCCGATCGCCGTCGTCCTCGCGCGCTACAAGCGGGAGGTCCTGGTGGCCATGGGCGCCCGGATCGCGGAGAACGTGTCCTTCTACGTGCTGACGGCGTTCACGACGGCGTACCTCACCCAGGCGCTGGGCCTGGACTCCTCGTTCGCCCTCAACGCGCTGCTCGTCGCCTCGGCGGTGCACCTGGTGACCATCCCGCTGTGGGGCGCGCTGTCCGACCGGGTCGGCCGCCGGCCGGTCTACCTGCTCGGCGCCGCCGGGACCGGGGTGTGGGCGTTCGCCCTGTTCGAGCTCTACGAGACCGGGAGCTTCTGGCTGGTCGTGCTCGCCCTCGTCGTCGGCTTCCTGTTCCACGGCGCCATGTACGGGCCGCAGGCGGCGTTCTTCGCCGAGCTGTTCGGCACCAAGGCCCGCTACACCGGCGTCTCCGTGGGCGCGCAGCTCGCCTCGGTCATCGCCGGCGCCCCCGCGCCGCTGATCGCCGTCGCGCTGCTCGGCAGCTTCTCCGAGCCCACCCCGGGCCGGGTCTCGCTGTACGTGGCCGCCTGCGCCGTCGTCACCCTGGTCGCCGTCCTCTCCTACGGCGAGACGCGGGTGCGCGACCTCGGCGCCGACGACGCCGTCGCCTCCACTGGGGAGCGCCGCACCGCCGCCGTCTGACACCCGGTCCACGAGCCCCCCATGACACGCGTCACGGGGGGCCCGTGCGCGCCCGGCGCCAGGTCGTGAGAGACGGCACCCGCGCCGGGCCTGCGCCGGCGGGAGCGTGGGGACGTGCCCCGGAGGACCGGCCGACCAGCGGCCGGCGGGGCACGAGGAGGAGGCCCCGTGCCGCTCACCCAC
Source organism: Geodermatophilus nigrescens (assembly GCF_900129495.1). Taxonomy (GTDB): domain Bacteria; phylum Actinomycetota; class Actinomycetes; order Mycobacteriales; family Geodermatophilaceae; genus Geodermatophilus; species Geodermatophilus nigrescens. The sequence goes on from NZ_FQVX01000003.1 coordinate 181,152, forward strand.
CCGGCTCCCGTCCCGGCCGCGACCGGCCGTGCCGCCCCCGTCGTGGAGGTCACCGACCTGCGCCGCCGCTACGGCGACGTCGAGGCCGTCCGGGGCATCAGCTTCGAGGTCCACCCCGGCGAGGTGTTCGCCCTGCTCGGCGTCAACGGCGCCGGCAAGACCTCCGCCCTCGAGGTGCTCGAGGGCCTGGCGCCGGCGTCCGGCGGGACGGTGCGCGTCGTCGGCGCCGACCCGGTCCGGGAGCGCGCCGCCGTCCGCCCGCACCTCGGCGTCCTGCTGCAGACCAGCGGCCTGCCCGCCGACCTCACCGTCCGCGAGACCGTCGCGATGTGGGCGGCCACCCTCACCGGCCCGCGCCCGGTCGAGGAGGCGCTGGCGCAGGTGGACCTCACCGGCCGCGCCGACGTCCGCGTCCGCAGCCTCTCCGGCGGCGAGCGACGCCGCCTGGACCTCACCCTCGCGCTGCTCGGCTCCCCGCGGGTGATCGTCCTCGACGAGCCCACCACGGGCCTGGACCCGGAGAGCCGGCGCACCGTCTGGGCGCTGGTCCGGCAGCGCGTGGCCGAGGGTGCCGCCGTCGTGCTCACCACGCACCACCTCGAGGAGGCCGAGGAGCTCGCCGACCGCATCGCGGTCATGCGGGCCGGCCGGATCGTGCTGTCCGGGACGGCCGCCGAGATCGCCGCCACCCAGCCGGCCACCATCCGCTTCACCCTGCCCGACGGCGCCGCGCCGCTGCCCGCCGTCCCCGGGGCCGAGGTCGTCTCGGACGGCCCGCGGGTGGAGCTGCACACCCGCGCGCTGCAGCCGGTGCTCACCCGCCTGCTCGTGGAGGCCGCCGAGCGCGGCGTCGTCCTCGGCGGGCTGCAGGCCCGCGCGGCCTCCCTCGAGCAGGCCTTCCTCGCCGTCGCCGACGGCGCCGACCCCTCCTGACCCCCGCCCCCGAGAGGAGCCCCGATGACCGCCGCCACCGTCCCCGCCCCGTCCCGTCCCGCGCCGTCCCGGCTGCGCCGCACGCTGGCGCTGGCCGGCGCCGAGACCCGGCTGCTGCTGCGCAACCGCACCGCCGTCGTCAACTCGCTGCTGCTGCCGCTGTTCTTCGTCGCGCTCGTCCCGCTCACCGACATCGGCGGCGAGGGCGCGCTCGGTCCCCGCCTGGTGGTGACCTCCCTCGGCGTGACGCTGGTCTTCCTGACCTACTACAACCTGGTCACCACGTTCGTCGCCCGCCGCGAGGAGCTGGTGCTGCAGCGGATGCGCAGCGGCGAGCTCAGCGGCGCGGAGGTGCTGCTCGGCACCGCCGTCCCGACGCTGCTGGTCACCGTCGCCCAGGTCGTGCTCGTGCTGGCCGGCAGCGCGGTGATCGGCGAGTGGGCGGCGCCGGTCGACGTCGTGCTGCCGCTGCTCGCCCTGCTCGGCGGGACCGCGCTGATGACGCTGCTCGCCGTGGCCAGCACGTCGTTCACCCGCACCCCGGAGTCCGCGCAGATCACCACGCTGCCGCTGGTGCTCGTGGCCACCGCGGCCTCGGGCCTGCTGTACCCGCTCGACGTCTTCCCCGACCGCGTCGCCGAGGTGCTGCGGTTCACCCCGGTGGAGCCGGTCGTGGAGCTCGCCCGCCTGGGTCTGGCCGGGCAGACCTGGGACGGGCAGGCCGTCGACTGGGCCGGTGCCTGGGCGGCCGCGCCGCAGCCCCTGCTGGTGCTCGGCGCCTGGATCGCCGTCGCCGCGTCGGTGTCCCGCCAGGTGTTCCGGTGGGCCCCGCGCCGGTGAGCGACCCCGCCCGTGACGGTCGGTACGGCAGCATGGGCGCCGTGCCGACCGTCGCACGCTGGTGGCGCAGCCGCAGCGACCCCCAGCGGATCGAGCTCTACACCCGGTGGTCGTACTACTCCTTCCTCGCCGCGCTGCCGCTGTTCGGCCTCCTCGCCGTGGCCTCGGACTGGACCGGTGCCCCGCGCTGGCTGGAGCTGCTGCTCCTCGCCGCCACCCTGGCGACGACGGCGGCCGCCGTGCAGCTGAGCCGGCGCGGGTTCGCCGACCGCGCCGCCGGCCCCGACCGGGTGGCGCTCGCGGTCGCGGTCCTCGCCGGCCTGGTCGTCGTCGGCGTGGTCGTGGTCGGCGCCGCGGGGACGGCGAGCGGGCCCTCGCCCGCGGTGCCCTGGGCGGCCGGGTTCGTCGGCGCCGAGGTGCTGCTCGCGCTGTCGGTCACCGTCGCCACCCGCCGTCTGGTGGCCGGCGCCGCCGGGGTCACGGTCCTCACCGCCGTCGGCGCGCTGCTCGACGGCAGCGCGGTGCCGGCCGCCGTGGTCGGCGCGGTCTCGATCGGGGTGGCGGTGGCCGCGACGACCCTGGCCTTCCGGTTCTCCGTCTGGATCCTCGACGTCGTCGTCGAGATGGACCGCAGTCGCGGCGTGCAGCTGCAGCTCGCCGTCGCCGAGGAGCGGCTGCGCTTCGCCCGCGACCTGCACGACGTCATGGGCCGCAACCTCTCGGCGATCGCGGTGAAGAGCCAGCTGGCCGGCGAGCTCGTGCGCCGCGGCCGGCCCGGCGCCGCCGACGAGGTGGCCGACATCAGCCGGATCGCCGAGGAGTCGCTGCGCGAGGTGCGCGACGTCGTCCGCGGCTACCGCTCCACCGACCTGGCCGGCGAGCTCGCCGGTGCCCGCTCGGTGCTGCGCGCCGCCGGCATCGCCTGCACCGTGCGCGGCGAGGAGGCCGGCACCAGGCTGCCGACGGCGGCGCAGGCGGCGCTGGGCTGGGTGGTGCGCGAGGCGGTCACCAACGTGCTGCGGCACAGCTCGGCCGGCACCTGCACCATCACCCTCGTCCCCGGCGACCCGGTGGAGCTGCGGGTGGAGAACGACGGCGTCACCGGCGCCGGGGCGGACTGGGGCAGCGGGCTGCGCGGCCTGGCCGAGCGGCTGACGGCGGCGTCCGGGCAGCTGTCGGCCGGGCCGGTGGGCGAGCGGTTCGTCGTCGTGGCCCGGGTGCCGGCGCGCGTGCCGGCCGTGGAGGAGGTGCCGTGATCCGCGTGCTGCTCGCCGACGACGAGAACCTCATCCGCTCGGCGCTGGCGGCCCTGCTGGCGCTGGAGGACGACCTGGAGGTGGTCGCGCAGGCGGCGTCGGGCGACGAGGCGCTGGCGATGGCCCGCCGTCACACGCCCGACGTCGCGGTGCTCGACCTGCAGATGCCCGACCTCGACGGCATCTCCGTCGCCGCCCAGCTGCAGGGCCTGGTGCCCGGCTGCGCGGTCGTGATCGTCACCGGGCACGGGCGGGCCGGGCACCTCAAGCGGGCGCTCACCGCGGGCGTGCGCGGGTTCCTGCCCAAGACCGTGCCCGCTGCGGTGCTCACCGACGTCGTGCGCACCGTGGCGGGCGGCGGCCGCTACGTCGACCCCGAGCTCGCCGCCGAGGCGATCAGTGCGGGGGACAGCCCGCTGACGCCGCGCGAGGCCGACGTGCTGGAGCTGGCCGCCGGCGGGGCGCCGGTCGAGGAGATCGCCGCGCGGGCGCACCTGTCACCGGGGACGGTGCGCAACCACCTGTCCTCGGCGGCGGGCAAGCTCGGCGCGGCCAACCGGCACGTCGCCGTCGAGGTCGCCCGCCGCCACGGCTGGATCTGAGCTGCGCTCAGCCGGCCTGGTTGCCGCCGCGCACGACCGAGTCGTCGCGCTGCGCCTCGGCGTCGGTGGTGAGGGTGACGTCGGCCTCGCCGCCGTCGGAGCGGTCCTCGCCGGGCACGCCGTCGACCATGTTCGACTCGGTCGGCCCGTCGGTGGTGTCGGGGGACTCCCCGTAGCCGCTGTGGTCGGTCTCGCTCATCTGGTCCTCCTCAGGAACGGGGGGTGGGGCCCTCGACCTCGCCGGAGGCGTCGCCGCCCCGGGCGCGGGCGACGTCGCTGTCCGCGCGGGCCGGCAGGTCGTCGCCCGCGGCCGCGTCGCGCTCGAGCGCGTCCTCGCGCGTCAGGGGCACGTCCTCGAAGGACGAGCCGCTGTCGCTGTTGTCGCCGGTCCCCGACGCGGTGGGGACGTCCTGCTGGATGCGGTCGCTGCCCTGCGGGTCGGTCACGGGGAGGGGCATGCCCGCCGTCGTCCCCCCGAAACGGCCCGGCCCCGGCTGCCGGCCTCGCCGTGTGGTGCCCGACCCCACCCCGCAGCGCGAGGTCGGGCACCATGCCGCGAGGCCGGGCCCACACGGCGGCCCCACACGACGACGGCCGCCGCCCCCGGGTGGGGACGGCGGCCATCTCGGTGAGGTGCTGGAACGGCCCGCCTGCAGGGGCCCGCCGCGAGCGTGCGAGCGGTGGGGGGCAGGCGGGTCCTCCTAGAACGCGGCCTCGGGGATCTCCATCAGCGCGTTGTCGGTGGCCTCGGCGATGGCCCGCTCCGCGGTGAGCTTCGGCAGCACCTGGGTGCAGAAGAAGCGCGTGGCGGCGAGCTTGCCCTCGTAGAACAGGCGGTCCTTCTCGCCCACCTCGCCGGCGAGGGCGGCGAGGGCCACCTCCGACTGGCGCACGAGCAGCCAGGCGGTGACCAGGTCACCGGCGGCCAGCAGCAGCCGCGAGGTGTTCTGGGCGACCCGGTAGACGTTGGCCATGTCCTCCTGCGCGGCCGTGAGCTGGCCGAACATCGCGGTGAGCATGCCCTGGACGTCGGCGAGGGCGGTGGCCAGCAGCGCCCGCTCCTCCTTGAGCCGGCCGTTGCCCACCTCGGCGTCGATCGTGGCCTGGATCTGCGAGGCCAGCCAGGTCAGCGCGACGCCGCCGTCCTTGACGATCTTCCGGAAGAAGAAGTCCTGGCCCTGGATCGCCGTCGTGCCCTCGTAGAGGGTGTCGATCTTGGAGTCGCGGATGTACTGCTCGATCGGGTAGTCCTGCAGGAAGCCCGACCCGCCGAGGGTCTGCAGCGACTCCTGGGTGAGCAGCTGGGTGGCCCGCTCGGAGCCGTACCCCTTGACCACCGGCAGCAGCAGGTCGTTGACGCGGGCGGCCAGCCGCGCCTCCTCGCTGTCCGCGGTGCCGGCGGCCTCGGCCTCGGTCACCTGGTCGCGGAAGCTCGCGGTGTAGAGGTACAGCGCCCGCATGCCCTCGGCGTGCGCCTTCTGCAGCATCAGCGAGCGGCGCACGTCGGGGTGGTGGGTGATCGTCACCCGCGGGGCGTCCTTCGACGTCGCGGTGAGGTCGGCGCCCTGCACCCGCTCCTTCGCGAAGGCCAGGGCCTGCTGGTAACCGGCCGACAGGGTGGCGATCGCCTTGGTGCCCACGAACATCCGGGCGTGCTCGATGACCTTGAACATCTGCGCGATGCCGTCGTGCACCTCGCCGACCAGCCAGCCCTTGGCGGGCACCGGCCCGTCGCCGAAGGTGAGCTCGCAGGTCGTGGAGACCTTGAGGCCCATCTTCTTCTCGACGTTGGTCACGTACACGCCGTTGCGCTCGCCGAGGGCGCCGGTCTCGAGGTCGACGTGGAACTTGGGGACGACGAACAGCGACAGGCCCTTGGTACCCGGCTTCGCGCCCTCGGGGCGGGCCAGCACGAGGTGGACGATGTTGTCGGAGAGGTCGTGCTCGGCGGAGGTGATGAACCGCTTGACGCCGGTGACGTGCCAGGAGCCGTCGTCCTGGCGCACCGCCTTCGTACGGCCGGCGCCGACGTCGGAGCCCGCGTCGGGCTCGGTGAGCACCATGGTGGCGCCCCACTTGTGCTCGAGCATCAGCTCGGCCATGCGCTTCTGGTCGGGGGTGCCGAGCTCGTGCAGGACGGCGGCGAAGGCGGCCCATGAGCCGTACATGAAGACGGCGGGGTTGGCGCCGAGCACCATCTCGAAGGCGCCCCACGTCAGGGCGTGCGGGGCGCCGAAGCCACCGAGGTGCTCGGGCAGGTCGAGGCGGTACCACTCGCCGTCCTCGATCGCGCGCACCGACCGCTTGAAGCTCTCGGGCAGCGTCACCGAGGAGGTGGCCGGGTCGAACACCGGCGGGTTGCGGTCGGCGTCGGTGAAGCTCTCGGCGATCGGGCCCTCGGCCAGCCGGCGGATCTCGGCGAGCACACCGCGCGCCGTCTCGGCGTCCATCTGCTCGAACGGGCCGGTGCCGAACCGGTCCTTGGTGTCGAGGAACTCGAACAGGTTGAACTCGAGGTCCCGCAGGTTCGCGGTGTAGTGGCTCATGCGGTGTCGCTCCCGTGCTCCGTGCCGGTGGGCGGCGGCAGGTGTGCCTACTCGCCGGTAACGAACGTTATTACCGGCGGGTAACCAGGAGCAAGGGCGCGGCCCGGGACACGCCCGCAGGGGTCAGAGCGGGGTGTCCCGGGCCGTCGGCGCCGGGGAGGAGGCCCGGCGGGCTAGGAGGTGCCGGGCGGGCCCGGCGGGGGTCAGCGGTTGCGGCGTCGGGCGGCCAGCACCGCGCCCAGCAGGGCGGCGAACAGGGCGCCGAGCCCAGCAGCGATGAGCAGCGCCACCACCAGGGGCGCGCGGACGTCGGTGAAGACCAGGCTGATCGGCACCGTCTCGCCGTTGAACACGATGAACAGCACCAGGACCACCGTGACGGCGATGAGCAGGGCCAGCGCCAGGCCACGGCCGATGGTGCGGCCGGCGGACCCGGCGCGGGAGGGCCGCGGGGCCGGGGTGGTGCCGCCGGACGTGCCACCCGACGTGGCGGCCGGGGTGCCGGCCGTCGGGCCGGAGGCGGTCGTCCCGTAGCCGGTGGCGAAGGGATCGGTGCCCGGCGCGGAGGGCCGGGGCTCGGCGGGCGTTCCGGGAGCGGTCACGCCCGACGGTCTGTCCGCTGGAGGCCCCGCTCAAACGGCCGGCACCCCGCCGGGGGAGCTCAGTCCCGGTGCGCCGCCGGCTCCGTCTCCGCGGGCGGCCAGGACGGGCCGGCCGCGCCGTCGGCCGGGCCGGTGGCCTCCGGGCCGTCGGAGTCCGGGGCCGGCGGGCCCGACGTGTCGCTGCCGAGGGGGCCGACCGAGCGCGGGGAGTCCGGCTCGGGCATCTTCTGCTCGCGCGTGCTCACCGGCCCGAGTCTGCGCGCGCCCCGTGGCGACGGCGACCCGGGCGGCTCAGTCGTCGAGCGCGGGGCCGGCCTCGTGCGCCGGGTGCCCGGCCGTGCGCTCGCGCTGCTTCATCCGCGCCTCGAACACGTGCCGGTCCCCGCCGGAGAGCTCCGTGCGGGCCCGCTCGTCGAAGTCGCGGAACGCCGACCAGTAGGACGCGTCGTAGTCCTCGACGATCTGGAAGGTCCAGCGGTCGGCGATGACGTTGCGGCCGACGAGGTCGCGGTCGAGGTCGTCGGCGAGCTGCGTGTGGCCGGCCTCGCGGAACTTCTCGACGGCCTCCTGCAGCAGCCGGTCGGCCTTGCCGGAGTGCTGGTGGAAGCCGTAGAGCTGGCCGCGGGCCTGTTCGATGGTCTCCAGGGCCTCGGAGAGCTTGCCCAGCCCCTCGACGGTCGTGTCGTCGAGGTCGGGACGGGTGCGGTCGGTCACCGGCTCATCCTGCGGGTCCACGGACACGTCTGCCCGGCGAGCGGGGTGCGCTCGCCGGGCAGTCGCCGCGGGGGGAGGAGGGGCCGGAGGGCCCCCGCCGACGCGGGTCAGGCGGCGTCGCCGGCCGCGGAGCGGGCGGTGGCGATGTCGATCAGCCGCTCGGCGAGGTCGCGGCCGTGGGAGGCCGGGCCGTCGGGGCCGAGCAGGCCGCCGGAGAGGTACATGCCGTCGATGATCAGGTGGACCTGCGCGGCGAGGTCCTCACCGACGCCGGGGGCCACCTCCTCGGCCAGCCGCTCCAGCCGGGCGTGCAGCTCGAACTTGTAGTCGGCGGCCGCGCTGCGGGCGGGGTGCTGCGGGTCGTCGTACTCGCTGCTCACGTTCGTGAAGGGGCAGCCGCGGAAGCCGGCGCGGGTGACGTCGGCCTGCACCGAGTCGACGACGGCGAGCAGCGCGGCGCGCGGGTCCGGCGCGAGGTAGAGCAGCTCGTCGATGTGGCCGAGCACCGTGGCGGCCTTGCGGGCGAGGTACGCGCCGACGAGCTCGTCCTTGCTCTTGAACAGCCGGTAGACGGTCATCTTGCCCAGACCGGTCTCGCGGACGAGCTCGTCCATGCCCACGCTGCGGGAGCTGCGGGCGGCGAACAGGCGCTCGGCGGTGTCCAGGACGATGGCCTCCCGCTCCGCGCGGCTGCGGCGGACCGGGGCCGGGCTGTCGGCGTCGGCGAGGGAGAGGGCGGCGGTCACGACGGCGACTCTGCCGCCTCCCGTGACGGATCAGTTCGCGGCACGCCGGACCCCCGGCACGGGTGATCCCACTGGGGTCCCGAGAGGCGAACGCGCAGGTCGGGACGCCGGTGCCGGGTGGGACCGCTGTGACGAACCGGTTCCGGGACCGGAGTGGCCGGAGGTGCCGCGCGGGTCAGGCGCGGCGGGTCCGGCGGGGGTTGGCGAGCAGCCGTACGACGCGCTCGGCGGCGGCCTGCGCCGTCGTCGCGGGCTCTCCGGTGGGCTCGCCGGGGGTCTCGTGCGCCGGCCGGTCCTCGTGCTGGGTGTCCTCCATGAGGCCCAGCCTGCCCGAGCCGCCGGACCCGGAAACAGGCCCTGAGCTGCGCGGACCCCCAGCGGGTGAGGTGATCCACGTCACCCCGGGACCCGTCCGGCCCGGGGACCGGACGGGTCCGTCCGGCGTCAGCTGCCGGGGGTGTCGGCGGGGCCGTCGCCCATCGGCTGACCCTCCGCGGGGTCCTCGGCGCGGGGCGTGCGGCCGTCGTCGTCGGGCTGCTCGCCGGCGGGGTCGCCCTCCGCGCGCTCCGGCGAGCGTGGCGGCCGTTCGGGCTCGGTCACGGCGTCCTCCTCGGGTCCGTCCTGGTGGTCGAGGGGGCCTTGCCCAGCCCGGCCCGCCGCCGAACCCCCGTCGACCTCGCTCGCCCCGACCTCCTGCGCCCCGGGCACCCGCGACAGCAGCGCGCGCACCGCGGCGGCGTCGGGCAGGCCCCCGCGCGCGCCGGGGCCCGTCGTCGACAGCGCCGCCGCGGCCACCGCCTCGCGCACGGCGCCGGGCAGGTCGTCGCCCCGGGCGAGGGCGGCGCCGAGGGCGCCGGTGAAGCAGTCGCCGGCGCCGGTGGTGTCCACGGCGCGCACCGGTGGCGGCGCCTGCAGCAGCGCCGGGCCCCCCGCCGGCACGACCAGCGCGCCGCGCGCGCCGAGGGTGACCACGGTGGCCGCGACGCCGAGGCCGCGGGCCAGCTCCGCGAGCTCGGCGGGCGTGCGCCCGGCCGGGCCGGCGCCGGCCAGCTGCACGAGCTCGTGCTCGTTGGGCACCAGCACGTCCACCCGCCGCAGCAGCTCCTCCGGCAGCGGCCGGGGCGGCGCCGGGGTGAGCACCACGGTGCCGGACGCGGCGTCCGCGGCGGCCCGCACCGCCTCGAGCGGCACCTCGAGCTGCAGGAGGACGACGTCGGCGCCGCGCACCGCCGGCACGTCGACGTCGGCGGGGGCCAGGGCGGCGTTGGCGCCTGGCACGACGACGATGAGGTTCTCGCCGCTGCCGTCCTCCACGGGGATGGTGGCCGAGCCGGTCGGCGTCCCCGGCGTCGCGAGCACCCCCGCGGTGTCCACGCCCGCCTCCCGCAGCGCGGCCACCTGACGCCCGCCCGCGGGGTCCTCGCCCACGCGCCCGACCATGGCGACCCCCGTGCCGGAGAGCCGGCCCGCGGCCGCCGCCTGGTTGGCGCCCTTGCCGCCCGGGGCGAGCGCGGCGTCGCGGCCGACGACGGTCTCGCCGCGCCCGGGCAGCCGCTCGACGGCGACCAGCACGTCCTCGTTCAGGCTGCCGACGACGGTGACGGACACGGGCGACCTCCGGGTGCGGGCGGGGCCCTCATCCTGCGGGCGGCCCCGCGTCGGCGTCGGGGGAGGGGGTGGCCTCGTGCCGGCGGGCGGCCAGGGGCAGCGCGTACCAGGTGACCAGCCCGACGAGGAGCACCGCGCCGCCGCCGAGCACGCCCGCCCAGCGGCCGAGGACGACGTCGAGGATGAGCAGCACCCCGGAGCTGATGGCCAGCACCAGCAGCGCCAGCCCGGCCAGCAGCATCCGGTCGGCGACGCGGATCAGCGCGGCCTTGCGGCGGCGGCGGAAGACCAGCCGGTGGAACGACACCGGCGCGATGAGCACCACGGTCGCGAGCGCGGTGGCCAGCAGGGTGACGGTGTAGACGGTCAGCTGGACGTCGTCGAGCTCGCGGAAGCGCGCGGTGAAGGCCAGGCCGAGGAGGAAGGCGAACAGCACCTGGACGCCGGTGATGGCCACCCGGAGCTCCTGCAGCAGCTCGGCGAGGTTCCGGTCGAGCAGCTGGTCGAGGGTCTCCCCGCGCTCCTGGGCGCTGCGCGCGGCCGACGGCGTGTACCGCTGCCCCGTCCCGTCGACGCTCACACGGGGTGCCCTACCCGGCCGCCGCGCGCCGCACCCGTTTCCCGAGGTCGGGAGCGAGGTACCGGCGGGGGACGCGACCGAGGAGGAACCGTGGCCGACGACGACCGGGACGCCATCCGGAAGGACTTCGACGAGGCGGTCAACATGAGCGCCTCGGAGCTGAGGAAGTGGCTGGACACCGACGAGTCGCAGGAGGTCGGCCAGAAGAGCGGCGGGTCCGGCGAGTCGACCGGGCACGAGATGGGCCGCCGCATCGTCGAGCTGCTGGGCAAGAAGAAGGGCGACCTCGACGACGACGACTACGCCGCCATGAAGAAGGTCCACGGCTACGTGCAGCGGCACATGGCGCAGGAGCCGAAGAAGGAGGACGTCGAGTCCTCGAAGTGGCGGTACTCGCTGATGAACTGGGGCCACGACCCCCTGAAGAAGTAGCCGGCGGGTGCGCATCGGCGACCCGCGGCGCAACGACCTCGCCCAGTACGACGGGCTGGCCGACCAGTGGTGGGAGGCCGCCGGCGGGTTCGCGATGCTGCACTGGCTGGCCGCCTCGCGCGCCGGGCACGTCCCACCCGCGGCCGGCCCGGACGCGCTGCTGGTCGACCTCGCCTGCGGCGGCGGGCTGATGGCGCCGCACGCCGCGCGCCTGGGCTACCGGCACGTCGGCGTCGACCTCGGCGCCGCGGGGCTCCGGGTCGCCGCGGACCACGGCGTCCTCGCGGTGCGCGGGTCGGTGCTCGCGGTGCCGCTGCGCGACGGGTGCGCCGACGTCGTCGTCGCGGGGGAGATCCTCGAGCACGTCGCCGAGCACGAGGCGGTGCTCGCCGAGGCGGCGCGGCTGCTGCGCCCCGGCGGCACGCTGGTCGTCGACGCGATCGCCGCGACCCGGCTGGCGGAGGTGGTCGCCGTCCGGATCGCCGAGCGCCTGCCCGGCGGGCCGCCGCCGGGCATCCACGATCCGGCGCTGTTCGTCGACCGGCGCCGGCTGCTCGCGGCCGCCGACCGGCTCGGCCTGGACCTGCGGCTGGTCGGCCTGCGGCCCTCGGTGCGCGACGTCGTCGCCTGGCGGCTCGGGCGCCGCGACGTCGTCCGGATGCGGCCGCTGCGCACCACCGCCGTGCTCTTCGCCGGCTACGGCCGCAAGCGGGAGGCGCCCGGGCGGCGCGGCGCCCCGCCCGCACGTACGGTCGAGAGGTGACCGCCTCCCCGACCAGCCCGTTCCCCCGGGGGCCGCGCGGGTGAGCGCCGCCGTGCTGACCGGCGCGGGCGCCGCCCTGCCGGCCACCCTCGACCAGGACGCCGCCTGGGAGGGCTTCTTCGCCCGCCACTACGACGGCGTCCGGGCGGCGAAGCGGATCTGGTCGAGCGCCGGCGTGCGCCGCCGCCACGCGGTGGCCAACCCCGTCGACGAGGACCTCAGCGGGTGGGGCACCGGCGCGCGCATGGCGCGCTACGTCCAGGAGGCGCTGCCGCTGGGCAAGCAGGCCGTGGCGACGGCGCTGGACTCCGCGGGCCTCGCCCCCGGCGACGTCGGCCTGTTCGCCGTGGCCACCTGCACCGGGTACGCCACCCCGGGGCTGGACATCCGGCTGGCCAGCGACCTCGGCATGCCGGCGGGCCTGCAGCGGCTGCTCGTGGGGCACATGGGCTGCTACGCCGCCGTCCCGGGGCTGGCGGCGGTGGGCGACTTCGTCACCGCCCGGTCCCGCCCGGCGGTGCTGCTGTGCTGCGAGCTGACCAGCCTGCACGTGCAGCCCGCCGTGCGGGACCTCGACCAGGTCGTGGCGCACGCGCTGTTCTCCGACGCCGCGGCGGCCGTCGTCGTCGAGCCCGGCGCGGGCCGCGGCCGCCGGTTGGCCGGCGTCGTCGCCCGTACGGACCCCTCGACGGCCGACCACATGACCTGGGACGTCACCGACCTCGGGTTCCGCATGGGGCTCTCGCCGCGGGTGCCCGACGTGCTCTCCCGGCACGTCGGCGACGTGGTGGCCGAGCTGCTGGACGGCGCCGGGCTGCGCGTCGAGGACGTCGCCGGCTGGGCGGTGCACCCCGGCGGCCCGCGGATCCTCGACGTGGTCCGCGACGAGCTCGGCCTGGCCGAGGAGCAGATCGCCGCCTCCCGGCGGGTGCTCGCCGAGCACGGCAACTGCTCGTCGGCGACCGTGCTCCTGGTGCTGCAGGAGCTGGCCGACGTCGACGGCCCGGTGGTCGCCATGGCCTTCGGTCCGGGGTTGACCCTGTACGCAGCGCTACTGCTGCCCGCCTAACGCGCAGGACAGCCGCCTCAGGCACTACCCTCTGTGACCGCAGTCACGGTCGGAGGGAGGGTGGTCGTGGCAGCTCCGCAGCGCCCGGTCCGCGTCTTCCTCGTCGACGACCACGAGGTGGTCCGCCGTGGCGTGGCGGAGGTCCTCGAGGACGACCCGGGGCTGGTGGTCGTCGGCGAGGCCGGCACCGTGGCGGAGGCCCTGGCGCGCGGCCCCGCCGTGCGGCCCGACGTCGCGGTCGTCGACATGCGGCTGCCCGACGGCGACGGCGCCGAGGTCGTGCGGGGCCTGCGGGACCGGCTGCCCGCCTGCCGGTTCCTGGTGCTGTCGAGCTTCGCCGAGGACGAGGCGGTGGCCGCCGCCCTCGCCGCCGGGGCCGCCGGCTACCTGGTCAAGCAGGTGCGCGGCGCGGACCTGGTCTCGGCGGTGCGCACCGTGGCGGCCGGCGGGACGCTCGCCGGCACCGGGCAGCCGCAGCGGGCGGGGACGGACCGCCGCCTGGCCGGGCTGACGGAGCAGGAGCGCACGGTGCTCGCGCTCATCGGGGAGGGGCTGACGAACCGGCAGATCGGCGCCCGGATGGGGCTGGCCGAGAAGACGGTGAAGAACTACACGAGCCACCTGCTGGCCAAGCTCGGCCTCGAGCGGCGCACCCAGGCGGCCATCCTCGCCACCGAGCTGCGCGGACCCCGTCCCGGCCGCTGACCGCCCGTGCCCTCACGCGGGGCGCGGCACCGTCCAGGTCACCTCGGTCCCGCCGGGTGCGCTGCGCACCGCCAGCCGCCCGCCGCGCCGCTGCGCACGGTCGGTGAGGTTGTCCAGGCCGCTGCGCAGGGGCACCGCGGGCAGGCCGCGGCCGTCGTCGGCCACCACGACCGTGACGTCGGCCCCGCCGGGCGGCCCGGCGTCCACCCTGACCGTGAGTCGCGAGGCCCGGGCGTGCCGGACGGCGTTGGTCACCAGCTCGCGGACCACCGCCAGCAGGTCGTGGGCCAGCGCGCCGGTCAGGCCGTCGACGTCGCCGGTCACGTCCACGCGGCAGTCCAGGCCGCTGTTCTCGGTGACCCGGGTGACGACGTCGGTCAGCCGGAGACCGAGGTGGTCGGGGGCGTCGGCGGGGTCGTGCAGCTCGAAGATGGCCGAGCGGATCTGCGTGATCGTCTCGTCGAGCTCGTCGACGCTGCGCTCGACGCGGCGGGCCGCGTAGGGGTCGGCCTCCTCCAGCGAGCGGGCGATCCGGTCCAGCGACAGCGCGGTGGCGTAGATGCGCTGGACGACGTGGTCGTGCAGGTCGCGGGCGATGCGGTCGCGGTCGGCCTGGACCTGCAGCTCGCGCTCGCGGCGCTGGCTGCGGGCGAGTTCGAGGGCGACCGTCACCTGGGTCGCGAAGGAGGTCAGGGCGTCGAGCACGTCGGCGCCGAAGGGCTCGCGGTCCTCGCCCCGCACGCACACCAGCGTCCCCAGCGACCGGCCGAGCGGGACGACCACGCCCGAGCGCGCGCCGCGGGTCAGCTCGACGGCGACCTCCGCGTGCCGCCCCCGCACCGGGTCGGCGCTCATGTCCTCGACCAGTTCGCCGACGCCGCTGCGGTGCACCCGCCCGACGTGGGTGTCCTCGAGCGGGACCCGGACGCCCTCCAGCTCGCCGGCGTACACGCCGGCGGAGGCGAGGATGGTGAGCGCGTCGGGGTCGCCCTCGCGCGCGACGAGCAGGGACGCGCCGTCGGCGCCGGTGAGCGCGACCACCTGCTGCACGATCGACTCGAGGGCCGCGACCGGCTCCGCGCCCGACAGCAGCGCGGTCGAGACCTCGACGGCCGCCTGCGTCCAGACCCGGCGCTGCTCGGCGGCCTCCGCCAGCCGCGCGTTGCCGATCGCGAGGCCCGCGGCCGCGGCTAGCGCCTGCACCGCCTCCTCGTCGGCCGCGGTGAACTCGCCGCCGTCGCGCTTCTCGGTGAGGTAGAGGTGGCCGAACACCTGCTCGCGCACGCACACCGGGACGCCCAGGAACGACGCCATCGGCGGGTGGCCGGGCGGGAAGCCGACCGAGGCGGGGTGCGCGCCCAGGTCGGCGAGCCGCAGCGGCTCCGGGCGCTCGACCAGCAGGCCGAGGATCCCCGCGCCGGCCGGGGGACGGCCGATGCCGGCCCGGACGGTGTCGTCCATGCCGACGATGACGAAGCGGTCCAGCTCGCGGCCGTCGGCGGTCAGCACGCCCATCGCGCCGTACGTGGCGTCGGCGTGGGCCACCGCCGCCTCCACGATCTCGCGGAGGGTGGCCTCCAGGTGCTCGCCGGCCGCGGCGGCGCGCACGCCGGCGGTGAGGCCGGGCTCGGGGCCCGCGGCGGTGCGGTCCGGTCGGTCCCCGGGGGGAGGCGGGGGCACGGCCCGTCCCGAGGAGGACGCAGGGGGAGTCGTCGGGGTCACGCGCCGGAGCCCGGGCGCCGGCCGGGGAAGCGCGGCGCGACCGGGCGCAGCAGGGCGCGGCCGGTGCCGTTCACGAGGACGAGGTCGCCGCCGCGTCCGGCGGTGCCCAGCGCGTCGAGCAGTGCCCGCTCGGCGACGACGGTGCGCACCCGGCCGGCGACGCCGGTCTCGGCGACGGCGCGCACCACCGCGGCGTCGGCCCGCGCCAGGGCGGCGGCGCGGCCGGCCTCCCCGGGGGCGTCGACGGCGGCGACCGCGAGCACGGTGCCCTCCCGGCGGGCGGCCTCGCGCAGCGCCCAGTTCAGCGCGCGGTCGGCGGCGGCGGTGCCGTCGACGTCGACCAGGAACGACGGGACGGGCCGGCGGGACGGCAGGGGCAGCAGCCGGATCGGCTCGAGGTGCGGATCGGCGGCCATGACCGGATCCTCACCCGCGTCCGTCCCGCCGGACAGGGACCAAGGGCCCGGTATCCGGAACCGGACCGCCCGTTCGGGTCCCGGTCACCACGGTCGTCCCGTCCTCCTCGGGCGGCCAGGTGACGGGCCGCAGTCCCGCCCGGGTCAGGACGGCGGCCAGGACGGGCGCCTGCTCCTCGCCCACCTCGGCGAGCAGCACCCCGCCCGGCGCCAGCCAGCCCGGCGCGCCCGCGGCGATGCGCCGGTGCACGTCGAGGCCGTCGTCGCCGCCGTCGAGCGCGCCGGCCGGCTCGTGCAGCCGCGCCTCGGGCGGCAGGAGGGCGAGCGCGCCGGTGGGCACGTAGGGCGCGTTGGCGACCAGGACGTCGACCCGCCCGCGCAGCCGGCCGGGCAGCGCGGCGTAGAGGTCGCCGCCGTGCACGGTCCCGCCGACGGGGTCGAGGTTGCGCCGCGCCCAGGGCAGGGCCGCCGGGTCGACGTCGGTCGCGTGCAGCTCACCGAGCTCGACGGCCTCGGCCAGCGCCCGGCCGACGGCGCCGCAGCCGCAGCACAGGTCGACGGCGACCGGCGGCCGGCCGGTCCGCGCCCGGGCGGCGCGGGCCGCACCGGCGGCCCGGGCGACGAGGGCCGCGGTGCGCTGCCGCGGTACGAACACCCCCGCGCCGACGGCGATCCGCAGGCCGCAGAACTCGACCGCGCCCAGCAGGTGCTCCAGCGGCTCCCCGGCTGCCCGGCGGGCGGCCAGCGCCTCCAGCTCGCCGGGCGTCGCCGCGGCCTCGGCGAGCAGGCGGGCCTCGTCCTCGGCGAAGACGCAGCCGGCCGCGCGCAGCCGGGCGACGAGGGCCGCGGTGCCGGCGGGGGAGAGGTGCACGGGGCCAGGCTGCCAGGGCGGCGGGCCGGGACGCCCCGTGCGCCGGGTCAGGTCGCCGCGAGGAGGCGGCGCAGCGGCGGCGGGAGGGCGCCGGGGTCCAGGTGCTCCACGAGGGCCCGCGCGTAGCGGGCCTTGCGCCCGCTGGTGGTGCCGAGCCACCGGCGCAGCTGGGCCTCCGGGGCACGGCCGCGCTGCGCCGGCTGGTTGCGGAAGGTCTCCAGCGCGCGGGCCTCCCGCTGGGCGGTCACCACCGCCTCGACGCCGGCCACCCCCAGCGCGCGGACCAGCTCCTCCTCCAGGTCGGCCACGCAGGCGAAGAACCCCCGCGCCGCCAGGTCGCCGGCGTCGGCGGCACCCAGCGCCCGCCGGAAGAACGCCTCCTCGCCGACGTCGTAGAGGCCGCGCAGGCGGTCGCCGAGACCGGCGGCGGTCAGCTCCGCCACCTGCCGGGCCACGCCCCCGGCGCCGCCCAGCGCGACGACCCGGACGCCCTCGGCGGCGAGGTCCCGCCCCAGGGCGCGGGCGGCGGCGAGCACGGCCTCCCGGTCGCTCGCGCCCTCGACCAGCACCACCGCCCGGGGGAGGGGATCGGGCGCGGTCACCCGCGGGACTGTCCCAGACGGCGCGCCGGGCGCCCAGGACGTCGAGACCGGCCGGATGGCGTCATCCCCGGGACGGAGCGGCCGACGGGGTCGCGAGGGACAGGAGGACCCCGTGGCGCTCACGCGGATGGACGACGTGCTCGTCGTCGTCGAGGACCTGGACGCGGTCATCGCGTTCCTCGTCGAGTTCGGCGCGGAGTGCGAGGACCTCCACCGGCTGTGCCACGTCCGCGACCCGGAGGGGATCGTCGTCGGACTGGCGGAGGAGCTCCGCCAGGGGAGCTGACCAGAGGGCGGGGGCTCGCCGATGACGCCGGCGGCCTCGTCCAGGCGGTCGGACCCCGAGCGATCTGTGCGCCAGGTCGCAACTACACCAAGTCGATGGGAATTGACGGGATTGGCGCCCGCGTCCTAGATTGCTGCCAGGTCCTGAGCGTCAGCGTCAAGCCCCGGCTCGCTGACCGGCAACCCTCCACTGGGACGGGGTGCCCCGGGTGACGACCTGGCGGACGCGCACCGCGCGTCCGCAAGCCCAGCCGCCCCGCAGGGGCCAGACAGAGGAGCTCAGCCGTGGCACACGGGAGCACCGGCGACGTGCGGATCTGCTCGCTCCACCTGGTCGGCCGACCGACCGTCGACCTGCACCGCACCGACAGCGCGCTCTGTCGCTGACCTCGTGACCGGCTGACCGCCGGAGATCCCCGCGCGTCCTCCCGCCTGCCGGCCCGGCAGCCGGGCGATGCCGCGCGCCCTGCCCTTCCCACGAAGGTCCGCGAGGAGCCCCGCCATGTCCGCACCACCGCTCGAGGTCGTCTCCGTCCATCCCGGGGATCCGCTGGCCGCACCCCTGTTCGCCGAGCTCGCCGTCGAGTACGACCGCCGCTACGGCGACCTCTTCGGCGGCGCCGCCGAGGAGCTCACCCGCTATCCCGACGCGGAGTTCCTGCCGCCCGACGGCGACCTGGTCCTGCTCGTCGCCGACGGCGTCCCGGTGGCCGGCGGCGCGATCCGCCGGCACGGCGATCCCGCCACCGCCGAGGTCAAGCGGATGTGGACCTCCTCGGCGCACCGCCGGCAGGGCCTGGCCCGCCGGGTGCTCGCCGAGCTCGAGGCCCGCGCGACCGCCGCCGGCTACCGCCGGATGTACCTGACCACCGGCCCGCGGCAGCCCGAGGCACGCGACCTGTACCTCTCCGCCGGATGGACGCCGCTGTTCGACCCGGCCGTCCCCCGCCCGACCGACACCGAGACCCTGCGCCGCCTGCCGGTGGCCGAGCGCCTGTACGCCTTCGAGAGGTCCCTGGGAGGACCCGCATGACCTCGCTCGCCTCCCGTCCCGAGACCGCGGCTCCGCCGGCCGGGACGCCCTACGACCGGCTGAGGGTGGTGCCCGCACGGCACCCCGGCCGCTGGGTGGCCACCGCCGTCGTCGCGGTCCTGCTGGCCATGGCCGTCAACTCACTGGTCACCAACCCGCGGTGGGAGTGGGACGTCGTCGCGGCCTACCTCACCGAGGAGTCGATCGTCCGCGGCGTGTGGACGACGGTGCAGCTCACGCTGATCACCGCCGTCCTCGGCTTCGCGCTCGGCACGGTGCTCGCGCTCATGCGGCTGTCGCGCTCGCCGTTGCTGCAGGCGGTGAGCTGGGGCTACACTTGGGTGTTCCGCTCCGTGCCGCTGATCCTGCAGCTGCTGCTCTGGTACAACCTCGCCTACCTGTACCAGTCGCTGGACTTCGGCATCCCGTTCGGTCCGTCGTTCGCCAGCGTCGAGACGCTGTCGCTGATCGACAAGTTCGGCGCCGCCATCCTGGGCCTCGGCCTGCACCAGGCCGCCTACTCGGCCGAGATCGTCCGGGCCGGCATCCTCTCGGTCGACCAGGGACAGCTCGAGGCAGCGGCGTCGCTGGGCATCCCGCGCCGCCGGCAGACCACCCGCATCGTGCTGCCGCAGGCGATGCGCTCCATCGTGCCGACGGCGGTCAACGAGGTGATCGGCCTGTTCAAGGGCACCTCGATCGTCTACGTGCTGGCGCTGGGCGAGCTGTTCTACACGGTGAGCGTCATCTACGGCCGCACGCAGCGGGTGCTGCCGATGCTCGTCGTCGCGGCGGTCTGGTACGTCGTCCTCACCACCGTGGTGACGGTCATCCAGTACTACGTCGAGCGGCACTACGCCCGCGGCGCGGTTCGCACGCTGCCCCCGACGCCGCTGCAGCGGTTGCGGGGCAACCTCACCGCCGGTCTGGCCCGCGTCCGCACCGCCCGCGAGGTGGCCCGGTGACCACCGTGGCCGTCCGCCCGGGGCGGGTCGAGGTGCACGGGGTGAGCAAGTCCTACGGCGGCGTCGAGGTGCTGCACGACGTCGACCTGGTGGTGGAGCCCGGGACGGTCACCGTCGTCCTGGGGCCCTCGGGATCGGGCAAGTCGACGCTGCTGCGCTGCCTCAACCACCTGGAGAAGGTCGACCGCGGGTTCGTCGCCCTCGACGGCGAGCTGGTCGGCTACCGGCGGCGCGGGGACACCCTGCACGAGCTCAAGGAGAAGGAGCTCCTGCGCCAGCGCACCCGCTTCGGGTTCGTCTTCCAGTCGTTCAACCTCTTCCCCCACCTGACGGCGCTGGAGAACGTCGTCGAGGCGCCCGTGTCGGCCCAGGGCCGGCCGCGCGCCCAGGTGGAGGCCGAGGCGCGGGTGCTGCTGGACCGGGTCGGCCTGGCCGACCGCGCCGGCGCCTACCCGCGGCAGCTGTCCGGCGGCCAGCAGCAGCGTGTCGCCATCGCCCGGGCCCTCGCCATGCGCCCGGCGGTGCTGCTGTTCGACGAGCCGACGTCGGCGCTGGACCCGGAGCTCGTCGGCGAGGTGCTCGGCGTCATCGAGGACCTCGCCCGCGACGGCACCACGATGGTCGTCGTCACCCACGAGATCGGCTTCGCGCGCAAGGCCGCCGACCAGGTGGTGTTCATGGACGCCGGCCGGGTCGTCGAGTCCGGGCCGCCGGACCAGGTCCTCGACGCGCCCCGGCACGACCGGACCCGCGCCTTCCTCGCCCGCGTCCTCTGACGAAGGACCCTGCTGCCCCCCACGCCTCGCAGGCTCGGCGTGGGTCCCTGCACCAGGGCCGTTCCATCCCGTCACCACCCGGACGGCGCCCGTGCGCGCCGCCCGCCGGTGGCGCGCGCCCGCGTGCCGCCGTCCCCCCACCAGAAGGAGACCCCTCCCGTGACCGTCCGGACCCCGCGGGCCCTGCTCGCCACCGCCCTGACCGCCGCCTCGGTGCTGGCGCTGGGCGCGTGCAGCAGCGCGAGCGAGATCGAGGCGCAGGCCCGCGCCGACGAGGGCGGCAGCGCCCTGACCGTCGACACCGGCGCCGACCAGGACCGCATCCGCACCGAGCCGAGCCCCGAGGCCATCGCCCTGCTGCCCGACGGCGCCTTCCCCGACGGCGTACTGCGGGTGTCGGTCACCCCGGGCGCCGTGCCGCTGGCCTTCCTCGCCGACGACAACCAGACCGTCATCGGCTCTGAGACCGACATCGCCCAGCTCGTCGCCGACGCCCTCGACCTGGAACTCGAGCTCGTCGCCAACGACTGGTCGAACTGGCCGCTGGCCACGCAGTCCGGCGACGTCGACGCCACCATCTCCAACGTCACGGTGACCGAGGAGCGCAAGCAGCTGTTCGACTTCTCCTCCTACCGCGTCGACCAGCTCGGCTGGCTGGTGCGCGCCGACAGCGACCTGTCGGTGGAGTCCGCCGAGGACGTCGCCGGGCTGACCGTCGGCGTCGGCTCGGGCACCAACCAGGAGCAGATCCTGCTGGCCTGGGACGAGGCGAACCGCGCCGCGGGCCTGGAGCCGGTGACCATCGACTACTACGAGTCCTACAACGACGCCGTCCTCGCCCTGCAGTCCGGCCGGCTCGACGTCTACGTCGGCCCGAACGCCACCGCCGCCTACAGCGCGGCCACCTCTCCCGACGACGTCCGGGTCGCCGGCCTCACCAACGGCGGCTGGCCGGACACCGCGGAGATCGCCGTCGCCACCGCCCGGGGCAACGGCCTGGCCGAGGCGTTCACCGCCGCCCTCGACGCCGCGATCGCCGACGGCAGCTACGCGCAGGTGCTCGAGCGCTGGGGCCTGACGTCGGAGGCCGTCGACGACGCCGAGACCAACCCGCCGGGCCTGGGCGCCTGAGCGGCCGATCCGAGAACCGAGGAGATCCCCGTGTCCCGCACCGTCCTCCGCCCCCGCCGGCCGGCCGCCATCGTCGCGCTGGGCGCGGCGCTGGCCCTGTCGGCCTGCACCAGCTCGGCCGAGATCGAGGCCGACCAGCGCGCCGGGTCGGCGTCCGACGCCGCCTCGGAGGCGGCCGGCAGCACTCCGCTGTCGGTCGACACCAGCCCCGAGCAGGCCGACCGGGTGCGCACCGACGAGGCCCCTGACGCCGCCGCGCTGGTCCCGGCCGACATCGGCGAGGACGGCGTGCTCACCGTCGGCGTGAACGGCAGCGGCGAGCCGCCGCTGGGCTTCCTCGCCGACGACAACGCCACCGTCGTCGGTAGCGAGGTCGACGTCGCCCAGCTCGTCGCCGACGCCCTCGGTCTCGAGCTCGAGGTGGTGAACACCTCCTGGGAGCAGTGGCCCCTGGGCGTGCAGAGCGGCGACCTCGAGGCGGTGTTCAGCAACGTCGGCGTCAACGCCGAACGGCTGCAGCTGTTCGACTTCGCCACCTACCGCCAGGGGATCATGGCGTTCACCGCCCGCACCGGCAGCGGCCTCACCATCGAGGAGCCGGCCGACATCGCGGGACTGACGCTCGCCGTGGGCTCGGGGACCAACCAGGAGCGGATCCTGCTCGACTGGACCGCCCAGAACGAGGCCGCAGGCCTCGAGCCCGCGACCCTGGAGTACTACGCGGTGGCCTCGGACGCGCTGCTCGGGGTGCAGTCCGGGCGGATCGACGCCTACCTCGGCCCCAACCCCAACGCCGTCTACCAGGAGAGCGTCAACGCCGAGGTGGAGGTCGTCGGCACCGTCAACGCGGGCTGGCCGAACACCACCTACGTCGCGGCGACCACCCTCAAGGGCAACGGGCTGGTCGAGGCGTTCGAGGCCGCACTGCAGCACGCCTTCGACGACGGCAGCTACGCCGCGACGCTGGAGCGGTGGGGGCTGTCGGACGAGGCGGTCGACGAGCCGGTCGTCAACCCGCCGGTCGGGTCGTGACCTCCGTGGGCATCCCCCGCTCCACCGACGTCGTCGTGGTCGGCGGCGGGGCGACGGGTTCGGCGGCCGCCTGGTGGCTGGCCCGCCGCGGCGTCGGCGTCGTCCTGCTCGAGCGGGTCGGCCCCGGGTACCGCCCCGGCACCCCACGCGGCCGCGTCGACCCGGCGCTGGTCGCCGAGGGGCGCCGGCTGTGGGCCGAACTCGGACAGGAGGCGGGACAGCAGATGGACCCCGGGACCGCGGTGACCGTGCTGCAGGACGCGGCCGCCGCGCACGGCGCCGTCATCGGCCACCACCGCCGGGTCACCGCGGTGCTGCCCGACGGTGACGGCGTCCGGGCGCGCCAGGCCGCAGGCGCCGACGTGCACGCCCGCGTCGCGGTCGTCACCGCGGGCGACCGGACACCCGCCCTGCTCGGGCCTGGGTTCCTCCTGCCCGACCGCGTCTCCCCGGTCGTTCTCCGTCGGGTCGTCGTCGGCCCAGCCGGCGGCTGCGGCCTCGTCGGCGCCCCTGCCGTCGGCCGGGTGCTCGCCGACCTCGCGCTGGGGCAGCCCGGCATCCCCGTCCCGGCCCTCACCGCCTGAGGAGCGACATGACCACCACCCTCGCCGACCGGGACGCCTTCACCCGCGCCTGGGCCGACTGGCACCACCGGCACGAGACCCGACTGGCCGACCCGCACGGGTTCCTCGCCGTCACCGCCCTGCACTGGTTGAGCGGCACGCCGCAGCGCTTCGACGAGGTGCCCGGCGCCTGGTCCACCGGCGCGGCGGGTGTCGAGGTCGTGCTCGACGTCACCGAGGAGCTCGCCCTCGACGGCGTCCCGCTGGCCGGGCGGCACGTGTTCGGCGTCGTCCCCGAGCGCGGCGGCGTGCTGGCCACGTACGGCGACACCGTGCTGGAGATCGCCAAGCGCGGCGGCCACGACATCCTGCGGCCGCGGCGCCCGGACAACCCGCTGCGCGCCCGGTACCGCGGCACGCCGGCGTACGAGCCGGACCCGCGCTGGGTCGTCCCGGGGCGCTACGTCCCGTTCGACGAGCCGCGTCCCACCACGGTCGGCGCCGCGGTCGACGGGCTGTTGCACGTCTACGACGCCCCGGGCCGCGTCGAGTTCGAGCTCGACGGGCAGCCGCTGGCGCTCACCGCGTTCCCCGGCGCGGAGCCCGGCGGCCTCCTGGTGCTCTTCACCGACGCGACCAGCGGCGTCACCACCTACGCGGCCAACCGGTCGCTGGCGCTGGACGTGCCCGGTCCCGACGGCTCGGTCAGCCTGGACTTCACCCGGGCGACCAACCTGCCGTGCGCCTACACCGATCTGGCCACCTGTCCGCTGCCGCCCGCCGGCAACCACCTGCCGGTGGCCGTGGAGGCCGGCGAGCGGATCCCCTTCGAGCGGCTGGAGGACTCCACCGATGCCTGACCCCCGACCCACCGGCCACCTGCACCTGGCCGTCGCCCTCGACGGCGCCGGCTGGCACCCCGCCGCCTGGCGCGAGCCGGACGCCCGCCCCGCGGAGCTGTCCACCGCCGGCTACTGGGCCGACCTGGTCCGCGAGGCCGAGGCCGGCCTGCTCGACCTGGTCACGATCGAGGACTCGTTCGCGCTGCAGTCCGACGACCGGTTCCGGCCCGACGACCGCACCGACCGGGTGCGCGGCCGGCTCGACGCCGTCCTGGTGGCCGCCCGGGTCGCGCCGCTCACCCGGAACATCGGCCTGGTGCCGACCGCCGTGGTCACCCACACCGAGCCGTTCCACCTGTCGAAGGCGATCGCCACCCTGGACTTCGTGAGCGGCGGGCGGGCCGGCGTGCGGGTGCAGGTCTCCCTGGCCCAGCACGAGGCCCGGCTGGTCGGCCGGCGGGAGTTCCCCGAGCTCACCCGGGTCGACCGCGACGACCCCGCGGTGCAGCAGGTGCTGCGCGACGCGTTCGACGAGGCCGCCGACTGGGTCGAGGTGGTCCGCCGGCTCTGGGACAGCTGGGAGGACGACGCGGAGATCCGCGACGTCGCCACCGGCCGGTTCGTCGACCTCGACAAGCTGCACTACATCGACTTCCAGGGCCGCTCCTTCTCGGTCAAGGGCCCCTCGATCACCCCCCGCCCGCCGCAGGGGCAGCCGCCGGTCGCGGCGCTGGCGCACCAGCGCATCCCCTACGAGCTGGTCGCCTCGTCCGCCGACCTCGGCTTCGCCACCCCGCGGGACGCCGGCGACGCCCGCGCGATCCTGGCCGAGGTGCGGCAGGCGCAGGCCGCGGCCGGCCGTGCCGACGAGCAGGTGCACGTGTTCGGCGACGTCGTCGTCTTCCTGGACGACGACCCGGCCGCCGCCCGGGCGCGCCGGGAGCGGCTCGACGAGCGGGCAGGCGTGGAGTACCGCAGTGACGCGCTGGTCTTCGCGGGCACGCCGGCGGAGCTGGCCGACCTGCTGCAGGAGTGGGCCGGCGCCGGGCTCACCGGGTTCCGGCTGCGCCCCGGTGCCCTGCCGCACGACCTCCGCGCGATCACCCGCGGCCTGGTGCCCGAGCTGCAGCGCCGCGGCGTGTTCCGCACCGCGTACGAGGCGTCGACGCTGCGCGGGCTGCTCGGCCTGCCGCGCCCCGCCAGCCGCTACGCCCGCGACGCCGTCGTCGCCTGAGAGGAGCAGACGTGACCAAGCAGGTGCACCTCGCCGCGCACTTCCCGGGCGTCAACAACACCACCGTGTGGAGCGACCCCGCGTCGGGGAGCCAGATCGAGTTCAGCTCGTTCGTCCACTTCGCGCAGACCGCCGAGCGCGGGAAGTTCGACTTCCTCTTCCTGGCCGAGGGGTTGCGGCTGCGCGAGCAGAACGGGGCCATCTACGACCTCGACGTCGTCGGGCGGCCGGACACCTTCACGGTGCTGGCCGCCCTCGGCGCGGTCACCGACCGGCTCGGCCTCACCGGGACGATCAACTCGACGTTCAACGAGCCGTTCGAGGTGGCCCGTCAGTTCGCCAGCCTCGACCACCTCACCGCCGGGCGGGCCGCCTGGAACGTCGTCACCTCCTGGGACGCGTTCACCGGCGAGAACTTCCGTCGCGGCGGCTTCCTCCCGCAGGACCAGCGCTACGAGCGGGCCCGCACGTTCCTGCAGACGACGTGGGAGCTGTTCGACTCCTGGCGCGGCGACGAGATCGCGGCGGACCAGGAGTCCGGGGTCTTCCTGCGCGACCCGCACCCGGGCGCGTTCGCGCACTCCGACGCGCACTTCGACATCGCCGGGCAGTTCCCGGTCCCGCGCAGCCCGCAGGGCCGGCCGGTGGTCTTCCAGGCCGGCGACTCGGAGGAGGGCCGCGAGTTCGCCGCGTCGTCCGCCGACGCGATCTTCAGCCGGCACGGCACCAAGGAGGCCGGCCAGGCCTTCTACCGCGACGTCAAGGGCCGGCTGGGGCGGTACGGGCGCACGCCCGACCAGCTGCTCATCCTCCCGGCGGCCACGTTCGTCGTCGGCGACACCGACGCCGAGGCCGCCGAGCTGGCCCACGAGATCCGCCGACAGCAGGTGTCCGGGCAGACGGCGCTGCGGTTCATCGAGCAGGTGTGGAACCGCGACCTGTCCGCCTACGACCCCGACGGCCCGCTGCCCGACGTCGACCCGCTGGTGGGGGAGACCCACGTGGCGCAGGGCCGGGCGCAGGTGCGCATGTACCGCGACCCGCTGGCCACCGCCCGGCAGTGGCGCGAGCTCGCCGCGGAGAAGGGCTACTCCATCCGCGAGCTGATGACCGAGGTGCAGAGCCGGCAGTCGTTCGTCGGCAGCCCGCAGACGGTGGCCGCGGAGATCGACGACCTCGTCCAGTCCGACGCCAGCGACGGCTTCATCCTCGTGCCGCACCTGGTGCCCGGCGGGCTGGACCCCTTCGTCGACCGCGTGGTGCCGCTGCTGCAGGAGCGCGGGGTCTTCCGGGCCGACTACGAGGGGACGACGCTGCGCGAACACCTCGGCCTGGCGCCACTGCCGTGAGGTGCGGTCCTGCCCCCGCTCAGCGTGCGCGGAGCAGGGGCAGGACCTCCTCGCCGACCCGCCACGCCTCCTCCAGGTGCGGGTAGCCGGACAGCACGAACTCGTCGAGGCCGAGGGCGGCGTACTCGGCCAACCGCTCGGCGACCTGCTCGTGACTGCCCACCAGCGCGGTCGCGGCGCCCTCCCGCACCAGGCCGATGCCGGCCCACAGGTTGGGCGCCACCTCCAGCGAGCGGGCGCCGTCACCCGCCCGGCCGCCGTGCAGCGAGGCCATCCGCGCCTGCCCGACCGAGTCCATGCGGGCGAAGCGCTCCTGGGTGGCCGCGATCGCCGAGGCCGGCATCCCGGCCAGCATCCGGTCGGCCTCGGCCCAGGCCTGCTCCGGGGTGTCGCGGCTGACCACGTGCAGGCGCATGCCGAAGCGCAGCGTGCGCCCGTGCGCGGCCGCCTTCTCCCGCACCCGCTCGATCCGCGGACCGGCCATGGGCGGTGGCTCGCCCCACAGCAGGTAGCGGTCGACCCAGCGTGCCGTCACCTCCTCCGCGGCCGGGGACGCGCCGCCGAGGTAGACCGGAGGGACGACGTCGACCGGCTGCGTCAGGCCCGCGCCCTCGACCCGCACGTGCCGGCCGGCGAGGTCGAAGCGCTCGCCGGCCAGGCAGCGGCGCAGCACCTCGAGGAACTCCCCGGTCCGCTCGTACCGCTCGCCGTGGCCGAGGAAGTCGCCGTAGGCCCGCTGCTCGACCGGGTCGCCGCCGGTGACCACGTTGAGGCGCAGCCGGCCTCCGGACAGTCGCTGGAAGGTGGCCGCCTGCTGCGCGGCCAGCGTCGGCAGCACGAAGCCGGGTCGGAAGGCGACGAGGAACTCCAGCCGCGAGGTCCGGGGCAGCAGTGCCGAGCAGAGCACCCAGGCGTCCTCGCAGCCCGAGCCGGTCGGGGTGAGCACCGCGGTGAAGCCGCTCTGCTCGGCGGCCTGCGCGACCGCGGCCAGGTACTCGAGCGTCGGGCGGCGGCGCAGCGCCGCGGCGTTGTGCCCGCGGTCGGTGGTGGCCGGGCCGACGTCCCGACCGTCGCCACGGCTGGGCAGGAACCAGTGGACCTCCACGGCTCAGCCCCGCCGGGCGGCGGCGACCTGCGCAGCCGCGGTGGCCAGCCACGGCTCCAGCGCCGCCGGGTCGTCCCAGCTCTTCTCCACGAGGTACAGCCCGCGGGTCGGCGTAGTCGCGCCGAGCTCGACGAGCACGGGCTTGAGCAGCAGCTCCGGCGCCAGGGCGTGGGTCGGCCCGCCGCCGAGCATGAGCGGCACGGCGACCACACCCGCCAGGTCTCCGGTGCCGATCTGGTCGAGGAAGAGCTTGAGCAGTCCGGTGTACGTGGCCTTGTAGGTGGGGCTGGCGATGACGGCGACCTCGGCCGCCCTCAGCGCCTGGACCGCCTCGCCGACGGCCGGGTCGCCCCAGCCGAGCAGCCCCGGCCCGAGGTCCACGACGTCGACCACGACGTCCGGCGGCGCGCCCGTCAGGCGCTCCACGACCAGCTCGGCCGCGGCGCGGGTGCGGGAACGGGGCCTGGGGTTGCCGACGACGGCGATCGTGCCCATGCCTCCTAGTGAACTACACCATCCCGATCGGGTTTGACGTGTATGTCCGCGTGCTGGCACGCTGAGGGCAGGTCACGAGTGCCAGCGCGAAGCCCCGGCTCGCTGGCCGGCAACCCTCCTCCGCGATGGGGTGCCCCGGGTGACGACCAGGCGGCTGCCGTCCGGCAGTCCGCAAGCGCGGACCCGCTCCCGGGTCCCGGCCCGCCAGGAGTCCCCCATGGTCACCGCCGTCCTCGATCCCCGCTCCGCACCGACGGTCCGTCCCGGGCAGGGCCCGCTCCTCCCGCTCGTGGGTGCCGACACGACCGTCCCGCTCGCGACCGGTGGCGACGTGCGGTACGCGGACCTGGACACCGCCGCCAGCACCCGGGCCCTCGCGGTCGTCGCCGACCGGGTGACCGAGGTGCTGCCGCTCTACGCGAGCGTCCACCGCGGCGCGGGCTACCTCTCGCAGGTCTCCACGGCGCTGTACGAGTCGGCCCGCGGTGCCGTGGCCGGCTTCGTCGGCGCGCGGGCCGACGACGTGTGCGTCGTCACCCGGCACACCACCGACGCCCTCAACCTGCTGGCCGGAGCCGTCCCTCCCGGCGCCCGGGTGCTGGTGCTCGACTCCGAGCACCACGCCGACCTGTTGCCCTGGCAGCGGCGCGGTCCGGTGACCGTGCTGCCGGTGCAGGACACGGTGACCGCGACCCTGGGCGTGCTGGCGGCCGAGCTGGCCGCAGGGAGGTACGCGCTGCTGGCGGTCACCGGGGCCTCCAACGTGACCGGTGAGGCACTGCCGCTCGGCGAGGTCGTCGCCCTGGCGCATGCAGCGGGGACACGGGTGGCCGTCGACGGCGCCCAGCTGGTCCCGCACCGGAGCTTCTCCCTCGCGGACACCGGCGCGGACTGGGTGGCCTTCTCCGGCCACAAGCTCTACGCCCCGTTCGGCGCCGGTGCCCTGGTCGGCCGCCGTGACTGGCTCGACGCCGCACCCGCGCACCTGGCCGGCGGCGGTGCCGTGACCGAGGTCGCCCTGACCGACGTCGCATGGGCACGGGCGCCGCACCGGCACGAGGGTGGCTCGCCGAACGTGCTGGGCGCCGTGGCGCTGGCCGAGGCCTGTGGCGCGCTGGCCGGACTCCCGGCGGGTGTGCTCGAGCGGCACGAACGGGAGCTGCGGGCGCGGCTGGTCGAGGGCCTCGCCGCCCTGCCGGGTGTCCGTGTCCTGCGGATCTGGCCTGACTCGGCCGAGCCGACCGGCGTCGTCTCGTTCACCGTCGCCGGAGCCGATCCCGGCCTCATCGCGGCGTACCTGTCGGCCGAACACGGCATCGGCGTGCGCGACGGCCGGTTCTGTGCGCACCCGCTGCTCGCGCGGCTGGGCGTGCCGGAGGGTGCGCTGCGGGCCAGTGTGGGCGTGGGCACCACCCGGGCCGACGCCGACCGTCTGCTGGCCGCTCTCGACGCCTTCTGCACCACCGGGCCGCGGATCGCCTACGCGCGCCGGGACGGCCGCTGGCAGCCGGCCGACGACCCGCGCCCCCTCGCCGACCCGGCCGCGCTCGCCCGGGGCGCCGGGTGCGGGAGCACCCAGTGACCCGGGGAAGCGCGATCGCCGTCCGGCTGTTCCCCTGGGAGAGGGAGAGGAGGGAGTGCGTGCGCCGACCGGCTCTGTCCCGACGCCGGCACATCGACCTACGCCGCACCAGCAGCGCCCTCTGCCCGGCTCGCTGAACGCCGTCCTCCCCGCGACGTCCCGGCCTGGAGCCCATCCGTCATGACCATCCCGTCCCCCCGTCCTGCCGTCCTGTGCGTGGTCGGCGCCGGCCCGACCGCCGTCGGCGTGCTCGAGCGCCTGGTCGCCAACGCCGCCGCGTCGCCCGCGGACCGGCCACTACAGGTCCACCTGGTCGACCCGCACCCGCCGGGCGGCGGGCGCGTCTGGCGTGCTGAGCAGCCGCGGCTGCTGTGGGCCAACTCGCTGGTCGCCGACGTCACCGTGCTGCCCGACCGCTCCGTCGTCGTCGACGGCCCAGTGGGGGAGGGGACCACGCTGTGGCAGTGGGTCGAGCGCGTCGGCCGCACGCTGCCCGAGACCGATCCCGTCGGTGCCGAGGCGCGGCGGCTGACCCCGACGTCGTTCCCGTCGCGTCCTCTGGTCAACGCCTACCTCGGGTGGGTCCTCGAGCAGGTGGTGGCCGCCGGCGAGCCGCAGGTGCGGGTGCACCGCCACCGCCAGCGGGCGGTCGACGTGCGGCCCCGTCCCGACGGCGCCGACGTCGTCCTCGCCGACGGCCGGGTGCTGGCCGCCGACGCCGTCCTGCTGGCCCAGGGGCACCTCGACGCCCGGCCGGCTCCCGCCGAGCGGGCCACCGAGCGCTGGGCCGCCGCCCGCGGCCTGACGTACGTGCCCCCCGGCTACACCGCCGACCTGGACCTGTCGGTGCTCCGGTCCGGCGAGGACGTCCTCGTCCGCGGCGCCGGACTCGCCTTCGTCGACCTCGTCGTCCTCCTCACCAGCGGCCGGGGAGGCCGGTTCGAGCGGGGCGACGACGGGCGGCTGCGCTACCTGGCCTCCGGGCGGGAGCCGGTGCTGCACGTCGGATCGCGTCGCGGGGTGCCCTACCGCTCCAAGCTCGGCTACGTCTGGCCGGGTCCGCCCGTCCCGCTGCGCTTCTTCACCCCGGCGGCGATCGACGACGCCTTCGGCCCGGGCCGGCTCGACCTGCGGGCGGACCTGGCGCCGGTCATCGCGCGCGAGCTGGCGTGGGCGCACTACACCGAGCTGTTCCGCGCGCACCCGGAGCGGACGGGAGTGGCCTGGGAGGAGTTCGCCGAGCGCTTCGCCGCCGATCCGGCCGGGGTGGACGCGCTCGTGGAGCGGGCCGTCCCCGACCCCGCGGACCGCTTCGACCTGCCCGCCCGGGACCGCCCGCTGGCGGGCCGACGGTTCGCCGACGGCGACGCGCTGCAGGAGGCCCTGCGGGCGCACGTCCGCGGCGACCTCGCCCGCGCGGCGGATCCGGCGCACAGCCCGGACGCCGCCGTCTTCACCGCGCTGCTGCTGTGCCACGGCACCGTCGTCACCCTCGCCGCCACCGGTCGGCTGACCGCGCGGTCGGAGGCCGAGGACGTGGCCGGCTGGTGGATGAACCTCTTCAGCTACCTGGCCAGCGGGCCGCCGGCGCCGCGGCTGGAGGAGCTGGTCGCGCTCTCCGAGGCCGGAGTGGTCCGCTTCCTCGGCGGCGACGTCCAGATCGACCTCGACGGCACCACGGGCTCGTTCCGCGCCAGGTCGGCGAACGTGGACGGCGTCACGGAGGCGCGTGCCCTGGTGGAGGCACGCCTGCCGGCCCCGGACGTCGCTGTCACTCCTGACCCGCTGGTCAGTGGCCTGCTGCAGCGGGGTGAGGCGGCGGGCAGGAGCGGCGGGGGGCGGCTGCACGTCGACGTCGCCCAGCGGGTGGTGGACGCCGCCGGGGTAGCGCACCAGCGGGTGTTCGCCGCCGGCTACTGGACCTCCGGCGCACAGGTCGCGGCGTTCGCGCGGCCGAACACCAACGCCCCGTTCTTCCGGCAGAACGACGCGCTCGCCCGCGCGCTGTGGCAGGTGCTCACCCCCGCGGAGGCCGCGGTGGAGGTGGCCTCGTGAGCGGTCTCCCCGATGCCTTCCGGGAGGTCATGGCGGGCGTGGCGACGCCGGTGGCCGTCGTCACCACGCTGTCCGGCGGCGACCCGCACGGGACCACCGTCAGCTCCTTCGCCTCCCTGTCCCTGGCGCCGCCCATGGTCATGGCCGCGCTCGACCGCTCGTCGAGTCTGCTAGGCCGGCTGGCGGTGGGCGCGCCGTTCGGCGTCAACGTGCTCGGCAGTTCGCAGGCGGACCTGGCCGGGCTCTTCGCGCGCAGGGCCGAGGACAGGTTCGCGGGCGTCGCGTGGTCGGAGGACACCGGGGCACCGCGGCTGGGCGGCTGCCCCGGATGGCTCGCCTGCGAGGTCAGCGACCTGGTCCCCGGCGGCGATCACGTCATCGTGCTGGCCACCGTGCTGCACGCCTCGGCAGGGAGTGGAGCGCCGCTGACCTACCACGGGCGGCGGTTCGGGACGCACACACCGGTGGCGGCCTGACGAGAGCGGTACGCGGAGCGGGTGACGAGAATCGAACTCGCACTGTCAGCTTGGGAAGCTGATGTTCTGCCATTGAACTACACCCGCAGTGGCCCGGAGGCCGGTCGCCAGCGTAGCAAGGCGCCCCGCGATGAGTCCCGCGGCCGGTGCCGGTCTGTCCCCCGGGAGGGTCAGCCGGCCGCCCGCCGCCGACCGACGGGAGCACCGACCGTGCCGAGGACCGCGCCGCAGGACGTCTGGCCCGTCGTCGCCGCCGAGCGCCGGGCGCTGGCCGACGACCTCACCGGGCTGACGCCCGCGCAGTGGGCCACGCCGTCGCTGTGCGCCGGCTGGGACGTGCACGACGTGCTCGCGCACCTGCTCGGCAGCGCGCGGACGACGCCGCTGCGGTTCCTGGCCGGCATGGCGGCCGCCCGGTTCGACTTCGACGCCGCCAACGAGGCCGAGCTGCGCGCCGCGCGGGCCGCCGACCCGGAGGAGACGCTGGCCGCCTTCCGCGCCGTCGCCGGCCGCCGGACCGGCCCGCCCGCCCCGCGGGACACCCGGCTGGTGGAGGCGTTCGTGCACGGGGAGGACGTGCGGCGCCCGCTCGGCATCCCCCGCGACCCGCCCCGCGACGCCGTGGCCCGGGCACTGCTGGCGCACGTGCGCAGCGGCCAGGCCGTGGGCGGCGGCCGGCAGCGGGTCGAGGGCGTCACCCTGGTGGCCACCGACACCGGCCTGCGGCACGGCACGGGCCCGGCGGCCGAGGGGCCGGTGCTCTCGCTGCTGCTCGTCGCCGCCGGCCGCCGGGCGGCCATGGGGGACCTCGCCGGCCCGGGCGCCGCCGTGCTCGCCGGCCGGCGGTGAGGCCGCTCAGTCCCGCGGGCGCGGGCTGCGGATCGTGACGGTGGTGCCGTCCGGGCCGGGCACCGCGGTGACCTCGGCGAAGGCGCTCATCAGCATCGAGCCGCGGCCGCGGTCCATGCTCGAGGTGCGCTCCCGCCACTGGCCGGTGTCGTGCACCGCGATCTCCACGGCACCGTCGTCGACCGACACCCGCACCTCGACCACCGGCTCCCGCGGGTCCTGGGCGTGCTCGATCGCGTTGGTGGCCGCCTCGCAGGAGGCCAGCACCAGGTCGTAGGCGCGGTCCTCGTCGATCCCGGCGTCGGCGAGGAAGCCGCGCAGCCGGCGGCGCAGCGGCGGGATCGACGCCGCCGCCGAGGGGAACCGCCAGGTGGCCCGCCGGGCGCCGTCGGCCGGGACGGCCGGGGCCGGCGCGCTCGACGGCGCCAGGTCGGCCGCGTCGCCGGCGCGGGGCCGCGGGGGCGGCGGGGCGGCCGCGGGAGCCGGCCGGTGCGCGTGCGCCGGCGGCGGCGGGAGCGCGGCACGGCGTCCCCGCGCGCGCTCGAGGACGGCCCGCAGCCGGCCGAGCAGCTCGGCGGACTCGAACGGCTTGGGCAGGTAGTCGTCGACGCCGGCGTCGAAGCCCTCGACGGCGGCCTCCTGGCCGGCCCGGGCGGTGAGCATGACCACCGGGACGTCGCGGGTGCCGGGGTCGGCCCGCAGCGCCTGGAGCAGCCCGAACCCGTCGAGTCCCGGCATCATCACGTCGGTCAGCACGATGTCGGGCAGGGCGGCCCGGGTCGCGCGCAGCGCCTCCTCGCCGTCGGCGGCGGTCCGCACCGTCCACGACGGCGCGAGCAGCCGGGTGAGGTAGGAGCGCATGTCGGCGTTGTCGTCGACGACCAGGACGGTGCCCAGCGTCTCCTCCGCCGCGGCGGGGCGCGCCCGCCGGCCGGGGTCGTCGTCCCAGGGCGTCAGGGCGGCGGCGCGCACCGCGGCGGGGGTCGACGGCGGCGCGCTCGCGGCGTCGGGCTCGCCCCAGGGCAGCCGGACGGTGAAGGTGCTGCCGGCGCCGGGCGTGCTCCGCACCCCGACGGTGCCGCCGTGCAGGTCGACGAGCTCACGGACCAGGGCGAGGCCCAGGCCGGTGCCCTCGCGGCTGCGGGCGGGGGAGTCGGTCACCCGGTGGAACCGGTCGAACAGCGCCGGCAGTTCCTCGGCGGGGATGCCCACGCCGGTGTCGGAGACGGTCAGTTCGACCCCGTCGTCCACGGCGGCCAGCCGCACGGTGATGCCGCCGACGAACGTGTACTTGACCGCGTTGGCGACCAGGTTGAGGACGACCTTCTCCCACATCCGCGGGTCGACGGCGACCGGCCGGGGGAGCGGCGGGCAGTCGACGGTGAGCGTCAGCCCGGCGCGCTCGGCGGCGGCGCGCAGCACGCCGGCGAGCTCGGCGGTGTCGGCGGCGAGGTCGGTGGCCACCCGCACCGCGGCCGTCCGGCCGGCCTCGATGCTGACGAACTCGAGCAGGTCGTTGACCAGGCGCTGCAGGCGCTGGCCGTTGCGCAGCGCGAGGACGAGCTGGTCGTGCGCGGCGGGCGGCAGCTGGTCCCCGGCCTCGTCGAGCGCGTCGGAGATGGGGGCGAGCAGCAGGGTCAGCGGGGTGCGCAGCTCGTGGCTGACGTTGGCGAAGAAGGTGGTC
Organism: Geodermatophilus nigrescens; assembly: GCF_900129495.1. Lineage (GTDB taxonomy): Bacteria > Actinomycetota > Actinomycetes > Mycobacteriales > Geodermatophilaceae > Geodermatophilus > Geodermatophilus nigrescens. The sequence goes on from NZ_FQVX01000003.1 coordinate 215,615, forward strand.
TTGGCCCGGTCGAGCTCCGCGAGGGCCTCGGCGCGGGCGCGCTCGCCGGCGTAGGCGCGGGCGTCGACGACGGCCCCGGCGACCTGCCCGGCGAGCAGCTGGTGGAACGAGCGGTACTCGGCGTCGAGGGCGCGTGCCGGGCTGACGCCGACCAGCAGCGCGCCGACCGGCTCACCTCCGGACCCGCCGGACAGCGGGAGGGTGACGGCGTCGGTGACCGGCTCGCCGAACGGCCCGCCGGTGACGCCGAGGCCCGCGACCGGGACCGCCGCGAGGTCGGGCAGGCCTCCGGCGGTCGCGGGCAGCAGGCCGGCGTCGACCCCGCAGGTGGCCGCCCGCTGCAGCCGCCCGTCGTCGTCGGTGAGGTAGACGGCGGCGAACGGGACGTCGAGCGGACCGGTGGCGAGGGCGGCGCACACCTGTGTCGCGAGGTCGTGCTCGTCCTCGCGGCGCCCGCCGGCGCCGGCCACCTCCTGCAGCAGCACCTGCCGCCGCTCGGCCAGCACCTGCCGGGTGACCTCGGTGCAGACGGCGTGCATGCCGGCCACCTCGCCGTCGTCCCCGAAGGCCGGGGCGTGGGAGACGGTGAAGTAGGTCTCCTCGCGGTACCCGGCCCGCTCAAGGAGCAGGAGCAGCTGCGGGATCCAGGTCGGGACGCGGGTGGCCATGGCCTGCTCGATCGGACCCTGCAGCGAGGTCCAGTGCTCGGCCTGGGTCACGCGGAGGTCGCCGCCGAGGGCGGCGGGGTGCTTGGCGCCGATGAGGGTGGCGTAGCCGTCGTTGTAGAACTGGGTGAACTCCGGTCCCCAGGTGAGGATCATCGGGAACCGCGAGGCCAGCACGGTGCGGATGGCGTAGCGCAGGCTCGCCGGCCACGTCGCCACCGGGCCGACCGGCGTCGCCGCCCAGTCGACGGCGGCCATCAGCCGGCCGTTCTCGCTGCCGCCGGCGAACACGTCGGCGACGTCGGGCCCCGACGGGATGTCCTGGACGCCGGGACGCGCAGCGGCATCCGGGGCCACGCACACCTCCACGGCACAGCAGCGCCGGCCCGCCGGGGACGGGACGGCGTCGGAACTGGCGGCCGAGTACGGCCACCGACTGGCTGCACGGTACATCCGTCCGCTGGGGAGCCGCCGCGACGGTGGAGCCCTAGCGGCGCATCTCCCCGAGGAAGCCGATGGCCTCCGACCGCAGCCGCTCGGCCATCTGCGACAGGCCGGTGACGTCGGTGTCGGTGGTGCCCAGGGACGCCGACCCGTCGACGGCGGCGGCGATCCCGTCGACGAGGCCGTTCATCTCGCCCACGGTGGTGCCGACCGAGCCGATGACCGCGGTGACCTCGTCGCACGCGGCGCGGATCGCCTCGACCTGCGTGGTCACCCGCTCGGTGGCCGAGGCGGTCTGGTCGGCGAGGTCCTTGACCTCGGAGGCGACGACGGCGAAGCCCTTGCCCGCCTCCCCGGCGCGCGCGGCCTCGATGGTGGCGTTGAGCGCCAGCAGCCGGGTCTGGGCGGCCACCGACTCGATGAGCGCGATGACCTGGCGGATCTCGGCAGAGGTGCGGGTGAGCGAGGTCAGCGTGGCCGAGGCGTCGCCGACGGCGCCGGAGGCGGCCGAGGACGCGGTGGTCAGCCCGGCGGCCGAGGCGCTCATCTCGGTGGCCGCCGTCGCCACCTGCTCGCTCATCGCCAGCACGACGGACTCGAAGTCGTCGGCCAGGCGCAGCCGCGAGGTCTGCGCGTCGGTGACCCGCCCGGCGGTCTCGCGCATGGCGTCGCGGGCGGTGTTGATGTCGGTCGCGGCCTGCCGGTAGGCCCCGCTGAGGCCGGTGAGCAGCACCTTGCGGTGGTAGCGGCCCTCGGCGGCCGAGGTCAGCGCGGCGCGCGACTCGCGGACGAAGGCGTCGCTGACGTCGAGCGCGCGGTTGACGCCGTGCTGCAGGGCGACGAGCTCGGGGACGTCCTCCGAGCCGGCCATGGGCACGGCGCGGGCCTCGAGGTCGCCGCGGGCGGCGGCCTCGCACGTCTCGGTCAGGCGGCGCACGAAGGCGCGGTAGGCCTCCAGCTCGGCGGCGTCGGAACGGTTCCGGGAGCGCGCCACGTCAGTTCTCCTCCTGGCTGATGACCGTCCAGATGAAGTCCTCGTAGGAGGCGGCCTGCTCGGCGACGACCTGGCCGAGCAGCTCCGACGACGCCGCGACCGCGGCGCGCGCGTGAGGGTGGCGGCGCTCCTCGGCGAGCAGCCGCTCGTAGAGCGGGCGGATGCGGTCGAGCGCGCGGCGCGAGGGGCGGCGCCGGTTGGAGTGGTAGCCGACGACCGCGCCGTCGGGGCCGTAGGACGGCGTCACGTGGGCGAGCACCCAGTAGTTCGCGCCGTCGGCGGCGAGGTTGTTCACGTAGGCGAACAGCTCCTGGCGGGCGGCCAGGGTGTCCCACAGCAGCTTGAACACCGCGCGCGGCATGTCGGGGTGCCGGATGAGGTTGTGCGGCTGCCCGATGACCTCGTCGAGGGAGTAGGCGCCCACGCGGAGGAACACGTCGTTGGCGTAGGTGATGACGCCGCGCAGGTCGGTCTTGGAGACGATCAGCTCCTCGGCCGCGAAGCTGCGCTCCTCGCCGGTGGGCCGCACGGCCGTGCGGCCGCTGCGGCCGGTCCGGGGGCGGGTGTCGAGCACGCGGTGTCCTCCTGCGTCGGATGGTCCTCCCCGCAGATATCGGCAGGTGGCGTTCCGGGTGCAGCCGGACCGCCCGGTCCGGGACCTTGGTCCCTGACCGGGCGGCCCGAGGGGTCAGCTGCCGACGACGAGGCCGCGGCAGGAGACCGAGCAGTCCATCGCCCAGAGCGACGCCGGGATGCCGCCCAGGCGGGCCGAGCGGACCAGCCGCTGGCCGTCCGGGCCGGTGCGGGTCTCGGGCGTCGCCGAGCCGCCGCCGGGCGTGGTGCCGCCGGGGGCCGTCCCGCCGGGAGCCGTGTCGCCACCCGGCGCGGTGCCGCCGCCGGGGGCCGTGCCGCCGCCGGGAGCGGAGCCCCCGCCCGGCGCCGTGCCGCCGGGAGCCGTGCCGGACCCGCCCGGGGGCGGGGTGGCCGAGCCGCTGCCGCCGTCCGGAGCGGGGGTCGCGCCGGCCGCCGGGACCGCCACGTACTCGAGGACGTCCTCGAGCACCTGCGACCGCCCGTCCGGCGCGAAGACCGTGACGTCGTAGCGGCCGGCCACCCGCGCCGGCGTCGTGAACACCAGCGACGTCGTCGACGAGCGGACCACCGTCGCGGCGGCCGAGTCGCCGATCCGGACCCGTGCGCCCGAGGGCAGTGCCTGGCCGTTGACCCGCACCCGCGTCCCGCCCGACGCCCCGACGGTGACGGGGGTGATCGAGGTGATCCGGAACTCGCCCACCCCGGGGTAGGTCACCGTGCCCGTGCCGGACGACGGCGGGGTGCCGCCGGTGCCCGATCCGCCGGTGCCGGACCCGCCGGTGCCCGACCCGCCGGTGCCCGCGCCGCCGGTGCCGGATCCTCCGGTGCCGGAGCCGCCGGTGCCGGACCCGCCCGTGCCCGACCCGTTGTCCGTGTCGGGCGTCTGCGCGCCGTCGCCCGGGGCGCCCGAGCCACCCGTGCCGGAGCCGCCCGTCCCGGATCCACCGGTGCCGGACCCGCCGGTGCCGGACCCGCCGGTGCCCGAGCCGCCGGTGCCGGACCCGCCGGTGCCGGATCCTCCGGTGCCGGATCCTCCGGTGCCCGAGCCGCCGGTGCCGGACCCGCCGGTGCCGGATCCTCCGGTGCCGGATCCTCCGGTGCCGGACCCGCCGGTGCCCGAGCCGCCCGTGCCCGAGCCGCCCGTGCCCGAGCCGCCCGTGCCGGACCCGTCGGCCGGCCGGTCGGGTCCCGCCTCGGCCGCGGTGCCCACGAGGAGCGGGGCCGCCCGCGTGCCGCCGAGCGCGGCGCCGTCGCGGGTGAGCTGGACGGTGAGCACGTACCTGCCGTCGCCCAGCGACACCGAGGGCCGCAGCGCCAGGCCGTCGAGGGAGGTCCGGGCGCCCAGGCTGAAGACGGCCCGGCCGTCGTCGCCGGTGGTGACGGTCGCGCCGTCGAGACCGATCTCGGCGCCGGCGACGGCCCACACCTCGCCCTCGTGCTGCATGCCGAGGCCCAGGGTCACGCTGAACGTCCCGGGCGCCGTCGTGCCGCTCACCGCGACATTCGGGCTGACCACGCCGGCCGGGGCGGACATGCCGGTGAACGTGTAGTCGACCGAGTCGAGCACCCGCTCGGCCAGGCCGGTCAGCGACAGGCGCCCGCCGCTCACCGACCGGCCGCGAAAGGCGGCGACCGGGTCGGTGTCCTCGAGCAGCGCCTGCTTGAGCTCGGCGATCGAGGCGGTCGGCATCGCAGCCCGGTACAGCGCCAGGGCAGCGGCCACGTGCGGCGCCGCGATCGAGGTGCCGCCGACGAGGCGGTAGCCGCCGTCGTTCCAGGTCGTCGCCACCAGGTTGCCTGGGGCGAAGAGGTCGACCGACGTCGCGCCGTAGGCGGACGAGGGGGTGACGGTGTCGGACGCGGTGCTGGACCCGACGGTCACCAGGTTCGCCTCGGTGTAGCTGGCCGGGTACACGGGCTGGGTGTCGCGGTTGCCCGCGTCGTTGCCGGCCGCCGCGACCACGAGGACCCCCTTGGACCCGGCGTAGGCGATGGCCGAGCGGACCGCCTCGAGCGGCGCGCCGGTGAAGGCCCCGCCCCAGGAGGCGTTGACGACGTCCGCGCCGTGGTCGGCGGCGTAGCGGATCGCCTCGGCGCCGAGGTACGCGTCGACGCCGCTCCCGCTGCCGATCACCAGCGGCATGATCGTCGCGTCAGGTGCGATGCCCGCGGTGCCCCGGCCGTTGCCGGCCCGGGCACCGATCGTCCCGGAGACGTTGGTGCCGTGGGTGCCCTGCGCGCCGTTGTCCACGTCGGGGGAGTTCGTCGTGAAGTTCCACCCGTGGCAGTCGCCGGCCTTGCCGTTGCGGTCGGTGTCCACGGTGCCGCAGGGTTCCGCCGGGTTGGTCCACAGAGCCCCGGCGAGGTCCTCGTGGTCGGAGTCGAAGCCCGTGTCGACCACCGCCACCACGGTGCCCGCGCCGGTCCCGACGGCCCAGCCGTCGGTGGCGTCGGCGTCGGCGTCGGCCACCGCGGCCTGGTTGTAGGCGTTGGTCCCGGTGTTCTCGAGGTTCCAGCCGTACTGCGCCCAGTAGGGGTCGCTGACGGTGCCGAGCACCGGGACCTCGGGCGAGCGCTCCACCGCCGCCACGCCGTCGACCGCCTCGAGGTCGGCGACGGACAGCTCTGCGGTGGCGACGAGGGCGCGGCCGTCGCTCAGCCGCTGCGCGTTCTCGACGCCGCCGAGGGCCTCCAGCGCGCCGAGCAGCCCGGCGGCGTCGCCGCTGTCCGCCGTCACCACGTAGCGGTCCAGGCCGTCACCGGGCCCGAAGTCCTCGGCGACCGGCAGCGCCGGTGCGGCCAGCGCGGTGTACGCCGCCGCGCCGGCGTAGCCGACCACGACGGCCGACACGAGCACGGCTGCCTGCGTGCGCCTGCTGAGGGTGGACACGTCCGCCTCCCTGCCGGCCCGGGTCCCCCGCCCGGCCGGCGGCCGGCGCCCCGACGGGCCGGCACGACGGTCCTCGGCGTGCCGGCGGGCGGGGTGGAGCCGGCGGGCGCGGGAGGAACCCGGAGGGGTGAGGCGCCGTCTCCCTAGACTCCGCGCCATGCTGCTGTCCGACCGCGACATCCGCGCCGCGATCGCCGAGGGGCGTCTCGGCATCGAGCCGCACGACGCGGGGCTGGTGCAGCCCTCGAGCATCGACGTCCGGCTCGACCGCTACTTCCGGGTGTTCAACAACGCCCGGTACACCCACATCGACCCCGCCCAGCAGCAGGACGACCTCACCACCCTGGTCGAGCCCGACGGCGACGAGCCGTTCGTGCTGCACCCGGGCGAGTTCGTGCTGGGCTCCACCCTCGAGCTGGTGAGCATCCCCGACGACCTCGCCGCCCGGCTGGAGGGCAAGAGCTCCCTGGGCCGGCTCGGGCTGCTCACCCACTCGACGGCGGGCTTCGTCGACCCGGGCTTCTCCGGCCACATCACGCTGGAGCTGTCCAACGTGGCCAACCTGCCGATCACGCTGTGGCCGGGGATGAAGATCGGCCAGCTGTGCCTGTTCCGGCTCACCTCGGCGGCCGAGCACCCCTACGGCTCGGCGGTCTACGGCTCCCGCTACCAGGACCAGCGCGGCCCGACGCCGTCGCGGTCCTTCCGCAACTTCACCCGCGCGGAGACGCGGCGCTGACCTCCGCGGGCGACCAACCGGGCACCTCGTCGTCGACGTAGCGGTCGCGGGTGACCAGCCAGCCGGTGACGGTCAGCCCGACGGTGGCGAGGCCGACCAGCACGAACATGCCGGTGTAGCCGCCGGTCGCGCCGCGCAGCACGCCCACGAGCAGCGGGCCGGTGCCGGCGACCACGTAGCCCCAGCCCTGGGTGACCGTGGACAGCGCGGCGACCGTCTCCGGCGTGCGGGCGCGCAGGCCGATCAGCGCCAGCACCATGCTGAAGGTGCCCATGCCGACGGCGAGGACGCTCATCCACAGCCAGGGGAGCGTGCGGGGAGCCAGCCACAGCCCCGTCCAGCCGACGGCGTAGCAGGCCATGAAGCCCAGCAGCAGCGGCCGCTGCCAGCTCTGCCGCACGGTGAGCGACGGGACGACGGCGTTCACCGGGATGACGACGATCGAGTTGATCCCCAGCAGGAGGCCGGCGGTCGCGGCGCTGAGCCCGGAGTCGCGCAGGTACTGCGCCGACCAGCCCATGACCACGTAGGCCTGCATCGCCTGCAGCCCGAAGAAGGCGGCCATGGTGAGGGCGAGCGGACTGCGCGCCAGCGGGCGCATCCGGACCGCCCGGTGCGCGGCGCGGCCGGTGCCGGGCTGGCGCGGGACGAGGAACCACGGCAGCGCGGCGGCCAGGGCCAGCACCGCCCAGACGCCCAGCGCCCAGCGCCAGCCGGACTCGCCGACGGCGGCGGCGATGGGCGCGGTGGAGACCGCGGCGACGGCGCCGCCGATGGCCATGCTCGCGCTGTAGGCGCCGATCAGCAGGCCCGTGCGCCCGGGGAACCAGCGCTTGACCAGGCCGGGCAGCAGCACGTTGCCCAGGGCCCCGCCGACCATGGCCAGCACGGTGCCGGCGAGGAACAGCGGGAAGGAGTCGACGACGGCCCGCAGCACCAGCCCGGCGGCCATGGTGAGCAGCGCGCCGGCCAGGACGTGCGCGTCCCGGAAGCGGGCGGCCAGCGGCGGGCCGGCGAAGCCGATCGCGGCGAAGCACAGCACCGGCAGCGTCGTCAGCACGCCGGCGGCGGCGCTGGAGACGCCGAGTCCGCGCTCGATCTCCTCGAGCACCGGGCCGACGGTGCTGACCGCCGTCCGCAGGTTGGCGGCCGTCAGCACGATCGCCGTCGCCACCAGCACCAGGCCCCGCCGCCGGTCGGCGGCGCCGGGGGTGGTCGGGGGAGCGGCGGCGGTGCGGGTCACCCGTCGATGGTGCGCCCCGCCGGGTCGGCGCCCGCCACTGGGTGCAGCGTGCAACCGCCTCAGACGTGCAGCCGGGCGCCGTCCGTCGCTTCCAGCCGCGGCACGACCTGCGGCACCCGCCGCCACAGCGCCCGCTGCAGCGCCAGGGTGGCCACCGCGGCGACGAGGATGCCGGCGAGGTTGATCCCCAGCTGCGCCGTCGCCCGCCAGAACTCGGTGCCGCCGCCCAGGGCCAGCGCCACCGCCATGTCGGCGGCCGCGGGGACGGTCGTGACGGAGATGAACACGCCGACCAGCGCGCTGCTCTTGGCCGAGGTCAGCGACAGCACCCCGGCGATGCCGGCCAGCACCGCGACGACGACCGACCAGCGGTCGGGCCGGGTGATGAACCCGGTCTGCGGGCGCTCCATGGCGAGCACCTCCGGGCCGAACCAGCCCAGCCCGCGGCCGGCGAGGGTGACCAGCGCGGTGACGGCGATCGCCACGGCGAAGCCGACGACGAGTGCCTTGGCGGCCGTGCGCGCGATGCCCCGGCGCCGGTGCACGAGCGCCACGGCGAGCCCGGCCAGCGGCGCGAACTCCGGCCCGAGCACCATCGCCCCGATCACCAGGATCGCCGAGTCGTTGACGATGGCCACCGCCGCGAGCAGCGTCGCGATGGTGAGGAAGGCCAGGTAGGAGACCGACAGCGACGAGTCGGCCGCCGTCGTCCGCACCACCTGCTCCCACACGACGGCGTCAGAGCCGTCGCCGGGCGCCTCCTCCTCGGCGCGCTCGGCGCGGGCGGAGACGGCGGTGTCGACGGTCTCGATGGTGATCCCGCCGTCGCGGTCGACGTGCAGCCGCCGCAGGCCCGCGACCAGCGCGTCGGCGGACTCCCGGGCGACGTCGACGAGGAACAGGTCGCCCGGCGGGTCGAGCGAGGAGCCGGGGAACACGGCGAGGTGGGCCGTCCCGGGGCAGCGCTCGAACAGGTCCCGGACGTCGTCGGTGCGGTCCGGCGGGACGGTGACCCTCAGGTGCAGCAGCACGACGCGTGTTCTACCGGAGCGCGGGCCCCTGCAGACGACGGACGCCGCCGGCGAGGGGCTGCCTCGCCGACGGCGTCCGTCGGGGTGGTGCGCGGTGCGGGCTAGGCCTGGCCGTGCCCGGTGGCGGCCGAGCCGGTGCCGGCGACGTCGTCGTCGGCGGTGCCCACCTCGGCGCCGTGCTCGGTGCCGGGCGTGCCGACCGGGGCCATCGAGCGCAGCAGGATCTGGCTGACGTCGAGGACCTCGACGTGCTCGGCGGCCTCGCCGTTCTGCTTCTTCGACGTCAGGGCGTCCGACAGCATCGTGATGCAGAACGGGCAGGCGGTGGAGATGACGTCCGGGTCGAGGCCGAGGGCCTCCTCGGTGCGCTCCACGTTGATCCGCTTGCCGATCTTCTCCTCCATCCACATGCGCGCGCCGCCGGCGCCGCAGCAGAAGCCGCGGTCCTTGCAGCGGTGCATCTCCTGGGTGGAGAGGCCCTGCACGCTGTCGAGGATCTCCCGCGGCGGCGTGTAGACCTTGTTGTGCCGGCCGAGGAAGCACGGGTCGTGGTAGGTGACCTTGCGGTCGACCGGGGTGACCGGGGTGAGCCGGCCCTCCTCCACCAGCTGGCTGAGCAGCTGCGTGTGGTGCACGACCTCGTACTCGCCGCCGACCTGCGGGTACTCCTTGCCCAGCGAGTTGAAGCAGTGCGGGCAGGTGGTGACGATCTTGCGGGTGCCCGGCACGCGGCCCTCGAAGACGCCGTTGAGGGTCTCGACGTTCTCCTGCGCCATCATCTGGAAGACAAACTCGTTGCCCATGCGGCGGGCCGGGTCGCCCGAGCAGGTCTCGCCCGAGCCCAGGACGGCGAACTCGACGCCGGCGGTGTGCAGCAGCTCCGCGACGGCCTTGGTGACCTTCTTGGCGCGGTCATCGATGGCGCCGGCGCAGCCGACCCAGAACAGGTACTCGACGTCGTAGGGCAGCGGGCCGTCGGCCATCCGCACCTCGAAGTCCATCTCCTTGATCCAGTCCTCGCGGGTGCTCGGGCTGACGCCCCAGGGGTTGCCGCGGTTCTCGAGGTTGCGCAGCATCACGCCGGCCTCGGACGGGAAGTTGGACTCGATCAGCACCTGGTAGCGGCGCATGTCGTCGATGTGGTCGATGTGCTCGATGTCGACCGGGCACTGCTCGACGCAGGCGCCGCAGTTGGTGCAGCTCCACAGGACGTCGGGGTCGATGACCCCGCCCTCCTCCAGCGTGCCGACGAGCGGCCGGTGCGCCTGCGCGTCGTTGGTGCCCTCGATGCGGGCGTAGCCGGAGGACCAGACCTGCTCGTCGCTCGGCTTCAGGACGTCGTAGTCCGGCGCGGTCTCCGACGCCGTCTTCTCACCGAGCAGGTACGGGGCCTTGGCGTACAGGTGGTCCCGCAGGTCCATGATCACCATCTTGGGAGACAGCGGCTTGCCCGTGTTCCAGGCAGGGCACTGGCTCTGGCACCGCCCGCACTCGGTGCAGGTGGTGAAGTCGAGCATCCCCTTCCAGGTGAAGTCCTCGATCTTGCCGCGACCGAAGACGTCGTCCTCGCCCGGGTCCTCGAAGTCGATCGGCTTGCCGTTCGAGGTCATGGGCTGCAGCGGGCCGAGGGCGACGGTGCCGTCGTCGTTCCGCTTGAAGTAGATGTTGAAGAAGGCGCTGAACCGGTGCCAGGCGACGCCCATGTTGAGGATCCGGCTGATGACGACCAGCCAGGTCAGCGAGACGACGATCTTCACGAAGGCGACGACGCTGAGCAGGTCGGGGCTGTCGGGCAGCACGGTGGCCAGCAGGCTCGCGACCGGGTGTGACCAGGTGGGGGCCTCGGTGAGGTCCGAGGAGACCTTGAGCGCGCGGATCAGCAGGATGCAGACGCCGACGGTGAGGACGACGGCCTCGACGAAGTAGCCGCGGCCCTCGTTGGAGCCGGCGAAGCGGCTGCTGCGGCCCTGCCGGCGCGGGTGGTCCTTCTGGCGCCGGTAGATCAGGTACAGGATCCCGAGGATCGTGCCGGTGCCGATGACGTCGGCGAAGAGGTTCCACAGGCCCCACTCGCCGATGAGCGGCAGGTGGAAGGCCGGGTCCCAGACCTCGCCGAAGGCCTCGACCAGCGTGAGGAACAGGCCGTAGAAGCCGACGAAGACGAACCAGTGGGCGGCGCCGATGGCCGACCACTTGAGCATCCGGGTGTGGCCGAGCGACTCGACCACGAGCGTCTTCAGCCGCGGGCCGACCGGCCCGTTCCGGGTGGAGTCCGGCTGGCCGGTGCGGATGATCCGCACCATGGCGCGCACGGCCCGGTAGGCCAGGACGACCGAGACGATGAAGAACAGCACGCTGATCGTGCCGAGCACGATCTGCAGGGGGCCCGTCATGATTCCCTCTCCCCACGCCTCGCGGCGTCGGTTGGCTCGTCCGCCACGGACGGCGAGAGGCGGTCTCGCCGCCGTCACCGGTGCGTGTGACCGGCGGCGGATCGCGCGCGGGCGCCTGTGCCCGCGCAGCCCAGCACGATAGCTGGCCGGAGGTCAGGTTACTCGCCGGTAACCCGATGCGCCGCGCCCCGTCGGGGCGGCTCGGCACCGTGCCGGATGTAGCTGTGGCGGCGCGCTGACCTGCACCTTCGCCGCGGTGGAACAGACCCGCCGTCCGTTCCACGCGCGCCGCCGGGGCCGCGGAGGTGACCCGGCTCACGCCCGCCGCGCCGAGAGCACGATCAGGCTGCCTGATCGTGCTGCGTCCTGGCTCGCGGTCGGCGGTGAGCCAGGACGCGCTGCGGTGAGCCAGGACGCCGTCCGGGCGGTGTCCACAGATGGCTGCGGTGGGCTCGGCGGCCGCCCGGATGGCCCGAGACTCCCGCCATGCATCCCGAGCTGGCGCGCGTCGCCGAACCGAGGTCCGGCGTCTTCACCGCTCGTGAGGCCGTGGCTGCCGGCTACCGCCCCGACGAGATCCGGGCGGAGCTCAGCGCCCGCCGCTGGTGTCGCTTGCGTCGCGGCGTCTACATCCAGGCCCGGGACTTGCGCGACGCGGAAGGAGACGACCGGCGCCGTCACGCCGTCGACTGCTTCGCGGTGCTGGCCTCCCTGGGCGCGGGCCCCGTCGTCAGCCACGCCTCGGCCGCGCGGCTCCACGGCGTCGTCCTGCCCCGCGACGCCGAGGCGGTCGTCCGGTTGACGGACGAGGGGCAGTGGCGGCGGGGGCGCGGCTACGTCGTCGCGCGCGCGTCCCTGGCGGCCGCGGAGGTCGGATCGGTGCACGGACTCCCCGTGACGACGCCGGCGCGGACGCTCGTCGACTGTGCTCGCGAGTGGGACCTGACCGACTCCGTCATCGCCATGGACGCCGCTCTGCACGGGCGCCTCGTCGGCCCGGCGGACCTGCGTGCGGCGGTGCTCCGCGCGACGCATTGGCTGGGCATCGGGGACGCCGCGCGGGCGCTCGGCCTCGCGGACGGCCGGGCGGAGTCGCCGCTGGAGACGCGTGGGCGCCTGGCGCTGCTGGCGGCGGGCCTGCCGGCTCCCGACCTGCAGGCCGAGGTGCACGGTCCGCGGGGCTTCGTCGCCCGGGTGGACGGCTGGTACGAGGAGGCCGCGGTCGCCGTGGAGTTCGACGGTCGGGTGAAGTACTCCGAGCCCCACGGCGGCCGGGACCCCGGGGAGGTCCTCTGGCGGGAGAAGCGCCGCGAGGACCAGTTGCGGGAGCTCGGGATCCGGGTGGTGCGCCTCACGCAGGCCGACGTCGGTCCGGGGGCTCGTGCCGACCTCCGTGCGCGCCTGACCGCGCTGCTCGCCGCCCCGTTCGACGGGGTGCGTCGCTTCGTCGTCGTCCACCGTCCCGCCGGTCGACCCGCCGAGGCCGACGACGCGGGCGCCCGTCCGGCGTCCTAGCTCACCCCAGCGCCTCCTGGCTCACGGTCGGCGGTGAGCCAGGACGCAGCACGATCAGGCGGCCTGATCGTGCTGCGACGGCCGGCGGTGTGGGGCGTGTCACGGGGGAGAGGTGGGGGAGGGCGGGGAACACCGCCCGCGGGTCTGCCGTTACGGTGGGCAGGAAAGTTGAGCGGACCCCGCGCAAGGCGGTCGGAGGTCCCTCGGCCGACCCCCAGCAGACCCAGCGCACCACCCGCACGCACACGGAAGAGGAGCCAGCTCCATGGCACGAGCGGTCGGTATCGACCTCGGGACCACCAACTCCGTCGTCACCGTCCTGGAGGGCGGCGAGCCGACGGTCATCGCCAACAGCGAGGGCTCGCGCACCACGCCCTCGGTCGTCGCCTTCGCCAAGAACGGCGAGGTCCTCGTCGGCCAGTCGGCCAAGAACCAGGCCGTCACCAACGTCGACCGCACCATCCGCTCGGTCAAGCGCGAGATGGGCACGACGTGGAAGACCGCCGAGATCGACGGCAAGCAGTACACGCCGCAGGAGATCAGCGCCCGCGTCCTGCAGAAGCTCAAGCGCGACGCCGAGACCTACCTGGGCGAGCCGGTGACCGACGCCGTCATCACCGTCCCGGCCTACTTCGAGGACGCGCAGCGCCAGGCCACCAAGGAGGCCGGTGAGATCGCGGGCCTCAACGTCCTGCGCATCGTCAACGAGCCCACCGCGGCCGCGCTGGCCTACGGCCTGGACAAGGGCGAGACCGAGCAGACGATCCTCGTCTTCGACCTCGGCGGCGGCACGTTCGACGTCTCGCTGCTCGAGATCGGCGAGGGCGTCATCGAGGTGAAGGCCACCGCCGGTGACAACCACCTCGGTGGCGACGACTGGGACGAGCGCGTCGTCAAGCACCTGGTGCAGACGTTCAACGCCCAGAACGGCATCGACCTGTCCAAGGACAAGCTGGCCATGCAGCGCCTCCGCGAGGCCGCCGAGAAGGCCAAGATCGAGCTGTCCGGCGCGCAGTCGACCAACGTCAACCTGCCCTACATCACCGCCGGCGCCGAGGGCCCGCTGCACCTCGACGTCACGATGACCCGCGCCGAGTTCCAGCGCCTCACGCAGGACCTGCTCGACCGCGCCCGCGCGCCGTTCAACCAGGCGATCCGTGACGCCGGCATCTCCGTCGGCGCGATCGACCACGTCGTCCTGGTGGGTGGCTCGACCCGCATGCCGGCCGTCAGCGACCTGGTCCGCGAGCTGACCGGCGGCAAGGAGCCCAACAAGGGCGTCAACCCCGACGAGGTCGTCGCCATCGGCGCCGCGCTGCAGGCCGGTGTCCTCAAGGGCGAGGTCAAGGACGTCCTGCTCCTCGACGTCACCCCGCTGTCCCTCGGCATCGAGACCAAGGGCGGGATCATGACCAAGCTCATCGAGCGCAACACCACGATCCCGACCAAGCGCTCCGAGATCTTCACGACGGCCGACGACAACCAGCCGTCCGTGCAGATCCAGGTGTTCCAGGGCGAGCGCGAGATGGCGATGTACAACAAGAAGCTCGGCATGTTCGAGCTGACCGGTCTGCCCCCGGCGCCCCGCGGCGTCCCGCAGATCGAGGTCGCCTTCGACATCGACGCCAACGGCATCGTGCACGTGTCCGCCAAGGACCTGGGCACGGGCAAGGAGCAGTCGATGACCATCACCGGCGGCTCGGCCCTCCCCAAGGAGGACATCGAGCGGATGATGCGCGACGCCGAGGCCCACGCCGAGGAGGACAAGCGCCGCCGCGACGAGGCCGAGACCCGCAACCTGGCGGAGTCGCTGCAGTACCAGACCGAGAAGTTCCTCGCGGAGAACGGCGAGCGCATCCCGGCCGACAAGAAGGACGAGCTCGGCGAGGCGCTGACCGAGCTGCGCTCCGCCCTCGGCGGCTCCGACATCGCCGCGATCAAGTCGGCGCAGGAGAAGGTCGCGCGCATCTCGCAGGAGGTCGGCGGGGCGCTCTACGCCCAGCAGGCCGAGGCCGGCGCTCCCGGTGAGGGTGCCCCCGGCGGGGCCGGTGCGGCCGGAGCCGGTACCGGTGCCGGTGGCGCCACGGCCGCCGACGACGACGTCGTCGACGCCGAGATCGTCGACGAGGACACCGACCGCCGATGAGCCAGGGGGACGAGCAGCCGCGGGTCGTGATCCGTGACAAGCGGCGGATCGACCCCGTCAGCGGCGCGGTGCGGGCGCCGGCCGGCGAGCAGCCGGCCGGCGCCCCGCCGGGCCCGGCACCGACAGCCCACCCATCGCCAGGGGAGCGCATGACCGAGAACGACACGGCCGCCGGCCCCGAGGTGACCGCGCAGGAGGCCGTCCCGGCCACCGGCGACGGCGACCTCGCCCGCCAGCTGACCGAGCGGACCGAGGACCTCCAGCGGGTCACGGCCGAGTACGCCAACTACCGGCGGCGCGTCGACCGCGACCGCGGCCTGGTCGTCGACCAAGCCGCCGAGCGGTTCGCCGCCCAGCTGTTCCCGATCGTCGACGACATCGAGCGGGCGCGGGACCACGGCGACCTCACCGGCGCCTTCAAGGTGGTCGCCGACCGCGTCCTGGGCCTGCTCGACGGCCTGGGCGTGGAGTCCTTCGGCGTCGCGGGCGACCCGTTCGACCCCGCGCTGCACGAGGCCGTCCTGCACGACACGTCCGACGAGGTGACGGTGCCGACCGCGACGACGGTCCTGCGGCAGGGTTTCCGGCGGGGCGAGCGCGTGCTGCGCACCGCGATGGTCTCGGTGAGCGAGCCGTCCGGCGCCGCCGCGGCTCCCGCGGCCCCCGCCGACGCGCCGGCCGACGGCGGTGCGCCGGGGGAGACCCCGGCCGCCGGCTGACCGGCCCCGGACCGTTCGTGGAGACCCCGAGGGGAGGAGGCGCCCGATGAGCACTCGGGACTTCATCGAGAAGGACTACTACGGGGCGCTCGGCGTCTCCCAGGGCGCCGACGCCGCGGAGATCAAGAAGGCGTACCGCAAGCTCGCGCGGGACCTGCACCCGGACAAGAACCCCGGCAACGCCGACGCCGAGGCCCGGTTCAAGGAGGTCTCCGAGGCCTACGACGTGCTCAGCGACCCCAAGCGGCGCGCCGAGTACGACGACGCCCGGCGGCTGTTCGGCTCCGGCGGCGCCGGGGCCCGGGCCGGCTTCCCCGGCGGGTTCCCGGGCGGCGGCGCGGGCGGCGGCCAGCCGTTCGACCTCGGCGACCTCTTCGGCGCCGCGGGCGGTGCCGCGCGCGGCGGGGCCGGCGGCATCGGCGACATCTTCGGCAACCTCTTCGGCGGCGGCGCCACCGGTGCCGCCCCCGGCTCGGCCCGGGCCCGCTCGCAGGCGGCGTCCGGGCCGGCCCGGGGCCAGGACGTCGAGACCGAGGCGACCCTGTCGTTCGACGAGGCCGTCCTCGGCGTCACCGTGCCGTTGCGGATGCAGAGCCCGGGCACCTGCCCCACCTGCGCCGGCAGCGGCGCGAAGCCCGGCACGTCGCCGCACACCTGCGAGGTCTGCGGCGGCGCCGGCGTCACCAGCCGCAGCCAGGGGGCGTTCGCCTTCTCCGAGCCGTGCCGCAACTGCCGCGGCACCGGCCAGGTGGTCGACGACCCGTGCCCGACCTGCGCCGGCAACGGCGTGACCACGCAGACCCGCACCATCACCGTGCGGATCCCCGCGGGCGTCAAGGACGGCCAGCGCATCCGGCTGGCCGGCAAGGGCGCCCCGGGACGGCGCGGCGGCCCGGCCGGTGACCTGTTCGTCGTCGTGCACGTCAGCGACCACGAGCTCTTCGGCCGCCGGGGCGACGACCTGACGCTCACCGTGCCCGTCACCTTCCCCGAGGCGGTGCTCGGCACGACGCTGACCGTGCCCACGCTCGACGGCAACGTGACCCTCAAGGTGCCCGCGGGCACCGCGAGCGGCCGCACGCTGCGCGTGCGCGGGCGGGGCGTCCCCGGCCGCGGCCGCTCCGGCGACCTGCTGGTCACCGTCGAGGTCGCCGTCCCGCAGCGGCTGTCGGCCGAGGGGGAGCGGGCGCTCAAGACCCTCGACGCCGAGCTCGGCGACCCGCGGCCGCAGATCACCGCCGCCGTCGACCGTGGCGGTGAGCGCGGGGGCACCCGGTGAGCGCCCCCGGCGCCGGGGAGCGCCGCCACTCCGACGGCGCGCGGGCGGTGGCCGAGGACGCACCCGTCTTCGTCATCTCGGTGGCGGCCCAGCTGGCCGGCATGCACGCCCAGACGCTGCGCCAGTACGACCGGCTCGGCCTGGTCACCCCGGGCCGCACCGCCGGCGGCGGGCGCCGCTACAGCCCGCGCGACGTCGCGCTGCTGCGGGAGGTCCAGCGGCTGTCCCAGGAGGACGGCGTGAACCTCGCCGGCATCAAGCGGATCATCGACCTGGAGTCGCAGGTCGATGCGCTGCAGCGCCGCGTGCACGAGCTGCTCGGCGAGGTCGAGGACGCCGAGCGCCGGGCGGCCGCCGCCGAGTCGGCGGCCTCCGGCTTCGGGACCGCCTTCGGCCGCGCCGACCTCGTCCCGCTGCGCCGGGCGAGCTCGGCGCTCGTGGTCTGGCGGCCGCGGGAGCCGCGGTGAGCGGGAACCCGGCGGGCGGCGCCGTCGTGCAGGAGGACGTGGACGACGACCTGCACGCGACCTTCGTGCGGCTCGAGCGCGAGATCGGCCTGCTGCTGCGGCGCTCCCGCGCCATCTCCGCGCGCCTGGCGCGCGAGCTGCACCCCGACCTCGACGGCGCGGCCTACGGCCTGCTCGCGCTGCTGGCCGACGCCGGCCCGCTGCGCGCCAGCGACCTCGTCGCGCGGCTCGGGCTCGACAAGAGCACGGTCAGCCGGCAGGTGGCCTCGCTGGTCGCGCTCGGCATGGTCGACCGCGAGCCGGACCCGGCCGACGGCCGCGCCCAGGTGCTGCGCCCCTCGCCCGACGGCGCCGCGCGGCTGGCGCGGATCCGCGACGTGCGCCGGGCCCGCTGGGAGAGCGACATGTCCGACTGGCCGGCCGACGACGTCACCACGCTCGCCGACCTGCTCGGCCGGTTCAACCGGCTCGGGGAGGCCCGTGAGGCGCAGGCCGCCGCCGACCCCGCCGACGCGGGAGAGGCCGTGACCACCCGGCGCTGACCGCCGAACCCATGCTGTGACGGCGCCCGGACCCCCGAGGTCCGGGCGCCGTCGTCGCGTGTGGGAACAGGTGCACGGGGTAGCTGGTTGCAGACAACAACCAACCGGATGTATGGTTGCAGTCTGCACTCATCGCACCACCCCGAGGACGCCATGCCCCTCACTCCCGCCACCCGGGACCGGCTGACCGCCGGCATCGCCCGCCTGCTGCGCAGCGGCCGGCACGTCTCCGCCCGCGCCGCCGACGCCGTCCACGGCGACCTGCCCTCCTTCGGCTGGGCGCTGCTCGCGCCGCTCGAGCGCGACGGCGAGCAGCGCTGCAGCGCGCTGGCCGCCCAGGTCGGCGTCGACGTGTCGGTCGCCAGCCGCCAGGTCGCGGCCCTCGAGCGGTCCGGCCTCGTGGAGCGCCGGCCCGACCCGCACGACGGCCGCGCCAGCCTCATCGGGCTCACCCCCGCCGGGTCCGCCGCGATCGCCCAGACGCGCGCCGTCCGGTCGGAGTGGGCCGCCGAGGCCCTCGCCGGCTGGACCGAGGAGGAGGCCGCCCGCCTCGGCGACCTGCTCGAGCGGCTCGCCGCCGACCTCGACCGCGCCGCCGTCCCCCGTCCGCACGCGGGGGCTCCCGCGTGACCCCGCGCCCCACCCCCGCGCAGTCCGCCGCACCCCGTCCCGAACCGACCAGGAGCACCACCGTGACCACCACCCGCGAGCCCGCCACCGGGCCGGGATCTCCCACCGAGGCGCCCGCCGAGCAACAGGGCCGCATGACCCACCGCCAGATCCTCGAGGCCCTCTCGGGGATGTTGCTGGCGATGTTCGTGGCGTTCCTGTCCTCGACCGTCGTCTCGAACGCCCTGCCCACGATCATCACCGACCTGCGCGGCAGTCAGAGCCAGTACACGTGGGTGGTCACCGCCACCCTGCTCGCGTCGACGGCGTCCACGCCGATCTGGGGCAAGCTCTCGGACCTGTTCAGCAAGAAGCTGCTCATCCAGCTGTCGATCGTCGTCTTCATCGTCGGCTCGATGCTGGCGGGCCTGTCGCAGTCGGTCGGCACGCTGATCGGCTGGCGCGTGCTGCAGGGCCTCGGGCTCGGCGGCCTGCAGGCGCTCGTGCAGATCGCGATGGCCGCGATGATCAGCCCCCGCGAGCGCGGGCGGTACTCCGGCCTGCTCGGCGGCGTCATGGCGGTGGCCACCGTCGGCGGCCCGCTGCTCGGCGGCCTGCTCGTCGACACCAGCTGGCTCGGCTGGCGCTGGTGCTTCTACGTCGGCGTCCCGTTCGCCGTCGTCGCCCTGGTGCTGCTGCAGCGCACGCTGAACCTGCCGGTCACCAAGCGGCGGGTGCGCATCGACTACCTCGGCGCGGCCTTCCTGACCGCCGGTGTCTCCGGGCTGCTCATCTGGGTCACCCTCGCCGGGAACCAGTTCGCCTGGGCCTCCCTGGAGACCGCCCTGTTCCTCGGCGGCAGCGTGCTCGCGATCGTCGCCTTCCTCGTCACCGAGCTGCGCGCGGCCGAGCCCATCGTCCCGCTGCGCCTGTTCCGCGACCGGACGACGACGCTCGCGATCGTCGCCAGCGTCGCCATCGGTGTGGCGATGTTCGGCTCCACGGTCTTCCTCGGCCAGTACCTGCAGATCTCCCGCGGCTACTCGCCGACGGCGGCCGGCCTGCTCACCATCCCGATGGTCGGCGGCCTGCTCGTCTCCTCGACCGTGTCGGGCATCCTCATCACCCGCACCGGCCGGTGGAAGCGGTTCCTCGTGGCCGGGTCGATCCTGGTCGTCGCCGGCTTCGGCCTGCTGGCCACCATCGACCACGAGACCGACATGGTCCTGCTCGGCGTCTTCCTGTTCGTGCTCGGTGTCGGCATCGGCATGACGATGCAGAACCTGGTGCTGGCCGTGCAGAACACCGTGGCCGCCTCCGACCTGGGTGCGGCCAGCTCCGCCGTCGCCTTCTTCCGCAGCCTCGGCGGCACGATCGGCGTCTCGGTCCTCGGCGCCGTACTGAGCAGCCGGGTCTCCACCCTCATCGCCGCCGGCCTGCCGCCGGAGCTGGCCGCCGCCGGTTCGGGTTCGGGCTCCGTGGGCCTGGCCGACCTCGCCGACGCGCCGGAGCCGATCCGCCGGCTCATCGAGGTCTCCTACGGCGACGCGACCGGGCGGATCTTCCTGGTGTCCGCCGTCATCGCGGTGGCCGCCGTCGCGGCGATCCTGCTGATCCGCGAGGTCGCGCTGCGCACGGAGACGGGCGAGGAGCGGCTGCGCCGCGAGTCCGAGCCCGCGCTCGCCGACGACCCGGCGGTGGGCACCGCCCGCTGAGCCCGCGCGACACACGAGAGGGCCCGCTCCCCGGTGGGGGAGCGGGCCCTCTCGTCGTGCGGGGGATCAGGAGTCGAGCGCGGCGTCCAGCGTGATCTCCACACCGGCGAGCGCCTTGCTGACCGGGCAGCCGGCCTTGGCCTCCTGTGCGGCCTTCTCGAAGCCGGCCGCGTCGAGCCCGTCGACCTCGCCCCGGACGGTGAGCGTGATGCCCGTCAGCCTGAAGCCGCCGTTGGCCTGGTCCGGGCCGAGCGAGACGTCGGCGCTGACCTCGAGGGCCTGCGGCGTGCCGCCGGCCTGGGCGATGTTGGCCGACAGCTGCATGGCGAAGCACGCGGAGTGGGCCGCGGCCACCAGCTCCTCGGGGCTGGTCGTGCCACCGGCCTCGTCGGCGGCACGCTTGGGGAAGTTCACCTCGAACGTGCCGGCCTTCGAACTGGAGAGCTCGACCTGGCCGGAGCCCTGCTCGAGCGTGCCGTTCCAGGCGGTGCGTGCGGTGCGCGTGGGCATGGCTGCCTTCCGGACGGAGGGGCCGGCACTGCTGACCGGCGTCGGACCCCCGCGCCCTACCCCGGTGGGTTGCGGGCAACCCACCGGCCCGTCAGAGCGAGCGCGGCGCCTCGTTGACCCGGTGGGTGAGCACGTTGAGGGTCTGCTTGAGGTCGGAGAACTCCTCGACGCCCATGCTGAGCGCGCAGATCATGTCCTGCGAGATGGCGTAGGCCCGCTCGCGCAGCGCCCGGCCGGAGTCGGTGAGGGCGATGGCGACCGAGCGCTCGTCCTCGACGCGGCGGTGGCGGGTGACCAGGCCGGCGGCCGTCAGCCGCTTGAGCAGCGGGGACAGCGTGCCGCTGTCGAGGGCCAGCCGGTGGCCGAGCTGGCCGACCGTCTGCTGGTCCTCCTCCCAGAGCAGCATCATGACCAGGTACTGGGGATAGGTCAGCCCCAGTTCCTCGAGCATCGGCCGGTAACGGGCGGTCATCGCCCGCGAGGCGGCGTACAGCGCGAAGCACAGCTGGTCGTCCAGCGCCACGCTGGGAGCGGGGAGGGCGGCTTCCTCGCCGGTCTGCGTCATGCGTTCGAGTGTAGGGACAACCGTGTCGCGCGGCATGCAGTTGTGTCGGCGCACACCCCTTTCGGGTCGCCGGTGTCCGCGGAGGTTGAGCGGAACAGACTCAACTCCTGCTCCGTTGGACCTGTCGACACGCCGTCCGCCGGGACAGTGCCCCCGGCGCCGCCGACGAGAGGACGATCCGCACCCACCATGGAGCACAAGCTGACCACCCGTTCGCAGGAGGCGTTCGCGGCCGCCCAGCGGCTGGCGGTCGACCGGGGGCAGGCCGCCCTGGAGCCCCTGCACCTGCTCGTCGCCCTGCTGCAGCAGACCGACGGCATCGCCGGCCCCCTGCTCACCGCCGTCGGCGCGGACCCGGCCGACGTCCGGGCCAAGGCCGAGGCCGCGCTGCGCCGCCTGCCCAGCGTCAGCGGCGCCACCGTCCAGGCCCCGTCCGCCTCCCGCGAGCTGCTGCGCGTGGTCAACGCCGCCGGCGAGCAGGCGAGCGCGCTGGGGGACGAGTACGTCTCCACCGAGCACTTCCTGGTCGGGCTCGCCGGGTCCGAGGGCGAGGCGGCCGCCGTGCTCACCAGCGCCGGCGCCACCCGCGACACGCTGCTCGCCGCGTTCCGCACCGTGCGCGGCAACCGGAAGGTCACCACCGCCGACCCGGAGAGCACCTTCCAGGCGCTCGAGAAGTTCGCCGTCGACCTCACCGAGCGCGCCCGCGAGGGCCGCATCGACCCGGTGATCGGCCGCGACGCCGAGATCCGCCGCGTCGTGCAGGTGCTCTCCCGCCGCACCAAGAACAACCCGGTCCTCATCGGTGAGCCCGGCGTCGGCAAGACGGCGATCGTCGAGGGCCTGGCCCAGCGCATCGTCGCCGGCGACGTCCCCGAGAGCCTCAAGGGCAAGCGGCTGATGGCGCTCGACCTCGGCGCGATGGTGGCCGGCGCGAAGTACCGCGGCGAGTTCGAGGAGCGCCTGAAGGCCGTGCTGCAGGAGATCACCGAGGCCGAGGGCCAGGTGGTCACCTTCATCGACGAGCTGCACACCATCGTCGGGGCCGGCGCCACCGGCGACTCCGCCATGGACGCCGGCAACATGATCAAGCCGATGCTGGCCCGCGGCGAGCTGCGGATGGTCGGCGCCACCACGCTCGACGAGTACCGCGAGCACATCGAGAAGGACCCGGCGCTCGAGCGCCGCTTCCAGCAGGTGTTCGTCGGCGAGCCCTCGGTCGAGGACACGATCGGCATCCTGCGCGGGCTCAAGGAGCGCTACGAGGTCCACCACGGCGTCCGGATCACCGACGCCGCGATCGTCGCCGCCGCCACGCTGTCGGACCGGTACGTCACGGCCCGCTTCCTCCCCGACAAGGCGATCGACCTGGTCGACGAGGCCGCCAGCCGGCTGCGCATGGAGATCGACAGCCGTCCGGTCGAGGTCGACGAGGTCGAGCGCGCCGTGCGGCGCATGGAGATCGAGGAGATGGCGCTGGCGAAGGAGGACGACCCCGCCTCCCTCGACCGTCTCGCGGTGCTGCGCAGCGACCTGGCCGACCGGCGGCAGGAGCTCGCCGAGCTGACCGCCCGCTGGCAGCAGGACAAGGGCGCGATCGTCCGGATCCAGCAGGTGAAGGAGGAGCTCGAGCGGCTGCGCACCGAGTCCGAGCGGGCCGAGCGCGAGGGCGACCTCGCCCGCGTCGCCGAGCTCCGCTACGGCCGGATGCCGCAGCTGGAGAAGGCGCTCGCCACCGCGGAGGACGACGTCGCCGCGCAGGCGTCCATGCTCAAGGAGGAGGTCGGCCCCGACGACATCGCCGAGGTCGTGCAGGCCTGGACCGGCATCCCCGCCGGCCGGCTCCTCGAGGGCGAGACGCAGAAGCTGCTGCGGATGGAGGACGAGCTCGGCCGCCGGGTGGTCGGCCAGCCCGACGCCGTCCGCGCCGTCTCCGACGCCGTCCGCCGCGCGCGGTCGGGCATCGCCGACCCCGACCGGCCCACGGGCTCGTTCCTCTTCCTCGGGCCCACCGGCGTCGGCAAGACCGAGCTGGCCAAGGCGCTCGCGGAGTTCCTGTTCGACGACGAGCGGGCGATGGTCCGCATCGACATGAGCGAGTACTCCGAGAAGCACTCGGTGGCGCGCCTCGTCGGTGCGCCCCCCGGCTACGTCGGCTACGAGGCCGGCGGCCAGCTCACCGAGGCGGTGCGGCGGCGGCCCTACACGGTCGTGCTGCTCGACGAGGTGGAGAAGGCGCACCCCGACGTCTTCGACGTGCTGCTGCAGGTCCTCGACGACGGCCGGCTCACCGACGGCCAGGGCCGCACCGTGGACTTCCGCAACACGATCCTGATCCTGACGTCGAACCTCGGGTCGCAGGTCATCGCCGACCAGTCGCTGCCCGAGGAGGCGCGCCGCGCCGCCGTCATGGACGTCGTCCGGTCGCACTTCAAGCCGGAGTTCCTCAACCGGCTCGACGACGTCGTGGTGTTCCGGGCCCTCGGCAGCGACGAGCTGGCCGGCATCGTGGACATCCAGGTGGGCGTGCTCGCCCGCCGGCTGGCCGCCCGCCGGCTGACCCTGCAGGTCACCGACGCCGCCCGCGAGTGGCTCGCGCTCAACGGGTTCGACCCCGTGTACGGCGCCCGGCCGCTGCGCCGGCTGGTGCAGTCGGCGATCGGCGACCCGCTCGCCCGGGCGCTGCTCGCCGGTGACATCCGCGACGGCGACGGCGTCGTCGTCGACTGGCCGGCCGACGTCGTCGACGCCGACAGCGGGCTGACCGTCTCCCGCGCGCAGTGAGCTCCCGGGCCCGCCGTCTCCCCTCCGGGGGAGGCGGCGGGCCCGCGTCTGCGCGGGGGCTGGTCCCGCCGCCCGGGGTCGGCGATCATCGCCGCGGACCCCGGCCGGGACAGGCCGGCCCGGGGCCCCGCACAGGAGGCGAGACATGACCGCAGGACAGGGCCCGCCCGGGCAGGAGGGCTGGGGTCCCGGCCCGGGCCAGCAGCCGCCCTACGGCCAGCAGCAGCCGTGGGGGCAGCAGCAGCCGCCGTACGGCCAGCAGCAGCCGTACGGCCAGCAGTACGGCCAGCCGTACGGGCAGCAGCCCCCCGGCCAGCAGTACGGGCAGCAGTACGGGGGCTACGGCTCCGCGCCGCAGGCGCCGGACGCGTGGGGCGCCCCGACGCCCGTCGCGCGCCCGCAGACGGTGCGGTTCGGCATCGGCGCCTTCCTCCTCAGCACCCTGCTGGGGGTCATCGGCGCGATCGTCACCTTCGCCCAGTTCGACGAGCTCGTCGACCAGGCGCTCATCGACCAGGGCCTCGACCCGGCCGACTACGACGGCATCACCGACGTCGCCGGCGCGGGCGCGATCACCGCCGGTGTCGTGGTGGCGCTGGTCTTCATCGGCCTGCAGCTGCTGTTCATCTGGTTCGCCTGGCAGGGGCGCAACTGGGCCCGGATCGTCCTCTGGGTGCTCGGCGGCCTGGCCGTGCTCTCCGGGCTGATCGGGCTCGCCGGTCCCGGCACCACGGGGCTGCTCACCACGCTGTCGCTGCTGCAGACGCTGCTCATCGCGGCCGGCATCGTCGCCCTCGCCCTCAAGCCGTCGAACGACTGGTACCGCTACCGCGGCTGGGAGCGCGCCCGCAGCCGCTGACCCGCGCGGTGTCCTCCGGGCCCGCCCGCTCCCCGTACGGGGGAACGGGCGGGCCCGCTGGTTTGAGTGACTCCACCGAGGGGATGTGTGGTGCGACATCCGATGGCGCGCGACGGAGGAGGGGGCGACGTGACCGTACGGCTCGACTCCGTTACCCCATCGTGACCGGGATCGGTGAACCGCTCGCCGGATCGTCCCGAACCCAGGGCATGACGACCACCGAGCAGGCCCCCGCGCCGGCCACCGGACCGGACGGGGACCCGATCCCCGCCCGTCGCGGCCCGCGCCGGCTGCTCGCCGCGCTGGCCGGCCTGCTGGCCGCCGCCGTGGCCCTCGGCGTGGCCGAGCTCGTCGCCGGGCTGGTCGGGCCGGCGTCCTCGCCGGTCGTCGCCGTCGGCGACACGGTCATCACCCTCGTGCCCGAGCCGGTGAAGCAGTTCGCCATCCGCACCTTCGGCGAGAACGACAAGATCGCCCTGGTCGTCGGCACGCTGGTGGTCGTGGCGCTGTACGCGCTGGTCGTCGGCCTGGTCTCGCTGCGGTCCCGCCGGGCCGGCGTCGCCGGGATCGCGCTCTTCGGGCTCCTGGGCGCTGCGGCCGCCGTCAGCCGCCCCGCCGGTGGCGTCCTCGACGCGCTGCCCTCGGTGGCCGGCGCCGTCACCGGGGCCGTCGCCCTGCTCGCGCTGCTCGCCCCCCTCACGCTGCCCACCACGGCCCCGGCCCCCGCGCCGGCCACGGTGCCGGCCGCGCGGGACGACGACGCCGACGTGATGGAGCGCCTGCGCGGTGCCCTGTCGATGGCCGACCGCAAGGGCACCGGCATGGACCGCCGCCGGTTCTTCCTCACCGGTGGGGTCGCGCTCGGCGCCGCCGCGGTCACCGGGGGCGGCGGCCGGCTGCTGCAGCGGCGCTTCGACGTCGGCAACGCCCGCGGCGAGCTCACCCTGCCGACGCCGTCGTCGCGGGCCGCGGCCCTGCCCCGGGGCGCCGACCTCGCCGAGCGCGTCGAGGGCGTGACGCCGCTGTTCACCGCCAACCGCGACTTCTACCGGGTCGACACCGCGATCACCGTGCCGCAGGTCCGCCCGGCCGACTACCGGCTCGAGCTGACCGGCATGTTCGACTCCCCGCGCACCCACACGCTGGCCGACCTGTTCGAGCGCGACGACGTCATCGAGCGCGACATCACGCTGACCTGCGTCTCCAACGAGGTCGGCGGCGGGCTCGCCGGCACCGCCCGCTGGATCGGCATCCCGCTGGGCGCGTTCCTCCGCGAGCACGGCGTCTCCGGCGACTCCGACCAGCTGCTGTGCCGGTCGGTGGACGGCATGACGATCGGCGCCCCGACCCGTGCGGCCCTCGATGTCGAGGACGCGATGATCGCCTTCGGGATGAACGGCGAGCCGCTGCCCGTGGAGCACGGCTTCCCGGTGCGGATGCTGATCCCCGGCCTCTACGGCTACGTGTCGGCCTGCAAGTGGATGACCGGCATCGAGGCCACCACCTTCGACGCCTTCGACGCCTACTGGGTCGAGCGCGACTGGGCCGTGCAGGCGCCGATCAAGCTCGCCTCGCGGATCGACACCCCCGCCCCGCTGCGCGCCTTCGACGCCGGGCGCCGCCCGATCGCCGGCGTCGCCTGGGCGCAGACCCGCGGCATCGCCCGGGTCGAGGTGCGGGTCGACGAGGGCGAGTGGCAGGAGGCCGAGCTCGCCCCGCAGGCCGACGCCGACCTGTGGCGCCAGTGGGTGCTCCCGTACGACTTCGCGCCCGGCTCCTACCAGCTCACCGTCCGGGCCACCGCGGCCGACGGCGAGGTGCAGACCGACCAGCGGGCCACGCCCTTCCCGAACGGGGCGAGCGGCCTGCACTCCATCCGGGTGATCGCGAGGTAGCGGTCCCCGCCCCGCCGGCAGCCGGCCGGCAGGGCACACATCCCCCACAGACCGTCTCGGCCACCCGCGCCGCAGACGCCTCTCCCGACCCCTCGCACGGGCCGGGAGGGACCACCGCGGGGACCACCCGGTCCCCGAACGGACGAGCACGACGACACGAGGAGCACACCCGACGTGAAGAGCACCCTGACCCGCGGCGTCCTGCTGGCCACCGCCTCCACGCTGGCCGTCACCCTGAGCGCCTGCGGCTCGGACGACAGCGGCACCGCCAGCGAGGGCTCGGCCTCGCCCAGCAGCGACAGCAGCAGCGAGACCTCGTCGGGCTCCGAGGAGGGCATGGAGAGCACCAGCGGCTCCGACATGATGTCCGACGAGCCCTTCGGCGCCGGCTGCAGCGCCGTCCCCGCCGACGGCGAGGGCAGCTTCACCGGCATGACCGACGACCCGGTCGCCACCGCCGCCAGCAACAACCCGGTGCTGTCCACGCTGGTGCAGGCCGTCACCCAGGCCAACCTGGTCGACACCCTGAACACCACGCCGGACATCACCGTCATCGCCCCGGCCAACCCGGCCTTCGAGGCGATCCCGCAGGACCAGCTGCAGGCGGTCCTGGCCGACAACGCCGTGCTGACGCAGATCCTCACCCACCACGTCATCCCGGGCCGGCTCTCCCCGGACCAGCTCGCCGGCACCCACACCACCGTGGCCGGCGACGAGGTGACCATCGAGGGCTCGGGCGAGAACTTCACCGTGGCCCAGACCGTGACCGGCACCCCCGCCTCGGTCATCTGCGGCAACGTGCAGACGGCGAACGCCACCGTCTACATCGTCGACCAGGTGCTGGCCCCCGCCGCCGGCTGACCCCGCTCCCCGTCCGCGTGACGGGGTCCCCGACGGGCCGCCGTCCGACCACTCCCCCCGGTCGGGCGGCGGCCCTCGCCGTGTGCCGGGCCGGGCACGGCTCGTGGCCGCTGCCTAGGGTCGCCTCCATGACCGCACCGGCCGTCCTGCCCGACCGCGACCGCCTGCTCGAGCTGATCGTCGACCTCGCCGTCGTGCACGGGCGGGTCACGCTGTCCTCCGGCCAGGAGGCCGACTGGTACATCGACATGCGCCGGCTCACGCTGCACCACGAGGGCGCCCCGCTGGTCGGCCGGGTGATGCGCCAGCTCACCGGCGACCTGCGCTACGACGTCGTCGGCGGGCTCACCCTGGGCGCGGACCCCGTGGCGACGGCGATGCTGCACGCCGCGGCCGACGGCGAGGGGTTCCTCGACGCCTGTGTCGTGCGCAAGGCGGGCAAGGCGCACGGCCTGCAGCGCCGCATCGAGGGCCCCGACGTCGAGGGGCGGTCGGTGCTCGTCGTCGAGGACGTCTCCACCACCGGCAGCAGCCCGCTGGCCGCCGTCGAGGCGCTGCAGGAGGCGGGCGCGGAGGTCATCGCCGTCGCCGTGATCGTCGACCGCGGCGGGCGGGCCGCCGTCGAGGCCGCCGGCCTGGAGTACCGCGCCGCCTTCACCCTCGCCGACCTCGGCCTCGACTAGCCGCATCGCCGTCCTGGCTCACCCCCACGCGTCCTGGCTCACCGTCCACCGTGAGCCAGGACGCAGCACGATCAGGTCACCTGATCATGCGCCGCCCCGCCGTACGGTGTGGCGGTGACCACACTCGCCACCGCGTGGGTCGACGAGCTCACCGCCGCGCTCGGGTCCGACGGCGTGCGCACCGACCCCGACGTCACCGCCTCCTACGCCCGCGACCAGGCGATGCTCGCCGAGGCCGGTACCCCGGCCGCGGTCGTGTTCCCGCGCAGCACCGACGAGGTCGCCGCCGTTCTGCGGGTCGCCGCGCGGCACGGCGTCCCCGTCGTCCCGCGCGGCGCGGGCTCGGGCCTGGCCGGCGCGAGCAACGCCGTCGACGGCGCGATCACCCTCGTGATGACGCGGATGGACGCCGTCCTCGAGGTGTCCCCGGCCGACCGGCTCGCCGCCGTGCAGCCCGGCGTGGTCAACAAGGCGCTGCGCGACGCCGTCGCCGGCTCGGGGCTGTTCTATCCGCCCGACCCGAGCAGCTACGACTGGTGCACGATCGGCGGCAACCTCTCCACCAACTCCGGCGGCCTGTGCTGCGTGAAGTACGGCGTCACCACCGACTACGTGCTGGGCCTGGAGGTCGTGCTCGCCGACGGGCGGGTGCTGCGCACCGGCCGGCGCACGGTCAAGGGCGTCGCGGGCTACGACCTGGCGCGGCTGTTCGTCGGCTCCGAGGGGACGCTCGGCGTGATCACCGAGGCCACGCTCGCCCTGCGCCCGGCGCCGCAGCGGCCGGTCACGCTGGTGGCCACCTTCGCCACCACGGCGCAGACCGGCCAGGTGGTGGAGCGGGTGGTCACCTCCGGCCTGGTGCCGAGCCTGCTCGAGGTCATGGACAACACCTGCATCTGCGCCGTCGACGACCTGCTGCACGCCGACCTCAACCGCGACGCGCACGCCCTGCTGGTGGCGCAGTCCGACAGCGGGGGAGCGGCGGCGGCCGCCGAGATCGAGTCCCTGGCGCAGCTGTGCCGGGAGGCCGGCGCGCAGCTGGTGCACTCCACCGACGACCCGGCCGAGGGCGACCTGCTGCTCGCCGCCCGCCGGATGGCGCTGCCCGCGCTGGAGCAGCTGGGCACCACCCTCATCGACGACGTCGCCGTGCCGCGCTCGCGGATCGCCGCGTTCCTCGACGGCTGCGACGGGATCGCCGTCCGCCGCGGGCTGACGATCGGCGTCGTCGGGCACGCCGGCGACGGCAACATGCACCCGACCATCTGCTTCGACCCCGCCGACGACGGCCAGCGCGCCCGGGCGTTCGCCGCGTTCGACGACATCCTCGCGCTCGGGCTGTCGCTCGGCGGCACGGTGACCGGCGAGCACGGCATCGGCTCGCTCAAGGTCGAGTGGCTCGAGCGCGAGGTCGGCGAGGTCTCCCTCGACGTGCACCGCCGGATCAAGGACGCGCTCGACCCGGCCGGCCTCCTCAACCCCGGCAAGGTGCTCCGCCGCCGCGGGTGAGACGGGGGCCTGTCGGGGGTCCGGCGCCCGGGAGATACTGACGCCGCCCAGCGTCGATCGACAGGAGTTCCCGGATGCCCATCGCGACCCCCGAGGTCTACGCCGACATGATCAGCCGGGCGAAGGAGGGCGGCTTCGCCTACCCGGCGATCAACTGCACCTCGTCCGAGACGATCAACGCGGCGCTGCGCGGCTTCGCCGACGCGGGCAGCGACGGCATCATCCAGTTCTCCACCGGCGGCGCCGAGTTCGGCTCGGGCACCCGGGTGAAGGACATGGTCACCGGCGCGGTGGCGCTGGCCGAGTTCGCGCACGTCGTCGCCGAGAGGTACCCGGTCAACGTCGCGCTGCACACCGACCACTGCCCGAAGGACAAGCTCGACAGCTACGTCCGCCCGCTCATCGCGCTGTCCAAGGACCGCGTCGACGCCGGCCAGGCGCCGCTGTTCCAGTCGCACATGTGGGACGGCTCGGCGATCGACCTGGAGGAGAACCTCCAGATCGCCGAGGAGCTCATCGACAAGTGCGCGGCCGCCAAGATCGTGCTCGAGCTGGAGATCGGCGTCGTCGGCGGCGAGGAGGACGGCGTCGCGCACGACATCAACGACAAGCTCTACACCGCCCCCGGCGACTTCGTGTCCACGGCGAAGGCCCTGGGCCTCGGCGAGCGCGGCGTCTACCTGCTCGCGGCCACCTTCGGCAACGTCCACGGCGTCTACAAGCCGGGCAACGTCAAGCTGCGGCCGGAGATCCTCAAGGAAGGCCAGGAGGTCGTCACGCAGGAGCTCGGCCTGCCCGAGGGCAGCAAGCCGTTCAACTTCGTCTTCCACGGCGGCTCGGGCTCGCTGCAGTCGGAGATCCGCGAGGCGCTGTCCTACGGCGTGGTGAAGATGAACGTCGACACCGACACCCAGTACGCCTTCACCCGGCCGATCGCCGGCCACATGTTCAGCAACTACGACGGCGTGCTGAAGGTCGACGGCGAGGTCGGCAACAAGAAGGCCTACGACCCGCGGCCCTACATGAAGCTCGCCGAGACCGGGATGGCCGCGCGCGTCCAGCAGGCGTGCGAGGACCTGCTGTCGGCCGGTCAGAGCCCGAGCGCCTGAGCCATGACGCACTCGCACAACCTGCTCGGCGAGCCGCCCGCCACCCTGCTGCCCGGCGACCCGGAGGCCGAGGCCGCGCTGGCCGCCGGCACCGACCCCGCCGAGGTGGCCGCCGCCCACCCCCGCGCCAGCGCCGCCTGGGCGGCCCTGGCCGAGGCCGCGCTCGAGGGCGGCCGCACCATCGAGGCCTACGCCTACGCGCGCACCGGCTACCACCGCGGCCTCGACGCGCTGCGCAAGAACGGGTGGAAGGGCTACGGCCCGGTGCCGTGGTCGCACGAGCCCAACCGGGGCTTCCTGCGCTGCGTCACCGTGCTCGCCCGGGCCGCCGAGGCGATCGGCGAGGTCGACGAGCAGGAGCGCTGCACCCAGCTGCTGCGCGACTGCGACCCGACGCTGGCGCCCTGACCCCCGCCTGACCGGCACGACCCCACCGCGGCCGCCGTCCCTCCCCGGGGACGGCGGCCGTCGTGCGCGGAGGGCCGGTCACCCCGCGTCACCGGGTCGGGTGGACCGGGACCGGTCCCGGCCCGCTCACCAGGCAGGACGCGCGCTGCCGGAGCACACTCCGTGAACACGCGCCCGCCGGGCGCCCGTGCAGGGAGGTGGTGTCCGTGGCGACACTGCTCTGGATCCTGGCCGTCGTCCTCGTGGTCGCCGGCATCTTCGCGATCCTCCGCAAGCAGCTGCTGTGGGGGATCGTGCTGATCGTCGTGGGGCTCCTCGTGGGCCCTGGTGGTGTCAGCGTCTTCACCTGACCGGCGCGGTCCGGGGCGGGGAACGTCCGCCCGGACCGCGCGCGGGAGCCGCTCCGCACGCGCAGCCCGGCCGTGGCACGATCCCGCGGCATGGACCGCGACGCAGCGAGCCCGGGTGACGAGGTCCCCGCCGTACCGGTCTTCTTCCTGTCCGACAGCACCGGCATCAGCGCCGAGACGATGGGCAACGCGCTGCTCATCCAGTTCCCCGAGCTGCACTTCGACCGCACGCTCGTGCCGTTCATCTCCACCGTCGAGCAGGCCCGCGAGGTGGTCGCGCAGATCGACGAGCTCGCCGACGGCCCGGTGACGCCGCTGGTGTTCACGACCGCCGCCGTCGACGAGGTGCGCCAGGAGCTGCTGCGCTGCCGCGTCCCGGTCATCGACTTCTTCGGCATGCACATGGACCGGGTCGAGCAGGTGCTCGGCGCCCGCGGCCTGCGCGAGGCCCGCCGGCTCCACGGCGTCGGCGACGTCCGCCGCTACAACGACCGGATGGCCGCCGTCGAGTTCGCCATCGAGCACGACGACGGGCAGAGCTCGCGGGCGCTGGAGCGGGCCGACGTCGTCCTGCTGGCCCCCTCGCGCTGCGGCAAGACGCCGACGGCCATGTACCTCGCGCTGCAGCACGGCCTGTTCGTCGCCAACTACCCGCTGGTCGACGAGGACCTCGAGACCACCGACCTGCCGCGCCCGGTGCGCGCGCTGGCCGACCGCTGCTTCGGGCTGACCACCACGGTCACCCGGCTGTCCCGCGTCCGCCAGGAGCGCCGCCCGGACTCCCGCTACGCCTCCGAGGCGCAGTGCCGTGCCGAGCTGCGCAAGGCCGCGGCCATGTACGACGCGCACCGCCTGCCCACGGTGGACACCTCCGCGGCCTCGGTCGAGGAGATCGCCGCCGTCGTCATCCAGACCCTCGCCCGGGGACGGCGCCGCGGTGGCGACCGCCGGTCCGCCGGGCGGGGCAGAACCCCGGGAGGGACCGCGTGAGCACCGAACGCCCCGCGAGCACGAACGCCGGCACCGAGAACGTCCGCTGGTTCGCCGACCTGGGGATGGGCGACCTCGAGGAGGTCGGCGGCAAGAACGCCTCGCTCGGCGAGATGATCTCCCACCTCGCCGACGCCGGCGTGCGCGTGCCCGACGGCTTCGCCACCACTGCCACCGCCTACCGGCACTTCCTGGGCGACACCGGCCTCGCGGAGCGCATCTCCGAGCGGCTGCGCGACCTGGACACCGACGACGTCCGCGAACTGGCCGCCGCGGGCCGGGAGATCCGCGGCTGGGTCGTCGGCCAGCCCTTCCCCGAGCAGCTCGAGGCCGACATCCGCACCGCCTACGAGCAGCTCGTGGGCGACGACGACGCGCTGTCGTTCGCCGTCCGCTCCAGCGCCACCGCCGAGGACCTGCCCGACGCCTCGTTCGCCGGCCAGCAGGAGACCTTCCTCAACGTCCGCGGCATCGACGCGGTGCTGCAGGCCGTCCGCGAGGTCTACGCCTCCCTCTACAACGACCGGGCGATCGCCTACCGCGTGCACCACGGCTTCGAGCACGACACCGTCGCGCTGTCGGCCGGCGTGCAGCGGATGGTGCGCTCCGACGTCGGGGCCTCCGGGGTGCTGTTCACCGTCGACACCGAGTCCGGCTTCCCCGACGCCGTCTTCGTCACCGCCGCCTACGGCCTGGGCGAGGGCGTCGTGCAGGGCGCGGTCAACCCCGACGAGTTCTACGTCTACAAGCCCGCCCTGCGCGCCGGGCGCCCCGCGATCCTCAAGCGGGGGGTGGGCGACAAGGCCACCAAGATGGTCTACACCGACTCCACCGAGGTCGGCCGCACCACCGAGTTCGTCGACGTCGACCCCGCCGACCGCCGGGTGCTGTCCCTGACCGACGACGAGGTCACCGAGCTGGCCCGCTACGCGCTGGTCATCGAGGAGCACTACGGGCGCCCGATGGACGTCGAGTGGGGCAAGGACGGCGTCGACGGCGGCCTGTACGTGCTGCAGGCGCGCCCGGAGACCGTCCAGTCGCGCACGGGCAGCGGCACCGAGCGCTTCCGGCTGACCGGCTCGGGCACCGTGCTGGTCGAGGGCCGGGCGATCGGGCAGAAGATCGGCGCGGGCGCGGTCCGGGTGCTGCGCGACATCGAGGAGATGGGCGACTTCCGCCCCGGCGACGTCCTGGTCGCGGACATGACCGACCCCGACTGGGAGCCGATCATGAAGCGCGCGTCGGCGATCGTGACCAACCGCGGCGGGCGCACCTGCCACGCGGCGATCATCGCCCGCGAGCTCGGCATCCCCGCCGTCGTCGGCACCGGGTCGGCCACCCGCTCGCTCGCCGACGGCCAGGAGGTCACCGTCTCCTGCGCCGAGGGGGACACCGGCCACGTCTACGAGGGCGCCGTCGACTACGAGGTGGAGGAGACCCGCCTCGACGCCATGCCCCCGGTCCCCACCAAGATCATGATGAACGTCGGCACGCCGGAGCAGGCGTTCGCCTTCTCCCGGCTGCCCAACGCCGGCGTCGGGCTGGCCCGGCTGGAGTTCGTCATCAACCGGCAGATCGGCATCCACCCGAAGGCGCTGCTGGAGTTCGACGAGCTCCCCG
This sequence comes from Geodermatophilus nigrescens, assembly GCF_900129495.1. Taxonomy (GTDB): domain Bacteria; phylum Actinomycetota; class Actinomycetes; order Mycobacteriales; family Geodermatophilaceae; genus Geodermatophilus; species Geodermatophilus nigrescens. Next base: position 249,743 of record NZ_FQVX01000003.1, read on the forward strand.
GCCGGCTGCGCGAGGAGGTCGCCGAGCGGATCGCGGCCTACCCCTCGCCGCGGGACTTCTTCGTCCAGCGGGTCGCCGAGGGCGTGGCCATGATCGCCGCGGCCTTCGCCCCCGAGCCGGTGATCGTGCGGATGAGCGACTTCAAGTCCAACGAGTACGCCAACCTGCTCGGCGGCGAGCGCTACGAGCCCGAGGAGGAGAACCCGATGATCGGGTACCGGGGCGCCTCCCGGTACCTGTCGGAGGACTTCGCCGAGTGCTTCGCGATGGAGTGCGAGGCCCTGCGCCACGTGCGCGACGAGATGGGCCTGACGAACGTGAAGGTGATGATCCCGTTCGTCCGCACGGTCGCCGAGATCGAGGGCGTCGTGGAGCTGCTGGCCTCGCACGGCCTGCGCCGCGGGGAGAACGACCTGTCGGTCGTGATGATGTGCGAGCTGCCCTCCAACGCACTGCTCGCCGACGCCTTCCTCGACCACGTCGACGGGTTCTCCATCGGGTCCAACGACATGACCCAGCTCGTCCTCGGCCTCGACCGCGATTCCGCGCTGGTCGCCGACCGCTTCGACGAGCGCGACCCGGCGGTGCTGCGGGTGCTGGAGATGGCCATCCAGGCGTGCCGGGCGCGCGGCAAGTACGTCGGCATCTGCGGCCAGGGCCCCAGCGACCACCCCGACCTCGCGCTGTGGCTGCTCGAGCAGGGCATCGAGTCGATGTCCCTCAACCCGGACACCGTCGTCGACACCTGGCTGCACCTGGCCAAGGCCGGCCCGGACGCCGGCTGACCCGGGCCCCCGGGCCCGGCGGCCGCTCAGCGGTCGCCGAGCTCGGGGTGCAGCTCCCGCAGGCGGGTGGTCAGCGCGGTGAGCTCCTCGCCGCCGGCCATGAGCCGGGTGAGGTCGTCGGAGTCGACGTCGGCGCGGGTGAGGTCACCGGCCACCTGGCCGCGCGCCAGCAGCAGGAACCGGTCGCCCACGAGGTGGGCGTAGCGCGGGTTGTGCGTGACCAGGACGACGGCGAGGCCGCGCGCCCGGGCACCGAGCACCGCCTGCCCGACGAGGGTGTGCTGGGCGATCGTCATCGGCTCGGTCGGCTCGTCGAGGACCAGCGCGCGGGCGCCGTAGTGCACGGCCCGGGCGATGGCCAGGCTCTGCCGGGCGCCGGCCTGCAGCGTGCTGACCGGCTGGTCGGGGTCGACGCCGGTGACGCCGATCCCGGCGAGCGCGCGCACGGCGGTCTCGCGGGCGGCGTCGACGTCGAGCCGCCGCAGCGGCCACGCCCCGCGGGTGGGCTCGGCGCCCAGGCACAGGTTGCGCCACACCGACAGCAGCGGCGCGACGGCGAGGTCCTGCCAGACGGTCGCGATGCCCGCCGCCCGCGCTGAGCGAGGGCTGCGCAGCCGCACCGGCCGGCCGTCGAGGAGCAGCTCGCCCTCGTCGGGCCGCTGCAGCCCCGACAGCAGCGCCACGAGCGTCGACTTCCCCGAGCCGTTCTCGCCCAGCAGGCAGGTGATCCGCCCGCCCTCGAGCGCCATGCCCACCCGGTCGAGGGCGGGCACGCCGCCGTGGCGCACGGTCACCCCGCGCAGCTCCAGGACCGGCGGGGCGCCGTCGGACCGGCCGGCGGTGCTGCCGGCGGCGGTGCTCACGAGCGCGGCGCGGCGCGCAGCCGCCCTCGCACCACCGTGCCGAAGGCGAGCGCCACCAGCAGCAGCACGCCGAGCAGCACCTGCGACCACCGCGGGTCCCAGCCCGACAGCTCGAACCCGCTGCGCGCGACGGCGTAGAGCAGCGCGCCGACCGCGGCGCCGGCCATCGAGCCGTACCCGCCGGTCAGCAGGCACCCGCCGAGGACGGCGACGACGACGAGGTCGATCGCGGTGGTCAGCGAGGGGGTGGCGGCGACGCTCGCGGCGGGGACCAGGGCGAGCGTGCCGAGCAGCCAGCCCGCGGTCGCGGTGAGCGCGTACAGCACGAACGTCGTCCGCGGCACCGGGACGCCGAGCTCCGCGGCCGCCCGGCGCGACCCGCCCATCGCCAGCACCTCGTTGCCGAAGCGCGTGCGCCACAGCAGCCACCCCGCGCCGGCGGTGGCCGCCAGCCACCACAGCAGCGAGACCGGGAAGACGCCGCCGCCGACCTCCGCCGTCGACCCGAACAGCGCCGACGCCGACGACCAGCCGGGCGCGACGTCCAGCCCGCTGATCCGCGGCGCCCCGGCGACCAGCGGCAGCGTCGACAGCGTCGTCCCCTGCAGCACCAGCGCGGTGGCGAGGGTGACCAGGAAGCTCGGCAGCCCGGTGCGCACGACCAGCCAGCCGTTGACCGTCCCGACCGCCAGCGCGCAGGCGAGGGACAGCAGCAGCGCCGGCCAGACGCCCCACCCCTGCTGCCCGACGAGGACGCCGGTGAGGACCGAGCTGGCCACGGCCACCGTGCCGATGGACAGGTCGAAGTGGCCGCCCACCAGCAGCAGCCCCACGGCCACCCCGCCGATGCCGAGCAGCGCCGCCTGGTCCAGGACGCCGGCCAGGCCCTCCGGGGTGAGCAGCTCCGGCACCCGCAGCCCGAACACCAGGACGACGACGGCGAGGCCCACCACGGCGGCCAGGCTCGGGCGGGCGAGCACCCGGTCGAGGACCCGGCGGCGCGGCGGGGACACCCGCGCGAAGGGCAGGCGGTCGACGGTCACCGGGTCACCGGACACGGGCGCAGCGGGGCCTCCTCGGGGCTGGGGCCTCCCCAGTGTCCACGACCGCGCCCCCTCCCGCGTCCCCGCAGCCCGGGGTCGCGCCGGGGCCGCCCCAGGGCTGCCTCAGGGCCGTCTCAGGGCCGCAGCCGCCAGCGCACCCGGTCGTCGGCGTACCAGGTCCAGCGGGTGACCGGCCGGGGGAAGACGACGCCGTCGCGGGTGACCTGCGCCGGGTCGCTGGCCAGCTGCAGCGCCCGGCCGGTGCTGCGCCGCGGCGGCCGCATGAGTTGCGGGGAGACGACGACGCGGAGGGTGTCGACGGCGGTCCAGTCCGGGCGGACCTCGATCCGGGCGACGGTCCCGTCGGCCACCCGCTGGTCGTCGTGGTGGGCCTGCACGCCCAGGCGCGCGGCCAGCGGCAGCCGGCCCTTCTCGGCGGCCTCGTAGCGCCCGTGCTGCAGCAGCACGCCGCCGTGGTCGTCGCGCACCAGGGACAGCTCGCGCTCGGCGCCGGTCCCGATGCCCAGGTCGCGGGCCAGCCCGCGCGAGGAGGCGTCGTCGGCGGGCTCCCACGACACCGGGACCTCGGCGGTCCGCCCGGCGCGGACGAGCGCGGCCAGCACCGCCGACAGCGCCGCCACCGGGCCGCGCACGAGCAGCGCACCGGCGTCGGCGGCCGCGGCGACGGCGGCGCGCTCGGGTGCCTCCCCGGGCCCGAGACCGCGCAGGTCGAACTCGACGAGGGACATGCCGATACCCTGCCACCTGACAGACCGGTCGCTGCCGGTGTCGACGACGAAGGGGTGCGTCACCCGATGCCGGCAGTCGTGCTGATCGGTGCCCAGTGGGGCGACGAGGGCAAGGGCAAGGCCACCGACCTCCTCGGCGGCCGGGTCCCGTACGTGGTCCGCTACCAGGGCGGCAACAACGCCGGGCACACCGTGATCACGCCCGACGGCGAGCGGTACGCCCTGCACCTGATCCCGTCGGGGATCCTCACGCCGGGCTGCACACCGGTGATCGGCAACGGCGTCGTCGTGGACCCGCAGGTGCTCATCGGCGAGCTCGCCGGGCTCGAGGAGCGCGGCGTCGACACCTCGAAGCTGGTCATCTCGGCGGACGCGCACCTGATCATGCCGCACCACCGGGCGCTGGACCGGGTCACCGAGCGGTTCCTCGGCAAGCGCAAGATCGGCACCACCGGCCGCGGCATCGGCCCCGCCTACGGCGACAAGGTGGCCCGCACCGGCATCCGGGTGGCGGACCTGCTCGACCTGTCGATCCTGCGGCAGAAGCTCGAGGGCACCCTGGTGGAGAAGAACCAGGTGCTGGTCAAGGTCTACAACCGCAAGGCCATCGACGTCGACGAGGTCGTCGAGGAGTACGCCGGCTACGCCGAGCAGCTCCGCGACCGGATCGCCGACACCCGGCTGGTGCTCGCGAACGCGCTCGACGCGGGCGAGTGGGTGCTGCTGGAGGGCTCGCAGGGCACGCTGCTCGACGTCGACCACGGCACCTATCCGTTCGTCACGTCGTCGAACCCGACCGCGGGCGGCGCGGCCACCGGCAGCGGCATCGGCCCCACCCGCATCTCCCGGGTGGTCGGCATCCTCAAGGCCTACACGACCCGCGTGGGCTCGGGCCCGTTCCCGACCGAGCTGTTCGACGCCAACGGCGAGTACCTGCGCAAGCAGGGCGGCGAGGTCGGCGTGACCACCGGCCGTGACCGCCGCTGCGGCTGGTTCGACGCCGTCGTCGCCCGCTACGCCAGCCGGGTCAACGGGATCACCGACTACTTCCTCACCAAGCTCGACGTGCTCTCGGGCCTGGAGACGGTGCCGATCTGCGTCGCCTACGACGTCGACGGCGTGCGGCACGACGAGATGCCGATGACGCAGACCGGCTTCCACCACGCGAAGCCGGTGTACGAGGAGATGCCGGGCTGGTTCGAGGACATCCGGGGCTGCCGGTCCTTCGACGAGCTGCCGGCCAACGCGCAGGCCTACGTGCGCCGGCTCGAGGAGCTCTCGGGCGCGCGGATCAGCGTGATCGGCGTCGGCCCGGGCCGCGACGAGAACGTCGTCGTCCACGACCTCCTCGACTGATCACGTCGTCGGCCTACCGGCCGACACCGCGGCCAGGTGCCGTCCCCTGTGGCGTGGAGCCCTTCCCGCCGCTCGGTCGCGGAGGCCTCCGGCCCCCACTCCTCACGGCGCCTCGCAGGGCGACTCACGTGAGGCGTGCGGTCCGGTAGGACCGCAGAGTGTCACGCGGCCGCCTGGCGGACCGGCTGGGCCGTCGCCATCTCGGCGCGGGCGGCGACGACGACGTCGGGGTTGTCCGTGATGATCCCGTCGACGCCGAGCGCGAGCAGCAGCCGGGCGGCGCCGCGGGCGTCACCGGCGGCGGCCGGGTCGTCACTGCTGCGCAGGTGGCGCGGCAGGTAGGTGTTCTCCGCGGCCAGCGTCCACGGCACGACCAGCAGCCCGGCGGCGTGCGCGCGGGCGACGAGGTCGGAGACGCCGGTCATGGTGTCGTCGGCGTCGCGCAGCAGGATCCGGTCGACGCAGGGCGCGATGCCCTGGGCGTAGGTGGACACCGCGCGCAGTCCGGCGTTGGTGAGCAGGTGGTCGTCGGAGGAGGCGATGTCGACGAGCTGGAACATCTGCGGGCCGTCGTCGCCGAGGTCGGCGCGCAGCCGGCGCAGCGCCGCGGCGTCGAAGGACTGCAGCACCACCGGCCCGTCGGGGGAGGTGGCGTCCAGGCGGCGCAGCTCCGCGGCGACCAGCTCGGTCATCGGCTGGCCGCGCTCGGCCGACCAGCTGGGCTTCTTCAGCTCGGCCAGCACGCGGACCTGCCGCTGCGGGGTGGACCGGCGGCGGGCCAGGTCGACGACCTCCTCGAGGGTGAGGATGCCGAACTGCCCGTCGTAGGCGGTGTTGAGCGGGCGCAGCCCCGGCTTGCGCTCGACGGCGCGCAGGGTGCGCAGCTCCTCGAGCGTGAAGTCCTCGGCGAACCAGCCGGTGCGCTTCTTGCGACCCACGCGGCGGGTGGTGCGCCGGTCGGCGAACTCGGGCCGGGAGGCGACGTCGGTGGTGCGGGAGAGCTCGTTCTCGTGCCGTGCGACGAGCGCGCCGTCCCGGGTGACGACGATGTCGGGCTCGATGAGGTCCGCGCCCATGTCGATGGCCAGCTCGTAGCTGGCGATGGTGTGCTCCGGGCGGTACGCACAGGCACCGCGGTGACCGACGACGAAGGGGCCCGAGGTGCGGACCCGTGCGTGAGTCGCGAGCGACTCGGTCGCGTGCATGCCATCTAGAACACCCGACCGAGGTGTCGGGATGGCGAACGCCGGCTGGCGCGTCGCTGAGAAATGGGAGGACGGCACGCTGACCTGCGGTCCACCATCCGGCGGGTGATGCATCTCTCAGACATCGGCTGGTCGCCCGAGCGCCTCGAGCAGCTCCCGGAGGGGACGTCACCCGGACGGGTGGCGCGGGTCGACCGCGGCCGGCTCACGGTCCTCACCGCCGACGGCGAGCGACGGGTGCACCCGGCCGCCGCGCTGTACGACCCCGACGGCGTCGACAGCCCGGCAGTCGGCGACTGGGTGGCGCTGCGCGGCGAGCTCGCCGTGGCCCTGCTCCCGCGGCGCTCGGCGTTCACCCGCACCGTCGCCGGCCGGACGTCGGCGGCCCAGGTGGTGGCGGCCAACCTCGACCTGGTCCTCGTCGTCGACGCCCTCGCCGGGCCCACCCGCGCCCGCCGCGTCGAGCGCTACCTCGCCGTCGCGTGGGGCAGCGGCGCGACCCCGGTCGTCGTGCTCACCAAGGCCGACCTGTGCGACGACGTCGCGGCGGCGGTCGCGGCCGTCGCCGAGGACGCCGTGGGCGCCGACGTGCTGGCCGTCAGCGCGCACACCGGCGAGGGGCTCGACGCCGTCCGGGCGCTGCTCGGCCCCGGCGTGACCGGCGCCATGGTGGGGCCCTCGGGCGTGGGGAAGTCCTCGCTGGCCAACGCGCTGGCCGGGCACGAGGTGGCACCCACCCGGGAGGTCCGCGAGGCCGACGGGCGCGGCCGGCACACCACGACCTCCCGCGAGCTGCACCTGCTGCCCGGCGGCGGCCTGCTCGTGGACACCCCCGGCATGCGCGAGCTCGGCCTCTACGACGACGAGGGCGTCGACACCGCGTACGCCGACGTCGCGGGGTTCGCCGCGCACTGCCGGTTCCGCGACTGCGCGCACCGCACCGAGCCCGGCTGCGCCGTCGCCGCCGCCATCGACGACGGCCGGCTCGACCCGGCCCGGCTGCTCGGCTGGCGCAAGCTGCAGGCCGAGGCGCACCGGCAGGCGCTGCGGGCCGACGCGCGCGCCCGGGCGGCCGAGCACCAGCGCGTGAAGGCGCTGCACCGGGCGATGCGGGCGCAGCCGAACCGGGTGCGGTGAGGCGTCGGTAGGGTCGCCGTCCGTGCGCGTGCTCGTGATCGGCTCCGGAGCCCGGGAGCACGCCCTGTGCGTCGCTCTGTCGTCCGACCCCGCGGTGACCGCGCTGGCCTGCGCGCCGGGCAACGCCGGCACGCGGGCGATCGCGGAGGCCGCGCCGGTCGACGTCGCCGACCCGGTGGCGGTCGCGGCGCTGGCCACCGGCTGGGGCGCCGACCTGGTCGTCGTCGGCCCGGAGGTGCCGCTGGTCGCCGGCGCCGCCGACGCGGTGCGCGACGCCGGCATCGCCTGCTTCGGCCCGTCCGAGCAGGCCGCGCAGATCGAGGGCAGCAAGTCCTTCGCCAAGCACGTGATGGCCGCCGCCGGCGTGCCCACCGCCCGCTCGTGGCCGGTCGGCGGGGCGGCGGAGCTGGAGACGGTCCTGGACGAGGCCGGCGCGCCGTACGTGGTGAAGGACGACGGGCTCGCCGCCGGCAAGGGCGTCGTCGTCACGACCGACCGGGCCGCCGCCGTAGCGCACGGGCACCGGGTGCTCGACGCCGGGGGAGCGGTGCTGGTCGAGGAGTACCTCGACGGCCCGGAGGTGTCGCTGTTCGCCGTCACCGACGGCACGACGGTGCTGCCGCTCGTGCCCGCCCAGGACCACAAGCGCCGCGACGACGGCGACGCCGGCCCCAACACCGGCGGGATGGGCGCCTACGCGCCGCTGCCGTGGGCGCCGGCCGAGCTGGTGGAGGAGGTGCTCGCCACCGTCCTGCAGCCGACCGTCGACGAGATGCGCCGCCGCGGCGAGCCGTTCAGCGGGCTGCTCTACGCCGGCCTGGCGCTCACCTCGCGCGGCGTGCGGGTGGTCGAGTTCAACGCCCGCTTCGGCGACCCCGAGACCCAGGTGGTGCTGCCGCTGCTGGAGACGCCGCTGGCCGGGCTGCTGCACGCCGCCGCCACCGGCACCCTCGCCGAGCACCCGCCGCTGCGCTGGCGCGACGGGGCGGCCGTCACCGTGGTCGTCGCGGCGGCCGGCTACCCCGAGGCGCCGCGCACCGGTGACCCGGTCACCGGCGCCGACGGTGAGGGCGTGCTGCACGCCGGCACCACCGTGGACGCCGAGGGGACGGTGCGCTCGGCCGGCGGTCGGGTGCTCGCGGTGACCGCGACCGGCGCCGACCTCGCCGCCGCGCGCCAGGCGGCCTACGAGCGGGTGGCCGCGGTCCGGCTGGCCGGCGCGCACTGGCGCAGCGACATCGCCCTTGCCGCCGTCGAGGGGCGCATCACCGTTGACTGATCCCGCCGACCTCGTCTGGGACCGCGCGTGCGACCCGGACACACCGGCTCCCCTCCCCGGTGACGCCGCCCTGGCCGCGGTGCTGCTGTGCCACGGGATGGCGATGAACGGCGGCCTGCTGCACGCGGTCGAGGGCCTCGAGCCGGGGCAACGGGCCGCCGCCGTCGCCGGCTTCCGGCTGCTCGGGCTGGAGGTGGCCGCCGACGCGGTGGAGGACGTCGCCCGGCAGGCCGCCGTGCTGCGGGAGGACGACCTCGACGCGGCCGAGCGGCTCGAGGTCGAGGCCGGCCGGCGCTACGACGCCGCGCTGCCCGAGTGGGACGCGACGATCGAGCAGGCGTTCCGTGCCCACCTCGCCGCGCACCCGGAGGCCTACGCGCCGGTCGGGGACGCGCCCTAGCCGCGGACGCCGACCGCCGGCTTCGCCCGCTCGGGCCGGGGCTCGGGCGGGCGCGGGCCGTCGTGCCTCCGGGCGAGGTAGGTGCCCGCCACGTTCGCGCAGGCCACCACGGGTACCGCGATCAGCGCGCCGAAGATCCCGGCGACGAGCAGGCCGGCCGCGATCGCCAGGACCACCGCCAGCGGGTGCACGTGGACCGCCTTGCCGAGCAGCAGCGGCTGCAACACGTGCCCCTCGAGCTGCATGACCAGCACGACGATCGCCAGCGCGATCAGCGCCTTGATCGGGCCGACGGCGACCAGTGCCACCAGCACCGCGATCGACCCGGCGAGGAACGACCCGATGATCGGGATGAAGGCGCCGAGGAACACCAGCGCGGCCAGCGGGATCACCAGCGGCACGCCGAGGATCGCCAGCCCGATGCCGATGCCGACGGCGTCGACCAGGGCGACCGCGACGGTCGCGCGCACGTAGGCGATCAGCGTGCGCCAGGACCGGCGGGCGGCCTCGTCGAGGTAGGCGCGCGAGTCACGGGGGAACAGCCCGACCAGCCACAGCCAGATGGACCGGCCGTCCTTGAGGAAGAAGAACAGCGTGAACAGCGCCAGGACGATGCCGGTGAACACCTCGCCGACCGTCGCCGCGGTGGTCAGCGCGCCGGTGGCCAGCGTCTCCTGGTTGGACACGATCGCGTCCTGCGCGGTGGTGACGGCGTCGTCGATCTGCCGCTGGGTGACCGGGAAGGTCTCCACGACGAAGTCGCGGATCTGGTCGAGGCCCTGGCTCACCTGGTCGGCGAGGTCGGAGAAGCCGGCGCTGAACCGCTCGACGACCAGCGTGATGATCCCGGCGACCACGGCCAGCCCGACCAGCAGCATCGCCAGGGCGGCCAGCGAGCGCGGCCACCCGCGCTTGACGAGCCCGGCGGCGCCCGGCTGCAGCAGCGCCGCGAGCAGCAGCGCCACCATCACCGGCACGATGACCACCGCCACGTACGCCGCGGCGTAGAGCAGCACGTAGGCGCCGGCCAGGACGGCGATCAGCCGCCACGACCAGGCGGCCGCCGTGCGGAGTCCGCTGGGCACCGCGGCGTCGCCGTGCGGCGTCTCCCGGCCCGGCCCGAGCAGCCGCCGGCCGCGCTCGGCGGCGCGGTGCGGCCGGCCGCCGTCGGGCGGGCCGCTGATGCCGCCGGGGGCGAGGGGTCCGTCGAGGTCGGGTGCGCCGGTCTCCGGGCTGCCCAGCGGGGGCTCGCCGTCGGCCGCCGGGGAGGAGGTGGAGGACTCCGTCTCGGCGTCGTACGGGTCGTCGTCGCGCACGAGGATGGCCCGGTCGTCGTCGCGCTCCGGCCAGCCGTGCGGGTCGCGCTCCCCGGCGGCTCGGATGCGCTCCCGTGCCCGGGCGACCAGCTGGTTGGCCTGTCGCAGCATCGCCGGTCCTCCCGGGTCCGTGGGGGCGTGTTCGATCACGCTAGCCCTGCGGGAGGATGGCCCCGTGACTCGACGAGCTGACCGGGTGCGGGCGGTACCCGCGTGATCGACCGCTACACGCTCCCCGACATGGGCCGGGTCTGGAGCGACGAGCACAAGTACGAGCTCTGGTGCCGGGTGGAGACCCTCGTCCTCGAGGCGCACGCCGCCGCGGGGCGGGTGCCGGCCGACGTCGTGGAGCCGGTGCGCAACGCCCCGCCGCCGACCGCCGCCCGCGTCGCGGAGATCGAGGAGACGACGCAGCACGACGTCATCGCCTTCCTCACCGCGTGGGCCGACAACACCGAGCCGCGCTCGGCCGCCGCGTACGTGCACCACGGCATGACGTCGTCGGACCTGCTCGACACCGCGCTCGCCGTGCAGCTCACCGAGGCCACCGACGTGCTGCTCGCCAAGGCCGACCGGCTCGTGGCCGCGCTGCGTGACCACGGCCTGGCGCACCGGGAGACGCTCAAGGTCGGGCGCACGCACGGCGTGCACGCCGAGCCGGTCGTGTGGGGGCACCGGGTCGCCGACCTCGCCTTCGCCGCGGCCCGCTCCCGCGACCGGCTGCGCGCGGCCCGCGAGCGCGTCGGCGTCGTCGCCATCTCCGGCGCCGTCGGCACGTACTCCCTCATCGACCCGTCGGTGGAGGTCGCCGTCGCGCAGGCGCTGGACCTGCGGCCGGCCGACGCCTCCACGCAGGTCGTCCTCCGCGACTCGATCAGCGAGTGGGTGTCGGCGCTGGCGGTCATCGCGACCGTCTGCGAGGCGGTCGCGCTCGAGGTCCGGCACGGCCAGCGCACCGAGGTGCGCGAGCTCTCGGAGGCCTTCGGCTCCGGCCAGAAGGGCTCGAGCGCGATGCCGCACAAGAAGAACCCGATCCGCTCGGAGCGCATCGCCGGGCTGGCGCGGGTGGTGCGCGCCGCCGTCGTCCCGGTGATGGAGGGCATCCCGCTGTGGCACGAGCGGGACATCTCGCACTCCTCCACCGAGCGCGTGTTCCTCCCCGACGCGGCGATCACCACCGACTACCTGCTGGACCTCACCGCCCGCCTGGTGGAGGACCTGGTCGTCGACGTCGACCGGATGCGCGCCAACCTCGACCTCACCGGCGGGCTCATCTACACCTCCGCGGTGCTGCTCGAGCTCGTGGAGACCGGGCTGTCCCGCGAGGACGCCTACGCGCTGGTGCAGGGCGCGGCGATGGAGACGTGGAACTCCGGGACGCCGTTCCGGTCCACCCTCCGGTCCCGCGCGGAGGCCTCGGGCGTGACCCTCGACGAGGCGCGGCTGGACGAGATCTGCCGCCCCGAGGGCTACGTGCGCAACCTCGGCCCGCTGTTCGACCGGCTGGCCGCGCTGTCGTGACGGTCGACCTGCCCCTCGTCGCGCGCGGCAAGGTGCGCGAGGTCTACGACGCCGGGGACGGCCGGCTGCTGCTCGTGGCGTCGGACCGGATCTCGGCCTACGACTCCGTGCTGCCGACGCCGATCCCCGACAAGGGGCGGGTGCTCACCGCGCTGTCGGTGTGGTGGTTCGAGCAGCTGGCGCCGGTGCTGACCTCGTTCGGGGCGTCGCACCACCTGGTGTCGGCCGACGACGTGCCGGCGTCGGTGGCCGGGCGGGCGATGCTCGTGCGGCGGCTGGACATGCTCCCCGTGGAGTGCGTGGCCCGCGGCCACCTGTCCGGCTCGGGGACGAAGGAGTACGAGCGCACCGGCGCGATCGTCGACGTCGCCCTGCCGCCCGGGCTGGTCGAGGGCTCGCGGCTGCCGGAGCCGGTGTTCACGCCGTCGACCAAGGCCGAGGTGGGCGAGCACGACGAGGCGATCGACTTCGCCCGCGTGGAGGCGCTGGTGGGCGCCGGCCGGGCCGCCGAGCTGCGCGAGCTGACCCTGGCGCTCTACCGCCGGGGCGCCGAGATCGCCGCGGCGGCGGGGATCGTGCTGGCCGACACCAAGTTCGAGTTCGGGCTCGGGGCCGACGGCGGCCTGGTGCTCGGCGACGAGGTGCTCACGCCCGATTCGTCGCGGTTCTGGCCGGCGTCGTCGTGGGCGCCGGGCGCGCCCCAGCCCTCGTTCGACAAGCAGTACGTCCGCGACTGGCTCACGTCGTCGGGGTGGGACCGCGTCTCCCCGCCTCCGGAGCTGCCCGACGACGTCGTGGCCGCCACCCGCGAGCGCTACGTCGCCGCCTACGAGCAGCTGACCGGCCGCCGGTTCGCCTGAGCCCGCTGCGGACCCAGGCTGACCGGCGGCCGCGTCGCTCAACCGATGCGGGTGCGCCCGGTCGCGAGGTCGACCGTGATCGTGCCGCCCTGGAACCGCTGCTGGCGGATGGACCCCGAGGCCGTCTCGGCGGCCAGCGGGTAGCCGAGCCGGCTGTGCTCCCACCCGGCGCGGGCCCACGCGTCCCGGACGGCGCCGACCACCGGCTGGGCGCCGGTCCGGGGCGTGGCGTAGATCGAGCCGCGCTGGAAGTGCTGGAAGCACCCGCCGTCGCGCAGGCCGCAGACCTGCCCGGAGACGGGGTAGCCGAGCGGGCTGTGCTCCCAGCCCGCCCTCGCCCACGCGTCCCGGAAGCCACCGAGCACGAGCTGGGGGCCGGTGGCGGGGGTGGAGTAGATCGACCCCCGCTGGAAGTGCTGGAAGCACCCGCCGTCCCGCAGGCCGCAGACCTGCCCGGAGACGGGGTAGCCCAGCGGGCTGTGCTCCCACCCGGCCCGCGCCCAGGCGTCGCGGATGCCGCCGAGCAGCAGCTGGGGGCCGGTGGCGGGGGTGGAGTAGATCGAGCCGCGCTGGAAGTGCTGGAAGCAGCCGCCGTCCCGGAGGCCGCAGACCTGCCCGGTCACGGGGTAGCCGAGCGGGCTGTGCTCCCAGCCCGCCCTCGCCCACGCGTCCCGGAAGCCACCGAGCACGTGCTGGGCGCCCGTGGCCGGGGTGGAGTAGACCGAGCCGCCCTGGAAGTGCTGGAAGCAGCCGCCGTCGCGCAGGCCGCAGACCTGCCCGGTGACCGGGTAGCCCAGCGGGCTGTGCTCCCAGCCGGCCCGCGCCCAGGAGTCCCGGATGCCGCCGAGGACCGCGTGCGTGCCCGTGCCGGGGGTGGAGTAGATCGACCCCCGCTGGAAGTGCTGGAAGCAGCCGCCGTCGCGCAGGCCGCACACCTCGTCGGTGACCGGGTAGCCCAGCGCGCCGAACTCCCAGCCGGTCGCGGACCAGGTGTCCCAGATCGGCCCGCTCACGCCGTGCGACCCCGTGGCCGGGCTCCAGTAGACGCCGCCGTCCTCGAAGCGCTGCATGACGCCGCCCCGGATGACCACCTGGGGGACGGTCGGGTACCCGAGCGGGCCCTCCTCGTAGCCGGTCGCGGCCCAGCCGTCCTCGATGACCTGCCGGACGACGCGGGTGGAGGTGTAGGAGGAGGACCAGATGCTGCCGCCCTCGAACAGCTGGAAGCAGCCGAAGTCCCGCAGCCCGCACTCGCTCTCCATCAACGGGAAGCCGAGATCGCCCGCGGCGCCTCCCGCGGAGGCGTACTCCGTGGCCGACGCGTCCCGCACGGAGAACGGGTCCTCACCGTCCCGCTGCACGATGACGCCGTGGCTGTGGTCCTGCTGCCGCCCGCCGGGGATCGCGCGTTCCGGCACCGTGACCGGCCCGAGGGGGCCTCCGCTGCCCCCGAGGTCCACGTGGAGCAGCCCGATGGAACTCAGCAGCCGCGGAGTTCCGGTGACGGGGCCGGAGAGCAGGCTGGGCGGGTACACCGTCGTGGAGGTCGACAGGCCGCCGTTCTGTACCTGGTAGCTGTACGCGCGATCCGTCACCAGGCCGGTGTCCAGGTACTCCTTGTCGGTGACGGTGGTCAGCAGCAGGCCGTCGCGGTAGACGTTCCACGGGCCGTCGCTCTCGCCGTCCCAGCTCAGCGACAGGGCGGTGGGATCGGCGGTGCCGTCCACCCTCACGTCCCACGGCGTGGCCAAGCGCGATCCGCGGTAGACGCCCTGAGGCGACCAGGAGCTCTCGAAACCGCCACCGTTGACGGCGCCGACGTACCACGCGTAGAAGGTCGCGTCCGAGAGCCCGGTGGCGGTGAACGAGGGTCCCGCCGTGGTCACTGCGCCGCCGTTGCCGTGTACGCGGTAGCTGGTCGCGCCCGGGACTGCGGGCCACGTGAGCGTCACGGCACCTGGGCCGGCCTCCTGGATGCTGAGGCCGGAGGGCGGGGCGAGTTCGTCCCAGAGAGTGACCGTCACCGTGCCGGTCGCGGTGTTGCCGTTCCCGTCGGTGACCGTGTACGTGAACGAGTCGGTGCCCGCGGTGGCCCCTGGGTGGGGTCGATAGTTCAGGTAGCTCGGGTATCGGCTGTCGACGAACGTCGTGCCCTTGGTCCCCGGCGTGACGGCGGTGTAGGTCAGCCGGTCGCCGTCGGGGTCGCTGTCGTTGTCGAGCGGGTGGACCCACTGGGACGTCGCGATGTTGCGGAGTGACACGGCGTCGTCGACGGCCACGGGCGGGCCGCCGGTCGTCTCGGCGAGAGCGGGGGTCGCGGTCAGGGCCACCAGGACGGCGGCAGCCGCGGCGGCGGTGATCGGGCGCACCCCCCTCCCTCGGCGGACCGCGCCGTTCCTCAAGTCGAACGCCGGCTGACCCGCCGGGCCGGGAAGGTGCCGCCGGGCGACCGGTAGGCTCGGGAGCCGTGCCCCAGGTGGTCGTCGACGTCGTCCTCAAGCCGGAGATCTCCGACCCCCAGGGGCAGGCGGTGCTCGGCGCACTCGGCCGGCTGGGCCACACCCAGGTGACCGGCGTGCGCCAGGGCAAGCACTTCGTCCTCGACGTCGAGGGCTCCCTCAGCCGCGCCGACCTCGAGCAGATCGCCGAGACGCTGCTGGCCAACCCGGTCATCGAGGACGTCGAGCTGCACCTCCCCACCGACTGAGAAGGACCCCCGTGCGCATCGGTGTCATCACCTTCCCGGGCTCCCTGGACGACGTCGACGCCGCCCGCGCGGTGCGCCTGGCCGGCGCCGAGCCGGTCGCGCTGTGGCACGCCGACCACGACCTCCGGGACGTCGACGCCGTCGTCCTGCCCGGTGGCTTCTCCTACGGCGACTACCTGCGCGCCGGTGCCATCGCCGCCCGCGCGCCCCTGATGCAGGACGTCGTCGACCGGGCGCGGAAGGGCATGCCGGTCCTCGGCATCTGCAACGGCTTCCAGGTGCTGTGCGAGGCCGGCCTGCTGCCGGGCGCGCTCACCCGCAACAGCCACCTGCACTTCCGCAACCGCGACCAGCAGCTGCGCATCGAGCGCGCCGACACCGCCTGGACCAGCAGCTACGGCGAGGGCCAGACGATCGTCGTGCCGGTCAAGAACGGGGAGGGCCGCTACGTCGCCGCCCCGGCCGAGCTGGAGCGGCTCGAGGGCGAGGGCCGGGTGGCGGTGCGCTACGTCGGCGGCAACCCCAACGGCAGCCTGCGCGACATCGCCGGCGTCACCAGCGAGGACGGCCGCGTCGTCGGCCTCATGCCCCACCCGGAGCACGCTGTCGAGGACCTCACCGGCCCCTCGACCGACGGCCTGGGCTTCTTCACCAGCGTCCTGAAGGCGGTCGTCAGCGCATGACCGAGTCGGCCACCGCCGGTCTCTCCGACCTCGACACCGGGCCCGGCCCGCTGTCGCACCAGCTCGACACCGTCCCGCTCGCGGAGGGCACGCCCGACGTCGAGCAGCCCTTCGCCGAGCTCGGGCTCGAGGCGGACGAGTACGCCCGCATCCGCGACATCCTCGGCCGCCGGCCGACCACCGCCGAGCTGGCCATGTACTCGGTCATGTGGAGCGAGCACTGCTCCTACAAGAGCTCCAAGGTGCACCTGCGGCAGTTCGGCGACCTGCCGCCCAGCGAGCACCTGCTCGTCGGGATCGGGGAGAACGCCGGCGTCGTCGACGTCGGCGACGGCTACGCGGTCACCTTCAAGGTCGAGTCGCACAACCACCCGAGCTACGTCGAGCCCTACCAGGGCGCGGCCACCGGCGTCGGCGGCATCGTGCGCGACATCCTCACCATGGGCGCCCGCCCCGTCGCCGTCATGGACTCGCTGCGCTTCGGCCGCGCCGACGCCCCCGACACCGCGCGCGTCCTGCCCGGCGTCGTCGCCGGCGTGGGTGGCTACGGCAACTGCCTGGGCCTGCCCAACATCGGCGGCGAGCTGCTCTTCGACGACTGCTACGCGGGCAACCCGCTGGTCAACGCCCTGTGCGTCGGTGTCATGAAGCACGAGGACGTGCGGCTGGCCAAGGCCGAGGGCGTGGGCAACAAGGTCGTCCTGTTCGGCGCCCGCACCGGCGGCGACGGCATCGGCGGGGTGTCGGTGCTGGCGTCGGAGACCTTCGACGCCGAGGGCCCGGCCAAGCGGCCGAGCGTCCAGGTCGGCGACCCGTTCACCGAGAAGCTGCTCATCGAGGCCTGCCTGGAGATCTTCGCCCAGGACCTGGTCACCGGGATCCAGGACCTCGGCGGCGCCGGGCTGTCCTGCGCCACCTCGGAGCTGGCGAGCGCCGGCACCGGCGGCATGCACGTCGACCTCGACCGCGTCCCGCTGCGCGACAGCACCCTGACGCCCGCCGAGATCCTCATGAGCGAGTCGCAGGAGCGGATGTGCGCGATCGTCGAGCCGGACAAGGTCGACGCCTTCCTCGCCGTCTGCCGGAAGTGGGACGTGCTGGCCACCGTCATCGGTGAGGTCACCGCCGGCGACCGGCTCACCGTCGACTGGCACGGCGAGCGCATCGTCGACGTCCCGCCGCGGACCGTCGCCCACGAGGGCCCGGTGTACGAGCGGCCGATGCGGCGCCCCGCCGACCTCGACGCCCTGCACGCCGACGACGCCGCCGCGCTGCCCCGCCCGGCCACGGCGGAGGAGCTGACCGCGCACTGGCTGGCCGTCGTCGCCAGCCCCGACGGCGCCGACAAGACCTGGGTCACCGAGCAGTACGACCGCTACGTGCGCGGCAACACCGTGCTCGCCCAGCCCGACGACGCCGGCGTGGTCCGCATCGACGAGGAGAGCTCCCGCGGGATCGCGCTGGCCCTCGACGGCAACGCCCGCTTCGCCCGTCTCGACCCCTACGCCGGCGCGCAGCTCAACCTGGCCGAGGCCTACCGCAACGTCGCCGTCAGCGGCGCCCGCCCGCTGGCGGTCACCAACTGCCTGAACTTCGGCTCCCCGGAGGAGCCCGAGGTCATGTGGCAGTTCGCCGAGGCCGTCCGCGGCCTCGCCGACGCCTGCCGCACCCTCGGCCTGCCGGTCACCGGCGGCAACGTGAGCCTCTACAACCAGACCGGCGACGTCGCCATCAACCCGACGCCGGTCATCGGCGTGCTGGGCGTGCACGACGACGTCCGCACCCGCGTGCCCACCGGCTGGCGCGCCGCCGGCGAGACCGTGCTGCTGCTCGGCGAGACCCGGCCGGAGTTCGGCGGCTCGGCGTGGGCGTCGGTCGTCCACGGCCACCTCGGCGGCCGCCCGCCGGCCGTCGACCTCGAGGCCGAGCGCTCCCTCGGCGAGGTGCTCGGCGCGCTGGGCCGCGAGCGCCTGGTCACCTCCGCGCACGACCTCGCCGACGGCGGCCTCGCCCAGGCGCTGGCCGAGTCGGCGCTCCGGTACGGCACCGGCGCGACGCTGCAGCTCGGGGACGACCCGTTCACCGCGCTGTTCAGCGAGTCCGGCGCCCGCGCCGTGGTCACCACGACCGACCCCGAGGCCGTCCGGACCACGGCGGAGTGGGCCGGCGTCCCCGTCACCGAGCTCGGCACCACCGGCGGCGACACGCTCGCCGTCGAGGGGATCGCCGCGCTGCCGCTGGACGAGCTGCGCGCGGCCTGGACGGCGACCCTCCCGGCCCTGTTCGGTACCCCCGAGGCGACCGTGGGCAGCGTCCCGGCGGGGACCGTCCCGACGAGCTGATGCCCGCGCAGCCGATCCCCGCCGACGAGCTGCGGGCCGCCGTCGACGCGGTGCGCCCGTGGCTGGCGGGGGAGGCCGGGCAGCCGGCGCGGTCGGTGCTCGGCGCGGCGGTGAAGACGAGCACCCGCTGGCTGGCCCAACAGGTGCCCGGGCGCTCGGTGGAGCTGCGGGTGCCGCCGCACGTCGCCGTCCAACTGGTCCCGGGGCCGCGGCACACCCGGGGGACGCCGCCGAACGTCGTGGAGACCGACGCCGCCACGTGGCTGCGGCTGGCGACCGGCGAGCTGAGCTGGGCCGAGGCGGTGGCCGCCGGGTCGGTCAGCGCGAGCGGCAACCGCGCCGACCTCTCCGAGCACCTGCCCCTGCGCCCCCTGAGGGGCCACTAGCGCTACAAAGGCCCTCCGGGGCCGGGCCGGCCTGTCGGACCCCGCCCGTAGC
The DNA here is from genome assembly GCF_900129495.1 of Geodermatophilus nigrescens. Taxonomy (GTDB): domain Bacteria; phylum Actinomycetota; class Actinomycetes; order Mycobacteriales; family Geodermatophilaceae; genus Geodermatophilus; species Geodermatophilus nigrescens. The sequence continues at coordinate 268,427 of NZ_FQVX01000003.1, forward strand.
CTCCCGACCGGTCGAGTCCCGGGAGGACGGCATGACGCGGATGCGGGTGGCGGTGGCGACGTGCCGGACGGCGCCGCAGCTCGACGAGGACGGGCCGCTGCTCCTGGCCGCCCTGGACGCGGCCGGGGCTGACGCCGTCCCCGCCGTCTGGGACGACCCCGGCGTCGACTGGGCGGCGTTCGACGGGGTGCTGGTGCGCAGCACCTGGGACTACCCGCTCCGCCGGGACGCCTTCGTGTCCTGGGCCCGCGCCTGCCCGCCGACGGTCAACCCGGCCGGGGTGCTGGCCTGGAACACCGACAAGCGCTACCTGGGGGACCTGGCGGGCGCCGGGGTGCCGACCGTCCCCACGGTCTTCCTGGAACCGGGGGAGACGTCGGCGGGCCCCGCGGGCGCCGGGGACGTCGTCGTGAAGCCCGCCGTCAGTGGCAGCGCCGCCGACACCGGGCGCTTCGGCAGCCTGGCCGACCCGGAGGCGACGGCCCTCGTCGCGGCGCTGCACGCGCAGGGCCGGACGGTGATGGTGCAGCCCTACCTGCCCGGCATCGACACCGCCGGTGAGACCAGCATGGTGTTCCTGGCCGGCGAGTTCTCCCACGCCGTCCGCCGGGAGCCGCTGCTCGCCGGCGCGGGGGTGCGCCGCCCGGTCGTGGTCGCCGACGTGCTCGGCACGGTGCGGCCGGTCGACCCGGACGCCGCCCAGCTGGCGGTCGCCCGGGCCGCCCTCGGTGCGGTGCCCGGCGGCCGCGGCGCGCTGTCCTACGCGCGCGTCGACGTCATCCCGGGGGACGCCGGCCCCGTCCTGCTCGAGCTCGAGGTCACCGACTGTTTCCTGTTCCTCGCGTCGGCGGCCCCACACGCCCGCGCGCAGCTGGCCGAGCACGTGCTCGGCCGGCTGCGCGCGGGGAGGGAGGAGCGGCTCAGCCGGTGAAGAGGGTGAGCGCCGTCTTGACCGTCTGGTACAGGCCGTAGGCCAGCGGCACGCCGACCAGCGTCCACGCGAAGGCGATCAGCCCGGTCGGGGTGTGCACCGGCCGCTGCCCGTCGGCCGACTGCTCCTTCGAGATCGACGTGCTCATCGGACGGCGCTCCGTTCCGGGGTCGGGGTGGCGGCGCCGGAGGCGTCGCGGTGCGGCTCGTGCCACTTGCTGTCGACCGGCCGCACCAGCAGGTTCGCCACGAACCCGACGGCGAGCAGGCCGACCATGATGAACAGCGCCGGCCGGTAGTTGGCCGCGACCAGGCTGCCCGGCTCGCCCTGGGTGTCGAGGACGCTGTTGACGATCAGCGGCCCGGCCACACCGGCCGCCGCCCACGCGGTGAGCAGCCGGCCGTGGATGGCGCCCACCTGGTAGGTGCCGAACAGGTCGCGCAGGTAGGCCGGGATGGTGGCGAACCCGCCGCCGTAGAACGAGATGATCACCGCGGCGAGCAGCACGAACAGCCAGGTGGCGCTGCTGCCGATGGTCGCCAGGGCGATGTACAGCACCAGGCCGACGCCCAGGTAGACCATGTAGATCGGCTTGCGGCCGATGTAGTCCGACGTCGAGGACCAGACGAACCGGCCGGCCATGTTGAACAGCGACAGGACGCCGACGAAGCCCGCGGCCGCGGTGGCGGCGACCGTGGAGGTGTCCCCGTCGCGGAAGAAGTCCTGGATCATCGGGCTGGCCTGCTCGAGGATCCCGATGCCCGCGGTGACGTTGCAGAACAGCACGGTCCACAGCAGCCAGAACTGCGGGGTCTTGACGGCGTTGCGCGCCGAGACGCTCTCGGTGGTGACGAGCGCCTTCTGCTTGACCGTCGAGGGGTCGAAGCCGTCGGGCTTCCAGCCCTCGGCCGGAACCCGCACGATGAAGGCGCCGAACATCATGAAGACCAGGTAGAGCGCGGCGAAGGTGAAGAAGAGCGCCGCGACGGCCTCGCCGTTGGGCACCGTGCCGGCCGTGCCGTCGTAGCTGGGGTCGTACCAGCTCATGAGCTGGCGGGACAGCGGCGACGCGATGAGCGCGCCACCGCCGAAGCCCATGATCGCCATGCCGGTGGCCAGGCCCGGCCGGTCGGGGAACCACTTGATCAGCGTGGACACCGGCGAGATGTAGCCGATGCCCAGGCCGATGCCGCCCAGCACGCCGTAACCGAGGTACAGCAGCCACAGCTGGCCGGTCTCGATGCCCAGGCCGCCGACCAGGAAGCCGGACACCCAGAAGCACGCCGAGGTGAACATCGCGGCGCGGGGGCCGTTCCTGTCCACCCACGTGCCGAACAGCGCGGCCGACAGGCCGAGCATCACGATGGCGATCGAGAAGACGATGCCGATCGCCGTCTGCGAGACCGCGAAGTGGTCGACCAGGGCGTTCTTGTAGACGCTGGTGGCGTACGCCTGGCCGATGCACAGGTGCACCGCCAGCGCCGCGGGCGGGATGAGCCACCGGTTGAATCCGGGGCGGGCGACGATGCGCTCGCGCCGCAGGAAGCCGGGTAGCGCCACGGGGGACCTCCGCTCGGCGGGGCCGGGCGGCCCTGTTGGCAGGAAAACAGTGACGAACGCTACGTCCCCCTCCGGGAACCCGCGCGTCGAGCGTGACCGGACCGTTGCGCGGCATCCCGTCCCGCGCGACCGGACGACGGCCGGGGCGCCGCCTCTAGGCTCGGCGCATGGCCTACGAGGTGAGGGGCGTCGTCGCCCGCAGCAAGGGAGCACCGGTCAGCGTCGAGACGGTCCTGGTGCCCGACCCGGGCCCGGGCGAGGCCGTCGTCGACGTGCAGGCCTGCGGGGTCTGCCACACCGACCTGCACTACCGCGAGGGCGGCATCAACGACGAGTTCCCGTTCCTGCTCGGCCACGAGGCCGCCGGGACCGTGGCGGCCGTCGGTGAGGGCGTCACCAACGTGGCCGTCGGCGACTTCGTCGTCCTCAACTGGCGCGCCGTGTGCGGGCAGTGCCGCGCCTGCCTCAAGGGCCAGCCGCACTACTGCTTCGACACCCACAACGCCGCGCAGAAGATGACGCTGGCCGACGGCACCGAGCTGTCCCCGGCGCTGGGCATCGGCGCGTTCGTGGAGAAGACGCTCGTCCACTCCGGCCAGTGCACGAAGGTCGACCCGGAGACCCCGGCCACCGCCGCGGGCCTGCTCGGTTGCGGCGTGATGGCCGGCGTGGGCGCGGCCATCAACACCGGTGGGGTGCAGCGCGGGGAGTCCGTCGCGGTCTTCGGCTGCGGCGGCGTCGGCGACGCCGCGATCGCCGGGGCGAAGCTGGCCGGGGCGACGACGATCGTCGCCGTCGACGTCGACGACCGGAAGCTCGAGTGGGCGCGGCAGTTCGGCGCCACGCACACCGTCAACTCCCGGTCCACCGACGCCGTCGAGGCGATCAAGGGGTTCACGAACGGGTTCGGCGTCGACGTCGCCATCGACGCCGTCGGCCGCCCCGAGGTCTTCGAGCAGGCCTTCTACGCCCGCGACCTCGCCGGCCGCGTCGTCCTGGTGGGGGTCCCCACCCCGGACATGCAGCTGACCCTGCCGATGATCGAGCTGTTCGGCCGCGGCGGGGCGCTCAAGTCGAGCTGGTACGGCGACTGCCTGCCCAGCCGCGACTTCCCGATGCTCGCCGACCTGTACCGGCAGGGCCGCTTCCCGCTGGCCGACTTCGTCACCGAGACCGTCGGCCTCGACGACGTCGAGGCGGCCTTCGAGAAGATGCACCGCGGCGAGGTCCTGCGCTCGGTCGTCGTCCTCTGATGGGCGCCCGCATCGAGAAGGCCGTCGTCTCCGGCGTCTTCAGCCTCGACGGCCAGGACTTCGACGTCGACAACAACGTCTGGCTCGTCGGCGACGACGACGAGGTGCTGGTGATCGACGCCCCGCACCGCGCCGAGCCGATCGTCGAGGCCGTCGGCGGGCGGAAGGTGACCGCGATCGTGCTCACCCACGGGCACAACGACCACATCACCGCCGCCGTCGACCTGCGCGAGGCCACCGGCGCGCCGATCTGGTTCCACCCCGCCGACACGATGCTGTGGGACGTGGTCCACCCCGGGGCGCGCCCGGACGAGGCGCTGGGGGAGGGCGCCCGCTTCCGGGTGGCCGGCACGACGCTGAGCGCGCTGCACACCCCGGGTCACTCGCCGGGCAGCACCTGCCTGCACGCCCCGGACCTGGCCGCCGTCTTCAGCGGCGACACGCTGTTCTCCGGCGGGCCCGGCGCCACGGGCCGCAGCTTCAGCGACCACCCGACGATCGTGCGGTCCATCCGCGCCAAGCTGCTCACCCTGCACGGCGACACGGTCGTGCACACCGGGCACGGCGAGGACACCCGGATCTCCGCGGAGATCAGCACGGTCTCCTGACCGGCACGGTCTCCGGGGTCGGCCGGACCGGCCGGGGTTCAGCCCCGGCCGGTCCCGCCGTCGCCCTCCGGGGACGGCGGTCGCACGGTGGGCTCCTCCGCCGGCCTGGGTGCCTGCTCCGGGGGAGCCGTGCGCTCGAGGCGCTGCCGGATGGCGGCGACGTTGAGCGCGAGGTCCTCCAGCGCCTCGACGGCGCGGGTGGCGAGCGCGAAGGTCAGGTTCTCGCGGCGCTCCTCGGGGCTGGGCTCCCGGCGGCGCTCGCGGGTCGCGCGACCCCACGGGTCGTCGTCGCGCGGGTCGTCCGCGCGCGGCTGGTCGAACAGCCCGCGGAGCATCCGCTGGGCCATCTCCAGGAACTCCTGCGGGTCGGGCCGGTCACTGGCCATGACGCCTCCTCGGGTCGTGCCCCCGACAACGCCCCGCACCCCCGCCGCAGTTCCGTCCGCGCCGGACCGCCGGGTGGCGCGCGCCACCCGGCGGGAGGGGCCGCTGCCGGTAGGCTGGGCTGTGTGCCTCGCGGTGACGGACGGCTGACGCACGCCCTCGACCCCCATGCCCCCGGCCCCCAGGACGCCTGCGGCGTCTTCGGTGTCTGGGCGCCGGGGGAGGAGGTCGCCAAGCTGACCTACTTCGGCCTGTACGCCCTCCAGCACCGCGGTCAGGAGGCAGCGGGCATCGCCGTCTCCGACGGCGCCTCGGTCGTCGTCTACAAGGACCTCGGGCTGGTCAGCCAGGTCTTCGACGAGTCGACCCTGGGCAGCCTGCGCGGCCACCTCGCCGTCGGCCACACCCGGTACTCGACCACCGGCGCGTCCACCTGGGAGAACGCCCAGCCGACGTTCCGGACCACCGACGCCGGCACGGGCCTCGCCCTGTGCCACAACGGCAACCTGGTGAACACCGAGGAGCTGGCCGGCCGGGCCGCCGACGCCGGCGTCCCCGGCGCCTTCGCCGCCAGCACCGACTCCGACCTCGTCACCTCCCTGATCGCCGCCCGCCCCGACATGAGCGTCGAGGCCGCGGCCATGGAGGTGCTCCCGCAGCTGCGCGGCGCCTTCAGCCTCACCTTCATGGACGAGGACACGCTCTACGCCGCCCGCGACCCGCAGGGCGTGCGCCCGCTGGTCCTCGGCCGCCTCGAGCGCGGCTGGGTCGTGGCCAGCGAGACCGCCGCCCTCGACATCGTCGGCGCCTCGGTGGTCCGCGAGGTGGAGCCCGGCGAGCTGATCGCCATCGACGGCAACGGCCTGCGCAGCCAGCACTTCGCCCCGGCCGAGCCCAAGGGGTGCGTCTTCGAGTACGTCTACCTCGCCCGTCCCGACACCACGATCAGCGGCCGCGGCGTGCACGCCGCCCGCGTCGAGATCGGCCGGCGGCTGGCGAAGGAGCACCCGGCCGACGCCGACCTGGTCATCCCGGTGCCGGAGTCCGGCACGCCGGCCGCCGTCGGGTACGCCGAGGCCAGCGGCATCCCCTACGGCCTGGGCCTGGTCAAGAACTCCTACGTCGGCCGCACCTTCATCCAGCCGTCGCAGACCATCCGGCAGCTCGGCATCCGGCTCAAGCTCAACCCGCTGCGCGACGTCATCCGCGGCAAGCGGCTGGTCGTCGTCGACGACTCCATCGTGCGCGGCAACACCCAGCGCGCGCTGATCCGCATGCTGCGCGAGGCCGGCGCCATCGAGGTGCACGTGCGCATCTCCAGCCCGCCGGTGAAGTGGCCGTGCTTCTACGGCATCGACTTCGCCAGCCGCGCCGAGCTGGTCGCCAACGGGCTCGACGTCGACGGCGTCCGCGCCTCGATCAACGCCGACTCGCTGGGCTACGTCTCCGAGCAGGGCCTGATCGCGGCCACCGAGCAGCCGGCCAACCGGCTGTGCACCGCTTGCTTCACCGGCACCTACCCGATCCCGCTGGGGGAGCCGGGGGTGCTCGGCAAGCACGTGCTCGAGGGGATCGGCCGCACGCCGATGCCGCGCGTCGACGAGCCCGGGCGCTCCGTCAGCGGATGGACCGGCCAGCAGGCCGGCAGCCCGGCGGTGTCCGGCGGCGCCGACGACGCCCTCCGCCGCCCGTGAGCGCAGGCCCCGGGGGCTTCACCTACGCCGCCTCCGGCGTCGACATCGACGCCGGCGAGCGCGCCGTCACCCTGATGCGCACGGCGGTCGAGCGGACCCGCCGCCCCGAGGTGGTCGGCGGCCTCGGCGGGTTCGCCGGGCTCTTCGCCCTCGACACCACCCGCTACCGCCGGCCGCTGCTGGCCTCCTCCACCGACGGCGTCGGCACGAAGATCGCCCTGGCCCGGCAGCTGGACCGGCACGACACCGTGGGCATCGACCTGGTCGCGATGGTCGTCGACGACCTGGTGGCCTGCGGCGCCGAGCCGCTGTTCCTCCAGGACTACGTGGCCTGCGGGAAGGTCGTCCCCGAGCGCATCGCCGCGATCGTCACCGGCATCGCCGCCGGCTGCGAGCTCGCCGGCGCGTCGCTGGTGGGCGGGGAGACCGCCGAGCACGGCGACCTCATGGACGCCGACGAGTACGACCTCGCCGCCACCGCGGTGGGCGTCGTCGAGGCCGACGGCGTGCTCGGGCCCGAGCGGGTGCGCGACGGCGACGTCGTCGTCGCGATGGCCTCCAGCGGGTTCCACTCCAACGGCTACTCGCTGGTCCGCCGGGTGGTGTCGGCCGCCGGGCTCGACCTCGCCGCCACCCCCGCTGGCCTCGACCGCCCGCTGGGCGACGTGCTGCTGGAGCCCACGCGGATCTACGCGCTCGACTGCCTGGCGCTCGTGGACGAGCTCGGCGCCGACGGCGTGCACGCGTTCGCGCACATCACCGGCGGCGGGCTGGCCGGCAACACCGCGCGGGTGGTCCCCGACGGGCTGGAGGCCGTGCTCGACCGCGGCACCTGGGCGCTGCCGGCGGCCATGTCGCTGCTCGAGGAGCACGGCGTGCCCCGCGCGGAGTCCGAGCGGGCCTTCAACTGCGGCGTCGGCATGGTCGCCGCCGTCGCCGCCGAGGCCGCCGACCGCGCGGTCTCCCTGCTCACCGCGCGCGGCGTCCCCGCATGGGTGGCCGGCACCGTCGGCGCCGGGGGGACCGGCGCGCGGCTGGTGGGCTCCTACCGCTGACCCGGTCCCCGGGCGCAGCGCGCACCGCCGTCCCTCGCGGGACGGCGGTGCAGCGTGCTCAGCGAACCGGCGGGACGCCGACCGTCAGCGACTGGCCGCCCAGTCGTCGTCGGCGTCGTCGTCCGCCCATCGGTCGACGAACTCGTCGTCGTCGTCATCGTCGTCGTCCTTCGCCGCCGGAGCGGTGTAGGTCGACGGAGAACCGGCCAGCTCGCGCTGGAGCGCGGAGAGGTCGGTGTTGGGTGAGCTGTACTTGAGCTCACGGGCCACGCGCGTCTGCTTGGCCTTCGCTCGGCCGCGCCCCATCGGCTCGACCCCCTCATAACGGAGAACGGGAGCCCAGCTCACGGGCTGGACGGCCCGCGTGGCGACCCCGACTGAGTGAACTGTGTCCCGAGCAAGACTACGACACGGACGGGACTCGGGCACGGGTCCTCCCTCCTCCGTCCCCCGACCGGGGCCGTGGTAGTGGACACGTCCGCCCGGGGTCAGCGCGGCAGGCGGATGGTGGCCAGCCGGCCGACCGCGGCGATCCGCTCCTCGGCGAGCCGGTCGGCCGCCACGGCGGGGGAGACGCCCTCGGCCTCGGCGGCCGCGAACACCCGCAGGGCGACGTCGAAGATCCCCGCCGCCTTGGCCTCGGCGCGGGCGAAGGAGAAGCCGTGCCGCTCGTCCTCGACCTGGATGACGCCGCCGGCGTTGACCAGGTAGTCGGGGGCGTACAGGGCGCCCCGCTCGACCAGCTGCGCGGCGATGCCGTCGTGGGCGAGCTGGTTGTTCGCCCCGCCGCAGACGATCTCGGCGCCGAGCACGGCCACCGTCTCGTCGTCGAGCGCGCCGCCGAGGGCGCACGGCGCGTAGACGTCGGCCGGGGTGCGCACCAGGGCGGCGGTGTCGGCGGCCACCTGGACGCCGGGGTGGCGGGCGCGGACGCGCGCGACGGCGTCGGGGTCGACGTCGGTGACGACGACGTCGGCGCCGTCGGCCACGAGCCGGTCCACCAGCCAGCTGCCGACCTTGCCGACGCCGGCCACGGCGACGGTGCGCCCGGCGAGCGTGGGCGTGCCCCAGCGGTGCTGGGCGGCCGCGCGCATGCCCTGGAAGACGCCGAACGCGGTGAGCACCGAGGAGTCGCCGCAGCCGCCGTACACCTCGGAACGTCCGTGGGCGAAGCGCGTCTCGCGGGCCACCGTGTCGAGGTCGGCGTTCGTGGTGCCCACGTCGCAGGCGGTCAGGTAGCGCCCGCCCAGCGACTCGACGAAGCGGCCGTAGGCGCGCAGCAGCGCCTCGGTCTTGTCGGTGCGCGGATCGCCGATGATGACGGCCTTGCCGCCGCCGAGGTCGAGCCCGGCCAGGCTGTTCTTGTAGGCCATCGCGCTCGCGAGCCGCAGTGCGTCGGCCACCGCCTCGTCCTCGGAGGCGTACGGGTGGAACCGCGTGCCGCCGAGCGCGGGGCCCAGCGCGGTCGAGGCGATGGCGATCACCGCCCGCAGGCCGGAGCCCGGGTCGGAGCAGAAGACCACCTGTTCAGCGCCGGAGGCGAGGACGTCCACGGCGGCGAGCCTAGACGCGCGGGACGCGGCGGAACGGGGCCGTCCGGCACCGGGGGAGCGGCGGTGCGGGTGTCGACAAGCGGCGGCAGGAGGGGTGGTGACCGCACCCCCTCGTCACGATGTGGCAGCCGTGCCGCGTGTTGCTCGTGTGACGCACGGTGACGGCGCGACGCTTCTGCCGTTCCTCCGTCCCTCTTCCCCAGGGAGTGCTCGATGCTGCAGTGCCGTTCCGGCCGGCGGCCCCCCGGTCGCGCTGCCCGCGCGCGGCGGCGGGGCCTGCGGGTCGCGCTGGCCGGCCTGCTGACCGGCGCCGTCCTCGTCGGCGGTGCGGGTCCGGCGCTGGCCGTGCCCGCGCCCCCGCCCAACCCCACCGACGGGCAGCTCGCCGACGCCCGGGCCACCCAGGAGGCCGCGGCCGCGGAGGTCGGCCGGCTGCAGGCCGAGGTCGCCCTCGCCCAGACCGAACTCGACCGCCTCGCGGTGCAGGCGGAGGCCGCCGGCGTCGCCTACGAGGCGGCCGAGGAGGCGCTCGCGCTGGCCCAGGCCGCCGCCGACCAGGCCGCCGCGGACCTGCGGGCCGCCGCCGAGGCCGTGGAGGCCGCGATCGGGCGCATCGGCGGCTTCGCGCGCGACAGCTACGTCAACGGCGCCACCCTGACCACCGCCGCCGCGCTGCTGGACTCCGCGGGCCCGGGCGAGCTCGTGCAGCGCGCCGCGATGCTGGAGTACGTCGCCGACACGCAGGTCGACGTCCTCGAGGAGCTCGAGGTCGCCCGCGTCCGGCAGGCCAACGCCGAGTCCTCGGCCCGGGTGACCCGCGACCAGATGGCCGAGGCGGAGGAGCAGGCGGCGTCGGCCAAGGCCGCCGCGGACGCGCAGGTGGCCGCCCAGCGGGGCGCCGTCGCCACGGCCCAGGCCGACAAGGCGGCGCTCGACCAGCAGCTGCAGGCGGCGCAGATCCAGCTGCTGCAGCTGCAGGGCGCCCGCGACGCCTACGCCGAGTGGCAGCGGCAGAAGGCCGCCGAGGAGGCCGCCGCCGCCGCGGCCGCCGCCCGGGCCGCGCAGGAGGCCGCCGCCGCGGCCGCCGCCGCCCGGAGCGCCTCCTCCGGGACGGCCGGCGCCGTCAGCGGGTCCGGCTACGTCAAGCCGACCTCCGGGCGGACGTCGAGCTGCTTCGGCTGGCGCTGGGGCACCCTGCACGGCGGCGTCGACATCGCCGCGCCCATCGGCACGCCGATCTACGCCGCCACCTCGGGCACCGTCACCCGCACCGGCCCGGCCACCGGCTTCGGCCTGGCCATCTACATCACCGGCGACGACGGCGCGGTCACCGTCTACGGCCACGTCAACGCCGAGTTCGTCCGGCCCGGCGAGCGGGTGCGCGCCGGCGAGCTGATCGCCGAGGTGGGCAACCGCGGCCAGTCCACCGGCCCGCACCTGCACTTCGAGGTGCACCCCTCGGGCCGGCTGCACGCCGGCCAGGTGGACCCGGTCCCGTGGCTGCGCGCCCGCGGCGTGAGCATCAGCGGCTGCTGACCCACCGCACATCCGACGACGGCCCGCCCCCTGCAGGACGGGACGGGCCGTCGTCGCGTTCGGGGGAGAGGGGTGGTCCTCCGTCAGGTGGTGGGAGCCGCCTCGCCGCAGTTGGCGGTGCCGAACTCCTGCACCGCGGTGCCGTCGGGGCCGCTGGCGACGCCGAGGAAGTCCTGGGCGGCGGTCTGCAGCTGGCTCTGGCCCTCGGGGGTGGCGAGGTCGACGCCGTTGGCGGTGTCGGCGAACCGCTGCACGCCGTCACCCAGGACCTGCCAGGAGGAGGCGATCTCCGCGGGCGGCTGGACGCTGTCGAACGCCGCGGCGGCCTGCTGCAGCAGGCCCGGCAGCTGCTCGGGGGAGGCGGCGGAGAGCTGGTTGCCCAGCTCGGTGAACTGGGCGACCTGGGTGCAGAAGGCGGCGACGGCGGGGTCGTCGCTGGTGGAGCTCGGGGCCGCGCTGCTGGTCTGCGAGGCCGACGACGACGAGCTGGTGCTGCTGCTCGACGACGACGCGGAGTCGGAGGAGCCCTCGTCCGACCCACCGCAGGCGGTCAGGACGGCCGCGGCGGCGACCGCCAGGGCGGAGCGGGACAGGAGGGTCAGGGAACGCATGTGCGGAGGCTAGCCGCCGGGCGGCGCCCGCCGCGGGCGCTGCGGCTAGCGTGCCGGGCGTGCGCGCCCCGGCAGACCCCCGTGTCACATGGGACCTCCCCGCCCCCGGCGCCATGCCGCGGACGGCCGACCTCGAGCCGCTGGTCACCCGCGTGCTGGCGCCCAACGCGTCGGGCATGACCCTCGACGGCACGAACACCTACGTCGTGGGCGCGCCGGGCAGCGGGCAGGCGGTGCTGGTCGACCCGGGCCCGGACGACCCGGCGCACCTGGCCGCCGTCGAGGAGGCGCTGGCCGCCCGCGACGCCCGCTGCGTCGCCGTCCTGGTCACCCACCACCACGGCGACCACGCCGAGGCCGCGCTGCCGTGGGGTGACCGGTTCGGCGCGCAGGTGGCCGCCGCCGACGCCGCGGTGGCCGGCTCGCGCGGCCGGGTCCTCGAGCCGGGGGAGCGCCTGGCGCTGGCCGGCACCGCGATCGGCGTCGTCGGCACCCCGGGGCACACCGCCGACCACCTGGCGTTCCGGCTGGAGTCCGGCGCGGTGCTGGTCGGCGACCACGTGCTCGGCCGCGGCACGTCGGTGGTCACCCACCCCGAGGGCGACGTCGTCGCCTACCTGGAGTCGCTGCGCCGGGTGCACGACCTCGGTCCCAGCGCGCTGTACTGCGGCCACGGCCCGGAGCTCACCGAGGACCCGGGCGCGGTCCTGGACTTCTACCTGGCCCACCGCGCCTTCCGGGAGTCGCAGCTGCTCGCCGCGCTGGTCCGCGGCGCCGGGACGGTCGACGCGCTGGTGGCCGACGTCTACGCCGAGGTGCCGCGGGCGCTGTGGCCGGCGGCCGCGCAGTCGACCCGGGCGACGCTGGCCAAGCTCGCCGCCGAGGGGCACGTGGTCGTCGACGGCGACCGGGTGCGCCTGCCGTGACCGCCGTCGTGCGGGCCGCCGACGTCGAGCGCGACCAGCGCCGGGCCGCGGCGGCGCTGCGCTCGGCCGGCCTGCGCCCCGGCGACCGGCTGCTGGTGTCCGCGGCGGCCTCCCCGGCGCTGCTCGCCGTCGTCCTCGGGGCCCTGCGCAGCGGGGTCGTGCCCGTGGTGCTCGACCCGGCGCTGCCCGCCGCCGAGCGCGCGGCGCTGGCCGCCGACGCCGACTGCGCGCTCGACGTGGCCGGCGCGCCGGAGCGGTTGCTCGGCGACGACGAGGCCGACCTCGCCGACGTGCCCCTCGCCCGGCCCATGCACTACACGTCGGGCACCACCGGCCGGCGCAAGGGCGTGTGGTCCGGCGTCCTCGCCGAGGACGACGCCCGTGCCCTGGCCGCCGAGGAGATCGACCTCTGGGGCTTCACCGCCGGCGACCGCCACCTGGTGCTCTCCCCGCTGCACCACTCCGCGCCGCTGCGCTTCGCGGTGCACACCCTGCTGGCCGGCGGCGAGGTGCTGCTGCCCGGCCCGTTCGACGCCGCCCGGGCCGCCGCGGCGATCACCGCGCTCGCCCCGACGACGACCTTCTGCGTCCCCACGCACCTGCGCCGGCTCGTGGCGCGCGACGACGTCGACTGGTCGTCGTTCCGCCGGCTCGTGCACGCCGGCGCCCCCTGCCCGGAGCCGCTGAAGCGGGCGGTCCTCGACGCGCTGCCGGCGGGCAGCGTCTGGGAGTTCTACGGCTCCACCGAGGCGCAGTTCACCGTGTGCGCGCCCGGGGACTGGCTGGCGCACCCCGGCAGCGTCGGGCGGGCCCGGCCGGGCCGGCGCCTGGAGACCGACGAGCGCGGCCAGCTGTGGTGCGCGGTGCCGCGGTGGGCCCGCTTCGAGTACTGGCGGGCGCCGGACAAGACCGCCGCCGCCTGGCGCGGCGACCGGGTGACCGTCGGCGACCTCGGCCGGGTCGACGCCGACGGCACCGTCTGGCTCGACGGCCGCCGCGAGGACCTGGTCATCTCCGGCGGCGTCAACGTCTACCCGGCGGAGGTCGAGGCTGTCCTCGACGCCCACCCGGACGTCGTCGAGAGCGCCGTGGTCGGCGTCCCCGACGAGGACTGGGGCCAGCGGGTGGTGGCCGCCTACGTGGGCACCGCCGACCCCGCCGAGCTCGGCGCGTGGGCCCGCGAGCGGCTGGCGCCGGCCAAGCGGCCCAAGAGCCTGCACCCGGTGGGCGAGCTGCCGCGCACGTCCACCGGGAAGGTGCGCCGGCTGGACCTGCCGGAGGCCCTCGGCCTGTGAGCTGGGACGTCGTGGTGGTGGGCGCGGGCTCCTCCGGCTGCGCCCTGGCCGCCCGCCTGGCCGACGCCGGCCGCCGGGTGCTGCTGCTGGAGGCCGGCGCCGACCACCCGCGCCCGGCCGACTTCCCGCCCGAGCTGCGCGACGCCGCCACCCTGGGCGCCACGGTGCCGGGGCACCCGGCCAACTGGTCGTTCACCACCGAGCTCGTGCCGGGCAGCCGGGCGCCGCTGCCGCGCGGGCGCGGGGTGGGCGGGTCCAGCGCCGTCAACGGCGGCTACTTCGTCCGCGCCACCCCCGCCGACCACGCCGGCTGGGCCGCCGCGGGCAACGACCAGTGGAGCCTGGCGGCCTGCCTGCCGGCCTGGTGCCGCCTGGAGGACGACCGGCAGTACGGCGACCGGCCCGGGCACGGCTCCGGCGGGCCGCTGCCGGTCACCCGGCCGGCCGCCGGCGGCCCGCTCGCCGACGCCCTCGCCGCCGCGGCGGCCGAGCTCGGCGTGCCGTCGGAGCCGGACAAGAACGCCGGTGGCCCGCCCGGGTACGGCCCGGTGCCCTTCACCGTCGACGGCGGCGTGCGGGTGAACACGGCCATGGCCTACCTCTCGCCGCGCCGCGGGTCGCCGCTGCTGACCGTGCGCGGCGGCGTGCGGGTGCGGCGGGTGCTGCTCGAGCGGGGCCGCGCGGTCGGCGTCGACACCGACGCCGGGCCGGTCCGCGCCGCGGAGGTGGTGCTGGCGGCCGGCGCCGTCGGCACGCCGCACCTGCTCCTGCTGTCGGGCATCGGCCCGGCGGCGGACCTGCGGGCCGCCGGGGTCGGCGTCGCCGTCGACGCGCCCGGCGTGGGGGCCGGCCTGTCCGACCACCCGCTCGTCTACCTGCCCTGGGTGCCGGTGGCCGGCCTGCCCGAGGAGGACTGGCCGCTGCCCCTGCACTCGGTGCTGCACGCGACGTCGTCGGACTCCCCGGTGCCCGGCGACCTGGAGGTGCTGCCCTGGCTGCGGCCGTGGGGCCGGGTCGTGCCCGGGGGCGGCGGGGACGACGTCACGCTGTCGCTGGCCGCCGGCCTCTACCGCGGTGAGAGCCGCGGCCGGCTCGCGCTCGCCTCGGCCGACCCGGCGGCCGCGCCGCGGATCGAGCACCGCTACCTCGCCACGGCCGCCGACCGGCGGCGGCTGCGCGAGGCGGTGCGGCTGGCCGGCGCCCTGCTGCGCACCCGGGCCCTCGCCCCGCTGGTCACGGCCCGCCCCGGCCCGGACGACGCCGTCCTGGCCGACGACGACGCCCTCGACGGCTGGGTCCGCGCCGCGCTGGCGACCGCGGTGCACCTGACCGGCGGCGCGCGGATGGGCCCGGACGGCGACCCCGGCGCCGTCGTCGACCAGCACCTGCGGGTGCGCGGCGTCGAGGGGCTGCGGGTCGCGGACACCTCGGTGCTCCCGGAGGTGCCCACCCGCGGGCCGGCCGCCAGCGCCGTCATGGTCGGCGAGCGGGCCGCCGAGCTCCTGACGGGGCAGGCCTGACCCCGGTGCGACCGGGGTCACACCGCCGCTAACGTCCCGGTGCCCGCCCGGCGCCGGTGCCGGGCGCCATCGCGCGAGGAGCACCCGTGCCCCAGGTCCAGACCGTCAAGGGCCCCGTCGACACCGCCGAGCTCGGCCCGACGCTCATGCACGAGCACGTGTTCGTGCTGAACGCCGACGTGCAGCAGAACTACCCCGAGGAGTGGGGCAGCGAGGACGACCGCGTCGCCGACGCGGTGCAGAAGCTGGGGAAGCTGGCCGGGACCGGCGTGCGCACCATCGTCGACCCGACCGTGATCGGCCTCGGCCGCTACATCCCGCGCATCCAGCGGATCGCCGAGCAGGTGGACCTCAACATCGTCGTCGCCACCGGCTGCTACACCTACGACGACGTCCCGTTCTTCTTCACTACCGCGGCCCGGCGCTCAATGCGGCGGTCGGTGCCGAGGTGCCCGACCCGATGGTCGACATGTTCGTCGGGGACATCCGCGACGGGATCGCGGGCACGGGGGTGCGGGCGGCCTTCCTCAAGTGCGCCATCGACCACCAGGGCCTGACCCCGGGGGTGGAGCGGGTCATGCGCGCCGTGGCCGGGGCGCACCGCGCCACCGGCGCCCCGATCACCGTGCACACGCACCCGGGGAGCCGGCAGGGCCTGGCGGTCCAGCGGGTGTTCGACGACGAGGGCGTGGACCCGCGCAGGGTGGTGCTCGGCCACAGCGGCGACACCACCGACGCCGACCACCTGACCGAGCTGGCCGAGGCCGGCTTCGTCCTCGGCATGGACCGCTTCGGGATCAACCTGGACACGACGTTCGAGGCGCGCGCCGACATCGTGGTGGAGATGTGCCGCCGCGGCTTCGCCGGCCAGATGGTGCTCTCGCAGGACGCCTCCTGCTACATCGACTGGCTGGCCCCCGGCGTCATGGACCTGCTGCCGCAGTGGCACTACACGCACATCCACGAGGACGTGCTCCCCTACCTGCGCGAGCACGGGGTGACCGAGGAGCAGATCACCACGATGCTGGTCGACGTCCCGCGCCGGTACTTCGAGAACGTGGGGGCGTACTGAGATGACGCTGCACCCCTTCGACGAGTCGGGGGTCGAGCGCGACGCCGCCGGCACCAAGCACTACACCGACCTGCCCGACTCCGTGGTGGCGATGCTGCGGGCCTCGGTCGACCGGGACCCCGGCGGCGAGGCCGTCGTCGAGGTGGACGGACCGCGGCTCACCTTCCGGGAGCTGTGGGACGGCGCCGCGCGGGTGGCCGGCGGCCTGCGCGCGGCCGGCGTCGGCCGGGGCGACCGCGTGGCCATCCGGCTGGGCAACGGCGCGGACTGGGTGCTCGGCTTCGTCGGCACGCTCCTCGCCGGCGGCGTGGCGGTGCCGGTGAACACCCGCTTCACCGACGCCGAGGCGCAGTACGTCGTCGACGACAGCGGCGCGCGGGTGGTGCTCGAGCCGGGCACCCCGCTGCCCGACGGCGAGCCGTACGCCGAGGAGGGGTCGGCGCTCTCCGACCTCGCGGCGATCTTCTACACCTCGGGGACCACCGGCTTCCCCAAGGGCGCGATGACCAGTCACGAGAACTTCCTGACCAACACGGAGAACGCCCGCCGGGTGGTGGGCCTCGGCCGCGACGACCCGTCGCTGCGCAACCTCGTCAGCGTGCCGCTGTTCCACGTCACCGGCTGCAACAGCCAGCTGCTGCCGGCGCTGCAGAGCGGCGCGGCCGCGGTGGTGATGCCGGCCTTCGAGGTGAGCCGGTTCCTGCGGGTCATCCCGGAGGAGCGGATCGCCGTCGTCACCTCGGTGCCCGCGGTGTTCTGGCTGGCGGTCAACCAGCCGGCCTTCGCGGACACCGACGTCAGCGGGGTGCGGTTCGCCACCTACGGCGGGGCGCCGATCGCCCCGGAGCTGGTCGCCCGCATCAAGGAGGCGTTCCCCTCGGCGCAGGTGGGCAACGGGTTCGGGCTGTCGGAGACCTCGTCGATCTCGACGTTCCTGCCGCACGAGCACGCCGGCACCCACGCGGACTCGGTGGGCTTCCCCGCGCCGGTGGTCGACCTGCGGCTGGAGGGTGTCGACCCCGCCACCGGTGTCGGCGAGCTGCTCATCCGCGGAGCCAACGTGGTGCAGGGCTACTGGAACAAGCCCGAGGCCACCGCCGAGGCGTTCACCGACGGCTGGCTGCACTCCGGCGACCTCGCCCGCATCGACGACGACGGCTTCACCTACGTCGTCGACCGCGCCAAGGACATGATCAACCGCGGCGGCGAGAACGTGTACTGCGTGGAGGTGGAGAACGCGCTGGCGGCCGCGCCGGGCGTGTTCGAGGTCGCCGTCGTCGGGGTGCCCGACCCGGTGATGGGGGAGAAGGTCGGCGCGGTGGTGGTCCCGGTCCCGGGCACCGCGTTCGACGTCGACGCCTTCATGGGCCACGCCCGCGCGCACCTGGCCGACTTCAAGGTGCCGCAGTTCGTGTCCGTGCGCTCGGCGGTGCTGCCGCGCAACGCCGGCGGCAAGGTGCTCAAGCCGGTGCTGCGCGCCGAGTCGGAGTGGGAGCCGGTCGGCCGGCGGGGGTGACGGGTCGTCCCGGCGGCGCGCTGGCCGCAGCCGCCGGGACGCCGGGTCGGGGGGCCGGTCAGCGGACCGGCGGGATTTCCGAGGTTGTCGTGCTGGTCAGCGGCGACCACGCGTCGGGGTGCGGGCGCCCCGCGTCGGCGACCCAGCCGGCGGGCCGGCGGTCGGTGCGGGGGGCGGGGCGGGCGCTCAGGCCGACGATCAGGGCGAGCAGGGCGACCAGCCCGAGGAGGACCCCGCCGATGACCAGGAGCGTCGAGAGCACCTCCCGACGGTAGGCAGCGGACCGGTCCGCACCACAGGGCAAGGAACGACGGACATCCCGCCCGACACCGGCAGGTCCTGCCCACCGGGACGCGGCGGTCGGTGTCGTTCCGTCGCGGCGGGCCCGGGTAGGGAGCCGCCGTGGCAGACGCACTGGCCCTCGCCGGACGGCTCGTGGCGGTGCCGCTGGCTGCGCTCGCGCGCCGGCGGCACGGCAAGCCGATGCACCCGCGTGGCGCCGTGCTCGACGCCGTCCTGGAGCGGGCCGGCGGCCCGGACTGGGGCGTGCCCTGGCTCGCCGGCCCGGCCCGCGAGCCCGCCGTCGTCCGGTTCTCCCGCGGCGCCGGGCTGCCCGCCCCGCTGCCGGACCTGCTGGGCCTCGCCGTCCGGCTGCCCGACGGCGACCGGCCGGTGGACCTGCTGCTGTCGACCACCGGCCGCGGCCGGCGGACCCGCTACCTGCCGGTGCTGCGCGCCGACGCCGCGGCCGCCTACACCTCGCTCATGGGCTACCGCTGCGCCGCCGGCACCGTGCGGCTGGCCGCCGTCCCGGACGGCCCGGCCGCGCTGCCGTCCGACCCGGGCCCGGTGGCCGCCGCGGCGCCGGGGACGGCGTTCCGGCTGCTGGCCGCGCGGGGCGGCGGCGACTGGGTGCCCTTCGGCCGGCTGCTGGTCACCGCGCCCGTGGGCGAGGTCGACCCGGACCTGCGCTTCGACGCCGTCCGGAACCCGCCGCCGGGCATGCTGGCCGACGGGCCGATGGCCCGCTTCCGGGCGCCCGCCTACGCCGCCGCCCAGGAGGCGCGCACCGGTCCTCCCGACGAGTGACGCGGCCCACCGGGTGAGGTCGCACACGGTTGTGCGGCACCATCCTGGGTATCGGAACCGACGGAGTTCATCGAGGAGCACCGCCCCTGCTGTCGCAGTGCTCGACCGCAGGAGGAGTGCCGCCCGAGTGATCCCCGCTCTGCCGCCGTCCGCCTCGCGCGCGCGGGTCCGCGTCGCGACGGTGCCGCACCGCGACGCCTACGTCGCCGCGGTGCTGCCGGACACGGCCGTCCCGGTGGGGCCCGACCACGACCCCAGCCCGTGGCTGGACCCGGCCTACCTGACCGCCTGGGCCGACCGCGTCGACGTCGTGCACGTGCACACCGGCTACGGGCACCTGCCCGAGGACGAGGTCGTGAGCTGGACCGAGGCGCTGCGGCGCACCGGGGTGCCGCTGGTCGTCACGGTGCACCAGCTGCGCGACCCGGCGCAGCCCACCCGGCACCGGCACGACGCCCACCTGGCCGCGCTGCTGGCGACGGCGGAGGTCGTGTTCACGCTGACCCCCGGCGCGGCCGACGAGATCGCCGACCGCTTCGGCCGGACGGCGATCGTCGTCGCGCACCCGTCGGTGGCCGCGGCCGACCCCGACACCGGCGCGGAGCGCGGCCTGGTCGGGCTCGCGCTGGGCACCCCGGGCACCGCCGTGCCCGACCCGGCGGCGATGGTCCGCGCGACGCTGTCGGGCGCGGTGTCCGGCGGCGGGCGGCTGCGGGTGTTCCTCGAGCCGGGCCAGGAGCTGCCCGGCGCCGCGGACCTCGCCCGCGCCGAGGGCCTCGAGGTGGTGGTCCGCGACCCGGCGCGCTGGGCCCGGCAGCTGCAGGAGCTGCACGTCGCCGTCCTGCCCGAGCGCTGCGGCACGCACTCGCGGGACCTGGAGGTCTGCCGCGACGTCGGCACCCGCGTCGTCGCCCCGAGCTGCGGCTGGTTCGCCGACCAGTGGTCCGACGTCGTCGTCTACGGCAACGACGAGGAGCACGGCTTCGACCCGGTCTCGCTGAACGCGGCGGTCGGCGCGGCACTGACCCGGCCGATGCCCCGGCCGGCCGACCGCGCGTGGCGCGAGGGGCAGCTGGCGGCGGTGCGCGCCGTGCACGAGCAGGTCTACGAGCAGGTGCTCGCCGACCGCGCCGTCGGCGTCTAGGGCTAACGCGCCGCGCCGGCCACCCACTCCGCGTCGACCACCCACAGGCCCGGCAGCACCTCGCGCTCGCCGGTCTCCCGGAAGCCGGCCTGCGCGTAGAGCCGCCGGGCCGGGGTGTTGTCCCGGCCGGTGGACACGATGACCCGCCGTCCGCCCGCGCCGGCCAGCACGGCCGCCACGAGGGCCCGCCCGGTGCCGCGCCGCGCGTGCGCGGGGTCGACGACGAGCCGGTCGACGTCGACCTCCCCGCCGGTGGCGCGCATGCCCAGGGCGCCGAGGACGGTGCCGCCGTCGCGGGCGACGAGCCAGTCGAGCCCGGCGCCCACCAGGGCGGGCAGGTCCTCGTGCAGGGCGGGGATGCGGTCGTCGCCGATGAGCCGCGCCTCGACGCCGTAGGCGGCGTGCTGCACCTCGAGCAGGCGGGCCGCGAGGCGGGGATCGGCGGCCGGGTCGGATCGCTCGACGACCACCGGCACCGTCCGGGGGAGTGTGTGTGGGCAGGGGCGGGGTCGAACCGCCGACCTCTCGCTTTTCAGGCGAGCGCTCGTACCGACTGAGCTACCTGCCCCTCCCGGTGACGTTCCACCGGGGAAGCGACCCTGACGGGACTCGAACCCGCGACCTCCGCCGTGACAGGGCGGCGCGCTAACCAACTGCGCTACAGGGCCTTGCTGGTGGTGCTGGTACTGCGGTGGTGCGTGCCCCCAACGGGGTTCGAACCCGTGCTACCGCCTTGAAAGGGCGGCGTCCTGGACCGCTAGACGATGGGGGCTCGTTCGCCGGGGGCAGGGAGAACGATACATGGCCCCCGCGGGGGCCCGGACACCACCCCGGTCCGGGGGTGTCGGCGCGCCGGTGCGCGGGGAGCCGGTCCTCCGCTGCGACGCTCCCCGGGTGACCCGTCGTCCCCTCCTGCCCGTGTGCGCCGCCCTGTCGGCGGCCCTCCTCGTCGCCGGCTGCGGAGGCGGCGCGGAACCGGCCGCCACGCCCTCGACGTCGTCCGCGGTGCCCTCCCCCGCGCCCTCGCCCGCGACCTCCCCGGCGGCGGGCGACGGCGAGGTCCCGGCGGCGACCCCCTCGGCGGAGGAGCCGGAGGACGACGGCGACGGGGGCGGTGGGGACGGCGGCGCCGCGTTCCCCGGGGACGCCTCGCCCGACACCGCGGCGGCGTCCGCGGGCGCGCAGGTGACCGTCACCGATGTCCGGACCGGCCGGCACGACGGCTTCGACCGGGTCGTCCTCGAGGCCGACGGCGCCGGGACGCCGGGGTGGGACGTCCGGTGGGTGGACGCCGCGAGCTCGCAGGGCAGCGGCGCGCCGGTCGCGGTGGCCGGCGAGGCGGTGCTGCAGGTCTCCGTGACCGGCGCCGGTTACCCGTACGACACCGGTGTCGAGGAGTACGCGGGCGGCCCGGTGGCCGGGCAGGGGACGGGCAACGTCACCGAGGTGGTGTTCGACGCGACCTACGAGGGGACGACGGTCGCGTTCGTCGGCGCCCGCGCGGAGGCGCCGTTCCGCGTCTACCTGCTGCAGGACCCGGTGCGGGTCGTGGTCGAGGTCGCCGACGCGGCCTGAGCTCAGTTCAGGCTGGCGCGCAGCTCGACGGCGTCGCCGGTCACGCTGGTGCACTCCAGCTGCAGCGGCCCGGCGGCGACGGACTCACCCGCCCCGCAGGAGACGCTCGCGCCGCCGACGGTGATCGAGGCCCGGCCGTCCTGCACGCCGCCGAGGGTCACCGTGGTGCCGAGGACGTCCACCTCGCTGCCCTCGCCGTTCAGGGTGACCGTGCACGAGGTGCCGGAGCAGGAGAAGCCGTTGGAGGTGAACGAGCAGCCGGCCAGCGGGACGAGGGCGATCGCCCCGGCGAGGAGGCCGGCGGACAGGCGTGTGCGCGACGTCGTCGACATGGCGGCGAGCGTAGGGCGGGACGGTCAGCCGGTCGGGGAGGCCGGTGCGCCGTCGGTGCCGTCGCCCGTGTCGCCGTCGGCCCCGCCGTCCGTGTCGCCGTCGGTGTCGCCGTCGGTGTCGCCGTCGGTCCCGCCGTCCGCCGGGGCCGGCTCCTCGGGCTCGGGGACGACGGTGCGCGCGATGGTCGCCTCGGTCTCGCCGAGGCCACCGAGGGTGATGTCGTCGTAGGCGACCAGCGCCCCGCTGTCGGGGTCGAGGTAGAGGACCGTGCAGGTCAGCGGCGTCGGGCTCTCGCCCTGCAGGCCGCGCAGGCCCGCGCCGCCCGTGGAGCCCTGCACCATGAGCAGCGTCCCCTCGTCGAGCGTCTCGACCTCCCGCTCGTGGGTGTGCCCGGCGAGCACCACCGGGACGACGCCGTCCAGCGGCGGCGCCTGCTCCGGGTCGTGCACCATCGCGATGGCCGGCGGCGGGTCCTGCTCCGCGGAGAGCTCGGCGAGGTCCTCACCGGTCTGCTCGAGGGACTCGGTGTCGCCGGTGGCGTCCTTGTCGGGGGTGAAGCGGGGGTCGCGGGCGCCGACGACGGTGAGCCCGGCGACCGTCGTCGCGGAGTCGTCCAGCACGGTGGCGTTCGGCTGCGAGGCGACCAGCGCGGCCGTGATCGCGGAGTCGTGGTTGCCGCGGATGTAGACGTAGGGCACGCCGAGGGAGCCGATCGAGCCGATCACCTGGTTCTCCGGCTCGCTGCCCCAGTCGGTGATGTCGCCGGTGTCGAGGACCGCGTCGACGTCGAACTGCTCGGCCACCTGCGCGACCAGGTCGAACCCCGCCGGGTTGAGGTGGATGTCGGAGACGTGCAGCAGGGCGACGGTGTCGGTGGGCCCGCCGGGCGCGGGCAGTGCGGACAGCGTCGAGTAGAGGGTGCCGACGTTGGTGACCAGGTCCTCGAGGGAGGCCCGGTAGGCGTTGAAGCGGGCGACGATGTCCTCGGCGCTGCCGATCAGGCTGGTCGCGTTGACCAGCAGGCCGGTGTAGGTGGGCTGGGAGAGCGCCTCTGGCCGCCAGGTGGCCGCGCCCAGGCCGGCGGTGCCGGCCAGCAGGACCACCGAGGCGCCGGCCGCGACCAGCGGCTCCCGCCACCGCCGGTAGACGACGAGCGAGCCGAGCGCCGCCCCACCGACGCCGGCCAGCGCGGTGGTCCAGGCCAGCCGGGTGACGGCGTCCTGCAGGTCGGCGCTGACGCGGTCGACCAGGCCGTCGACCCGCGCCGGGTCGCTGACCAGCGCCTGGATGCGGGTCTCGTCGACGCGGCGCAGCTGCACGTCGAGGCCCAGCGGCCCGTCGTAGGCGTCCACCTCGAGGCTGCCCAGCGGCGGCACCTCGACCGTGGCGCCGCCGCCGGTGGGGGTGAGGGCGAGGCTGGCGTCGAAGGGGCCGATCGGCGCGTCGATGCGGCCCAGCAGCAGGATGCCGAGCAGCGCCCCGGCGGTGGCCACGGCGACGCGCAGCAGCCAGCGGCCGGCGGTGCGTCCGCGGCGGCGCCAGGGCCGCGGCGGGGTCGTCGTCGGCTCGTCCATCCGTCGAGGCTAGAGGCGCGGCGTCCCGGCCCGCCCCGCGGCGGGGGGCGGGCCGGGACGGCCGGGCGGTCAGGCGACGAGCTTCGCCGTGATCTCGGCGAGGCGGCGGCCCTGGTAGCGGGCGGCGGTGAGCTCGGCCTCGGACGCGGTGGCCGACTGGCCGCCGGACGCCGTCGAGACGCCGTAGGGGTTGCCGCCGGCCTCGAACAGCAGCGGGTCGGTGTAGCCGGGCGGCACGATGACGGCGCCGAAGTGCGAGAAGATGTTGAAGAACGTCAGGATCGTCGACTCGTTGCCGCCGTGGACGTTCTGCGCGCTGGTGAACGCCGTGGCGCCCTTGTTCGCCAGCTTGCCGGTGAACCACAGGCCACCGAGCTGGTCGATGAACTGCTTCATCTGGGCGGCGGGCGTGCCGAAGCGGGTGGGGCTGCCCAGCGCGTAGCCGTCGGCCCACTCCATGTCGGCCGGCGTGGCCTCCTCCACCTGGTCGGCGGTGGCGTCGACGTGGGCACGCCACAGCGGGTTGGAGCTGATGGCCTCCTCGGGGGCGAGCTCCGGCACGCGGCGCAGGCGGACCTCGGCGCCGGCCTCCTCCGCGCCCTGGGCGAGCGCGGCGGCGAGCTGGTGCACGTTCCCGGTGGACGAGTAGTAGATGACGGCGATCTTCGCCACGGTTCCCTCGGCTCTCGTGTCTCGGACGGTGGTTGCGTGTTCAACCACCGTCTCCGAGTGTGCCCGCAGATCCCGGCGCGTCAAACGTCGGGTCGGGGACGAACCGGTGCCGTCAGGCGGGACGGGGGCGGAACACCCAGCGCAGCGCGAGAAAGCGCAGGGTGCCGATGGTGGCCGTGACCAGGGCGATGACCAGGAACTCGGTGACGACCGACGGGTCGGTGGTGACCGAGTTGAACCAGCTCAGCGCGAGGCTGGTGGCGATCATCCCGGCGACGGCGAGCGCGCCGCCCTCCCACTGCGCGGTCAGGAACCCCACGCGCTCACCGGCGTGGAAGCTGATCCGCCGGTGCATCTCGTTGGCCATGATCGATGAGATGGCCGAGCCGATGACGTTGGCGGGCACGTCGCCCAGGCCGTTGAGCAGCACGTAGAGCAGCGCGTAGACGGCGCTGGAGAGCCCGCCGACGAGGACGAACCGGGAGAACTGGCCGAACCACCGGTCGGAGCGCACGCCGGCCGCGACGTCACCGACGAGGTCGGCGACCGCCACGGGGCGGTGCAGCAGCGACGGGCAGGTCACGACGTCTCCTCGGTCCGGGATCTCTCGGGGTGGCAGGGGTAGTGCACAGGTTCCCCCTGACAGTTCCCTGGGAGCCAGCGGATTAGGCCCTGGCATTCCCCCGTGACGGTGTGGATCGCGTCACCCCGGGCGCGTCCAGGCTCCTCCCAGGGAGGCCGGTCACCGTGGGTGGCATGGACGCCCGACCCGCCCTGACCACCGGCACCGTCGTCGCGCTGGCCGCGGTGGCCGCCCTGACGCTGCTGCCCGCGGGCAGCGGGGGCTGGGAGTGGGGCGCGCCCACCGCCGAACTGCGCTGGTACGTGACCGGCCTGGACTCCCGCGCCACCGTGGTGCAGCTGCTCGGCAACCTGCTGCTGCTCGCGCCGCTCGCGGTGGTGGCCGTCCTGCGGTGGCCGGTCCTGCGCTCGCCCGCGGTGCTCGTCGCCGCCGCACTCGCCACGGGCGCGGCGATCGAGACGCTGCAGTGGGCGCTGCCGCTCGGCCGGGTCGTGTCGCCGGTCGACGCGCTGCTCAACGCCACGGGCGCCGTCGTCGCGGGCCTGCTGGTCGCCGGCCTGACGGCCGCCGCCGACCGGCTTGCCGACCGGCCGACGGGGGTAGGGAGCCGCCCATGAGCCTGATGGGTTTCCTCGACCGCCTCGCGGACGTGAGCACCTTCGACAAGGTCATCGAGCCGGCCCGCTCGGCGGTCCAGGCCGTGCTCAAGCCCGGAGCGCTCAAGGACGCCCTGCACGGCACGTGGCTCGGCCACCCGCTGCACCCGGTGCTGGTGCAGGTGCCGGTGGGCAGTTGGGCGTCGGCCGGCCTGCTCGACGCCATCCCGCCGCTGCGGCCGGCCGCGACCGTGCTCATCGGCACCGGCGTCGTCGTGTCGGTGCCCGCCGCGATGAGCGGTGCGGCCGACTGGTCGGAGCAGGAGGTCGGCGTCCGCCGGCTCGGCGCGCTGCACGCGGTGGCCAACACCGTCGCGCTCGGCTTCTACGTGGGCTCGCTGGTGGCCCGGGCGAAGGGGCGCGGCACGCTCGGCCGGGTGCTGTCCTACACCGGGCTGGGCCTGGCCACCGGCTCGGCGGCGGTGGGCGGGCACATGTCCTACGCGCAGTCCTCCGGCGCCTCCCACGCCGCGACGGCGGCCCGCGCGCTCACCTCCGACTGGATCGACCTCGGCCCGCTCGACGACCTGCCCGAGGGCCGCCCGGCGCTGCGCACCGCGCCCGGCAGCGGCGTCACCGCGCCGCTGGCCGCCGTCCGCCGGGGCGGGCGGGTCGACGTCTTCGTCGGCGCCTGCTCGCACCTGGCCGGGCCGCTGTACGAGGGCAGCGTCGAGGAGGTCCGCGGGCACGCGTGCCTGGTCTGCCCGTGGCACGACTCGGCGTTCGACCTGGACAACGGCGAGCCGCGGCGCGGGCCGGCGGCCAACCCGCAGGAGAAGCTCGACGTGCGGATGGAGGCCGGGCACGTCATGGCCCGGCTGCCCGCGCGGCACCAGTAGGGGTCCCGCGCGCCCTACCCTGCGCGCATGAGGCGGACGGCGGCCGGGCTGGTCCTGCTGCTGTGCGCGGGGTGCGGCGGCGCCCCGGCGGCCTCGTCGTCGATGTCGGCGTCCTCGTCCGCCACCCTCTCCCCGGGGCCTGCGGTGCCCGCCGTCGAGGGGATTGAGGCCCAGGCGGTGGAGCTGCGCACCGACGCGGCGGTCGGCGGGCAGGTGCAGGTGCGGGTGACCGACACCGGCGCCGGGCCGTTCACCGTCACCTCGGTCGCCATCGACTCACCCGGCTTCGCGGCGCTGCCCGACCGGCCGGTGGAGGCCGCCTTCGTGCCGGGCCGCGTCATCGACCTGCCGGCGCCGTACGGGGACGCCGTCTGTGGCTCCGCCGCGGAGCCCGCGGCCGCGCGGCTGACCGTCGTCCGGCCCGACGGGAGCAGCGAGGTGCTGCGGGTGCCGCTCGCGGCGGCGGACCTGGCCCGCATCCACGCCGACACGTGCGCGGCGGAGGCGGCGCTCGCCGTCGCCGGGGTGACGGTGACGGGGCTGGCGCTCGACGGCGACGCCGTGACCGGGACGCTGGCGCTGACCCGCGGGGGCGACGACGGGCGGGCGGTGACGCTGACCCGGCTGGACGGCAACGTGCTGTACGACGTCGCGGCGGACCTCCCGGCGACGCTGGGGGAAGGCGAGGACGCGCGGGAGGTGGCGCTGGAGTTCACGACGGCGCGCTGCGACCCCCACGCGCTGGCCGAGACCAAGCAGCCGTACCTGTTCGTGCTCGGCGTGCAGGTGGACGGCGAGGACGAGGTCACCGTCGACCTGCCGCTGGACCAGGCGCAGCGCGACGAGCTGTTCGCGCTGACCGGGAGCGCCTGCTGACCCCTCACATGGGACCGGTCCGGCCGCGCCCGGGGGGAACGGGGCGGCCGGACCGGGGTCTGGCGTGCGGGCGCGCTGTCGGCGCCGCACTGGTCATGACCGTAGGTAGTCGAGGGCGGGGGCCACGATCCCCTGAACGGGTGGACCCGCCCGTCCGGGTGGCGACGCCGGTCACGCGGGGTTCCGCGGGAGCGTCTGCGGGCACCCCGGGCGGGTGTTCCTCTTCTTCTCCAACCGGTTCGGCTGCCTCGGCTCGCTGCTCATCTCGGCGGTGCTGACGATCGTGGTCCTGCTGGTGCTCGACGTGCTGTGAGCGCCGCACCGGACGACGCCGCGGTGCTGGCCGGGTTGGCATCGGCATCCCGCGAGGCCCGTGCGGAGCTGGCGGCGGCGGTCGCGGCGGTGGAGGAGGCGTCCGGGCCGCTGGTGGAGTGGCGCGGCGGGGAGCGGCAGGCCGGCGGCGCGATCACCATGCCGTGGGCCGCCTACGCGGAGCCCGTGTCGGCCCTGCTGGGTGCGCTGGGCCGGGCGGGCGCGGTGCCGGTCTTCGACTGGATGCGCTGGGACGGCGCGCGCCGCTACCGCACGGCCGGCGACGTGGCCGCCGCTCCGCTGGCCGACGTCGCCCGCCTGGTGACGACGATCGTCCGCGGCGATCGGTTCGCCGAGGGGACGGTCGCCGCAGCGCTGGAGGACGGCCGGCTGCTCGCGGCGGCGCGGCGGGTCCGGGACGGCCGGTGACCGCCGGCGCGGTCTGGGAGACTCGGCCGTGCCGGGCCTCTAGCTCAACTGGCAGAGCAGCGGACTTTTAATCCGCGGGTTGTGGGTTCGATCCCCACGGGGCCCACCGTGCTGACCAGCACTTTCGTTGGGGGCGTCGGAGGCGCATGCGTCCACAGGCTGTGCTGTGGTCGCATTCTGGTCGCGTGCCGTCCCGGCGGCGGTTTCGAAGGCCTTCTCCAGTGCAGCCGCCATGGCGTCCGACGCGGTCCGTGCGGTGTCCTCCGACAGGTGGCCGTAGGTGTCGACCGTGATGCCGATCGAGGAGTGCCGGAGCATCTTCGACACGATCGCCATGGGCACGCCCGCGGCGAGCATCAGCGACGCCGCGCCGTGGCGGAGGTCATGGAGTCGAACCTGGCGCAGGCCCACGGCCTTGGTCAGGGCGACGAAGTGGCGCGTGACGTACTCCGGCCGCAGTGGGGTGCCGTTCTCCCGGGCGAAGACCAGGTCGTGCGCCTCGTAGGCGTCGCCCCAGCTCTGCCGGTCGAGGTCCTGGCCGAGCCGGACCTGCAGCAGTGCCTGGCGGCGCGCTCGGTCAGTGGCACCGCCGCCTCCGATGAGCGGGTCTTGGGTGTGGAGAACTGCAGCCGGCCGCCGACGTCGACGATGGTCTGACGGATTCGCGCTGTGCGATTGGTGAGGTCCAGGTCGCCCCAGCGCAGTCCGAGCGCCTCGCCGCGGCGGAGGCCGCATGCGGCGATGACCTCGAACAGGGGGCCGAGGCGGTCGGTCTCGGCGTACCTGAGGAACGCAGCGAGCTCGTCCGCAGACCAGGGCTGCACCTCGGGGCGGGTGCCGTTGGGTGGGGTGACGTTGCTGGCCACGTTGAAGGGCAGCCGGCGTGTCTTCACCCCGTAGCTGAGTGCCGACCGGAGCGTCGCGTGGATGCGCCTGATGGTCACCGGACCGCGCCCGGCGGCCGCATCGATCAGCAGCTGCTCAATGTGCCCAGCACGCAGTCGCTCGATCGGCACGTGTCCGATGGCCGGGACGATGACGTTGTCGACGTGCGCCCGGTAAGAGCGCTGCTCATGTCGGGATGAGATGGGCAAGCAACTCGATAGTGCTGCTGGCAAGGCCCTCGCCGACGTCACAGGGCGGTGGACCTGTGCGCCGCCCTGAAGTGCAGGAAGCCCCGAGCCGATCTGGCCGGGGCTTCTCTGCTGTGGGGCATCGGCCGCCTTCAGCGGCGACCGCGACTCACCGGCTGACGGATGAGGTCGTCAATCACCGTGTGAAGCGAGCGCCAAGCGGTCTGACAGACCCCCAAGCACTGGTCCACGAACTGTGTCATCTCACTGACGTCGGGCGCTGGGGAGACGTAGCCCCAGACCGGGAAGTAGTCCTCGCGTGGCGCGGTCAGTCCGATGCTTCGAGCCGTCTGCAGGCACCGGTCGCGGGTCGCGCGCGTCTGCGCGGCCGGGGCGGTCGCTTCGGGGCCGACATGCACGGCGACGTACGGCCAGGGCGTACTGGTCGTGGGATTAAGCAGCCAGGTGCTGTGCCAACCGAGGATGATCGAGAGGTCCCACCCGTCGTCTTCCCACGCGGTCTTGCGCAGCCCGATCCGCGACCACTGGGACTCCTCCTCCACGAGCGAAACCTCGTCCGTGCCCGCACTGGCCCATAGCCGATCGCCGAGCCCCCAGAACGCCGGGATCAGCGCCTGCCGGGCAACGTCCCGGAGGGCAGCCCACTCCTCAATGGCAGTGCGGTGCCGGAAGTAGAACGCCGCCTTCTCATCGATCGTCATGTCATCCCCCATGAAACTCGTTCAGGGTCTCGAGGAGGTCCAGCACCCCGGGAGCAGGCTCCCGTCCGGGTGGCAGTCGCAAGATCGCCCCCTCGACGAACCCGACGACGTGGGACCAACGGAGCGGAACCCACTGCCCCTGGTTCTCGCCCGCGCTCCGCGGTAGCCGGCCATCGCGGGTCAGGAAGACCAGGGTGGGGTCCTCCTCGGACCACTCGTCGGCCAGCCGAGCGCATTGGTCACGCTGTTCGTCGGCCCAGACCTTGGCCTCGAGCAGGAGGGTTGCCCCGGGCAGGCGGACGATCATGTCAGCGCGAGTGTCGTTGCGGGTCTCCTCGCGAACGATCCGAACCGGGTGGAGGGCGGTGGCCGGGAGCTGCAGGTGCGTGACCAGGCCTTCGAGGACGAGGTCACCGAGCCGGTGATGCCCCTCCGGCTCGAGTAGCCAGGCGAGTGCGGCAGTGAGGTCGAGTTCGCTGTGCTGTCGGCCGAGAGCCTCGAGCAACGTACGAGGTCCACCGAGCCAGCGACCGGTCGACCGAAGGCCGGCCATCTCGCTCACCATCGCTTCCAGCAGGGCCGACCAGCGCGCGATCGTGACGCGTTCGGGGTCCGACGCTCCACCGACCGCGGCGTACCACTCAGTCAGCATGCTGGCGAGCTCATGCTCCCAGCCGTTCAACTGCTCGGCGTTCACCCTGGCGGAAGCAGACGGCGACAGGGGAGCGTGAGGGGTTGCCGGGTGGCCGCTTCGCGTTGCACAGCGCACCTAGCCTCCCACCATCGGCTACTTGAACCCTGTCGACACCCCGCCCTCGGCGAGCGCCATGGCCCGTGCCCGGGTCCACGACCTAGCCTTGGATGGCGCTCAGCCTCATCGATCGACCCGGCGAGAGGGCCGTCGAGCCGTCACACCCTGCACGGGTGGCAGCGAGTCGAAGGCTGGGCCGGGGAGCGCTCAGGCCGCCGCCTGACAGCAGGGAGCCACGACTCACGCCGGGACCTGACGCGGTCGTCAGCGTGTGAGCCATACAACCCCCGGGCTGCAGTCGAAGGGATCGAGCGTGCGGCCCAGCGTGTTGCACCCCGCCACTTGTCAGTACGGGCGCTTACGGTCGTGCCATGCCCCCTCGCCACAATCCAGGCGCGCCTGGATGGACGTTTCGTAGCGCCGAACTCTGGCTCGGGCCTGCGGTCGGGGGCACCCTCGGGTCCATCCGCAGTTGGAGTACCTCGACGCGTACGGACTCAGCTCGGCCTGGCAGCCCAGCATGACTCGTCCGATCTACCTCGACGCCGCCGCCAGTACCCCGTTGGACCCTGTCGTCCTGGAGGCGATGAGGCCAGTACTGCAGGAAGGGTATGGCAACCCCAGCAGTAGCCATTGGGCTGGCCGTCGGGCTCAACGGCTCGTCGAACGGGCCCGGGAACAGGTAGCGGCAATCGCCTCCGGCCGTCCCTCCGGCGTCATCTTCACGAGTGGGGCGACGGAGGCCAACAACCTCGCTCTTCATGGGCTACTAGCGAGCGCCGAGGGCAAGCGGCGTTCGGTGGTCAGCTGCGTCACCGAGCACCCCGCAGTCCTCGAGCCGCTCAGAGCTCTCGCCGCGCGTGGAATCCCGGTACGGCTCGTGGGTGTGGATGAGGACGGGCGGCTCGACCTCGATGAGCTAGTCGCCGCCGTCAACGAAACGACATTGCTTGTCACCGTGATGGCCGCCAACAACGAAACGGGCGTGTTGACCGACCTTGCTACCGTCTGCGAGGTCGCGCATTCAGCAGGTGCCTTGGTGCACAGCGACGCGAGTCAGATCCTTGCATGGGGAGCGCTGCCTGGCGATCACCAGATGGACCTCGTCACGGTCAGCGGTCATAAGATGCACGGCCCTCAGGGGATCGGCGCGCTAGTGGCCGGCCGGACCGCTCTACAGTTGCTTCGACCCGTCACCCATGGGGGAGGGCAAGAGCGAGGGCTGCGCAGCGGAACGCTCAATGTTGCAGGCGCTGTCGGCCTCGGGGCCGCGGCGGAGTTGGCCACAGAGACTGGTCAGATCGCCGCAGGAGCCGTGCAAGCCCAACGGGATGCGTTACTCGCCGGCCTGCAGGCGCAGCTGCCAGTGGCTCTGCTCAACGGGCATGTGCAACACCGCCTACCCGGCATCCTGAACGTGGCCGTCGGCGATGCCGGAGACGAGGTCGAGGCTGACGCCGTGCTGGCGCACATGCCCACACTTGCTGCGGCCACGGGCAGTGCATGCAGCAGCGGAGCGCCAGGACACTCCCATGTGCTCTCTGCAATGGGGCTCCCGGTACAACGAGTCCGCTCGTCCCTACGTTTCAGCTTGAGCCGGCTGAGCGACCCCGAAACAGTGCCGGCGGCACTCCCGCTGATTATCGATGCAGTGCGGGAGGTTCGAACGCGCATGCACAGTAACGATCCGCAAGTCGACATGCACGAAGGAATGCTGAACCGATGAGTGGCACGCTGCTTGACGCAGCCGCGCGACCTGTATTCGCCCGTCATGAGACGTTCCCGCTGCGCTTCGGCTGGCTGAGGAAGGCCTACACCGAAACCCAGCGCGACCCCATGGTCTTCACGCAAGCCGACGCCACTGTGCAACTTGGCGTCGGCAAGAACATGGTCAACGCCATCCGGTACTGGGCACAGGCCTACAAGGTGCTAGAGGAGCAACACAACCCGCAGCGACCCCGGGTACCCCAGCTGGTCCCCACCGCCTTCGGTCGGCGGCTCCTCGATGACGAGTACGGCTGGGATCCGTGGCTGGAGACACCAGCCAGCCTGTGGCTGTTGCACTGGCAGCTCCTCGCTCCCCCCAGTCTCGCCCCCGCTTGGTGGGTGGCGTTCCACCTGTTCGCTCCCCAGCAATTCGAAGAAACCCAGCTGATCGAGCATGTAATCGAGCTCAGTGCGGCGGCTGGTTGGCGCACTGTCATGGAATCATCGATCAAGAAGGACGTGGATTGCCTACTGCGCACGTTCGCATTGCGCCGCCAGGGTCGTCAGACGATGGACGACCTCCTCGACTGCCCGGCTCGTGAGCTCGGGCTCATCGAGCTCGCCGCCGGCGAGAGTCGATCCTGGCGTTTCGTTCTGGGCGCCAAGCCCTCCCTGCCGGCAGCCGTCGTTGGCTATGCCTGTCTCGACTACTTGGCCACCAGGTCGCCTGGCGAGCAGAGCATCAGTCTCGCTCGACTGACGTCTGACCCCGGTAGCCCGGGACTGGCCTTCCGCTTGCCCGAGTCGGTGCTGCACGAAGCGCTGCTTCAACTAGCTGCGACCGAGCCAGGATTGCATATCATAGAACCGGCTGGCCTTCGCCAGCTTGTGATCGACGCGCCAGTCAGCGACCTCGCCGAGTCGCTGCTCGACCGCCATTACTCTCGGGCCCAGTCATGAGCCCGACCAAGACCGCTCAGTCCTCTGTCCTCGCTGACCAGCTCCGCCCCCGACAGAGCTACCTGCGGGCCACCAACATCGAGCAGCACACCGACCTGCAGATCGACTACATCCCGACCGGTCGCGCGCTGGACGTCCTCAATCGGATCACCCGTGCTCTAGGTCAGCCCGTCAGTGGGCGCGCGTGGTCCTTGACGGGTCCCTACGGGGCTGGCAAGTCCTCCTTCGCGCTGTACCTGCACACGATCCTCGGTCCGGCCAGCCCCCTGCGGGACGACGTCGACCAGGTCCTCGGCGCTGCGGACCCGACGTTGATGCGCGCCCTGCAGGACCAGCGCAGCGGCGCAGGTGCCTCCACGAGCGGATTCGTCCGAGTCGCCACCACATGCCAGTCCGAGCCTGTCAGCGCCAGCTTGCTGCGCGCCCTACACCGCGGAGTGACAGACCACTGGCCGCGTGAGGTCCCAGGCCCAGTTGAACAGGCACTTGCCGAGGCCAGCCGCATGCCGACCGCCCGTAGCCTCACGGCTGTCGTCGACGCCATCGCCGAACACGCCCCCGTACTGATCCTCCTGGACGAGTTCGGGAAGGCGGTAGAGCACTTCGCCGCATCGACCACTCGGGGCCCCGCAGCCGACCTCTTCGTATTGCAGGAGTTAGCCGAGCACACTGCGCGCTCTAGCGCACACCCCATTGTGCTGCTTACGCTGCAGCACCTCGCCTTCGACGACTACATGCGCGGAGTATCCCTGGCGCAGCGCCGGGAGTGGGGGAAAGTCGCCGGCCGGTTCGAGGACGTGCCATTCCTCGAGACGACCGAACAGTCGTTCCGCCTGATTGCTGGTGCTCTCGACGACTCGAGCGCCAGTGAAGGCTTCTCGGCCCGGAGGAGTCAGTGGGGCCAACTGGCGGAGCGGCGGCTTCGCGAACTCGGGCTTGCCAGCCGGCTCCCTGGCGGAGCCGAGACCCTGCAGCGGTGCTATCCCTTGCACCCTGTGGCGTTGCTGGCACTCCCAGGCCTTTGCGCCCAGCTCGGACAGCACGGGCGCACCCTCTTCACCTTCCTCAGCGGTGCGGAGCCGCACAGCGTCGCTGAGTTCCTTGCTACGACGGCAATGCCCGAAGGGGGGGAACCGCTGCCGACCGTCGATCTCCCCCGACTCTTCGACTTCTTCGCAGGGCCCGGGCAATCGCTGGCCGCCTCCACTCCTCGTTGGCTGGAGATCGACGTCCGCATCCGCGAAGCAGCTGGCCTGCCCCCTGAGGACCTTGCGTGTCTCAAGGCTGTAGGCCTCCTGAACCTGCTCGGGCAGGCAGGTGGCCTGCGAGCCAGCGCCGACCTCATCGCCTACGCCCTGAGCTCCGCTGACTCGTCGCCGCAGCAACAGTGGCGGACGCGCCTCGCGGACCTTGAGACCCGCGGCTGGCTGACCTACCGCGGCTTCGCCGACGAGTACCGGCTCTGGCAAGGCAGCGACGTCGACCTACGAGGCCGCGTCGCCGACGCCCGGGAGCAGCTGCGCAGCCTCGGAGCAGCCGAACTCCTCACGCGCTTGCATAGCACCGGACCAGTGATTGCCGGCAAGCACAGCCAGCGAGTGGGCATGCTGCGCTATTTCACCCCTAGCTACGCCGACTCCACCACCGGTCATTTGATCGCCCTTGGTCCAAGGGACCCGGCGGATGGGGCTCTCGTCTACTTCCTGGACGATCCTGAGCGTCTGTCCGCGCTCACTGCTACGGCAGACGGCCGGCCCATCCTGGCGGTCACCACGTCAGCGGCTGAGCAGGTGCGGGATGCCGCCATCGAGGCTGCTGCGGCTCTCGCGGTTCTGGATCAGCAGGATGTCCATGCCGACCGGGTTGCTCGTCGAGAGCTGCAAGACCGTGCGGCTGGTGCCCGGCGTCGCCTGACCGCCAGCTTGGAGGAAGCCTTTCGCCCAGGCGCTGCCGGCGTCCAATGGCGGCTGCTCGGCGCTGAGGGACCCAGTGCGCCGCTTCCTGCCGAGCATGGGTTGTCTCGTCTGTTGTCGGATGTGTGTGAACAGGCCTACGGCCACAGTCCTGAAGTCCGCAACGAGATGCTCGGCCGACGTGAGCTCACGAGCCAAGGTGCGAAGGCTCGGCGCAACCTCCTGGAGGCCATGGTCACATCGTCCACTAAGGAGCGCCTAGGCCTCCAAGGCTATGGGCCCGAACGAGCGATGTACGAAGCGCTGTTGCACCACACGCAGTTGCACCGTGCTGGTGACGACGGCGAATGGTCCTTTGGCCCACCCAAGTCCACGGCCGGAAGCTCCTGGGCACCCGCGTGGGGCATTCTGACCATCCTCATCAACAAGGCCACCAGCGAACCAGTGGCCGTCGATACGCTTTATGCCCGGCTCATGGCGCCACCCATAGGTCTCAAGGAAGGACCAATTCCTGTCCTCCTTGCCGCTCTGCTGTTGCACCGGAGCGAGGACGTGGCAATCTATCAGGACGGCACGTACCAGCCCTCCTTGACGATCGACCTCCTAGAGCGGCTGATCAAGACCCCTGGACGCTTCTCGCTCAAGACGTTCAACTTGGTCGGGACCCGCAGCGCGGTACTCGCCGCTGTCGCCGACGCGGTTCCCGGGGCCGTTCCGGCGGTGCGAACCAGAGGCCGAGGTGCGCGCAACACGACTGTCCTGGCCGCGGCTGCACCGCTTCTCAATGTGGCACGGGAGTTGCCCGACTACACCAGGTACACCACCCTGCTCAGCCCATCGGCCGTAACCGTCCGCACCGCGCTCTTCTCGGCACGAGAACCAGATGAACTGCTGTTCTCAGCCCTCCCCGCGGCCTGTGGGCTCGAGCCCTTCAGCCCCGAGACGCGACACCGCACCGACGACGTCACCGCGTTCGGGGAGCGCCTTGGGTCCGCTCTCAAGGAGCTACAGGCGGCCTACGACCAGTTGCTCGTCGCCAATGCAACAGCCCTTGCTGCTGAACTCAGACTTCCGAGTGCTCAGCTTGGCGACGTGGCGCTGTTGAGGGAAGAACTCCGCACGCGCACGGCGTTCCTGAGGGGCAAGGCGCTTGAGCAGAGGCTTCGCACCTTCGCGTTCACGGCCCTTGACGAGCACCTCGACGATCGGAGCTGGCTTGAAGCCCTGTCTCTCGCCATCGGCGAACGACCTCCCGCGGCTTGGCGGGACGAGGACCGAGAACGGTACGCGAGCAACCTGCGTGGTCTCGTCACGGTGTTCCGCCGAGTTCAGGCCCTGCACTTTGATGCCGATCCCCGAAGCGCCGGCGACGGGTTCGCTGCCCGCCGGCTCGTCCTCACCACCCCGGACGGCTCCGAGGCGAGTCGTGTCATGTACGTGGACGACACCACCCGTACGCAGCTTCAACAACTCGCCCAGGACGTGCTTGATCGAGCCGTTGCCCATGCCGGCGAGCAGGGCCGCGAGGGACTGCTGACGCTCCTGGCCGAGCTCGTGCTCGGCGGCTCATCCGATGCCAGGAACGTCGCAACGGAACCTGCACTTCCACACCCGCAAAGGATCGATAATGGCTAATAACCCCACCAGTGCCACGGTCAGTGATGCTCTCGCCGCTCCCAACGCGCGCCACGTACTCGGAATCAGCGGTGGGAAGGACAGTGCAGCGCTTGCCATCTACCTTCGGGACCGGGTGCCAGGACTCGAGTACTTCTTCTGCGACACCGGTGCGGAGTTGCCGGAGACGTACGAGTATCTCCAGAGACTTGAGACCGTGCTCGGCTCTCGCATCGCCCGGCTGAATGCCGATCGCGGTTTTGACCACTGGCTGTGGGTGTATCAAGGAGCGCTTCCCAGTCCCCAAATGCGCTGGTGCACCAAGGCGCTAAAGATCCAGCCCCTAGAGGCCTGGATCGGTGACCAGGAGACCTACTCCTACATCGGAATCCGCGCTGACGAGCACCGAAGCGGGTACATCAGCACCAAGCCGAACATCCATCCGGTCTTCCCCTTCAAGGAGGATGGAGTCACCAAAGAGGGCGTCCTTCAGATCTTGGATGACGCTGGCGTCGGACTTCCTAGTTACTACGAGTGGCGTACGAGGTCTGGCTGCTACTTCTGTTTCTTCCAGCGCAAGGCTGAGTGGGTGGGTCTCGCCGAGCGTCACCCCGACCTGTATGAGCGCGCCATGGAGTATGAGGACAAGCAGGGCTACGAGGCCACTGCCATGCAGGAGCGCCAATACACCTGGAGCCAAGGCGAAAGCCTCCGCGAACTACGCGATCGCGGCGATGAGGTTCGGGCCAAGCACGAGGCGGCCCTTCAGCGGGAGGCCTCTCGCCGTCGAAACCTGCCACTGGTTGAGGTTCTTGGCGATGTCCTGGCCGATGAGGACGACGGTGATGCATGCACCGTCTGTCACGTTTAAGCTGCGGCGTCAACAGATCAGCAGTCCGACAGCCGTACAGCAATCGACTAGATAGGGACACCGTGGCGACCGAGGCCAAGGAAATCTTTGACGCAAATACGAGGAGCCTGAAGGAGCTTCTCTGCCAGAACGGGCTAGGCCTATATATTCCGGCCTATCAGCGGCCATATGGATGGGACAAGGCGAAGGTCTCGCGTCTCATAGACGACACACTGCATGGGCTTGCGGGCTTGGCGTCCTCGCCAGACACATTCACCTTCCTCGGAACCGTTATCACGATCCACGACACGAACTTCGCAACGGTGCACCCCGCCGTGCGAAGCGAGACCCCCTCCAAGGTGCTGACGGTCATCGACGGCCAGCAACGCCTGACCACCCTGCTGGCGCTAACCGCCTGCCTGCATGCTCAAATCCGCGTGAGGCACTGGCGACTCTTCAGGGGCAGCCAGCCGTCAGTGGAGGATGAGGCACTCACGTACCTGCACGATCAAACGCAACAGGTGTTGGCGCCGCTCGCAATGTCCTTTGCGGAGGTGCAGCAGTATGGGGATGTGCGAATCTACCCTCGTATGATCCGCGCCT
Organism: Geodermatophilus nigrescens; assembly: GCF_900129495.1. Taxonomy (GTDB): domain Bacteria; phylum Actinomycetota; class Actinomycetes; order Mycobacteriales; family Geodermatophilaceae; genus Geodermatophilus; species Geodermatophilus nigrescens. The sequence continues at coordinate 306,216 of NZ_FQVX01000003.1, forward strand.
TTGTCGACCAATGGGCACGAAAGCGGCCGAATAACATCTACGACAGCCCGCTCGCTCACCTGATATTCGACTATGCGACACGTGCGCAGGAGGAGGACGCAAGCGGGACCCGGCCGACTGATTATCGCGCCCGGGTCCGTGACGAGGATGTGTCCGCCGAAGGCGAGGCTGACCTCGTGAGACGCTACGCTGACATGCGGGGGTACTTGAATAGGCTGGCGGCGGGCGAAGCGGGCGCCGAAGACATGGAGGCGCTTCCTCCGCTTGCCGTGCTTGCGGCTGATCCTGGCCTTCAAAGGGCGACTCTAGGGCATGAGATGCCGCTAGCTGCCTCGTCATATTTGCAGGAAGAGCCTGCGACGTCCGCAGCCGAACTCGCCCGGCTGCTGATACTTGCCGCATATGTCCTGAACCGTATCGCTCTTACCGTGGTGCAGGGTAAAGACGAGAACTATGCCTTCACAATCTTTGAGTCCCTCAACACGACTGGGGAGCCGCTGACGGCAATCGAGACTTTCGGTCCGCGCGTCGTGCGAGCGGAGGGGCTCGGCGAGTACTCCTCTTCGCCGGCGCGGGCCTTGTTCGATGACGTGAAGAGCTATGTGGAGGGATTCCGCGCGGGGGATCCTCGACAGAATGCCACGCGCGACTTGCTCGTCGCTTTCGCCTTGGCGGAGACTGGTACCAAACTGTCCAAGCGCCTCGCCGACCAGCGGATGTACTTGAAAGATGAGTTCGAGAGGTACGTGCACAGCCCTCAGGGGCGGTATGAGTTCCTCACGAGCCTTCGGGACACCTCGTCACTGGTGAGGAGTACGTGGGCGGACGCGGCGCAGCCGTTGCCTGACCTACCTGCCGACAGTACGACGGACACTATCCGCCTCTGCATGTCCTTCCTGCGCCAAATGAACCACAGCGTGACGCTGGGACTGATGGCTCGGTACTACTCACGAGCAGTGCGGGCCACAGGGGAGGCGCGCCTAGACGCCGCCCGGGATCTTGAGGCGGTGTTGAAGGCGGTGACGGCTTTCACCGTGCTATGGCGCGGATCTCGGAGGACTACTGGAAACATCGATCAGCAGCATCGCGAGCTTATGATGGGTACGGACAACAGAACCGGGATGCCGCGAATCGCTCGGAGCAAGCGTCGTGCCGAAGATGCCGGGATGTGTCACGAACTGCCGTCTGTGACGGCGCTTCGTGCGGAATTGTCTGCACGGCTCGCGTCGGCCGGTGGAGTCGCGGACCGGGAGCAATGGCTGTCACTTTCAAAGTCGCTGCCGCATTACTCGATCAGCACAACGTTGACACGCTTTATGCTCCTGGCCGCCTATCATGACTCCGTTGAGGACTCGGGGGATCCTGGTCTCCTTCGACAGGGTAGGCCCGACGCCAACCCATGCCTGAACTGGCAGAGCTGGAACAAGTCGGAGCTCATGACTATTGAGCACGTCGCTCCGCAGCAAATGAATAGTCCCGGATGGGCTAGCGAGCTCTACGCGGATAAGGAGCTCGTCGATCGCCTGGGCAATCTGTGCCTGGCGCCTAAGGCGGTCAACAGCAGCTTGGGGATTCGCCCTTGGGCCGAGAAGCGTGTGCTGTATCGAGCCCTAGGATCGCGGACCCACGAGGAGGCCTTGGCCCAGCTTGAGGCCGCTCAGGAGAGGGGCATCACCTTCGTGCAGTCCACTGAGGAGTTGGTCAATGCCTCTCACCACATGCCGCACCTTGTTGCCGTCGGGCAGCGCTCAGAGGAGTGGAACGTCGAGTTTGTGGATGAGAGGACCGAACGGGTTCTCGGTCTCGTGTGGGATCGACTTCGACCCTGGCTTGAGGCGTAGCCAGGGCTAGAAGTTTGGACGGACGCGGGCATCACGTTTTCAGGCGGGCCTAGGTCGTCGGACATGGTTGGAGGCCGCCCAGACCTGCGTCTGGGCGGCCTCCGTGTCTCCGCGCCTCCGGTAGAAGCCCAGCGGCGCCGATGCGGGGTGGATCGCACCTGCCGGCCCGTGCTCGCAGGCGCCGTACGCGTGGACTCCAGGCTCAACGGCAGAGCTGTCTCCGGGCAGCTGGGAGGCAAGCGTCGGTTCGCGCGCCGCGCGGGTGCTGGCCCGCGGATTAGTTATCCCCTGGCGCATGACCTGACCTGCGCTGATGTGGCAGGTGGTCGCGATATGGTCGCGACATCCGACGCCTTGCCGCTTCTCGACCGCGGAGTGCACTGGGGGGAGCAGACTGTCGGCCACCGCGTCGATGCCGCGACAGGTGCTTCATCTGGAGAGAAGGAGAACATGCACACTCGGCCGAACCCCGAGATGCGCCCGGGAGAGTTCGACGCCTCAAGGCTGATCGACGTCCTGCAATCGCGCTTTGGTCTCATTGTCCACGTTGAGTTGCAGTCCGAGTCTGGCGACGAGTTCCTCTGGAGCCAGCCAACTCGCCATGAAGAGGGGCACGGCACGCGATACGCCGCCGTCGCTGGCCCGCTGTACCGGCGGGACGGGGCGTTAATAGCTCAGCGAGCGGATTTCGGCTGGGGAACAGAGGATGAAGACGGACGCGCATCGCGTGCATTGAGCGAACGAGAGACGCTCACCGAGCAGCAGATCGCGGCACAGATTATGCAGTCTGTGCAGGATTGGGCTCCATGACTCGCTCCGGTCGGCGGAGCCTTCGGAAACCCCAACCCAAGCCGGGGAGGAAGCCCTCCCGCCGCCTACTTCGCTGACCCACACGCGCAAGGCAAGATCATGTGTCACTGACCGTCATGCCTGGGGTGGGGCCTAATCCGCGGGTTGTGGGTTAGATCCCTACGGGGCCCACGGTGCTGACCATTGTCCTTCTCCACAGAGTGGGTCGTGGGGTCGGTAACGGGCTCAGGCCGAGCCGTTCCATCACGTCGCCGTCCGTGACACGATCTCTGCCGCTTGCAGTGCGTAATCACGGGGGAGTTCATGTCGCATCCGCTCAGGGTTCTGGACCAGCCCTTCGTCAGTGACGGCACCGCAGCCGGGCCTATGTCGTGAGTATCACCGACGCCACGACCGCCGACGTCGGACGGGCCGCGCGCGCTGCCACGCTGCTGTTCGACGACCCCGCCGGACCTGTCTCGTACGAACCCTCAGGTGCTGCCGAGTGCACTGCTGCGGTAGCCGCGCTTGCTGATCGGTTCGCCGCGGCCGGAGGCACGATGGCCGACATCCTGCGCAACGCGCGGGCGGCAGCTGGCGTGCTGTCCGATGACCGGCTCCAGGGCTTGTCTGAGATCATCCAGAACGCCGATGACTGCGGCGCGACGAAGGTCGCCTTCTATCAAATCGCTGATGCGCTCATCGCTGTCCATGATGGCCGCCCGCTGACGTTGCGCGATGTGCACGCCCTAGCCGCACCCTGGCTCACCACCAAGCGCGACGACGCCACCGCCACCGGGCGCTTCGGTATCGGCCTGTCAACCTTGCACACCCTGGCGGAGACCTTCCAACTGCACAGCGGGGCCTACCACCTCATGCTCGGTGACCCGACGCTGCGGACGGTCGAGGGGGCACCCGTCCCCGAGGGCCTGGCCGGCACAGGGGACACGGCCATCTACGTCCCCCTCAAGCTTGGCAGCCTCGCCGCAGGCGAGTTGCTCCGGTGGTGCGCGGACTGGGACGACGCGAGCCTGCTGTTCCTCGACAGCGTGCGGCAGGTGTCGTTCACGGCTGGCACCACATCTCGGACCCTTCAGCTTCAGCGCGGCATGACGACCGTGCGCCTCGCACGCTGGGACGGCGCGGACCGCGAGGTCACCCGGTCGCCGATGACTGCACCGGACGGCCGCTCCTGGCTGCGCTACGACGCCGTGCTCGACAGCCCAGCGGGCCTCGCCCGGGCCCACAAGACAACCCACGCGACGACCCCCGTCAGCGTCGCGTTGCCGCTGGCCGAGGCGCGGGGCGGGTACCTCGCCAGTGGGCTGCCAGTGACGCACACGCCGCTGCCGATGTGCGCCAACGCCCAGTTCGACCCGGTCGCGAGCCGGCGTGACCTGGTCGACAACCCTTGGAACCGCGCGCTCGCGCACATGGTCGCCATGCTGTGGCAGTTCGCCGTCGCCGATGTCTTCGCGGAGCATCCGGCCGAAGGGTGGGCTCTTATCCCGGTGGAGAAGACGCGCCAAGGGGCATCGGGGCTAGGGACGCGGCTGCAAGACCTCATCGCCGGAGAGACATCCGCAGCCCTGGGAAACGAAGTCCGGCTACCGGTGACCGGCGTGATGACGCGGCTGTCGCAGTTGGCCTACGAGGAGGAGGCGCTGGAGGGCCTGCTCACCGCGGAGGAGTCCGCCGAACTGGCGGGCCTGGGCGCCGCCTTACCAGTCGGCTGCCGCGACACTGTGGGTCGGTGGCGAGCGGTGCTGGAGCGCTGGCGTCAGCTGGAAACCGGGGTGCCGGCCCCAGTGACCGTGGAGCAGGCGCTGCCCTTAGTGGAGCGCCCTCAGCGCGGAGTGCACTCGTGCATTGCACTGGTGGCCGCGGTCCTGAACGCGGGACTCGCTTATCGTCTCCGGGCTCTTCGGTGCATCGTCACGTCGGGGGGTGAGCACGTTGCGCCCCCCAGCGTCTCCAGCGCGACGGTGCTCGTCCGGGACGTCTCCGGGCTCGTCGCCGTTCTCGGCACAGGAGTGCAGCTCCACGCGGCCTACTTCGCCGACAGCCATGCGCCGTCGACAGTCCGCGCGTGGCTGCGTAACTCGGGTGTCCTCGCCGAGGAAGCCGCTGATGACACGCTGCTCCGCGCGTTGGCTCGTGCCGGCCGCGACGGTGTCCGCCTGCCCCGCGCACTCACCGACGACCAGCTGCGCCACCTGCGTGATGCGCTGGAGCAGATCAGTCCCCAGGAGCGGGAACATCTGGGGGCGGGCATCGGGCGGGCGATCCTGCTCGACGCCTTCCGGTTCGACGCACAGGGCAAGAAGGTGCGGGTGGCCACCGTTCCTGCGGAGACCTACCAGCCGACGGCGATTGACCGTGAGCAGGACAGCTTCGCGGTCGCCGCGGGGGCGGCGCCCAACCTGCGTTGGCTTGCCCCGAGATATGCCTCCGCCCTGCGGTCGCCGTTGGGCCGCGCGGGGCTCGGGCCGCAGCGCTTGCTCCGCCTACTGGGGGCCGAGACGGTACCAAGAATCGCGCCTCATCCTCGGCTTGAGCGACGCTTCGAAGACGCCCGTCTCGGAGTGGCCCGCGACGGCATTGGATCTCCAACCGACCGCAGAGAGGCCCTACGCGACCTAGGGGCGACATACTCGCTCGACGACCTTCACAGCCCCGACCTGCAAGAGGTCATCGAGGACATCGCCAGAGATGCCGATCCCTCGAGCCGGCGCAGGCGCGCTCGGGCGTTGCTCGGTGTACTTGGCCGGGCCTGGCCAACCCTTGGCGAACAGGCTCAAGTGCCTGCTGCACATGACTACTACGTCTGGCAGGTCAAGGGCTCGGTGCGCGCTTGGTGGGTGTGGCAGGCGGCGAGCGTCGCCTGGCTGGACGATATCGCGGGCACCCCCCGACGAGCGGCCGATTCGCGCCTGCGGACCCCCGCGACGCTGGCCGTCTACGGCTCCGACGCCGATGGGTACCTCCACCCCGACATCGCCAGCGCCCGGACCGAGGTCCTCACGACCCTGGGCGTCAGCGGGGAGCCCGGTACCCGACAGCTCGTCGACCGGCTGCGGCAGCTGCGCGACGCCCCACCCCAAGGGGTCGACCTCAACACCGAGACCGCGGTCGTCTACCAGACGCTGGCTGGGCGGGTAGGACGCTCAGACCACTCGTCGCACGATGTCACCCCGCAGCGCCTGAAGCACCTATTCGGCGCCGGGGACGGGCTCATCTGGACGCGAGCAGCGTGGCACCGGCCTACCTCCGTGTTCCGGGGTGCCCCGGTGTTCGGGGCCTACCGACCGTCAGTGCCCCAGGTGCCTGGCAGCGACCCGCTGTGGAAGGCGCTCGGCGTCCGCGCGCCTGACCTCGACGACTGCGTGGCCGTGCTGCAGGAGGTCGCTAAGCAGCGAAAAGGCTCGGTCGATCAGGCCGTCCTGCTCGATGTGTTGCGGCTGATGGAGCGGATCTGCGCCGATAGCGGAGCAGACCCGCGGCAGTTGCGCAGGTTGCGGCGGGCTCCTGTGCTGACGACGCACGGTTGGCTGCGCCAGCGGCCGCTCTACGCGGTCGAGGACTCCGCCGTCGCGACCGGGATTGGCAGTGCACTTCCGGTGTGGACGCCCGGGGGCGAGGTCTCCCAGTTCCCCCACCTGATCAAGGTCTTCCAACTCCACGCTGTCGGCCGAGAGCATGTCGCGGTGGTGCCGCCCGGCATGGCGTGGGTTGACGAGAGGACCACCGAGCTGGCGCGGGCTGGAGTCCGGCTGCTCCGTGAAGACCTCGCACGCAACGACCCGGCCCTCCACGCGGCCCTGACCGTGCCATGGGCGGCGCTTGAGGACCTCAAAGTGAGCGTCGTGCCTGAGCTCAAGGTCTCCGTGAGTGGACTGCCGGACGGGATCGTCCGGGAGGTCCCGGTCAATGCCAGGCTCGACTCGACGTCATGCGCACTCCTCGTCCGGGCCCCTGAACTGGCGGAAGGCGTTGATGGCGGCCAGGCGCTTGCTGCCCTGTTTGACGCGAACCGTAGAACCCTGGCGCAGGCCTGGCTGGCCGCTACCGAGGCAGCGCGCCGAGGTCGGCATGCCAGTGACCTCCGGCTCGCCAACGAGGTTTCGGCCGCGCAGGGGGCGGTGGCCGCAGCTGCGATCTACGGAAGGTTGGCGTCCGTCCAAGAGCAAGCTGCCGAGCGACGCTCGCGGCGTCGGGTGCACCCATCCTCGGGAGGAGGCACGTCGGCCAGCCGAGTCCCCGAAGCATCGCCAGACGGGCAGCCGTCATTGGCTGCGCCGGGGGAGGCCGAGACCTTCAGGCGGCGCCTGGTCGATCCCGCGACCCTGGTCGTAGTCGACCCGAACGGCACCATCGTGGCTGGCTCGGGAGCCGCGCCATCGCCTTCATCTGGCCGCTCACGTGGCGTACAACTCCGGGACCCGCAGCCGGCGGCGCCGCCGGTGGCGCGCACGCCGGGCCGTGCGTACACGGACCTGGAGAAGGAAAGCCTGGGGATAGAACTGGTCCGGCGGGTGCTGGGCAGCGACTCCACCGAGTTGCTTGACCTGCGCGCACAGCATGGCGTGGGCGCCGATGCCGTCGACGAGCTCAAGCAGTACTACGAGCTCAAGGTCAGCGCGGGCGCAGAGCCGGACCAGATCGTGCTGGAGGACTCTGAGATCCGCCGGGCCATGTCCACGCAGAACTTTTTCCTGGTCGTCGTGTCGGGCCTGGAAGGGGAGAGGGCCACCCCTCAGGTGCGCATCATCGTCGACCCACTGTCGCAGCTCCGGATGTCAACGAGCAGCCAGGTGCGGTTCTCGGGAGTGCGGCAGTCGCAGAGCCTCGTGTTCAAACTGCGCCCCCGCAACGACGAGGCTCGAGGCGCCGACGCCGACGCCGGCGCCGACGACGGCCGTAGGAACGTCTGACGACAGGCCCGCTGTCTTCTTCGCTCTCCAGCGGGTCAGTGGCATGGCCCCCGGCGAACGCCGCGACCGACGGGCAGGGCGACAGCCAGTGTCGACTTGGGCCAGTCGTAGCGAAGGCCCCGCCCTTGTTGGGCGGGGCCTTCGGTGGCTGGGACTGGCGCGCAGGTGGAGCCGCAAGCGCAGCGCCGTACTGGTCGAGTGGGGCGGGCTCCTGCTGAATTACGGGCCAGCGCCAACCGGGAAGTGGTTGGTCGGCTCAGCTCAGCTCAGCTTCGTGGAGTGACCTGTCTTCGCCCGCTTGCGCCCGACATGAGTTCGCAGGACCCGCTTCAAGCCCTGGGAGCGGCCGAGGGAAGCCTTCCGCGTCTTCGCCACGTAGCCGTTGGGGTCTTTGGCGATCTCCCGGACCTGAGAGTCAGTCGAGGGCATCGACACGGTGATCATGTGCCCGGCTCCTCTCATAGTTGGTCTGCCGCAAGGCTGCCACGCGCGGTGCTTCTACGCCTCCTGGACCTCGCAACTTACGCCTTCAACGCCGTCGCGAGAAGGTGCGCCAGGGTGAACACCATCCCAGCATCCCGATCCAGGTCGAAGTCGTCCGCCACAGGGGAGTCCACGGTCAGCATGCCCAGGAGCTGCTCCTCGTAGATCACCGGCGCGGACAGGAACGAACGCCACTTAGTTGGGCGCTCGACCCAGCCTGCGGGAGGCTCCTCCGAGATGTCGCGGCAGTACACCACGTCGCGCTTGTCCAGGGCAGTCAACACGGTGGCCCCCAAGGTGGTCTGCTCATCGAAGATCATGCTCGCCATGTCAGGACGTCCCACAGAGCTGGCAGCCGGCGGAACCAGCCGGCGACGTGGGGCAGCACCCTCAGCGGCGTACCAACTCGCTCGAACGTCGTCTGGGCCTCCCAGGAGGGTCGCGGCGGCCGTGAGGGCCACTACATGCGCTCGGCCGCGCAGCTGTCCTTTGGCGGCAGCGTTGGCGCGAAGCTCAGTGATCTCCTTCACTAGGCCAGCCAAGGGCACCAAGGATCGCGTGATATCACGTGTCGCAGCCTGCGCTGCCTCCGACGCCAGGTCGTTCAGCTTGGCCTGCTGAAACAGGGGTAGGCCTGTCGCCGTCGCCTGAACCAGGATCAAGATTGCCGCTACATGGACCCTTGCCGGGTTCTCCAGCGCGTCGAAGACGAACGGTATGGCCACCGCCGTGATGGCTGCGATTGCAGTGATTCCCGTGCTGACCCGAAGCGGTACGTGTCGGAAGTACCAGTCCGCCAGAGCTCTGACCTTCGACCGGAGAGGTGTGAGACCGACAACCGCTAGCAGCACTAGGGCAGCAGCCACCTCGGGCCAGTAGTCCGACGCAAACCTGCCCACGAAGCGACACGTTAGTGATTACCCATCGCGACCACGACCTGTCCCTCTGTAGATGTCGTCATCCTGTGGCGGGTGAACGAGGACACCGCTCGACGGCGACCGCTCGCCTGTCCCGAGCTTGCGCCTCCTCGCTAAGCTAGCTGTGCGGAGCCCCGCCGACTGCGGTAGCGGGCTGCCCCCCATTGGGGATGGGGAGCTGTAGCCCTCGGAAGCTCGGCGGCTCCTGAGCTGCACCCCTGTCATCAGGCGGTGCCGGCCGACACCCTAGAGTCCGGACCTCTAATCCGCGGGTCGCGGCTTTGATCCCTGGGCCGACCGCTGTGATGTCTCAGGACATCCCGGAGGCCCGGACGCACGCACTGTGGTTCGGGCGTTCATGTGCGAGCTAAGCCGGGCGGTCGGCCGATGGGCGGGTAGCCCCGGTTGGAGGCGAGAGTCAGGTCCGCGGTAGTTCGCCGGTGGCGGTGTTGACGACCCTGGCGTGCAGGCTCAGGGCGGGCAGCCGGTCGTAGATCCTGGCAGTGGGTTGGGCCAACAGCGATGTGGTGCGGCCGGCGGCCAAGCACAGGGTGACGCAGCTGGTCTGGTCGAGGCAGCACACGCCCTCCGCTCCTGACCAGGCGGCTGGACTCATACACGCCCAAGCCGTGATCGTCGTGCCGAAGCGACGCGCGCGTTCTCCGCTGAAACGTCACCGGTCGCACGTACAGTCCGATCGTGGCTGCTGAAGAACCGACCGCGTCCGCCCGACGGATGGTTCAGCAGAAAATGGTGGTTGAGTATCCCGAAGGGACGCACCTTGCGCAGGCGCAAATCCCCGGTGGTTATCGGGGGCTCGCGCGTGATGATGGTACGAACGAGCTAGAAACGCACGCCGTACTGTTTCCCATCAATGACGACGAAGACGGGGAAAGTCTCCTCGGAGCCTCGCCGCCGTTCTGCGCTTGCGAAAGCGATGGGTGCGTGTCGGAGTTCCGAGAAGAGGAACCTTCGCTATCAACGGTGCTGATCGGCACACTACTTCTCGTCGGCACCGTTAAGGCGGCGGAAGTGCTTGCGCCTTACGCCACGAGACTTTGGAACGATCAAGCACTTCCGGCCATAGGGTCGGCGTGGAACTGGCTCACCAGGACTCGTGGGGCCGACCGTCGCGTCACCACCGACGAGTCGGTGACATCGGTAGAATCTGCATCGGCGGACTCCTCGCCCGAGGTGCTTGCGGCCCTTGAGGAGTGCAGGGCCAGCATGAGTGGCGCAGAAGCGTGGGAGCGTTTCGTGGCGGCGCTCATGGCCCGGCTGTACAGCGAGGAGCAGTTGAGGCTGCTACGCAGTGCCCGAATCGAGGATGCTTACGACCCTGCGGAGTTGAAGGGCCTAATGGAGGGGCTCACGCCTCAGCAGATCGCGGACAGCATCACGCTGATGCTCGAGACGAATCCATCGTCGGCCCAAGACGAGACATCGGTCGAACTCGGGCAGGTTCTCGAGCGCATTCGAGCGATCCAGCCGAATGCGATGTTCGCCTGGCGCCCCGCGCCAAGCATCGAGTCCTGACTCGGCCAGCGGTTTGCGCAGCCGCAGCACCATCTCCATGGTGGCCGCGGGAGTCGCTCCCGACGGGGTGCGCGGCCGCGAGGGCCGCGGCTCGAACGCGGCGTCGCCCTCGGTTCGGTAGCGCCGGGCCCTCAGCTCGTACCGTCAGGATTGGGAGACGCTGTAGGCCGGCCATGACCTCCCCGGGCCTGAGCCCTCCACCTCGACTGCGGTGATGATCAGCCGGGCTTTCGACGTAGCCGCGCATCGAACGGTGGCCCGGTAGGTCCCGAGCCAGGACACACGGGGCCCACCGTGGACGGCCCACAGCCAGCGCGATGGGCATGCAGGACGTCGTTGTCCCAGCGAGCGGCGACATCTCCTCCGGGACTCCTCCCTCCGCCGAGTGGCGTCTCGCTTGACGGGTATGCGGTGGCGCGACGACGGTCCCCTCTATGTCGGTGTGGGAGAAGCAGGCGGTTGAGGCGGCTGTGCTCGATGCGCTCGACGCCACTCATCTGAACAACCTCGGAGGCCATCACTTCGGCCGTCCCTACGTCACGGCCTACCAGTTGGCCATCGCGGTGGACTCCGCTCATCCGGAGATCGCTCAGGCTCTCGGCGTGTCAGTCGGAGGTCGAGGAGCAGGAGCGCAGAACAGTCTGGCGCAGTACCTGGCGCGCGAGCTGTCGGCGCGCATCAAGCGAGACGGTGAGGGCTACCCAGTCGAGGGCGCCTTTGTCTCGAACGAGCACCTGACGTCCCTGATCTACCGGAACGCCGATGGCCAGCCAATTACGAGCAGCCTGACGGGTACGGGCTTCGACCTCTCCCTGTTCCGCAGGCGTGTGCAGGTGCAGTAGCGGCCAATCGTGGTTGGCCTCACGCCTGGAGCTGCGCCATGGGGACGGAGTGGCCACTCGGCGCCCCCCGACGGAGGTGATCAAACCCTCGTTGCTGATGTGGTCGCTTAGGAGCACGTGCATGTCCCCGCGGGGCGGCGGGACAGTTGGCAGCACTAGGTCCGGAGCTCCTCCACCACGGTGACTGGCGCTGGTTGGCCAGCGTCCACGTGGCCAGAGTCGCAGTGTCCCGCGGGGTCACACGGAGGTACGCGCAGTCAAGAGCAGCGAATTCAGCGGTGCCTCGCTTGGGTGCCGGTGGACCCGCTGCATCAGGGCGCACTCGGTGCGCCCGTTTCGCAGTCGTGGAAGCCCTGGCGGTCCTGAAGATGAGATCGCCGATGGTTAAGCGAGCGGTCAGGTCTGGGCGGTCCTGTGGTCGCACTGTGGTCGCGGACTGGGCGCCAATGGGGGAGAGTCGGCGACAGCCGGTGACACGCCGCGCGGCCTTGACCTGCTCAGACGGCATTATGCGGCACCATCTGACACGTCTGGCCTGAGACTTTTCATCCGCGGGTTGTGGGTTCGATCCCCACGGGGCCCACCGTGCCGTCAGGCGCGTGCACGTCGCAGGCGGACGCCCGCCCGTCAGGCCGGCACCTCCTGGAAGGCCCGCACCTCGATCCGCCCGCCCAGTGCCCTCGACGCCTTGGCAGCCCAGGCGACGGCGGCCTCCCGGTCCGGCGCCTCGACGACCCAGAAGCCGCCGAGGTACTCCGGCGCCCGGGTGAAGGGCTCGTCGGCGAGGACGAGGTCGTCCCCGGTGGCGTCGACGGTGACCGCGGTCGACGGCGGGTGCAGCCCGCCGGCGAAGACGAGCGCACCGGAGGACGTCAGCTCCTCCATGAACGCGCCGGCCGCCGCCAACGCGGCCTCCAGCTCGGCGGGCTTCATCGTCGCCATCGTCGGCTCCTCGGACGAGTCGTGCGGCATCGACAGCAGGTACTGGGTCACGGGGTCCTCCCGGTCGTCGTCGCGGCCACCGCGGCCGCCGTCGTGCGAGGGGGACCTCTGCCGCTCGGGTAACTCATCGGTCGCCCCACCGGGGCGCCGACTCCGCCCGGCTCGCAGGGACGAGGCGGGCAGCTCCGCCTGGGTGCAGGGCCACTTCGGCGGGCCGGTGACCCGGACCCTCGTCCCGTCAGGGCGCATGGCTCGTCGACAGTCCGTCCCGTGGTGTCCTCGGAGGAGTCGGAGGATCACCAGGACTCCTCGAGGACGACGGCCGTGCGGCCGCTGGGCAGACGGTGGAGCAGCACGTCCCCTGCGGGGTTGCAGTCGCTGCCCTCGCCCTGCCGGCTCTCCGCGGCGAAGCACGACCGGTCGCCCGCATCTGCGATCCACTCGACCGCCGGGCCGCAGGGCCAGCGCCCCAGCAACACGTCCTCCCGCTTGAGCCAGCTCCGGGCGTCCCGGCGGGTCATCCGGCGGCCATTGACCAGGGGCTCTCCGTCGGGGGTGCGCGGGACGAACTCCCCGCCTCCGGGCGGCCAGGGGTCGGCGTCCTCGGATGCCATGCCGGCAGGCTAGGCCGCGGCGGGCTCCCCGGTGGAACGGCACGAGACGCCTCAGTCGGCGGGGCGGCGGTCCCGGGGCCGGGGCGGCAGCAGGGCCCCTGCGAGGGCGCCGAAGAAGCCGGCCACCACCGCCGAGGACCCGTGGAGATCCGCCGGCCACCACAACACCAGCCCGACCACCACGCCCATCAACACGGCGACGGGCAGCCGGAGGAGCACACCGCGCCAGTAGGGCTCCCGCTGCTCCACAGCCGGGACGGTAGCCAGCCGGGGGCCGGGCACGGCATCCCCCGGACGCACGACGCGCCCCCGGCCGGTAGGCCGGGGGCGCGTCGGGGAGCAGGCGTCAGCCGAGGACGGGGACCTCGGTGGCCGGGTCGCCGTCGGCAGCGGCGGCCAGGGCCGGGACGACCTCGTCGACCAGGTAGGGCAGCGACAGCGGGCTGCCGAACCCGAGCGCCGCGGAGACGTCGCCGGAGTAGGTGCCCAGAAGGACCGTGCGGCCCGAGGTGACGACGTCGAGCGCGGAGAACAGCGTGTCGGCGTCGGCGGCCGCCTGGTCGTAGCCGTTCACCGCGAGCACGTCGGCGTCGAGCAGGTCGAGCCGCTCCTGGCTGACGTCGGTGCTGGTCTCGGGGACGGTGAAGCCCAGGTCGGTGAAGAACTGGGTGCGCAGGTCGTCGGAGCCGAGCAGGTAGTGGCCCGAGCCGACGCCGGTCAGGTCGACGGCGATCGACGTGCCGGCGAAGTCGGGGTTCTCCTCGACCGCGGTCTGGAACCGGCCCTCGACGTCGTCGACGAGCGCCTGGGCCTCGTCCTCGCGGCCGAGCGCCTGGCCGATGAGCAGCGTCTGCTCCTGCCAGGGGGTGGCGCCGTCGGCGTACTCGTCGGTCTGGGCGAGCGTCGGCGCGATGCCCGACAGCTGCTCGTACACGGCCTCGTCCATGAACGAGTACACGCCGACGATCAGGTCGGGCTCGAGTGCCGCGACGGCCTCGACGTCGATCTCCTCGCCGCCCACGGTCGGGATCTCCTCGTCGGGGAGCTGCTCCTCCGCCCACGGGCGGGTCGTGGCGTCGTAGTCGCCGAGCAGCTCGCGCTCACCGACCGGCGTGACGCCCAGCGCCAGCACGAAGTCCTGGTCGTTGAAGCCGACGGTGACCACCCGCTGCGGCTCCTCGGGGATCTCCGTGGTGCCGAACTTGTTCTCGATCGACACGGGGAAGGCGCCCGAGGACGACGACGAGGGCGACGAGCCGGCGTCGGCGGCGGGCTCGTCCTCCGAGCCGCAGGCCGTCAGGCCACCGGTGAGGGCCAGGACGGCGAGGGGGACGACGAGACGGGACGGGCGCGAGAGACCCGGACGCGGAGACACCCGGGCAGGTTAGCCTGCCCTAACCGCGCGGTGATCACGGGGCGTCCGGGAGCCACGCCACCAGACGGCCCCGTGACCAGCACCGACCCACCGTCTCGACGCGCAGTCGCCCGCCGTCGGACACCGCCACGGCCAGGATGCTGTGCCCGGAGGCGGGGCGGTCGCCGAGCGTCGGCACCGACGGCGCCACTCCCACGCCCTCCGCCGACACCCACGCGAGCGCCCGCCCGGCCGCGGCCTCCTCGAGGCGACCCAGGAACGCGGCGCGGCGCGCGGGCGCCAGCCGGGACAGCGCCCACGTCGTCGTCACCACGGGGAGTGCGCCCGCCGGCACCTGAGCCACCGCGTCCGGCAGGGCGTCCACCGGGTCGCCGCGCACGAGCTGCGGCGGGGCGGCGGCCGCCAGCGCGACCTCCGCCGCCAGCAGCGCGACCCGCTCCTCGTCGTCCGCCGGCACGGACGCCAGCAGCCACCGCGCGTCGTCCGGATCCGTCACGTCCAGCGGCGCCCGGTCGAGGCCGACCCGGGCGACGACCGGCGGGAGCGCCGTCGCGGGCACCGGCCGGCCGCCGACCGTCGCGGCGGTCACCTGCACCGGCGAGGCCGGGTCGCCGAGCGCCGGGCCGCCGTCGTAGCGGATGCCCACCCGGTCGACGGCGGTGTTCAGCGCGGCCGGGCGGCCGACGTCGACCAGCCCGACGGCGTCCGCGCCGGTCCGCCGCGCCGCCTCCGCGACCAGCGGGTACAGGACGGCGTACCGGCCGGTCTCGTCGCGGACCGCCCGCCGGGGCACGGCCTCAGGCGCCGACGTAGGCGGCCAGGTGCTGCCCGGTGAGGGTGGAGCGGGCGGCGACCAGGTCGGCCGGGGTGCCCTCGAAGACGACCCGGCCGCCGTCGTGGCCCGCGCCGGGACCGAGGTCGATGACCCAGTCGGCGTGCGCCATGACCGCCTGGTGGTGCTCGATGACGATGACCGAGCGGCCGGAGTCGACCAGCCGGTCGAGCAGGCCGAGCAGTTGCTCGACGTCGGCCAGGTGCAGGCCGGTGGTGGGCTCGTCGAGCACGTAGACCTCGCCCTTGCCGGCCATGTGGGTGGCCAGCTTGAGCCGCTGCCGCTCGCCGCCGGACAGCGTCGTGAGCGGCTGCCCGAGGGTGAGGTAGCCGAGGCCCACGTCGGACAGGTGGGTGAGCAGCGCGTGCGCCGCCGGCGTGCGCGCCTCCCCGGCGCCGAAGTACTCCAGCGCCTCGGCGACCGACATCGTGAGGACCTCGCTGATGTCGCGCCCGCCCAACTTGTACTCGAGCACCTCGTCCATGAACCGGCGCCCCTCGCAGACCTCGCAGGGGCTGGCGACGCCGGCCATCATCGCCAGGTCGGTGTAGACGACGCCCGCGCCGTTGCAGGTGGGGCAGGCCCCGGCGGAGTTGGGGCTGAACAGCGCGGGCTTCACGCCGTTGGCCTTGGCGAACGCCTTGCGGATCGGGTCGAGCAGGCCGGTGTAGGTGGCCGGGTTGCTGCGCCGCGAGCCGCGGATGGCGCCCTGGTCGACGTTGATCACGCCCTCGCGCCCGGACACCGAGCCGTGGACGAGCGAGCTCTTGCCGGACCCCGCGACCCCGGTGACGACGACGAGCACGCCGAGCGGCACGTCGACGTCGACGCCCTGCAGGTTGTGGGTGGCCGCGCCGCGGACGGCGAGCGCACCGGTGGGCGTGCGCACCGCGGGCTTGAGCGCGGCGCGGTCGTCGAGGTGGCGGCCGGTGAGGGTGCCGCTGGCCCGCAGGCCCTCGACGGTGCCCTCGTAGACGACCTCGCCGCCCGCGGTGCCGGCGCGCGGGCCGAGGTCGACGACGTGGTCGGCGATCGCGATGGCCTCGGGCTTGTGCTCGACGACGAGCACGGTGTTGCCCTTGTCGCGCAGCTGCAGCAGCAGCTCGTTCATCCGGGCGATGTCGTGCGGGTGCAGGCCGATCGTGGGCTCGTCGAAGACGTAGGTGACGTCGGTCAACGAGGAGCCGAGGTGGCGGATCATCTTGGTGCGCTGCGCCTCGCCGCCCGACAGCGTCCCCGACGGCCGGTCGAGGGAGAGGTAGCCCAGCCCGATCTCGACGAAGGAGTCGAGGGTGTGCCGCAGCGAGGCCAGCAGCGGCGCGACCGACGGCTCGTCGAGCTCGCCCACCCAGGCGGCGAGGTCGCTGATCTGCATCGCGCAGACGTCGGCGATGGACAGCCCGCGGATCTTCGACGACCGGGCGGCCTCGCTCAGCCGGGTGCCGCCGCACCCGGGGCAGGCGGTGAAGGTGACCGCCCGCTCGACGAAGGCGCGCACGTGCGGCTGCATCGCCTCGACGTCCTTGGACAGCATCGACTTCTGGATCTTCGGGAGAACGCCCTCGTAGGTGAGGTTGACGCCCTCGACCTTGATCTTCGTCGGCTCGCCGTGCAGCAGCGTGTGCAGCTGCTCGTCGGTGAACTCCCCGACCGGCACGTCCATGGGCAGCCCGGCGCCGGCGAAGATGCGCCCGTACCAGCCGTCCATGCTGTAGCCGGGCACCTTGAGGGCGCCGTCCTGCAGCGACTTCTCCGCGTCGTAGATCGCGGTCAGGTCGATGTCGTTGACCCGGCCCATGCCCTCGCAGCGCGGGCACATGCCCCCGGTGATGCTGAACTCGCGGCGCTCCTTGACCTCGCGCCCGCCCTTCTCGAAGCCGACCGCGCCGGCGCCGCTGATCGAGGCGACGTTGAAGGAGAACGCCTGCGGCCCGCCGACGTGCGGCTGCCCGAGCCGGCTGAACAGGATGCGCAGCATCGCGTTGGCGTCGGTGGCGGTGCCCACCGTGGAGCGCGGGTTGGCGCCCATCCGCTCCTGGTCGACGATGATCGCCGTCGTCAGGCCGTCGAGGACGTCGACGTCGGGGCGGCCCAGCGTGGGCATGAAGCCCTGCACGAAGGCGCTGTAGGTCTCGTTGATCAGCCGCTGCGACTCCGCGGCGATCGTGCCGAACACCAGCGAGCTCTTCCCCGACCCGGAGACGCCGGTGAAGACGGTGAGCCGGCGCTTGGGCAGCTCGACGCTGACGTCCTTGAGGTTGTTCTCCCGGGCTCCGTGCACCCGGATGAGGTCGTGGCTGTCCGCCGCGTGCGGAGAGCTCGGGCGGGCGTCGGGCGTGGCCGTGCTCATCGGGTCTCCATCCGAGGTCGCGGGGTCGCAGCCGCTGTCTACCGGACGGGGACGACGGGACGGGAGCCCTCCGCCCCGTCCGGCTGACCCGCGGGCGCTCGGGCGACGGCTCAGGCGCGCACGTGACGGCTCAGGTGACGGCTCAGGTGACGGCTCAGGTGACGGCCTGGATGCGGACCATGTTCCCGGCGGGGTCGCGGAAGGCGCAGTCGCGGACGCCGTACGGCTGCTCGGTGGGCTCCTGCACCACCTCGGCGCCGGTGGCCTGGATCCGGTCGAACGTGCCGTCGAGGTCCTTCGTCGCGAGGACCAGCGAGGCGTAGGTGCCCTTGGCCATCATCTCGGCGATCACCCGGCGCTCCTCGTCGGTGACGCCCGGGTCGGCGGCCGGCGGGTGCAGGACCAGCGAGGTGGCGGCCTCGTCGGCGGGACCGACGGTGATCCAGCGCATGCCGGCGTAACCGACGTCGTTGCGCACCTCGAGGCCGAGCGCGTCCCGGTAGAAGGCGAGCGAGGCCTCGGGGTCGTCGTGGGGGAGGAAGGCGTGGTGGATGGTGAGGTCGGTGGCGGTGGAGGTCATGCCGGTCACGCTAGGGACGGCGCCCCCGCCGGTGCTTCTCGATTCCTGACCGGTCGCGTGGCCGCCCTGACCACGCACGACGGCATGTCCGCCGCGCGCGCCGCCTCCCGCCGGTAGGTGCTCGGTGGCACGCCGACGAGCTCGGTGAACCGGGTGCTGAAGGTGCCGAGGGACGAGCAGCCGACGGCGAAGCAGACCTCGGTGACGGTGAGGTCGCCGCGGCGCAGCAGGGCCATCGCGCGCTCGATGCGCCGCGTCATCAGGTACGAGTACGGCGACTCGCCGTAGGCCCGCCGGAACGCGCGGCTCAGGTGGCCGGCCGACACGTGCACGCCCCGGGCCAGCGCCTCGACGTCGAGCGGCTGGGCGTACTCCCGGTCGATCCGGTCGCGGACCCGGCGCAGCCGCGCGAGGTCGCGCAGGTGCTCGCGGTCGTCCGGCGGCCTGGTCACGGGCGGATGGTGCCACCGGCGCCGTCGCGGGGACACCCCTGTCGGCGACGGACCATCGACCGACGGCGTGTACCGATTGACATTCGATAGCCAGTGCACGACGGTCGATGCATGCTTCCGCTGCCCCGCGTGGTGCGCCCGCTGCGCGTCCTGCTCGTCCTGGTGCTCGTCACCCTCCTCGCCGCCCAGGTGGCGGGCCTCCCCTGGGCGGTGGGGCAGCTGCCCGACGACGGGCTGCGCGGCCCGCTGCTGGCCGCCGGCGTACTGGTGCTCGCCTGCGCCGAGGCCGTCGTCGTCTGCACCTGGCGGCTGCTGGCGCTGGTGGCCGGCGACCGGGTGTTCAGCGCGGCGTCCCGGCCCTGGGTCGACGCCGTCGTGCGGCTGGTCGCCGCCGCGGAGGTGCTGCTGCTGGTCGCCACCGCGTACGCGGCCGCGGCCGGCGCGCCGCCGGGGCTGCCCGCCGCGCTGCTCGGGCTCGCGGTGGTCGGCGCGGCGGTCGGGCTGCTCGTCGTCGTCCTGCGGGCGCTGCTGCGCTCCGCCACGACCCTGCACGACGACCTCGAGGCGGTCATCTGATGGCGATCGTCGTCCGGATCGACGTGGAGCTGGCCCGCCGCAAGATGAGCGTGGGGGAGTTCGCCGAGCGCGTCGGGCTCACCCCGGCCAACGTCGCGGTCCTCAAGAACGGCCGGGCCAAAGCGGTGCGGTTCAGCACGCTCGAGGCCATGTGCCGGGTGCTCGGCTGCCAGCCCGGCGACCTGCTCGAGTGGGTGCCTGACGAGCAGGACGCGCCGGCCGCCGTGCAGGAGGCCCGCCGGTGAGCGCCGGCGGGACGGGGCACGACGGCGCCGACGTCGTCGTGGTGGGGGCGGGCCTCGCCGGGCTGCACACGGCCACGCTGCTCGCCCGGGGCGGGCACGACGTGCTGCTGGCCGACCGGCGGCCGCGGCTGACCGGGGCGGTCCGCACCACCGGGATCTTCGTGCGCCGGACCCTCGACGACTTCGACCTGCCGCCCGAGCACCTCGGCCCGCCCATCCGCCGCGTCGCCCTGTACCCGCCGGGTCTGCGCCGCCCGGTGGTGCTCGACAGCGACCGCGACGAGTACCGCGTCGGCGACATGGGCCCGCTGTACGAGGCGGGCGCGCGCGCCGCCGTGGCGGCCGGCGTGCGGCTGGCGCTCGGCACCCGCTACGAGGGCCGCGCCGACGACGGCGCCGTCGTCCTCACCGGCCCCGGCGGCCCGCTGCGGGTGCGGACGCGGTTCCTGGTCGGCGCCGACGGCGCCCGCTCCCGGGTGGCCCGCGACCTCGGCCTGGACCGCAACAGCGAGCTGCTCACCGGCGCGGAGGAGGTGTACGCCGTCCCGGACACCGGCCGCACGCCGACCTTCCACTGCGTGCTCGACCCGACGCTGGCGCCGGGCTACCTCGCCTGGGTGGTCGACGACGGCCGGCACGCGCACGTCGGGGTCGCCGGGTACGCGCACCGCTTCCCGTCCGGGTTGCGCGCCGCGCTCGACCGGTTCGCCGCGACCGCGCCCGGGCTGCCCGGTCCGCGGCCGGAGGCGGTCGAGCGGCGCGGCGGCCCCATCCCGGTCGGCGGCCTGCTGCACCGGATCGGCTGCCCCGAGGGGCTGCTCGTCGGCGACGCCGCCGGCGCGGTCTCCCCGCTGACCGCCGGCGGCCTCGATCCCTGCCTGCGGCTGTCGGCGCACGCCGCCGAGGTCCTCGACGACGCGCTGCGCACCGGCCGCCGCGACGCGCTCGCCGCCTACGACGGCGCCACGCTGCGCGCGTCGTTCCGTGGCCGGCTGCTCCTGCGGCGCGGCCTCGCCGCGGTGCGCACGCCCGCCGTCGCCGGGGCCGGCGTCGCGCTGCTGCGCACCCCGCCCGGCCGGGCCGCCGCCCGGCGCGTGCTCTTCGGCGACCGCTCCTTCCCCGACCCGGCGCCGGTGCGGCGGACGGCGGCTGCCGTGCCCGCCTGAGCGCTCAGCCGTCGGCCGCGACGCCCCGCAGCTCGGCCAGCGAGGCCGCCAGCAGGGTGCCGAGGTCGCGGGCGTCCCCGCCGATCCAGCGGCCGAAGGCGACCCGGAAGACGGCGGCGCCCGCCTCCGCGGCCAGGCTCGCGGTCGGCTCACCGACGCCGCGCTCGCGCAGGCCCTGCGCCATCGCGGCGGTGAGCGCGGCGAACTTGGCGAGCTCCCGCTCGCGCAGCTCGGGCGTGGCGTCGATGACCGCCTGGCGCTGCGCCGCGCCCGCGCGCCGCTCCTCGGGGAGCGTCTCGGGGATGGTGGCCAGCGCCGCGCCCACCGCGGCCAGCGGTCCGGCCGACGGGGGCGCGGCGGCCAGCCCGGCCACCAGCCGCTCCTGGAGCACCGGCGACCCGCCGAAGAGCACCTCGCGCTTGTCGGCGAAGTGGCGGAAGAACGTGCGCTCCGTCAGACCTGCTCGCTCCGCGATCCCGGCGACGGTCGTGGCATCGAAACCGCGCTCGGCGTAGAGCTCGAGGGCGGCGCGCTCGAGCCGCCCGCGCGCGTCCGGCTGCCACCTCACCACGGGGACGAGAGTAGTGATGGCAGCGACTGACATGCAGGCCTATGGTGATGGCAGCGGCTGACATCAAGTCGGCCCTCGTGACCTGAGGAGGTCACCGTGCGCGTCCTCGTCACCGGAGCCACCGGCTGGATCGGCTCCGCCCTCGTCCCCGAGCTGCTCGTCGCCGGCCATGAGGTGGTCGGGCTGACCCGCTCCGACGCCGGCGCCAACGCGCTGCGGGCCGCCGGCGCCGAAGCGATGCGCGGCGACCTCACCGACCCGGCCGGGCTGGCCGCCGCGGCGGCGTCCGTCGACGGCGTCGTCCACCTCGCCTTCGTCCACGACTTCTCCGACTACGACGCCTCGGTCGGCACCGACCAACGCGCGGTCGCCGCGCTGACCGGCGCGCTCGAGGGCACCGGCCGCCCGTTCGTCGGCACCGCCGGCGTGCTCGGCATCGCCGCCGGCCGCACGGCGACCGAGCGCGACCTCGACCCCGACGGCGTCGGCGCCGCCCGCGCGCCCGCCACGCGCGCGGTGCTCGACGCGGCGGAGAAGGGCGTGCGGTCCTCGGTCGTCCGCCTGGCGCCCTCCGTGCACGGGGCCGGCGACCCCGGCTTCCTCGCCACCCTGGTCGCCACGGCGCGCGACACCGGGGTCTCCGGCTGGGTCGAGGGCGGCCGCTGGCCGGCGGTGCACCGCTCCGACGCCGCCCGGCTGTACCGCCTCGCCCTGGAGGGTGCGCCGGCCGGCTCGCTCCTGCACGGCGTCGCCGAGGAGGGCGTGCCGGTCCGGGAGGTCGCCGAGGTGGTGGGGCGCCGGATGGGCCTGCCGGTGCGGCCGGTCGAGCCGGACCACTTCGGCTGGCTCGGGCCGTTCCTCGCCGCGGACTCGCCCGCGTCGTCCGCGCTCACCCGCGAGCTGCTGGGCTGGGCGCCGGCCGGCCCGGGCCTGCTCGAGGACCTCGCGGCCGGCGCCTACGCGCACGTGGAGGCGGCCCCCTGAGCGCCTCAGCCCTCCGGCAGCGAGAACTGCGCGCGCCGGGCGGCCGGGACCAGCGCGACGTAGTCGGGGTGCCGCTCGATCCAGCTGCGGATGAAGGGGCAGAACGGCAGCACCGGCACGCCCTCGGCGCGCGCGGCGTCGAGGGCACCCCGGGCCAGCACCGACCCCAGCCCGCGGCCCTCGAAGGCCGGGTCGACGACGGTGTGGGTGAAGGCCAGCGACGACGCCGTCCGCCGGTACTCGGCGAAGCCGGCGACGGCGCCGTCCACCCGCACCTCGAAGCGGCCGGCCCCCGGCACGTCCACCACCTGCGGCGTCGCATCGCTCATGGCGGTGATCCTGGCGCAGGGGAGGGTCAGGCGGGGACGGTGCGCCGGTCGGCCGCCGGGCCGAGCAGCACCGGCAGCGTGTCGTGCCCGCGCAGGATGATCGTGCGGCGCCGGCGGGCGGGCCCGGCCGGGGCCAGGTCGGGGAACCGCTCGAACAGGGCCTGCAGCGCCACCTCGCCCTCCATCCGCGCGAGCGCGGCGCCCAGGCAGTAGTGGATGCCGCTGGAGAAGGCGACGTGCTCGCGGGCGTTGGCGCGGGTGACGTCGAAGGCGTGCGGGTCGTCGAAGACGCGCGGGTCCCGGTTCGCCGCGGCGAGCACGAGGATCACCAGGTCGCCCGCCCGCACCGGCACGCCGGCGACGGTGGTGTCGCGCAGCGCCCGCCGGCCGGTGCGCTGCACGGGCGACTCCACGCGCAGCACCTCGTCGACGGCGTTGGGCCACAGCGCGGGGTCCTCCGCCAGCAGCCGCCGCTGGTCCGGGGAGGCGAACAGCCGGTCCGCGCCGTTGCCGATGAGGTTCACCGTCGTCTCGAAGCCGGCGCCGAACACCAGCAGGGCGGTGGCCAGCAGCTCCTGCTCGGTCAGCCCGCTGCCGTCGTCGTCGGCGGTGGTCACCAGGGCCGACAGCAGGTCGTCGCCGGGGGAGCGGCGCAGCTCCCGCAGGTGCCCGCGGAACCAGGTGTCGAGCTCGCCGAGGCTGCGCTCGACGCTGCGGTGGGTGCGCCAGTCCAGCCCCATGTCGAGGCTCGGGCTCGCGGCGTCGCCCCAGGCGAGGAACTGCTCCCGCATGGCGACCGGGACGCCGAGCACCTCGGAGATGACGGTGACCGGTAGCAGGCTGGCGTAGCGCGCCACGAGGTCGGTGCGCCCGCCCGACGCGGCGGCGTCGCGCTCGAGGTCGTCGAGCAGCTCCTCGGCGATGGCGCGGGTGCGCTCGCGCAGCCGCGCGACGGCCCGCGCGCTGAACGCCCGGGTGACCAGCCGCCGGTAGCGGGTGTGCTCGGGCGGGTCGACGGCGAGCATCGACGGCGGGTCGATCGGGCCGACGCTCGCCCGCGGCCCGGCCAGGCGCAGCGCGGTGCGCAGGACCGGCGGCAGGCCCTCGGTGCGCGAGCCGCCGATCTGCCCGAAGTCGGCGCTGCGCAGCACCTCGGTGCAGACGTCGTGGTGGACGCTCACCTTCGAGAACGCCCCGCCGACCAGCGGCGCGGCGGTCCGCAGCCGCTCGTAGTGCGCGAACGGGTCCTCCCGGACGGCCGGGTCGCGCAGCACCTCGGCGTCGGGGTTGCCGGCCCGGGCGCGGGCCCGGATCGCCAGCCGCATCACCCCGTGCGTCGCCGCCCACCGGACCGCGCTGCGTGCCGTCGTCCCCGCCGCAGACCCCGCCGTCATCCCCGCCGCCTCCCTCGCGCCCGGCGACCGGTACGGCCGGGTACCTCATCCTGCGCAGCCGCCGGGGCGCCGTCCACCCGTCCCGCGGGACGCGCCGGGGACTCCAGCCGAAACGGGGTGACCGGCCGGGTTCGGCAACTCCCCACGCCCGGGGGAGCGCGGAACGGTCGACATGTGGGCGGTTGGGGAGGCGGGTCACCGGCTGTGCTAGGTGGCTTCGCAACGATCCGGGAACGCCGCGTCCCGGAGCGGCGCAACGGCGTGTGGCGGGCGTCGCGCCGCCCTACCTTTCTGCCATCCGCTCCGCCTCCCCACGGCGGTGCGGGTGCCGTCGCACTTCCCCTCGACGGCCCCATGGACGGGACGAACGGTGGACACGGTGGTTCTGCGCAGCAGTGAGGTCCGGCTCGACGGCGAGGCACGCCTGGGCTGGTGGTTGGTGAGCGAGGACGGGCTCGGGCCCGGCCGGCTGGTGGACGGGCCCTTCCCCGACCGCTCCGGCGCGGCCTGGGCGGCGGCCGGGCACGCGGTGGACGAGGGCAGCAGCCTGCGCCCGGTCTACGGCCTGCGCCGGCCCGACGGCGGGCTGCACCGCCGCCCGTCGCCGCAGGAGCTCGCGTGGCTGGCCCACCTCGGTGACCAGCTCGACCGGCTGCCCGACGACTGGGACGCCGCGCTCGGCGAGGAGGACCCGCTGGCCACCCTCGTCGTCGAGGTCGCCGCGGCGCTCACCGAGGCCGGCCTCCCGCTGTGGGACGCCTCCGGCGCGGGCGGCGCGCTGGGCGGCGCCTGCCTGAGCGCCGAGCCCGCCCTCGACGGCGTCGTCGTCGGCTGGCGGCAGCACGACCGGATGAGCGTCGAGCAGGTGCACGGCCTGGTCGCCGACATCTCCGTCCAGGCGGTCATGAACCGCGCGCTGGCCGACGTCCTCTGGCTGCGCGGCCTCGACGTCACCCCGCTCGGCGAGGAGGCCGGCGGCCACGTCGTCCGCTACGCCGACTGAAGGACCCCACCCCGCTCCACCTCCCCCAGGGACGCCGTCGACCTCGACGGCGTCCCTGTGGCGTTCCCGGGGACGGTCGGTGTCCCGTGGCAGGCTGCCGCACGTGCCGCAGGCAGCCTTCCCCGACGAGGGGCTCCACGAGGAGCGCCACCGCGACGGGTCGCTGCGCGCCCGCGGCCCCGTCGCCGGCGGGCAGCCGCACGGGTACTGGGAGTGGTTCCGGCTCGACGGGACGCTCCTGCGGTCGGGCACCTTCGACGCCGGCCGGCAGACCGGCGAGTGGACGACGTACGACCGCTCCGGCGCCCCGTACAAGACGACGACGTTCGGCTGACCGGGCCGACACGCCGCGCGTCCCGGGCCCGTCCGGGGTGACCGGCGGCCCGGCGGGCGCTCCCACGCGGGGGAGCGCACGGCGAGTCGACATGACGTCGGCCGCAGCGGCGGGTGACCCGCCCCTGACCAGCACGGACACAACGATCACGTGACGGCGGCGCCGGGGGCGTGCCGGACGGGGGTCCGCGGGGCGCTCCGGGCCCGATGCTCGTCCCGTCCCCGGCACCTTCCCCGGCCGGGACGTCAGTCCGGGAGGAACCCCACCGTGAGCGCGCCCGCCCCGCCGGCCCCCCGCCGGTCCCTGCTCTCCCCGGCCGCGGCCGACGACGGGCTGAGCATCGCCGACCTCGTCGGCCTGCTCGGCCTCGAGACGCCGGCCGACCTCTCCGACGAGACGGCCGGCGAGCCCGCCGACGAGACGGGCGACGTGCCCGCCGACGAGCCCGCCGGCCGCGCGCCGGCGGACGCCGTCGCCCTCGTCCGGAGCTGGGTCCGCCGCGCCGCCGCGTGGGGTGCCGGCCCGCAGCGTTCCTGGTGCGCGTGGTGAACGACCCGGTCCTCCTCTGGCCGCTGGTCGCGGTCCTGGGCTTCCTCGGGCTGGCCGGCCTGGTCGTCGCCCTCGGCCGTGCCTCGACCGCCCGGTACGAGTTCGAGCGCAACCTCGCGCGCGCCGGGCAGCAGCGCCCCGTCGACGTCCCGGCCCCGGCCGGCGGCGACCCGGCCGGCCCCGCCACCCCGGCCGGCCCCGCCCTCGGCGAGACCGGCGGCCCCGGCGGCGAGGGCGCCCGCGCCCGCGTCGACGCCCCGCTGCCCGGCGCCGGCGCGGTGGAGGTGGCCCCGCAGGCGCGCACCGCCGTCGGGCTGGCCACCCACCCGGCCGGCCGCCGGCTCGCCGACCCCGGCGCGCCGACCGCCTGGTGGCTGGTCGACGTCGACGGCGACCGGTCCGCCCCGGCCGCGCTGGCCGGCCCCTTCGCCGACCGCGTCGAGGCCGACTGGGCGGCGGTGGCCAACGGCCTGGACGCCGACGCCCGCGCCGTCCACGGCGTGCTGCGGCCCGACGGCACCGTCTCCCGCCGGCCGTCGGCGCAGGACCGCGCCTGGCTCGCCGAGCTCGGCGAGCAGCTCGACCGCCTCCCCGAGGACTGGGACGAGCTGCTCACCGACGAGGACGCGCTCACCACGCTCGTCGTGGAGGTGACCGCCGCGCTCGTGGAGGCGGGCCTGCCGCTGCACGACTGCTCCGGCGCCGACACGGGCGAGACCCCGTCGGGCGGGGTGTGCCTGACCCCGGAGCCGCTGCACGGCGGGATCCTGGTCAGCTGGCGCCAGCACGACCGGATGAGCCTGCAGCAGGTGCGCGGCGCGGCCCTGGACACCGCCGTCCAGCGGACGATGAACGGCACCCTCGGCACCCTGCTGGTGCAGTTCGGCTTCGTCGTCGAGGAGTTCGCCGAGGCCGGCTGCCACCTGGTGACCGCCATCCGGACCCACCCCTCGGGGGGGTAGCCGGGCCCTGCGGGTCGAGAACGGCCGGATCCCGGCCGTACTCGACGGCATGACGAGCACGACGACGGACCGGGTGCGGCGGCGTGGCATCGCCCTCTGGTGCCACCTCACCGCCCTCGTCGCCGTCCCGCTCCTCGGGGTGGGCGTCCTGACGACGCTCATCGCGGGCGCGCGGACGGACGCGGTGGAGAGCGCGGCACGGGCCGAGGACGCGGTCCGTGCCGTCGCCCAGCTCGACGCCATCCGGGCGGCCGTGGAGCAGGAGATCCTCCCGGCGCTCGCACTCACCGTCATCGACGACCCGGCCGCCGCCGCGCAGCTCGGCGTCCAGCCCTGGCTGCTCGGCGGGGTCCGTACCACCGCCCTCGACGCGATCGAGGCGCGCCGCAGGATCACCGACACGGCGCTGCAGGCGGTGCCGGACGGGGCGATCGGCACCGACGTCGCCGGGCGGGTCACGGAGGCGCTGGCCTGGCTGCGCGCGCGCAGCGACAGCGGCGGTGAGCGGCTCGAGTCCATCTACCTCGGCTACCTCGACGTCTCCAACGAGGTGATGACCGCCGAGCGGGCAGCGGCCTCGGCCGCCGTCTCGGAGGGCGTGCCCGCCCGGACGGTCCGTGCCGTGCAGGACGTGCAGACCGTCGCCCAGCTCGCCCAGGACGCGAGCCGGCAGATGCCGCTCTACCTCGGGTCCCTGTTCGCCTCCGACAACGCCCTGATCGGCTCCCGTCTCGCCTGGGACACCGGCTGGCTGGCCTACACCGACGCCAAGCGGCAGATGGACGAGCTGTCCCAGCCCTCGCTGCGCACCGCCTGGCAGGAGGTGCAGCGGTCGGACCTCATGGTGGAGATGGACCGGCTGCTCACCCCGACGGACAGCCCGGAGGTGCGGGTCTCCGACATGACCCGCACGACCGACGTCTTCTTCCGCAGCGGCGACCGGGACGCGCTGCTCGGCGAGCTGGTCGACACCGCCGTCGCGAGTGCGCTGTCCCTGGCCGAGGCCGACCGCGACGAGGCCGCCGCGGACCTGCGCAGCACCCTCGCCCTCGGCCTGGGCCTGCTGGCGCTGTCCGGCCTGGGCGCGTGGTGGCTGGGCCGCACCGTCGCCCGCTCCCTCGGCCTGCTCGCCGGGCAGGCGACGCAGATCAGCCAGGGCGAGCTGGTCGAGGTCGAGGTGGCCGGGCCGCGCGAGGTGCGCACCGTGTCCGCCGCGCTCGGGGACGCCGTCGCGGGCCTGCGCCGGATCCAGGACCAGGCGCACGCGGTGGCCCGCGGCGACCTCGACGACGCCCTGCTGCACCGGCCGCTGCCGGGCCCGCTCGGCGAGGTCGTGCACGCCTCCGTCCAGCAGATCGTGTCCTCGGTCCGGCAGAGCGAGGAGCTGCAGTTCGCCCTCGCCCACCGGGCCACCCACGACCCGCTCACCGAGCTGCCCAACCGCGCGCAGGCCCTCACCCTGGTCACGGCCGCGCTGCACCGCGCCCGCCGCTCGGGCGAGACGACCGGGCTGCTGTTCGTCGACCTCGACGGGTTCAAGGCGGTCAACGACGGCCACGGCCACGCCGCCGGCGACACCGTGCTGCGCGAGGTCGCGGCGCGCATGACGGCCCGGGTGCGGCCCGGCGACGTCGTCTGCCGGCTGGGCGGCGACGAGTTCGTCGTGCTGGTCGAGCCGGCCGGCACCGAGCGCGACCTCGTGGACCTCGCCGAGCGGCTGATCGCCGTGGTCGGCGAGCCGGTCGACGTCCCTGGCGGGCCGGTCCGCGTCGGTGCCAGCATCGGCATCGCGGTCAGCCGCGACGGCGGTGCCGACGCCGACGTGCTGTTCGCCGAGGCCGACACCGCCGCCCACCGCGCCAAGCAGCGCGGCCGCGGGCGCGCCGAGCTCTTCGACGACGCGCTGCGCCGCCAACTGGCCGCCCGGGCGGAGACCGAGGCGGCGATCACCGCGGCGCTGACCGACGGCGGCATGCGGCTGCACTACCAGCCGGTGGTCGACGTCGCGGGGCAGCGGCTGCACGGGTTCGAGGCGCTGGTGCGCTGGGAGCGCGACGGCCGCATGGTGCCGCCGGACGAGTTCATCCCGGTGGCCGAGGCCAGCCGGCTCATCTGCGACGTCGACCGCTGGGTGCTGCACGAGGCCACCCGGCAGCTCGCCGCCTGGCGGGCCGCGTCGCCGGTGCCGGTGGGGGAGCCCGAGCCGACGATCGCGGTCAACCTGTCCGGCCGGCACCTGACCGACCGGCGGGTCGTGGCCGACGTCGCCGACGCGCTCGCGGCCTCGGGACTGCCGGCGCACCTGCTCGTCCTCGAGGTCACCGAGACCCTGCTCGTCGACGACCCGGTCGCGATGACCCACCTCGCGGAGCTACGGGCGCTGGGCGCCTCGATCGCGATCGACGACTTCGGCACCGGCTACACCTCGATCGGGCAGCTGCGGCACATGCCGGCGGACACCCTGAAGATCGACCGGAGTTTCGTCACGTCGCCGGATCCCGGTCAGCGCGAGCTGGTGGCCCTGGTGATCCGCGCGGCGCACACCTTCGGGCTGACCGTGGTGGCCGAGGGCGTCGAGGAGCCGGCGCAGCTGGAGCGGCTGCGTGCGCACGGCTGCGACCACGCGCAGGGCTACCTGTTCCACCGCCCGCTGCCGGCGGGGGAGGCCGGCGCCCTGCTGCGGCGGGCGCCCGCCGTCGCTCCTGTCGTGTCCGCCTGAGGAACACCGGGGCGCCGCGCGGCGGGTTGACCGGGGCCGTCCGGCCGGGGGAGCCTCCTGCCGCCGGCCCGGACGCCCCCACCGGCCCGAGCGGAGGTGCCCCGTGCGCGTTCATCCGGGGCGCACCGGTCACGGGCGCGCCGCTCGCGCCGCCGCCGGGCTGCTGCTCGCCGCGGTGGTCGCGCTCACCGGCTGCACCGGCGTCGTCGTCGGCACCGCGTACCCGCCCGGCGGCGGCCTGCGCACCGACGCCACCGACGCCGACGTGCCGGTGCGGCTGGCCGAGCCCGGCGGCGAGACCGACCGCATCGCCCGCAACGCCATCGCCGACGTCCTCGCCTACTGGGAGGAGACGTACCCGCAGGTCTACGGCGGGTCGTTCGGCGAGGTGGCGGGCGGCTTCTGGTCGATCGACCCCGACGAGACCGACGCCGACGACCTGCCCGGCGGCGACTGCTTCGCCGAGGACGTCGCCGAG
This sequence comes from Geodermatophilus nigrescens, assembly GCF_900129495.1. Classification (GTDB taxonomy): domain Bacteria; phylum Actinomycetota; class Actinomycetes; order Mycobacteriales; family Geodermatophilaceae; genus Geodermatophilus; species Geodermatophilus nigrescens. The sequence goes on from NZ_FQVX01000003.1 coordinate 336,013, forward strand.
CTCGCGGAGAACGCCTACTACTGCGGGGGCGACGACGTCGTCGTGTACGACCGGGCCTGGCTGGAGGACCTGGCCGGTGACTACGGGCCCTTCATGATCGCCGAGGTCATGGCGCACGAGATCGCGCACGCCGTGCAGGCGCACGCCGGGCTCGACGACCCGTCGATCGTCGCCGAGACCCAGGCCGAGTGCTTCGCCGGCGGGTGGACGCGCTGGGTGGTCGAGGGACGGTCGCGGCACTTCGAGGTCCAGCCGAAGGAGCTCGACCCCTACCTGCTCGGCTACCTGTACTTCGGCGACGCGGTGGGCACCTCGCCCGACGCCGAGGACGCGCACGGCTCCCTGTTCGACCAGCTGTCGGCGTTCCAGGAGGGCTACGCCGACGGGCCGCAGGCGTGCGCCGCCTTCGACGAGGCCCGGGTGTTCACCGAGCAGGAGTCCGACCCCTCCGACGGCAGCGGCGACCTGCCCTACGAGCAGATCGTGGACACCACCGACGACGTCCTCGACGCCTTCTGGCAGCAGGCGCTGACGGCGGGCTTCCCGGGCACCGGAGCGCTGGGCGGGGCGCTGGACGAGCCCGAGGTCCGCGCGGCCGACGGTGAGGGCATGGTCTGCGGCGGCGGGGGCGCCGAGCTGGACCTGCAGTTCTGCCCGGAGGACGGATCGGTCCGCTACGACGCCGCCGGTCTGCTCGAGCCGGCCTACGACGAGGTGGGCGACTTCGCCGTCACCACGCTGCTCGGGCTGCCCTACGCGCTGTCGGTGCGCGAGCAGCGCGGCCTGCCGGTCACCGGCACCGACGCCGTCACCAGCGCCGTCTGCGCCACCGGCTGGCTCGCGCGGGAGATGTACCTCGGCGAGATCGACGCGGCACAGCTGGCGATCTCACCGGGCGACGTCGACGAGGCCGCCGTCGTGCTGCTGCAGTACGCGACCGACCCCGCCGTCGTCCCCGACTCCGGGCTGTCGGGCTTCCAGCTCGTCGACTCCTTCCGCCAGGGCTTCGTCGACGGCGGCGGCAGCTGCGGCCTCTGAACCGTGCTCAGTCCGGGGCGTCGAGGAAGGCGTCCACCACGGGGGCGAGCTCGGCGGCCTCGGTGACCAGCGCCAGGTGCCCGCCGGCGTAGAGGTGCAGCCGGGCCCGGGGGATGCCGCGGGCCAGGATGCGGGCGTTGACCGTCGGGATGATCGGGTCGTCGTCGCCGCAGAGCACCAGGGTCGGCTGCCGGATGAGCGACAGGAACGGCAGGCTGCTCCAGCCCGCGCTCGCCGCCAGCTGGTAGTAGTACCCGCGCTGCGGGCCCAGCCGGGTCTCGGCGTGCAGGGCCCGGGCCGCCCGCGCGGGGTCGGTGCGCACCGAGCCGCCGTAGATCGTCCCGGCGATCCGCTCGGCGTAGGCCGGGTCGCGGTGCCGCCGCGGCGTGAGCATGTGCGAGAGGACCCGCGGTGACGCCGGCACCATGAGCGACCCGGTGCCGGTGGCGGCGAGCACCAGCCGGCGGCACCGGCGCCGGTGCTGGACGGCGAAGTGCTGCGCCAGCCCGCCGCCCCAGGACAGGCCCAGCACGTCGACCGGTCCGTCGTGGCCCAGCCGCCGGAGCAGCCCGGACACCACCGGCGTCAGCGTGGCGAGCACGTAGGGCACGACGGGCGCGGGGGAGCCACCCACCCCGGGGACGTCGAAGCGGACGACGGTGCGCCGCGGGTCGAGCGCGTCGACGAAGGGCTGCAGCACCTCCAGGCTCGCCCCGATGCCGTTCATGAGCACCAGCGGCGGCGCGGACCCGTCGCCGCGCCGCTCGGCCACCCGCAGCGTGCGCCCGCCGACGGTCAGCGTGCGCACGACCTCACTTGTCGAAGACATACGTCCCCGGCGCGTCCCCGAGCACCGGCAGCTCGGCGCTGCCGAGCTCCTGCGGCGCCGGCACCTCCTCGCCGGACCGCTCGCCCAGCCAGGCGGTGAAGTCCGGCCACCACGAGCCCTTCTCCTCCTGCGCGGAGGCGAGCCACCGCTCGGGGTCCGCGGGCGTCTCGGGGGCCACCCGGAACGACGCCTTGCGGTTCCCCGGCGGGTTGACCAGCGAGGCGATGTGGCCGCTCGTGGAGAGCACGAACCGGCTGTCCCCGCCGAGCAGCTGGGTGGTGCGGTAGCAGGACTGCCAGGGGCAGAGGTGGTCGGCGATCCCGGCGGTGACGTAGGTGTCGACGTCGACCGTGGACAGGTCGACCGGCGTGCCGAGCATCGTCGTCGCGCCGGGCGTCGTCAGCCGGTTGCCGACGGCGACCTCGATGAAGTCGCGGTGCAGGGCCGCGGTCATCCGGGTGGTGTCGGCGTTCCAGTAGAGGATGTCGAAGGCCGGCGGCGGGTTGCCCTGCAGGTAGTTGTTGACCCAGTAGTTCCACACCAGGTCGTTGGGCCGCAGCCAGGCGAACACCTCGGCGAGCATCGCGCCGTCGAGATAGCCCTTCTTCCGCGACTTCTCCGTCGCCTCCTTCACCGCCTCCGGGTCCATGAGCGCGCCGACCGTGCCGGCCTTCGCCCAGTCCAGGACGGTGACGGCGAAGCTCGCGGCCGCCACCCGGCCGAGGCGGTCGGTCGCGGCGAGGTGCGCGAGCACCATCGCCAGGATGATCCCGCCGCTGCAGAAGCCCTGCAGGGACACCCGCTCGCTGCCGGTGATGCGCGCGGCGGCGTCCATCGCGTCGAGGACGGCCTGCCCGTAGGCGTCCAGGCCCCAGTCGGCGTGCCGCTCGTCGGGGTTGCGCCAGCTGATCATGAAGACCTGCTGGCCCGCGGCGACGTAGTTCTCGACGATGCTGCGGCCCGGCGCGAGGTCGGTGACGTAGTACTTGTTGATCGTCGGCGGGACGACGACCAGTGGCACGCTGCGCACCGTCTCCGTCGCCGGCCGGTACTGGATGAGCTCGAACACCTCGGTGCGCAGCACCACCGCGCCCGGCGTGACGGCGAGGTCCTCCCCGACGGTGAACGCGTCGGGCTCGACCATCGAGGGCACTCGCGGCGGGGACAGCACGTCGGAGACGAACCGGCGCGCCCCGGTGACGACGTTGCGCCCGCCGGTGTCGATGACCGCCTTGAGCGCCAGCGGGTTGAGGAACGGCACGTTGCTCGGCGCCAGCGCGTCGACGACGTTGGTCAGGGCGAAGCGGATCCGCTCGTCGTCCTGCCAGCCGAGGTCGACGTCGTCCACGATGCCCGCGGCCGCCCGCGCGGCGGCGATGTGCGCCTGCATCGGGATCCGCAGGAACGGGTTCCCGGTCCACGCCGGGTCGGCGAAGCGGCGGTCCTTCGGCGAGGGCGCCACCTCCGAGCGGCCCACCGCGATCCGCCCGAGCTCGCGGACCAGCTCGCCGCCCCGGCCGGTGACCGCGTCGGGCTTCCGGACGAGCGCCGCGCCCAGCGCCCCGAGCGTGCGGACCGGCGGGACCATCCGCCGCAGCGGCCCGCGGGCGGCGTCGACGAGGACCATGTCCAGGCCGGTGACGGCCTCCGAGGCCGCCTCCTCGGCGGAGGTCCCGCCGCCGGCGTCCGCGGCGGCCGGGGCCGGCCGGGGGCGGGGGCTGTCGGGGGAGGGACGCGCGGCGGTGGTGGTCATCCCGGACTCCTGGGGATCGACGCCTGTGACCTGGTTCACCCAAGCACAGGCGGGGCGCTCCGGCACACGGACGCTCAGGCGATCGCGCTGCGGCCCGTCACCGCCCGCCCGACGATCAGGCTGTTGACCTCGCGGGTGCCCTCGTAGGAGTAGATCGCCTCGGCGTCGGCGACGAACCGGCCCACGTGGTTCTCCAGCAGGATGCCGTTGCCGCCCATCAGCTCGCGGGCCCAGCCGACGGTCTCGCGCATCCGCATGGTGCTGTAGCCCTTGGCCATCGAGGCGTGCTCGTCGCGCAGCATCCCGCAGTCCTGCAGCTGGGAGGCCCGGGCGCACAGCGCCGCGGAGGCGGTGATGTTGCCGAGCATCCGGAACAGCAGGTCCTGCACCAGCTGGAACGAGGTGATCGGCCGGCCGAACTGCTCGCGGTCCATCGCGTAGCGCAGCGCGTGCTCGTAGGCGCCGCGCGAGCAGCCCACCGCCGACCACGCCACGCTCACCCGCGTCGCCCGCAGCACGTTCGCGGTGTCGCGGAAGGAGTTCGCGTCCTGCAGGCGGTTCTCCTCCGGCACGCGCACCCCCTCGAGCGTGATGTGGGCGTTCTGCACCGCGCGCAGCGCGATCTTGTCCTCGAGGTCGACGGCGGAGAAGCCGGGCGTGGGCGTCTCGACGACGAAGCCGAGCACCCGGTCGGTCTCGACGTCGCGGGCCCAGATGACGACCAGGTCGGCGAAGCTGCCGTTGCCGATCCACTTCTTCTGCCCGTCGAGCACCCACTCGTCGCCCTCGCGGCGGGCCGTGGTCTGGATGCCGCGGGCGACGTCGGAGCCGTGCTCGGGCTCGGTCAGGCCGAACGCGCCGATCCGCTCCATCCGCGCCATCGCCGGGAGCCAGCGCTCCTTCTGCTCCTCGGAGGCGCACAGGTGCAGCGTGCCCATCGCCAGGCCGCCGTGGACGCCCATGAACGTGGCCACCGACGGGTCGCCGCGGCCGAGCTCCATCGCCACCATGCCGTCGAACAGCGAGGACCGGCCGGGGGAGCCGTGCCCGGAGTACTGGGCGCCGGCGATGCCGAGCTCGGCCAGGCCGGGGATGAGCTGGCGGGGGAACTGCGCCCGGGTCCAGTACTCGTTGATGATCGGCTCGACCTGCTCGTCCATGAACGCGCGGACGCGGTGCAGCGTCGCCCGGTCCTGCTCGTCGAGCAGCGCCTCGAGGTCGTAGAAGTCCGACGTGACGGGTGGCCGGTCTGCCATGAGCTCCTCCTGGCGACAGCGGGACCGCGGCGTCCCGTCCGCCCGACCTACCCGCCGCCCCGCGCGGCAACCCGGTGTGGCCGACGCCGGCAGCGGGCAGGAGCGGACGGTTCCGTCCGCACACCCCGCAGGAGGGCCCCGTGCCCCGTTCCATCGCCGACCAGACCGAGGCCGAGCTCGGCGGTCCCGGCAGCGTGCTGGTGCGCCAGCGCGCCGACCACGTCGAGCTCGACCGGCTGCTGCACGAACTCGACGGCACCACCGGCCGGCAGCAGGAGGAGGTGCTCACCCGCATCGACCGGCTGGTGTTCAGCCACGCCTTCGCCGAGGAGACCGTGCTGTGGCCGGTGGTCCGCCGCGTGCTGCCCGACGGCGACGAGATCACCCGCCGGGTCGAGATCGAGCACCAGGAGGTCAACGAGCTCGTCGCCGCCCTCGAGGAGGGCGGGCCCGACTCCCCCGAGCGCCCGGCCCGGCTCGCCCGGCTGGTGCAGGTGCTGCGCGAGGACGTCCGCGACGAGGAGGACGTGATGTTCCCCCGCCTGCAGGAGCGCCTCGACGACGCCGAGCTGCGCCGCCTGGGCCGCCGCTGGGAGGCCGTGCGCCGCGTCTCGCCGACCCGGGCGCACCCCACGGTGTCCCGCCGTCCGCCCGGCAACGCGCTCTCGGGGCTGCCGCTGTCGCTGCTCGACCGCAGCCGCGACGCCGTCGACGCCGTCGTCCGCCGGGTGCCCGCCGTCGCCCCGGCGGGTCGGGTCGTGAGCCGCGGCCTGGCCGCGGTGGCCGGCGTCGTCGAGCGCACCCCGCCCGCCCGCCGCGGCGACGGGCCGCCCACCGCCCGCTGACCACACGGCAGAGGCCCCCTCCCCGGCCGGGGAGGGGGCCTCTCGGTCACGCACTGGAACGGCCCGCCTGCAGGGCCCCGCCACGAGCCTGCGAGTGGTGGGGGGCAGGGGGGTCCTTCTAGTTGGTGTTGCGGTCCTTGGGCTCGGCGCGGGCGTCGAGCTGGATCTCCTTCTCGGCGGCCGGGACGCCCTCCTTCATCTCCTTGGTCCGCTCCATCTCGGCGTCGAACTCGATGCCGAACAGCAGCGCCAGGTTGATGAGCCAGAACCAGATGAGGAAGACGACGACGCCGGCCAGCGTGCCGTACGTCTTGTTGTAGCTGCCGAAGTTGCCCACGTAGAAGGCGAACGCGGCCGAGGCCACGACCGCGACGAGGATCGCGACGCCGGCACCCGGGCTGACCCACTTGAACCCGCGCAGCTTCACGTTCGGGGTCGAGTAGTAGAGGACGGCGATCATCAGGGCCAGGATCACCAGGATCACGGGCCACTTGACGACGTTCCACACGGTCAGCGCGGTGTCACCCAGGCCGATGGCCGAGCCGACGGCCTCGACGACCGGGCCGCTGAGCACCAGCATGAGGACGATCGTGGCGGCGAACAGGATGCCGATCAGCGTGACCAGCAGCTGGAGCGGCTTGAGCTTCCAGATCTTGCGGCCCTCGGGCGTCTCGTAGACGACGTTGGCGGCCCGGGTGAAGGCCCCGACGTAGCCCGACGCCGACCAGATCGCACCGAGCAGACCGATGACGAGGCCGATGCCGGCGGCGCTCTGGTTGCCGGCGACCTGCTCGATGACCGGGCCCAGGGTGTCGGCCGCCTGCCCCGGCAGGACCGTGGTGAGCGCGCTCGTCAGCTGCTCGGGCGTCGTCAGCAGCCCGACGATGGAGACCAGCGCGATGATCGCCGGGAACAGCGCCTGGATGCCGTAGTAGGTGAGCGCGGCGGCCCAGTCGGTGAGGTTGTCCTCGCTGAACTCCTTGAGCGTCCGCTTGACCGTGCCCATGGTCGTGGGCGTGCGCTCGTGGCCCTTCGGGGCGCTGTCGAAGCGCGTGGAGTTCACCTTGTCGTCGTGCGGCGCGGGGTCGCCCGCGGAGTTGCCGGAGAAGCGCGTCGGCTTCGACGCCTCCGTGCTCGCGGCGCGTGAGCCGTGGGGTCGGGCCATCGTGGTCCTCCGGTGCAGGGAGCGGGGGCGTTCCGGTGATCGATTCCCCGGACGGTCCCGTTCCATGCACCCGGGTGATCACCCGGCGTGTCCGCTCAGCGGATGCCCGACACCGGGGACCACTCGCCGGCCCGCGCGCAGGCCCGCTCCACCTCGGCCAGGTCGTCGGGCTCGCCGGGCCCCCGCCGGCGCGCCTGCACCATGCCGGCGACGCTGACCAGGACGACCGCGGCGGCCGCGCCCGCGCCGAGCAGCGACACCGCCGTGAACGCCGAGGCGCGGGGGAAGCCGGTGGCCGGGTCGAGGCCCGCGCCGAGCAGCGCGACGGTGAGCGTGCTGCCCACCGCCTGGCCGGTGGAGCGGGCGATGGAGTTCACCGCGTTGGCCACGCCGGTCTCGCTGCGGCGCACCGCCGAGACCACCAGGGAGGGCAGCGCGGCGTAGGCCACCGTCACCCAGGCCTGCGACAGCAGCCCGGCCACCACCACCCACGCCGGCTCCGCGCGGCCCAGCGTGAGCACGAGGAAGCCGGCCAGCCCGGTGACCGAGCCGGCGAGCAGCGTGGGCAGGGCGCCGATCCGGTCGACGACCCGGCCGGCGAGCGGGGCCAGGGCGATGCCCAGCACGCCGCCGGGCAGCAGGTACACGACGGCGGCTTCGAGCACCGTGGCGCCGAAGCCGTAGCCGGCGGCCGCGGGCGGGGTCTGCACGTACTGCATGACCACGAGGAAGGAGACGAACAGCCCGACGCCGGTGGCCAGGCCCGCGAGGTTGGGGACGAGCATCCGCGGGTCGGCCAGCAGCGCCGGGCGCACCAGCGGCTCGGCCCGCCGGCGCTGCAGCAGCACCCAGCCGGTGAGCACGACGAGCGCGCCGGCGGCGCAGCCGAGCGTCAGCGGCGACGTCCAGCCCCAGCCGTTGCCCTGCGAGACCGGCAGCAGCAGGAGCACCAGGCCGGCGCCGAGGACGACCGCGCCGGCCCAGTCGACGTGGCCGGTCGCGGTCGCCGGGCGGCGCGGCAGCACGACGGCGGCCAGCACCAGCGAGGCGAGGGTGACGCCGAGGCCGATCCAGAAGGGGCGGTGGTAGTCGCCGCCGTCGCCGGTGAGCAGCCCGGCGGCCACCAGCCCGACGACGCCGCCCACACCGAGCGTGCTGCTGACGATCGACATGGCCACGCTCAGCCGCTCGGGCGGGAGCTCGCGGCGCAGCAGGCTGATCGACAGGGGGAACAGGCCGTAGGAGGAGCCCTGCAGCACCCGGGCCACGATCAGCAGCGGCAGCGAGCGGGTGACGATGGCGAGCAGCGTGCCGACGGCGACCGCCGCCAGGATGCCGAGCACGACCGGCCGCTCGCCGTGGATGTCGCCGAGCCGGCCGAGCACCGGCGTGAGCACCGCGGCCGCCAGCAGGTTCGCCGTCAGCACCCAGCTCGCGGCGGCGGTCGAGACGCCGAGCTGCTCGCCGATCGGGCCGAGCACCGGGACGACCAGGCTCTGCAGCAACGACAGGGTCGTGACACCGAGTGACAGGGTCAGGACGAGGAGCGCGGGACGCGTCGGGCGGGTGCCGGAGGCCGTGTCGGGTGGTCGGGCCTGCGCACCTGCGGACACGTCCCGATGACACCATGCGTCCGCCCTCGGCACCGTCCGGGCTCCGCGCGGACCCGGTTGTGCTTCCGATCACAGTCCGTCAGGTGAACATCACGTGCCGACGATTGAGAGGGCGATCGGCTGGGGACACAGTTCCCAGACGACGAGCCGCGGGGCCCGGTCCCGGCGGCGCGAGACGAGACGAGCAAGGGGTAGTTCGAGATGGTTCTGTGGCCCGCTGTCGCCCTCGTCGGTTTCCTGGTCCTCACCGGCCTGGTGATCGTGATGGGCGCCTCGACGACCGCGCGCTACGAGCAGGAGCAGCGGGCGGCCCGCGCCGCCACGCCCGCCCCCGCCGGTGCCGAGGCCGTGGGGGTCGCACAGGCCGCCTGACCGCGCCGCACCTCCCGCGACGACCCGCGCCCCGCCGCTCCTCTCCGGAGCCGCGGGGCGCGAGTGCGTCCGGGGTGGTTACAGGTGCGCCTCGGGGGCGTCGAGCACCGTGCGGTCCAGCGACTCCAGCAGGTCCAGCCAGGTGTGCACCTTCGGCAGCTCCCAGCGCTGGAACCACCGCGCCGCGGTGCGCTTGCCCTCGTGGAAGTCGCTGGTCTCGTCGCGGGTCGCCAGCGCCTGCTCGAGCCACAGCCAGGCGACGACGGTGTGCCCGGCGGCGTCGAGGTAGGCGCTCGCGTTGGCCAGCGCCAGCGCCGGGTCGCCGGTGCCCCACAGCGCGTCGGTGACCTCGACCAGGCGGCGCACCGCGGTGTCGACGTCGGCCGCGAGGTCGGCGAACGGGGTGCCGGCCGCCCGCGCCGTCGTCGCCCCGATGGTCTCGGCGAGCAGCCGCAGGCCGGCGCCGCCGTGCATCGTCACCTTGCGGCCGAGCAGGTCGAGGGCCTGGATGCCGTTGGTGCCCTCGTGGATCGGGTTGAGCCGGTTGTCCCGGTAGAACTGCTCGACCGGGTAGTCGCGGGTGTAGCCGTAGCCGCCGTGCACCTGGATGGCCAGGTCGTCGGCGACCGGGCCCCACTGCGACGGCCAGGCCTTGGCGATGGGCGTGAGGGTGTCGAGCAGCAGGTGGGCGCGCTCGCGCTCCTCCTGGGTCTCCGCGGTCCGCTCCTCGTCGACCAGCCGGGCGCAGTAGAGGCCCAGCGCCAGCCCGCCCTGGGCGTAGCTCTTGGCGGCCAGCAGCATCCGGCGGACGTCGGGGTGGTCGACCAGCCGCACCATCGGCGAGGAGGCGTCGCGGTTGCTCGCGGGGCGGCCCTGCGTGCGGGTGCGCGCGTACTCCAGCGCGTGCAGGTAGCCGGTGTAGCCGAGGACCGTGGCGCCCATCCCGACGCCGATCCGGGCCTCGTTCATCATGTGGAACATGTAGGACAGGCCCTTGTGGGGCTCGCCCACGAGGTACCCGACGGCGCCCGCGCGGCCGCCCGGGGTGTGCACGCCCTCGCCGAAGTTGAGCAGCGTGTTCGTCGTCCCGCGGTAGCCCATCTTGTGGTTGAGCCCGGCCAGGACGACGTCGTTGCGCTCGCCCACCGAGCCGTCGTCGGCGACCAGGTACTTCGGCACGACGAACAGCGAGATGCCCTTCACGCCGGGCGGGCCGCCGGGGATCTTCGCCAGCACCAGGTGGACGATGTTCTCGGTCAGCTCGTGGTCGCCGGCCGAGATCCACATCTTGTTGCCGGTGAGCCGGTACGTGCCGTCGTCCTGGGGCTCGGCGCGGGTGGTGATGTCGGCGAGCGAGGACCCGGCCTGCGGCTCGGACAGCGCCATCGTGCCGAACCAGCGGCCCTCGAGCATCGGCCGCACCCAGCGGTCCTTCTGCTCCTGCGAGCCGTGCGCCAGCAGCAGCCGGGCGTTGCCCATGGTCAGGAACGGGTAGCTCGACGTGCCGACGTTGGCCGCCTTGAACCACGCGAACGCGGCCTGCCCGACGGTCTGCGGCAGCTGCATGCCGCCGTACTCCTCGTCGAAGGTCCCGGCCATGATCCCGGAGTCGCGGAAGACCTCGAGCGCCCGCCCGACCTCGGGGATCATCTCGACCCGGCCGTCGACGAACCGGGGTTCGTTCTCGTCGGCCTTCCGGTTGTGCGGCGCGAAGTGCTCGGTGGCGATCTGCTCGGCGAGCTCCATCACGGCGTCGAACGTCTCGCGGGAGTGCTCGGCGAACCGGGGCCGCTTGGTCAGCGTCTCGACCTCCAGCCACTCGTGCAGGAGGAACTCCAGGTCGCGGCGGGACAGGATGAGCGAGGACACGACGGCCTCCACGGACGACGGCGGCGGGAGAGGCGGGCGCGCGGCCCGACCGGCCCACGATAGGCCGGGCCCGCGGCCGGGTAGCAGGTCTCCCATGGACCTCGACCAGCTCATCAGCCGGGCCACCGGCCTGACCACCGGCGCGGGGGCGGCGCTGCTCGGGCGGCTGCAGTCCGTGCGGCTGCCCGGCGTCGGCACCGCCTCGGCCAAGGACGACCCGGCCACCGCCGCGCGGCGCTGGCGCGCGGTCACGGTGCTCGCCGCACCCGACCGGCTGGCCGACCTGCCCTCGCCGCTGGCCGCGCTGGGGGACCGGGTCGAGACGCGGGTGCGACCGGCGCCCGGCGACAAGGGCACCGAGCTCGCCGCCCGGTTCCGCGGGCCGGCCACCGACGACGACCTCGGCCGGCTGCGGCAGGCGCTGCGGGAGACCAAGCAGCTCGTGGAGGTGGGCGAGGTGCTCCGGATGGACCCGCGCCCGCACGGTGAGCGCGCCGACACTCCCGGCGGCCGGCTGCTCGACGGCGCGGTGGCCGCGTCGCGGAAGGAGGGCCTGCTGTGAGGGCGCTGACCTGGACCGGGGTGAACCAGCTGTCGGTGGAGGACGTCCCGGAGCCGCAGCTGCTCAACGACCACGACGTGATCCTGAAGATCACCCGGACGACCACCTGCGGGTCGGACCTGCACCTGCTCTCCGGCTACATCCCGTTCATGCGCGCCGGCGACGTCATCGGCCACGAGTTCATGGGCGAGGTGGTCGAGGTCGGCAGCGGCGTCCGCAACCGCCGGGTGGGCGACCGCGTCGTCGTCGCCTCCTTCGTCTCCTGCGGGAACTGCTGGTACTGCCGCAACGAGCTCTACTCGCTGTGCGACAACAGCAACCCGAACCCCGGCATCACCGAGGGGCTGTGGGGCCAGGCCATCGGCGGCTGCCTCGGCTACTCGCACGCCGTCGGCGGTTACGCCGGCAGCCACGCGGAGTACATGCGGGTGCCCTTCGCCGACGTCGGCAGCTTCGTCGTCCCCGACGGCGTCCCCGACGACCGCGCCCTGTTCGCCTCCGACGCCGCGTCCACCGCCTTCACCGGCGTCGACCTGGGCGGCGTGCAGCCCGGCGACACCGTCGCGGTGTGGGGAGCCGGCGCCGTCGGTCAGATGGCCGCCCGTATCTCCGCCCTGGTGGGCGCGGAGCAGGTCGTCGTCATCGACCGCCTGCCCGAGCGGCTCGAGCAGGCCCGCACGCACGCCGGCGCGGACGTGATCGACTACTCGAGCACCGACGTCGCCGCGGAGCTGCGCGAGCGCACCGGCGGCCGCGGCCCGGACGTGTGCATCGAGGCGGTGGGCATGGAGGCGCACAGCCCCGGCCCGCAGGGGGTCTACGACCAGGTCAAGCAGCAGCTGCGGCTGCAGACCGACCGGACGTCGGCGGTGCGCGAGGCGATCATGGCGTGCCGCAAGGGCGGCAGCGTGTTCACCCTCGGCGTCTTCGCCGCGATGGTGGACAAGTTCCCGCTCGGCGCGGTCATGAACAAGGGCCTCACCCTGCGCGGCGCCCAGGTGCACGGCCCGCGCTACATCCCGCGGCTGCTGGAGTGGATGGAGAGCGGCGAGCTGGTCACCGAGCACCTGGCCACGCACGTCATGCCGCTGGAGGAGGCGCCGCGCGGCTACGAGCTGTTCAAGGAGAAGCAGGACGGCTGCGTGCGCGCGGTGTTCCTGCCGCACGGCTGACCCCCGGGCGGCGATCCGTGTTGATCATCGGCTGCGTGCACGGGACACGGTGCGACACGCCGCCGGGGCGTGCACGCGTCCGATGATCAACCGCCGAGACGGCTGAGACGGCCCCGGGACGGCGAGAGGCCCCTCCCCGCAGCTCGCGGGGAGGAGCCTCTCGTGGTGCGTGGAGGTCAGCCGGAGGAGCGGCCGGTGGTCTCCGCGTCGCCGGGACGGCCGACGGGCGGGGCGGTCGACGTCGGCGCGGACGCCCCGGCCGACTGCACGGCCTGCTCGGCGCCGTCGTGGTCGGCCGCGTGGCCGCCGGCGGTCTGCTCGCCGGCCTGCCGCGCCTGGATGCCGGACTTGTTCGACAGCGCCAGCTGCGGCAGGAACAGGAACACGAAGAACCCGACGGCCACCACGCACGCGGCGATGAGGAACACCAGGTCGATCGAGTTCGAGAACCCGGTCTTGAACGGCGCCGCGAGGAACGACGGCAGCGTCTGGATGAACGAGGTGTCCGAGAGGGCGTCGCCGCCCGCGGGCAGCTGACCGCCCTGCACCGCCTCGGCCACCCGCGGGTCGGAGGCGGCGGCGGAGGTGACGGCGTCGCCGATGTCCTGCGGCAGCCGGCTGAACAGCACCGACAGGAAGACGGCGGTGCCGATCGTGCCGCCCATCTGCCGGAAGAAGGTCACCGACGAGGTGGCCACGCCCATCTCCCGCGGCGACACGGCGTTCTGCACCGCGAGGATCGCCGGCTGGAAGTTGAAGCCGAGGCCGAGACCCAGCAGCACCATGAAGGGCACCAGGGTCCACACCGAGGTGTCGGCGTCGACGACGAACGACATCGCCAGGAGTGCGCCGGTCATCAGCGCGATGCCCACGAGCGGGAAGACCTTGTACCGGCCGGTCTTCGAGATCGCGATGCCCGAGCTCATCGCGCCGGTCATGATGCCCGCGACCAGCGGGATCATCTGGAGGCCGGCGACCGTGGCGCTGGAGCCGTGCACGATCTGCAGGTACTGCGGCAGGAGCAGCAGCCCGCCGAACATGCCGGCGCCCATGACGACGCTGCCGACGCCGACCACCGAGAAGCTGCGGTTGCGGAACAGGCGCAGCGGCAGCAGGGCGTCGTCGCGGTAGGCGCGCTCGGCCAGGATGAACAGCACGAAGCCGACGGCGCCGATGGCGTAGCAGGCGAGCGAGCGGCCCGAGGTCCAGCCCCAGAGCCGGCCCTGCTCGGCGACGACGAGCAGCGGCACGAGGAACGTGATGAGCGCGAGCGCGCCCGGCCAGTCGATGCGGTGCTCGCGGCGCTCGTGCGGCAGGTGCAGCACGCGGAAGACGGCGACGAAGGCGAGCACGCCCAGCGGCACGTTGACGTAGAAGATCCAGCGCCAGCCGTCGACGCCGAGCAGCGAGCCCTGGCCCGCGAAGAAGCCGCCGATGACCGGGCCGAGCACGCTCGAGGTGCCGAAGACGGCCATGAAGTAGCCCTGGTACCGCGAGCGCTCCCGCGGCGGGACGATGTCGCCGATGATCGCGAGCGCGAGCGACATCAGGCCGCCGGCACCGATGCCCTGCACCGCGCGGAAGGCGGCCAGCTCGTACATCGACGTCGCCATGCCGCACAGCACCGAGCCGACGACGAACACGGCGATGGCGAACAGGTAGAAGGGCCGCCGGCCGTAGATGTCGGAGAGCTTGCCGTAGAGCGGCGTGGCGATCGTCGAGGTGATGAGGAACGCCGTCGTCGCCCAGGCCTGCAGGTCGTAGCCCTGCAGGTCGTCGGCGATGGTGCGGATGGCGGTGGAGACGACCGTCTGGTCGAGGGCCGCGAGGAACATCGCGACCATCAGCCCGACGAGGATCGTGACGATCTGGCGGTGGGTGAACGCGCCGGAGGAGTCCGGTGCTGCCGCCGCGGCGCGGGCGCCGCTGCGCCCGCCGGCGGGGCGGGCGGTGGTCTGGCTCATGGCTTCTCTCTCGGGACGGGGAGTGCGGAGGGGGACGGCAGCGCTGCCGTGAGGTCGTCGAGCAGGCGCCCGAAGAGCCCGGTGAGGGCGGCGAGGTCGTCGTCGGACCAGCCGGCGAGCATCGCCTCGAGCTGCGTGGCGCGCTCCTGCGCGAGCCGCTCGGCGGCGTCGCGGCCGGCGTCGGTGGCGACCAGCCGGGTGGCTCGGCCGTCGGTCTCGTCGGCGACGCGCTGCACGAGGCCCTGCTCGACGAGCGAGGCGACGTGCCGGCTGACCGTGGAGGGGTCGGCGTGCACGAGCTCGGCGAGCGCGCTCTGGCGGAGCGGGCCGATCCGCGTCAGCGGGAACAGCAGCACCAGCGCGGCGCGCTCACGGCCGTCGCCGGCGGCCTGCTGGCTCTTGAACGCGTGCACCAGCCGCATGAAGCGCGGCATCTGCTCCGACAGCCGCCGGACCTCGGCGGAGCGGGCGCCTGCCGGAGGCGGGGCGGGGGAGGGCACAGGAGGACTCCGGGACGGAGGGACGGGTGCATGTACCGTACAAACCGTTGCGCCGTACATGCAACCAGTTGTGTCGTGCACGCACTGTGAGCCGTGCGACTCCGGTACCCGCGGTGTCGGAGGAGGAACAGCCACCGGCCTGCGGGCGTTGACCCCGTCGGCCCCGGACGCCGACGGCGCGGGCCCCACCGGTGCGATCCTGGGCGAGACCCGGCCTGCACCGGGCCCTCTCTCGATGGATGGAGCCGAGCACCGCCGTGACCGCGACCCTCCCGGACCTCCGGTCCCGGCTGGCCGCGCTGACCCTCGAGGACGAGCACCGGCTCGGCCGCCGCCTGGAGGGGCTGCGCCGCACCCGCGACGCCGCGGCCCGCGAGCGGGCACTGGAGCGGATCACCGCCGACGTCGTCGCCGCCGAGGAGCGCATCGCCCGCCGCCGCGCCGCCGTGCCCGCGGTCACCTATCCCGAGGGGCTGCCCGTCAGCGCCCGGCGCGACGACATCGCCGCCGCCCTGCGCGAGTCCCAGGTCGTCGTCGTCGCCGGCGAGACCGGCTCGGGCAAGACCACCCAGCTGCCCAAGATCGCCCTCGAGCTCGGCCGCGGCGTGCGCGGCCGCATCGGTCACACGCAGCCGCGGCGGATCGCCGCCCGCACGGTGGCCGAGCGGATCGCCGAGGAGCTGGAGACCCCGCTCGGCGGCGCGGTCGGGTGGAAGGTGCGCTTCACCGACCAGGTCGGCGACGCCACCTCGGTCAAGCTCATGACCGACGGCGTCCTGCTCGCCGAGATCGCCCACGACCGGCTGCTGCGCCAGTACGACACGATCATCGTCGACGAGGCGCACGAGCGGAGCCTCACCATCGACTTCCTGCTGGGCTACCTCGCCCAGCTGCTGCCGCGCCGTCCCGACCTCAAGGTCGTCATCACCTCGGCCACCATCGACGTCGAGCGGATCGCCAAGCACTTCGGGCTCGACGGCGCCGAGGTGCCCGTGGTCGAGGTCAGCGGCCGCACCTACCCGGTCGAGGTGCGCTACCGGCCCGTCGTCGACCCCGACGATCCGGACGCCGATCCCGACCGCGACCAGGTGACCGCCATCGGCGACGCCGTCGAGGAGCTGGCCGCCGAGGGCCCCGGCGACGTCCTCGTCTTCCTCGCCGGCGAGCGGGAGATCCGCGACGCCGCCGACGTGCTCACCGAGCGCTTCCCCGGCACCGAGGTGCTGCCGCTCTACTCGCGCCTGTCGGCCGCCGACCAGCACCGCGTCTTCCAGCCGCACACCGGCCGGCGCATCGTGCTGGCCACCAACGTGGCCGAGACGTCGCTGACCGTGCCGGGCATCCGCTACGTCGTCGACCCCGGCACCGCCCGCATCTCCCGCTACAGCGCGCGCACGAAGGTGCAGCGGCTGCCGATCGAGCCGATCAGCCAGGCCTCCGCGCGGCAGCGCTCGGGGCGCTGCGGCCGCGTCGCCGACGGCATCGCCATCCGGCTCTACACCGAGGAGGACTTCGAGGGCCGGCCGGAGTACACCGACCCGGAGATCCTGCGCACCAGCCTCGCCTCGGTGCTGCTGCAGATGGCCGCGCTCGACCTCGGCGCGGTGGAGGACTTCCCGTTCGTCGACCCGCCGGACCGCCGCGCCGTCACCGACGGCCGCGCCCTGCTCGAGGAGCTCGGGGCACTGGAGGACGGGCGGCTCACCGACACCGGCCGGGCGCTCGCCCAGCTGCCCCTGGACCCGCGGCTGGGTCGTATGGTCGTCGAGGCGGACCGCCGCGGCGTGCTCGAGGAGGTCCTCGTCATCGCCGCGGGCCTGACGATCCAGGACCCGCGCGAGCGTCCCGCCGAGCACCAGCAGGCCGCCGACCAGATGCACGCCCGGTTCGCCGACGAGCACTCCGACTTCCTCGCGCTGCTCAACCTGTGGCGGTACCTCACCGGGCAGCAGGACGCGCTGTCCGGCAGCCAGTTCCGGAAGACGGTCAAGCGCGAGTTCCTGCACTACGTGCGCATCCGCGAGTGGCAGGACCTGCACGGCCAGCTGCGCGGCACCGCCCGCCGCCTCGGCATGACCGTCGGCGCCCTCGCCGCCGAGCCCGACGAGCGCGGCGTCTCCACCGCGCTGCTGGCCGGGCTGCTGTCCCAGGTCGGCCTCCAGCTGGAGGAGAAGCGGAAGGACGGTGACCGGCGGCGCGGCGGCCGCGAGTACCTCGGCGCCCGCGGCGCCCGGTTCGTCATCGCGCCCGGCACCCCGCTGGCGAGGAAGCCGCCGCGCTGGGTGGTGGCCGCGGAGCTGGTCGAGACCAGCCGGCTGTTCGCGCGCACCGTCGCGCGCGTCGACCCCGAGGACGTCGAGCGGCTGGCCGGCCACCTGGTCTCCCGCGAGTACTCCGAGCCGCGGTGGGACGCCAGGCGCGGCTCCGTCGTCGCCACCGAGCGGGTCACCCTGTACGGCATCCCGCTCGTGGTCGGCCGGCGCGTGCAGTACGGCTCGATCGACCCGGTCGTCTCCCGTGAGCTGTTCATCCGGCACGCGCTCGTCCAGGGTGAGTGGACGACGCACCACCGGTTCTGGGCCGACAACCAGCGCGCGCTGGAGCGGGTGGCCGAGCTGGAGGAGCGCGCCCGGCGGCGCGACATCCGGGTCGACGACGAGACGTTGTTCGAGCTCTACGACGCGCGCGTCCCGGCCGACGTCGTCTCCACCCGGCACTTCGACCGCTGGTGGAAGACCGCGCGCCAGCGCACCCCCGACCTGCTCACCCTCACGCCCGAGATGCTCACCGACGCGGCCGCCGCCGGGCAGGTGCGCGCCGAGGACTTCCCGGACGAGGTGCCGCTCACCCAGGGGCTGACCCTGCCGCTGTCCTACGCCTTCGCGCCCGGGGCGCCGGAGGACGGCGTCACCGTCGACGTCCCGCTCGCCGTCCTCGACTCCGTGGTCGAGCAGACGTCGGGGGAGTCGCTGGCCTTCACCGTCCCCGGGCTGCGGGAGGAGCTGGTGACGGCGCTGCTCCGCACGCTGCCCAAGCAGCTCCGGCGCGCGCTCGTGCCGATCCCCGACCGGGTCCGCGAGGTCCTGCCGCGCATCGCCCCGACCGAGCCGCTGCTGCCGGCCCTGGAGCGCGAGCTGCGGCGCGCGGCGGCCGTCGTCGTCCCGCCGGACGCCTGGCAGCCGGCGCAGGTCCCCGGCCACCTGCGCGCGACCTTCCGCGTGGTCGACGACCGGCAGCGCGCGCTGGCCACCGGCAAGGACCTGCAGGCGCTGCGCCGCGAGGTCGCCCCGCAGGCGCGGGCGAGCCTCGCCGCGGCCGCCTCCGACGTCGAGCGCACCGGGCTGACGGCCTGGACGATCGGCGAGCTGCCGCGCACCGTCGAGGTGCGGCGCGGCGGGCACGCGGTCACCGCGTACCCGGCGCTGGTCGACGAGGGCGCCACCGTCGGCGTGCGGGTCGTCTCCACCGAGGCGGAGGCCGCGCGCCTGTCCTGGCGCGGCTCCCGCCGGCTGCTCGTGCTCGTGGCGGGCTCGCCCACCCGGCAGGTGGTCAAGGGGCTGTCACCGAGGAGCCGGCTGGCCCTGCAGTTCAACCCCGACGGCGAGATCCCGGCGCTGGTCGACGACTGCGTCGACGCCGCCGCCGACGAGTTGGTCGCCGCCGCGGGCGGGCCGCCGCGCGACGGGGCGGCCTTCGCCGCGCTGGTCGCGACGGCGAAGGAGCAGCTGCTGCCGCTCACCCAGGACGCCGTCCGGCGGGTCGAGGCGGTGCTCACCCAGGCCCGCGAGGTCGCCGTCGCGATCGGCGCGGCGCCCGGCCGGCGGGTGCCCGAGGCGGCCGTCGCCGACCTGCGCCGGCAGATGGGCGGCCTGCTGCACCGCGGCTTCGTCGCCGACGCCGGGCGGCGGCGGCTGCCCGACCTGGTCCGCTACCTGAAGGCCATGGCGTACCGGCTGGAGAAGCTGCCGGCCAACGCGGTGCGCGACGCCCTCTGGACGGACCAGGTCGCCGCCGTGACCGCCGAGTACGAGCAGCTGCGCCGCGAGGTGCCGCCCACCGGCGCCCCCGACGACCC
Organism: Geodermatophilus nigrescens; assembly: GCF_900129495.1. Classification (GTDB taxonomy): domain Bacteria; phylum Actinomycetota; class Actinomycetes; order Mycobacteriales; family Geodermatophilaceae; genus Geodermatophilus; species Geodermatophilus nigrescens. The sequence goes on from NZ_FQVX01000003.1 coordinate 355,026, forward strand.
GGTCACCCGCATCCGGTGGATGGTCGAGGAGCTGCGCGTCGGGCTGTTCGCGCAGCAGATCGGCACGCCCCGTCCGGTGTCGGAGCAGCGGCTCTACAAGGCGATCGACGCGCTCACGGCGTAGACCGCCCCGGCGCTCAGGCCGGGGGCGCGGCGTCCGGGTCCGGCACGGGGTCCGACGCCGGCTCGCGCAGCAGCGCGGAGATGCGCTGCCGGGTGACGCCGAACAGGGCGGCGATGCGGTTGATGCTCACCTGCTCGTCCTGCAGGGCGCGGGCCTGCGCGCGGCGCCAGGCCGAGCCCGCGCCCGCGAGGGCCGACAGCACCGTGGTGATCCGCTCGACGACCAGCGGCCGGGCCTCGGCGCTGACGATGTCGAGCCACGCCCGCCCGGTGCGGCGCTCGGCCAGCAGGAGCTCGGCGCGCTCGCGCGCGCCCTGCAGCTCGACGGCGCAGCGGTCGATCTCGCGCACCAGGTCCTGCAGCGCGGCCAGCGCGGTGTCCCGCTCGCGCCCGTCGTCCTGCGGTCCGGTCTGCTCCGGCTCCACCGGAAGCTGCTGCGGTCCTGCCACGGTCGTCCTCCCGCGTCCTCCCCGGCGGTCTGCTCCACCGGGAACGGTTGCACACTACCTTGTTGAACGGCCGTTGCGTGCAACACGCGTGACACGCAAGGGGTGGTTGCACACCGGCCGCCGACCTGGGAGGGTCGTCCCCGATCCGATAGCGCACAACCGAGACTGCTCCGTGTCGGTCCGGCGCCGTTCCAGGGAGACCGATGTCGACGCTCACCGCCCGGGTGGACCTGCCACCGTCCCCCCGGAGCGTGCCCGTGGCGCGCCACGTCGCACGGGAGGTGCTGCGCGCCTGGCGGGCCCCGCAGGACGCGGGCGACGTCGAGCTGCTGGTCACCGAGCTCGTGGCCAACGTCGTCGACCACGTCGAGGGGGAGGCCGTGCTCTCCCTGGAGCTCGAGTACTCCGACGGCTGGCTGCGGGTCGCCGTCGCCGACGGCAGCGCCGTCCGCCCTGTGGTGGGCGAGCTGCGCGGCGACCAGCCGCGCGGCCGCGGCATGCAGATCGTCGCGGCCATCGCCGACGACTGGGGCGTCGAGGACGCCGGCGACGGCAAGCGGGTGTGGTTCGTCCTGGACTCCCGGTCGGCGGGCTGAGACGCACCGCGCGTTTGCCCCGGCGGCTCCCCGGGGAGGGCTGGGGAGACCGATGCCGTCCGACGGAGGAGACGTGATGAGCGAGCCCACCAGCCACACCGAGGCAGCCGGCGAGGGCCTGTCCGACGAGGAGATGGTGGAGGCCGTCGCCGACCAGACCGACAGCGCCTCCGGTCACGCCTACAAGGCGGGCAAGGACTGGGACGGCGACGCGAGCCAGGCCCCCGAGCCGTCCGACACCGACCAGTAGGTCCTGCGACACTGCCTCCCGCCCGGCGAGCGCCGGGCGGGAGGTGCCCATGACGACGACGTCCCCGCGCCCGGCCCCGGCCGTCCCCGCCGAGCCGCCGCGGTCGCCGCTGCTGCGCCCGGTGCGCACCGCGGCCCGCTACGCCGTGCGGCACGGCCTCCCGGCGGTGTACCTCTCCCGGGCCGCCCGCCGCGGCGACCCCCTCGCCCGCCTCCTGCGCGACCCGGCCGCCCGCCAGGACCCGTACGCCCTCCACGAGCGGCTACGCGACCGCGGGCCGGTCACCGCCGGCGCGCTCGGCCCGGTCACCACCTCGCACGCCGTGGCCGCCGCCGTGCTGCGCTCCGACGCCGCCGGCGTGGGCTGGGACCGCTCGCAGGCGCCGGCACCCATCCGCTGGGCCCTGCGGCTGGGCGACGAGCTCGACGCCACGGGCGTGGCCGAGCCGCCGTCGATGCTGGTCACCGACCCGCCCGACCACACCCGCTTCCGCCGCCTGGTCGGCCGCGCCTTCACCCCGCGCGCCACGCTCGCCTCCGCGCCGATGGTCCGGCGCACCGCCGAGGCGCTGCTCGACGACCTCGCCGGCCGCGACGGCGTCGTCGACCTCGTCGGCGCCTACGCCGCGCAGCTGCCGGTGCTCGTCATCGCCGACCTGCTCGCCGTCCCCGCCGACCGGCGCGAGGACTTCCTGCGCTGGGGCGCCGCGGCCGCCGCCACCCTCGACGCCGGCCTGTCCCCGCGCCGCTACCTCGCCGCGGAGCGCGGGCTGCGCGCCATGCACGCCTTCCTGCGCGGCCACTTCGCCCGGCTGCGCGCCGACCCCGGCGACGACCTGGTCAGCCGCCTGGTCACGCTGGACGGCGACGAGGCGCTGAGCGAGCGCGAGCTGCACGCCACCGTGATGCTGCTGCTCGGCGCCGGCTTCGAGACGACGGTCAACCTGCTCGGCAACGCCGTCGTGCTGCTCGACGCCCACCGCGACCAGTGGGACGCGCTGCGGGAGGACCCCGCCGGCTGGGACGGCGCCGTCGAGGAGGTGCTGCGCGCCGACAGCCCCGTGCAGCTCACCGGCCGCAGCCTGACCCGGGACGCGGAGTTCGCCGGCGTCCCGCTGCCGGCCGGTACCCGCGTCACCGTGCTGCTCGGCGCGGCGAACCGCGACCCCGCCGTCTTCGCCGACCCGGCGCGGTTCGACGTCACCCGCCCCAACGCCCGCGACCACCTGGCCTTCTCCGGCGGCGTCCACTACTGCCTGGGCGCCGGGCTGGCCCGCCTGGAGGGCACCGTGGGCCTGCAGGTGCTCACCGAGCGCTTCCCGCGGCTGCGGGTGGCCGGGACGCCGGTGCGCCGCGACCTGCGGACGCTGCGCGGCTTCGAGACCCTGCCGGTCGCGCTGCGCTGACCCCGGGTCAGTGGGGGACGAGCATCCCGGCGCCGACGGTGGCGTTGGTGGCCTCGTCGACGAGGATGAACCGGCCCGTGGCGCGGTTGTGCGTGTAGTCGTCGACGAACAGCGGCTGGGTGGTGCGCAGCCGCACCCGGCCGATGTCGTTGAGGCCGAGCTCGCCGGCCTCCTCCTCGTGGTCGAGGGTGTTGACGTCGAGCCGGTGCACGACCTCCTTGACCATCGCGCGCACCGACCGGGTGGTGTGCTTGACCGCCAGGCGCTGCCGGGGGCGCAGCGGCTCCTCGGCCATCCAGCAGACCAGTGCGTCGAGGTCCTGGGTGGCCTCCGGGCCGCCGTCGGGGCCGCAGAGCATGTCGCCGCGGGACACGTCGAGGTCGTCGGCGAGGCGCACGGTCACCGACATGGGCGGGACGGCGACGTCGACCGGGCCGCGCGGGCCGTCGATGCCGGCGATCGTCGTCGTCCGGCCGGACGGCAGGACCGCCACCGCGTCGCCGGGCCGCAGCACGCCGCTGGCCACCGTGCCGGCGTAGCCGCGGTAGTCGTGGAACGCGTCGGACTGCGGGCGGATGACGTACTGCACGGGGAAGCGGACGTCGGTGAGGTTGGCGTCGCCGGCCACCTCGACCGACTCGAGGTGCTCGAGCAGCGACGGGCCGTCGTACCAGGGGGCGGCGTCGGAGCGGGTGACGACGTTGTCGCCGCGCAGCGCCGAGACCGGCACGACGGTCAGGTCGGGGACGTGCAGGCGCGCGGCGAAGGCGCGGAACTCGTCGCGGATCGCCTCGAACACCTCCTGCGACCAGTCGACGAGGTCCATCTTGTTCACCGCGACCACCAGGTGCGGCACCCGCAGCAGCGCGGCGAGGTAGGCGTGTCGGCGGCTCTGCTCGAGGATCCCCTTGCGGGCGTCGACCAGCACGATCGCGAGGTCGGCGGTCGAGGCGCCGGTGACCATGTTGCGCGTGTACTGCACGTGCCCCGGGGTGTCGGCGAGGACGAACGTGCGCCGCGGGGTGCTGAAGTACCGGTAGGCGACGTCGATGGTGATGCCCTGCTCCCGCTCGGCGCGCAGGCCGTCGGTGAGCAGCGCCAGGTCGACGTAGTCGCCGCGGCTGGCGCGCTCGATCGCCGCGTACTGGTCCTCGAAGACGGCCTTGCTGTCGAACAGCAGGCGGCCGATGAGCGTGCTCTTGCCGTCGTCGACCGAGCCGGCCGTGGCGATGCGGGCGATGTCCCGGCGGGCCGTCGCGATCTCTGCCGCCTGCTCGGCGGCAGCGGAGTGGACGTCGACGGCGGGCAGGTCGGACATGGCCCCCATCGTCCCAGCCGCGACACGCGGCGCCGCGAGCGGGGACGCTGGTGTGAGCGGCGCCACCGGGCGCCCGCGGGGAGGAGCCGCAGTGGGCGGTCTGGTGTTCCTGGTGCCGGTGCTGCTGGTCGTCGTCGCCGGCTACTCGGTGGGCTACGTCGTGGCCGAGGCGCTCGGCGTGGGCGCGCCGGAGGCGGTGGGGTGGCCGGCGGGCCTCCTGCTGCTCGCCGTCACCGTCGTCGTCCTGCTGCGCCGGTACCGCAGGCGGGCGCGGGCTAGAAGTAGCCCTCCTTCTTCCGGTCCTCCATCGCGGCGTCGCTGACCTTGTCGTCGCCGCGGGTGGCGCCGCGCTCGGTCAGCCGGGTCACCGCGATCTCGGCGATGACCTCCTCGACCGTCGTCGCCCGCGAGCGGACCGCCGCGGTGAGGTTGGCGTCGCCGACGGTCCGGTAGCGGACGGTCTCGCGGGTCACCTGCTCGCCCTCGCGCGGGCGGACGAACTCGTTGACGGCGTAGAGCATCCCCTGCCGCTCGACGACCTCGCGCTCCTGCGCCAGGTACAGCGGCGGGATCGCGATGCCCTCCTGCGCGATGTACTGCCAGATGTCGAGCTCGGTCCAGTTCGACAGCGGGAACACCCGGATCGACTCGCCGAGGTGGATCCGGCCGTTGTAGAGGTCCCACAGCTCCGGCCGCTGGTTCTTCGGGTCCCACTGGCCGAACTCGTCGCGGAAGCTGAACACCCGCTCCTTGGCCCGCGCTTTGTCCTCGTCGCGGCGGGCGCCGCCGAACAGGGCGGTGAACCCGTGCTCCTCGACCGCCTCGAGCAGCACCGGCGTCTGGATGCGGTTGCGCGAGCCGTTGGGCTCCTCGCGCACCAGCCCGCGGGCCATCGCGTCGGGCACCGAGGCGACGACGAGCTCCACGCCGAGCTCGGCCACCCGCTTGTCGCGGAACTCGAGCACGTCGGGGAAGTTCAGCCCGGTGTCGACGTGCATCACCGGGAACGGGATGCGCGCCGGGGCGAACGCCTTGCGGGCGAGCTCCAGCATGACGATGGAGTCCTTGCCGCCGGAGAACAGCAGCACCGGGCGTTCGAGCTCGGCGGCCACCTCGCGGATGACGTGGATCGACTCGGCCTCGAGGGTCTCCAGCTGGGTGAGCCGGTGGGCGGGGGTCGTCACGTCCCCAGTGTCCGTCACGTCGTGCCGCGGACGGCGGCCAGGAGGTCCGCGGCCAGCTCCGGCCGGCACACCAGCAGGTCGGGCAGCGACGGGTCGGGCTCGTTGTAGCGCAGCGGCGACCCGTCCAGCCGCAGCGCGGTCAGGCCCGCGGCCAGGGCGACGGCGACCGGCGCCGCGGAGTCCCACTGGTACATCCCGCCGGCGTGCACGTAGGCGTCGACCTCGCCGCGCACCACCGCGGTGACCTTGTAGCCGGCCGACCCCAGGGGCACGAGCTCGCCGCCGACCGCGGCCGCCGCGGCGTCCGCCTGCGCGGGCGGGCGGGTGCGGCTGACCGCGATCCGGGGCGCCCGCGCGACGGCGGCGGGCAGGGCCGGCGCCGGGTCGGTGACCAGCACCTCGCCGGCGGCGGGCAGCGCCACGGCCGCGGCGGTCAGCGTCCCGGCTCCCCACAGCGCCACGTGCACGGCGAAGTCGGACCGGTCCGTCTCGCCGTACTCGCGGGTGCCGTCGAGCGGGTCGACGATCCACACCCGCCCGGCCTCCAGGCGGCTGCGGTCGTCGGCGGCCTCCTCGCTGAACACGACGTCGTCGGGCCGGTGCACGGCGAGGACCCCGGCGATGGCCTCCTGCGCGGCCGCGTCCCCGGCGTCGCCGAGCGCCCGCCCGGTCAGCCCGCCGGCCCGCAGCTCCACCAGCACGTCCGCGGCGGCCCGGGCGGCGGCCGCGGCCACCTCGACGTCCCTCACCGGGCACCTCCGCGGACGGGCGCGTCGCCCGGGTCGGCGACCGGGGCCGTCAGCGCGGGGTCGGAGGGGCTGCCCTCGGCGTCATGAGTCACCCGCGGACGGTACGTCCGCGCCCGCCGGCGCCTGTCCGGGGACCCCGCCGGCGTCGGGCCCGGAGCGCGGCAGCCGGACGGTGAACACCGCGCCCCGCCCGGGGGCGGTGTCCAGCGAGACGTCGCCGCCGTGCGCGGCCACCAGCGAGGAGACGATCGCCAGGCCCAGCCCCGTGCCGCCGGCCACCCGGCTGCGGGAGGCGTCGGCCCGGTAGAAGCGCTCGAACACCCGCGCGGCGTCCTCCGGGGCCATGCCCGGGCCCTCGTCGGCCACCCGCAGCACCACCCGGTCGCCGCCGTCGCTGGTGTCCTCGCCGAGGGAGACGGTGACCCGCGCCGTCGGCGGGGTGTGCACCACCGCGTTGGTGACCAGGTTGCCCACCACCTGGCGCAGCCGCGCCTCGTCGCCGAGCACCACGGGCACCTCGGTGAGGGAGTCCTCGAGGTGCAGCGAGACCGGCCGGTCGGGCTGGAGCACCCGCGCGTCGTGGACGGCGTCGCCCGCGAGCTCGGCCAGGTCGACCGGGGTGAGCGACAGCGGGCGCTGCTGGTCGAGACGGGCGAGCTGCAGCAGGTCCTCGACCAGCACGCCCATCCGCGAGCCCTCGCTCTCGATGCGGGCCATCAGCCGCCCGGTCTCCTCGGCGCTGCCGACGGCGCCCTGCCGGTAGAGCTCGGCGAAGCCGCGGATCGACGTCAGCGGGGTGCGCAGCTCGTGGCTCGCGTCGGCGACGAACCGGCGCATCCGCTCCTCCGACGCCCGCGCCTGCTCCTCGGAGCGCTGCTGGGCGCGGAAGGCGCTCTCGATGCGGGCGAGCATGCCGTTGAGCGCCTGCGACAGCCGGCCGACCTCGGTGCGGCCGTCGCCCTCGGGCACCCGCTGGGACAGGTCGCCGGCCGCGATCGCCTGCGCGGTGCGCTCGACGGCCGCCAGCGGCCGCAGGCTGCTGCGCACCAGGGCGTACCCGGCCACCCCGAGCGCGGCGAGCACGACCAGCCCGACGACCACCTCGATCACCACGAGCCGGGCGATCACCCGGTCGTCGCGGTCCAGGTCGCCGCCGGCGACGAGCACCAGGCCGCCGGGCAGCTCCACGGCGGTCACCCGCCAGTAGGTGTCCCGGTCCGCGGAAGCGACGGTGTGGGCGCCGTGGCCGCCGGGGCCGGGGCGGCCGCGCCCGGCCTCCGAGGTCAGCTCCTCGACCGTGTCGTCGTCGAGGGCGGGCAGGTCGTCGTCGGACAGCGGACCGGAGAGCACCACCGGCCGCTCGTCGCCGGGGACGAGGCAGGCCTGGTAGTCGCCGGGGGTGACGTAGCGCTGCCGCCCGCCGAACAGGCAGGCGGTGACGTAGTTCTCCTGCTCCACCGACTGGCGCAGCGTGCTCTCCAGCTGCTGGTCGAGCTGGTCGACGAGGTAGCGCTTGAGCAGCGACGTCGCCGCCACGCCGGTGGCGACCAGCGCGACGGTGACCAGCACGAGCAGCAGCGCCACCAGCGTGATCCGCAGCGGGACCCGCGGCAGGGGGGAGCCGCCGCGGGCCGCGGGCGGGGCCCCGGCGGAGGTGCTCACGAACCGCGCGGCAGGCGCAGCGTGTAGCCGACGCCGCGGATGGTGTGCAGCAGGCGGGGCTCGGTGGTGTCGACCTTGCGCCGCAGGTAGGAGATGTAGGACTCGACGACGTTCGCCTCGCCGTTGAAGTCGTAGTTCCACACGTGGTCGAGGATCTGCGCCTTCGACAGCACGCGCCCGGCGTTGGCCATCAGGTAGCGCAGCAGCTTGAACTCCGTCGGCGAGAGACTGACGACCTCGCCGGCCTTCACGACCTCGTGCGACTCCTCGTCGAGCTCGATGTCGGCGAACGACAGCCGGGGGCTCTCGGCGGCGCGCTGCTGGCCGGTGCTGCGGCGCAGGACGGCCCGGATGCGGGCGAGCACCTCGTCGAGGCTGAAGGGCTTGGTGACGTAGTCGTCGCCGCCGAGGGTCAGCCCGGAGACCTTGTCCTCCGCGGCGTCGCGCGCGGTGAGGAACAGCACCGGCGTGTGCCGGCCGCTCTCGCGCAGCCGCCGGACGACGCCGAAGCCGTCGAGCCCCGGCATCATCACGTCGAGCACCAGCAGGTCGGGCCGGAAGGACGCGGCCAGCGCGAGCGCCTGCTGCCCGTCGGCCGCCGTCGCCACCTCGAAGCCGGCGTAGCGCAGGCTCGCCGAGAGCAGCTCGCGGATGTTCGGCTCGTCGTCGACCACCAGGAGGCGGGCCTCCGGTCCGGTGGCGCGAGCGCTGCGGGTCCCCGTCACGACATCTCCCGTCGGACGCCTGGCTACCGTCGTCATGACACCCACGGTGCGGGGCGCGGCTGCGGGTGCACTGGACGGTACCTGTGAGCTGCCTGGACGTCGGTGGTCAGGACGTCCCGCGGTCCGGACGCCGCCGCTCAGCCGGCGGGGGACATCGCCCGGCCGCGCCGCCAGTAGCCGATCGCGTGGTGCTGGGCGCGGGACAGGCCCCAGCGGCCGCGCAGGTCGGCCCGCACCACCCGGACGGCGGCGGACTCGGCGGCCACCCAGGCGAACAGGTCGTCCCCGGCCGGGCGGTCGAGGGCGGCGACGGCGTCGGCGAGCAGCGTGCCCTCCCCGGGCGGGGTGCCGCCGCGGTGCAGCCAGCGCACCTCGACGCCGGCCGGGGCGGCCAGGGACTGCTCCTCCTCGGGGCCCGCCACCTCCAGCAGCGCGGTGCCGGTGGTGTCCGGCGCGGCCGCGGCGAGGATCCGGCTGATCGCCGGCAGCGCCGTCTCGTCGCCGGCCAGCAGGAGCGTGCCCGCGGGCCGGTCGCCCAGGGCCCCGCTGCCGGCCACCCCGAGCAGGGCGCCCGGGGCCGCGGCGGCCGCCCACGACGCCGCCGGGCCGTCGCCGTGCAGCACGAAGTCGATCTCCACCTCGCCGCGCCGCACGTCCTGCCGGCGGGCCGTGTAGCTGCGCAGGCTCACCCCGTGCGCGCCCACCGGCCAGACCACGCGCCCGTCGCGGGCGACCGACGGCCAGCGCGGGTCCGGGTCGCCGACCCGGGGCACGAGCAGGTTGACCGTCGGGCCGGCCGCGGCGACGGCGTCCGCCGTGCCGGACAGGACCACCCGCCGCACCGACGGCGTCACGTCCGCGACGGAGGTGACGGTGAGGACGTCGACGCTGCGGGGATCGCCGGGCTCGGACACGCAGCGAGCGTAGGGACCGGGGGCCGATACGGGCCGACCCGGCCGACCCCGGGGGAATGAGGTCGACCGGGCCGGCGATCGAGGACGAAGGACCTCACGCTCCGTCACTGCCCCTCGACTCGGAGCAGCGGGTTCGTGTCGGTGACCCCCGTCGACGTGAACGCTACGTGACCGCCGCGTCCGTGGCACTGCCCGATCGGGTGGACCTCCCCGCCGCCGGGGTGATCTGGGTCGCTCGCCGGCCGGCCCGGGCGGCATGTGTGCCCCCCGGACGGGCCGGGCACCGGGGGAGGACCACACGGACGACCGAGGACGGGGTCATGGCCGACGAGTTCACGAAGGGTGACCACGTCACCTGGAACAGCCACGGCAGCAAGGCCGAGGGCGAGGTCACCAAGAAGATCACGAAGGACACCGAGGCCGGCGGCCGGAAGGTCAAGGCCAGCGCCGACGAGCCGCAGTACGAGGTCAAGAGCGACAAGAGCGGGAAGACGGCGGTGCACAAGCCGTCCGCGCTCGACGAGAAGTAGGAGATGCCGTGAGCGAGATGGACGACCGATTCGCCGGGGTGTCGTCGCGCAGCGACAAGCACAACCCGCGTCTCGACGAGGAGATCGAGCACGAGATCCAGGGGATGCTCAAGTCCGGGCGCGCCACCCGGTCCGAGGAGTTCCGCGAGGTGGAGCCCGTGGCCGAGGGCGAGCCGGACCCCGCCGGCAGCCCGAACAGCACGCTGATCGGCGGCGTCCCGGTCGGCATGACCGAGGACGCCGTGGTCGCGCGGGCCGAGCTCGCGCGCTGGCTCGTCCGGGCCGACTTCCCGGCCGACGGCCCTGCCCTGGTCGAGGCCGCGCAGGACCACCGCGCCCCGGACGCCGTCGTCGCCGAGCTGGAGCGGCTGCCCGAGGGCGAGACCTACGAGCGCATCGGCGACGTCGCCCGGGCGCTGGGGTACCCGACCGAGACCTGACCGGTCCGCGGCCCTCGGGGCCGGCCGAGGAGGCTCAGGAGCCGGTGCGCTCCTGGGCCTCCTGGCCGTCCGGGGAGCCGTTGTCGGCCTCGTCGGCGATCTCCTCGCGGCCCCGGCGGCGGAAGAGCTTCGAGCCGGGGAAGCCCTTCACCACCTCGCGGATGTCCTGCATGGTGTCGAGCAGGTCGTGCACGTCGGTGCCGACGTCGCCGAGCCCCTCGAGCACCGGGATCACGCCCTCGTCGAGGTGCGTGACCAGCGAGGGCAGCCGGTCGACGAGCTGCACCAGCGCCTCGACCTCGTGCGGGTCCAGCGTCTCGGCCAGCCGGCGGACCGACGGCGTCAGCCGGGCCAGCGGCTCCTCGTAGCCGGCGAGCAGCGGGTCGATCCGGCCGACCAGCCCCTCGGTGCGCTCCACGGCGCCCTGCGCGCCGTCGATCGTCCGGCCGACCGCACCGATCGCGTCGTCGGCCCGCTGCTGGGTCTGCTCGACGGCGGAGATCGCCGCGTCGGCCTTCTGCTGGGTCGCCTCGACGTTGCCGATCGCAGCATCCGCCTTCTGCTGCGTCTGCTCGACCGCGGAGATGGCGGCGTCGGCCTTCTGCTGGGTCCGCTCGACGTTGCCGATGGCGGCGTCGGCCTTCTGCTGGGTCCGCTCGACGTTCCCGATGGCCTCGTCGGCGCGCTGCTGCGTCGCTTGGACGTCCCCGATCGCGGCGTCGGCGCGCTGCTGCGTCTGCTCGACGTTCCCGATGGCGGCATCGGCGCGCTGCTGGGTCGCCTCGACGTTGCCGATGGCGGCGTCTGCCCGCTGCTGCGTCTCCTCGACGCTCGCGATCGCCTCGTCCGCCCGCTGCCGCGTCCGGGCGACGTCGGCGATGGCGGCGTCCGCGCGCTCGCGGGTGCTGCCCACCGCCTCGATCGCACGGTCGGCGGCGGCGATCGTCCCGCCGGCGTGCTCCACCAGGCCCTCCGCCCGGCCGACCACCCGGTCCACCCGGTCGAGCAGGTCGTCGAGCCGGTCCACCGCCGCCGCCACCCGCGGCACGAGAGCGAGGGCCTCGGCGACGCCGTCGCGCAGGCTCTCGACGGCGGAGAAGACGTCGGACGGGCCGGGGATCGAGGGGAGCCGCACGCGCCGACGCTACGTCCGGGGGCGGCGCGACGCCCGGTCGGCGAGTGGTCCGCCCCCCGCACGGGTAGCCCCGGACGCATCCCGGAGCCCGCCGGTCCCGCGCGTCGGCCCGCGATCCGGCCCGCGGGCCGTATCGTCGAGTGCTGCCGCGTGTGCGGGGAGCAACCGCGGACGACGGACACGGAACGACGACGATGGGATGTCGACACCGGTGGGCGACGAGCGGGGGCGGGACGACCGGGCCGACGGCCGCGGGTCCGACGCGCCGGGCCCGATCACCGTGGAGCAGTTGATCGCCCGGTCCGGCAACGCCACCGGCCGCCGCGCCGCGCGCCGGACCGGTGAGGTCCCCATCCCGCTCGAGCCGGGTGAGTCGCTGCCGTCGCACCGCGGGCCCCGCCCGCCCGTGCCGCCGGCGGCCGCACCGCCCGCCGCACCGCCCGCCTCGCAGCCGCTCGCCCAGCCCGCCGACGAGACGCCACGCCGTGGCCTGCCCCCGGTGCCCGGCGGCGTGCAGCGCTCGCAGCCCGTGCCGCCGCTCTCGGGGCAGGGGCCCGGGCCGGTGCACCGCTCCGGCCCGGTCCCGCCGCTGCCGGGCGCCCAGCCGTCCGCGCCCGTGCCGCCGTTGCCGGGCGCCGTCCACCGCTCGCAGCCGGTGCCGCCGCTGCCCGGCGCCGTGCACCGCTCCACGCCCGTCCCGCCGCTGCCGGGGACGCCGGGCGCCCGCCCCTCCACCCCGCTGTTCCCGCCGCTCGGGCCGCCCACCGGCTCCACCCGCCGGCCGGCACCGCTGCCGCCCATCCCGGGCATCGACGCGCCGGCCATGTCCGGCGCCGGCAGCACGCGGCGCCCGTCGCCGCCCCGGCCGCCGCGCAGCCCCGCCCGCCGCCGGATCCGCCGGGCGCTGATCGGCGCCGGGGCGCTGGTCGGCGTCGTCGCCGCGTACCACCTGGGCCTGTACTCCTACGTCGACCAGAGCATCACCCGCGTCTCGGCGCTGGCCCCCGAGGGCCCGGAGGTCATCGCGGCGCAGCTGCAGGAGGGCGCGACCACCTACCTCGTCGTCGGCACCGGCCTGCCCGGCACCGAGGGCGCCGCGTCGGTCACGACCATGCTGGTGCACGTGTCGTCCGACGGGGAGCGGGCGGCGCTGGTCAGCGTCCCGCCGACCGCGCTGGTCGACACCCCGGGCTGCCGCACCGACGACGGTGAGTTCCGCGAGCCGGTCTCGGAGGCCTTCGCCACCTCGCTGCTCGACGGCGGGCCCGCGTGCACGGTGCGCGCCGTCCAGCAGCTGTCGGGCCTGCGGGTCGACCACTACCTCGGCCTCGACCTCGGCCGTCTGCCCGCCCTCGTCGACGCCGTCGGCGGGGTGAGCGTCTGCCTGCCCACCGCCGACGCCGACGCCTCCTCCGCCGCACCCCTCCCGGCCGGCACCACGGAGCTCGACGGCGAGCGCGCGAGCAGCTACCTCACGCCGGGGGAGGCCGGGTCCGACGTCACCGGCGCCGCCGCGGCCCAGCGGACCCAGCTGCTGCTCTCGGCGACCCTGCGCACCGCGGTGAGCGCCGGCACCCTGCTCGACACCCCCGAGCTCACCACCTTCCTCACCCGCGCCGCCGGCGCGCTGACCCTCGACGAGCAGACGACGCTCGGCGACCTGCGCACGCTCGCCTCGGCGCTCGGCGACCTCGAGGGCGGCGCCGTCCAGCGCGCCGCCCTGCCCGTGTCCCAGGTCGGCTACGTGCCGGCCGGCACCGACCAGGCGTACGTGCTGCTCGACGGCACCGGCGTCCGCTCCCTGTTCGACGGCGTCATCGAGGACACCCGCGTGCCCGCCGGGCTCGCCGCCCCCGCGGTCGCCGCGGCCACCGCGGCGGCGCCCGATCCCGCCGCCGCGGCCGCCCCGGCGCCGGAGCCCTCCGCGGCCGCCCCGGCCCCGCAGGCGCTCACCGTGGCCCCGTCCGGCGTGACCGTCGACGTCCTCAACGGCACCGCCACCAGCGGGCTGGCCTCCACGGTCGCCGACCTGCTGCGCGCCCAGGGCTTCACCGTCGGCCAGGTCGGCAACGAGACCGGCGTCGTCAACGAGACCGTGGTCCGGCACGGCCCCGGCGTGGCCGAGCAGGCGCGCACGGTGGCCGCCGCGGTGCCCGGCGCCGTGCTGCAGCCCAGCGACGCGATCGGCGACACGGTGCAGCTGGTCCTCGGCCCCGGCTACACCGGCGTCGTGCCGGTGCAGGTGGCCGCGCCCGTGCCCGTCGTCGCCGAGACCCCGGCGGACACCCCGGCCCCCGCGGACACCACCGCCCCGGCCCCGGACCCGGCGACCACCACCGGCCCGGTCAGCTGCGGCTGACCCACCGGCGGCTGAGCCCTCCCGCGGACGACGAGGCTCCCCGCGCAGACGACGGGGCCCCCGCGAGCTGCTGCTCGCGGGGGCCCCGTCGGTCCGAGGAGCGCTCAGCTCACCCGAAGCGGCCCGAGATGTAGTCCTCGGTGGCCTTCTGGTCGGGGTTGCTGAAGATCTTCTCGGTGGGGTTGAACTCGATGAGCCGGCCGGGCTGGCCCACCCCGTTGAGGTTGAAGAAGCCGGTCGACGTGCTCACCCGTGCCGCCTGCTGCATGTTGTGCGTGACGATCACGATGGTGAAGCGGTCCTTGAGCTCGGCCATGAGGTCCTCGATCGCCAGGGTGGAGATCGGGTCCAGCGCCGAGCAGGGCTCGTCCATGAGCAGCACGTCGGGCTCGACGGCGATCGCGCGGGCGATGCACAGCCGCTGCTGCTGGCCGCCCGAGAGGCCCGAGCCCGGGCGGTCGAGCCGGTCCTTGACCTCGTTCCAGAGGTTCGCGCCGCGCAGGGCCCGCTCCACCAGCTCGTCGGTCTCGGCCTTCTTCATCTTCTTGTTGTTGAGCCGGTTGCCGGCGATGACGTTGTCGTAGATCGACATCGTCGGGAACGGGTTGGGCCGCTGGAAGACCATGCCGATCTGCCGGCGGACGTCGACCGGGTCCGTGTCGGCGCCGTAGAGGTCGACGCCGTCCATGACGACCTTGCCCTCGACGCGCGCGCCCGGGATGACCTCGTGCATGCGGTTGAGCGACCGCAGGAACGTCGACTTGCCACAGCCCGAGGGGCCGATCAGCGCCGTGATGCTGCGGGGCTCGATCGAGACGTTGACGCCCTCCACGGCCAGGAAGTTGCCGTAGTAGATGTTGAGGTCGGAGACCTCGATGCGCTTGGCCACGGGGAGATCCTCCGGGTCGGGGCCGGTCAGCGACCGGTCTTGGGGGCGAAGAAGCGGCTGATCAGGCGGGCCACGACGTTGAGGACCATGACCAGGATGATGAGGACGAGCGCCGCCGTCCAGGCCCGGTCCAGGAACGCCTGGGTGTCGGTCCCCGGCTGGGTCAGCTGGTAGTAGGCGAACACCGGCAGCGTCGCCATCCGTCCGTCGAACGGGTTGAGGTTCGTCCCCGTGATGAGGCCCACGGTGATGAGCAGCGGCGCGGTCTCACCGATGACGCGGGCGACCGCGAGGGTGATGCCGGTGCCGAGACCGGCGACGGCGGTCGGCAGGACGACCTTGACGATCGTCCGCCACTTCGGCACGCCCAGGGCGTAGCTGGCCTCGCGCAGCTCGTTGGGGACGAGCTTGAGGACCTCCTCGCAGGAGCGCACGACCACCGGGATCATCAGCACCGACAGCGCCGCGGCGCCCATGAGGCCGAGCCGGACGTCGTTGCCGAACAGCAGCGTGAACAGCGCGAAGGCGAACAGGCCGGCGACGATCGACGGGATGCCGGTCATGACGTCGACGAAGAAGGTGATCGCCTTCTTGAGCCGGCCGGTGCCGTACTCCACCAGGTAGATGGCGGTGAGCAGGCCGATCGGCACCGAGATCACCGCGGTGACCGCGGTGATGATCACGGTGCCGAGGATGGCGTGGTACGCACCGCCGCCCTCGCCCACGACCCGGAACATCGAGTTGGAGAAGAACTGGGCGTCGAAGCGGGCCAGGCCCTTGTCGAGGACCGTGTACACCAGCGACACCAGCGGGATCATCGCGATCCCGAAGGCCGTGGTGACCAGCGCCGTGACCAGCCGGTCGGTGGCCTTCCGGGTGCCCTCGACGGCTCGCGAGCCGACGTACACCGCCAGGGTGCCGAGGACGACGCCGTAGACGACGGCGAGGGCGATGCCGGAGCCGGTGAGGGCCGCCAGCAGGGCGCCGGCGGCGAGGCCGGCGACGTAGAGGCCGAGGCCGGCGTAGCGGGGGAGCTTGCGCTGCGGCCGGATCGGGCCGGAGGGCTCCTCGGCGACCCGGACGGGGGACTGCGTCGAGGTGCTCATCAGTTGGCTCCGGAGAAGTCGGCGCGCCGGTTGACGATCCAGCGGGCGAGCATGTTGACCGCCAGGGTGATGACGAACAGCACCAGGCCGCTGGCGACCAGGGTGTTGATGCCCAGGCCGGTGGCCTCGGGGAACCGCAGGGCGATGTTCGACGCGATCGTCGAGGGGTTCGAGCTGCTGATCAGGTTCAGCGTGGCGCCGGCGCCACCGGAGAGCACGATGGCGACCGCCATCGTCTCGCCGAGCGCGCGGCCCAGGCCCAGCATGGCGCCGGCGATCACGCCGGACTTGCCGTAGGGCAGGACGGCCATCTTGATCATCTCCCAGCGCGTGGCGCCGAGGGCCAGGGCGGCCTCGCGGTGCAGCGCCGGCGCCTGGCCGAACACTTCGCGGGCGATGGCCGAGATGATCGGCAGGATCATGACCGCGAGCACCAGGCCGACGGTCAGCATCGTGCGGCCGCTGGTGGAGGCGGGGCCGGCGAAGATCGGCAGCCAGCTCAGGTTGTCGGCGGCCCACACGTGGAAGGGCACGAGCGCCGGGGCGAGCACCGCGAGGCCCCAGAAGCCGTAGACGACGCTGGGGATCGCCGCCAGCAGGTCGATCACGTAGCCGAGGCCGGCAGCGATGCGGCGGGGCGCGTAGTAGGTGACGAACAGCGCGATGCCCACCGCCAGCGGGGTGGCGACGAGGAGGGCGAGGACGGCGCCGAGCAGCGTCCCGAGGACCAGCGGCGCGATGTAGGAGCCGAGGCCCTCGCCACCGGGGATGTCCTCCGCGGGCGCGGTGAGGGCCGGGATCGCCTCGCTGATCAGGAAGGCGGCGACGCCGGCCAGCACGAGCAGGATGAAGATGCCGGAGCCCTTGGCGCTGCCGGCGAAGATGCGGTCACCCGCCCGGCGCACGACGCGCTGCTGCACGGGGGGTGGGGTGGGGGCCTTCGTGGCGGTCACCGCTGCTCCGGGTGGTCGGGGTGGTGCGGGGGTGGTGCGGGACGCCCGTCGCCGGGCGGGGTGGTGGCCCGGGGCGTCGGTCGACGCCCCGGGCCACCGGGAGTGTGACGGATCAGCCCGCGGCGGTGATGGCGTCGACGGCGCCCTGGGCCTGCTCGCGGAGCGTGTCGGAGATCGGCGCGTTGCCGGCGTTGTCGGCCGCGGCCTGCTGGCCGTCCTCGCTGACCACGTAGGTCATGAAGGCCTTGACGTTGTCGGCGGTGGACTGGTCGTCGTACTCGACGCAACCGACGTGGTAGCTGACCAGCACAATCGGGTACTCGCCCGAGCCCTCGGTCTGCCGGTTGACCTCGATGGCGAAGTCGTACTCGCCGCGGCCCTCGACGGCCGGGGAGTTCTCGACGACGGCGGCGGCGGCCTCGGCCGACGGGGCCACGAACTCCGAGCCGACGCCGACGTTGGCGACACCGAGCTCACCGGCGCGGCTGGCGTCGGCGTAGGTCACGGCGCCGGCCGTGCTCTCGACGACGCCCACGACGCCGGAGGTGCCGTTCGCGGCCTCGCCACCGGGCAGCGGCCACACGCCGTCGGGCTCGGCGGTCCACACGTCACCGGCGGCCTGGAACAGGTAGTCGGTGAAGTTGTCCGTGGTGCCCGAGTCGTCGGCGCGGTGCACGGGGGTGATCGCGGTGTCGGGGAGCTCGGCGTCCGGGTTCGCCTCGGCGATCGCCGGGTCGTTCCAGGTGGTGATCTGGCCGGTGAAGATCCGGGCGATCACGTCGGGCGAGAGGTTGAGCTGGTCGACGCCCTCGAGGTTGAAGATGACCGCGATCGGCGAGATGTAGTTCGGCAGCTCGAAGACCTCGCCGCCGCCGCAGCGCTCCTGGGCGGCGGTCAGCTCCTCCTCGTCGAGCGCGGCGTCGGAGCCGGCGAAGTCGGCGCGGCCGTCGATGAACTGCTCGCGGCCCGCGCCCGAGCCGGCCGGGTCGTAGCTGAACTGGACGTCGGGGTACTCGCCCTCGAAGCCGGCCTGCCACGCCTCCATGGCGGCCTGCTGGCTGCTGGCGCCGGCGCCCACGAGGTCACCGCTGAGCTCGGCGGCGCTCGAGCCGCTGCCGCTGTCGCTGCCGCCCGAGGAGGCCTCGGACTCGTTCGCGGCGCCACACGCGGCGAGCGCGAGGGTGCTGGCCAGTGCCGTCGAGAGGACGGCGGCGCGCGACCTGGTGCTGAGCTTCAACTCTGTGCCTTTCGGAGAGGGGGACCCGGACCTCGTTGCCGGGCAGAGCGGGACCAACGGCGAGGACGGTAGGCAGCACAGGTGGCCGGTCCCGGGTCGCTCGGTGAACGGGTGGTGAACGCCCGCGGGACCTTTCCCGACCGGGTGAGAACGGCGTCACGTCCAGCAGGTGAACGCGTGCGCGTCAGGTGGCGACGGCCACTCCGCGTGCGGCAGAAAGGGGCGTTTGCGCCCGGTCGGGCGCTCCGCGCGTCAGCGGGAGAGGCGCCAGGAGACGTCGACGGCGAACCGCGTGAACCCGGTGCGCTCGTACAGCGCGACCGCGGGCACGTTGTCCTCCTCGACGTAGAGCAGCACCTGCCCGAGGCCGGTCCGGCGCAGGTGCGCGAGCCCCAGCGCGGTCAGCGCGCGGCCGAGCCCGAGCCCCTGGGCGCCGGGGTCGATGCCGAGGACGTACACCTCGCCGGCCGGGTCGGGGCCGGCGTCGCCGGGCGGGTGGACCTTCGTCCAGTGCGAGCCGAGCAGCGTGCCGCCGCCGGCCGGGTCGCCGCGCCAGGCGAGCAGGAAGCCGGCGGGGTCGAACCACGGCTCGGCCTCGCGCAGCGCGAGGTCCGTCGCGGTCCACGAGCCCTGCTCGGGGTGGGTGGCGAACGCGCGGGCGTTCACCCGCAGCCACGCCTCCTCGTCGCGGCCGGGCCGGAACGCCTCGACGTGCACGCCCTCGGGCAGCGGGGCCGGGGCGTCGAGGTCGGCGTCGGTGAGCGGGCGGCGCATCTGCAGCAGCACCCGCGCGCGGGTGTAGCCGCGGGCACCGGCCAGGGCGGCCGCGGCCGGCAGGTCGCCGTGCGCCCAGACCCGCAGCGGGCGCCCGCCGGCGAGCTCCTCGAGCCGGGCCAGCAGCGCGCGCCCGGTGCCGCGGCCCCGGGCGGCGGGGGCGACGACGAGCTCGGCCTCGGCGTCCTCGGCCGACCCGGGCTCCCCGAGCTCCAGGCGGGCGTAGCCCAGCGGCACGCCGTCGGCGTCGGTGGCGAGCACGTCGCGCCCGCCGGGCGGGCCGCCGTGCTGCAGCCGCAGCTCGCCCTCCTCCGACAGCGGGCGCACGCCGTCGGCGGCGGCCGCGTCCTTGAGCAGGGCGAGGACGGCGGCGGTCTCCGCGGGCGCGAGGCCCGCGGAGTCCCGGACGGCGGGCGTGCTCAGAGCAGCGGCGCCGTGCTGCGCGAGGGGTCGGCCTCGGCCTCGGCGCGCGCGGCGGCGGCGGTGGCGTCGGCGACCTGCTGGTCGAGCTTGTAGCCGACGTTGCGCACCGTGCCGATCAGCGCCTCGTGCTCGGTGCCGAGCTTCGCGCGCAGCCGCCGGACGTGGACGTCGACGGTGCGGGTGCCGCCGAAGTAGTCGTAGCCCCAGATCTCCTGCAGCAGCTGGGCGCGGGAGAACACGCGGCCCGGGTGCTGGGCGAGGTACTTGAGGAGCTCGAACTCCTTGTAGGTGAGGTCGAGCGGGCGGCCGCGGAGCTTGGCGGAGTAGCTGTGCTCGTCGATGACCAGCTCGCCGGCCTGGGTGACGCCGCCGTCGGCGCCGTCGGCGGGGGTGGCGGCGGCCATCCGGCGCGCGGTGGCCCACTTGAGCCGGGCGTCGACCTCGGCGGGGCCGGCGGTGTCGAGCAGGACGTCGTCGACGCCCCAGTCGGCCGACAGTGCGACCAGGCCGCCCTCCGACAGCACGGCGACCAGCGCGGAGGCCACCCCGGTGGAGGACAGCAGGCTGCACAGCGTGCGCGCCTGGATCAGGTCGTGGCGGGCGTCGACGAGCACCACGTCGCCGGAGTCGCCGTCGAGCAGGCTCGACAGCTCGGGTGCCACCACGCGCACCTGGTGACCGAGCAGGCCCAGGGCGGGCAGCACCTCGGTCGTGGCCTGACGCGCCGCGGTCATGAGCACGAGTCGCATGTCGTCTCCTCGGGGAGGGCGTCGACGGCGCTGTCGAACCGAGACCGCAGGATAGCCGACGGCCGGCCACCTCCCTGTGACCTCGCCGACACGCGGGCGCACGCGGCTCGCCGGCGGGCCGTCCGGCGGGGATCTGCGACGATCGGGGTCCAGCGGGCGCCGGCGGACGCACCCGCCGTCCGCGGGCAGGAGGCGACGTGACGACCGCGCTGCAGACCCCGGCCGCCACGCGCGGTCGGCACGTCGCCGCGGCGGCCGCCGTCGCGCTCGCCGCCGCCGCGCTCGCCTGGGCGCCCGAGGCGGGCGGGGAGGCCGCGCGGCTGGGCGTGGTGCTCGTGCTGCAGGCCGCGCTCGTGGCCGCCTGGGTGCTCGCGGTGGCCCCGGCGGGCGCCCGCGGTGCCGCGGCGCTGGCCCTCGCGGCCGCCGTCGCCGCCGACCTGCTGGCCGCCTCCGCCGACCCGACCGGGGGGCCCGGGCCGGGCGTGCTGCTCGTCGTCGCCGGGCCCGCGCTCGTCGTCGCGGTCGTCCACCAGATGCTGCGCCGCCCGCCGCGGGCCGACGTCGTGGGCTCGCTCGGCACCGTGGCGCTGCTGGTCGCCGCCGTCTGCGCCCTGGCGCTGCTCCTGCTCCCCGAGGTGGCCGGCGACGCGGCGTCCCCGGCCGCCTCGCCGCTGCTGGTCGCCGGGGCGGCCCTGGCCGCGGGCCACCTGGCCGACGCCCTCCTGCCCCGCCCCGCGGTCGCCGACGGCGTCCCGCGCGGCGGGCTCGGCGTGCTCGCCGCCCTCGCCGCGGCGGTGGCCGTGGCCCTGGCCGAGACCGGCACGGCCGAGACCGTCGACGTGCTGGCCGGCCTCACCACCGGGCTGGTGGTCGGCCTGGTCGCCGCGCTCGCGGGCATGACCTCGTCGTTCGCGCTGGCCGACACCGCCGCCTCAGGCCGCCGGGTGCCGGCGGCCGCCGCCGCGGGCGTCGAGGCGCTGCTGCCGCTGGCCGTCTGCGCGCCGGCCCTGCTGGCGCTCGCCGTCGTCTGAGCCCGTGCGCACCCTCCTCGGGCTGCTCGCGCTGCTCGCCGCGCTGCTCCTCGTCGTCGGGCTGGTGGCCGACCCCCTCGCGGAGGGCGTCGCCGAGGACCGGGTGGCGGCGGCCCTGCGCGACGGCGGCGGCCTCGCGGGCACCCCGGAGGTCGACGTCACCGGCTGGCCGTTCCTCACCCAGGCGGTGTCGGGGACCTACGACGACGTCCGCATCTCCCTGACCGCCGAGGACCTCGGCCAGCCCGCCGGCACGCGGGCCGACGTGGTCCTGCAGGGCGTGCACGTGCCGCTGTCGGACGTGCTGTCGGGGTCGGTGCAGCAGGTGCCGGTCGACCGGGTCGACGGCACCGCGACGCTGTCCTACGCGCTGCTGTCGGCGCAGCTCGGCGCGGACACCGTGCTCGAGCGGGCCGGCGACGGGCTGCGGGTCACCCGCACGGTCGAGGTGCTCGGCTACACGCTGCCGCTCACGGCCACCGGGACGGTGTCGCTCGACGGCCAGGACCTCGTCGTCGACGTCGCCGACGCGTCGGCCGCCGGCGTGGACGTGCCGGACTTCGTCGTCGACCGGGCGGTGGACCTGCTCGACCTGCGCTACCCGGTCGTGCTGCCCTTCGGCCTGCAGCTGACCGGCGTCCGCCCGGCCGACGACGGCGTGGTCGTCACCGCCGAGGCCACCGACGCGGTGTTCACCACCGGGTGACGGAATGCCGGCCGGCCCGGCCGGGTTGCCGCCGGGGATGAGCGGGACGGGACTGGCCGTGCTGGCCGCCGCGCTGGTGCTGACCGGGGCCGCGGCTTGGTGGCTGCGTGCCCGCGACGGCGCGGTGCGGGCACCCGCCCGGCAGGAGGAGGACGGCGTGCGCGGACCGGCGGCGGTGCTCGGCGACCTGGGCGTGCGGCCCGGCGAGGCGGACCTGACGGTCGTGCAGTTCTCGACGGCGTTCTGCGGGCCGTGCCGCACCACCCGCGCCCGCCTGCAGCACCTGCAGGCCACCCGGCCGGGCCTGGCCTACGTCCACGTCGACGCCGAGAGCCACCTCGACGCCGTCCGCGAGCTCGACGTCCGGCGCACCCCGACGCTGTTCTACCTGGACCGCGGGGGCGCGGTGCTCGGCCGCAGCAGCGGCGCCCCGCGCCCGGAGGAGCTCACCACCCTGGTCGACGCCCACACGGGCCCCCGGGCCTGATCGGCTACCCTCGCCGCATGGGCACCCTGCTGACCTCGCGCCGCACAGTGGACCTGTGCCGCGTCGGCAGCTGCCTGTGTCGCGCCTCCTGAGGGCGGTACCGCTCCGCCCAGACGTGCCCTGACCGCCGTCCGGAGAGCCCATCCCATGTCCCAGAGCTCCACGCGCACGGTCGACGTGCGCGGGCCCCGCGCCGCCGCGTGGGTCACCAGCGCCGTGCTGGCCGTCGTCCTGCTCACCGCGAGCGGCTGGCTGGCCGCGGCGCAGGCCGCCGTCTTCGCCGTCGGCGCGGCCGCCGGCCTGCGGTACGCGCCCTACGCCGTGCTGTACCGCACCCTGCTCGCCCCGCGGCTGGGCCCGGTGCGCGAGCGGGAGCCCGAGGCGCCGGTGCGCTTCGCCCAGCTCGTCGGGTTCGTGTTCGCCGCCGTCGGCGCGGCCGGCTACCTGCTCGGCGCGCCGGTCCTCGGCGCCGTCGCCACCGGCCTCGCGCTGGTGGCGGCCCTGCTCAACGCGGCCACGGGCTTCTGCCTCGGCTGCGAGCTGTACCTGACCGTGCGCCGGGTCGTCCCGGCGCGCACCGCCTGACCCGACCGCACACCCACCACAGGGAGGAACACCCCCCATGAGCCGCAACGACGTGCTCGTCAGCGTCGACTGGGTCCAGGAGCACCTGGGCCAGCCCGGCATCGTCCTCGTCGAGGTGGACGAGGACACCAGCGCCTACGACGGCGGCCACATCGAGGGCGCCGTCAAGCTGGACTGGAAGAAGGACCTCCAGGACCCGCTGCGCCGCGACCACCTGGACAAGACCTCGTTCGAGAGCCTGCTGTCCTCGCGCGGCATCGGCAACGACGACACCGTCGTCCTCTACGGCGGCAACAACAACTGGTTCGCCGCCTACGCCTACTGGTACTTCAAGATCTACGGCCACCGCGACGTCAAGCTCATGGACGGCGGCCGCAAGAAGTGGGAGCTGGACGGCCGCCCGCTGTCCAAGGACGCCGTCGAGCGCCCGGCCACGCAGTACCAGGCCTCCGAGCCCGACCTGTCGATCCGCGCCTTCCGCGACGAGGTCGTGGCCTCCATCGGCTCGAAGAACCTCGTCGACGTGCGCTCGCCCGACGAGTTCTCCGGCAAGATCCTCGCCCCCGCCCACCTGCCGCAGGAGCAGTCGCAGCGGGCCGGTCACGTGCCCACCGCGATCAACATCCCGTGGAGCAAGGCGGCCAACGAGGACGGCACGTTCAAGAGCGACGAGCAGCTCGCCGAGCTGTACGCCGAGCAGGGCTTCGACGACAGCCGCCCGACCATCGCCTACTGCCGCATCGGCGAGCGCTCGAGCCACACCTGGTTCGTGCTGCGCGAGCTGCTCGGCAAGTCCGACGTCAAGAACTACGACGGCAGCTGGGTCGAGTACGGCTCGCTCGTCGGCGTGCCGATCGAGAAGTGAGCTGACATGTGCGGAGCCCCGAAGCAGGGCGGTGCCCTCGCCGGCATCGACCTGGACACCCAGACGGTGATCCAGGGCCAGGTGTGGCACGACGGCGCCCCGGTGGCCGGTGCCTACGTCCGGCTGCTCGACGCGACCGACGAGTTCACCGCCGAGGTGGTGACCAGCCCCGAGGGCGAGTTCCGGTTCTTCGCCGCCCCCGGCACCTGGAAGCTGCGCTCGCTGGCCCCCGTCGGCCGCGGTGAGCGCGTCGTCGAGGCCGAGGTCGGGCTGACCGAGACGACCGTCGTCCTCGACTGACGAGGGATCTCCTCGCCCCCACGGAGCCCCTCCCGGCCGCGGCCGGGAGGGGCTCCGTCACGTCGCGGGGTGCTCGGGCGGCAGCCGGTTCGGCCCGGCCTCCGGCGGGCGCGGCCGGTCCTCCGGATAGGCGCGGACGGCCACCAGCGCGACGTCGTCGGCGCCGGCCGCCGGCACCATCCGCGCCAGCAGCGTGTCGCACAGCTCCTCGAGCGGCGTCGTCCCGAGGTCGCGCAGCGCCTCGCGGAGCGCGGCCAGCCCGCCGTCGAGGTCGGCGTCGCGGCGCTCGACCAGCCCGTCGGTGACCAGCAGCAGCGTGTGCCCGTCGGCCAGCTCGGCGGTGTGCTCGGCGCGGCGGGCGTCGGGGTCGACACCGAGCATGAGGTCGGCGCGGGTCTCCAGCAGCGTCGTCGTGCCGTCGGGGGCGAGCAGCACCGGCG
This sequence comes from Geodermatophilus nigrescens, assembly GCF_900129495.1. Classification (GTDB taxonomy): domain Bacteria; phylum Actinomycetota; class Actinomycetes; order Mycobacteriales; family Geodermatophilaceae; genus Geodermatophilus; species Geodermatophilus nigrescens. The sequence goes on from NZ_FQVX01000003.1 coordinate 379,410, forward strand.
GCAGGTGGCCGGCGTTGCTCCACCGCAGCACCCGGGTGCCGGCGACGGGGACGTCGGGGTGCCGCTCCACGCGGGCCAGCACGACCGTCGCGAGCGTGCTGACGTCGAGGCCCCGCGCGACGTGCTCGAGGCGGGCCAGCGTGGCCGCGGGGGAGCGGTCGCCGTCGTAGGCCAGCGCCCGCAGCAGGCCCCGGACCTGGCCCATCGCCGCCGCGGCGGAGCTGTCGTGGCCGACGACGTCGCCGATCACCAGCACGGTGGCGCCGTCGGGCTGCAGGAAGGCGTCGTACCAGTCCCCGCCCACCCGGGCGCCGACGGTGGCCGGCCGGTACCGGACGGCGACGTGCAGGTGGTCGGGCTCCGGCGGCGGGGTGAGCAGCGCCCGCTGCAGCCGGTCGGACAGCATGCGGTCGGCGGCGTTCTGGGCGGTCAGCCGGCGCAGCTCCTCGGCCTGCCGCCGGGCGGCCAGCCGGTCGGTGAGGTCGCGGAAGGAGACGACGACGCCGCTGACCCCGCCGTCCTCGACCATCGGCACGGCGACCAGTTCCACCGGCACCGCGGTGCCGTCGGCGCGCCAGAAGACCTCGTCGTCGGCCGACACCGTCCGCCCCGTCGTGAGCGCCTGCCAGACCGGGCACTCGTGGCGCGGGTAGGGCCGTCCGTCGGGCCGGGTGGCGTGCACCAGGGCGTGCTGGTCGTGGCCGAGCTGCTCGGCGGCCGTGCGGCCGGTGATGCGCTCCGCGGACGGGTTGACGAACTCCACGCGGCCGGCCCGGTCCAGGCCGTAGATGCCGTCGGCCACGGTCGCGAGCACCCGCTCGTGCCGGGCCGCCGTCCGCGCCAGCTCGGCCTCCACGCGGGACAGCCCGCCGTCGGCCGCCGGTCCTCGCCTGTCGATCGCGCCGTCCTCCTCGGTCTCGCTGGTGTCACACCAGCCTGCCCCATGGGCTCAGCCGCGGCGCGCCCACAGTGACCAGGCCAGCGCGAGCAGCACCGCGGCGGCCGACGCGGCACCGCCCCCGGCGAAGGCGGCCGCGACCGCGGCCGACCGCGGGTCCGGCGCCCCGGCCGCCCGCGCAGCCCCCGCGGCGGCCGCGACGAGCGCCAGGACCGCCCAGGGCGCCCACCACCACTGCGTGGTCCCCGGGGCCGCCCGCGGCGGTGTCCGCCGCCACCACCGGCCGGTCCAGGCCGCGAGCAGCAGCGCCCCGGCCAGCCCGCTCCCGTCCTGCGCCCAGGCGGTGCCCGGCGCGCCGGCCCAGGTGCGCCCGAGGGCGGGCACGAGCTCGGTGCCCAGGCGGCCGGGATGGGTGAACTCGTCCCACAGCACGTGCGTGGCGGCGCCCACGGCGAGCGCGGCGAGCACCCGCACCGGCGCGCGCAGCCGCCGCCGCAGCCCGGGCGCCGCCGACCCGGGCAGCCGTGCCGCGAGCCCGGCGGGCGCCCAGGCCAGGGCCGGGCGGGCGAGCAGCCCGTGCCAGACCGCCCAGAGCAGCGCGCCGAGCACCACGTCGGTGGTGACGACGGCGAGCGGGGTGTGCGTCCGGAGGCCGAGGGTCGACGGCAGGTACAGCGGGACGTCGGGCGCCAGGCTCCCGGCCACCAGCGCCGAGGCCGGCAACCCGGCCCGCAGGATCGGCAGCACCGCGGCGGGGTGGCTCCCGGTGAACGGCACGGCCGCCATCGTCCCCGGCGCGGCGGGTCCGCCGTCCGACCCCGGCCGGGCGCGCCTACCGTGGCGCCGTGGTCGCCGCGTGGGTCCTCGTCGCGCTCGCCGCGCTGCTGGCGCTGGGCTGCGCGGTCGCCGTCGGGCGGCTGGCCCGGCCCGGGGGCCGCCCGCGCCGGGAGCGCCGGGCCGCCGACCGTGCCGCCGCCCGCAGCGCCGACCGGACCGCCGCCCGCGCCGCCGCCCGCAGCACCGACCGGCCTGCCGCCCGGGCCGCCGTCCCCCCGCCGGGCCGCGGGGCGCGCGGCCGCTGACTACCGTGGCGGGCATGCCTCCGCGGGACGCCGGCCGGTGACCGGCCCGACCGAACTACCCGTCGCCGACACCGTCGACGTCCGCTCGGGACCCGAGGTGGCCCACGGGCTGCTGTCGGTGCTGCCGCTGCTCGGCGAGTGGCACGGCGAGGGCGTGCTGGCCGGCGGGGACGCCGGCGACCGGCGCTTCGGCCAGTGGATCCGCTTTGCCCACGACGGCCGCGACTTCCTCGCCTACGAGGCCCGCGCCTGGCTGATCGGCGACGACGGCGCCGTGGCGGGGCCCGCCACCCGCGAGTCGGGCTTCTGGCGGCCGCGCGGCGAGGACGACGTCGAGCTGCTGGTCGCCAGCCCCGACGGGCTCATCGAGCTCTACGTCGGCACGGCGCGGACCACCACCAGCTGGGAGCTGACCAGCGACGTCGTGGCCCGCACGCCCGACGCGCCGGACACCACGCGCGCCGTGCGGCTGTACGGCATCGTCGACGGCGCGCTCATGTACGCCATCGACCGGGCCGGCGCCGACACCGACCTGCGGCCCACCATGTCGGCCCGGCTGGAGCGCCTCCGGTGACCGCCCCGGGCGCCACACCCCGGCAGGTGGCCGACCGCTACGTCGACGCCGTCTGCGACCTCGACCCGATCGTCGCGACGTCGCTGGGCACCCGGCCCGGCGACGACCGGCTGCCCGACCCGAGCCCCGCGGGCATCGAGGCCGAGGCCGAGCTGACCCGCCGCACGCTGGCCGAGCTCGACGCCGTCCTCGCCGCCGACCCCGCGTTGGACGCCGACCCGGTCGAGCGCCGCTGCGCCCGGCTGCTGCGCGAGCGCCTCGGCGCGGAACTGCTGGCCCACGACGCGGGCGAGGGCTTCCGCGCGCTGTCGAACCTGTTCAGCCCGGTGCACTCGATCCGCTCGGTGTTCCTGCTCATGCCGACCGCGACCGACGACGACTGGGGCGTGGTGGCCCGCCGGATGGCCCGGGTGCCCGAGGCGTACCGCGGCTACCTCGACACCCTGCGCGAGGGCGCCCGGCGCGGCCTGCTCGTGGCGCCGCGGCAGGTGTCCACCGTCGTCGGCCAGCTCGGCGAGTGGCTGTCCGGGCCGTTCTTCGCCGGCCTGGCCGCCTCCGGCCCGGACGCCGTGCGCCGCGACCTCGACGCCGCCGCACGCGCGGCCGACGCCGCGGTGGCCGAGGTCCGCGACTTCCTGCGCGACGAGTACCTCCCGCGGGCCGAGGGCACGCCGGACGCCGTCGGCCGCGACCGCTACGCCGTCGCCGCCCGCCGGTGGAACGGCTCGGACCTCGGCGCCGGGCAGGGCCTGGAGGAGGCCTACGCCTGGGGCTGGGGCGAGCACCGGCGGCTGCTGGCCGAGCAGCGGGCCGAGGCGGAGGCGCTGCGGCCGGGGTCCTCGCCGAGGGAGGCGATGGCCTGGCTCGACGAGCACGGGCCCGCCGTCGACGGCGTCGAGGCGATCCGGCAGCGCCTGCAGGCGATGATGGACGAGGCGATCACCGCGCTCGACGGCACGCACTTCGACCTCGCCGAGCCGGTGCGCCGGGTGGAGGCGATGATCGCGCCGCCCGGCAGCGCGGCCGCGCCGTACTACACCCGCCCGGCGCAGGACTTCTCCCGCCCGGGCCGCACCTGGCTGCCGACCCTGGGCCGCGAGCGCTTCCCGCTCTGGGACCTCGTCTCGATCTGGTACCACGAGGGCGTCCCCGGCCACCACCTGCAGCTCGCGCAGTGGGCGTACGTCTCCGGCGACCTGTCCACCTACCAGACGTCGCTCGGCTCGGTCAGCGCCAACGTCGAGGGCTGGGCGCTGTACGCCGAGCGGCTCATGGACGAGCTCGGGTACCTCACCGAGCCCGGCGCCCGCCTCGGCTACCTCGACGCCCAGCAGCTGCGCGCGATCCGGGTGGTCATCGACATCGGCATGCACCTGCGGCTGCCCGTCCCCGCCGACGCCGAGGGCGTGCTCGCCGGGCACCGCGGGGAGCCGTGGACGCCGGAGCTCGCGCGGGCGTTCGCCGGCGAGCACCTGGGCAGCGACCCGGCCTTCCTCGACAGCGAGCTCATCCGTTACCTGGGCCTGCCCGGGCAGGCGATCAGCTACAAGCTGGGGGAGCGGGCCTGGCTGGCCGGCCGGGCGGCGGCGCAGCGGGCCCGCGGTGCCGCGTTCGACCTCAAGGCGTGGCACATGGCGGCGCTGTCGCAGGGGTCCCTGGGCCTCGACGACCTCGAGGCGGAGCTCGCGGCGCTCTAGCGGGCCGGGCCCAGCCCGACCAGCGTCCCCAGCTCGGCCACCACGCGGGCGAAGTAGGCGTCGGCGTCCTCGACCGACCCCACCAGGTGGCCGAACAGCTCGAAGCTGATGCTGCCGAACAGCGAGCTCCAGGCCAGCAGGGCGCGCACCCGGACGGCGTCGTCGACCCCCGGGGCACCCTTCCCCAGGACCTCGACGGCGGCGTCGCCGATCAGCCCGGGCACCCGGCCGTTCCCACCGTCCCCGCTGCCGCCGGTCAGCCGGCCGGCGCGGGCTGCGTCGCCCAGGATCGTGCCCAGCACGATCCCGACCCGCGACGCGGCCGGCACCGTGTCGCGCGGCGCCGAGTAACCGGGCACCGGCGAGCCGTAGAGCAGCGCGTACTCGTGCGGGTGCGCCCGCGCCCAGTCCCGCACCGCACCGCACACCGCGGCCCAGCGTTCCTCCGGCCCGGCGGCCGGGTCGTCGGCGGTCTCGGCCGCCGTCCCGAGGGCGTCGTAGCCGTCGATGATCAGGCGGGTCAGCAGGTCGTCGCGGCTCGGGAAGTAGCGGTAGACCGCCGACGACACCATCCCGACGTCGCGGGCCACCGCCCGCAGCGAGAGCGCGGCCGCGCCCACCTCGGCGAGCTGCCGGCGCGCGGCCGCGGTGATCTCGGCGGTGATCTCTGCGCGGACGCGCTCGCGGGCGGTGGGCACCCGCGCATCCTCCGCCGGCGAGAGCGGCGGACGCAAGAGAGAGCACCGCTCTTGACTCTGGGTCAGGCCGGTGGGAGCGTCGTCCTCGAACGAGAGCACCGCTCTCGCCGACCGGACGAGGAGTCCTCATGGCACTGCACGTGATCGTGGGCAAGGGCCCCGTGGGCACGACGACGGCGGACCTGCTGGCCGCCCGGGGGCACGAGGTGCGCGTCCTGTCGCGCAGCGGCGGGGTCTCCACGGGCGCCGTCGAGCACCGCCGGGTGGACGCGGCCGACGCCGCCGCGCTCACCGCCGCCACCGCCGGCGCGGCCGCCCTCTACAACGCCGTCAACCCGGCCTACCACCGCTGGACCACCGACTGGCCGCCGGTCGCGGCCGCGCTGCTCACCGCCGCCGAGCGCACCGGCGCCGTCCTGGTGACCATGTCGAACCTCTACGTCTACGGCCGCCCTGCCGGGCCGATGACCCCGGACAGCCCGCTGGCGGCCACCGACACCAAGGGCCGGGTGCGGGTGGCGATGTGGCGCGACGCGCTGGCTGCCCACGAGGCCGGCCGCATCCGGATGACCGAGGCGCGCGCCGGCGACTTCGTCGGCCCGCAGGTGCCGGCCGCCCAGTCGCACCTCGTGCGGCAGCTGCCGGCGCTGCGCCGCGGCCGGCGCGCCTGGGTGGTGGGCGACCCCGACGCCCCGCGCAGCTGGACCCACCTGCCCGACGTCGCCGCGACCCTGGCCGTCCTCGGCACCGACGAGCGCGCGCTCGGGCGGGCCTGGCACGTGCCGAGCGGCGCGCCGCGCTCCCAGCGCCAGGCCCTCGGTGACCTGTCCCGCGCGCTGGGCCGGGCGCCGGCACCGGTGAGCGGCCTGCCCTGGCCGGTGCTCACCGCGATGGGCTGGTTCTCGCCGATGATGCGCGAGGTGGTCGACGTGCGGCACCAGTTCGACCAGGAGTACGTGCTGGACGCCTCGGCGACCGAGCGGACCTTCGGCCTGGCCGCCACCCCGTGGGACGAGGTGGTCGCGGCGACCGCCGGCGCCCCGGTGGGCGCGCGGGTCTGAGCCGGGCTCAGCCCCGGGCGTCGACCCGGTTGACCGGGTCGCTGTCGGGGGTGACCGGGTCGCCGGGCAGCGCCGGGGCGACCTCCAGCCGGCTGGCCAGCAGCTCGTCGACGGCCGCGACGCTCGCCCCGACGTAGGTGCTGGTCAGCGCCGGGTCGGTGACCACGCACCAGGACCGGTCGGCCGGCCACCACAGCGTGGCGCTCTGCTCGCGCGGCTCGGGGGCGAAGTTGGTGGCCGCCCGGTCGACCGGGGCGCGGACGAGGAGCAGGTCGGCGCGGGGGAGGCGCAGCCGCGGCAGGTCGGCCGCCCCCTCGTCGTCCCAGCCGAACCAGCACTCGCCGGGGCCGGCGGTGTGCGCGGCCAGGACGGCGGCGAGCTCGCCGGCGACGTGCGCGGCGAGGTGACCCTCGGCAGGGGCGTCGTTCCACAGCCCGGGCTGGTCGTCCTCGCCGAGGTACTCCCACGAGCCGGTGATGCCGGGCCACTGCATGAGCCGGTGCGGCGTCGTCCCGTTGGCCGCGGCCACCTCGTCCCAGCGGACGAAGACGTCGGTGTCGCCCTCGTAGCGGACGGCGGGGTGGAACACCCGGGCGTGCGCGGGGAACACGGCGGGCACGAGGGCGGCCACGGTGTCGGGCGGAGCGGCGCGGACGGCGTCGGCGATCCAGCGGCCGGCCTGTGCGGTGCGCCCAGCGGTCTGCACGGCCGCTGCTCCCTCCCCCGGAGAACGGACAACCCCCGGGCTGCTCCGCGGCGCCTCGAGAGGAGGCAGCTCGCGGGCCGACTGGACAAGTGTCGGCGGCCCGGGGGTCGGGTGACTGTCCGGTTCTCGCTCGCCGCCGTGCGACGGACGGGCGATCAGTGCCTCCGCTCGGATTCCACTCCGAACGGGCGGCCCATCTGGACGGCGGCTAGCGGACAGCCACCTCACGAGTCCGATAAGAATTCAATTGTTCGGACCACCTCCCCTCTCGTGTACCTCGACGGTACGTCGCCGTTCCGGGGGTCTGCAACGCCGTTCTTCAGCCGTCGGTGAACGGCCGCGGGCGGGGGGTCCCCGGAGCGTCCGGTCCGCGCTGGTAGACGTCGGGGATGCCGTCGGCGTCCTCGTCGACGGACTCGAGCTCCTCGATGCGCCGGTACCGGCGGTTGCGCAGCCGCAGCACCACGGCGGCCAGCAGCGCCGACACGACCGTCCCCACCAGGACGCCGACCTTCACGTGGTCGTCGCGCTCGCTGCCGGTGCCGAACGCCAGCTCGCCGATGAGCAGCGACACGGTGAAACCGATGCCGCCGAGCAGCGCCATGCCGACGAGGTCGGGCCAGCCCAGCTCGTCGGCGAACTCCGCCCGGGTGAACCGGGTGACCAGCCAGGTCGCGCCGACGATGCCCACGACCTTGCCCACGACCAGTCCGGCGACGATCCCGAGCGCGACGCGGTCGCCGAGCGACTCCACCAGCCCGGACAGGCCGCCCACGGTGACGCCCGCGGCGAAGAAGGCGAAGACCGGCACGGCGATCCCGGCCGAGATCGGCCGGAAGCGGTGCTCGAGGTGCTCGGCGAGCCCCGGGCCGGCGTCCGGGCCACCGGCCGCCTCGCTGCGCACCACCGGGACGGTGAAGGCGAGCAGGACGCCCGCGACCGTCGCGTGCACCCCGGACTCGTGGACGAACACCCAGGTGAGCACCGCCAGCGGCAGCAGCAGCCACCAGGAGCGGACCCGCCGCTGCACGAGGAACCCGAAGACGGCGAGCGGGACCAGGGCCAGCGCGAGCCACCCCGCCGCCAGGGACGACGTGTAGAAGACCGCGATGATCGTGATGGCCAGCAGGTCGTCGACGACGGCGAGCGTGAGCAGGAACGTCCGCAGGGCGCTCGGCAGGTGCGTGCTGATGACGGCCAGCACGGCGAGCGCGAAGGCGATGTCGGTGGCCGTCGGGATGGCCCAGCCGCGCAGGCCGTCGCCGCCCAGGTTGACCAGCGCGTAGAGCACCGCCGGCACGACCATCCCGCCGACCGCGGCCGCGACCGGCAGCACCGCCCGGCGCGGGTCGCGCAGGTCGCCGGCGACGAACTCGCGCTTGAGCTCCAGGCCCGCGACGAAGAAGAAGACCGCCAGCAGCCCGTCGGCCGCCCAGGTGCCCAGGGTCAGGTCCAGGTGCAGCGAGGCCGGGCCCACGCGGGTGTCGCGCAGCGCCTCGTACGCCCCGCTCCAGGGGGAGTTGGCCCAGGCGAGCGCCACGACCGTGCCGGCCAGCAGCAGCAGGCCGCCGACGGTCTCCCGGCGCAGGACCGCGGCGATCCGGCTGGCCTCGGTCCAGGAGCCGCGGGCGAAGACGCGGGTGGACCCGTGGGGGGCGTTCATGGGGCGGCTCCGGCGGGAGAGGGGTCGGCTCGGCCCTGCCCGCTCAGGGGCAGCTCGCCGACCAGACTTCCCGGCACACCGTCGTCCACCGTATCGGCACCCGCCCGTCGTCGCCGTCCGGAGTGGGGGGCGCTCCGTAGAGTGGTCGCCGTGGACCCCCGCCCGGCACCTCCCCCGCGGGAGCGGTCCCTCCGGCTCGCCGAGCTGGCCGGCCGCCGGGTGGGCGTGTGGGGCCACGGCCGCGAGGGGCGCGCCGCCGTCCGGGCCGCGCTGGACGCCGGCGCGGCCGCCGTCCTCGTCGCCGACAGCCGGCCGGTCGACCCCGCCGCCCTGCCGCCGGGCGTGACCGCCACCGCCGACGTCGCCGACCTCGCCGGCTGCGACGTCGTCTTCCGGTCGCCGGGGATCAGCCCCTACCGCGAGGAGGCGCGGTCGCTCGCCGACCGCACCGTGGTGACCACCGGCACCGGCGTCGCCCTGGCCGAGGCCGCCGCCCGCGGGGTCCCGGTGCTGTGCGTCACCGGCACCAAGGGCAAGAGCACCACCAGCGCGCTGGCCGCCGCCGTCCTCACCGCCGCCGGCCGCCCGGCCGTGCACGCCGGGAACATCGGCACCCCGCTGCTCGACGCCGTGCTCGACGGCGTCGGCGACCGCACGCTGGTCGTCGAGGTGTCGAGCTACCAGGCCGCCGCCGTCCCCGACTTCGCCGGCTGCGGCGCGCTCACCTCGCTGGCGCCCGAGCACCTGGACTGGCACGGCTCGGAGGCCACCTACTTCCGCGACAAGCTGCGCGTCTTCGCCGGCTGCCCCGACCGCTCCGTCGCGGTCGGCGCGCAGGCCCGCCCGGTCGCCGAGCGGTACCTGCGGCCCGCGCAGCTCGTCGACCCCGCCGAGGTGCTGCCCGCGGGCCTCGCCGACGCCGTCCAGCCGGTGCACCTGCCCGGCGCGCACAACCGCAGCAACGTCGAGGTGGCATTGGCCGCCTGCGCCCTGCTGGGCCTCGACCTCGCCGCGACCGCCGACGCCGTCGCCGCCGCCGTCGCCGGCTTCCGGGCGCTGCCGCACCGGCTCGCACCCGTGGCCAGGCTCGGCGGCGTCACCTTCGTCGACGACACGCTGTCGACCACGCCGGTGTCCGTGCTGGCCGCGCTCGACGCGCTCGCCGGGCGTCCGCTCACCCTCATCGCCGGCGGGCAGGACCGGGGCCTGGACTACACCGGCCTGGCCGCGACGTTGGTGCAGCGGCGGGACACCGTCGCGCTGGTCACCGTCCCCGACACGGGGGCGCGGCTGGCCGGCGACGTCCGCCGGGAGGCCGCCGGGGCGGCGGTGCGCCTCACCGAGACGCAGTCCCTGGCCGAGGCGGTGTCGGCGGCGATCGCCGGCACCCCGCCGGGCGGGGTCGTGCTCCTCTCACCCGGCGCCCCCAGCTACAACCGCTTCCGCGACTTCGAGGAGTTGGCAGCCACCTATGAGCAGATCCTCGTCGACTCCGGCGCCGAGCGCGTCCCCGGTGTCTGAGACCGGCGCGTTCGTCGTCGCCGGACGGTCCCTCGACCTCTCCACCGGCGAGGCGGCCTTCTCCTACCGCCTCGGCGACGACGAGTTCACCGAGCGGCTCGTGCTCGACCCGGTGCTGCTCGGCAGCGGGCCGGCCCCGGCGGCGCTCGACGCCGCCCTCGACCTCGTCCACCTGGTCATGGGCACCAGCTACTACAAGCTGGCCGCGCCCGGCCGGGTGGTCGTCGAGCGGCCGGTGACCGCGGCGCAGCTCGCCGTCGCGCGCGCCGCCTACACCGACGGCCTCGGCGAGTTCGCCGCCGTCAACCGGCTGCCGGTGCCGCACCGGGTGGAGTTCGACGCCGAGGTGCGCGAGCCGGGCCAGCCGGTCGAGCCCGGCGGCCGCGGCGCGCTGCTGCCGGTCGGCGGCGGCAAGGACTCCGCGCTCGCGCTCGTGGTCATCCCCGACGGGACGGCGCTGGCGGTCAACCCCACCGGCGCGCAGCGCGACGTCGCCCGCGCGGCCGGCGTCCCGCTGGTCGAGGTGCGGCGCCGGCTCGACCCGCTGCTGGCCGAGCGCACCGCGCAGGGCGGACTCAACGGGCACGTGCCGGTCACCGCGATCAACTCCGCCATCGCCACCCTGGTCGCCGTCCTCGGCGGGTTCGACCCGGTGGTCTTCGCCAACGAGCGGTCCGCCGACGAGGAGACCCTCACCGTCGACGGCGCCAGCGTGAACCACCAGTACTCGAAGTCGTACGCCTTCGAGCGGCTGTTCACCGCGGCCGCCGCGGAGGTGGGCACCGGGTACTTCAGCCTGACCCGGCAGCTCTCGGAGCTGGCGACGGTCGCCGCCGTGGCCGCCCTGCCGCTGCGGGGCGACATCCTCAGCTGCAACCGCTCGTACACGCAGAAGCACATGGGCATCGGCGGGCAGGCCGAGCAGCGCTGGTGCCTGCACTGCGACAAGTGCCTGTTCACCTTCCTCTGCTTCGCGGTGTTCCTCCCGCCGGCCGAGGCGGAGGAGATGTTCGGCGGCAACCCGCTCGCCGACCCGTCGCTGGCCGACGGCTTCCGGCGGCTGTGGGCCACCGAGAAGCCGTTCGACTGCGTGGGGGAGCGGGCCGAGAGCGCCGCCGCGATGGCGCACCTGGCCGCGTCCCGCTCGTGGGGCTCGCAGCCGGTGGTCCGCCTGCTGGGCGCCGAGGCCGCCGACGCCGCGCAGGTCACCGACGCCACCGTCGCCCGGTTCCTCCCGCCGCGCGGCGAGCACGGCATCCCGGCGCGGTACCTGGAGTCGCTGCGGCGGGTGCTGGAGGCCTCGCGCAGCGCCGTCCCGTGAGCACGGGCCGGTCCTAGGCTGTCGCGCGTGTCCGATCCCGGTGCCCCCCTCGCGGAGCGGCTGCGCGCGCAGGGCCTGCGGCTGACGCACCAGCGCCAGCAGGTGCTGGCGGCCGTCGCGGAGCTCGACCACGCCACCCCGGAGGCGATCGGCGCCCGGCTGCGCGAGCAGGCCGGGCCGGGCGGCGCGGCGCCGGACACCTCGACGGTCTACCGCACGCTGGAGCTGCTCGAGCGGCTCGGCCTGGTCTGGCACACCCACGTCGCCAAGGGCGCGCCGGTCTACCACGCCTCCGAGCACCCGCACCTGCACGTGGTCTGCGCCTCCTGCGGGGAGATCTCCTCCGCCGACCCGGAGGTGCTCGAGCAGGCGGCGGAACGTCTGGCGGCCGACCTGGGTTTCACCCTGGACGTGGGGCACGTGGCGCTGTCGGGCACGTGCCGCCGCTGCCGAGAGTCCGGGACGTCCCAGGAGTGACCGCATGAGCACCACCTCCCCCCTCGCCGCGCGAGCGGGCGCCGTCGTCGCCGAGGGCGGCACCGTCGCCGCCCACCACGGCGACCCGCTGCGCGAGCAGCGCCTGCTCGCCGAGGGCGCCGGGCTCGTCGACCGCAGCGACCGCGACGTCCTCGCGATCCCCGGCCCCGACCGGCTCTCCTGGCTGCACAGCCTCACCAGCCAGCACCTCGAGCGGCTCGCCGACGGCACCGGCACCCAGGCGCTGGTCCTCTCGCCGCAGGGCCACGTCGAGCACCACCTCGTGCTCGCCGAGCTCGGCGGCACCACCTGGGCCGACGTCGAGCCGGGCACCGGCGCCGCGCTGGCGACCTTCCTGCAGCGGATGGTCTTCATGCTCCGCGTCGAGCCCGCCCTGGTGACCGGGGACTGGGCGATGCTGACGCTCGTCGGCCCCCGCGGGTCCGACGTGCTCGCCGCCGCCGGCCTGCCCGCGCCGGAGGCCCCGTACGCCGTCGCCGCCCTGCCCGGCGGCGGCTGGGTGCGCCGCATGCCGGCCCTCGGCGACGGCGTCCCCGCGGTCGACCTGCTGGTGCCGCGCGCCGAGCTCGCCGCCCGCGCCGACGCGCTCGCCGCCGCGGGTGCCGGGACCGCCGGCCTGGACGCCTACGAGGCGCTGCGCGTGGAGGCCCGCCGTCCGCGGCTGGGCGCCGACACCGACCACCGCACCATCCCCAACGAGCTGGAGTGGCTCGACAGCGCCGTCCACCTCCAGAAGGGCTGCTACCGCGGCCAGGAGACCGTCGCGCGCGTGCACAACCTCGGCCGCCCGCCGCGGCGGCTGGTGCTGCTGCACCTCGACGGCGTCAGCGAGGACCTGCCGGCTGCGGGTGCGCCGGTGCTGCGCGGGGAGCGCGAGGTCGGCCGCGCCGGCACGGTCGTGCGCCACCACGAGCTCGGCGTCGTCGCGCTCGCCCTGGTCAAGCAGTCGGTGGGCGCCGGCGACGAGCTGACGGTGGGCGGTTCGCGGGCCGTGATCGACCCCGACGACGCCCCCGCCGCGCTCGACGACACCCGGGCCGCCGCCCGCGACCGCGTCCGCGCCGTCCGGTCTGCCACCATCGGGCGGTGACCTCCGCGAGCACCCCTCCGACCCCCGCCGGCGGCGCGGCCGTCGACGAGCTGCTCGACCCGGCCTTCCTCGCCGGCGTCGAGTCCCGCCCGATGGCCGACGTCCGCGGGCTGCGCCGCCGGGCCGAGCAGGAGGAGGTCAACCTCTCCTACACGCGGCGGCTGCTGCAGGGGCGGCTGGACATCGTGCGCCGGGAGCTGCAGCGCCGGGCCGAGCACGACGGCCGCTCGCTGGTCGACCTGCTGCCGGAGATCCTCGCCGAGAAGGGCCGCGGGCCCGCCCACGGCCTGGGCCGCCACCAGACGGTGCAGCCGGCGGCGCCCGAGCGCTACGAGTCCTGGGTGAACGGCCTGACCCGCGGCGTCGACCTGTCCGACGTCGCCGGGCTCCCCGACGCCGAGCTCGAGCAGGCCGCCCGGGCCCTGGCCTCCGCGGAGGGCTCCCTGTCCGAGCGCCGCCGCGGCGTGCAGCAGGTGATGGACGCCCTCGCCGGCGAGCTCGCCCGCCGCTACCGCAACGGCGAGGCCGACGTCGCCGCCCTCCTCGCCGACGAGGCCAGGCACTGAGCGCGCCCTGGCCCGACGCGCCGGTCCTCGTCGAGGTCTGGCGCTCCGGCTTCCTCGAGTCGGTGCACCGCGGCGCCGTCGTCGTGCTCGGCCCCGACGGGGACGTCCGCTGGTCGGCCGGCGACGTCGCCCGCCCCGTGCTGCCCCGCTCGTCCAACAAGCCGGTGCAGGCCACCACCTACCTCGCCGCCGGCTGGCGGCCGCGCACGGGCGAGGAGCTGTCCATCGCCGCCGGCTCGCACGCCGGCGAGGACGGCCACCGCGACCGCGCCGAGGCGATCCTCGCCTCCGCCGGCCTCGACGCGGGCGCCCTCGGCTGCCCGGCCGCGCTGCCCGGGCACGAGGAGACGCGCGCCGCGTGGATCACCGGCGGTCGCGCTCCCGAGCGCCTGGCGTTCAACTGCTCGGGCAAGCACGCCGCGATGCTCGCCGCCTGCGTCGCGGCCGGCTGGCCGACCGAGGGCTACCTCGACCCGCAGCACCCGCTGCAGCAGGCGATCGAGGCCCGCCTGGCCGCCGCGGCCGGCGAGCCGGTGGCCGCGGTCGTCGTCGACGGCTGCGGCGCACCCCAGCACGGCATGTCTCTGGCCGGGCTGGCGCGCGGCCTGCGCTCGCTGGTGGACGCGGACCCCGGGACGCCCGAGCGGGCCGTCGCGGACGCCATGCGGGCCCACCCCTGGTACGTCGCCGGCACCGGCCGCGACGACACCCTGCTCATGGAGGCCGTGCCCGGCCTGCTGGTCAAGGGCGGGGCCGACGGCGTGCACGTCGCCGCGCTGCCCGGCCGCGGCGCGATCGCCTACAAGCTCGACGACGGCGGCGACCGCGGCCGCGCGCCGGTGCTCGCCGCCGCGCTGCGCCGCCTCGGGGTCGACGCCGACGTGCTCGCCCGCTGGTCGGCCCCGCCGGTCACCGGCGGCGACGGCGTCGTCGGTGAGGTGCGGCCGTCGGCGGTGCTGACCACCTGACCCGCGCCCGGGCGGGGACACGCCGGGTGTGAGAGGACTCACGCAGGGGTGCTAGCAGCTGCGCTTGCAGCTGCTAGCACCCCTGGTTACCGTCGAGTACGTGCAGACCCCCGGCGAGTTCGTGAGCGGTCAGGTGAGGTCGGTCCGCGAGAAGGTGGACCAGCTCGCCGGCAGCGTCGCGGAGACCGTCGCGGCCGAGGCCCAGCAGGTCTCGACCGTGCGCTCGCAGGTGGGGGAGTTCATCCGGGAGCAGCGCAGCGCCGCCCGGGTGTCCCTGCGCGAGCTCGCCCGCACCGCGGGGGTGAGCAACCCCTACCTGTCGCAGGTGGAGCGGGGGCTGCGCAAGCCGTCGGCGGAGATCCTGGCCGCCATCGCCAAGGGCCTGGAGATCTCCGCCGAGACGCTCTACGAGCAGGCGGGCATCCTCGACCGGCGCCCCGGCAACCCCGACACGATCGCGGCGATCCGGTCCGACGAGCAGCTCTCCGAACGGCACAAGGCCGTGCTCCTCGAGCTGTACGAGACCTACGTGCGCGAGCACGCCGCCGCCCCGCGGACACCCGGCACCTCCCCGAGCACCGCCCCGAGCCCCGCCCCGCACCGCGTCCCCGCGGACGGGCCCACGATCTCCGAGGAGACAGCATGACCACCGCCACCTCCCTGTTCGAGCAGGTCGCCGAGCGCGGCCGCACGCCGCTGCTGGTCGCCGTCGGCGCCGGTGACCTCGCCGTCACGCAGGCCCGCACCGTCCTCGCCACGCTGCGCTCGCGCGCCGAGGCCCTCCCCGGTGAGGCCCAGGTCCAGGTCGACCTGGCCACCAAGGAGGCCCGCACCCGCGCCGAGCTCGCCGCCGACCGCGCCCGCGGCCTGGCCGGCGCCGTCCGCCCCGAGGCCGTCGTCGGCACCCTGAACACGCTGGTCGAGCAGGCCCGCGCCCAGGCCGCCGGCACCGTCGAGGTGCTGGCCGAGCGCGGCGCCGACGTGCTGCAGGAGCTGCGCCGCCAGCCCGGCTTCCGCCGCTTCGCCGCCAAGGCCGAGGCCGCCGTCGACACCGTCGAGGAGACCGTCGAGGAGGTCATCGAGGACGCCGCCGAGGCCGTGACCGAGGCCTCCGACGAGATCACCTCGCGCGTCCAGAAGGCCGCCTCGAAGACCACCAAGGCCGCCGCCCGCGCGGAGGAGGCCGTCGAGGAGGCCGCCGACTCGGCCAAGGCCACCATCGAGGAGACCGCCGAGGCCGCCGACGAGGCGACCGCCAAGGCCGCCCGCAAGCCGGCCAAGCGCACCACCGCCGCGCGCGGCAAGGCCGCCGGCACCTCGACCCGCGTGAGCCGCACCCGCACCGCCAAGACCACCGACTGACCTCGGTACCCGACCAGGGCCCCGGAGCTGCCGTAGGCGCTCCGGGGCCCTGTCGCGTCCCTGGCCGTGTCCTCCCTGCGGAGGGGTCCCGCGGTCCCTCCCGGCGGGTACCCTCCCCGGCATGGCGTTCGACGCGGTCCTGCTCGAGGCCCTGTACTGGGCCACCCTCGCGCTGACCGTCTGGGCTCTCGTCGACGCGGTCATCCGCCCGGCGCCCAACTACGTGGCCGCCGGGAAGCTCACCAAGCCGGCCTGGGCGGCGATCACCGCGCTGGCCGCGGTGGTGCTCTACCTGTCCGGGCCGATGACCTTCCTCGGCCTGCCCGCCGTCATCGCCGCCGTCGTCTACCTGGTCGACGTGCGGCCCGCGGTCCGCGGGGTGCAGCGGGGCAACAGCCCCTGGTGACCGCGGGCGGCCGGGTCAGTACCGGTCGTCGCGCGGCATGAGCACCCACAGGACCAGGTAGGCGATGAACTGCGGTCCGGGCAGGATGCACGAGACCACGAAGGCCAGCCGCAGGGCGCCGGTCGAGATGCCGTAGCGGCGGGCGATGCCGGAGCAGACGCCGGCGATCATCTTGTTGCGGGTGTCGCGGGCGAGCCGGCGCGGAGCCGGTGCGGGATAGGTCATGCCCCGACCCTAGGCGCGCTCCGGGCACCCCGGCATCGGGGAAGACCCTGGTCAGCGGCTGAACACGCCCGGCGGCGGCTCCGGGGAGGCGACCGCCCCGGCGTCGGTCACCGGCTGCGCGCGGCCCACGAACCGGGCCAGGTCCTCGCCCTCGACCACCCGCGCGGGCATGGGGTCGGCGGCGCAGCGCCGGGTCAGGGCGGCCACCGGCAGCGGCGCGTCCGAGGCCACCGCGACGAGGTTGCCGAACCGCCGCCCGCGCAGCGTGCCGGGCTCGGCGAGCACGCAGACGTGCGCGAAGACCGCCCGCAGCGTGGCCACCTGCCCGCGGGCGAAGCGCAGCGGCGGGCCGTCGGCGACGTTGACGGCCAGGACACCGCCGGGCCGCAGCACCCGGTGCGCCTCCGCGGCGTACTCGACCGTGGTCAGGTGCGCCGGCGTCCGCGCCCCGGCGAAGACGTCGCTGACGACGACGTCGGCGCTCGCCGGCGGCAGCGCCGCCAGCCCGGCGCGGGCGTCGGCGGCGCGCACCCGCACCCGCGCGTCGCGGGGCAGCGGCAGGTGCGCGCGGACCAGGTCGGTGAGCCGCTGGTCGACCTCCACCACCCGCTGCCGCGAGCCGGGCCGGGTCACCGCGAGGTAGCGGGCCAGCGTGAGCGCGCCGCCGCCGAGGTGCACGGCGTCGACCGGCTGCCCCTCGGGCGCCGCCAGGTCGAGCACGTGGCCCATCCGGCGGACGTACTCGAACTCCAGGTGGGCGGGGTTGTCCAGGTCGACGTGCGACTGCGGCGTCCCCTCGACCATCAGCACCCACGAGCCGTCGCGGTCGGCGTCGCCGAGCAGCTCGGCCGTGCCGCCGTCGACCTCGGTGGGACCCGGCGGCACCACCGGGGGGCGCTCGCCGCGCCTCACGACGGCGCCACCGCCGACCAGCGCACCGTCAGCTCGCCGTGCCGCCAGCGCCGCGTGGAGCCCACCAGCGGCCAGCCGTCGTCGGCGAGGGCCTGGACCGCGGCTCCCCACCGCTGCCGTGGCCCGAACGCGGTCAGCCCGGCCGCGGCGGCCCAGGCGGCGTCGAGGGCGCGCAGCAGGTCGTGCACCGGCTGCCCGGGGACGTTGTGGTGGATGAGGGCCTTGGGCAGCCGCTCGGCGAGGTCGGAGGGCCGGTCGAGGTCGGCGACGCGGGCGGCGAGGGTCAGGGTGAGCGGGCCGTCGGCGTCGAGGGCCACCCAGGTCGCCCGCCGTCCCCACTCGTCGCAGGTGCCCTCCACCAGCAGACCGCCGGGGCCCAGCGCCGCGCAGGTGGTCTCCCAGGCGCGCGCCGCGGACGCCTCGTCGTACTGGCGCAGCACGTTGAACTCGCGCACCAGCACCGGGCGCAGCCCCGCGAGCTCGAACCCGCCGACGCGGAAGTCGACCCGCGGCGGGTCGCGGTCGGCCTCGACGGCGGCCACCCGGGCGGGGGCGATCTCCAGCCCGACGACCTCGAGGCCGGGCACGGCGGGGGCCAGCCGGTCGACGAGTTCCAAGGTGGTCACCGCCGACGCGCCGTAGCCGAGGTCGACGACGAGCGGGCGGGCGGCGTCGCGCAGGCGGGGGAGCTGGGTGGCGAGGATCCAGCGGTCGACCCGGCGCAGCCGGTTGGCGTTCGTGGTGCCGCGGGTGGGCAGGCCCAGCGCGCGGGCCCGGCCGGCGGCCAGGCGCGGGTTGGCCCTGCGGGGGGTGAGCGACGCCCGGCGCTTGTGCCCGCTGTCGCCCTCGCTCACCGGACCCGAGGGTAGTCCGCCTCCCCGGCGGGCTGGCGGGCCGTGGCTACCGTGGGCGGGTGCTCGTCCGCTCCGACGCCCGTCTCGCCGACCTCACGACCCTCGGGGTCGGTGGGCCCGTCGACCGGCTGGTCGAGGTCACCACCGCCGCCGACCTGGTCGCCGCCGTCCGCGAGGCCGACGACGCGGGACGCCCGCTGTTGGTGCTCGGCGGCGGCTCGAACGTCGTCGCCCCCGACGCGGGCTGGTCCGGCGACGTCGTGGCGGTGCGCAGCCGCGGCGTGCAGCGGCGCGGCGACGTCGTCGAGGTGCAGGCCGGCGAGCCGTGGGACGACCTCGTGGCGCTCACCGTGGAGCAGGAGCTCGCCGGGATGGAGGCGCTGTCGGGGATCCCCGGCTCCACCGGCGCGACGCCGGTGCAGAACGTCGGCGCGTACGGCCAGGAGGTCGCGCAGACGGTCACCGAGGTGCGCGTCTGGGACCGGACCTCCCGCGAGGAGCGGGTGCTGTCGAACGCCGACTGCGCGTTCGGCTACCGCGACAGCCGGCTCAAGCGCGAGCCCGGCCGGTTCGTCGTCCTCACCGTCACCTTCGCGCTCGACGCGGGCCCGCTGTCCCGCCCCGTGCAGTACGCCGAGCTCGCGAAGCGCCTCGACGTCGAGCTGGGCGGGCGGGCGCCGCTGGCCGACGTCCGCGCGGCCGTGCTGGAGCTGCGGCGCGGCAAGGGCATGGTCGTCGACCCGGCCGACCCCGACACCCGCAGCGCCGGCTCGTTCTTCACCAACCCGGTGGTCCCGCCCGAGCAGGCGGTGCCGGGCTGCCCGAGCTGGCCCGCCGCCGACGGCCGGGTGAAGCTCAGCGCCGCGTGGCTGGTGCAGTCGGCGGGCTTCGGCCGCGGCACCCGCGACGGGCGGGTGGGCACCTCGTCCCGGCACAGCCTGGCGCTGACCACCGAGCCCGGCGCCACGGCGGAGGAGCTGATGGCCTTCGCCGACCGCGTCGTCACCGCCGTCCACGACCGGTTCGGCGTCACGCTGGTCCCCGAGCCGCAGCGGCTCTGACGTCGTCGGCCTGCCGGCCGACACCGCGGCCAGGGCCGTCCCCCACCGGCGCTGAGCCCCTCCTGGCGCTCGCTCGCGGGAGCCTCCGGCGCCCACTCCTCGCGCCACCTCGCAGGGCGTGTCCCGTCGCGGACCGCGGCCGGGTCCCGTCCTCGCCCTCGCCTCGTGCCCACCCTCGCGCTGTGGTGCCCGACCTCGCCCCGCAGCGCGAGGCCGGGCACCGCGGCGCGAGGCCGGCGGGCGCGTCAGCGGCCGGTGAGGTCCAGGTACATCACGTGCAGGCCGACGAAGCCGTGCTCGGGGTGGTCGAACGCGCCGGGCACCGTGCCCACCACCTCGAAGCCGAGTGACCGCCACAGGGAGACCGCGGGCGCGTTCGTCTCGACGACGGCGTTGAACTGGATGCCGCGGTAGCCGGCGTCCCGCGCCCACGCGACGACGTGCTCACCCAGGGCCCGGCCGATGCCCCGGCCCTGGGCCGCCGGGTCGACGAGGAAGCTCGCCGTCGCCACGTGTGACCCCCGCCCCGGACGGTTGGGACCCATCTTCGCGCTGCCGACGACGGAGTCCCCCTCGACGGCGACGACCGTGCGCCCCGGAGGCGCCTCCATCCACCACCCGCGGGCCTCGTCCAGGGACGACCCGGCCGGGAACGCGTAGGTGCGGCCGGCGTCGACCACCGCGCGGAAGAACGGGAAGACGAGCGGCCAGTCGGCGTCGGTGGCCTCGCGGACGCGCACCGTCAGTCCTCGCGGTGGACCTTGTGCTGCGCGGCCTGCGCGCGGGGACGGACGACGAGCAGGTCGACGTTGACGTGGTGCGGCCGGGTGAGCGCCCAGGCGATGCAGTCGGCGACGTCCTCGGCCACCAGCGGCTCCCGCACGCCGCGGTAGACGGCGTCGGCCTTCTCCTGGCTGCCCAGGCGGTTGAGCGAGAACTCCTCCGTGCGCACCATCCCCGGCGCGATCTCGATGACCCGCACCGGCTCGGCCACCAGCTCCAGGCGCAGCGTCCCGGCCAGCGTGTGCACGCCGTGCTTGGCCGCCGTGTACGACGCACCGCCCTCGTAGCTGACCAGCCCGGCCGTGGAGCCCACGAACAGCAGGTCGCCGGCGCCCGAGGCCCGCAGCGCCGGCAGCAGCGCCTTGGTCAGCCGCACGGTGCCGAGCACGTTGACGTCGTAGGTGCGCGCCCACGAGTCGAGGTCGGCGTCGGCCACCGGGTTGGTGTCGAAGGCCCCGCCGGCGTTGTTGACCAGGACGTCGACCCGCGGCAGCGCGGCGGCGAACGCCTCCACCGACGCCGGGTCGGTGACGTCCAGCTGCAGCGCCCGCCCGCCGGTGCGCTCGGCCAGCGCCTCGAGCCGGTCCAGCCGCCGGGCGCCGAGGACGACGTCGAAGCCCTCCGCGGCCAGGCGCTCCGCGGTGGCCGCGCCGATGCCGCTGGAGGCCCCGGTGACGACGGCGGTGCGCCCGGACCCCGGCAGGGGACGGGCGGTGGACGGTGAGAGATCGGCGACACCGGGCATGTGGCCATCCTGTCCCTGTTGCAGGATGGAGAGCCGACAGGGGTGCCGCGACGGCGCCCGGGACGGCGTGAGGCGGGAGGTCGCGGGTGCCTGCTCGCCGACGCCTCGGCTCCCGCGCGCTGCGCCGGGTCGCGACGATCTCGGTGCACACCAGCCCGCTCGACCAGCCCGGTGCCGGCGACGCCGGGGGCATGAACGTCTACATCGTCGAGGTGTCCCGGCGGCTGGCCGCGCGCGGCATCGCCGTCGACGTGTTCACCCGCGCCACCTCCAGCGACCTGCCTCCGGTGGTCGAGATGAGCCCCGGCGTCACCGTGCGGCACGTCAGCGCCGGCCCGTTCGAGGGCCTCGGCAAGGAGGAGCTGCCCGGGCAGCTGTGCGCCTTCACCGCCGGCGTCCTGCGCGAGGAGGCCCTGCACGAGCCCGGGCACTACGACGTCGTCCACTCGCACTACTGGCTGTCGGGCCAGGTCGGCTGGCTGGCGCGCGACCGCTGGAGCGTGCCGCTCATCCACACCGCGCACACCCTCGCGAAGGTGAAGAACGCCGCCCTGGCCGACGGCGACCGGCCCGAGCCGCGGGCGCGGGTGATCGGCGAGGAGCAGGTGGTGGCCGAGGCCGACCGGCTGGTCGCCAACACCGAGGAGGAGGCCCGCCAGCTCGTCGAGCACTACGGGGCCGACCCCCGGCGCACCCTGGTCGTCCCGCCCGGCGTCGACCTCGACCGGTTCACCCCCGGCGACCGCGCCGCCGCCCGCCGCGCGCTGGGCGTCCCCGCCGACGCTGTCGTGCTGACCTTCGTCGGGCGCATCCAGCCGCTCAAGGCGCCCGACCTGCTGCTCGCCGCCGCCGCGCGGATGCTCGAGGACGACCCGTCGCTGCGCGGCCGGCTGCGCGTGCACGTGGTCGGCGCGCCCAGCGGCTCCGGGCTGGAGGCGCCGCGCCAGCTCGAGGAGCTCGCCGCGCACCTCGGCATCGGCGACCTGGTGCGCTTCCTGCCGCCGCAGAGCCCCGACCGGCTGGCCCTGCACTACCGCGCCGCCGACGTCGCCGTCGTCCCCAGCCACAACGAGTCCTTCGGGCTGGTGGCCCTGGAGGCCCAGGCGTGCGGCACACCGGTTGTGGCCGCCGCGGTGGGCGGCCTGCCCACGGCCGTGCGCGACGGCGTCTCCGGCGTGCTCGTCGGCAGCCGCGACCCCGGCGCCTACGCCGCGGCGATCCGCGCCGTGCTCGCCCGCCGCCCGATGCTCGCCGCCGGCGCCCGCCGGCACGCCGCGGCGTTCTCCTGGGACCGCACGGCCGGCGCGCTGGTCGACGCCTACGCCGCGGCGGGCGCGGAGATGGCCGCCGCCGGGCGCCCGGCGCTGCGGCCGGTGGCCGGGCTCCCGACGGTCCCGCAGGTGGCCTGGTGAGCGGCCCGGAGGAGGTCCCCACCGCGCGGGGCGACGTCGTCGCGGCGCTCGACGCCGTCATCGACGCCACGCTGCGCGAGGCCGAGCTGGTGCACGAGCACCCCGCGCCCGGCCGCTGGCTGGTCGACCTGCCCGGCACGAAGAAGCTCAAGACGGTCTGCGGGCTCGTCGTCGGCGAGCACGCGCTGCGCGTGGAGGCCTTCGTCTGCCGCCAGCCCGACGAGAACCGCGAGCAGCTGTGGACCCACCTGCTGCAGCGCAACGCCCGCATGTACGGCGTCGCGTGGTCGATCGACGGGGTCGGCGACATCTACCTGACCGGCCGGCTGCCGCACGCCGCGGTCACGCCCGAGGAGCTCGACCGGGTGCTCGGCGCGGTGCTCAGCTACGCCGACGACTCGTTCAACACGCTGCTCGAGATCGGCTTCGGCACCTCGATCCGGCGCGAGTGGGAGTGGCGGGTCAGGCGCGGGGAGTCGCTGCGCAACCTGGAGGCCTTCGCCGCCTTCGCGCAGGCCGGGGGAGCCGACCGGAGGGACGGCGGGGGAGCGCCCGCACCGGACGGCGGGGGATGACCGCTCCCGGGCGGGAGGACCTGGCCGCCCCCGCCGAGGAGCGCCCCGGCTACGCCCGGCGCTGGTGGGTGCTGGCCACCATGACGGTCTGCCTGCTCGTGGTGATCATGGGCAACACGACGCTCAACGTCGCGATCCCGACCCTGCAGCGCGAGCTCGGCGCCACCCAGGGCGAGCTGCAGTGGGCCGTCGACGCCTACATCGTCGTGTTCGCCGGGCTGCTGTTCTCCTGGGGCGTCATCGGCGACCGGATCGGCCGCCGCCGGGTGCTGCTGATCGGGCTCACCGTCTTCGCCGCCGGGTCGGTCCTCGCCGCGTTCTCCGACAGCCCCCTGGAGCTCATCGCCTGGCGCGCGGTCATGGGCGTCGGCGGCGCGGCGGTGCAGCCGACCACCCTCGCCGTGCTCACCAACGTCTTCCCGCCCGGCGAGCGCGGCCGCGCCATCGGCATCTGGGCGGCCACCGCCGGGCTCGCCGTCGCGGGCGGGCCACTGGCCAGCGGCGCCGTCCTCACGCACTACTGGTGGGGCGCGATCTTCCTGATCGGGGTGCCGGTCGCCGTCCTCGGCGTCGTCGCCACGCTGGTGTTCGTCCCCGAGTCGCGCGACCCGGCGCCCGGCCGCCTCGACGTCCCCGGCGTCCTGCTGTCGATCGCGGCGCTCGCCGGCCTCGTCTACGGGATCATCCACGGCGGCTCCGGGGTGGGCTGGACGACGCCGGGCGTGCTCGTGCCGCTGCTCGGCGGCGCGCTGCTGCTGGCGCTGTTCGTCTGGCTGCAGCGGCGCTCCTCGCACCCGGCGCTCGACGTCTCGCTGTTCCGCAACCCGGCCTTCTCCGCGGCCGCCGCGGCGCTGGGCCTGAACTTCTTCGCGCTGATGGGCGCCACGTTCTACCTCGTGTACTACCTGCAGGGCGCCCGCGGCTACGACCCGCTGCAGTCCGGCGCCGCGCTCATCCCGGTGGCGCTGGGCATGGCGCTGATGGCCCCGCGCAGCTCGCGGCTCGCCGAGCGGTTCGGCGCCAAGGCCGTCTGCGCCGGCGGCTTCGTGCTCATCACGCTGTCGTTCCTGGGCTTCCAGCTGCTCGACCAGGCCGCCCCGCTGTGGCTGCTGCTCACCGCGCTGACCGTGCAGGGCCTCGGTATGGGCGCGGTCATGGCGCCGGCGACCGAGTCGATCATGGCCGTGGTGCCGCGCGAGAAGGCCGGCGCCGGCGCCGCGGTGAACAACACCGTCCGCCAGGTCGGCGGCGCGCTCGGCGTGGCGATCCTCGGGTCGGTGCTGGCCACCGCCTACGCCGCGAACGTCG
Source organism: Geodermatophilus nigrescens (assembly GCF_900129495.1). Taxonomy (GTDB): domain Bacteria; phylum Actinomycetota; class Actinomycetes; order Mycobacteriales; family Geodermatophilaceae; genus Geodermatophilus; species Geodermatophilus nigrescens. The sequence continues at coordinate 403,396 of NZ_FQVX01000003.1, forward strand.
GCCGCGCGGTCGACGTGCTGCCCGCCGACGTCCGCGCCGAGGCGAGCACGTCGATCGCGGCCACGCTGGAGGCGGCCCGGACGACGGCCGAGCAGGCCCGCGCCGCCGGGGACGCGCAGGCCGTCGCCGCCGCCGGGGCGCTCGAGGACACCGCCCGCGACGCGTTCGTCTCGGCGATGCACCTGACCGCCGTCGGCACCGCCGCCGCCTCCGCGGTCGCCGCCGTCGTCGTCCTGGTGTGGCTGCCCGGCCGCCGCCGGCCGGGCGCGCGGGAGGTCTCCGCCGCCTAGCGTGGGGGCGTGCAGGAGCCACCCGCGCAGCAGGAGCGGCTCGGCCGCGCGCTGATGGGCGTGGTGGCCGCCTCCGGCCTGGTCTACCCGCTGCTGCTGTGCGCCGTGCAGCTCGTGCTCGCGCAGCTGTTCGTCGTCGACGTCGGGGCCACCGTGCTGTGGCTCGCGGTCGCCGTGGGCTGCTGTGTCGCCCTGGTCGCGGCGGTGCGGTGGGGCGCCGCCCGGCGGGTGCGCAGCCCCTGGCTGTTGGCCGGCCTGGCACCCCCGGCGGTCTACGAGGCATGGGTGCTCTGGCCACTGGTCACCCGCTGAGGACGGCGTCGGGCAGGATGGGCCCGTGACCATGTCTGCGGGAACCACGCCCGGGACCCTCGTGCTGCTCCGCCACGGCGAGAGCGAGTGGAACAGGGCCAACCTGTTCACCGGCTGGGTCGACGTCGAGCTGTCGGAGAAGGGGCGCGCCGAGGCCGCGCGCGGCGGGCAGCTGCTGGCCGAGCACGGCCTGCTGCCCGACGTGCTGCACACGTCGCTGCTCAGGCGCGCCATCACCACCGCCGAGCTGGCGCTCGCCGCCGCCGACCGGCAGTGGATCCCGGTGCGCCGGTCGTGGCGGCTCAACGAGCGGCACTACGGCGCGCTGCAGGGCAAGGACAAGGCCGCCACCCTCGCCGAGTACGGCGAGGAGCAGTTCATGACCTGGCGCCGCTCCTACAGCACCCCGCCGCCGCCGATCGACCCCGGCAGCGAGTACTCCCAGGACGCCGACCCGCGCTACGGCTTCCTGCCCCCCGAGGTGCGGCCGGCCACCGAGTGCCTGGCCGACGTCGTCGTCCGGATGCTCCCGTACTGGTACGACTCGATCGTCCCCGACCTGCGCACCGGCGCGACCGTGCTGGTCGCCGCGCACGGCAACAGCCTGCGGGCGCTGGTCAAGCACCTCGACGGCATGGGCGAGGACGAGGTCGTCGGGCTCAACATCCCCACCGGCGTCCCGCTGCGCTACGACCTCGACGCCGACCTCAAGCCGGTCAAGCCGGGCGGGGAGTACCTCGACCCCGAGGCCGCCGCGGCCGCCATCGAGGCCGTGAAGAACCAGGGCAAGAAGTAGCCGCAGCGACGAGGGCCCCCGCACCGTGCGGTGCGGGGGCCCTCGTCGTACGGCGGTTCAGTTCGGGAGCGCGACCATGTCCCGCTCGCCGGTGACCAGGAAGACCACCCGGCGGGCGACGCTGACGGCGTGGTCGGCGAAGCGCTCGTAGTAGCGGCCGAGCAGCGTGATGTCGATGGCCGACTCCATGCCGTGCGGCCAGCCGGGGCTCAGCAGCTCGGTGAACAGTTGGCGGTGCAGCTGGTCCATGAGGTCGTCGTCGCGCTCCAGCTGGGCGGCGCCCTGGACGTCGAGCTTGGCGATCACCGTGCCGACCTGGGTCACCAGGCTCTGCGCGACGTGGCCGGCCTCGAGGAAGATCGGCCGGACCTCGGTGGGGACGGCGGACTCGGGGAACCGCATCCGGGCCAGCTTGGCCACGTGGACGGCGAGGTCGCCCATGCGCTCGAGGTCCCCGACGATCCGCATCGCGGTGGTGACCGTGCGCAGGTCGGTGGCGACCGGCTGCTGGCGGGCGAGGAGGGTGAAGCAGCGCTCCTCGATGCTCTCGCGCACCGCGTCGATGTGCTCGTCGCCGGCGATCACCAGGTCGGCGAGGGCGACGTCGGCGTCGAGCAGCGCGGTGGTGGCCTTGCTCATGGCCGAGCCCACGGAGTTCGACATCTCCACGAGGCAGTTGTTGATGTCCTCGAGCTCTTCGCGGTAGTGCTCGCGCACGGGTCCTCCTCGTCGGGCCGGCCCTCACCGGTCACGCCGTCCGGACACCTCTGCTCGGCGGCCGTCCCCAGGACACCGAGGGTAGGTGCTCACCGGACAGCGCGAGATCCCGCCCGGTGAACGCGGGGGCACCCGGGCATGAACAATCGGTCTACCCGGTTCCGCGACCACTCACACGGGGGATGTCCCGGGCCCCGCGACGCCTAGCATCGGCGGCGTGAGCCTGCTGGTCGCCGTCGTGGCCGGCCTCGTCGTCGGTGCGGCGCTGGGAGCCGTCGCGGTCGTCCTGGCCCGCCGGCCGTCCGACGCGGCCCCGCGGGCCGCCGCCGACCCCGGCGACGCCGCCCGCGAGGCCGCCCTGGCCCGGCGGCTCATCGACCTCATGGACCCCGCCGTCCTGGTGCTCGACAAGGACGACGCCGTCGTCGTGGCCAACCCGGCCGCCCGCGCCCTGGGCCTGGTCCGTGACCGGCGCCTGCTGGTGCCGGCCCTGTCGGACCTCGTCCGCACGGTGCGCACCTCCGGCAGCCGGCGCGCCGACGTCTCCCTGCCCGGCGAGGTCGTCGGCGGCGGCACCCGCCTGGTCGGGGCGCACGGCGTCCCGCTGGACGCCGCGCCCACCGTCGTCCCCGGCCCCGTCGCGCTCGTCCTGCAGGACGTCACCGAGGCGCGCCGCGTGGAGGCGGTCCGCCGCGACTTCGTCGCCAACGTCGGACACGAGCTCAAGACGCCGGTCGGCGCGCTGGGGCTGCTCGCCGAGGCGATGCAGGGTGCGGCCGACGACCCGGACACGGTGCAGCGCTTCGCCGCCCGCATGGCGCACGAGGCCGACCGGCTGGCCAAGCTGGTGCGCGAGCTCATCGACCTGTCCCGGCTGCAGGGCGCCGAGCCGCTGCCCGAGCTCGCGCCGGTCGACGTCGACACCGTGCTCACCGAGGCCGTCGACCGCACCGGCCTCGCCGCCGCCGCCAAGGGCATCACCATCGCCGTCGGCGGGCGCCGCGGCCTCGCCGTCCGCGGCGTGGAGAACCAGCTGACGACGGCGGTCACGAACCTGCTGGCCAACGCCGTCGCCTACAGCCCGGAGAACACGAAGATCGCCGTCGGCGCGCGGTCCCGCGGCGGGTTCGCCGAGATCGCCGTCACCGACAGCGGCATCGGCATCCCCCGGGCCGACCGGGAGCGGGTGTTCGAGCGCTTCTACCGGGTCGACCAGTCGCGGGCCACCAGCACCGGCGGGACCGGGCTGGGCCTGGCGATCGTCAAGCACGTGGCCAGCAACCACGGTGGCTCGGTGAGCGTGTGGAGCGAGGAGGGCCTCGGCTCCACGTTCACCCTGCGCATCCCCCTCGCGGTCGAGGACCCCTCCGACCGCCCCGAACCTCCCGGCGCGGCGGACGACGCCCCGGCCGGGGTCCTCCAGGAAGGACGGAAATGACGCGAGTGCTCGTGGTGGAGGACGAGGAGTCCTTCTCCGACGCGCTGTCCTACATGCTCGGCCGTGAGGGCTTCGAGGCGGTCGTGGCCGCCACCGGGCCCGAGGCGCTGGCCGAGTTCGACCGCGCCGGAGCGGACATCGTCCTGCTCGACCTCATGCTCCCGGGCCTGCCCGGCACCGAGGTCTGCCGGGCGCTGCGCTCCCGCAGCAACGTCCCGATCATCATGCTCACGGCCAAGGACTCCGAGGTCGACAAGGTCGTGGGCCTCGAGCTCGGCGCCGACGACTACGTCACCAAGCCGTACTCGGCGCGCGAGCTCGTCGCCCGCATCCGCGCCGTGCTGCGCCGCCGCGGCGACGTCGACGCCCCCGTCGAGGGCGCGCTCGAGGCCGGCCCGGTGCGCATGGACGTCGAGCGGCACGTCGTCGCCGTCGACGGCGAGCAGGTGGCCCTGCCGCTCAAGGAGTTCGACCTGCTCGAGCTGCTGCTGCGCAACGCCGGGCGGGTGCTCACCCGCGGCCAGCTCATCGACCGCGTCTGGGGCTCGGACTACGTGGGGGACACCAAGACCCTCGACGTCCACGTCAAGCGCCTGCGGGCCAAGATCGAGCCCGACCCGGCCAACCCCAAGCACCTGGTGACCGTCCGCGGCCTGGGCTACAAGTTCGAGCAGTGACGCGATGACATCGTCGGCCTCCGGCCGACGGGCGCGGCCAGGAGGCGTCCCCCCGCTGCACTGAGCCGTTCCACGGCATCCCGGTCGGGAGCCTCCGGCCCCGCGACCGGTCCACCGTCCTCGCAGGGCGATCACGTCGTCGGCCTACCGGCCGACACCGCGGCCAGGTGCCGTCCCGGCCTGCGCTGAGCCCTGCCACGGCGTGCCGGTCGGGAGCCTCCGGCCCCGCGACCGGTCCGCCGTCCTCGCAGGGCGGCACCGGCGGGCACCGCGACCACGCGTGGGCTCACCACGTGTCGCGCGTGCTCCCGTCAGCTCGGGGGTGGGTCCTGCGGACCCGCCACCCGAGCTGACCGACCGGGGTCACTGGCCCCGGCCGGTCTCCTCCTGGAGCTCGTCGATCTTCTTCGACGCGTCGGCCTTCGTGATGTCCTCCGGCACGTCCTCGCCGGCCTGGCGGGCCAGCGTGTGCAGGTAGCTCTTCTGCGCGCCCGTGGCGGGCTCGTCGCCGGTCACCCAGTCCGACGGGTCCTTCTCCGCCGTGGGGTCGCCGGCCTGACCGGTGTTGACGTTCGATTCGCTCATGTGTTCGAGCCTAGGCGCGCGCGAGCTCCGGCGCAGGTCGAGCGGCCGCGGCGGCCGGCGCGGCCTCGCGGGACTCCCAGCGGCGGCCGGTCCGGTAGACGTGCACGCTGCCGCAGGAGGGGCACTCCACGGCCAGCGCGACGTGGGTCGGGTGGTTGGTGACCGATCGGATCCGCCGGTCGGCGACCAGCTCGTCGGCCCGGGTCACGGGGCAGGTGATCAGCAACATGGGACGAGCGTGCTCCGGCCGATCCGCGCCGACGAGTGGCAGGGGTGACATGGACCGCGTCTTTCCTGCCATGATGTCGGCGTGACCGGAACCGACCGTCCCGTCGTCGTCAGCCTCCTCGCCGGGGACGGCGTCCTGGGCGCCTTCGGCCTGGGCGTCGCCGCGGAGGTCTTCGGCTACGACCACTCCCGCTTCGGCCTGCCGCGCTTCGACTTCGCGATCGTCAGCACCGCGCCGGGGGTGGTGCGCACCGACACGGGGCTCGCCGTCCACGCCGAGCACGGCCTCGAGCGGCTCGCGGTCTCCGACGTCGTCCTGGTCACCGCCTGGGAGAAGTTGTCGAAGCCGGTGCCGGACGAGGTCCTCGAGGCGCTGCGCGCCGTGCACGCCCGCGGCGGCCAGATCATCAGCCACTGCACGGGCGCGTTCGTCGTCGCGTCGGCCGGGCTGCTCGACGGGAAGCGGGCCACCACCCACTGGCGCTACGCGGGCGAGCTCGCCGCCCGGTACCCGGCGGTCGACGTCGACCCGCGCGTCCTCTACGTCGACGAGGGGACCCTGATCACCGGTGCCGGCACGGCCGCCGGCGTCGACGCGCTGCTGCACTTCGTGCGCCGCGAGTGGGGCTCGGCGGCGGCCAACGCGCTGGCCCGCGAGATGGTCGTGCCGCCGCACCGCGACGGGGGCCAGGCCCAGTACATCGACGAGCCCGTCGCCCGCTGCGAGGACGACCTGCTGGGCCTCGTCCTCGACTGGGCCCGCGCGCACCTCGCCGAGGACATCAGCGTCGAGGTCCTCGCCCGGCGTGCGCTCATGAGCCCGCGCAGCTTCGCCCGCCGGTTCAAGGCCACCACGGGGACGACGCCGCACGCGTGGCTGCTCGCCCAGCGCCTCGCCGCGGCCGAGACGCTGCTCGAGGAGAGCGACGCCCCGGTCGAGGAGATCGCCCGGCTCGTCGGCTTCGGCACCGCGGCCGGCTTCCGCGAGCAGTTCGGCCGCCGCCGGGGCGTCTCCCCGAGGGCCTACCGGCAGACCTTCCGCGCCGCGGCCCTGGTGCCGGTCAGCGAGGGCTCGGCCGCCTGAGGGCGGGGGAGGGTCAGACCGGGATCGGCCGGGCGACGCCCACCAGGCTGTCCAGCCGGCCGGCGTTGCTCGGCGCGAGCGGGCTGCGCACCACCTGCGTCAGGGCGAAGCCGGCGCGCGCCAGCACCATCGCGTGCGTGCGCGGGGTGAAGTGCCAGATGTGCTCGGCGGGCTTGAGCGTCCACCAGCGGGTGCCCAGCAGCCGCGCCGGCAGTGACGACACGTAGGGCGTGGAGAACAGCACGACGCCGTCCTCGGCCACCAGCGAGCGCGCCGTCCGCCAGAAGTCGAGCGGGTCGGGCACGTGCTCGACGGTGTCCCAGGCGCAGACGACGTCGAAGCCCGGGGTCAGCGGCGCGTCGGCGAGCTGGCCGCAGAAGACGTCGAGGCCGAGCGCGTCCACCGCGTGCTGCGCGCCGGTGCGGGAGAGCTCCACGCCGCTGGCCGTCCAGCCGGCGCGGCGCGCGGCGTCGAGGAACAGCCCGTAGCCGGCGCCGACCTCGAGCAGCCGGCCCCCGGCGGCGCGACCGCGCACCCGGTCGAGCAGGGCGAGCCGGCCCGCCGTCCAGGTGCGCTGCAGGACCATCGCCGGGTCGAACCGCCCCGTCTCCTGCGCCCCGCCGTCGGCGGACCCACCGTCGACCGCACCGCCGTAGACGCCGCCCTCGAAGTAGCCGACGTCGTCGTAGAGGCGCTGCAGGGCCTCCGGGCGCAGCCGCGGGCTGACGAACACCAGGCCGCAGGACGGGCAGCGGACGACGCCGAAGGGCGCCAGGTCGTGCACGAGCCGGCCGCGGACGCCGCAGAGGCAGCAGTCGACCTCCTCGGTGTCCTCGGCCGTCCAGGTCGGCGGGGGAGGGGTCACCGGGGCAGCCACGGCGGTCAGCGTACGGAGCCTCCGGGCACGGTCCCGGTACCGGTCCGGCCCGCGCCGACCGGCGCGTCGGCCGGGCCGCTCGCGCCGTCGGAGGCGTCCGCGGGGGCCGGGGTACCGCTCTCGGGGTAGCGCTGGGCCAGCAGCGTGCCCAGGCGGCGCCGCACCGCGGCCGACACCAGCCCGTCGCCGTCGTGCGGCGCGTCGGCGTCGAGCAGCTCGCCGGGGACGACGACGTAGCGGTCGGGCGCGGCGTCGGCCCGGGCGAGGAACCCCGCGCGCACGGCGTCGGCGTCGGCACCGTCGGGCCCGGCGGTGACCGGCGAGTCGACGAGCACGGTCAGGTCGGGCAGCAGGCCGCGGGTGGCCCACAGCGACGTGCGCAGGATGCGGTCGGCGTCGAGGCCCTGGCCGGCCCCGTGGAAGGCCATCGAGGTGTCCACGTAGTGGTTGCACACCACGATCTCGCGCCGCTGCAGCGCCGGGCGGATGACCGTGGCCACGTGCTCGGCGCGGTCGGCGGCGGCCAGCAGCGCCGCGGTGTAGGCCGCCACCGGGCGGCCCTCGTCGTCGGTGACCGTGCGGCCGTCCGTCGCCGTGCGGCCGTCGGCGGGCGGCGAGGCCGGCGGGAACAGCAGCCCGCGCACCTGGCGGCCGAGCGCGGTGTCGCTGGGCTCGTGCGTGGTGACCACCGGGCGGTCGTCCGCGCGCAGCACGCGGGCGAGGTCGGCGGTGTAGCGGCGGGTGAGGTCGCGGTCGGCGCCCTCGACGACGACGAACAGGCCCACCCCGCTGGAGGACGCCGACAGCAGGTCCGAGCTGCCCCACAGCAGCCGGAACACGTCGCGGGCCCGCGTGCCGGGGCGCCCGCGCGGCGCCACCTGCCGGACGGCGTAGGCGCTGACCCCGAGCGCGAGCAGCGCGCCGACCAGCAGCGTCAGGCCCGGGCCGCTGACGGTGAACCGCAGCTCGCCGACGTTCAGCTCGTGCGAGCCGAGCAGCCCGGCGAGGCCGGGGCCGACGGCGACGGCGAGCAGCAGCTCGATGCGCACCGAGGAGAAGACGAAGGCGAACACCCGCCCGCGCAGCCGGTCCTCGACCTCGAAGCCGATCAGGGTGTAGCCGATGATCCAGGAGACGCCGGCGAAGAGGCCGACGAGGAACGCCGCGGCCGCGGCCAGCACGAACTCCTGCAGCAGCGACATCGCGAGCAGCGCCAGGCCGGCCAGGCCGATGGAGCGGGCGAACAGGGTGCGCCGGGGGATGGTCGGCAGGATCCGCGGGCCGACCAGCATGCCCATCGCCAGGCCCGTGAAGACGACGCCGAAGAGGATGCCGTAGCCCGCGGCACCGGCGTCGAGGGTGACGACGTAGAGCTGGGCGACGCCGACCGTCAGCCCGCCCGCGCCGAAGGCCCCGATGACGCCGACGTAGAGCGCACGCATGAGCGGCTGCCCGCGCAGGAAGGACACGCCCTCGACGACGAGGGAGAAGACGTTCGCCGGTGCCTCGCGGTCGACCTGCGTGGCCGGTATCAGCGCCCGCGACAGCAGCACGATGCCCGCCGACAGCGCGAAGGTCAGCGAGTTGAACACCAGCGCGACGACGATCGCCGTCCGGGTGTCGCCGGCCTCCCCGCCCGGGAACACCCGCGAGACGGTGGACAGCAGGGCGAACAGCAGCGCGGCGACGGGCACCGACCCGTACACGCTGAACAGCGACACCTGGTTCGCGGTCGCCAGCCGCTCGCGCGGGACGATGGCCACCCAGTTGGCCTGCTTGGCCGGGTTGGTGAACAGGCCGACGGCCTCGACCAGGAACTGCGCGACGTACAGCCAGGTCAGCTCGTAGCTCAGCGCGATGGAGAGGTACAGGCCGCAGGCGAGCAGGTCGCCGACGATGACGGTGGTGCGGCGGTCGAGCCGGTCGGCCAGGGCACCGGCGATCGGGCCGAGGAGCAGGTCGGGCAGCAGCCGGACGAGGATGACGCCGGAGATGGCGACGCCCTGCACCGCCGTCGACTCGTCGCGGGTGAGCTGCTGGGCCATCGCGGTGGTGGCGAGCAGGCCCAGCCAGTCGCCGAGGCTGGAGACGGCGATCGCCGCCCACATGCGCCGGAAGACCGGGATCCGCAGCAGCGCGACCAGCGCGTTGTCGGTGCCCCGACCGGTCGCCGACGACCCGGGCCCGTGCGTGCCCGGGCTCGCCGCATGTCCGTCGCTCACAGTCCTCGCCGTCCGGTCGTCGCGGTCGTCCTCCGCAGGGTAGTGGCGGACCGTGATCGTCAGGCCCCGCCGCACCCGGACGGGCGAGCGGTCTCAGGCTCCCGGCCGCCGGGGGAGGAGCGTCAGCGGCACCGGCGCGGGGCTGGCTGGGTGCGGCGCGACGAGCCCCTGGTCCAGCCGCGCCTCGGTGAGCCGGCGCAGCTCGGCGTAGGCGTCGGGGCCGACCAGCGCGGTCAGCTCGGCGGCGTAGGTGAGGACCAGCGGCTCGGGGGAGACGTGCGCGGCGGGGGAGCCGGTGCACCACCAGTGCAGGTCGGCGCCGCCCGGGCCCCAGCCCCGGCGGTCGAACTCGCCGATGGTGCTCACCAGGACGGTGCTGCCGTCGCCCCGCTCGACCTCCTCCTGCTCGCGGCGCACCGGCAGCTGCCAGCAGACGTCGGGCTTGGTGAGCAGCGGGTGCAGGTCCTCGCGCAGGGCCATGCGGTGCAGCGCGCAGCCGGTGCCGCCGGCGAAGCCGGGCCGGTTGAGGAAGACGCAGGCGCCGTCGACCAGGCGGGTGCGCAGGGAACGGACGCCGCCCTCCCCGGGGGCCTCGTCGGCGGCGCCGTCGTCGGCGTCGTCCTCCTCGGTCCACGCTCCGCGGCCGACGGGGGCGAGCTGCCAGTCGTCGTCGGTGAGGTCGGCGACGGCGGCGGTCACCCGGGCGAGGTCGTCCTCGTCGCTGAAGAAGGCGCCGTGACTGCAGCAGCCGTCGTCGGCCCGGCCGGGGACGACGCCGGCGCAACCGCGGCCGAAGACGCAGGTCCAGGCCGAGGACAGCCAGGTCAGGTCGGCGCGGACGCGGTGCCGCGGGTCGGCCGGGTCGGGGAACTCCACCCACTCGCGGGCGAAGTCGGGGTCGACCTCGGGCGGCACGTCCTGCACCCGATCAGGCTAGGTCGGCTCCCGCGGTCGGCCCGCCGCGGGCCCGCGGGGGGCCCGCCCGGCAGACTGGTGCCCATGCGGCTCGGGGTGCTGGACGTCGGCTCGAACACCGTGCACCTGCTGGTGGTCGACGCCCACCGCGGCGCGGAGCCCACCGCGCAGCACGACGACCGCTGGCTGCTGCGCCTCTCCGAGCACGTCGGCGCCGACGACGTGCTGTCCAAGGAGGGCGAGAAGGCGCTGGTCAAGGCCGTGCAGAAGGCCTGCGACCAGGCGGAGAAGGAGAAGTGCGACGAGGTCCTCGCGCTGGTCACCTCCGCCATCCGCGAGGCGCGCAACGGCATGGAGGTGCTGGACCGGGTCCGCTCGCGCACCGGCGTCGACCTGCAGGTGACCAGTGGGGAGGAGGAGGCGCGGCTGACCTTCCTCGCCGTCCGCCGCTGGTACGGGTGGAGCGCCGGGCGGCTGCTGGTCCTCGACATCGGCGGCGGCTCGCTGGAACTGGCGACGGGCACCGACGAGGACCCCGACGTGGCGCTGTCGGTGCCGCTGGGTGCCGGCCGGATGACCCGCCGCTTCCTGCCCGAGGCCGCGACCGGCGGCCGTCCCGACCTCGCCGCCCTCAACGCGCTGCGCGAGCACGCCTCCGACGTGCTGCGGCCGGCGGCGAAGAAGCTGCGCGCGGCCGGGCCGCCGGACCTGGTGGCCGCGACGAGCAAGACGTTCCGCACGCTCGCCCGGCTCACCGGCGCGGCGCCCTACTCGGCGGGGCTGCGGGTGCCGCGGGAGCTCAGCGCCGACGGGCTGGGCCAGCTGATCGGCTTCGTCTCCCGCATCGAGTCCCGCGCGCTGGCCGAGCTGCGCGGCGTGTCGCCCGACCGCGCGCACCAGGTGCCCGCCGGTGCCGTGGTGGCGCAGGCCGCCATGCAGGCTCTGGATCTACCCTCCGTGCGGATCTGCCCGTGGGCCCTGCGGGAGGGCGTCATCCTCCGGCGGCTCGACACCCTGGGAGGCGCGTGATGTCACAGCCCGGTCCGGAGACCGGTGGCCGGCCGCTGGCCGACATCCTGCGCGAGGCGGGCATCGAGGCACCCCGCAGCGCCCGGCGCCGCCGCGGCGACACCGGTGACATCCCGGTCAAGCAGCGCCAGCGCGAGCCCGACACCGACGGCGGCCGCCCCAACCCCGGCCGGCGGGCCAGCGACACGGGCCGGGTCTCGGACACGGGCCGCGTCTCCGACACCGGCCGGGTGTCGGACACCGGGCGGGTCTCCGACACCGGCCGCGACACCGGCCGGAGGCGGGAGGCCGTCCGCCCGGCCCGTGACGCCGACCGGGACACCGGGCGCAGCGCCCCGGCGAAGGCCGGCCGCGGACCCGACGGCCCGACGACGGCCGCCATCCCCGGTCTCGGCGGGCCCTCGCGCAAGCCCGGCGTCCCCGGCGCCTCCGACCCGGCACCCGCCACCGGCCCGATCCCGGTGACCCGGCCCGGCGAGACCGACGTCCTCGACGAGCCGCTCGGCGCCAAGGAGGGCGCGCTCGCCTGGCTGCGCTTCGCCGGCGAGCTGGTGCTGGCCCTCGCCGCCGGCGTCGGCATCTACTTCCTGTCCACCGTCGTCTGGGAGCAGCTGCCCCAGGTCGCCGTGGTGCTCGCCCCGCTCGCGGTGACCGCCCTGGTCGCCGGCGTCGGCGCCTGGCGCAGCCGCACCGGCCGGGAGCCGGTGGGGCCGAAGGTGGTCGCCGTCCTCGTCTTCGCCGGGACGCTGCTCACCATCGCCCCGGCCGCCGGGCTGCTCGCCGCCGCCTCCTGACGGGGCGAGCGGCCCGGCCGGGGCTCACTCGTCCTCGTCGTCCCCGGCGTCGGCCTGCGCAAACTGCTCCACGATGGCCGCGGAGAACGCGTCGAGGTCGTCGGGGTTGCGGCTGGTGACCAGGTTGCCGTCGACGACGACCTCCTCGTCCACCCACTTGGCGCCGGCGTTGCGCAGGTCGGTCTGCAGCGAGGGCCACGACGTCATCCGCCGCCCGCGCACGACGTCGGCCTCGGCGAGCACCCACGGCGCGTGGCAGATGGCCGCCACCGGCTTGTCCGCCTCGAAGAAGGCCTTCACGAACGCCACGGCGTCGGCGTCGGCCCGCACGAAGTCCCCGTTGATGACGCCGCCGGGCAGGACCAGCGCGGCGTAGTCCTCGGGGTCGGCCGAGGCGACGGTGGTGTCGACCTTCTTGGTGTCGCCCTTGTCGATGTGCTGGTACATGGTGATCGAGCCGCCGTCGAGCGACACGAGCTCCGGTTCGGCCCCCGCCTCCTCGAGCGCCTGCCACGGCCGCTCGAGCTCGACCTGCTCGACGCCGTCGGTCGCGAGCACGGCCACCTTCATCCCGTCCAGTTCTCCTGCCATGCGGGCGCGGCTACCCGGGGCTCCCGGGCGGCACACCCCGGCGCACTACGGTCCGACCGGTACCTCGACAGGCGGGAGCGGGCGGATGGGCGAGCGGCGGGGCCTGGCGGTCCTGGGCGGCGGCAAGATGGGCGAGGCGCTGCTGGCCGGGCTGGTGAGGCGGCAGGGCGCGGACGGCGTCGTCGTCTGCGAGCGGCACCCGGAGCGCGGCGCGGAGCTCGCGGCGCGCTACGGCATCGACGTCGTCGGCTTCGAGGAGGCGGCGGCGCGCTCGCGGGTGCTGCTGCTGGCCGTCAAGCCGCAGGACCTGCCGGCGCTGCTGGAGCGGCTCGCGCCGTCGGTCGGCCCGGGCCACCTGGTGGTGAGCATCGCCGCGGGCATCTCGACGGCGACCGTCGAGGCGGCCCTGCCCGCCGGCGTGCCCGTGGTGCGGGTCATGCCCAACACCCCGGCGCTGGTCGACGAGGGGATGAGCGTCCTGTCGGCCGGTGCCTCGGCCGGGGAGGCCGAGCTCGACGAGGCCGAGGCGCTGCTGTCGACCGTCGGCCGCGTGGCGCGGGTGCCGGAGTACCAGCAGGACGCGGTGACGGCGCTGTCGGGCAGCGGCCCGGCCTACTTCTTCTACCTCGTCGAGGCGATGGTCGACGCCGGCGTGCTGCTGGGCCTGCCGCGGGCGCTGACGACGGAGCTGGTCGTGCAGACGGCGCTGGGCTCGGCGGTGATGCTGCGCGAGTCCGGCGAGCACCCGGCCCAGCTGCGGGACGCGGTGAGCAGCCCGGGCGGGACGACGATCGCCGGCATCCGGGAGCTGGAGCGGCACTCGGTGCGCTCGGCGCTCATCGCGGCCATCGAGGCGGCCGCTCGGCGCTCGGTGGAGCTGGGCCGCGCCGACGGGAGCCGGTGACCGTACCCCGGCTCAGGCCCGGATGGGTGGACGCTGCGTCACCGTGTCGACACATCTACTCGTGGACGCGCCGATACGGCTGTGAAGCGAGTTGCATAGGTGTAGTTCTGCCAGGGACGGACCGTTCCCCGTGTTCGTTTCTTCCATCGCATCAGTCACGCGGGCCCCCCTACTCTCTGTATCAGCACGTGCGTGTCCCGTAGCCGGTGGGGAAGCCGGCGCCCGACTCGTGCTAGGTCCGGAGAGCTGATCATGACCATGCCCCAGCGCACCAACGCCGCCTACGTCCGCCCGGCCGTCCCCGGCCCGCGCCCGATGGCCCGCCCCATCCCGGCCGCCGCCGTCGCCCGCCCCGTGGGCCCGCAGCACCCCGCCGCCATGCCGGTCGGCCGCCCGGCCGTCCCGCAGCCGCGCGCCGCGGTCACCTTCCTGACCGTCGCCGAGGTCGCCAGCATGATGCGCGTCTCCAAGATGACCGTGTACCGCCTCGTCCACGCCGGCGAGCTGTCCGCCGTCCGCGTCGGCCGGTCGTTCCGCGTCCCGGAGCGCGCCGTCCAGGACTACCTGCGCGACGCCTACACCGACATCGCCTGATCGGTGCCCGCCTGACCGGGCCCGTCCCGGTCGCCGCGGCTCCCGGCCGCGGCAGCACCACCTGAGCACCACCTGAGCACCACGCAGCACCACCGATCGACCGTCGATCGGCGTCCCCACCCCTCGGGATGGGATCCGTCCGGCCCGGTTCCCGCGGCAGCGTCGCCGCGGGGGCGCCGGGTAGGCTCGGGCGCCGAGCGACAACCCCGGCCCCGGCCGGAACCGTCGCACACGAGCTGATCCACACTCGCGTGGCGTCCGGTTCCGCCCCTGCGGCCACCGGCGCACGCCACGCGGCCAACACGTCGGGAGCAGGACATGGGTTCGGTCATCAAGAAGCGCCGCAAGCGGATGGCGAAGAAGAAGCACCGCAAGCTGCTGAAGAAGACCCGCGTGCAGCGTCGCAACAAGAAGTGAGCTGACGCTCGTGCCGCCCGCGGTCGTCCTGGTCACCGGCGTGAGCCGGTGGCTCGGTGGCGCGCTGGCGGCCGAGCTCGCTCGCGACCCGGCCATCGACCGGGTCATCGGGGTCGACACCGTCCCCCCGTCGGCGGAGCTGCTCCGCCGCCTCGGCCGCACCGAGTTCGTGCGCGCCGACATCCGCAACCCGCTGATCGGCAAGGTCATCGCCACCGCGGGGGTCGACACCGTCGTCCACATGAACATCAGCTCCACGCCCGCCGGTGCCGGCGGGCGGGGGCCGATGAAGGAGCTCAACGTCATCGGGACGATGCAGCTCCTCGCCGCCTGCCAGCGCGCCCCGTCGGTCCGCCGGCTCGTGCTCAAGTCGACCAGCGCCGTCTACGGCGCCTCGCCGCGCGACCCGGCCGTCTTCACCGAGCGGATGCAGGCCCGCCGGGTGCCCTCGGGCGGTTTCGCCAAGGACAGCCTCGACATCGAGGGCTACGTGCGGTCGTTCTCGCGCCGCCGTCCCGACGTCGGGGTCGCGGTCCTGCGGTTCACCAACTTCATCGGCCCGCGGATCGACTCGGTGCTCACCGGGTTCCTGCGCATGCCGGTGGTGCCGACGGCGCTCGGCTACGACGCCCGCGTGCAGCTGCTGCACGAGGACGACGCCCTCGGCGTGCTCACCCGCGCCACCACGGGCGAGTTCGCCGGCACCGTGAACGTCGGGGGAGAGGGCACGCTGCTGCTGTCGCAGGTCATCCGCCGTCTCGGCCGGCTCCAGCTCCCCGTGCCCTCGCCGGCGCTGGGGTCACTGGGCCGGCTCACCCGCCGCTTCGGCTACGTCGACTACTCACCCGAGCAGATGCGCTTCCTCAACTTCGGCCGCGTCGTCGACACCACGGTGCTGCGCACCGAGTTCGGCTACACGCCCCGCTACACCACGTCCGAGGCCCTGGCCGACTACGCGCGCACCGTGCCGCCGGTCGTCCCGCCCGACCTGGTCGGCGACCTCGCGGGCCGCGCGGAGGGCCTCGTCCACCGGGCCGGGTCGGTCGCCTCCTCCGTGGCCTCGACCGTGGGCACCACCGTGCACGGGCGGCTGCGGCCGGCGCCGGCGCCCCCGGGACTGCGGGCGGTGCGCGATGCCTGAGGCCCGTGTCATCCGGCTGCGTCCCGACGACGAGCAGCCGCACGTCCCGCCGCCGTCGGACCCGAGCTGGGACGAGCAGGTCGCCGGCGGGCTGGAGTTCCTCCGCCGTCGGCTGACCGGCGACTACGAGACCGACGAGTTCGGCTTCGACCCCGACCTCACCGACCACGTGCTGCTGCCGCTGCTGCGGCCGCTGTTCTCCCGCTGGTTCCGGGTGGAGACCTCCGGCGTCGAGAACGTGCCCACCGACGGCGGCGCGCTCGTGGTGGCCAACCACTCCGGCACGGTCCCGGTCGACGCGCTCATGGCCACCGTGGCGCTGCACGACGACCACCCCGCGCAGCGGCGCTTCCGGCTGCTCGGCGCCGACCTGGTGTTCGACCTGCCGGTCGTCGGCTCCCTGGCCCGCAAGTTCGGCGCCACGCTGGCCTGCAGTGAGGACGCCGAGCGGCTGCTGTGCGGCGGCGAGCTGGTCGGCGTCTTCCCCGAGGGCTTCAAGGGGGTCGGCAAGCCGTTCCGCGACCGGTACACCCTGCAGCGGTTCGGCCGCGGGGGTTTCGTCACGGCGGCCCTGCGCACCGGCAAGCCGATCATCCCGTGCGCCATCGTCGGCGCCGAGGAGATCTACCCGATGATCGGCAACGCGAAGACGCTGGCCCGCCTGCTCGGGCTGCCGTACTTCCCGGTGACGCCGACCTTCCCGGCGCTCGGCCCGCTCGGCCTGGTGCCGCTGCCGTCCAAGTGGCTGATCGCCTTCGGGGAGCCGATCGAGACGGCGTCCTACGGCCCGGCGGCCGCCGAGGACCCGATGCTGGTGTTCAACCTGACCGACCAGGTCCGCGAGACCATCCAGCAGTCGATCTACCAGCTCCTCCTGCAGCGGAGCTCCGTCTTCAGCTGACCGCGCCGGGCGTCCGGGCGGGTGTCCACGCAGCGCGGTGCGGCCCACGTCCTGGCGCGTCGTGTGCACGAACGTCGCGAGCGTGGGGTGGAGGGATGCCCGGCCGAGCGCCACGATCGGTGGTCGCCCGCGGTGTGTGCACAAGACGCGGGGCGAGTGTGCGCCTGTCGGGGTCACGGGGTGGTCCGAGGCCCCGCCGGGCGCACACTCGATCGCCGGCGGCGGGATGGGCACGCAGCGCGGTGTGCGGTGGTGTCCGGCCGCGCTCGATCGCGGTGTGTGCACAGCGCGCGCCGTGAGTGTGCGCCTGCCGGGGTCGCGGGGTGGCGGGAGAGCCCGCTGGCTGCACTCTCGGTGGATCGGTCAGACCGTCTTGCGGCGGCGGAAGGCCAGCGCCCCGCCGACGACGCCGCCGGTGAGCGCCGCGGCGGCCACCGTCGGGACGCCGATCCGGGCAGCCTTCCGGCCGGTGCGGAAGTCGCGGATCGTCCAGCCGCGGGACCGGGCGACGGCGCGCAGCTCGGTGTCGGGGTTCACCGCCACCGCGGTGCCGGTCAGCGACAGCATGGGCAGGTCGTTGGCGGAGTCGCTGTACGCGGTGCAGCGCGAGAGGTCGAGGTCCTCGCGCTCGGCCAGCGCCCGCACCGCCTCGGCCTTGGCCTCGCCGTGCATGAGCTCGCCGACCAGCCGGCCGGTGTAGCGCCCGTCGACCACCTCGGACACGGTGCCGAGCGCGCCGGTCAGCCCGAGCCGGTGGGCGATGATCCGCGCCAGCTCCACCGGGGTCGCGGTCACCAGCCACACCCGCTGCCCGGCGTCGAGGTGCTGCTGGGCGAGGTTGCGGGTGCCCGACCAGATCCGGTCGGCCATCAGCTCGTCGTAGATCTCCTCGCCCGCATCCACGATCTCGGACACCTCGCGCCCGGCCACGAAGGCCAGCGCGGTCTCGCGGATCGTCAGCATGTCGCCGGCGCTCTCGTTGCCGGCGACGCGGAACTTGGCCTGCTGCCAGGCGAAGCGGGCGATGTCGCGCGAGGTCAGGTACTTGCGGGAGGCCAGGCCGCGGGCGAACCAGAACAGCGAGGCGCCCATCATCATCGTGTTGTCGACGTCGAAGAACGCGGCCGCGGTGCGGTCGTGGACGACGGCCGGGGCCGGCTCGACCTCGGCGGCGGCGGCCGACGCGAGACCGGCGACGTGCGCGCGGATCTCCTCCTCCGACGGCGTCGCCGCGTCGGACCGGCGGCGGCCGCGGAACGGCAGTCCCGGCACGGGCTCCCTCCCTGGCTCTGCGGCCCCGCCTCGCGGCGGTCCCCCGCGCCCGACCCTATCGGCCGCCGCCGGGCCACCCGTCGCGGCAGCAGGTGCGGCAGCAGGTGCGGCGGCCGGGCGTCAGCAGACCAGCGGCCAGACGCAGATCGGCAGCGGGAGGTCGACCAGCGGGCCCGGGGACGGCGACGACGTCGTCGGCCCGGTGCCGCCCGGGACCGGCAGCGGGGGCAGCGGCAGCCCCGGGGTCGGGGCCGGCGTCTGCGGTCCGCTGCCGCCGGTCGGCGCCGACGGCGTCTGCTGCGCGCCACCCGGCGGGGCGGGCGCCGGCGCCGGGGCGGGTGCGCCGCCCGTGGGGGAGGAGGGCGCCGGGACCGCCGGGGGGACCGCCGGGGTCTGGCCGGCCGGCGGCTCGGCGGAGGGGGTGGCGGTCCCCGGCGCGGGGGCGGTGGGCGGAGCCGGCGCCGGAGGGGCGGCCGGCGCGGCACCGCACTCGCCCGGCAGCGGGCCGAGCGCGTCGCGGCCGGCGGTGGCCGGACCGGACGGGCAGGTCAGCGCCGTCTGCAGGGCGGCGGCGCGGGAGCCGACCTGCTCGACGAGCGCGATCGACGTGCCGGCCTCGGCAGGCAGCGCGGCGCGGATGTCCGACAGCCCGGTGCCCTGCTGCTGCGCCCAGCCGCCGAGCACGGTCAGCGGCGCGGCGTCCGCGGCCTCGACGGCGGTGGTGAGCACGAGCGCTGCGCCCTCGGTGGTCTGCGCGTCCATCGTCGCGAGGGTGTCGCGGACCAGGTCGGCCGGCGGCGCGCCTCCGGTGGCCTCGACCAGCGCGTCGAGCTCCTGCAGCCGGGTGGTGGCGAACTCGAGCAGGGTCAGCCCCCGCTCGTCGCCGGCCAGCGCGAGCTGCGTCTGCTCGGTGCCGCGCTTGAGGCCGTAGAGGACGTCGCCGGGCCGCGCGTCGCTCGACAGCGCCACCAGCGTGCCGAGCGCGGTGACCGCCATCGCGACGCCCGCGACCGTGGCCGCCAGCCGGGCGCGCCACGGGTTCGACCGCCGCCGGGACGGCGCGAGCCGGGCCAGGCCGCGGCGGGGCGCGGGCTCCGGGGTGCGGACGGCGGCCATCGCGACCAGCCGGGCGCGGGTGGCGGCGCGGAAGTCGGGCGCCGGGCCGTCGTCGAGGTCGGTGGCCAGGGCCCGCAGCCGCTCCTCGACGGCGAGCTCGCGCTCCTGCACGGACGCGCGGCGCGGCCTGCCCGCGGCGTCGTGCTCGGCGCTCACCTGAGGCCTCCGGTCGGTCGGTCGGGACGGGATCGACCGGAGCAACGACGCAGGTCGGGGGCCGTTACGGCGTACCGGCCGGTAACAACGGCGGGTCCCCCGCCCGGGGTCCCGGCGGTCACCGCAGCCCCTCCGGCAACAGGCTCGCCAGCCGGCGCACCGCCCGGTGCTGCAGCGCCTTGATCGCGCCGTCCTTCTTCCCCATGACCGCGGCGGTCTCCGACACCGAGAGCCCCTGCAGGAACCGCAGGGAGATGCACTCCTGCTGCTCGCTGCCCAGCTGCCGGATGCAGGCCAGCAGCTGCTCGTTGGTCAGCCGGGCGACGACGGCGTCCTCGGGCCCGTCGGTGGCCTGGTCGGCGTCGCGCATGTCCGCCGTCGTGACCTCCAGCCGGAAGCGGCTGCTCTTCACGTGGTCGCGGATGATGTTGCGGGCGATGGTCACGAGCCACGCGCCGACGTCGCGGCCCTGGAACGACAGCGAGTCGATCCGCCGCAGCGCCCGCACGAAGGTCTCGCTGGTGAAGTCCTCGGCCTGCGCCCGGTCGCCCACGCGGTGCAGCACGTAGCGGTACACCAGCGTCACGTAGTGGTCGTAGAGCTGCCCGAACGCCTCCGCGTCGCCGTCCTGGGCGCGGTGCACCAGCCCCCAGACGTCGACCCGGTCGCCGGGCAGCGTCTCCCCGAGGGCGGCGAGCTCCTCGGCCAGCGCGCCGTCGTCCTCGACGTCCTGCGCCGGCCCGATCCCGGGAGGCTCGGTCGCGGGAGGCTCGACGGGGGCCACGTCCGCCGGCGGGGCACCTTCCGCGCTGGCACGCGGGTGCGGCGTCGGGCGCGGACGCGGGCTGGGCCGCCGCCCGGTCGGGACGGCGGACGACCGCTCGTCCACCGGGCGCGACTGCGGCATGCGGGACGTCGACCTCCTCGTCGGCCCGCCGAGCCCGGACGGCTCGCCCGACGGGGGCCTCCCCAGCTCGGCGGGGTCCCGCGCTGCTGCGGGTCCTGCCCCATGGTGACAACATGACTGCGAACCGTCCACGCCGGGCGGTCGGCCGGTACTCCGCGGTACCTCCCCCGGGGGACCGCTCCGCCCGGAGGAGGTGCGCGTGACCCCGCCCGCCGCGCCCACGGGCCTCGCCGCGCTCGTGCGGGACGCCGCCCGCCGCCGCCCGGACGCGCCCGCCGTCGTCGACGGCGACACCCGGCTGAGCTGGGGCGAGCTCGACGCGCTGGTCGACCGCAGCGCCGCCGCCCTGGCCGCGCGGGGGCTGCGCCGCGGCGACCGGATGGCCGTGCAGCTGCCCAACGGCGTCGCCTGGCTACGCGCGGTCCTCGGGGCGCTGCGCGCCGGGCTGGTCGTCGTCCCGGTGAACACCGCCTACACCGACGCCGAGGTCGCGCACGTGCTGACCGACTCCGGGGCGTCGCTGCTCGTGGCCGCGGGGGAGCGGGAGCCCGTGGCCGGGGTGCCGGTGCTGGCCGGCCCGCCCGACGCCGACGGCGACCCGCCCGCCGACGACGACGACCCCGCCGCGCTGTCCTTCCTCGCCTACACCAGCGGCACGACCGGCCGCCCGCGCGGCGCGATGCTCACGGCGGCGGCGCTGCGGGCCAACCAGGAGCAGTGTCTGGCCCTCGACCCGCCGCCGGTGCGGTCCGACGACCGCGTGCTGCTGGTCCTGCCGCTGTTCCACGTCTACGGCCTCAACGCCGGCTTCGGCCTGGTCGCGGCCACCGGCGCCTGCGCGGTGCTGCTGCCGGCCTTCGACCCGCGGGCGGCGCTCGGGGTGGTCGAGCGGGAGCGGGTCACGGCCGTCCCCGGCGTGCCGCCGATGTACCAGGCCTGGCTCGCGGTGGCCGACGCCGAGGGCGGCGACACCCGGCTGCGCGCGGCCCTCGCCTCGGTGCGGATGGCCTCCTCCGGCGCCGCGCCGCTGCCCGAGGAGACCTGGACGGCGATGCGCGACCGCGCCGGCGTGCGCGTGTGGGAGGGCTACGGCCTCACCGAGGCCTGCCCGGTGGTGGCGAGCACCCTGGCCACCGGCCGGGCCAAGCCCGCCTGCATCGGCGGACCGCTGCCCGGCGTGGAGGTCGCGCTGCGCGAGGCGGGCGGCGACCCGGACGGCGGCGACCCGGACGCCGGTGAGGGCCCGGGGGAGCTGTGGGTGCGCGGCCCCAACCTCTTCGCCGGCTTCTGGCCCGACGGCGCCGACGGGCCGGACGCCGCGGGCTGGCTGGCCACCGGGGACCTCGCCCACCGCGACGCCGACGGCGACCTGCGCCTGGTCGACCGGCGCAGCGACCTCGTGCTGGTCAGCGGCTTCAACGTCTACCCGGCCGAGGTGGAGCGGGTGCTCGACGCGCACCCCGCCGTCGCCGAGAGCGCGGTCATCGGCGTGCCCGACGCGCGCACGGGCGCCGCCGTCGTCGCCGTGGTGGTGACCGTCCCCGGCGCGGAGGTGGACGCGGCCGCGCTGCGGGCGCACGCCGCCGCGTCGCTGGCCCGCTACAAGGTGCCGACGACGGTGGTGTTCCGCCCGGCGCTGCCGCACTCGCTCACCGGCAAGGTCAGCCGCGCCCGGCTGCGCGAGCTCGGCCTGGAGACCGGCGAGCCGGCGACCGGGGAGGTGGCCCCGTGACCGGTCCCGAGGCCCGGCTGACGCTGCTCACCCGCGCCGGGTGCCACCTGTGCGTCACCGCGGCCGAGACGCTCGCGCGCCTCGCCGCGGAGGCCGGGGTGACCAGCCGGGAGGTCGACGTCGACGCCGACCCCGACCTGCAGGCCGAGTACGGCGACCGGGTGCCGGTGGTGCTGCTCGACGGCCGCGAGCACTCCTACTTCACCGTCGACGTCGCGCGCCTGCGCCGCGACCTCGGGACCGGCTGACCCCAGGGCTCCCCGTCATCCGCGCGGGTATGGTGTCGGACACAGGTCGCGGCATCCGCGCAGGCCCGGGGCCCGAGTGCCCCCGCGCGACTTTGTTCCTGCGTTCACAAGCGGTTACCGTGGCAGACGCCGGGCGGCCGACCGCCCGGATCCCCGATGTCGTCCGCCCCCCTCGGCTCCCGCCGTCGCCCGGGCGCGACCGCTGTGGAGTAGGCCCGTGATGCAGTCGCGGCCCCGGATCCCGGAGGCCACCGTCGCCCGGCTGGCCGTGTACCTGCGGGTGCTCACCGGCCTGGCCGACGGCGGTCGGCGCACCGTCTCCTCCGGTGAGCTGGCCTCCGCGGCCGGCGTGAACCCGGCCGGGCTGCGCAAGGACCTCTCCCACCTCGGTCCCTGCGGCACCCGCGGCGTCGGCTACGAGGTGTCCACCCTGCGTGACCGCATCGCCGGCGTGCTCGGCATGGAGACCGCCCACGCCTGCGTGCTCGTCGGCATCGGCAACCTCGGCGCGGCGCTCGCCGGCTACGGCGGCTTCGGCAGCCGCGGCTTCGAGTTCGTCGGGCTCTTCGACGCCTCGCCCGCCCGGGTGGGGCAGCAGATCGGCGGCCTCCCGGTGCGCCCGGTGGCCGAGCTCGAGGACGTCGTGGCCGCCACCGGGGCGACGATCGGGGTCATCGCGACACCGGCCGAGGTGGCCCAGCCGGTCTGCGACCGGCTGGCCGCGGCCGGGGTGAGGAGCATCTTGAACTTCGCGCCGGTGACCCTGAGCGCGCCCGCGGGGGTCGACGTCCGCCAGGTCGACCTCTCCGTCGAGCTGCAGGTCCTCGCGTTCCTCGACAAGCAGCGCGGCGCCGTCCCCGGCGTCCGGCTGGACGCCCTCGCGCCCGCCGGGGGGATGGCATGAGCCTGCTGTCGGTCGGCATCAGCCACCAGACGGCGCCGGTGGCGCTGCTCGAGCAGTTCGCCATGACCACCGACGACAAGGTCAAGGCGCTGCACGAGCTCGTCGAGAGCGACCACGTCAGCGAGGCGCTGGTCCTCGCCACCTGCAACCGCATCGAGGTCTTCGCCGAGGTCGACCGCTTCCACGGCGGCGTCGCCGAGGTCAGCCGCGTGCTGGCCCGCCAGTCCGGCGCCGGCGTCGAGGAGCTCACCCCGTACGTGACCGTCCACTACGAGGACCAGGCCGTCGCGCACCTGTTCACCGTGGCCGCCGGGCTCGACTCGATGGTCGTCGGCGAGACCCAGGTGCTCGGCCAGCTGCGCGCCGCCTACGCCCTCGCCCAGGAGGAGGGCACGGTCGGCCGGTCGCTGCACCCGGTCGCCCAGCACGCCCTGCGCGTCGGCAAGCGCGTGCACTCCGAGACCGGCATCGACCGCGCCGGCGCCAACCTCGTCACCGTCTCCCTCGACCACGCCGAGGACCGCGTCGGCCCGCTGGCCGGCCGCCGCACGCTGGTCGTCGGCGCCGGCTCGATGGGCGCGCTGGCCGCCACCACGCTGTCGCGTCGCGGTGCCCTGGTCACCGTCGCCAGCCGCTCCCCGGAGTCGGCCGCGCGGCTGGCCGCCGCCGTCGACGGCGGCACCGCCGAGCTCGCCGACCTGCGCGCGGCGATCGCCGACGCCGACGTCGTGGTCACCTGCACCGGCGCCACCGGCCTGGTCGTGGGCACCGACGTCGTCGCCGCCGCCATGGCCGACCGCGGCGGGTGCCCGCTGGCCGTCGTCGACCTGGCCCTGCCCCGCGACGTCGACCCCGGCGTGGCCGCGCTGCCCGGCGTGCACGTCGTCGACCTGGCCCTGCTGCAGGGCGAGCGCTCGGCCGCCGGCGAGGACGGCGCCGGCCCGGTCGCCGCCGACGACGTCTCCGCCGCGCACGCCCTCATCGAGGCCGAGACCGCGCTGCTGCGCGCCGAGCGGCAGGCCGCCGCCGTGGCGCCCACCGTCTCCGCGCTGCGCAGCCAGGCCGCCGAGGTGGTCGACGCCGAGCTGCTGCGCCTGTCCACCCGGCTGCCCGACCTCGACGCCCGCGCCCGCGGCGAGATCGCCCGCACCGTGCGCCGCGTCGTCGACAAGCTGCTGCACGAGCCGACCGTGCGGGTGAAGGAACTGGCCAGCACGCCCGGCGGCGTCGACTACGCCGACGCCCTGCGCGCACTGTTCGGCCTGGGCCTCGACGCCGAGGTCCCCGCCGACGGCCCGCGGCTGGCCCAGGCGGTCGCCGTCGACCCCGACGACCTGCGCCCCGGCGGTGCCGCGTGAGCCCGCAGACCACCGCGACCCTGCGGCTGGGCACCCGCGCCAGCCAGCTGGCCCGCACCCAGTCCCAGACCGTCGCCGACGCGCTCAGCGCGGCCGCCGGCGTGCCGGTCGAGCTCGTGCACATCAGCACCGAGGGCGACCGCAACTCCGCGGCGATCGCGCAGCTCGGTGGCACCGGCGTCTTCGTCACCGCGATCCGCCAGGCGCTGCTCGAGGGCACCGTCGACGTCGCCGTGCACAGCTACAAGGACCTGCCCACCGCACCCGAGCCCGGCCTGGTGCTGGCCGCCGTCCCGCCGCGGGAGGACCCGCGCGACGCCCTCGTCGCCCGCGACCGGCTCACCCTCGGCGAGCTGCCGGCCGGCGCCCGCGTCGGCACCGGGGCCCCGCGGCGCGTCGCGCAGCTGCGGGCGCTGGGCCTGGGACTGGAGATCGTGCCGATCCGCGGCAACGTCGACACCCGCATGGCCCGCGTCGTCCCCGGCGACCTCGACGCCGTCGTCCTCGCCCGCGCGGGGCTCGCCCGCCTCGGCCGGCTCGAGGTGGTCACCGAGACCCTCGACCCGCTGCAGGTGCTGCCCGCGCCCGCGCAGGGCGCGCTCGCCGTCGAGTGCCGGGCCGACGACGAGCGCACGCGCGCGCTGCTCGCCGCGCTCGACGACCCCGACACCCGCGCCGCCGTGCTCGCCGAGCGGACCACGCTCGCCGCGCTGGAGGCCGGGTGCAGCGCCCCCGTCGCCGCCTACGCGGAGCTCGCCGAGGGCGACGACGGCCCGGAGCTGTACCTGCGCGCGTCGGTGACCGCGATCGACGGCAGCGACGGCGTCCGCGGCTCGCTCACCGGCCCGGTCGGCGACGCGGAGCGGCTCGGCCGCGAGCTCGCCGCCGACCTGCTCGACCGCGGCGCCGCCGCGCTCATGGCGGCCTCCCGGTGATCCGCCGGGACCCGCACCCCCAGACCCCCGCACACGCCCTCCCCAGGGCATCGACCCCCAGAAGGACCAGGAGCTCGCGATGACGCGCTTCCGCAAGACCCCCGGCCGCGTCGTCTTCGTCGGCGCCGGCCCCGGCGACCCCGGGATGCTGACCGCCCGGGCCACGGCCGCGCTGGCCGAGGCCACGGCCGTGCTCGTCGACCCCGACGTGCCGGCCGCCCTCACCGACGCCGTGCGCGAGGACCGGCCCGGCCTCGAGCCGACCACCGTCAGCGGCGAGCCGGCCGAGGTGGCCAAGAGCGCCGTCGCCGCCGCCAAGAACGGCGAGGTCGTCGTCCGGCTCGTCGCCGGCGACCCGTACACCTCCGAGGCCGCCGTCAAGGAGGTGCTCGCCGTCTGCCGCACGTCGGTGCCCTTCGACGTCGTCCCCGGCGTCGCCCCGTCCACCGCGGTGCCCGCCTACGCGGGCGTCGCGCTCGGCGGCACCTCGCTGACCGCCGACATCCGCGACGGCGGGACCGACGTCGCCGCGCTCGCCACCGCGGCCGCCGCGCTCGGCGCCCCCGTGGTGCTGCAGGCCGGTGCCGAGCAGCTCCCCGACGCCGCCACCCGGCTCGTCGAGGGCGGCCTGTCCGGCAGCACCCCGGTCGTCGTCACCACCGGCGGCTCGGGCACCGGCCAGAGGAGCGTCACCGCGAAGCTCTCCGCCGTCGCGGAGAAGACCGCCGACCTCGGCGGCCTCACCGGCCCGGTCGTGGCCACCGTCGGCTCGGCCGTCGACAAGCGCGGCAAGCTCTCCTGGTGGGAGAGCCGCCCGCTGTTCGGCTGGCGGGTGCTCGTGCCGCGCACCAAGGACCAGGCCGGCGAGATGAGCGAGCGGCTGCGGGCCTACGGCGCGGTGCCGGTCGAGGTGCCGACGATCGCCGTCGAGCCGCCGCGCAGCGCCGCCCAGATGGACCGCGCCGTCAAGGGCCTGGTCACCGGCCGCTACGGCTGGATCGTGTTCACCTCCGGCAACGCCGTGAAGGCCGTGCGCGAGAAGTTCGCCGAGCTCGGCCTCGACGCCCGCGCGTTCGCCGGCGTGAAGGTCGCCTGCGTCGGCGAGCAGACCGCCGAGGCGGTGCGCTCGTTCGGCATCGTGCCCGAGCTCGTCCCCTCGGGCGCGCAGTCCAGCGAGGGCCTGCTGGCCGACTTCCCCGAGTTCGACGACGTGCTCGACCCGATCAACCGGGTGCTGCTGCCGCGCGCCGACATCGCCACCGAGACCCTCGCCGCGGGCCTGCAGGAGCGCGGCTGGGAGATCGACGACGTCACCGCCTACCGCACCGTCCGGGCGGCCCCGCCGCCGGCGCCGGTCCGCGAGGCGATCAAGGGCGGCGGCTTCGACGCGGTGTGCTTCACCTCGTCGAGCACCGTGCGCAACCTGGTCGGCATCGCGGGCAAGCCGCACGCCAAGACCGTCGTCGCGGTGATCGGCCCCGCCACCGCCGCGACCGCGCAGGAGTTCGGCCTGCGGGTCGACGTGCAGCCGGAGACGGCCGCCGTCGCGCCGCTGGTCGACGCGCTGGCCGAGTACGCCGAGGCCAAGCGGGCGGAGGCCGGGGAGTGACCCCGGCGCAGGGCGGGTCGAACCCGGGCTTCGCGCGCGGGCGCCGGCTGCGGTCGACGCCCGCGCTGCGCCGCCTCACCGCGCAGACCCGGGTGGCCCCGGCCGACCTGGTGCTGCCGGTGTTCGTCAAGGAGGGCATCTCAGAGCCGGTCCCGATCGGCTCGATGCCCGGCGTCGTCCAGCACACGACCGACTCGCTGCGGAAGGCCGCGCACGAGGCGGCGGAGGCCGGGATCGGCGGCCTCGTCCTCTTCGGCATCCCCGCCGAGAAGGACGAGGCCGGCTCCCAGGCCGACGCCGCCGACGGGATCGTCAACGTCGCGCTCCGCGAGCTGCGGGCCGACCTCGGCGACGAGCTGGTCCTCATCGCCGACCTGTGCCTGTGCGAGTACACCTCGCACGGGCACTGCGGCCTGGTCACGCCGGCCGGCGTCGTCGACAACGACCCGACGCTGGACCGCTACGCCTCGGTGGCCATCGCCCAGGCCGAGGCCGGCGCCCACGTCATCGCCCCCAGCGGGATGATGGACGGGCAGGTCGCGGCGATCCGCCGGGCGCTGGACTCCCGCGCCTTCACCGAGACGCCGATCCTCGCCTACGCGGCGAAGTACGCGAGCGGCTTCTACGGCCCGTTCCGCGAGGCCGCCGAGGGGGCGCCGCAGTTCGGCGACCGCTCGACCTACCAGATGGACCCGCCCAACGCCGACGAGGCGCTGCGCGAGGTCGCGCAGGACCTCGCCGAGGGCGCGGACGCCGTCATGGTCAAGCCCGCGCTGCCCTACCTGGACATCGTCACCCGGGTCGCCGACGCCGTCGACGTCCCGGTGAGCGCCTACCAGGTGAGCGGCGAGTACGCGATGGTCGAGGCGGCCGCCGCCAACGGCTGGATCGACCGCGAGCGGGCCATCCTCGAGACGCTCACCGCCATCCGGCGGGCCGGCGCCGGCCAGGTGCTCACCTACTGGGCGGTCGAGGCCGCGCGGCTGCTCACCCGCTGACCGTGGGACACGTCGAGCCCGGGGGCTCCTGGCGGCCGTTCTGGACGGTCGCCGGGGTCCTCGGGCTCCTCGGCGTCCTGGACCTGGTGCTGCCCGGGCCCGACGTGCCGCCGCTGCTGTGGCTGGTCGCCGTCGTGGCCGTCCTCGGCGTCGTCGCCTCCGGCTGCCTCGCCGGGCGGCGGGCGTGGACCGTCCGGGTCGACGCCGCGGGCCCCGACGGCGCCCTGTCGGTGGGCCGCGAGCGGGTGCCGCTGGCCGACGTCGACGCCGCCCACCTGCGCGCCGTCCGCGAGGGGACGGCGGGCGTCGACGCCGGCGCCCCGGTGCTCGGCGGCGGCTGGTCGGTGCCGCGCGGGCGCACCGGGCTGCCGCTGCGGCTGACCGACGGGCGCACCGTGCTCGTGCCCACGCGGGACCCCGCGGCGCTGTCCGCGGCCCTGCTCGCCGCGGTGCCGGGGAGCGCAGGGTCACACCCCGCCGACCGCGACACCCCCGACGGCCGCCCGGGCGGCAGGGGGACACTGGGGCCGTGACCTCGCTGGACACGACCCGGTACGACTACGCGGCCCCCGTCTCGGCCGACCTGTTCGCCCGCGGGCAGCGCCTCACCCCCGGTGGGGTCAACTCGCCGGTGCGCGCCTTCCGCGCCGTGGGCGGCACCCCGCGCTTCATGGCGCAGGCGCAGGGGCCCTGGCTCACCGACGCCGACGGCCGCCGCTACGTGGACCTCGTCGCCTCGTGGGGGCCGATGATCCTGGGCCACGCCCACCCGGCCGTCGTCGAGGCGGTCACCGCGGCCGCCCGCCGCGGGTTCTCCTTCGGCACGCCCACCGAGGGCGAGCTGGACCTCGCGCAGGAGATCGTCGACCGCGTCGCCCCGGTCGAGCGGGTGCGGCTGGTCAACTCCGGCACCGAGGCGGTGCTCTCCGCGCTGCGCCTGGCCCGCGGCGCCACCGGCCGCCCGCTGGTCGTCAAGTTCGCCGGGAACTACCACGGCCACGTCGACGCGCTGCTGGCCTCCGCCGGCTCCGGCGTGGCCACCCTCGGCCTGCCCGACACCCCCGGCGTCACCACCGGCGCGGCCGCCGACACGATCGTGCTGCCCTACAACGACGTCGCCGCGGTCGAGGCCGTCTTCGCCGAGCGCGGGTCCGACATCGCCGTCGTCGTCAGCGAGGCGGCGCCGGGCAACATGGGCGTCGTCCCGCCGCTGGACGGCTTCAACGCCTCCCTCCGCCGGATCACCGCCGAGCACGGCGCGCTGCTGCTGCTCGACGAGGTGATGACCGGCTTCCGGGTGTCCCGCTCGGGCTGGTACGGCCTCGACCCCGTCGACGCCGACCTGTTCACCTTCGGCAAGGTCATGGGCGGCGGGCTGCCGGCCGCGGCGTTCGGCGGCCGCGCCGACCTCATGGAGCAGCTCGCCCCCGTCGGGCCCGTCTACCAGGCCGGCACGCTGTCGGGGAACCCGGTCGCCGTCGCCGCCGGGCTCACCACGCTGCGGCACTGCACCGACGAGGTCTACGCCCGCTGCGACGAGGTCGCCGTGACCCTGCGCGGCGCGGCCAGCGCGGCGCTGTTCGCCGCCGGCGTCCCGCACCGCGTGCAGCAGGCCGGCTCGATGTTCTCGGTGTTCTTCGTCCCCGACGAGCGCCAGGTGCGCGACTACGACGACGCCCGCACCCAGGACGTCGCGGCGCACCGCGCCTTCTTCCACGAGATGCTCGCCCGCGGCGTGTACCTGCCGCCGTCGGCGTTCGAGGCCTGGTTCGTCAGCGCCGCGCTCGACGACGAGGCCGTGGAGCGGGTGCTCGACGCGCTGCCCGCCGCCGCCCGTGCCGCCGCGGCCGCCGACCCCGCCGACGCGCCGTCCGACGAGGACGCCAAGGACGCCCAGGAGCTGCAGCCCTGATGGAGACGACCGTCGTCCACCTGCTGCGGCACGGGGAGGTGCACAACCCCGAGGGCGTGCTCTACGGGCGGCTGCCCGGCTACCGGCTGTCCGGGGCCGGCGAGGACATGGCCCGCCGGGCCGCCGAGTGGCTCACCGGCCGCGGCGTCACGCACCTGGTGTCCAGCCCGCTGGAGCGCGCCCGCCAGACCGCCGCGCCGGTCTCCGACGCGCTCGGCCTGGACGTCGCCGTCGACGAGCGGCTCATCGAGGCCGGCAACGCCTTCGAGGGGCTGCGGGTGGCCGGCGGCCGGGGCGTGTTCCGCTCGCCCGGCAACTGGTGGCGGCTGCGCAACCCGGTGCGGCCCTCGTGGGGCGAGCCGTACGTGGAGATCGCCGCCCGGATGCTGCTCGCCGTCGAGGCCGCCCGCGACGCCGCGCGCGGCGGGGCCGCCGTCTGCGTCAGCCACCAGCTGCCGATCTGGACGCTGCGGCTGCACCTGGAGGGCAGGAGGTACGCGCACGACCCGCGCCGCCGGCAGTGCGGGCTGGCCAGCGTCACCTCGGTGACGTACGAGGGCGACTCCGTCGCGCGGATCGACTACGCCGAGCCGGCGGGGGCCACCGACCCCGACGCCGTCCCCGGCGCATGACCACCCCACGAGAGCGCTCCGCTGGCGCTCCACGCTCCCGCGGGGGCCCCGGGAGGCGCGCCCTGCTGGCCGCGGTGGCCGGGCTCGCCGTCCTCACCGGCTGCTCCACCGGCGACGACCAGGTCGACGTCACCAACGGCGGGCAGTTCCGCTTCGTCGCCGGCACCCCCGCCGGCGAGGTGATCCCGGAGGGCGAGCGCCAGTCGGCCCCCGACTTCGGCGGGACGCTGCTCGGCGGCGGCGACTGGACGTCCGACGAGCTCGACGGGCGGATCGCCGTCCTGAACTTCTGGGGCTCGTGGTGCGCGCCCTGCCGGGTGGAGACGCCGCAGTTCCAGGAGGTCTACGCCGAGGTCCGCGACGAGGGCGTGGAGTTCCTCGGGCTCAACGTCAAGGAGGCCGACGAGCAGTTCGGCCAGGCGTTCGTCGACACCCAGGGCATCGAGTTCCCCTCCCTCTACGACCCCGCCGGCGAGGTCGCGCTGACGTTCCGGGACTACCCGGCCAACGCGATCCCGTCCACGATCGTGCTGGACCGGGAGGGCCGGGTCGCGGCCGTCTACACCGGCGAGGTGTCGCAGGACGACCTGCGGGCCGTGCTGGACCTGCTGCTCGGGGAGGGCTGACGTGGGACAGGAGTTCGCCGCGCTGGTCACCGACGGGCCGCTGCTGGTCGCCGCCGCCGTCGCCGCCCTCGTCGGGCTGGTCAGCTTCGCCTCACCCTGCGTCCTGCCGCTGGTGCCCGGCTACCTCTCCTACGTCACCGGCCTCGTGGGCAGCGGGGCGGCGAGCGGCGCCCGCACGGCCCCCGCGCCCGCCGGCGACGGCGCGGCGCCCGGGGCGACGGCCACCGCCGTCCGCACCGACGAGCGCTCCCCGCGCGGGCGGATGGTGCTCGGCGCGCTGCTGTTCGTGCTGGGCTTCACCGCCGTCTTCGTCGCCGTGGGCACCGCGTTCGGCGGGCTGGGCCGGCTGCTCGTGCAGTACGACGACGTGATCACCCGTGTGATGGGCGTCGTCGTCATCGTCGTCGGCCTGGCCTTCCTCGGGTGGCTGCCGCTGCTGCAGCGCACCGCCCGGCTGTCGGTGCGCCCGGCGGCGGGCCTCGCCGGGGCGCCGCTGCTCGGCGTCGTGTTCGGCCTGGGCTGGACGCCGTGCCTGGGCCCGACGCTGTCGGCGGTCTACTCGCTGGCCTACACCGAGGCCACCGCCGGTCGCGGCGCGCTGCTGTCGGTCGCCTACTGCGTCGGCCTCGGGGTGCCCTTCGTGCTGGTCGCCCTCGGCGCCCGCTGGGCGGTCGGGGCGACGACGTTCCTGCGCCGGCACGCCCGCGCGGTCACCCGGTTCGGCGGTGCGGTGCTCGTGCTGGTCGGTCTGCTGCTGGTCACCGGCGCGTGGACCGAGATGATGGCCTGGCTGCGCGCCTGGCTCGCCGCCACCGGCCTGGGGGAGTCGGCGCTGTGAGCACCGTCGCCCCGCCCCGGCCGGCCGCCGCGCCCCCGCCGTCCTCGCCCGCGCGCCCCTCCGCGGTCCGCCGTCTCGGCGGGTTCCTGCTGCGCCAGTGGCGCCGGCTGACCGCCATGCGCACGGCGATCGTGCTGCTGTTCCTGCTCGCGCTCGCCGCCATCCCCGGCTCGCTGCTGCCGCAGCGCTCGCTGTCGCAGGCCAACGTCCAGCAGTACTTCGCCGACCACCCGACGCTCGCGCCGGTCCTCGACGACCTCTTCCTGTTCGACGTCTTCAGCTCCCCGTGGTTCGCCGCGGTCTACCTGCTGCTGTTCGTCTCGCTGATCGGCTGCGTGCTGCCGCGCGCCCTCGAGCACGCCCGCGCCCTGCGCACCCCGCCGCCCCCGGCCCCGCGCCGGCTGACCCGGCTGCCCGACTCCGCCCGGCTGGACACGACGCTGCCGGCCGGCGCCGCCCTCGACGCCGTCGAGGAGGAGCTGCGGGTCCGCCGCTACCGCGTCGTGCGCCGCGAGCGCGGGGGCGTGGCCGAGCTGTCCGCGGAGAAGGGGCTGCTGAAGGAGACCGGCAACCTGGTCTTCCACCTCGCGCTGGTGGCGCTGCTGCTGGGCCTCGCCGGCGGCAAGCTGTGGGGCTACGAGGGCAGCATCCTGGTCACCGAGGGCGACCGGTTCTGCAACTCGTTCCAGCAGTACGACACCTACTCCGCAGGTGCCCTGGTCGACAGCGGCGACCTCTCGCCGGTCTGCGTCGGCCTCGAGGACTTCCGCGCGGAGTACGAGGAGAACCTGACGGCGGCCTCCTTCACCGCCGACATCACCTACGGCGCCCCCGGCGAGGAGGGCAGCCCCGAGGTCATCGGCGTGAACGACCCGCTGCGGGTCGACGGCGACCGCGTCTACGTCACCGGCCACGGCTTCAGCCCGCGGTTCACCGTGACGCTGCCCGACGGACGCACCTTCGCCGACGTCTCCGCGCCGTTCCTGCCCGTCGAGCAGTCGACGATGTCCAGCGAGGGCGCCCTCAAGCTGCCCGACCTCGGCGCCGGCTCCGACGACCAGCTCGCGCTGCAGGGCTTCTTCGCCCCCACCGGGCTGGTGCAGGACGACATCCTGA
The DNA here is from genome assembly GCF_900129495.1 of Geodermatophilus nigrescens. GTDB lineage: Bacteria > Actinomycetota > Actinomycetes > Mycobacteriales > Geodermatophilaceae > Geodermatophilus > Geodermatophilus nigrescens. The sequence continues at coordinate 436,267 of NZ_FQVX01000003.1, forward strand.
CCTCGATCGACCCGCGGCCCCTCGCGCCGCAGGTGGCGGTCGTGGCCTTCCAGGGCTACCTCGGCCTGGACTCCGGGCTGCCGCAGTCGGTCTACTCCCTCGACCAGTCGCAGATCGAGCGCGGCCGGCTCACCGAGGTGGCCCGCGGCAACCTGTCGGTGGGGGAGTCGCTCGACCTGCCCGACGGCACCACGGTGACCTTCGACGGGTACTCGGAGTTCGCCGCCCTGCAGTTCTCGCACGACCCCGGCCAGGTGTGGGTGCTCGGCGCCGCGATCGCGGTGCTCGCCGGCCTGCTCGGGATGCTCCTGCTGCGCCGCGAGCGGGTCTTCGCCCGCGCCGACACCGACCCCGCCACCGGCGGTACGGTGCTCGACGTCGGTGCGCTGACCCGCGGCAGCGGCGACGGCGCGCCGCGCTTCGCGGCCCTCACCGACGACCTGCGGGCGGTCCTCGCCAGCCGAGACCCCGCCCGTGCCGACCGCGCCCCGTCCGGGAGCGCATCCTCGACCGGAGGAACATCCGCGTGACCCCCGACCAGCTGTCCGGCCTGTCGGACACCCTGTTCTCCACCAGCGTGGGCCTCTACTCGCTGGCCACCGTCGCGTTCTGCGCGCAGCTGGCGTTCGGCCGCCGCCCGGCCCGGGAGCGGGCGCTGGTGACCGCCGGCGGGGGCGCCGCGGAGCTGCCGCCCGAGTCCCCGGCGGACCCGGGCGCGCTGCCCGAGGACGCGCCGTCGGTGCGCCGCTGGGGCCGGGTGGCGATGCTGCTGGCCACCGTCGGGGCGCTCACCCACGCCGGCGTGCTGGTCACCCGCGGGATGGCCACCGACCGGCTGCCCTGGGGCAACATGTACGAGTTCGCCACGGCGGTCGTGCTCGTCGCCGTGGTGGCCTTCCTGGTGCTGGCGCTGCGCTCGCCGGGCCTGCGCCACCTGGGCCTGTTCGTGCTCGCCCCGGTCGTGGTCAGCATGGTCGCGATCGGCCTGTTCCTCTACGTCGAGGGCGGCCCGCTGGTAGCGGCCCTGCGCTCGAGCTGGCTGGCCGTGCACGTGTCGACGGCGATCCTCGGCTTCGGCGTCTTCTTCGTCAGCGGCATCGCGAGCGTGCTCTACCTGGTCCGGTCGCGGTACGAGGCCCGCGGCGGCGACCCGTCGTCCTCGCGGCTGGTGGCCCGGATGCCGTCGGCGGCCACCCTCGACCGCGTCGCGCACCGCACCGCCGTCTTCGGCTTCCCGATCTGGACCTTCGCCGTCATCGCCGGCGCCATCTGGGCCGAGAGCGCCTGGGGCCGGTTCTGGGGCTGGGACCCCAAGGAGACCTGGGCCTTCATCGCGTGGGTGGTCTACGCCGCCTACCTGCACGCCCGCACGACCGCCGGCTGGCGCGGCCGGCCCGCGGCGTGGGTCAACGTGGTCGGCCTCGCGGTCATGGTGTTCAACCTGCTCTACGTGAACATGGTGTCCACCGGGCTGCACAGTTACGGCGGGGTCAACTGACTTCCGCCCCACGGGTCCCAGCACACGCGTCCCGCCCCTCCCGTTCGGGGTCCGGACGCCCGTCGCTCCCGCTGCGTGCTCCACTTGTCGCCATGACCGCACGCACGGGGGCTGACCGTGGGTAGGCACGCCGCCGCCGACGGAGCAGGCACCGACCCGATCGTCGCCGCAGCGCTCGCGTCGCAGGACGGCGCCGCCTCCGGCACCCGGCACGCCACCGCCGACGGCTCGCCCGACGGCGGCACCGGCAGCAGCACGGACAACGGGACGGACGGCGGCACGGAGAGCGGCCTGGGCTGGCCCGGGGACACCACCACCGGTGGGGGCCTCGGCTGGCCCGGCGGCATCGACCGCGCGGCGGCCCAGGACGCCCGGCCGGCCGGCGAGCCCGCCCAGGTCGTCGGGGCCGTCGACGCGGACGCCGAGCGGGCCGTCGTCGAGGCCGCGGAGGACGTGCTGCGGGAGACCACGCGCATGGACGCCGTCCCGGCCGTCCCGGACCCGCGGGACGTCCTCGGGGACGACCCCGCGGACGGCGTCGGGGACGACGCCGAGCCGCCCACGCGGCGCGGCTGGCGCCGGATCTTCGGCGGCACCGCGGCCTGAGCGGCCGCCTGCCACCTGGCGACTAGGCGGGCGACCCGTCGTCGCGGCGGGCGCGGCGGCCGAGCTCGCGCAGGAACTCCGGGTCGTCGTCGGGCGCGACCGGCCGCGTGGCGCGCGGCGGGCGCGGACGGCGGGCCGGGCGCTGGGGGCGCACCCCCCGGCCGGCCGCGGCGGTCGCCCGCATCACGAGCAGGACCACGACCACGGCGACCACCAGCAGGAACAACGGAGCCACCGGGCCCACCTCCTCGTCTCCCCGCCACTGTACGACCGCGGGGATACTCGGAGGGCGGAGCGCGGCTCGCCGCCTCCGGTCCCTCGCCCCCTCCTGGACGGAGTGCCCCATCGACGCCGTCGACCGACAGCTCGTCGACCTGCTGCGCGCCAACGGACGGGCCAGCTACGCCGAGCTCGCCCGGCAGGTCGGCCTCTCCGCGCCGGCCGTGCACGAGCGGGTGGGCAAGCTGGAGACCGCCGGGGTGATCACCGGCTACCGCGCCGTCGTCGACCCCGCCGCCCTCGGCCTCGACGTCACCGCGCTGGTGGGCGTCATCGAGAGCGACTCGGTCGACGACACCGGCGTCGAGGCGGCGCTGCGGGCGATGCCCGAGGTCGAGGACTGCTGGCGGGTGGCCGGCAGCGAGGGCTACGTGCTCAAGGTGCGGGTGACCGACATCCCGGCACTGGAGGCCGCCATCAACGCGTTGAACAGGATCGAGGGCGTCGCGCGCACCCGCACGACCGTGGTGCTCTCGACCAAGTGGGAGGGACGACATGACTGAGCAGGCGCGCACCCCGGTGGGCCCCGACGGCAAGCCGCTGCCGCGGCCGAGGGTGCTGCCCTGGCTGGTGATGCACACCGTCGGCCGGCTGGCCGTCTTCGCGCTGCTGACCGTCGTGCTGTGGATGGTCGGCCTCGACTTCTGGTCCGGCCTGCTGTTCGGCCTCGTGGCGTCGATGCCGGTGGCCTACTTCCTGCTCCGCCGCTCCCGCGAGCAGCTGAGCGTCGCCCTGGTCCTGCGCGCGGAGGAGAAGCGCCGGGCCAAGGAGGAGTTCCGCACCCGGCTGTCGGGCGACCAGCCCGCCTGAGCGCGATCAGCCGCTGAGGGCGAGCCCCGCCGCCAGCAGCACGCCGGTGGCGAGGGTGAGCAGGCCGGTGGCCTGCAGCGCGGCGATCAGCGCCGGGCCGCGCCCGCCGGAGAGCACCACCCGCGACGGCGGGACGGCCAGCGGCGCGGCGGCCAGCGCGAGCAGCGCCCAGGGCCGGACCACCCCGATGGCGACGACGACGGCGAAGGCGACCGCCAGCAGCCCGACGTAGAACAGCCGGGTCCGCGTGGCTCCGAGCAGCACCGCCAGCGTGCGCTTGCCCACCTGGGCGTCGCCCTCGACGTCGCGCAGGTTGTTGACCACCAGCAGCGCCACCGACAGCAGCCCGACCGGCACCGCGGCGGCCAGGGCCAGGCCCTCGACCCGGCCGGTCTGGGCGAACGTCGTCCCCGCGACGGCGACCAGGCCGAAGAACACGAAGACGAAGACCTCGCCCAGCGCCCGGTAGCCGTAGGGGAGCGGGCCGCCGGTGTAGGTCCAGGCCGCGGCGATGCACACCGCCCCGACGGCGACCAGCCACCAGCTCGACAGCGCCGCCAGCGCGAGCCCCGCGCCCGCCGCAACGGCGAACGACAGCAGCGCCGCGGTGAGCACCTGCCGGGCGGGCGCCGCGCCGGAGCCGACGAGCCGCATCGGCCCGACCCGGTCGGCGTCGGTGCCGCGCTTCCCGTCGGAGAAGTCGTTGGCGTAGTTGACCGCCACCTGCAGCGCGAGGGCGACCAGCAGCGCCAGCAGCGCCGGGACGAGCCGGAAGCCGTCGAGCGCGGCGGCTGCGCCGGTGCCCACCAGGACGGGCGCGAGCGCGGCGGGCAGCGTGCGGGGCCGGGCGCCGGCCACCCACTGCGCCGGGGTGGCCATCAGCGGGTCACCGTGGCGGCGACGCCGCGGCGGTCGGGCTTGCCGGTGTGCAGCGTGGGGACGGCGTCGAGCAGGTGCAGCTCCCGCGGAGCGCTCGGCCCGCCCAGCCGCCCGCTCACCCAGGCCCGCAGCGCGGCCAGCTCGGGGGCCGCGCCGGGCGCGGGCACGACGGCGGCCACCACGCGCTGGCCCCACTCGTCGTCGGGCCGGCCGAAGACGACGGCGTCGGCGACGTCGGGGTGCTCGCGCAGTGCGCCCTCGACGGCCTGCGGCGCGACGTTCACCCCGCCGGTGACCACGACGTCGTCGAGCCGGCCGGTGACCGTCAGCCGCCCGTCGGCGCCGATCGTCCCGGCGTCGCGGGTGCGGAACTCCCCGCCGGTGAAGGCGGCCGCGGTGCCCCCCGGGTCGCGGCGGTAGCCGAGGGCGAGCACCGGCCCGGCGATCGCGATCCCGTCGTCGTCCACCCGCACGCGGACGCCGTCGAGCGGGACCCCGTCGTACACGCAGCCGCCGGCCGTCTCGCTCATCCCGTAGGTGGTCACCGCGGCCACGCCCTCGGCGCGGGCGCGGGCCAGCAGCGCGGGGTCGGTGGCCGCGCCGCCGACCAGGACGGCGTCGAAGGTGCGCAGCACCTCCGGCTCGCGGTCCAGGTACCGGCGCAGTTGCGTGGGCACCAGCGCGGTGTACCGGCGGCCGCCGGGCATCCGGGCGGCAGCCGCGGCCAGTCCCTCCCCGGGCGCGAGGACGGCCGGGAGCGTGCCGGCCAGCGCCGAGCGCACGAGCACCTGCAGCCCGGCGATCGCCGACACCGGCAGCGCCAGCAGCCAGGTGCCCGGGCCGCCGAGCCGGTCGAGGGTGGCGGTCGCCGACGCGCGCAGCGCCGCCGCGGGCAGCAGCACGCCGCGCCCGCCGCCGGTGGACCCGGAGGTGACGACGACGAGGTCGGCGCCGTCCTCGAGCGGCTCCTCCGGGGCGAGCACCTCCCGGGCGGCCGTGGCGGCGGGGCCGGCGGGCAGCACGGCGAGCGGCGCGGACCCCTCGAGCGCGGCGCGGACGGCGGGCAGCGCGGAGCCCAGCACGTCTGCGGGGGCCTCCGGCGCGGGGAGGACGGTGAGCTGCCGGGGCACGATCCCCGAGGGTACGACCCGCCCGGCATACGCTTGCCGCCGTGATCACCTCCGTGCCGCTCCCGCCCGGGACGACGGCGACGGCGGTGTGGTCGGTGCCGATGCGCACCCGGTTCCGCGGCATCGACGTCCGCGACGGCGTGCTGGTGCGCGGGCCCGCCGGCTGGGGCGAGTTCTCCCCGTTCTGGGACTACGGCGTGGCGGAGAGCCGCCGCTGGTGGGCCGCCGCGGCCGAGGCGGCGCTGGAGGGCTGGCCCGCGCCGGTGCGCGACTCCGTTCCCGTCAACGTGACGGTGCCGGCGGTGGACGCGGAGCGGGCGCACGCCATCGTGGCCGCCTCGGGCTGCCGGACGGCGAAGGTGAAGGTGGCCGAGCCCGGGCAGACGCCGGCCGACGACCTCGCCCGCGTGGAGGCCGTCCGCGACGCGCTCGGCCCCGCGGGCGCGGTGCGGGTCGACGCCAACGCCGCGTGGGACGTCGACACGGCCGTCGCCCGGGTCCGGGAGCTGGACCGGGTCGGCCTGGAGTACGTCGAGCAGCCCTGCGCCACGCTGGAGGAGCTGGCCGCGCTGCGCCGCCGGGTCGACGTGCGGGTCGCCGTCGACGAGGGCGTGCGCCGGGCCGGCGACCCGCTCGCGGTCGACCTGCGCGAGGCCGCCGACGTCGTCGTCCTCAAGGTGCAGCCGCTCGGCGGGGTGCGCGCGGCGCTGCGGGTGGCCGAGGCGCACGGCCTGCCCTGCGTGGTGTCCTCGGCGCTGGAGTCCTCGGTCGGCATCGCCGCGGGGGTGGCGCTGGCCGCCGCGCTGCCGGAGCTGCCCTTCGCGTGCGGCCTGGCGACGGTCGCGCTCCTCGACGGCGACGTGACGGCCGACCCGCTGCTGCCCGTCGACGGCGCCCTGCCCGTCCGCGCGGTGGAGCCCGACCGGCTGGCCGAGGTGACCGCGCCCGACGACGTCACCGACCGGTGGGGCCGGCGGCTCACGGCGGTGCTGGCCGCGTGAACCCCTCCACCGCGTTCGCCCGCGTGCTGGTCGACGAGCTCGTCCGCGGCGGGGTCCGCGACGCCGTCGTCGCCCCGGGGTCGCGCTCGGCGCCCGTCGCACTCGCGTTCGCCGCCGCGGAGCGCGCGGGCTCGCTGCGGCTGCACGTGCGCATCGACGAGCGGACGGCGTCCTTCCTCGCGCTCGGCCTGGCCCGCGCCTCCGGCCGGCCGGTGCCGGTGCTCACCACGTCCGGGACGGCGACCGCGCACCTGCACGCCGCGGTCCTCGAGGCCGACGTCACCGGCGTGCCGCTGCTCGCGCTGACCGCCGACCGGCCGCCGGAGCTGCGGTCGACCGGCGCCAACCAGACCATCGAGCAGCCCGGGCTCTACGGCGGCGCGGTGCGCTGGGCGGCCGACGTGGGCGTGCCCGAGGCCGGCCGCGAGGCCGCGCAGAACCGCTACTGGCGCTCCGTGGTCTCCCGCGCGCTGCTCGCCGCCACCGGCGCGCTGTCGGGCGACCCCGGGCCGGTGCAGCTCGACCTGCCGCTGCGCGACCCGCTGCTGCCGGAGGAGGAGCCGGGCCCGCTCACCGGCCCGTGGGCCGGGCGCGACGACGGCGGCGCGTGGACCGCGGGCGGGGCCACCCTCGCCCCGGCCGACCCGCTGCCCGACGCCCCGCGGACGCTGGTGGTCGCCGGTGACGGGCCGTCGGCGGCCGGCCGGGCCTGGGCCGAGGGCGCCGCGGCCGCGGGCTGGCCCGTGGTCGCCGAGCCCAGTGGCGGGGCGTGGACCGGCGACGCCGTGCGCGGCGGGGCGCTGCTGCTCGGCGCGCCGGACTGGCTGGAGGAGCACCGGCCCGCGCGGGTGGTCGTGCTCGGGCGGCCGACGCTGTCGCGGCCGGTCTCGGCGCTGCTGGCCGACCCCCGGGTGCGGGTGGAGACGGTGGTGTCCGGCCCGCGCTGGCCCGACCCCGCCCGCTCCAGCACGTCGGTCACCCGCGCCGCCCCGCCGTCCGGGCCCCCCGCGGACGCCGCGTGGGCGGCCGCCTGGCGCGACGCCGCCGCGCGGGTGGGCACGGCCGTGGACACGCTGCTCGACGGCGCTCCCGGCCTGACCGCCGCCCGCCTGGCCCGCGACGTCGTCGCCGCGCTGCCCGCCGGCGCGCTGCTGGTGCTCGGCTCCTCGACGCCCGTGCGCGACGTCGACCGGCTCGCCGTGCCGCGCGGCGACGTGCGCGTGCTGGCCAACCGCGGCGTCGCGGGCATCGACGGGACGATCTCCACGGCGATCGGAGCCGCACTGGTGCACGGCGGCCCGGCGGTCGCGCTCATGGGCGACCTGACGTTCCTGCACGACCTGCAGGGGCTGCTGACCGGCGAGGGCGAGGCCCGGCCGGACCTCACCGTCGTCGTCCCGGACAACGACGGCGGCGGGATCTTCGCCCAGCTCGAGCCGGGGCGGCCCGCGCACGAACGCGACTACCGGCGGGTGTTCGGCACACCGCACGGCCGCGACCTCGTCACCGTCGCCCGGGCGCTGGGCTGGGCGGCCACCGCGGTGACCGCCGCGGACGAGCTGCCGGCGGCGCTGGCGCTCGGCGGGCCGCGGGTGGTCGTCGTCCGCACCGACCAGCGCGCGGAGGCGGACCTCGCCGTCGCGCTGCGGGAGACCGCCGCCCGTGCCCTGAGCTGACCCGCGCGGCCGGTGTGCTGCGTCACCGGCCGCCGCTGGTCCCGGCCGTCGAGGGAGGGCGGGGGCCGTCTCCGCGACACCGGGTGCGACCAGGGTGGATCGTCCGGACAGCGGGTTCGCCGGCCCCTCGACCGAGGGGCGCCGTTACCCCGCTGGAGCACACCACAACCCCGTTGTGACCGGCGACACGACGACAGTTGCCATGACGATATGTAACGTTTTGGCTGCGCTCAGCACACCGGAGCGCGGCGCCGGTCCGCCAAACCCTGCCCACCGGTCGCTCACGTCAACTCCCAAGGGCAGGGGTGGGGGACCCACTTCCGGCGCGTGACGGCCTACGGGGGCCTGACCTGAACGCGTCTCCGGGGTGAAGCCGCGTCCCGCGGCCGGGCACCGATCGCCCGAACCCGACAGCTCACCTCGCCGGCGGTGATCGGGAGATCATCACCATGCCCAAGCACCGCGCACCCCGTTACGTCCGCACCAAGAAGGTCATCGCCAAGGCCCCTGTCGCCGCCGGCGCCACCGTCGTCGGGATCGGCGTCCTCAGCTCGCCCGCCTCCGCCTCGACCAGCCACGACTGGTCCGGCGTCGCCCAGTGCGAGTCGAGCGGCAACTGGTCGATCAACACCGGCAACGGCTACTACGGCGGCCTGCAGTTCAGCCAGTCCACCTGGGCCGCGTTCGGCGGCACCGAGCTCGCCCCGCGCGCCGACCTCGCCACCCCCGCCCAGCAGGTCGAGATCGCCGAGGCCGTCCTCGCCGGTCAGGGCGTCGGCGCCTGGCCGTCCTGCGGCAAGTACCTGGCCGAGGGCACCACCGCGGCCGCCGCCGAGGCCCCCGCTCCCGCCGCGCCCGCCGCGGAGGCCCCCGCGCCGGAGGCCGCTCCCGCCGCCCCGGCCGCGCCCGCGCCGCTCGAGGCCGCTCCGGCCGCGCCTGCGCCGGCCGCTGCCGACACCGAGGACTACACCGTCCGGTGGGGCGACACCGTCGCCAAGATCGCCGCCGCCCACGCCCAGAGCTGGCGGGAGCTCTACGAGCGCAACGTCGACGTCATCGGCAGCAACCCGAACCTGATCTTCCCGGGTCAGGTGTTCGCGGTGAGCGGGGCGGCCCCGGCCGCCGCGCCCGCCGAGGCGCCGGCCCCCGCGCCTGCCGCGGCCCCCGCCGAGGCTCCGGCTCCCGCGCCCGCCGAGACCCCGGCCGAGGCCCCCGCCGGTGGCTCGAACGCCGGGGAGTCCGCGCCGGTCGGCGAGGTCGCCCCGCTCGCCGAGGCCGCCCCCGAGGTCGCCGCGGCGCCCGCGCCGGCCGCCGTCGCCACCATCACCAACAGCTCCGGGCCGATCCACGCCGCGGTGCAGGCGGCCGCGAACGCCGTCGTGAGCGCGGTGCCCGGCGCCGGTGACATCACCCTCGGCGGCACCCGGCCCAGCGCCGTCGACCCCGACGGGCACCCCTCGGGTAAGGCCCTGGACTACATGGTCATGAGCGATGCCGCCCTCGGCGACGCCATCGCGCAATACCACGTGGACCACTGGGACGAGCTCGGTGTCGAGTACGTGATCTGGGAGCAGCGCATCCTCACCTCGCCCGACGGTGCGTGGCGCGCCATGGAGGACCGCGGTGGCGTCACCGCGAACCACTTCGACCACGTGCACGTGAACTACGTCGGCTGACCACCGCCCGACACGAGGACCCCGGCCGCCCGCGGCCGGGGTCCTCGTCGTCTCAGGCGGGGACGAGGGGCGGGGACCGCAGCGCTGCGGGTGTGCGGATCTCGGTGCCGTCGGGCCGCCAGGTGTGCCATCGGCCGTCCGGTTGTCGCTGCACGCGGAAGCCGGAGTGGACCTCGGTGTGGTGGCGTTCGCACAGCAGCGCCGAGTTCTCCAGCGACGTCGGTCCGCCGTCGAGCCAGTGGACCAGGTGGTGGACGTCGCACCACCAGGTGGGGGCGCCGCATCCGGTGAACACGCACCCGCCGTCGCGGACCTCGGCGGCCCGCCGGATGTGCCGGGTGGCGAGGCGCTGGTCGCGGCCGAGGTCGAGGGGGACGCCGTCCGGGCCCATGACGACGCGGGCGATGTTGCTGTCGCAGGCCAGCCAGCGGGCCCGGGCGGCGGAGACCAGCGCTCCGGAGCCGAGCTGGGCGCTGCCCCGCCCGGTGGCGAGGTCCTCGGCGTCGACCTTCACCACGACCTGCGGCTTGACCCCGCGCAGCCGCGGGGTGCTGCCCGAAGCGAGGGCGGTGTCGGCGAGCTGCACGGCGCCGTCGGCGAGCCGCTGGGCGCGGGTGCGGTCGTCGCCGGCGGGCCGGTCGGCCTGCACGTGTGCCTCCACCGCGGTGGAGAAGCGTTCGGCGCCCACGGGGTCGAGGTGCAGGTGGAAGGAGACGGTGCCGTCGGCGTGGCGGACCACCGACATGCGCCGCCCCTCGGTCGGGTCCGGCTCGGGCCCGTCGGGATCCAGCGCGGTGCAGTACCGCTTCACCACGACGACCAGGGCGTCGTGCTCCTGCTCGATCGCCACGCCGGTGAGCACCGAGTCGATCTCGCCCAGGTCCACGCCCTGCGCGGCGGCGGCGGCGAGCCGGTCCGGGGTGGTCACCTCCGCGGCCACGGCCACCTGCGCGGCGGTCACCAGCCCGGCGTCGTGCGCCTCGGCGAGCACCGGCAGGTGCGCCAGCGCGCGGGCGTTGTGCGCCGGCCGGGACGCCTCCCGCCCGGACAGCCGGCAGTGCCCCCGCAGCCACGACGCCATGCTCTTCAATCCGTCCCGTTCGGGAGCGGAGGACAGCTCCGCCGCCCGCACCGCGCGGGCCAGGCGCGCGTCGATCCGGTTGCGCTCGGCGACCAGCGCGGCGACGTCATCCAGGACGTCACCGCTGCCGATCCCACTCGAACACATGTACGGAGTCTACCGCCGCGAGCACGGTGCGGCGACCCGTATCCGCAGGTCAGGGGCCTGTCCACAGATGCCGGACAGGTCTTGACACCCCGCGATCTCAGGGCAGCGACGCCCAGTACGCGAGGTGGGCACGGTGCAGCCAGCCGTCCACCCAGGCGCGGTCGGGAAGCGGCGGCACCGCCGGGCTGTCGCGCAGCGCCAGCAGGCGCGCCTCGGCGTCCTCGACCGCCTCGACCACCTCGGCGAGCGGTACCTCGCCGCGGCGCACCCGGCGCAGGTACGCCCGGTCCGGCTCCGGCACCGGCAGGGTGATCCGGCCGGTACCGAGCAGCTCGGCGCCCTGCACCCCGAGCCGCAGCGCGTGCATCGCGAACTTGACGTCGAACCCGTGTGCGTCGACCAGCTCCGCGCGGCCGGGGCGGGCGCCGGTCATCGCCGCCCGCTGGGCGCGCAGGTAGCCGAGGAAGCGGTCGGCAGCCAGGCGCGAGACGAACCGGTCGGCGTGTGCGACCAGCTCCGCACCGGCCTCGGTGCGGACCACGACCTCCTCGTCCGGCACGAACAGCAGGAGGAGGACCGTCGGGTTGCCGCCGAGCGCGAGCCGAGCCCACTTGCGTGCCGAGTAGACGACGACGTCGAGGTCGCCGGCGCCGGAGCGGTTGGCCAGCCCACCGGGCCGGTCCCAGGCGGTGTGCCGGTGGTACTGCTCGAACGGCACGGTCGCCGTCGTCGACAGGCCCGCCGGCACCCGCGCGGTGCCGGTCACGAACTCCGGTGGCTCGAGGCAGACGCCCATCTCGTCGCGGTCGTCCTGGCCGGCCACCGAGGTGCCGTGGACGCCGGACCCGACCTGGGCGCGCAGGACCGTCCCCGCTCGGCGACCGCGCGGGCCTCCGCGGAGGCGTGCGGGTGGTCGAACGGCGGCGGCAGCGAGCGGTCACCGGCGACGGTGGGGACGGGGCGCACCGCGCCAGCCAACCAGCGCCGTCGTCGCCTGCCGACCCGTTTCCCACGGTCAGGCCGGCCGCTGCCACACCAGCAGGTAGCGCCAGAACAGCAGCCGGCGGACGCGCACGCCCGGCAGCACCGCCCGGGCCCGCGCCCGCACCTCCCGCACGGTGAGCTCCGGGTCGCGCATCGGCATGCCCGGCACGGGGGCTCCGGCGGCGAGCCCGCGCACGGCCCGCCGCAGCCCGACGGCACGGTCCGCGACCGCCGCGGTGAGCTCCAGCGGCAGCTCGCGGGGCAGGTCGGTGCGCGGCAGGGCGACCATCGCCAGCACGCCGCCCGGGCGCAGGGCCGCGGCCAGGGCCCGCAGTGCCTCCTCCAGGGGCAGGTGGTGCAGGACGCTCATGCCGACGACGGCGTCGTACCCGCCCGCCGGCAGGGCGAGGTCCAACACGTCGGCCCGGTCCACCCGCACGGTTGCCGGCACCCGCGCGCGGGCCAACGCGACCATCTCCGCCGAGCGGTCCACGGCGTCCACCCGCGCCGCCCGCCCGGCGAGCTCGGCGGCGAGGTCGCCGGCACCGCAGCCGACCTCGAGCACCCGCGCGGCCCCGGGTGGCACGGCGCGCAGCAACAGGTGCCGGTAGTGCGCGTTGTGGTCCCAGCGCAGGTCCGGGACCAGCCGCATCAGCTCTCCAGCGCGGCCTGGAACGCGGCGAACTTCGACTGCGTCTCGGCGAGCTCGGCGGCCGGGTCGGAGCCGGCCACGATGCCGCACCCGGCGAACAGCCGGGCCGAGGCGGGGTCGTCGTCGCACAGCTGCGCGCACCGCAGCGCCAGGCCGAACTCGCCGTCGCCGCGGGCGTCGAGCCAGCCGACCGGCCCCGCGTAGCGGCCGCGGTCCATCCCCTCGAGCTCGGCGATCACCGCGCGCGCGACGTCGGGCGGGGTGCCGCAGACGGCCGCCGTCGGGTGCACGGCGTCGACCAGGTCGAGCAGTCCCGCGCGCCCGCGCTCCCCGGACCGGCGCTGCGTGCCGACGACGTCGGTGGCCAGGTGCCGCACGTTGGGCAGCGTCAGCAGCGAGGGCTCCTCCGGCACCGACAGCGCGGTGCAGAACGGGTCGAGCGCCCGCACCAGGGAGTCGACGGCGAGGGCGTGCTCCGCGCGGTCCTTCGGGCTGGCGAGCAGGCCCGCCGCGAGCCGCTCGTCGTCGGCACCCGCGCCGCGCGGGGCGGTGCCGGCGAGCACCCGCGCGGACAGCTGCCGGCCGGTGCGGCGCAGCAGCAGCTCCGGGGTGGCGCCGAGCAGCCCGTCGACGGCGAAGGTCCAGCAGTCGGGGAAGCGGGCGGCCAGTCGGTCGAGCAGCCGGCGGGCGTCGAGCGGCACGTCGGCGGTGACCAGCAGGTCGCGGGCGAGGACCACCTTGGCGAGGTCGCCGTCGCCGATGCGGGCGACCGCCGCGGACACCGCGCCGCACCAGGACGCGGGGTCGAGCGCCCCGTCGGCGTAGCGCAGCCGGGCGGGCGACGGCGGCAGGGGAGCGGGCGCGGGCAGGTCGCGCGGGTCGGCGTCGCCGGTGGTGGTCATCCACGCCAGCCCGCCACGCCGGCCGACGACGACCTCCGGGACCACGAACACCGACGTCCCCGCGGCCGGGTCGAACGCGATGCTGGCGAACACGACCGGGCCGGAGCCGGGGACCCCGACGGCGTCGTCGACGGCGAGCGCGGCGCTGCGGTCGGCCCACCAGGCGGCCGCCTCGGCCAGCGCGCCGGGACCGGAGACCTCGAGGCGGTCGGCCTCGCCCCAGCCGACCAGCCCCTCGCCGCGGCGCACCCAGGACAGGGCGCCCTCGCGCGGCAGCAGCGACAGCAGGTCGGGGGCGTCGGGCAGCGCGACCGTGGTGACCGCGGGCGCGACGGCGTCCGGGGAGGTCACCGCCGCGGCTGTCACGCTCCCCAGCGTAGGCAGGCCGGTAGCGTCGGCGCCGTGACGGACCGGCGAGACAGCGCACACACCGCCGGACGGCGGGCCGGTCTGGACAAGCAGCCGCACGAGGTCGCGGCCATGTTCGACGGCGTCGCGCGGCGCTACGACCTCACCAACACCGTCCTGTCCGCCGGCCGCGACGTGTCCTGGCGGCGGGCCACCCGCGAGGCGCTCGGCGCCCGGCCGGGGGACGTCGTGCTCGACGTCGCCGCGGGCACCGGCGTCTCCACGGTCGAGCTCGCCGCGGGCGGCGTGCGGGCGGTGGCCTGCGACTTCTCCCAGGGGATGCTGCGCGCGGGCGCGTGGCGGCCGGTGCCGATGGTGGCCGGCGACGCGATGGCGCTGCCGCTGGCCGACGCGAGCGTCGACGGGCTGGTCATCTCCTTCGGCCTGCGCAACGTGGCCGACCCCGACGCCGCGCTGCGCGAGTTCGCCCGCGTCGTCCGGCCCGGTGGCACGCTCGTCGTCTGCGAGTTCTCCAGCCCCACGTGGGCGCCGTTCCGCACCGTCTACACCGAGTACCTGATGCGGGCGCTGCCGCGGATCGCGACCGCGGTGAGCAGCAACCCCGACGCCTACGTCTACCTCGCCGAGTCGATCCGGGCCTGGCCCGACCAGCCGGCGCTCGCCACCCGCATCCAGGCGGCGGGCTGGGCCGACGTCGAGTGGCGCGACCTCACCGGCGGGATCGTGGCGCTGCACCGAGCCCGCCGCCCGTAGGCCCGGCGGTCGGCCCCCTCGCAGGGGCCCGCCGCGAGCTTGCGAGTGGTGGGGGCGAGGGGGTCCTTCCACTAGCGTCGGTCCATGACCGATCCGTTCCCGGCACCCGAGCCGCCCGGCCCGTCGCCGTCCCCGGTGGACCCGATCTCCCCGCCGTCGCCGGCCCCGCTGCCGCAGCCGAGCCCGACCGACCCGACCGCGCCGCCGCCGGCGGGGCCGCAGCCGGTCTGACCCGGCGGCCGCGGTGGGCCCGCCGCCGTTCGCCGACCGGCGCGACGCCGGCCGGCACCTCGCCGCGCGCCTGACCGACCCCGCCACCGCGCCTGCCGTCCCGCTCGACGCCGGCGCGCTGGTCCTCGGCCTCCCCCGCGGCGGGGTGCTCGTCGCCGCCGAGGTCGCCGCGGCCCTGGGCGCGGAGCTCGACGTCGTCGCCGTCCGCAAGCTCGGCCTGCCCTGGCGGCCGGAGCTGGCCGTCGGGGCGGTCGCGGCGGTGGGGGAGACCGTCGAGAGCGTCGCCGTCGAGGAGGTGCTGGCCCGCGTCGAGGTCGACGAGGCGGCCGCCGCCGACGTCCGCCGCGCCGAGCTCGCCGAGCTGCACCGGCGCCGCGCGGCCTACCGCGGCGACCGCCCGCCGCCGGACCCGGCCGGCCGCACCGTCGTCCTCGTCGACGACGGCCTCGCCACCGGCGCCTCCATGCGCGCCGCCCTGGCCGCCGTGCGCCGCACCGGCCCCGCGGCGGTCGTCGTGGCCGTCCCGGTCGCCGCGCCCGGCGTGACCCTCGACGCCGACGCCGTCGTCTGCTTGCTCGCCCCGCGGCCGTTCGGCGCGGTGGGCCGCTGGTACGACGACTTCGGCCAGACCGGCGACGACGAGGTGGTCGCCGCGCTCGCCTCCGCCGCCCGCCGGGGCCCCGCCTAGGCTCGGGCGGTCGGTCCGCCCGGGCCGTGACCGAGCACCGAGGGGGCCAGCGCGTGACGACTCCGACCGCCGGAGGCGGTACCGCCGGGGGCAGTGCCGACGTCGTCGTGGTGGGTGCCGGCCCCGCGGGGTCGGCGGCCGCCTGGGCGCTGGCCACCGTCGGGCTCGACGTCGTCGTGCTGGAGAAGGCCCGGTTCCCCCGGGAGAAGGTCTGCGGCGACGGCCTCACGCCACGCGCGGTCAAGGCGCTCGACGAGATGGGCGTCGACGTCTCCCCGGCCGCGGGCTGGGTCCGGCACCGGGGGCTGCGCGTCTTCGGCGGCGGGCAGGTCGTCGAGGTCGACTGGCCGTCGCTGGACTCCTGGCCGTCCTACGGCCTCATCCGGCAGCGCAGGGACCTCGACCCGATGCTGGCCGAGCACGCCGTGGCCGCCGGCGCCCGGCTCGAGCAGGAGGTCACCGTCACCGACCCGCTGCTCGACGACGCCGGCCGGGTCGCGGGCGTGCACGCGCAGGCCGGGCCCGGGAAGGAGCCGGTCACCTGGCGGGCGCCGCTGGTCGTGTCCGCGGAGGGCCTGTCGGGCCGGCTGGCCAAGGCCATCGGGCTGACCCGCCGCGAGGACCGGCCGCTCGGCGTCGCCGTCCGCCGCTACGTGCGGACGCCGCGCGGCGAGGATGACTACCTCGACATCTCCTTCGACCTGTCCGCCGAGGGCCCGACCGCCGACTCCATGCCCGGCTACGGCTGGTCGTTCGGCATGGGCGACGGCACCGCCAACGTCGGCTTCGGCCTGCTCGACACCCGCCGCGGCGGGGAGACCGACGCGCGCACCGTGCTGCGCCGCTGGCTGGCGACGCTGCCGCCGGAGTGGCAGCTGGGCGAGGAGCACGCGGTCACCCCGCTGCGCGGCGCCGGCCTGCCCATGGCGCTCAACCGCGGCCCCGCCTACACCCGGGGGCTGCTGCTGGCCGGCGACACCGCGGGCGTGGTGAACCCGTTCAACGGCGAGGGCATCAGCTACGCGCTGGAGACCGGCCGGATGGCCGGTGAGACGGCGGCCGCCGCGCTGCGCGCACCCGAGGGCCCGGCCCGCGAAGCGGTGCTGCGCGCCTACCCCGAGCGGCTGCGCGAGGCCTACGGCCGCCACCACCGGCTCGGCACGGCCTTCCTGGCGCTGCTCGACCGCCCCGGCCTGGTCCGCTTCGCCACCGCGCACGGGCTCAAGCGCCCGACGATGGTGAACGCGGCGCTGCGGCTCATGGGCAACCTCTCCGACGGCCGCGACGGCGACCGGTTCGACCGCGCGGTCGCCGTCCTCACCCGGCTGACGCCCTCGGTCTGACCTGGCCGTCGCGGCGGTCCGTGACCGGACCGTGACCGCCCGATGTGAACTCACTCACCCCCGGTGCTTCCATCCCCCGGGGTCGCGGCATAGGCTCGATGCACCAGTTTGTGAAATTCTTCACAAGCGTTCGAGTCGCCGAGGGAGGCGCCGGTGCTGTCGGCCTACGTCCCCATCGTGGGTCTGTTCGCGCTCGCCGCGGCCTTCGCGCTGTTCTCCGTGGCGGTCGCGCCGTACGTCGGCCCGCGCCGCTACAACCGGGCGAAGCTCGAGGCCTACGAGTGCGGCATCGAGCCGGTCGACCAGCCGCTGCAGGGCGGCCGGTTCCCGGTCAAGTACTACCTGACGGCGATGCTGTTCATCGTCTTCGACATCGAGATCGTCTTCCTCTACCCGTGGGCCGTCGCCAACGACGCGCTGGGCCTGTTCGGCCTGGTCGAGATGGTCGTCTTCATCGCCACCGTCTTCCTCGCCTACGCCTACGTCTGGCGCCGCGGCGGCCTCGAGTGGGACTGACGGGCGTGACCCCGACGGCGAGGAGCTGACACACATGGGTCTCGAGGAGAAGCTGCCGAGCGGCTTCCTGCTCACCACGGTCGAGAAGCTCGTCAACTGGACGCGCAAGTCGTCGCTGTGGCCGGCCACCTTCGGCCTGGCCTGCTGCGCCATCGAGATGATGGCCACCGGCGCCGGCCGCTACGACCTCGCGCGCTTCGGCATGGAGGTCTTCCGCGCCTCCCCGCGCCAGGCCGACCTGATGATCGTCGCCGGCCGGGTGAGCCAGAAGATGGCGCCGGTCCTGCGGCAGATCTACGACCAGATGCCCGAGCCGCGCTGGGTGCTCGCCATGGGCGTGTGCGCCAGCTCCGGCGGCATGTTCAACAACTACGCGGTGGTGCAGGGCGTGGACCACGTCGTCCCCGTCGACATGTACCTGCCCGGCTGCCCGCCGCGCCCGGAGATGCTGATGGACGCCATCCTCAAGCTCCACCACAAGATCCAGAACGAGCCGCTGGGCGCCCGGCGGGCCCGCCAACTCGAGCAGGACCGGGCCGAGGGCCGCGCCCGCGACCTGCTGGTCGAGATGCCCTCGAGCATCCGCGCCGACAAGGAGGCCCGGCGGGCCTACGAGGAGGCCGCGGCGGCCGGCCGCACCGGCCAGTTCCTCATCGAGCGGCGCGGCGGCAACGCCGTCCTGCTGCCCGAGCAGTACGGCGGTGCCCGGTGACCGGCCCCGGCGACCGCAGCGGCGCCGACGCCAGCCAGGGCGTCGCGGCACCGTCCGGCGGCTTCCGCAAGGGCGCGTTCGGCGTCTCCGGCAGCGGCGACACCTCCGGCTTCGGCGGTCTGGTCCGCGTCGAGCCCGGCGGCGCGGTCGCGCTGCACTCCACCGAGCGACCCTACGGCGGCTGGTTCGACGAGGTCACCGACGCGCTGGCCGAGGCGGTCGGCGAGGCCACCTACGCCGCCGCCGTCCAGCGGGTGCTGGTCGACCGCGGGGAGATCACCTACTTCGTCGCCCGCGAGCACCTGCTCACCCTCGTCCGGGCGCTGCGCGACGACGACGCGCTGCGCTTCGAGCTGTGCAGCAGCGTCTCCGGCGTCGACTACGAGGGGAGCGGCGGTCCGGTGACGACGCCGGGCCGGCCACGGCTGCACGTCGTCTACCACCTGACGTCGATGACCTACCGGCGCCGGATCCGGCTCGAGGTGGCCGTCACCGTCGAGGACCCGCACGTCCCGTCGGTGTCCGGGATCTACCCGACGGCGGACTGGCACGAGCGGGAGACCTACGACATGTTCGGCATCGTCTTCGACGGCCACCCCGCGCTCACCCGGATCCTGATGCCCGACGACTGGGACGGGTACCCGCAGCGCAAGGACTACCCGCTCGGCGGCGTCCCGGTGGAGTACCACGGCGCCACGATCCCGCCGCCGGACACCCGCCGGAGCTACCGGTGACCGCCACGCAGGACCCGTACGCCGGGTCGCGCGAGACCACCGAGGGCCGCGTCTACACGGTCACCGGCGGCGACTGGGACCAGACCTTCGGCAGCGACCTCACCGGCGAGGAGCGCCTCGTCGTCAACATGGGGCCGCAGCACCCCTCCACGCACGGCGTGCTGCGGCTGGTGCTCGACCTCGAGGGCGAGACGGTGACCAAGGCGCGGGTGGTCATCGGCTACCTGCACACCGGCATCGAGAAGAACACCGAGTACCGCACCTGGACGCAGGGCACGACGTTCGTGACGCGGATGGACTACCTGTCGCCGCTGTTCAACGAGGCCGGCTACTGCATGGCCGTCGAGAAGCTCCTCGGCATCGAGGTGCCGCAGCGGGCGCAGACCATCCGCGTGCTGGTCATGGAGATCAACCGGATCGCCTCGCACCTGGTGTGCCTGGCCACCGGCGGCATGGAGCTCGGCGCGCTCACCGGCATGACCAACGGCTTCCGGGAGCGGGAGATGTGCCTCGACCTGCTCGAGGAGATCACCGGCCTGCGGATGAACCACGCCTACATCCGCCCCGGCGGCGTCGCGCAGGACCTGCCGCCGGGCGCCGAGCAGTCGATCCGCGAGTGGCTCCGGGTCATGCCCGGGCAGCTGGCCGGCTACCACCAGATGCTCACCGCCCAGCCGATCTGGCAGCGGCGGCTCAAGGACGTCGGGTACCTCGACGTCACCGGGTGCCTGGCGCTCGGCGTCACCGGGCCGCCGCTGCGCGCCACCGGCCTGGCCTGGGACCTGCGCAAGATCGAGCCCTACCTCGGCTACGAGACCTACGACTTCGAGGTGCCCACCGCCGACACATCCGACGCCTGGGGCCGCTTCCTGGTCCGGATGGCGGAGATGCACGAGTCGCTGCGGATCGTCGAGCAGGCCCTCGACCGGCTCGAGCCCGGCCCGGTCATGGTCGAGGACAGGAAGATCGCCTGGCCCGCCCAGCTGTCCCTCGGCGCCGACGGCATGGGCAACTCCCTCGACCACGTCCGGCACATCATGGGCACCTCGATGGAGGCCCTGATCCACCACTTCAAGCTGGTCACCGAGGGCTTCCGGGTGCCGGCCGGGCAGGTGTACGTGCCGGTCGAGTCGCCGCGCGGGGAGCTCGGCTACCACGTGGTCAGCGACGGCAGCACCCGCCCGTGGCGCGTCCACGTGCGCGACCCCAGCTTCGTGAACCTGCAGGCCACCGCGGCGATGAGCGAGGGCGGCATGATCGCCGACGTCATCGCCGCGATCGCCTCGCTCGACCCGGTGATGGGAGGTGTCGACCGGTGACCGCCCTGCCCGGATCGGCGGAGGGCGCGGCGACGACGGGACTGGTCGACAGCCCCGTCGCGCCCGCGGCCGCCGACCTGCCGCCGCTGACCGAGCGGACCCGGCTCGAGGCGCGGGAGATCATGGCCCGCTACCCGCAGCCGCGCTCGGCGCTGCTCCCGATGCTGCACCTGGTGCAGAGCTACCAGGGCTACGTCAGCCCCGAGGGCATCGGGCTGTGCGCCGAGGAGCTCGGCCTGACCCGCGCCGAGGTGGGCGCGGTCGCGACCTTCTACACGATGTACAAGCGCCGCCCGACCGGCCGGCACATCGTCAGCGTCTGCACCAACACGCTGTGCGCCGTCCTCGGCGGGCAGCGGATCATGGACGCCCTGTCCGACGACCTCGGCGTCCACCACGACGAGACCGCCGCCGACGGGTCGGTCACCCTCGAGCACGCCGAGTGCCTGGCGGCCTGCGACTACGCGCCCGTGGTCACCGTCGACTACGAGTTCTACGACCAGCAGGACGTCGACAGCGCCCGCGCGCTGGTGGCGGCGCTGCGGCGCGGCGAGAAGCCGCACCCCACCCGGGGTGCGCCGCTCACCGACTTCCGCGGCGTCTCCCGCCAGCTCGCCGGCTTCTCCCAGCACGCCGACGCCGCGGCCGCCGCGGCCGCCGTCGACGCGCCGGGGGAGTGGGGCCCGACGCTGGCCGGGGTCCGGCTCGCCGCCGAGCGCGGCGAGTCCGCGCCGCCGATGACCGGCCCCGAGCCGGAGCCCGCCGACGCCGGCGAGCCCGCCGACACCGTCGCGCCGTCGGGCCGCACGGGCGAGACGCCCGAGAAGGAGGCCGCCGACGCCCGCGTCGCCGCGGCCGACAACCCCGCCGAGCGGGCCGGCGCCGCGCAGGCGCACCCCGACGAGGGCACCGAGTACGGCCGCCGCACCCCCGGCGGCCCCCGTCCCACCCCCGACACCCCCGCGGGCACCGAGCCGGGCACCTCCGGCCAGGGGCCCGCGACCCGGGAGGCCTGACCCATGCCCCTCACCCCCGTCCTCACCTCGCGCTGGGGCGCCGACCAGCCCTGGCGGCTGTCCACCTACGAGTCCCTCGGCGGCTACTCGGCGCTGCGCACCGCGCTGACCATGCAGCCCGACGAGCTGGTCTCCCTGGTCAAGGACTCCGGCCTGCGCGGCCGCGGCGGCGCGGGCTTCCCCACCGGCATGAAGTGGAGCTTCATCCCGCAGCCCAAGCCCGGGGAGACGCCCACGGGGCCCGCCGCGATGCCCAAGTACCTCGTGGTCAACGCCGACGAGGGGGAGCCGGGCACCTGCAAGGACCTGCCGCTGATGATGACCGACCCGCACTCCCTGGTGGAGGGCGTGATCATCTCGGCGTACGCGATCCGCTGCCGGTTCGCCGTCATCTACGTCCGCGGCGAGGCCGTGCACGCCCACCGGCGGCTGGTGTCCGCCGTCGAGGAGGCCTACGCGGCCGGCTACCTCGGCAGCGACGTCCTCGGCTCGGGCTGGGACCTGGAGCTGGTCGTGCACGCCGGCGCCGGTGCCTACATCTGCGGCGAGGAGACGGCGCTGCTCGACTCGCTCGAGGGCTACCGCGGCCAGCCGCGGCTCAAGCCGCCGTTCCCCGCGGTCGCCGGCCTGTACGGCGCCCCGACGGTGATCAACAACGTGGAGACGCTGGCCACCGTGCCGTTCGTCGTCCGCGGCGGCGCCGAGTGGTTCAAGGAGTTCGGGCCGGAGAAGTCGCCCGGGCCGAAGATCTACTCGCTCTCGGGCCGGGTGAACCGCCCCGGCCAGTACGAGGCCCCGATGGGCACCACCATGCGCGAGCTGCTGGAGATGGCCGGCGGCGTGCGCGCCGGGCACGAGCTCAAGTTCTGGACGCCGGGCGGCTCGTCGACGCCGTACTTCACCGCCGAGCACCTCGACGTCCCGCTCGACTTCGACTCCGTGGCCGCCGCGGGCTCCATGCTCGGCACCACCGCGCTCATGGTGTTCGACGAGACCGACTCGATCGTCGAGGCCACCCTGCGGTTCACCCAGTTCTACGCGCACGAGTCCTGCGGCAAGTGCACCCCGTGCCGCGAGGGGACCTACTGGCTGGTGCAGGTGCTGCAGCGCCTCGTCGACGGCTCCGGCACGGCCGCCGACCTCGACCTGCTGACCGACACCTGCGACAACATCCTCGGCCGCTCGTTCTGCGCCCTTGGTGACGGCGCGACCAGCTGCATCACCAGCTCGCTCAAGTACTTCCGCGACGACTACGTCGCCCTGCTGCCGCCCGAGGAGCAGGCCCGCCTGGGCCGCTCCCTGCGCCTCGAGCCCGTCGGAGTCGCCTCGTGACCGTGACCCCCGTGAGCCCGGAGCCCGCGGCGGCCGTCCCGCCCGGCGTCCCCGGACCGCACACCCCGCCCGACGCCGTCCACTGCACCATCGACGGCTTCGACGTCGCCGTGCCCAAGGGGACGCTCATCATCCGGGCGGCCGAGATGGTCGGCATCCAGATCCCGCGGTTCTGCGACCACCCGCTGCTCGACCCCGTCGGCGCCTGCCGGCAGTGCCTGGTGGAGGTGGAGGGCCAGCGCAAGCCGGTGGCCTCCTGCACCATGCCGGTCACCGACGGCATGGCGGTGAAGACGCAGCTGACCAGCGCGGTCGCCGACAAGGCGCAGCAGGGCACGATGGAGCTGCTGCTGATCAACCACCCGCTGGACTGCCCGGTCTGCGACAAGGGCGGCGAGTGCCCGCTGCAGAACCAGGCGATGAGCAACGGCCGCGGCGAGACCCGGTTCGTCGACGTCAAGCGGACCTACCCCAAGCCGCTGCCGATCAGCACCGAGATCCTGCTCGACCGCGAGCGCTGCGTGCTGTGCGCCCGCTGCACCCGGTTCTCCCAGCAGGTGGCCGGTGACCCGTTCATCGAGCTGTTCGAGCGGGGCGCGCTGGAGCAGGTCGCCGTCGACCAGGACGAGCCGTTCTCCTCCTACTTCTCGGGCAACACCACGCAGATCTGCCCGGTCGGCGCGCTCACCAGCGCGCAGTACCGGTTCCGCTCGCGGCCGTTCGACCTGCGCAGCGAGCCGTCGGTCTGCGAGCACTGCTCGTCGGGCTGCTCGATGCGCACCGACTACCGGCGCGGCAAGGTCATGCGCCGGCTGGCCGGCGAGGACCCGGCGGTCAACGAGGAGTGGACCTGCGACAAGGGCCGCTTCGCGTACCGCTACGCCACCAGCAACGACCGGCTGACCACCCCGCTGGTCCGCCGCGACGGCGTCCTGGAGCCGGCGTCCTGGCCGGAGGCCTGGGCCGCCGCGGCCGAGGGGCTGCGCGCGGCCCGCGCGGCCGGCGGCGTCGGCGTGCTGCCCGGTGGCCGGCTGACGGTCGAGGACGCCTACGCCTACGCGAAGTTCGCCCGCGTGGTGCTGGGCACCCACGACGTCGACGCCCGCGCCCGCGCGCACTCGCCCGAGGAGCAGGCGTTCCTGGCCGCGCACGTGGCGGGCACCGGCCCCGGCCGGGACGCGGTCACCTACGACGACCTTGCGGCCGCACCGGCCGTGCTCCTGGCCGGCTTCGAGCCGGAGGAGGAGTCGCCCATCGTCTTCCTGCGCCTGCGCAAGGCCGTGCGGACGGGGTCGCTCACCGTCTACGACCTCGCGCCGTTCGCCACCCGCGCGGCGCAGAAGCTCCAGGCCACCGTGCTGGTCACCCGACCCGGCGACGAGGCCCGCGCGCTCGGCGCGCTGGCCGAGGGCAGCTGGGGCGGCCCGGCGGTCGAGGCGCTGCGGCAGCCCGGCACGGTGGTCCTGGCCGGCGAGCGCCTGGCCGAGGTGCCCGGCGCGTTCACCGCGCTGGCCGCCCTCGCCCGCGCCACCGGCGCCCGGCTGGCCTGGGTGCCGCGGCGGGCCGGCGAGCGCGGCGCGGTGGAGGCCGGCGCGCTGCCGGGCCTGCTGCCCGGCGGCCGCCCGGTCGCCGACCCGGTGGCCGCGGCCGAGGTCGCCGCGCTGTGGGGCGTCGACCCGGCCGACCTGCCGGCCACGCCGGGCCGCGACACCACCGGGATCCTCACCGCCGCCCGCGACGGCCGGCTCGCCGGCCTGCTCGTCGGCGGCGTCGACCCCGCCGACCTGCCCGACCCGGCGCTGGCCGAGGCCGCGCTGGCCGCCGCGGGCTTCGTCGTCAGCCTCGAGCAGCGGCTCTCCGCCGTCACCGAGCACGCCGACGTCGTCCTGCCGGTGGCCGCCGCGCCCGAGAAGGCCGGCAGCTACCTCGACTGGGAGGGCCGGGTGCGGTCCTTCGACGCCACGCTGCACGGCACCGGCCAGCTGCCCGACGGCCGGGTGCTGCACGGCCTGGCCGACCTCATGGACGCCGACCTGCGGCTGCCCACGCCCGAGGCGGCCCGCGCGGAGCTCGCCGCCCTGGGCGACACCGGCGCCCGCGCCGACGGCGCCGGTCTCGACGTCGCCCCCGCAGTGGCGCCCGAGCCCGCCGACGGCGAGGCGCTGCTGGCCTCGTGGCGGCAGCTGCTCGACGCCGGCACCCTACAGCGCGACGAGCCCGAGCTCGCCGGCACCGCCCGGCCGCCGGTGGCCCGCATCGGCGCGGAGGCGGCCGCCCGGCTCGGCCTGGCCGACGGCGACCCGCTCACCGTCACCGGCGCGACCGGCTCGGTGACGCTGCCGGTGCTGGTCACCGAGATGCCCGACGGCATCGTGTGGCTGCCCATGCGCTCACCCGGCAGCGAGGTCCGCGCCGGCCTCGGCACCGCCCCCGGCGGCCTGGTCCGCCTCGGCACCGGAGGGGCGGCCTGATGCTGCTCGCCGCACCCGACCAGCCGACGCTCGAGGACTTCGGGTCGGACGTCTGGTGGATCGTGCTCATCAAGATCGTCGGCGTCTTCGTCGTGCTCGTGCTGATGACGCTGTTCGCGATCGTCTTCGAGCGCAAGGTCGTCTCGCGGATGCAGCAGCGGGTCGGCCCCAACCGGGTCGGGCCGCGCGGGTCGCTGCAGAGCCTCGCCGACGGGCTGAAGCTCGCCTTCAAGGAAGACATCATGCCGGCGCTCGCCGACAAGCCGGTGTACTTCCTGGCCCCGGTGATCGCCGCCGTCCCGGCGTTCCTGGCCTTCTCGGTCATCCCGCTCGGGCCGACGGTGAGCATCTTCGGCGAGCGCACGCCGCTGCAGCTCACCGACGCCCCCATCGGCGTGCTCGTCGTGCTCGCCTGCTCGGCGATGGGCGTCTACGGCATCGTGCTCGCCGGCTGGGCGTCGGGCTCCACCTACCCGCTGCTCGGCGGCCTGCGCAGCGCCGCGCAGATGGTCAGCTACGAGATCGCGATGGGGCTGTCGATCGTCGCGGTGTTCCTCTACGCCGGCACGATGTCGACGTCGGAGATCGTGGCGGCGCAGGCCGACGGCACGCAGCTGTCCTTCTTCGGCTTCGAGTTCACCGGCCCCGGCTGGTACGCCGTGCTGCTGCCGGTCAGCTTCGTCATCTACGCCATCGCCGTCGTCGGCGAGACCAACCGGGCGCCCTTCGACCTCCCCGAGGCCGAGTCCGAGCTGGTCGGCGGGTTCCACACCGAGTACTCGTCCCTGAAGTTCGCGCTGTTCTTCCTCGCCGAGTACATCAACATGGTCACCGTCTCGGCCCTGGCCGCGACGCTGTTCCTCGGCGGCTGGCGGGCCCCGTGGCCGCTGTCGATCTGGGACGGCGCCAACTCCGGCTGGTGGCCGATGCTGTGGTTCTTCCTCAAGGTCTGCCTGGCGCTGTTCGTCTTCATCTGGCTGCGCGGCACGCTGCCCCGGCTCCGCTACGACCAGTTCATGCGCTTCGGGTGGAAGGTGCTCGTCCCGACGGCGCTGGTGTGGATCCTCGCCGTCGCCACGATGCGCACCGTCTCCCGCGAGGCCGACCTGTCCACCGGCGAGGTGGCCGTCTTCGTCGGCGTGCCGATCGCCCTGGTGGTGCTGCTCGGCCTGTCGATCGCCAGCCGGGCCAGCAACCGCGACACCCGGCTCATGGCCGAGGAGGCCGCGGCCGGCGGGGTGCACGCCGTCGACCCCGAGCCCGACGTGCTGCCGCCGGCCGGGCCGCGCACCCGCCCGGCGCAGCGCACCGGGCCCGCCCGCGCCGAGGGCGGGTTCCCGGTCCCGCCGATGGACCTCACCGTCCCGCCGTCGCCCCGGCTGCGGCGCGCCGAGCCCGTGGGCGCCCGCCGGTCCGAGGGCGGGGTCGTCGGCACCGGCCGCCGAGCCGGCGGCACCGCGGGCGCCACCGCCACCAGCCCACAGGAGGACAGCGATGACTGAGCCCACCCCCGCGGGGGCCGGCGCGGCCGGGCGCACCGGCGGCGAGGTCGAGCGGGCCGGCCGCGACGGCGGCGCGGCGCCCGCCCGGCGCAGCCTGCTGCCCGCGCCCGGGCAGGGCTTCGGCGTCACCTTCGCCCAGATGTTCAGGAAGGTGACCACCGAGCAGTACCCCGAGGTCCCGAAGGTGACCAAGCCGCGCTACCACGGCCGGCACGTGCTCAACCGGCACCCCGACGGCCTGGAGAAGTGCGTCGGCTGCGAGCTGTGCGCCTGGGCGTGCCCGGCCGACGCCATCTACGTCGAGGGCGGGGACAACACCGAGGACGCCCGCTACTCGCCGGGGGAGCGGTACGGCGCCGTCTACCAGATCAACTACCTGCGCTGCATCTTCTGCGGGCTGTGCATCGAGGCCTGCCCCACCCGCTCGCTGACGATGAGCAACGACTTCGAGCTCGCCGACGACGACCGGCAGAGCCTCATCTACACCAAGGAGCAGCTCATGGCGCCGCTCCTGCCCGGCATGGAGGCCCCGCCGCACGCCATGCGCCTCGGCGACGACGAGAAGGCGTACTACGTGCGCGAGCCCGAGGCCGGGTCCGCCGCCGAGCCGGTCACGGCGGAGCGGGCATGAGCGTGCTCGCCGCGGCGGCGGACACCACCACGCAGCTGGGCACCGGCGAGGCCGTCGTCTTCTGGATCCTGGGGCCGGTCGCGCTGGCCGGAGCGCTGGGGATGGTGTTCAGCCGCAACGCCGTCCACTCGGCGCTGTGGCTGGTCAACACGATGCTGGCGCTCGGCGTCTTCTACGTCGTCCAGCAGGCGCCGTTCCTCGGCGCGGTGCAGATCATCGTCTACACCGGCGCGATCATGATCCTGTTCCTCTTCGTGCTCATGCTGGTCGGGCGCGACTCCTCCGACTCGGTGGTCGAGACGCTGCGCGGGCAGCGGGTCGCCGCCACCGTGCTCGGTGTCGGCTTCGCCGGGCTGGTCGGCGCGGGCATCGCGCGGGCCACCGAGGACATCCCCGCCGGCGGCCTGGCCGACGCCGGCGGCGTGGGCAACATCGAGGCGATCGCCGAGCTGCTGTTCACCCGCTACCTGCTGGCCTTCGAGGTGACCAGCGCCCTGCTGATCACCGCTGCGGTCGGCGCGATGGTGCTCGCCCACATCGAGCGGGAGCCCGGCACCCGGCAGACGCAGAAGGAGCTCTCGCGGGCCCGCTTCCTCGGCGACCGGCCGCAGACGCTGCCCGGGCCCGGCGTGTTCGCGCGGGCCAACTCCGTCGCCGTCGGCGCGCTGCTGCCCGACGGCCGCACGGCCGAGGACAGCCTGGCCACCGGCATCGAGGCGCAGGAGGCCGACCAGATGCCCCGCCCGACCGGCCGGGCCCAGCTCGGCAGCCCCGACGCCGCCCTCGGCAGCCCGGAGACCGAACGATGACCCTCACGCACTACCTGGTGCTGGCGGCGATCCTGTTCACCATCGGCGCGGTCGGCGTCCTGGTGCGCCGCAACGCGATCGTCGTGTTCATGTGCGTCGAGCTGATGCTCAACTCGGTCAACCTGACGCTGGTCACCTTCGCGCGGGCCACGGGCACCGTCGACGGCCAGATCATGGCGTTCTTCGTCATGGTCGTCGCCGCGGCGGAGGTCGTCGTCGGGCTCGCGATCATCATGTCGATCTACCGGACGCGCCGGTCGGCGTCGGTCGACGACGCCAACCTGCTGAAGTACTGACGGGAGCCGGCGCACCCATGGACACCGTCGCGGCCTCGGGGCTGCTGTCGTCCTCCTGGCTGGTCATCGCGCTGCCACTGCTCGGCGCCGCGGTGCTTCTGCTCGGCGGGCGGCGCACCGACCGCTGGGGCCACCTGCTGGGGACGGCGACCGTCGTCGCCGCGTTCGTCCTCGCGCTGCTGTGCACGGTGCAGCTGGCCGGGCTCGACGAGCGCGTCGTCGACGTCGACCTGTTCACCTTCGTCTCCGCCGGGTCGCTCGACGTCGAGGCCGGCCTGCTGGTCGACCCGCTGTCGGCGACCTTCATGCTGCTGATCACCGGCGTGGGCGCGCTCATCCACGTCTACTCGATCGGCTACATGGCGCACGACCCGCGGCGCCGCCGGTTCTTCGCCTACCTGAACCTGTTCGTCGCGGCGATGCTGCTGCTCGTCCTCGGCGACAACTACGTGGCGCTCTACGTCGGCTGGGAGGGCGTGGGCCTCGCGTCCTACCTGCTCATCGCCTTCTGGCACGACCGCCCGGCCGCGGCCACCGCCGCGAAGAAGGCGTTCGTGATGAACCGGGTCGGCGACGTCGGCCTGGCGATCGCGATCTTCGTGATGTTCGCCCAGCTCGGGACGGTCTCCTACGAGGGCGTCTTCGGCGGGGTGGGCGCCCTGGCCGGCGGCACGCTGACGGCGCTCGGCCTGCTCCTGCTGCTCGGCGCGTGCGGCAAGTCCGGCCAGGTCCCGCTGCAGGCGTGGCTGCCCGACGCCATGGAGGGCCCGACGCCGGTGTCGGCGCTCATCCACGCCGCCACCATGGTCACCGCCGGCGTCTACCTCATCGCCCGGTCCGCGCCGATCTACGACCTCACGCCCACCGCCCGGGCCGTCGTCCTCGCCGTCGGCGCGGTCACGCTGCTCTACGGCGCGATCGTGGGCTGCGCGTACGACGACATCAAAAAGGTGCTCGCGTACTCCACGGTCAGCCAGATCGGCTACATGTTCCTGGCCGTCGGGCTCGGCCCCGTCGGCTACGCGGCGGCCATCGCGCACCTGCTCACCCACGGCTTCTTCAAGGCCGGGCTGTTCCTCGGCGCCGGGTCGGTCATGCACGCGATGGGCGACCAGGTGGACATGCGCCGCTTCGGCGGGCTGGCGCGCAAGCTGCCGGTCACCTTCGTGACGTTCGGCCTGGGCTACCTGGCGCTGATCGGCTTCCCGTTCCTGTCCGGCTACTGGACCAAGGACGCGATCATCGAGGCGGCGCTGGACCGCGGCGACTGGGCGGGCTGGCTGCTCGGCGGGGTCGCCGTCCTCGGCGCCGGGCTCACCGCGTTCTACATGACCCGGCTGATGATCATGACGTTCCTCGGCCGGCCGCGGTGGACCGAGGGGCAGCACCCGCACGAGTCGCCGTCGGTGATGACCGCGCCGATGGTGCTGCTGGCGATCGGGTCGGTGGCCGCGGGCTTCCTGCTCGTCGTCGTCGCGCCGCTGGGCGACTGGCTCGAGCCGGTGTTCGGCGTCCCCGAGGAGGCCGAGCACGTCGTCGCGCCGGCCGTCGTCGGCGTCGTCGTCACCGCGGTGATGGCGCTCGGGGTGCTCGCGGCCTGGCTGTTCGTCGGCCGCCGCGAGGTGCCCGAGGTGGCGCCGGTCCGCGTCTCGCCGGTCACCCGCGCGGCCCGGCGGTCGCTGTACGCCGACGCGGTGAACGAGGCGGTGTTCATGCGCCCGGGCCAGTGGCTGACCCGCGCGCTGGTGTGGGTGGACAACCGCGGGGTCGACGGCGCGGTGAACGGCCTGGCCGCCACGCTCGGCGGGTCGTCGTCGCGGCTGGGCCGGGCGCAGACCGGCTTCGTGCGCTCCTACGCGCTCGGGATGCTCGGCGGCGCGGTGGTCGTGGCCGGGGCGCTGCTGGCGGTGACGGCGGGATGAGCGGGCGCAGGTCCACGGCCCTGGAGGGGGAGACGGCGTGAGCGACTCGCTGCTGCTCGTGGCGATGGTGGTGGTGCCCGCGGTGGGCGCCGCCGTCGTCGCCGGGCTGCCGAAGCACCGGACGGCGACCGCCCGGCAGCTCGCGCTGGGCGTCAGCCTGGTGGTGCTGGTCCTGGCGGTGCTCGCGACCGTCGCGTTCGACCCCGACGGCGACCGGTTCCAGCTCACCACCTCGGTGCCCTGGATCCCCGGCTTCGGCGTCGACTTCGCCCTCGGCGTCGACGGCATCGCGCTGGTGATGCTGCTGCTGGTCGGCGTCCTCGTGCCGGTCGTCGTGCTCGCCTCGTGGGAGGACACCGCGCCGCCCAACCGGTCGATGCGCACCTTCTTCGCCTGGCTGCTGCTGCTCGAGGCGTGCATGGTCGGCGTCTTCGCCGCCACCGACGTCTTCCTCTTCTACGTCTTCTTCGAGGCGATGCTCGTCCCGATGTACTTCATCGTGGGCAGCTTCGGCGGCCCGCGCCGGCAGTACGCGGCGGTGAAGTTCTTCCTCTACAGCCTGGTCGGCGGGCTGGTCATGCTCGCCGCGGTCATCGGCCTGTACGTGGTGAGCGAGGCGGCGGGGGAGGGCACCTTCGCCTTCGAGTCGCTGCGCCAGCTCGACATCGACCCCGGCGTGCAGCGGCTGCTGTTCCTCGGCTTCTTCGTCGCCTTCGCGATCAAGGCGCCGCTGGTGCCGCTGCACACCTGGCTCCCCGACGCCGGTGCCGAGGCCCCGGTCGGCGGCGCGGTGCTGCTGGTCGGCGTGCTCGACAAGGTCGGCACCTTCGGCTTCCTGCGCTACTGCCTGCCGCTGTTCCCGGAGGCGTCGCGGGAGTTCGCCCCGCTGGTGCTCGTGCTCGCCGTCGCCGGCGTCCTCTACGCGGCGCTGCTCGCGATGGGGCAGACGGACATGAAGCGGCTGGTCAGCTACACCTCGATCGCCCACTTCGGGTTCATCGCGCTCGGCGTCTTCGCCTTCACCACCGAGGCCGGCACCGGCGCGGTGCTCTACATGGTCAACCACGGCATCGCCACGGGCCTGCTGTTCCTCGTGGTCGGGATGCTCATCGCCCGCGGCGGCTCGCGGCTGGTCGGCGACTACGGCGGCGTCGCCTCGCGGGCGCCGAAGCTGGCCGGCGTCTTCCTGGTCGCCGGTCTCGCCTCGCTGGCCCTGCCGGGCACCAACAGCTTCGTCAGCGAGTTCCTGGTGCTCATCGGCTCGTTCCCGACCCGGCCGGTGTTCACCGTGCTGGCCACCGTCGGCATCATCCTGGCCGCGCTCTACGTGCTGCTGCTCTACCAACGGACGATGCACGGCCCGCCGCGCGGCGTGCTGTTCCCGGCCGGTGACGCCGCCGACGACGCCGCGGACGGCGCCGCGGGCGGAGCCGCCCCGCACGGCGCGACGGCGCCCCCGGCCGGTGCCGGGCACGGCGCGACGGCGGCCCCGGCCGGTGGCGGCCACGGCGCCCACGGCGCGACGGCGACCCTGACCGCGCCCGCCCCGGCCCGGTCCGGCGGGGCCTCGCGGATGTACGACCTCACCCGCCGCGAGACGCTCGTCGTCGCCCCGCTGGTGGCGCTGGTCCTCGTCCTCGGCGTCTACCCGCAGCCGCTGATCCGGCTGATCGAGCCCGCCGTCGCCGCGACGATGAGCGACGTCGGCGCCGGGTCCGCACCGTCCGAGGGGACCGACTGATGCCCATCGAGGCACCCGACCTGTCCTTCGCCGCGCTGGCGCCGCTGCTGTTCGTCCTGGGCGCGGCCTGCGTCGGCGTGCTGGTGGAGGCGTTCGGCCCGCGCGAGAGCCGCCATCCCGTGCAGGTCGGCGTCGCGCTGGTCGGCACGCTCGGCGGGCTGGTCACCACGCTGCTGCTGGCCGGCACCCAGGAGGTGACCGCCGGCGGCGCGCTCGCCGTCGACGGCGCCGGGCTGTTCCTGCAGGCGACCATCGCCGCGTTGGGCGCGCTGTCGGTGCTGCTGTTCGCCGAGCGCAACCTCGACCCCGCGCGGTCGGCGTTCGTCGTGTCGGCGGCGGTGCCGGCGGGCAGCGCCCGCGACCGGGAGCTGTTGACCGTCCAGCGCGTGCAGACCGAGGTCTACCCGCTGGCCACCTTCGCCGTCGGCGGCATGATGCTGTTCGTCACGGCGAACGACCTGCTGGTCATGTTCGTCGCGCTGGAGGTGCTCAGCCTGCCGCTGTACCTGATCAGCGGCCTGGCCCGCCGGCGGCGGCTGCTGTCGCAGGAGGCGGCGGTCAAGTACTTCCTGCTCGGCGCCTTCGCGTCGGCGTTCTTCCTCTACGGCCTGGCGCTGGTCTACGGCGCCACCGGCAGCGTGCGGCTGTCGGCCGTGCGCGACGCCGTGGGCGCGGGGCAGAGCGACACCCTGCTGGTCCTCGGGCTGGCGCTGCTGGTCGTGGGCCTGCTGTTCAAGGCCAGCGTGGCGCCCTTCCACACCTGGACGCCGGACGTCTACCAGGGCGCCCCCACCCCGGTCACCGCGTTCATGGCCGCCTGCACCAAGGTCGCGGCCTTCGGGGCGATCCTGCGCCTGCTCTACGTCGCCTTCGGCACCGAGGAGTGGACGTGGCGGCCGCTGGTCTACGGCGTCGCGATCGTGTCGATGGTGGTGGGCGCGGTGCTCGGCCTCACCCAGACCGACCTCAAGCGGATGCTCGCCTACTCGTCGGTGGCGCACGCCGGGTTCCTGCTCGTCGGCGTCGTGGGCTTCCCGGCCACCGGCGACCCGGCCGGGTCCGGGCTGCCGGCGGTGCTGTTCTACCTGCTGGCCTACGGGACGACGACGCTCGGTGCGTTCGCCGTCCTCACCCTGGTCCGCAGCGGCGACGGCGAGGCCACCCACCTGTCGCAGTGGGCGGGGCTGGCGCAGCGCTCGCCGCTGACCGCCGCCGTCATGAGCCTGTTCCTGCTGGCGCTGGCCGGGATCCCGCTGACCAGCGGCTTCACCGGCAAGTTCGCGGTGTTCCGGGCGGCGATCGAGGACGGGGCCTGGCCGCTGGCCCTGGTGGCGCTGCTGGCGAGCGCGATCGCGGCGTTCTTCTACCTGCGGGTCATCGTGCTCATGTACTTCTCCGAGCCCGCGGCCGACGGCCCGACGGTCGGCGTGCCCGGCATGCCCACGACGATCGTGCTCGCGGTGACCGCCGCGGCCACGCTGGTCCTGGGCGTCGTCCCCGGGGCGGTGCTCGGACTGGCCGATCGGGCGGCTATCTTCGTCGGTTGATGACCGGACCCCGTGCCGCCGTCGACGGGATCGCCCCGGCCGAGGTCTGGCACCGCATCGCGACCCCCGCCTCCACGATGGGCCCCTGGCTCCCGTCGGGGGCCCTCGGCGAGTCCCTCGCCGAGGGCCTGTCCCGCGTGGAGGCCGCCCTGGCCACCGCGGTCGCCAGCGAGCACCCCTTCGTCTCCGAGGCCGCCGGGCACTTGATGGCCGCCGGCGGCAAGCGGTTCCGGCCGATGCTGGCGCTGCTCGCCGCGCACCTCGGCGACGCGCGGGCGCCCGAGGTGGTGCAGGCCGCCGTCGTCTGCGAGCTCACCCACCTCGCGACGCTGTACCACGACGACGTGATGGACGAGGCCGACGTGCGCCGCGGGGCGCAGAGCGCCAACAGCCGCTGGACCAACAGCGTGGCCATCCTCACCGGGGACCTGCTCTTCGCCCGCGCGTCGGACATCCTCGCCGACCTCGGCCCCGAGGCGGTGCGGATCCAGGCGCGCACCTTCGAGCGGCTGGTCACCGGTCAGATCCGGGAGACCGTCGGCGCCCGGCCCGGCGAGGACCGGGTGGCGCACTACCTCGAGGTGCTGGCCGACAAGACCGGCTCGCTCGTGGCCACCTCCGCGCGCTTCGGCGCGAGCTTCGCCGGCGTCGAGCCCGGGCTGGTCGAGGCGCTGACCCGTTTCGGCGAGGAGGTCGGCGTCGCCTTCCAGCTCTCCGACGACCTGCTCGACATCGTCACCGACGGCACCTCGGGCAAGTCGCCGGGCACCGACCTGCGCGAGGGCATCGCCACGCTGCCGGCGCTCATCGCGCTGGCCGGCGACGACCCGGCCGACGCGCGGCTGCGCGAGCTGGTCTCCCGCCCGCTGTCCGACGACGGCGAGCACGCCGAGGGGCTGGCGCTGCTGCGCTCGTCCGCGGCCCTGGAGCGGGCCGGCGGGGTGCTGCGCGAGTACGCCGACCGGGCGCAGGCGTCGCTGGCGGGCGTGCCGGCCGGCGAGGTCCGCGACGCGCTCGCGGCCATGTGCGACTACGTGGTCACCCGCACCAGCTGAGCGCGGACGGCGTCGTCCGCCGTTCCCGGGGATGCTCGGCGGGGTGAGGTCTCCCCGCGCCGCGCTGCTGGCCGCCGTCCTCGTGCTCGCCGGTTGCTCCGCCGGCGACACCGGAGGGACGGGTGACCTGCCCGGCGGGCAGGAGGACAAGGGGGCCACCGACGTCCCCGACGCCGGGGCTCCCAGCCCGGCGGCGCTCCCCGCGCTGCAGGTGGAGACCGTCCTCGACGGCCTCGACCACCCCTGGGACGTCGCCCGGGCGCCCGACGGCACGCTGCTGGTCGACGAGCGCGGCGGCGGCCTCACCGCCGTCCTGCCCGACGGCACCGCCCGCGGGCTCGACGCCGACTTCTCCGACCTCTTCGCCGACGGCGAGACCGGGCTGATGGGCCTGGTGCTCAGCCCCGCCTTCGCCGACGACCGGCGCTTCTACACCTGCCAGGGCGTCGAGGAGGACGGCGGCGCGGAGATCCAGGTGGTCGCCTGGACCGTCGACGACGGCTGGACCCGCGCGACCCGCGTCGCCGACCCTCTCGTCGGCGACATCCCGGTCAACGAGTCCTCGGGCCGGCACGGCGGCTGCCGGGTGCGCTTCGACCCGACCGGCGCGCTGCTGGTCGGCACCGGCGACAACGCCGTCGGCGGCAACCCGCAGGACCTCGGCACGCTGGCCGGCAAGGTGCTGCGGGTCGACCCGGCCACCGGCGGGCCGGCCGCGGGCAACCCCTTCGCCGACGACGCCGACCCAGAGACCCGGCTGGTGCTCAGCTACGGGCACCGCAACGTGCAGGGCATCGCCGTCCAGCCGGGCACCGGCGCCGTCTACACCGCCGAGCAGGGCTCCGACCGTGACGACGAGGTCAACCTCTCGGTGCCCGGCGGCAACTACGGCTGGGACCCCGACGGTGCCGGCGGCGGGTACGACGAGAGCGTGCCCATGACCGACCCGGGCATCCCGGGCGCGCTCGCCGCCGTCTGGTCCTCCGGTGACCCGACGATCGCCACCAGCGGCGCGGAGTTCCTCAGCGGCCCGCAGTGGGGCGGCTACGACGGCGTGCTGGTCGTCGGCGTGCAGAAGGACACCGGCGTGCTGGCGCTGCGGGTCGACGACGGCCGGCTGGTCGAGCAGTTCCGGGTGCCCGAGCTCGAGGACACCTACGGGCGCGTGCGCACCCCCGTGCTCGGCGGCGACGGCGCGCTCTACCTGACGACCGACAACGGCGAGGGCGACGACCGCCTCCTCCGCGTCACACCCGCGTAGCGGTCGCCGCGCCGAGTGGGCCCCGGAGGGGTCCGCGCAGGCGCGGCGGGTCCGGCTCATCGGAGGTCGGGGACGGCACCTGGCCGCGGTGTCGGCCGGTAGGCCGACGGTGTGATCGGTCCGCGCAGGCGCGGCGGCTCCGGCTCAGCGCGGCCGGGGGACGGCACCTGGCCGCGGTGTCGGCCGGTAGGCCGACGGTGTCATGGCATCACGCCCGCCGGCTGAGGACGCGGTCGGGCACCGGCGTCCCCTCGGGGAGCAGCGGGCAGGGCTCGGGCTCGCCGACGACGGTGCGCAGCGGCAGCACGCCGGCCCACACGGGCAGCGCCAGGTCGGCCTCGTCGTCGCCGGGCGGGCCGGTGCGCACCTTGACGCTGGCCTCGGTCAGGTCCAGCGCGAGCACCGCCGTCGCGGCGGCCTCCTTCCGCGACGGCTGCCGGGTGGCCGACCACGACCCCGGCGCCAGGTGCTCGGTGAGCACGGCGAAGGCGCGCAGCCGCTCGTCGGGGTCGGTGACCGGCCGGGCGGCCCCGTGCACGACGGCGCAGCGGTAGTTCATCGAGTGGTGCATGGCCGAGCGCGCGTACACGATCCCGTCGAGGTGGGTGACCGTGAAGCACACCGGCGCCCCGCCCGCGGCCGCCCGCAGCGTCGCCGCGCCGGTGGACCCGTGCAGGTACAGGGTGTCGGCGTCGCGCCCGTAGCCGGTCGGCAGCACGACCGGAGCGCCGCCCAGCACGATCCCGAGGTGCCCGACGAGGCCCGCGTCGAGGACCGCGTACAGGTCGGCCCGGTCGGTGCGGGCGCGGTCGGAGAGCCGCCGGAGGGTGCTGCGCGGCGTCGGGGACAGGGGCGTCGAGGTGGTCACCGTCCCAGCCTCCGCGGAGGAGTGGCCTGCCGTAAGGGCCAGTAGCCTGCCGTTCGACCAGGCCACTTCCCGGACGGAGCCGCGTGTGGACATGCCCCCGCTGGTCCTCGACCGCGCCACCGGCCGCCCGCTGGCCGTGCAGCTCGCCGACGCGCTGCGCACCGCGGCCGCCGGCGGCGTGCTGCGCCCGGGCGACCGGCTGCCCTCCACCCGCGAGCTCGCCGCGGCCCTGCGGGTGAGCCGCACGGTCACCGCCGCCGCCTACGACCAGCTCGTCGCCGAGGGCTGGGCCGAGGGCCGCCGCGGCGCCGGCACCTACGTCGTCGGGCTGGCCCCCGCGGGCACCGCGGCGGCCCGGCGGGGGACGCCGCGGGCGGCGCCGGAGCGACCGGCCGTCGACCTGCGCGCCGGCTCGCCGTGCCTGGAGGTCCTCGACCCGGCCGCCTGGCGGCGGGCCTGGCGCGCCGCCGGCGACCGCCCGCCCGACCCCGGCCCCGAGCCAGGCGCCGACCCGGCGTTCCAGGCCGCCGTCGCCGAGCACCTGCTGCGCCACCGCGGCCTGCCGGCCGCGCCGGAGGAGGTCCTCGCCACCGGCGGGACGTCGGCGGCGGTGGCGGAGGTGGCCCGCCTGCTGCCGCCCGGCGCGCGGGTCGGCGTGGAGGACCCCGGCTACCTGCGGGCCGTGGGCGCGCTGCGGGCCGCCGGGGTCGAGGTGGTGCCCCTCCCGGTCGATGGCGACGGGCTGGTCGTCGACGCCGTCCCGCCCGGGCTGGCCGCCGTCTACTGCACCCCGGCGCACCAGTGGCCGCTGGGCCGGCGGCTGTCGGCCGCCCGCCGCGTCGCGCTGGTCGCGCGGGCGCGCGCCGAGGGCTGGTGGGTGCTGGAGGACGACTACGACGGAGAGCTGCGCTACGACGTCGCCCCGCTGCCCCTGCTGGCCGCCCTCGCACCCGACGTCGTCGTGCACCTCGGCACCAGCAGCAAGGTCCTCAGCCCCACCCTCGGCGTCGGGTGGCTCGTGGCCCCGCCGGAGGTGCGCACCGCCGTCGCCGCCGCCCGGACCGCCACCGGCACCCGCCCCGGCCGGGCCGGCCAGCGGGTGCTCGCCGCGCTCGCCACCTCCGGGGACCTCGCCCGGCACCTGCGGCGGCTACGGCGCGAGCTCGCCCACCGGCGCGCGCTGGTGGTGGACGCGCTGGCCGGCGCGGGGGTGCCGGTGACCGGCGACCCGGCCGGCGCGCACGTGCTCGTGCCGCTGCCCGACCGCGCGGCCGAGGAGGCGGTGGTCGCCGCGGCCGCCGCCCGCGGGCTCGCCGTCGACGGGCTGGCCCGGCACCTCGCCGGACCGGGTCCGCACGACCCGCCCGCCGGCCTGGTCCTGGGCTTCGCCGCGCCGGCGCGGGCGGAGCTCCGGCGGGCGCTGCCCGTGCTGGCCGGGGTCCTGGCAGAACGCGGCCGGCCCGCCTCCCCGGGGGGAGACGGGCCGGCCGTGGCCTCCCTGTAGGGGCCCGCCGCGAGCGTGCGAGCGGTGGGGGAGCAGGGAGGTCCTTCGTCAGGCCGAGACGGTCCAGGTGTCGCTGCCCGCGAGCAGCGTGTCCAGGTCGCCGGCGCCCTCGGTGCGGGCGTCGGCGAGCTGGTCGGCCATCATCCGGTCGTAGGTGGGCTTGCGCACCGACCGGAAGACGCCCATCGGGGTGTACCGCAGGTCCTGGCTGGACAGCCGCGACAGCGCGAACGCGTACGACGGGTCCTCGCGGGTGGCGTCGTGGACGACGATCTCGCCCGCGTCGACCTGGTTGGTCTCGGCGATCCGCAGGCCGCCGGACTCGTCGCGGACCACGCACGAGGCGCCGTCCGGGCCGAACACCAGCGGCTGCCCGTGCACCAGCGGGATGGTCCACATCGGGCCGGTCGAGGAGTCCTTCAGCAGGTCGAACGCGCCGTCGTTGAAGATGTTGCAGTTCTGGTAGATCTCCACCAGGGCGGTGCCCTCGTGCTCGGCCGCCTGCCGCAGCACCTCGGTGAGGCCCTTGCGGTCGGAGTCCATCGCGCGGCCCACGAACGTGGCGTCGGCGCCGATGGCCAGCGACACCGGGTTGAACGGGTGGTCCAGCGAGCCCATCGGGGTGGACTTGGTGACCTTGCCGACCTCGCTGGTGGGCGAGTACTGGCCCTTGGTGAGCCCGTAGATCCGGTTGTTGAACAGCAGGATCGTCATGTTCACGTTGCGGCGCAGCGCGTGGATCAGGTGGTTGCCGCCGATCGACAGCGCGTCGCCGTCGCCGGTCACGACCCACACCGACAGGTCCGGCCGGGAGGCGGCCAGGCCGGTGGCGATGGCCGGCGCGCGGCCGTGGATCGAGTGCATCCCGTAGGTGTTCATGTAGTACGGGAAGCGCGAGGAGCAGCCGATGCCCGACACGATGACCATGTCCTCGCGGGCGATGCCCAGTGAGGGCAGGAAGCTCTGGACCGCGTTGAGGATGACGTAGTCACCGCACCCGGGGCACCAGCGCACCTCCTGGTCGGTCTTCATGTCCTTGGCCTTGAGGGCGGTCTGCTTCTCGCCCTGGGTGGCCACGGAGTCGGCGATCGCCTGCTGGATGCGCGCGTCGATCGGGCTGCCCGGCATGCCGAGCTCGTGGACGTGCGGGGAGGTGGTCACTTCTGGCCTCCGGGGGTGGAGTCGATGACGTCCTGGACCACGGCGGCGAGCTCGGCGGCCCGGAAGGGCAGCCCGCGCACCTGGGTGTGGCTCTGGACGTCGACGAGGTACTTGGCGCGCAGCAGCAGCGAGAGCTGCCCGAGGTTCATCTCGGGGCACACGACCCGGTCGTAGCGGCGCAGGACGTCGCCGAGGTCGGCCGGGAACGGGCTGATGTGGCGCAGGTGGATCTGGGCGACCTTCCGGCCCGACCGTCGGATCCGGCGGACCGCCGCCCCGATGGGCCCGTAGGTGGAGCCCCAGCCGATGACGGCCACGCGGGCGTCCCCGTCCGGGTCGTCGACGTCGGTCGGCGGGATGTCGGCGGCGATCCCGTCGACCTTGGCCTGCCGCAGCCGGGTCATCAGGTCGTGGTTGGCCGGGTCGTAGGAGATGTTGCCGCTCTTGTCGGCCTTCTCCAGCCCGCCGATGCGGTGCTGCATGCCCGCGGTGCCCGGGATGGCCCACGGGCGGGACAGCGTCTCGGGGTCGCGCAGGTAGGGGAGGAACTCCGGCGTCCCGTCGGCGGCGGCGCCGTTGGGCTCGGTGGCGAAGTCGACCCGCAGGTCGGGCAGCTCGTCGGCGGCGGGGATCGCCCACGGCTCGGCGCCGTTGGCCAGGTAGCCGTCGGACAGCAGCATGACCGGCGTCCGGTACTTGAGCGCGATCCGGGACGCCTCCAGCGCCGCGTCGAAGCAGTCGCCGGGGGAGCGGGGGGCGATCACCGGCAGCGGCGCCTCGCCGTTGCGGCCGAACATCGCCTGCAGCAGGTCCGACTGCTCGGTCTTGGTGGGCAGGCCGGTGGACGGGCCGCCGCGCTGCACGTCGACGATCACCAGCGGCAGCTCGGTCATCACGGCCAGGCCGATCGTCTCGGACTTCAGCGAGACACCGGGGCCCGACGTCGTCGTGATGCCCAGCGCACCGCCGAACGAGGCGCCGAGCGCCGCGCCGATGCCGGCGATCTCGTCCTCGGCCTGGAAGGTGCGCACGCCGAAGGACTTGTGCCGGGACAGCTCGTGGAGGATGTCCGACGCCGGGGTGATCGGGTAGGCGCCGAGGAACACCGGCAGGCCCGACCGCTGCCCGGCGGCGACCAGCCCGAGGGCCAGCGCCTGGTTGCCGGAGATGTTGCGGTAGCGGCCCGGCGCCATGGGGGCCGGCTTGATCTCGTAGGAGACCGCGAAGGCCTCCGTCGTCTCGCCGTAGTTGTAGCCGGCGCGGAAGGCCGCGATGTTCGCCGCGGCGATCTCGGGCTTGCGGCGGAACTGCCGCTCGAGGAAGCGCACGGTGCCCTCGGTGGGCCGGTGGTACATCCAGCTCAGCAGGCCGAGGGTGAACATGTTCTTGCTGCGCTCGGCCTCCTTCTTGCCCAGGCCGGAGTCCTTGAGCGCCTCGAGCGTCATGCTCGTCAGCGGCACCGCGACGACCTGCCAGCCGTCGAGCGAGCCGTCCTCGAGGGGGTTGGTGGCGTAGCCGACCTTGGCCAGGTTGCGCGGGGTGAACTCGTCGCTGTCGGCGATCACGAGGCCGCCGCCGGGGAGGTCGGCGAGGTTGGCGCGCAGCGCGGCCGGGTTCATCGCCACCAGGACGTCGGGGGCGTCACCCGGCGTCATGATGTCGTGGTCGGCGAAGTGCAGCTGGAAGGAGCTGACACCCGGCAGGGTCCCCGTGGGGGCGCGGATCTCGGCGGGGAAGTTGGGCAGCGTCGACAGGTCGTTGCCGAAGGACGCGGTCTCGCTGGTGAAGCGGTTACCGGTCAGCTGCATGCCGT
This sequence comes from Geodermatophilus nigrescens, assembly GCF_900129495.1. Taxonomy (GTDB): domain Bacteria; phylum Actinomycetota; class Actinomycetes; order Mycobacteriales; family Geodermatophilaceae; genus Geodermatophilus; species Geodermatophilus nigrescens. The sequence goes on from NZ_FQVX01000003.1 coordinate 477,182, forward strand.
CGCCCGAGTCGCCGGCCAGCCGGATGACGACGCGGTCGAGCTCGACGACGCTCTTCACGAGCCCACCGGGGGCCGAGCTGCCGGGCGTGGTGGACGGGTCCAGAGCAGTCATCAGGCGTGTTACCTCCAGCAGGCGAGGTTACGTGGCGGTGACGCGGCCGGTCCCGTGAGGCGGATCACGGAGCGTGGTCGACGCGCCCAGCGGGGGTGCGGGTCTCTCCCAGCGCAACCCGGCCCGGGCGGCCGCCATTCCGGACGCCGCCGTCCGTGAGCCACCTCGCAGGGGGGAGCGGGGAACGGCGGTCCCGGTCGTTCCGTTCACGAGGGGTGCGGCGCTGGGACAACGGGGTGCGGACGGCCCTCCTGCTGGGCCTGATGGCCGGTCTCGTCCTCGCCGCCGGGGCGCTGGTCGGCGGCCGCACCGGGCTGCTCGTGGCGCTCGTCGTCGCCCTCGGGGTGAACGGCTGGGCCTGGTACCGCTCGGACCGGCTCGCGCTGCGCGCCATGCGGGCCTTCCCGGTCACCGAGACCCAGGCGCCCGGGCTCTACGCGGTGGTCCGCGAGCTGGCCACCCAGGCGCGCCAGCCGATGCCCCGGCTCTACGTGAGCCCCACCGACCAGCCCAACGCCTTCGCCACCGGCCGCACCCCGCGCCGCGCGGCGCTGTGCTGCACGCAGGGGATCCTCGAGCTGCTCGACCGGCGACAGCTGCGCGCCGTTCTCGCCCACGAGCTCTCCCACGTGCACAACCGCGACGTGCTGCTCGGCTCGGTCGCCGGCGCGCTGGCCGCCGTCGTCACCTACCTGGCGCACCTCGCCACGTTCAGCGCGCTGCTCGGCGGCCGCAGCGACGAGCGCGACGGCGACGGGCTGCTCGGCGCCCTCCTGCTGGTGCTCCTCGGCCCGATGGCCGCGGGCATGGTGCGGATGGCGGTCAGCCGCGGCCGCGAGTACGAGGCCGACGCCGACGGCGCCCGGTTGTGCGGCGACCCGCAGGCGCTGGCCGACGCGCTGCGCCGGATCGCCGCGGAGGCGGCGGCCCGGCCGCTCCCGCCCGAGCGGCAGCTGGTCGCGCAGAGCCACCTGATGATCGCCCCGCCCTGCCGCCGCGGCGGCCTCGCGGCCCTGTTCGCGACCCACCCGCCGATGGGGGAGCGGATCGCCCGGCTCGAGCAGATGGCCCGCGAGGGCCGCTGAGCCGGCCGGGCGTCAGGGCCGCGCGCCCGGGCGCAGGACCAGCACCCAGCGCAGCCCGACGAAGCGCGCCAGGCCCACGGCGCCGCTGACGGCGACCACCGCGGCGATGGACACCAGCGGCCCGGCGGAGTCGGTCCAGACCTCGACGGCGGCCAGCGTGAGGCTGGAGACGGCCAGCCCGACCGCGGCGATGCCCCCGCCGGCCCACTGCGCCGTCGCCCAGCCCACCCGGTCCCCGGCGCGGAAGGTCAGCCGCCGGTGCAGCTCGTTGGCCAGCGCCGTGGACGCCAGCACCGCCACGACGTTGGCCGCCTGGTCGCCGAAGCGGCCGAACAGCAGGAACAGCGCGGCGTAGACGAGGTTGGCCGACCCGCCGACCAGGACGAAGCGCACGAACTGGACGGTCGGGCGGTCGCCGGGCGCGGTCGGCCGGCGCGTCCCGGCCGCGTCCGCGCGCACCGGCGCGGGCGGGGCGTCGAGCACGGTCGCGGGCACGGGTCCACGCTCCCGCGCGGGCGCCGTCCGGCACATCCGGGAGGACCCTGGTCACCCCCTGATCCGTGCCGGACGGCGGACCCTCAGCGGTAGTTGTCGAACTGCAGGGCGACGTCGAGGTCCTTGCCGCGCAGCAGCTGCTGCACGGCCTGCAGGTCGTCGCGCTTCTTGCCGCTGACCCGCAGCTGGTCGCCCTGGATCTGCGCCTGCACGCCCTTCGGGCCCTCGTCGCGGATGATCTTGGCGATCTTCTTCGCGGTGTCGGACTCGATGCCCTGCTTGATGCGCGCCGAGAGCTTGTAGGCCTTGCCCGACGCCGCGGGCTCGCCGGCGTCGAGCGCCTTGAGCGAGATGCCCCGCTTGATCAGCTTGTCCTTGAAGACGTCGAGCGCGGCGGTCACCCGCTCCTCGGTGTCGGCCTCCAGGAGGACGCCGTCCTCACCGGCCCAGGCGATGCGCGCGTTGGTGCCGCGGAAGTCGAAGCGCTGGGAGAGCTCCTTGCCCGCCTGGTTGAGCGCGTTGTCGATCTCCTGGCGGTCGACCTTGCTGACGACGTCGAACGACGAGTCGGCCATGTCTGCTCCTCCCTCCCGCGCGGGGGTGGCCCGGGCGGGACCCGTCGGGCCGGCGTCGGCCCGTCTTGTACTCTTCTCCCGTGGCACCACGGCGGGTTGCCCGAGTGGCCAATGGGAGCGGACTGTAAATCCGTCGGCTTAGCCTACGAAGGTTCGAATCCTTCACCCGCCACACCCACGCGCAGCGGCCCCCGACCAGCAGGTCGGGGGCCGCTGTCGTGTCCGGGACCGGTGCTCGGATCGGCAGGCTCAGAGAGCCGGTGCCCGGGCGCCCGCGACGGCCGCGACCTCCAGCGGCCGGCCGCCGAGGAAGAGCCAGCCGAAGGCGATCTGCACCGAGCGGCCGCAGCGGACGGTGACCTCCGTGCCGTCGGTCTCGGCCGACCAGGAGTCGAGGGCCGTCCCACCGTCGGCGAGGTGGTCGGCGACGGCCGCCCGGGCCGTCTCGGTGGTCAGCGGCAGCGCCTCGCCGACGCCGGCGGCGTAGACGCGGCCCTCGTCGGCGCGGTTGGCCGCGGCCAGCGCCGCGCCGTCGCAGACCGCCTGGACGTCGCGATGCTCGAGGAAGGCGTCCGACGCCGCGATCGCGCCGAGGGCCATGACCGCCGCCACGAGCCAGCAGACCAGGACGAAGGGCAGCGCCGAGCCCCGCTCGACATCGAGCTCGTCGGGGTCCGTCCTCGCCGGCACGGCGCGGAGCGTAGGGCCGTCCAGCCTCCCGCAGGCTGCCCGTCCCCAGGGCCGTCCGTCCCACGCGACACACCGTTCACCCGTTTCGGTGACGCTCCGATGATCAATCCGGACCGTCAGTGACGACATAACGGGCCGTCACCCGTCCGTGATCCTCCGTGCTTGCCTCGCCAGGGTGAGGGCATGAGTGTCTCGGGCGCGGTCCGTACACGAACGACGCTCTGCCCCCGCGCCTGGGTGACAGCCGCACGTCTGAGAGCTGTCCTTCATGCCTGAGGAGGCGTCATGAGCACGCAGCGTGGATCCAAGTGGAGCCGTGGGTCGAAGTGGAGCCGCGGGTCGAAGTGGAGCCGTGGTTCGAAGTGGAGCCGCTGACCCAGCGGTAGACCTCGGGGTGGCCGGTCCGGCGATGGGCCGGCTGCCCCCTTCGGGTTGGTGGAGATCCCGGGAACGCCCGTCCCGCTGTTAGCCTCTGCGCGCAATTCTCCCCTCCCCAGAATCCCGGGTGACGTTGGCCAGTCCCGAGCCGCGCGCGCCGCTGCCACGGGCCGCCGCGCCACTCCATCCATGGGTCATCGCCATCGGCGGCTGCCTGCTGGCGCTGTTGGCTGCCGTCCTCGTGTTCCCGTCGGCGCCGACGCGCTTCGACCCGCTGCCGTTCCTCATCGTCACGGTGGCCTTCTTCCTCACCGAGACCGTCTCGTTGCACGTCGAGTTCCGGCGGCAGACCTGGTCCTGGTCGGTGAGCGAACTCGCCTTGACAGTCGCCCTGGTCGAGGTCGGCGGGTACTGGGCCGCCGCCGCGCGTGTCGTCGGCGTCGGGCTGAGCCTCGCCTTCCAGCGCTACCCCCCGCCCAAGGCCGTGTTCAACATGGCCGTGTCGGTCGTCGAGGTGGCCGTCGCGGTCGCCGTCCTCCGGGTGCTGCCCTTCACGGGCCTGACCGAGCCGGCGGGCTGGCTCGCGCTGCTCGTCGCCGTCCTGGTGGCCGACGTGATCGGCACGCTCCTCGTCATCTGCGCCATCCGGCTGAGCGGCGGTAACCCGAACCGTCAGCTGTGGCAGGAACTCCTCCTGCCGGTCGCCGTCGTCTCCCCGTTCGCGGTCTCCGTCGCGGTCGTCGCGATGCTCCTGATCCGGGTGACCGGGTGGGCGGCCGTGTTGATCCTGCCCGCCGCAGTGGCCGTCACCGTCCTCTTCCGCCGCTTCGCCTCCGTGGCTCGCGAGCGGCACACCCTGCAGAAGGTCTACGAGTTCGCCCGGCGGGTCGAGGAGCTCCCGTCGGACGAGGCCGGGACCCTCCATCTCGTCGACGCGGTCCGAGAGCTGCTCAACGCCGACCGCGTCGCCCTCTGGCTGCCGCCCTACCTCGACGAGGGGCCGCGCCTGGTCGTCGCCGCCGAGGACGGACGCGACTGGTACGACGGCCCCGGCGACCCCGACGACCTCATCCGCCGTCGGGCGACGGACCCGGTGAACGACGGGCCGGTCCTGGTGTCGATGAGCCGCGCCACCGAGGCCGAGGCGGCCGCGCTGCGCCGGCGCGGGGTCGAGGACCTCCTGGCCGCCTCCGTCGCCACCGCTGCGGGGGAGCCGGGCTACCTCGAGGTCTGCGACCGGCGCAGCGACGCGCTGTCGTACGCGGACGGCGACCGCTCCGCGTTGGACTCGATGCTCACCCACGTCAACGCGGCCATCCGGGCCCAGCAGCTGCTCACCCAGATCCGCTACGACGCCGACCACGACCGGCTCACCGGCCTGCCCAACCGCCAGCGCCTCGCCGTCGAGATCGACACGCTGCTCGCCGCCGACCCGGTCGGCGCCCGCGCGGGCCTGGTGCTGGCGAGCCTCGACAACCTCACCGAGATCGTCGACACCCTCGGCCACGCCGCCGCCGACGAGCTGCTCCTGGTCACCGCCGGCCTGCTCCGCGAGCACGCCCCGCCGGACGCCCTCGTGGCCCGCATGGAGGGCGAGCAGTTCGCCGTCCTCCTCCCGGGTCTGTCCCTGGACGCCGCCGAGCGGGCCGCCCGCCGGCTGCGCGAGGCCACCTCCACCCGCGCCCGCGTCGCCGGGCTGGACCTGGAGGTCACGCTGACCATCGGCGTGGCCGCCGCGCCGGTGCACGGCACCGACTCGGGGATGCTCATGCAGCGGGCCGACGTCGCGCTGCTCGCGGCCGCGGACGGTCCCGGCGTGGCCAGCTACCACCAGGTCCTCGACCAGCAGAGCCTGCGCCGCCTGCAGCTGGGCACCGAGCTCGAGCAGGCGATGGCCGACGGTCAGATCAGCGTCGTCTTCCAGCCGATCATCGACGCCCGGACCTCCGACATCGTCTCGGTGGAGACGCTGGTGCGCTGGGCGCACCCGCGCTTCGGCGCCATCCCGCCCGACGACTTCATCCACCTCGCCGAGCAGATCGGCCGGATCGGCGACCTCACCGACCACGTGCTGGACCTCGCCCTGGCCCGCTGCCGCCGGTGGCTCGACCAGGACATCGCCCTGTCGGTCGCGGTGAACCTCTCGGCGCGCTGCCTGTCCGAGCCCGACCTCGTCGAGCGCGTCCAGCGGGCGCTGCGGCTGCACGGCGTCCCCGGCGAGCTGCTCATCCTCGAGCTGACCGAGGGCAGCGTCGTGGACGACTCCGTGCGCTCGAGCACCGTCCTCGCCGAGCTGCACGCGCTGGGCCTGCGGCTGTCGATGGACGACTTCGGCACCGGCTACTCGTCATTGTCCCAGCTGCGGCAGCTGCCGATCGACGAGGTGAAGATCGACAAGTCCTTCGTGCTGGGGATGTCCACCAGCCAGGGGGAGTCGTTCATCGCCCGCTCGATCATCGAGCTGGCGCACAATCTGGGCCTGCGCGTGGTGGCCGAGGGCGTCGAGGACGAGCTCACCCGCAAGCTCCTCACCGAGATGGGCTGCGACAAGCTGCAGGGCTTCCTGGTCAGCCGGCCGCTACCCGACGAGCGGCTGGAGAGCTGGCTGCTGGCCCGCACCGGCGTGCGCTCGGCCGCGCCCGGCGCCCAGCACCGCCGGCTGTTCGTCCGCGCCTGAGGAGCCCGGCGACCCCTGCCGGGAGGGCCCGGAGGCGTCGTGTATGGTTCTCGACGGCTCCCAGAGCACGCCCCTTTAGCTCAGTCGGCAGAGCGTCTCCATGGTAAGGAGAAGGTCTACGGTTCGATTCCGTAAAGGGGCTCCGACCAGCCGGTCCAGTCGCCAGACCGGGCCGCACGGTCATCCCGGCGGTGTAGCTCAGCCTGGTAGAGCAAGCGGCTCATAATCGCTGTGTCACCGGTTCAAGTCCGGTCACCGCTACTCCAGACGGACCCCGGACCTCCGGGGTCCGTCGCCGTGTCGGCACCCGCCGCCACGGCACACCGGCCCGTGGCGGGCCGGTCCTGACAAGGCGAGGAGAGCCTCCATGGCAGCCACCGACGTCCGTCCGAAGATCACCCTGGCCTGCCAGGAGTGCAAGAACCGCAACTACATCACCCGCAAGAACCGGCGGAACGACCCCGACCGGCTCGAGCTGAAGAAGTACTGCCCCAAGGACAAGCGGCACACCGTCCACCGCGAGACCCGCTGACGCAGGTCCCGGACGGAGCAGGGAGGGCGGGAGTGGCGCTGGACGCAGGACTGGTCGGGCGCAGCTACCCGCCCTCCGCCGTCTACGAGGTCGCCCGCGCGAAGATCGCCGAGTTCGCCGCCGCGGTCGGCGCCACCGACCCGGCGCACACCGACGCCGAGGCGGCCCGGGCGCTCGGGCACCCCGACGTGATCGCCCCGCCGACCTTCGCCATCGTGGTCACCATGGGCGCCGCCGACGTCGTCATCGCCGACCCCGACGTGGCCCTCGACTACAGCCGCGTCGTACACGGCGAGCAGCGCTTCACCCACGCCCGCCCGATCCGGGCCGGCGACCGGCTGGTCAGCACCACCACGATCGAGGCCGTGCGCAGCGTCGCCGGCAACGACATGCTCACCACCCGGGTCGACGTCGCCACCGAGGACGGCGAGGCCGTCTGCACCGCCACCTCCCTCCTCGTCGCCCGGGGGACGGCGTGAGCGCCCGTCCGGCGGCCACCGACGTCGCCGTCGGCACCGAGCTGCCCGAGCAGGTCCACCGCGTCACCCGCGCCGACCTGGTCCGCTACGCCGGCGCGTCCGGCGACCTCAACCCCATCCACTGGAGCGACCGGGTCGCCACCGGCGTCGGCCTGCCCGGCGTCATCGCCCACGGGATGCTGACCATGGGCCTGGCCGCCCGGGCCGTCACCGACTGGGCCGGCGACCCCGGCGCGCTGGTCGAGTACCAGGTGCGCTTCAGCCGCCCCGTCGTCGTGCCCGACGACGACACCGGCGCCGAGGTCACCGTCCGCGGGAAGGTCGGGGCGGTCCTCGACGGCGGCCGGGTCCGCGTCGACCTCACGGTCACCAGCGGCGGCGAGAAGGTCCTCTCGCTGGCCCGCGCCACCGTCGCCCTGGCATGACCCTGCGGCGCGCGGCCCTGGCCGCCGCGGTCCTGCTCGTCTCCGGCTGCACCTCCTTCAGCGAGACCGTCGCCGCGGAGGACGCCCCGTCGGCCGCCGCGCCGTCGGATCCGGCGCCCACCGACGACGGGGACGGCAGCGGCGACGGCGACGCGTCCTGCCCCGCCCCGCGCGCCGAGCCCGACCCCGACCGGCCCGTCGTCGACCTGTCCTTCCGGCTGTCGGAGGACCTGCGCACCGTCACCGGCACCGAGACCGTCGTCTTCACCCCCGACGAGGACACCGACGAGATGGTGTTCCGGCTGGTGCCCAACAGCCCCGGCGGCACCGAGCTCGGCAGCCGGCTGACCGTCGACGACGTGCGCGGCGACGACGTCCGCGAGGGCGGCTACGAGGACGCCGGCGCGCGGTCGCCGGGCGGGCTGTACGTGCTGCAGCTCGACGACGAGCTCGCCGCGGGCGACCCGACCGAGGTCGAGCTGGACTTCACCCTGTCGCTCGGCGGGGGTGACGGCCTCCAGCGCCTCGGCACGGCCGACGGCACCGCCTGGTGGGCCAGCGGCTTCCCCCTGCTGGCGTGGGAGCCCGGCTCGGGCTGGGCGCGCGACCCGTTCGTCGACGTGCTGGGCGAGACCGCGAGCAGCCCGGTCGCCGACACCACGGTCACCGTCGACGCGCCCGAGGACCTCACCGTGCTGATGACCGGCGCGCAGGAGGAGCCCTCGGCGCCCGACGACGGCCGGCGCACCTGGACCTCGCGGGAGCCGGTCGCCCGCGACGTCAGCGTCGCCGCCGGCCCGTTCCGCACGGCCACGCTCACCTCGCCCGGCGGGGTCGAGATCACCACCGGCGTGCTCGACGGCGCCGACGTGGGCCCCGGCGAGCTCGCCGACTGGACCAGCGAGGCCGTCACCGACCTCGCCGACCGCCTCGGCGCCTTCCCCTACGACACGCTCACCGTGCCGCTCCTGCCGGCCGAGGGCGGCGGCATCGAGTACCCGAGCTCGATCCTCATGGCCGGCGCCGACCGGTCGGTGCTCGAGCACGAGGTCGCGCACATGTGGTTCTACGGGATGGTCGGCGACTCGCAGTTCCGCGATCCGTGGCTCGACGAGGCGTTCGCCACCTACGCCGAGCGGGTCGACGGCCAGGTGTCGCAGGAGTCCCTCGACCGCGCGCTGGCCGCCCCCGGCGACGTCGGCGGCGCGATGGACGAGTTCGCGGGCACGGAGGAGTACTTCGACGCCGTCTACGGCAAGGGCGGCGCCGCCCTGCTCGCCGCCCGGCAGGCGGCCGGCGAGGGCCCGTTCGACGCCGCGCTGCGCTGCTACGTGCAGGTCAACGCCTGGACGATCGTCACACCGGACGACGTCGCGGCCGCCCTCGCCGACCTGCCGGCCGCCCTCGACGTGCTGGTGGCGGCCGGTGCCCTCGACGAGGGCGACCGCCCGGACTAGCCGGCCGAGCCGAGCAGCCGCTGCAGCCGGCCGACGCCCTCGGCGAGGTCGTCGTCGCCCAGCGCGTAGGACATCCGCACGTAGCCCGGGGTGCCGAACGCCTCCCCGGGGACGACGGCGACCTCGGCCTCCTCCAGCACGATCTCGGCGAACTCCGCGCTCGAGGACGCCGTGCGCCCGTTGATCGGCCGGCCGAGCAGCGCCTTGACCGAGGGGTAGACGTAGAAGGCGCCCTGCGGCTCGGGGCAGGCGACGCCGGGGATCTCCCGCAGCATCGACACGATGGTCTTGCGGCGCCGGTCGAAGGCGGTGCGCATCTCGTCGACCGCCGACAGGTCGCCGGTCAGCGCGGCCACCGCCGCGGCCTGCGACACGTTGGCGACGTTCGACGTCGCGTGCGACTGCAGGTTGGTCGCGGCCTTGACGACGTCGGCCGGCCCGGCGATCCAGCCCACCCGCCAGCCGGTCATCGCGTAGGTCTTGGCGACCCCGTTGACGACGACGCAGCGGTCGGCCAGCTCGGGCACGAGCACCGGCATGGACGGCGCGGTGGCCCCGCCGTAGGTGAGGTGCTCGTAGATCTCGTCGGTGAGCACCCACAGGCCGGTCTCGGCTGCCCAGCGGCCGATGGCCTCCACCTGGTCGGGCGGGTAGACCGCGCCGGTGGGGTTGGACGGCGACACGAACAGCAGCACCTTCGTGCGCTCGGTGCGGGCCGCCTCGAGCTGCGCGACCGACACCAGGTAGCCGCTCTCCTCGTCGGCCACCACCGGCACCGGGACGCCGCCGGCCAGCCGGATCGCCTCCGGGTAGGTGGTCCAGTACGGCGCCGGCACGAGCACCTCGTCGCCCGGGTCGAGCATCGCGGCGAAGGCCTCGTACACGGCCTGCTTGCCGCCGTTGGTCACCAGCACCTGCGCGGGGGTGAGCGCCAGTCCCGAGTCGCGGGCGGTCTTGGCGACGATCGCCTCCTTGAGCACCGGCAGGCCGCCCGCGGGGGTGTAGCGGTGCATGGCCGGCTGGCGGCACGCGGCGACCGCGGCCTCGACGACGTAGTCCGGCGTCGGGAAGTCCGGCTCCCCGGCGCCGAAGCCGATCACCGGCTTGCCGGCCGCCTTGAGCGCCTTCGCCTTCGCGTCGACCGCGAGCGTCGCGGACTCGGCGATGGCGGCGACGCGGCGCGAGACGCGCGACCGGGCGGGGGACTGGGCGGCGGGCTCCGACGGGGAGACGGCGGTCATGGGCCCCATCGTGTCAGGAGCACCGCCGTCCGGGCTGCCCCGTTCCGGGTCGCCGCAGGCCGGGGCGCGGTCCCGGGGGCGGGAGCCGGCCGCGCGCACCCCGTCCGGGGCACGCTCCGGAGCGGAGTCACGGGCGCCGGGCGCGGTCCCGTACACTGGCAACCCTGGGGCGATCGACCCCGCCACCGGCGTGCCCCGGAGCATCTCCTGGGACGGCGCCGGACCGGCGGAGCGGCCGTCCCGGGGCTCGCTCGGGACCTCGGTCCCGGGCACTAGGGGTGTAGCTCAACTGGCAGAGCAGCGGTCTCCAAAACCGCAGGCTGCAGGTTCAAGTCCTGTCACCCCTGCCCGTGCCGCCGGTGTGCGCCGGCGACGAGCACGACCCGGCACCGCCCCGTGTCCCGGCAGCGCCGGCGCGGCCGGTGCCGGCCCGGGGCCCGCGCGGCCCCGGGGGCACGACGGCAGACGGCCCGACGACAGCGGCCACCACCACGACGCGAGCGAGGCGCAGTGAGCGACGAGAAGCCGGGCCGCGGGGAGGACCCCCGCTCCGCCTCCGACGCCGAGCTGACCGACGAGCAGCTCGACCGTGAGGCCCCGGGCGTCGAGGACGCCGCCGAGCTCGAGGCCGCCGAGGACGAGGTCGCCGCCGAGGCGCAGGCCGAGGAGGACAAGGTCGTCCCCGCCCCGGCACGCCGCCGCGGTGGCCGGATCACCGCCGGCGACGACGACGAGGACGACGAGCCGGCCGCGCCGCGCACCCGCCGTCCCGCCCGCGAGCGCGCCGCGAGCCGCCCCGCCGGCCGCTCCGAGGAGGGTGGCGCCACCCGCTCCCGCGCCGCCGCCCAGCGCGCCCGGGCCGACGAGGTCCGCCAGCGCCGCAACCTGCGCCGGTTCCTCCGCGAGGTCGTCGCCGAGCTCCGCAAGGTCATCTGGCCGGGCCGCCGGGAGCTGATCACCTACACGACCGTCGTGATCCTCTTCGTGGCCTTCATGGTCGCGCTGGTCGCGGGCCTGGACGTCCTCTTCGCGCAGGGCGTGCTCGCCGTCTTCGGCTGACCGCCCCCTGCGCCCGCCCGCCACCCGAGAAGGAAGAGAAGCCGTGACCGACCCCCGCGAGCCGTTCGACACCGACAGCGACGTCGAGGACATCGACCTCGACGACGCCCGCATGGACGTGCGCGGCAGCGTCGACGTCGAGACCGGCGCCGACGAGGTGGGTGCCGCCGAGGGCTCGGGCGACACCACCGACCAGGACACCGACACCGGCGTCGCCGACGTCACCCCGGCGGTCGAGGGCGGCGGGCGCGACGCCCTCGTCGGCGACCCGCTCGCGGCCCCGGCGCCCGACCACGACCCGATCGTGACCGAGGCGCTCGCCGAGGCCGAGGCGGAGGACGAGGACCCCCGGGAGACGCTCAAGCGGACCCTGCGCACCCAGTTCGGCGACTGGTACGTCATCCACTCCTACGCGGGCTACGAGAACAAGGTGAAGACCAACCTCGAGTCCCGCATCCAGTCGCTGGACATGGAGGACTACATCTTCCAGATCGAGGTGCCCACCGAGGAGGTCACCGAGATCAAGAACGGCAAGCGCACCCAGGTCAACCGGAAGAAGCTCCCCGGCTACCTGCTCGTCCGCATGGACCTCAACGACGAGTCCTGGGGCGCGGTGCGCAACACCCCCGGCGTCACCGGTTTCGTCGGCGCCACCTCGCGGCCCTCGCCGCTGTCGATCGACGAGGTCGTGAACCTGCTCGTCCCCGACGCCCCGCCGCAGGCGGCGAAGACCGCCGAGGCGGCCTCGCCGGCCGCCGCGGCCGCGTCGCCGGTCGCCGTCGTCGACTTCGAGGTCGGCGAGTCGGTCACCGTCATGGACGGCCCGTTCGCCACCCTCCCGGCCACCATCAACGAGATCAACGCCGAGCAGCAGAAGCTGCAGGTGCTGGTCTCGATCTTCGGCCGGGAGACGCCGGTCGAGCTGTCGTTCACCCAGGTCGCCAAGATCTGACGACGGACCGGGTCGCCCCCCGCCGCTCGTAGAATCGACGGCGGGACCCTGCGACGCGGCCGTCCCACCCCGTCACGGAGAAGGAAGTCATGCCCCCCAGGAAGCGGTTGACCGCGGTCATCAAGCTCCAGATCAAGGCCGGTGCGGCCACCCCCGCGCCGCCCGTCGGTCCGGCGCTCGGCCAGCACGGCGTCAACATCATGGAGTTCTGCAAGGCGTACAACGCCGCGACCGAGTCGCAGCGCGGCGACGTCGTCCCGGTCGAGATCTCGGTCTTCGAGGACCGCTCGTTCACCTTCATCACCAAGACCCCGCCGGCCGCGCGCATGCTGCTCAAGGCCGCCGGTGTCGAGAAGGGCTCGGGCGAGCCGCACAAGACCAAGGTCGCCACCGTCACGCGTGACCAGGTCCGCGAGATCGCCCAGACCAAGATGGCCGACCTCAACGCCAACTCGCTCGACGAGGCCGAGAAGATCATCGCCGGCACCGCCCGGTCGATGGGCATCACCGTCCAGGGCTGACGCCCCCGACGGCACCGGCGGCCCCACCGGGCCGCACCAGCACGTCACCAGTGGGAGGGCCCCGCCAGGCCCGCACACCACGAGATCCCCGCCCGCGCGGCGGGGGAGAGGAACCACCATGGCGAAGCACGGCAAGAAGTACCGCGAGGCAGCGGCGAAGGTCGACCGCGAGAACCTCTACAGCCCGCTGCAGGCGGCCGGCCTGGCGAAGCAGACCTCGCCGACCGCGTACGACGCCACCGTCGAGGTGGCCATGCGCCTGGGCGTCGACCCGCGCAAGGCCGACCAGATGGTCCGCGGCACCGTCAACCTGCCGCACGGCACCGGCAAGACCGCCCGCGTCATCGTCTTCGCGACCGGTGACCGCGCCGCCGAGGCCGAGGCCGCCGGCGCCGACGTCGTGGGCAGCGACGACCTCATCGAGCGGATCCAGGGCGGCTTCCTGGACTTCGACGCGGCGATCGCCACCCCCGACCAGATGGCCAAGGTCGGCCGGATCGCCCGCATCCTCGGCCCCCGCGGCCTGATGCCGAACCCGAAGACCGGCACCGTGACCCCCGACGTCACCAAGGCCGTCAACGACATCAAGGGCGGGAAGATCAACTTCCGCGTCGACAAGCAGGCCAACCTGCACCTGGTGATCGGCAAGACCTCCTTCGACGAGACCAAGCTCGTCGAGAACTACGCCGCCGCCCTCGACGAGGTGCTGCGCGCGAAGCCGGCCGCCGCCAAGGGCCGGTACGTCAAGAAGGTCACCATCTCCACGACGATGGGCCCGGGCATCCCGGTCGACCCGAACCGCACCCGCAACCTGACGGTGGACGAGCCCACCGCCTGACGAAGGACCTCGTCCTCCCCGTCCTGAGCGAGCTCAGGACGGGCCCCGGGACGAGGCCGTTCCAGCACCTCACGAGGGGCCCCGCCGCGCACCCGCGCGGCGGGGCCTCCGTCGTCTCCCGGACCGGCCGCCGCCTCCGCCGCGGGATCGCGTATGCTCGTCGTCGTTCACCCATGACCGCTGGTCGTCGCACGTCCGCGTGCGATCGAAGGTCCCGGATCCCCGGGCGGCCCGCGCAGGAGGACGGTCCGATCGGCGGCGCCGCGCGCGCCCGCCCCTCGCCCCGTGCGCCCTGCGCCGGGGCGTTCCTCGTCTCCGGGCCCGATCGCCCGCTCCCGCACGACGCACGAGCGGTCGCCCGACAGACGAGAGGAGGCCCATGCCCACGCAGGCGAAGGCCGTGGTGATCGACGAGATCACCCAGCGGTTCCAGAACTCCAGTGCGGCCGTGCTCACCGAGTACCGCGGGCTGACCGTGGCGCAGCTGACCCAGCTGCGCCGTTCCCTCGGTGCGGGCAGCAGCTACGCCGTCGTCAAGAACACCCTGACGAAGCGGGCGGCGGACTCGGTCGGGCACACCGACCTGGGCCCGCTGCTGAACGGCCCGACCGCGATCGCCTTCATCGAGGGCGACGTCGTCGAGGCCGCCAAGGCCATCCGTGACTTCGCGCGCGCCAACCCGCTGCTCGTCGTCAAGGGCGGCGTGGTCGAGGGCCGCACGGTCACGCCCGCCGAGGTCACCGCTCTGGCCGACGTCGAGCCCCGCGAGGTGCTCCTGGCCAAGCTGGCCGGCGCGATGAAGGGCAACCTGACCAAGGCCGCCGGCCTGTTCCAGGCCCCGCTGTCGCAGGTCGCCCGCCTGGCCGCCGCGCTGCAGGAGAAGAAGCCCGCCGAGGGCGACGCTCCGGCCGCCGACACCGCTGCTGCCGACACCACCACCGACTCCGCCGACGCCGCCGACGCCGCGGCCGGCACCGACTGACCCCCAAGGAGAGATCATGGCCAAGCTGTCCACCACGGAGCTGCTCGACGCGTTCAAGGAGATGACGCTGCTCGAGCTGTCCGACTTCGTGAAGCAGTTCGAGGAGACCTTCGAGGTCACCGCCGCTGCTCCGGTCGCCGTCGCGGCCGCCCCGGCCGCCGGTGGTGCCGGCGACGGTGGCGCCCCCGCCGCCGAGGAGCAGGACGAGTTCGACGTCATCCTCGAGAGCGCCGGCGACAAGAAGATCCAGGTCATCAAGGAGGTGCGCGGCCTGACCTCGCTCGGCCTCAAGGAGGCCAAGGACCTGGTCGACGGCGCGCCGAAGCCGGTCCTGGAGAAGGTCGCCAAGGACGCTGCCGAGAAGGCCAAGGCCGCCCTCGAGGGCGCCGGCGCCACCGTCACCGTCAAGTGACGCCGTCCCCGGCCTGAGCCGGGGACCTGCACCACCCCGCACCACACAGGGGCCGTCCTCCTCCGGGAGGGCGGCCCCTGTCGCGTCTCCGGGTGATGCGACAGCGATCCGTGTCACGCGAGGCGAGTGATCTCCGTAACCTCCCGGAGGCGTCCTCGTTACCCGTCAGTAGAGCCGGACGCACACCGGGGTGCGACCGGCGACGGAGCCGGACGAGGGGGTCGTGGTGGGCGTCGCCGTCGAGGTCGAGGGGCTGACCAAGTCCTTCGGCAGCCAGAACATCTGGAGCGACGTCACGCTGACGCTGCCGCCGGGGGAGATCTCGGTGCTGCTCGGCCCGTCCGGCACCGGCAAGTCGGTCTTCCTCAAGTCCCTGGTCGGCCTGCTCAAGCCCGAGCGCGGCTCGATCGTCATCAGCGACACCGACATCGTCCGGTGCAGCGAGTCCCGGCTCTACGACGTGCGCAAGCTCTTCGGCGTCCTCTTCCAGGACGGCGCGCTGTTCGGCTCGATGGACCTGTTCGACAACATCGCCTTCCCGCTGCGCGAGCACACCCGCAAGACCGAGGCCGAGGTGCGCCGCATCGTCCTCGAGAAGATGGACATGGTCGGCCTGCAGGGCGCCGAGCGGAAGCTGCCCGGCGAGATCTCCGGCGGCATGCGCAAGCGCGCCGGCCTCGCCCGCGCGCTGGTGCTCGACCCGGAGATCATCCTGTTCGACGAGCCGGACTCCGGCCTCGACCCGGTCCGCGTCGCCTACCTCAACCAGCTGATCGTCGACCTGAACGCGCAGATCGACGCCACCTTCCTCATCGTCACGCACGACATCGGCACCGCCCGCACCGTGCCGGACAACCTCGGCCTGCTCTACCGCAAGCACCTGGCCATGTTCGGCCCGCGCGAGCAGCTGCTGACCTCGCAGGAGCCGGTCGTCCAGCAGTTCCTCAACGGCCGCCGCGAGGGCCCGATCGGCATGAGCGAGGAGAAGGACGTCGCCCAGGTCGAGGCCGAGATGGCCGCCCTGCAGGCGCGCGGCGGGGACCGGCACAACGGCGTCGGGCCCAAGGGCGCCGTCGGCGGCGACGCCGTCCCGCCGCAGCTCGACCCGTCCCCGGGCCTGCCCGAGCGCCGGGCCCAGCGCCGCCGCCAGGAGCGCGTCGCGCGGATGCTGCACGAGTTCGACCCGGCCACCGCCGACGCCATCCGCGCCAGCCTGCCCGCCGACCTGCTCGCGCAGGCCGACGCGGGCGTCCTCACACCTCCCGCGGGCGGGCGGCACTGGGCCACCGACAGCACGCAGGCCATCGGCGTCCTGCCCGGGCCCCGGGACGGCCGGTGACGGCTCCCGGGAAGCCCGAGGCGCCGGGGCTGCTCGACGGGAAGCTGTCCCCGACGCGGCCGCTGCGCGCGAGCGGCGACCTCTTCGCGTTCGCCCTGGACACCGTCCGGGCGATGCCCAAGCGGCCGTTCCAGCTGCGGGAGTTCGTCCAGCAGACCTGGTTCGTCGCCAGCGTGACCATCCTGCCGACGGCGCTGGTCGCCATCCCGTTCGGCGCGGTCATCGCCCTGCAGCTCGGGTCGCTCACCCGCCAGCTCGGCGCCCAGTCGTTCACCGGCTCGGCGTCGGTGCTCGCCGTGCTGCGCGAGGCCAGCCCGATCGTCACCGCGCTGCTCATCGCCGGGGCCGGCGGCTCGGCCATCTGCGCGGACCTCGGCGCCCGCAAGATCCGCGACGAGATCGACGCCATGGAGGTGCTCGGGATCAACCCGATCCAGCGCCTCGTCGTCCCGCGGGTGCTCGCCGCGATGGTCGTCGCCACGCTGCTCAACGGCCTGGTCAGCGTCGTCGGCGTCGCGGGCGGCTACTTCTTCAACGTCGTCCTGCAGGGCGGCACCCCGGGCGCCTACCTGGCGTCGTTCGGCGCGCTCGCCCAGGTCGAGGACTTCTGGTCCGGGGAGCTCAAGGCCCTGGTCTTCGGCCTCATCGCCGGGATCGTCGCCTCCTACAAGGGGCTGCGCGCCGGGGGCGGGCCCAAGGGCGTCGGCGACGCGGTCAACCAGTCCGTCGTCATCACCTTCCTGCTGCTGTTCGCGGTGAACTTCGTGATGACGGCGATCTACTTCCAGCTCGTCCCGCCGAAGGGGCAGTGACCCCGTGGCCCTCCTCTCCCCGGTCGACCGGGTCCGCGTCGGCGCACGCCGGCTGGTCCGCCGCGTGTACGGCCGGCCGATGGACACCCTCGAGGACCTCGGCGACCAGCTGTCCTTCTACGGCCGGGCGCTGGGCTGGACGCCGCGCACGCTCCGCCGCTACAAGCGCGAGACGCTCCGGCTGCTCGCCGAGGTCACCTTCGGCACCGGCGCGCTCGCCGTCATCGGCGGCACGGTCGGCGTCATCGCCTTCCTGTCGTTCTTCACCGGCACCGAGGTCGGGCTGCAGGGTTACGCGGCTCTCGACCAGCTGGGCACCTCGGCGTTCACCGGCTTCCTCTCCGCGTACTTCAACACCCGCGAGATCGCGCCGCTGGTCGCGGGGCTCGCCCTGTCGGCGACCGTCGGCTGCGGGTTCACGGCCCAGATCGGCGCCATGCGGATCAACGAGGAGATCGACGCCCTCGAGGTCATGGGCGTGCCCTCGCTGCCGTTCCTGGTGACCACCCGCATCGTCGCGGGCTTCGTGGCGGTCGTCCCGCTCTACGTCATCGGCCTGCTGAGCAGCTACTTCGCCACACGGACGATCACCACGCAGGCGTACGCGCAGTCGGCCGGCACCTACGACCACTACTTCACCCTGTTCCTGCCGCCGCAGGACGTGCTGTGGTCCTTCGTCAAGGTGCTCGTCTTCGCCGTCGTGATCATCCTGAGCCACTGCTACTACGGCTACCGGGCCGGCGGCGGCCCCGCCGGCGTCGGCCTCGCGGTGGGCCGGGCGGTGCGCTTCTCGATCGTCGCGGTCATGGTCATCGACCTGTTCCTGTCGCTGGCCATCTGGGGCTCGACGACGACCGTCCGGATCGCGGGGTGAGCGGCCGGTGACCGGGGGCAGGGGAGCGGTCGTCCGCCGCCGTCTCCAGGGCGTGGCGTTCCTCGTCGTCCTGGCGCTGCTGCTGGCCCTGACCGTGGCGCTGTACCAGAAGGCGTTCACCGACACCGCCCGCGTCGTGCTGCGCGCCGACACCGTGGGCAACCAACTGCAGGAGACCTCCGACGTCAAGGTCCGTGGCGTCATCGTGGGCGAGGTCCGCTCGGTCGAGGCGAGCGCCGAGGGCGCCACCATCGAGCTGGGCATCCGGCCGCGGTTCCTCGAGCAGATCCCCGCCGACGTCACCGCCCGGCTGCTGCCCAAGACGCTGTTCGGCGAGCGCTACGTGTCGCTGGTGGTGCCCGACCAGCCCTCCCCGGAGCGGCTGGCCGACGGCGCGGAGATCGGCCAGGACCGCACGGAGAACGCGGTCGAACTGCAGCGGGTGATCGACGACCTGCTGCCGCTGCTGCGCGCCGTCGAGCCGCAGGACCTCAGCTACACGCTCGGTGCCGTCGCCTCCGCGCTGCGCGGCCGCGGCGAGCGCCTGGGCGAGAACCTGGCCGCCGTCGGCAGCTACGTCGGCGAGCTGAACACCGTGCTGCCCGAGCTGCAGGCCGACATCAGCGGCCTGGCCGACGTCGCCGACACCTACGACTCGGCCGCCGACGACCTGCTCGCGGTCCTCGACGACCTGGCGGTGACGTCGCAGACGCTGGTCGACCAGTCCGAGCAGCTGCGGCGCACGTTCACCGTCGTCGGCGGCTCCTCGGCGACCGCGGCCGGCTTCCTGGAGGCCAACGAGCGCAGCCTCATCTCGCTGGCCGCCACCTCCCGGCCGGTGCTCGGCACCTTCGCCGAGTACTCGCCGGTCTACCCCTGCCTGCTCGACGGGCTCGCCCGGTTCACGCCGATGATCACCGAGGCCTTCGGCGGCGACGGCGACCCCGCTCTGAACCTGGACATCGTCGTGACGCTGCCGCCCCGCAACGCCTACCAGCCCGGCGACCAGCCGGCCTACCTCGACCGGTCGGGGCCCGACTGCCAGGGCCTCGACGACATCGACGCCATCATCGCCGCGGCCGACCGGGGCGAGTACTACTGCCCGGCGCCGCCGCAGGACGGCGTCGACTCGGCCGACAACCCCTTCAGCGGCAACCCCACGTGCCTGGGCGGGCGCGGCCCCGCCGACGTCCCCGCCGGCTCCGGCGAGCCGAACGCGGTCGCCGCCTCCCTCGGGGACTCGGTGCCCGGCGCGCTGCCCGGGTCGACGGCCGAGCTCGACCTGGTGCGCAGCATCCTCGGGTACCAGACCGGCACCGAGCCGGCGCGGGTCTCCGACCTCGCCGCCTCGACCATGGCGCCGCTGCTGCGCGGGACCCAGGTGGCGTTGCGATGAGGGGCCTCGCCGCGCCGCTGACCAAGCTGGCCGTCTTCGCGCTGGTCACCGTGCTGGCCAGCTACGTCCTGGTCACCACCATCACCAACGCCGGGTACGGCGAGTCCCTCGGCTACCGCGCCCAGTTCAGCGACGTCGCCGGCCTGGTCGAGGGCGACGAGGTGCGCATCGCCGGCGTCCGGGTGGGCCAGGTGACCGGCATCGGGCTCTCCGACCGGACCGAGCGCCCGGTGGCCGAGGTGTCCCTCGAGGTCGACGCGGAGGTCCCGCTGCCCACCTCGGTGCAGGCCACCATCCGCTACCGCAACCTCGTCGGGCAGCGCTACGTGGCGCTCACCGAGGGGGAGGGCTCGGCCGGGGCCACCCTCGCGGAGGGCGCCACCATCCCGCTCGCGCAGACGCGGCCGGCGCTGGACCTCACCACCCTGTTCGGCGGGTTCCAGCCGCTGTTCCAGGCGCTGTCCCCGCAGGACGTCAACCGGCTGTCCTACGAGGTCATCCAGGTGTTCCAGGGCGAGGGCGGCACCGTCGAGAGCCTGCTCGGGCACGTGGCCTCGCTGACGTCGTCGCTGGCGGACAAGGACGCCGTCATCGGCAGCGTCATCGACAACCTGACCACCGTCATGGGCACCGTCGCGGCGCGCGACGAGCAGCTGTCCTCGCTCGTCGTCTCGCTGCAGCAGTTCGTCAGCGGCCTGGCGCAGGACCGCGACGCGATCTTCGACTCGCTGCAGACCATCGACGGGCTGGCGGTCAGCACGGCCGGCCTGCTCGAGGACGCCCGCGCCCCGCTGGCCGCCGACGTCGAGCAGCTCGGCAGCCTGGCCGGCAACCTCGCCGACTCCGGCGACGTCCTGGAGGAGTTCCTGCAGCTCGCGCCGTCGAAGATCGACCTGATCACGCGGACCGCCGTCAACGGCTCCTGGTTCAACTTCTACCTGTGCGGGGCGTCGGGCTCGGTGACCCTGCCCGGGTCCGCGGAGCCGAGCACCGTCCCCGCGGGCGGGCTGTCCTCCGGCGCGAGGGGCTGCTGATGGCCCGCCGCGCGAGCACGCCCTTCCGGGACCGGGACCCGGTGGTCATCGGCGCGGTCAGCCTCACCCTCATCGCGCTGCTGGTGCTGCTGGCCTTCAACGCCAAGGACCTGCCGCTCATCGGCGGCGGCACCGTCTACCGCGCCCAGTTCTCCGAGGCCGCGGGCCTGCGCCCCGACGACCCGGTCCGGGTGGCCGGCGTCAAGGTCGGGCAGGTCGAGAGCCTGTCCCTGGAGGACGGCGCGGTCACCGTGGCGTTCCGGGTCCGCGACGCCTTCGTCGGCGACGCCTCCGAGGCGGCCATCAGGATCGAGACGGTCCTCGGCGCCAAGTACCTGGCGCTCGTGCCGCGCGGGGCGTCCCCGCTGGACCCCGAGGAGCGCATCCCGCTCACCCGGACCGCCTCGCCCTACGACGTCGTCGAGGCCTTCGCCGACCTGTCCACGACGGTCGGGGAGATCGACACCGCCCAGCTGGCCGGCTCCTTCGAGGTGCTCGCGGAGACCTTCGCCGACACCCCCGACGAGGTGCGCGCCTCTCTCGACGGCCTGGCCCGGCTCTCGGACACCATCGCCTCCCGCGACGCGCAGCTGCGCGAGCTGCTGTCGGCCACCGAGGACGTCACCCGCGTCCTGGCCGACCGCGACGGCGAGTTCACCCGGCTCGTCCTCGACTCGAACACCCTGCTCACCGAGGTGCAGGAGCGCCGGGCGCTCATCGACGCCATCCTCACGAACACCCAGACGCTCGCCGGGCAGCTGACCGGCCTCGTCGCCGACAACCGCGAGGCGCTCACCCCGGCGCTGCAGCAGCTGGCCACGGTCACCGACATCCTGTCGCGCAACCGGCAGGCGCTCGGGGAGACGGTGGCGGACCTGGCGCCGTTCGTGCGGGTCTTCACCAACACCCTGGGCAACGGCCGCTGGTTCGACAGCTTCGTCGAGAACCTGCTGCCCGGCGCCGTCGGCTCGGTGCTGTGCGGCGGCGCGGCGCAGGCGCCCGGCGGCCTCGTCTCCTGCGGGGAGGGGCAGTGAGCGGCACCCTGCAGCGCGGCGTGGCGCTGGCCGCCGCGGCGGTCCTGGTGGCCGCGCTGGGCTGGACGGTCCTGCGCCCGGCCGGCCAGATGCGGGTCACCGCGTACTTCGGCCAGGCCGTCGGCGTCTACGAGGGCGGCGACGTGCGCGTCCTCGGCATCGACGTCGGCGAGATCACCGCCGTCGTCCCCCTGGGCGACCGGGTGCGCGTCGACATGCTCGTCGACGAGCAGTACGACATCCCGGCCGACGCCGACGCCGTCGTCCTCGCGCCCTCACTGGTCAGTGACCGGTACGTGCAGTTCTCCCCGGTCTACGACGGCGGCCCGACGATGGAGGACGGCGCGGAGCTCGACCTCTCGCGCACCGCCACCCCGGTCGAGCTCGACGCGGTCTACGGCGCCCTCGACCAGCTCTCCGCGGCGCTCGGGCCCACCGGCGCCAACGCCGACGGCGCCCTGTCGGACCTGCTCGCCGTCGGCGCCGACAACCTCGAGGGCAACGGCGGCGCGCTGGACCGCACGCTCACCGGCTTCTCCCAGGCGGTGCGGACGCTGTCGGAGAACCGCGACGACCTGTTCGGGTCGGTGGAGAACCTGCAGACCTTCACCTCGGCGCTGGCCTCCATCGACGCCCAGGTGGGCCAGTTCAACGCCGACATGGCCGCGGTCGCCGCCCAGCTCGAGGGCGAGCGGGAGGACCTCGCGGCCGCCGTCGCCCTGCTCTCGCAGGCGCTCGGGGAGATCGCGAGCTTCGTGCAGACCAACACCACGCTGCTGACGACCAACGTCGACCGGCTCGCCGACGTCACCCTCACCCTCGTGCAGCAGCGCCAGGCGCTGGCCGAGGTGCTCGACGTCGCCCCCGCCGCCCTGGGCAACATCGCGCACGCCTACAACCCCGACTACGGGACCCTCGACACCCGGGACAACTCGCTCGGCTCGACCAACCCGGAGGTCATGGTCTGCCAGCTCCTGGCGCAGGCCGGGCGGCTGCAGCTCGGCGGCGTGGCGCTGACCGACCTGCCCGCCTTCCTGCAGCTGCCGCCCACCGAGCAGATCTGCGTGCGGCTGCTCTCCGGCGACCCGGGCAACGACGGGCAGCTCGACGACCTCAACGGCAACGGCGTGCCCGACCTGCAGGAGCTGCTCGGCACCCTGTTCGGCCGGTCCGCCGCCACCCCCGCCGCCGGCGGCACCCCGCTGGTCGGCCTGCCGCCGGTCGGGGGCCAGCGGTGAGCGGCCCCGCCCGCCGCCGGGCGGCCGCGCTGGCCGCCGGTGCGCTGCTGCTGTCCGGCTGCGGCTTCCGCGGCGCGTACTCCCTCGACCTCCCCGGCGGCGCCGACACCGGCGAGGACCCCTACACCGTGCAGATCGAGTTCCTCGACGTCCTCGACCTGGTGCCGCAGGCCGGCGTCCGGGTGGCCGACGTCCCCGTCGGGCGGGTGGAGGACATCGCGCTCGGCGAGGACTGGACCGCGGTGGTCACCGTGGAGGTCGACGGCGACGTCGAGCTGCCGGCCAACGCGGTGGCGATGGTCCAGCAGTCCTCGCTGCTGGGGGAGAAGTACGTCGAGCTCGCCGCCCCCGGCGGCGAGGAGCCCGCCGGCCGGCTGGCCGACGGCGCGCGCATCGGCCTGGACCGCACGAACCGCAACGTCGAGGTCGAGGAGCTGCTCGGCGCCCTGTCGCTGGTCCTCAACGGCGGCGGGCTCGCGCAGCTGCAGACCATCAGCCGCGAGCTCGGCGTGGCGCTCGAGGGCCGCGAGGACGCCATCCGGCGGACCCTCACCGAGCTCGACACGTTCATCGCCGGCCTCGACGACCAGCGCGAGGAGATCGACCGGGCGCTGGACAGCGTCGACGCCCTCACCGCGTCGCTCGCCGCGCGCACCGGCACGATCGAGACCGCGCTGGACACCATCGGCCCCGGCCTCGACGTGATCACCGAGCAGCGCGACCTGCTCGTGTCGATGCTCGGCAGCCTGGCCCGCCTCGGCGACGTCGGCACCCGGGTGATCCAGCAGGCCGGGGCGGACACGGTCGCCGACCTGCAGCTGCTGCAGCCGATCCTGTCCCAGCTCGCCGCGGCCGGGCCCGACCTCGCCGAGTCGCTGGACCTGCTGCTCACCTACCCCTTCCCGGCCAGCTCGCTGTCGGCGCTGCAGTACCGGCCCGACGCGCGCACCGGCGGGTACGGCTTGTTCACCAACATGACGGCGAACCTCAACCTCGACCTGTCCGAGCTGCTCTGCCGCTACGTGGTCGACCCGGTCACCGGCGGCCTGGAGACGCTGGAGCCGCAGGACCTCGTGGGCGCCGAGTGCGGCACGCCCGGCACCCCGCCGTCCAACGCCGCGGGAGGCGCCGCCCCCGCCGGACCGGGTGCGCCGTCGCCGGCGCCGGTCCTCGGCGGCCTGGCCGGCACCGTCCTCGGCGGGCAGCCCGCGGACGCGGGCCTCGTGGGCCTGCCGCCGGTGCCCGGGAGCGGCTCGTGATCACCCGCAGGGTCAGGCTGCAGCTGCTCGCCTTCGCGACGGTGGCGCTGCTCGGCATCTCCTACGTCGGCTTCACCTACGTCGGCCTGGACCGGGTGCTGCTCGGCAGCGGCTACGACGTCTCCGCCGACTTCGCCGACTCCGGCGGCGTCTTCGTCAACGCCGAGGTCACCCACCGCGGCGTCGCGGTCGGCCGGGTCAGCGACATGCAGCTCACCGACGACGGCGTCCGCGTGACCATGACCATCGAGCCCGGCGCCGACCCGATCCCGGCCGACACCGACGCGGTCGTGGCCACCCGCAGCGCCGTCGGCGAGCAGTACCTCGACCTGCGACCGGCCACCGCCGACGGGCCGTACCTCGAGGACGGCGCGGTCATCCCGCAGTCGCGCACGGCGATCCCCGTCCCGGTCGAGCAGTTGCTGCTGGACGTGGACGAGCTGGTCACCTCGCTCGACGCGGAGGACCTGCGGGTGGTGGTCGACGAGCTCGGCCGGGCCTTCGCCGGCGCCGGCGACGACCTGACCCGCCTCATCGACAACGGCGACCTGCTGCTCGCCCGCGCCGAGGAGTCGCTGCCCGAGACGCTGCGGCTCATCACCGACGGGCGCACGGTGCTGGAGACCCAGGCCGCGAGCCGCTCGGCGATCGAGCAGTGGGCCGCCGACCTGCGCGCCGTCAGCGACACCCTCGTCGACATCGACCCCGACCTGCGCGGCCTGGTGGTCAACGCCCCCGACGCCGGCGCCGCGCTGCAGCGGCTCGTCGACGACGCCGGGCCGGGACTCGGGTCGCTGGTGCGGGGCCTCGACGTCCTCAACGGCGTGACGATCCCGCGCCTCGACGGCGTCGAGCAGCTGCTGGTCACCTACCCCGACGTCGTCAGCGGCGGCTTCAGCGTCGTCCGCAACGACGGCGGCACGCTGCGCGCCCACTTCGGCCTCGTCCTGGGCAGCGACGACCCGCGCGCCTGCACCAGCGGCTACGTCTCCACCGGGCAGACGCCGACGCCGGGCTCGGTGGCCACCGTCGACGTCGACGCGGTCGGCTGCGACGTCGTCGACGGCGTCGACCCCTCGCCGGGCGACGGCGTGGACGAGAGCGGCTCCAACATCCGCGGCGAGCAGAACATCGGCCGCGACGGCGGCGTCGGGTCGCCCGGCCCGCAGGGGCAGCCCGGCGCCGGCGCACCGGGCGCCGCGGTGCTCGACGACGTCGTCGGCGGGCTGCTCGGCGCCTCCCCCTTCGCACGGACCCAGGGCTAGGTCAGGCATGCTCGTCACCCAGAGAAACCGAACCGGTACAGGACGAGAGGAGGACGCGGTGACCCGCACGGGGCAGGACTCGGAGCAGGGGACCGTCGCGTCCCCGGTGGAGGAGGGCCGCGGCGGAGGGCGCCGGTCCCGCCACGCCGCCCCCGAGGCCGAGGGCTCGTCGGTCCACGACGCCGCGCCGCGGCGCCGGCGGCCGTCGCTGCCGCTCGTCCCGGTGCTCGCCGTCCTGCTGGTCGCGCTGGTCGCGGCCGGCGTCTGGCTGGCGCTGCCGCTGTTCCGCGGCGACACCGACTCCCCGGTGCGCACCGACACCTACGTCGAGGTCCTGCAGGCGGCCCGCTCCGGCGTGGTCGACCTGACCTCCTTCGACGCGGTCACCATCGACGACGACATCGAGCAGGTCCGCCGCGTGGCCACCGGCGACCTGCGCGACGAGTCCCTCGCCCAGCTGCAGGACCGGCGGCAGGAGCTCGTCGACGCGCAGGCCGTGGTGCAGACCGAGGTCGTCGGCGCCGGCGTCGTCGCCGCCGACGAGGACAGCGGCACCGTGCTGCTCGTCCTCCAGTCCACCCAGCAGAGCACAGCGAGCCCGCAGGCCCAGGTGCTGCGCTACCGCATCCAGGTCGAGCTCGTCCGCGAGGACGGCCGCTGGGTGCTGTCCGGGATCCAGGGGAGGTGACCGGCGTGCCCGAGACCCCCGAGGACCGCCCGCGCCCGACGCCGCGACCGCGCGCCGCGACGCGTCCGTCGCCGCGGCCGCGCGTGGCCGGGAGCCGCCGCGACCGCGACGAGCCCCGCCCGGCGCCCGAGAGCCCCGAGGCCGGGAGTCCCGCGGCCGGTGCCGCCGTCGCTCCCGCGCCGACCTCGCCGGCGGAGGCGCCGGCGGGGGAGGGGCGCCGCCCCGCGCGGTCCGGCGCCTCCGCCCGGCGCACCCGGCCCGCCCGCGAGGCCGCCCCGGCCCGCCGGCGCCGGGCGCTGCCCCTCGTCGCCGTCCTGGCGGTGCTGTGCGTGCTCGCCGCCGCCGCGGTCGCCGTCCTCGCCTGGCAGCGGGCCGAGCCGTCGACGGTATCCGCCACGGTGTTCAGCGCCGCCCGCGAGAACGTGCAGGCGCTCTACGCCTACGACTACCAGGACTCCGAGGGCAGCGTGCAGCGCAAGCTCGACGTCCTCACCGGTGACCTGCGCGACCAGTACGAGCGCGACCTCTCCCAGGGCGGGATCCTCGACACCTACGAGCAGGTGTCGGCCACCACGCGCTACGAGGTCCTCGACGTCGGCCTGCAGCAGGTCTCCGACGACCAGGACTCCGCCACGGTCGTGGTGTTCGGCCAGTACGTCGTCGAGTCGGTCACCAGCGGCACCCAGGCCCCGCCCGAGGGGTCGGAGTGCACCGTGACGCCCGAGGGCGCGCAGTCGTGCACGCAGACCGTGCAGGTCGCGATGACCCGGGTCGACGGCGACTGGCGGATCAGCGACCTGACGCTGCTCACGACCAGCTGACCGCCGGGCCGCCCGGGCCCCGTGCGGCGTGGCGGAGACAACGGGGCGGTCCGACTGGCATCATCTGTGCCGCGGCCCACCGCCGGTGTTGCGGAGGTGCTGTCCTTCCCGGGAGTGTGGCGTGGGTCCCCCCACCCCCGACGTGGACAGCGCTGACGAGCAGGGGTAGGGTTCTCTGTTGCGCTGCCCCCTGACTGCCTGCCCGCCGAGCCGGGTCGAGTGGGGTGCCCGGGATCACCCGGCACCCGGTCGACCGCGCGGGCCGGACGCCGTCGGCAGCCCCGCCGAAACCGACGACGACCCAGGACGAACCCGCACCCCCGCCCGCACGTCGTGAGGTCCTTGGAAGGACGCATCTTGGCAGGCTCTCGCCCCACCAGCATCTCCCCCAGCACCACCGAGTCCGGCGGCTACGGCCAGCAGAACCAGACTCCCCAGGCCGGCCCCCGCACCGGTGAGGCCGACCAGCAGAAGATCCCCGGGGCCCCCCTCCGGGTCTCGTTCGCGAAGATCTCCGAGCCCCTCGAGGTCCCGGACCTGCTCGCCCTGCAGACCGCCTCCTTCGACTGGCTGGTCGGCAGCCCCGAGTGGCGCGCCACCCTCTCGCCCGAGGAGCAGGCCTCCGCCGTCGGCGGCCTCGCCGAGATCCTCGAGGAGATCTCCCCGATCGAGGACTTCAGCGGCTCGATGTCGCTGTCCTTCTCCAACCCGCGCTTCGAGGACGTCAAGGCGTCCCTCGAGGAGTGCAAGGACAAGGACATGACCTACGCGGCGCCGCTGTTCGTCACCGCCGAGTTCATGAACAACACCACCGGCGAGATCAAGTCGCAGACGGTGTTCATGGGTGACTTCCCGATCATGACGAACAAGGGCACGTTCGTCATCAACGGGACCGAGCGCGTCGTGGTCTCCCAGCTCGTCCGCAGCCCCGGCGTCTACTTCGACAAGACGCTGGACAAGACCTCCGACAAGGACGTCTTCAGCGCCAAGGTGATCCCCAGCCGCGGTGCGTGGCTGGAGTTCGACGTCGACAAGCGCGACACCGTCGGCGTCCGCATCGACCGCAAGCGCCGCCAGCCGGTCACCGTGCTGCTCAAGGCGCTGGGCTGGACCGAGGACCGCATCCGCGAGCACTTCCAGTGGTCGCCCACCGTCCTCGCCACCCTGGAGAAGGACCACATCGCCGGGCAGGACGAGGCCCTGCTCGACATCTACCGCAAGCTGCGGCCGGGCGAGCCGCCGACGCGTGAGTCGGCCCAGGCCCTGCTGGAGAACCTCTTCTTCAACCCGAAGCGCTACGACCTGGCGAAGGTCGGCCGCTACAAGGTGAACAAGAAGCTCGGTGTCGAGGTGCCCCAGCCGACCTCGACGCTGACCGAGGACGACATCGTCGCCACCATCGAGTACGTCGTGCGCCTGCACGCCGGCGAGCCCGACCACGGCGTCGACGACATCGACCACTTCGGCAACCGCCGCCTGCGCACCGTCGGCGAGCTGATCCAGAACCAGATCCGGGTCGGCCTCTCCCGCATGGAGCGCGTCGTCCGCGAGCGGATGACGACCCAGGACGTCGAGGCGATCACGCCGCAGACCCTGATCAACATCCGGCCGGTCGTCGCCTCCATCAAGGAGTTCTTCGGCACCAGCCAGCTCTCGCAGTTCATGGACCAGACCAACCCGCTCGCGGGCCTGACCCACAAGCGCCGCCTGTCGGCGCTGGGTCCCGGTGGTCTGTCCCGTGAGCGGGCCGGCATGGAGGTCCGCGACGTGCACCCGAGCCACTACGGCCGGATGTGCCCGATCGAGACGCCGGAAGGCCCGAACATCGGCCTGATCGGCTCGCTGTCGGCCTACGGCCGGGTCAACGCCTTCGGCTTCATCGAGACCCCCTACCGACGGGTCGAGAACGGCACGGTCACCGACCGGATCGACTACCTGACCGCCGACGAGGAGGACCGCTTCGTCGTCGCGCAGGCGAACTCGCCGCTCGACGCGCAGGGCCGCTTCGCCGAGGACCGCGTCCTGGTCCGCACCAAGGGCGGCGAGGTCGACTACCTGGCGCCGGAGAACGTCGACTACATGGACGTCTCGCCGCGGCAGATGACCTCGGTCGCGACGGCGATGATCCCGTTCCTCGAGCACGACGACGCCAACCGCGCGCTCATGGGCGCCAACATGCAGCGCCAGGCCGTGCCGCTGCTCCGCTCGGAGGCCCCGCTCGTGGGCACCGGCATGGAGCTGCGCGCCGCCGTCGACGCCGGCGACGTCGTGGTGGCCGAGAAGGCCGGCGTGGTCGAGGACTCCACCGCCGACTACGTCACCGTCATGGCCGACGACGGCACCCGGCAGACCTACCGCCTGCTGAAGTTCCGCCGCTCGAACCAGGGCACCTCGATCAACCAGACCCCCGTCGTCGACGAGGGCCAGCGCGTCGAGGTCGGCCAGGTCATCGCCGACGGCCCGTGCACCGACCAGGGCGAGATGGCGCTGGGCAAGAACCTGCTCGTCGCCTTCATGCCGTGGGAGGGCCACAACTACGAGGACGCGATCATCCTGTCGCAGCGCCTCGTGCAGGACGACGTCCTGTCCTCGATCCACATCGAGGAGTTCGAGGTCGACGCCCGCGACACCAAGCTCGGTGCCGAGGAGATCACCCGGGACATCCCGAACGTCTCCGAGGAGGTCCTCGCCGACCTCGACGAGCGCGGCATCATCCGCATCGGTGCCGAGGTCGTCCCCGGCGACATCCTCGTCGGCAAGGTCACGCCCAAGGGCGAGACCGAGCTGACCCCCGAGGAGCGGCTGCTGCGCGCGATCTTCGGCGAGAAGGCCCGCGAGGTCCGCGACACGTCGCTGAAGGTCAAGCACGGTGAGTCCGGCAAGGTCATCGGCGTCCGCGTGTTCTCGCGCGAGGACGGCGACGAGCTGCCCGCCGGCGTCAACGAGCTGATCCGGGTCTACGTCGCCCAGATGCGCAAGATCTCCGACGGTGACAAACTCGCCGGCCGCCACGGCAACAAGGGCGTCATCGCGAAGATCCTGCCGCAGGAGGACATGCCGTTCCTCTCCGACGGCACCCCGGTCGACATCGTGCTCAACCCGCTCGGTGTCCCCGGCCGGATGAACGTCGGCCAGGTGCTGGAGACCCACCTCGGGTGGATCGCCAAGTCCGGCTGGCAGGTCGAGGGCACCCCCGAGTGGGCGGCCAACCTGCCCGAGCAGGCGCGCCAGGCCGACCCCGGCACGCGGACCGCGACGCCGGTGTTCGACGGCGCCCGCGAGGAGGAGATCATCGGCCTGCTCGGGTCGACGATCCCCAACCGCGACGGCGACCGGATGGTCCAGGAGACCGGCAAGGCCCGGCTGTTCGACGGCCGGTCCGGCGAGCCGTTCCCCGAGCCGATCTCGGTGGGCTACGTCTACATCCTGAAGCTGCTGCACCTGGTCGACGACAAGATCCACGCCCGGTCGACCGGCCCGTACTCGATGATCACGCAGCAGCCGCTGGGTGGTAAGGCGCAGTTCGGTGGCCAGCGCTTCGGTGAGATGGAGTGCTGGGCGATGCAGGCCTACGGCGCGGCCTACGCGCTGCAGGAGCTGCTGACCATCAAGTCCGACGACATCCTGGGCCGCGTCAAGGTCTACGAGGCCATCGTCAAGGGCGAGAACATCCCCGAGCCGGGCATCCCCGAGTCGTTCAAGGTGTTGCTCAAGGAGCTGCAGTCGCTGTGCCTCAACGTCGAGGTGCTCTCCGGCGACGGGCAGGCGATCGAGCTGCGTGACACCGACGACGAGGTGTTCCGGGCCGCGGAGGAGCTGGGCATCGACCTCAGCCGCCGCGAGCCCTCCAGCGTCGAGGACGTGTGATCGGCGGCCGGCCGGCCCCGCGTGACGGGGCCGGCCGGCGCCCCTCCGACAACAGCTAGAAGTGCACCAACCGAGCCCCGGGAAAGGGGTCCACTCAGTGCTCGACGTCAACTTCTTCGACGAGCTCCGCATCGGTCTGGCCAGTGGCGACGACATCCGCCAGTGGTCGCACGGTGAGGTGAAGAAGCCCGAGACCATCAACTACCGCACGCTCCGTCCGGAGAAGGACGGTCTCTTCTGCGAGAAGATCTTCGGTCCCACCCGGGACTGGGAGTGCTACTGCGGCAAGTACAAGCGCGTCCGCTTCAAGGGCATTATCTGCGAGCGCTGCGGCGTCGAGGTGACCCGCGCCAAGGTCCGCCGCGAGCGGATGGGTCACATCGAGCTGGCCGCTCCGGTCACCCACATCTGGTTCTTCAAGGGCGTCCCCTCGCGCCTGGGCTACCTGCTCGACCTGGCGCCCAAGGACCTCGAGAAGATCATCTACTTCGCCGCCTACCTGATCACCTCGGTCGACGACGAGGCGCGCCACCGCGACCTCCCGACCATCGAGGCCGAGATCAGCGCGGAGAAGCACAACCTCGAGAGCCGGCGCGACGCCGACGTCGAGGCCCGCCAGCAGAAGCTCGAGGCCGACCTGGCCGAGCTCGAGGCGGAGGGCGCCAAGTCCGACGTCCGCCGCAAGGTGCGCGAGGGCGGTGAGCGCGAGATGCGCCAGCTGCGCGACCGCGCCCAGCGGGAGATCGACCGCCTCGAGGAGGTGCTCGACACCTTCCGCAAGCTCGAGGTCAAGCAGCTCATCGCCGACGAGGGCCTCTACCGCGAGCTGCGCGACCGCTTCGGTGAGTACTTCGAGGGCGGCATGGGCGCCGCGGCCCTGCAGAAGCTGCTGTCCGACTTCG
The DNA here is from genome assembly GCF_900129495.1 of Geodermatophilus nigrescens. Taxonomy (GTDB): domain Bacteria; phylum Actinomycetota; class Actinomycetes; order Mycobacteriales; family Geodermatophilaceae; genus Geodermatophilus; species Geodermatophilus nigrescens. The sequence continues at coordinate 508,621 of NZ_FQVX01000003.1, forward strand.
ACCTCGACGCCGAGGCCGCCTCGCTGCGCGACACCATCCGCAACGGCAAGGGCCAGCGGAAGCTGCGCGCCCTCAAGCGGCTCAAGGTCGTGGCGGCGTTCCAGCAGACGCGCAACTCGCCCATGGGCATGGTGCTCGACTGCGTGCCGGTCATCCCGCCGGACCTGCGCCCGATGGTGCAGCTCGACGGTGGCCGCTTCGCCACCAGCGACATGAACGACCTGTACCGCCGGGTCATCAACCGGAACAACCGGCTCAAGCGTCTGCTCGACCTCGGCGCGCCCGAGATCATCGTGAACAACGAGAAGCGGATGCTGCAGGAGTCCGTGGACGCGCTGTTCGACAACGGCCGCCGCGGCCGGCCGGTCACCGGCCCGGGCAACCGTCCCCTCAAGTCCCTGAGCGACCTGCTCAAGGGCAAGCAGGGCCGGTTCCGCCAGAACCTGCTCGGCAAGCGCGTCGACTACTCCGGCCGTTCGGTCATCGTCGTCGGCCCGCAGCTGAAGCTGCACCAGTGCGGCCTGCCCAAGCAGATGGCGCTGGAGCTGTTCAAGCCCTTCGTCATGAAGCGGCTGGTCGACCTCAACCACGCGCAGAACATCAAGTCCGCCAAGCGCATGGTCGAGCGTGCCCGCCCCGTCGTGTGGGACGTGCTCGAGGAGGTCATCACCGAGCACCCGGTCCTGCTGAACCGGGCGCCGACGCTGCACCGCCTGGGCATCCAGGCCTTCGAGCCGCAGCTGGTCGAGGGCAAGGCCATCCAGATCCACCCGCTCGTCTGCACCGCGTTCAACGCGGACTTCGACGGTGACCAGATGGCCGTGCACCTGCCGCTGTCAGCCGAGGCGCAGGCCGAGGCCCGCATCCTCATGCTGTCGAGCAACAACATCCTGAGCCCGGCCGACGGTCGCCCGATCACCGCGCCGACCCAGGACATGGTGCTCGGCCTGTACCACCTGACGACCCTCGTGCAGAGCCGGTACGAGGCCGACGGTGGCCGTCCGGCGGCCTTCGGGTCGACGGCCGAGGCGATCATGGCGTTCGACAAGGGCGCCCTGGGCCTGCAGGAGCGTGCGCTGATCCGCCTCGACGAGGTGTTCGGCGTCGACAACGGCAAGGTCAACCCCGCGTGGGAGCAGCCCGCCGACTGGACCCCGGGTGCCCCGGCGCTGGTCGAGACCAGCCTGGGCCGGGTGCTGTTCAACGAGGCCCTGCCCGAGGACTACCGCTTCGTCAACTACCAGGTGCCGAAGAAGGAGCTCGGGGCGATCGTCAACGACCTCGCCGAGCGCTACCCCAAGGTGCAGGTCGCGGCGACGCTGGACGCCCTCAAGTCGGCCGGTTTCCGCTGGGCCACCCGCTCGGGCGTCACGATCGCCATCGACGACGTCGTCACCCCGCCGGCCAAGCAGGAGATCCTGGACCGCCACGAGAACGAGGCGCGCCAGATCGAGAAGCAGTACGAGCGCGGTGTCATCACCGACGCCGAGCGCCGTGGCGAGCTCATCGAGATCTGGACCCGCGCGCGGGCCGAGGTCAGCCAGGCGATGGTGGACAACTTCCCGACCACCAACCCGGTCTGGGTCATGGTCAACTCGGGCGCCCGAGGCAACATGATGCAGATCAGCCAGATCGCCGGCATGCGTGGTCTGGTCGCCAACCCGAAGGGCGAGATCATCCCGCGGCCGATCAAGGCCAACTTCCGGGAGGGTCTGTCCGTGCTGGAGTACTTCATCTCCACGCACGGTGCGCGCAAGGGTCTGGCCGACACCGCCCTGCGGACCGCGGACTCCGGGTACCTCACCCGGCGGCTGGTCGACGTCTCCCAGGACGTCATCATCCGCGAGGAGGACTGCGGCACCGAGCGCGGCGTGATCATGCCGATCGCGACCGTCATCGACGGTGTCCTCACCCGGGACGCGCACGTCGAGACCAGCGTCTACGCCCGCTCCCTGGCCGCCGATGTGGTGGCCGAGGACGGCACGCTGGTCGCGCAGGCCGGCCAGGACCTGGGCGACGTGCTGATCGGCGAGCTGGTCGACGCGAACGTCGCGGAGGTCAAGGTCCGCTGCGTGCTCACCTGTGAGTCGCTGCTCGGCACCTGCGCCACCTGCTACGGCCGCTCGCTGGCCACCGGCAAGCTCGTCGACGTCGGCGAGGCGGTCGGCATCATCGCCGCCCAGTCGATCGGTGAGCCCGGCACCCAGCTGACGATGCGCACCTTCCACACCGGTGGCGTCGCGGGTGAGGACATCACCCACGGTCTGCCGCGTGTGGTGGAGCTCTTCGAGGCCCGCGTCCCCAAGGGCAAGGCCCCGATCGCCGAGCTGGCCGGCTCCGTCCGGATCGAGGACGGCGAGCAGTTCCGCAAGCTGACGATCACCCCGGACGACGGCTCCGACGAGGTCGTCTACGACAAGCTGTCGCGCCGGTCGCGGCTGCGGGTCGAGGACGGCGCCCACGTCGAGGTCGGCGAGCAGCTCACCGAGGGTGCGGTGGACCCGCACGAGGTGCTGCGGATCATGGGCCCGCGCGAGGTGCAGCTGCACCTGGTCCGCGAGGTCCAGGAGGTCTACCGCAGCCAGGGCGTGTCGATCCACGACAAGCACATCGAGGTGATCATCCGCCAGATGCTGAAGCGGGTGACCATCATCGACTCGGGCGCCACGGAGTTCCTCCCCGGTGCGCTGGTCGAGCGGACGCTGTTCGAGACCGAGAACCGCCGCGTCGTCGCCGAGGGCGGCGAGCCGGCCTCGGCCCGTCCGGTGCTCATGGGCATCACCAAGGCCTCGCTCGCGACCGAGTCGTGGCTGTCGGCCGCCTCCTTCCAGGAGACGACCAAGGTGCTCACCGACGCCGCGATCCAGGGCAAGAGCGACTCGCTCCTCGGCCTCAAGGAGAACGTGATCATCGGCAAGCTGATCCCGGCGGGTACGGGCATCAGCCGCTACCGGAACATCACGGTCGAGCCGACCGAGGAGGCCCGCGCCGCCGTCTACACGATGGCCGGGTACGACGACGGGCAGTACTACAGCCCCGACGTCTTCGGGTCGGGCTCCGGTGAGGCCGTGCGCCTCGAGGAGTACGACTGGCGGGGCTGATCCCCGGTAGCACGTGAGAAGGGCCCCGCAGATCGCGAGATCTGCGGGGCCCTTCCCGTGTCCGGCTGGGGCGGCACGATCAGCCGGCCTGATCGTGCTGCGTCCTGGCTCACGGCCGACGGTGAGCCAGGACGCGCGACGGTGAGCCAGGACGCGCCCGGCGTCACGTGACGGAAGGCCGGGCTACCGGTCGGCCAGCGTCCGCATGGTCTCCACGGTGCGCAGCCGGCTCTCGCGGCTGTCGTCGAGGGGCTGCAGCGCGAGGGTGGTGACGCCGGCCTCGGCGTAGGCGGCCACCCGCTCGGCCACGTAGGACTCCGGCCCGATGAGCGACACCTTGCGGACGAACTCCTCGGGCAGCGCCGCGGCCGCCTCGTCCTTGCGGCCGCCCAGGTACAGCTCCTGGACGGTCTCCGCGGCCTCCTCGTAGCCGTAGCGCCGCGCGAGGTCGTTGTAGAAGTTCTTGCCCTTGGCGCCCATGCCGCCGACGTAGAGGGCCAGCTGCGGCCGGACGTGGTCGTGCAGGTGGTCGACGTCCTCGCCGATCGCCACGGGGACGCCGCAGATGACCTGCAGGTCGCCGAGGGCGGCGTCCCGCTTGGCCTTGCCGGCCCGCAGCGAGTCGCCCCACACCTCGTCGGCGCGCTCCGGCATGAACCAGATGGGCTCCCACACCTCGGCGATCTCCGCCGCCAGCTCCACGTTCTTGGGGCCGAGGGCGGCCAGCATGACGGGGATGCGCTCGCGCACCGGCGTGTTGATCAGCTTCAGCGGCTTGCCCAGGCCGGTGCCCTGCTCGGCCGGCAGTGGCACGGTGTACTTCGGCCCCTCGTGCACGAGCCGCTCGCGCCGCCACACCTGCCGGCAGATCTCCACGACCTCACGCGTGCGCTGCAGCGGGGCGTCGTAGGGGACGCCGTGCCAGCCCTCGATCACCTGCGGCCCCGAGGCGCCGAGACCGAGCGTGAACCGCCCGCCGGAGACGAAGTCCAGGCCGGCCGCCGTCATGGCCGTGAGCGCCGGCGTGCGGCTGTAGATCGGCAGGATGGCGCTCATCAGCTCCACCCGCTGGGTGACCGCGGCGAGGTAGCCGAGCTGGCTGACGGCGTCGAAGGTGTACACCTCCGCGCACATCGCGAGGTCGAGCCCGGCGGCCTCCAGGTCGACGATCTCCGCCGCCGTCTCCTGGAAACCCCCGGCGTAGCTGGCCTGGATGCCGATGCGCACCTGCACTCCTTCGGTCGGCGGCGCCCGCGTCGGCGCCTCCGGCGACCGTAGCGGGTGCCCCGGCGGGGGAGAGGGCTCAGGCGGTGCGGCTGCGCAGCGGGCGGACCACGCCCACGACCTCGGTGACGACCCGGACGCCGTCGACGTCGCGAGGCACCCGGCCGGCCGCGTCGGCGTCGGCGACGTCGACCTTGACGACGTAGCCGCTGTCCCGCCGGGCCAGGCCGATCCCCACGACGCCGGGGGCGGCCGACAGCTGGGTGGCGAGGGCGCTCTTGGCGGCGCGGGCGGCGGCTCGGTCGGTCACGCGGGCTCCTCGCTGGGGCCCACCGGCCGGGGTGCCCGGGGCGAGGGAGGCCCCGGGGAGCCGGGCGGGCTCGGTCACCTCCCCATGGTGCCTCGTCCCCGCCCGGAGCGACATCCCCCTGACCTGGGGAGTGTGCTCAGGTGGCGACCCACTCCGCCCCGAGCGTGGCCAGCACGGTCGACAGCGGGGAGGCGAAGGTCAGCCCGGCGCCGGTGCGCCCGCCCCGGCCGCTGCCGGCGAAGAGCAGGGCGAGCGGTGCCCGGTCGCTGCTGCGCCAGATGACCGAGCCGCTGTCGCCGCCGGAGGAGAACGCCCCCGACAGCCCCTCGATCTCGATCTGGTCGTCGAAGACGTGCACGCCGTCGTCGTACTGGACGGCGACACCGTCCACCTCGACGGCGGTGATCCGCCCGCGGGTGTGCCCGGTGGTGCGGCCCACCTTCTCGACCTCCTCGTCGGGCTCGACCTCCAGCCCGTCGGGCACGGCGGCCCCGAGCGGGCCGCCCGGGACGTCGCCGGGCTCGGCGGTCACGCCCTCGTCGAGGGTGGCGACGGCGGCGTCGACGCGGTTGGGCCCGTCGGTGAGGGGCGCGACAGCGGCCAGCGTGGCCACCCGGTCGGCCGCGGTGCCGCCGTCGGCGGGCCCGGGCTGCAGCACGGCGTCCCCGACGGCGCCCGCGCCCTCCGCGGCCAGCACGTGGTTGTTCGACAGCACCGCCAGCCGCCCGTCGAGCCGCACGAAGCCGCCGAGCGTCCCGGCCGACACGGCGGCGTGCGCGACGGACAGGCCGGGCACCAGCGGCCGGGTGCGCCGCTGCAGGTCGGCCGGGGGAGGGGAGGCCCGGTGCCGCGCCTGGGGCAGTATCGGGCCGGTCACCCGGACGTCGACCTCGGCGCGGACCACGTCGTCGAGGCCGGTGAGGAGCACGCGGGCGTCGTCCTCCACGGCGACCCGGATGGCCAGGTGCGCCCGCCCGGGCGCCACCGGGGTCAACCCGATGGCCGGCCGGGTCCAGGGCCGGCCACCCAGGCCACTGGCGGTGGCGAGGGGGAAGCCCTCGGCCAGCCGCGCGGACAGGCGCGCCTTCAGCTCGCGCGCCGAGTCGATCAGCACGGGGACCTCCGTTGCGGTGAGTGCCTTACCTGACACCGACGGTAGGGGGAGGCACCGACAGTCGCGCGTTCCCGCGTCGGGTGGCGGAGGGCTGGCGCGGGCGCCGTCGCGCGGTATGGTGCTCGCCACCCCGGGGCCGCCCCGTGCGGCCCGCGCGGGCGCCGGGAATACGGTCCGGCGACCGCGCCGTTGTGCGGATCGATGGGCCCCGGGGACAGGCAGGCGACCGCCCGCCAGGCGACCGGGACCCGGCTTTGACCGCCCCCGGTACCGCGGGTATCGTGGTCAGCCGTGCCCAGGGTGCCCTGGGCCTGCTCCCGTTCGCGGTGCGCCTGGGTGTCCGGAGGTCCTCCTCCTGGCCGCGGGTCCGCCCCGGTGGGCCGTCCACGGTGGACGGTGTCCGGAGGTGGCGGCGCCGAGTCGCGGGGGGCGACCAGTCCGGTTCGACCGCCGGCCGGTCCTGGGGAGGGCGACACGCCCGACCGCGGGGGCCGGTGGGTGGGGCGTGACCAGGGCAGATGGCCCCGGCAGGACCGGTACCGGCACGCAGAGCAGAACCGTCCACAGCACGACCCAGCGCAGGTAGGAGATCCAGGCCACCCATGCCCACGATCAACCAGCTGGTCCGCAAGGGCCGCGAGGACAAGGTCGAGAAGACCAAGACCCCGGCGCTGAAGGGCTCCCCTCAGCGTCGTGGCGTGTGCACCCGCGTGTACACGACGACGCCGAAGAAGCCGAACTCGGCGCTGCGCAAGGTCGCTCGCGTCCGCCTCACCAGTGGCATCGAGGTGACCGCCTACATCCCGGGTGTCGGCCACAACCTGCAGGAGCACTCGATGGTGCTCGTGCGCGGCGGCCGCGTGAAGGACCTCCCGGGTGTGCGCTACAAGATCATCCGCGGGTCGCTGGACACGCAGGGCGTCCGCAACCGCAAGCAGGCTCGCAGCCGGTACGGCGCGAAGAAGGAGAAGAGCTAATGCCGCGCAAGGGCCCCGCGCCGCGCCGTCCGCTGGTCGCCGACCCGGTCTACCAGTCGCCGCTGGTCACCCAGCTGGTGAACAAGGTCCTGGTCGACGGCAAGCGCTCCGTCGCCGAGGCGATCGTCTACGGCGCCCTCGAGGGCGCCCGCGCCAAGACCGACACCGACCCGGTGGTCACGCTCAAGCGGGCGCTGGACAACGTCAAGCCGGCCCTCGAGGTCCGCAGCCGCCGCGTCGGTGGTGCGACCTACCAGGTCCCGGTCGAGGTCCGCGCCTCCCGCAGCACGACGCTGGGCCTGCGCTGGCTGATCCAGTACAGCCGCGCGCGCCGCGAGAAGACGATGACCGAGCGCCTCATGAACGAGCTGCTCGACGCCAGCAACGGCCTCGGTGCCGCGGTCAAGCGCCGCGAGGACACCCACAAGATGGCCGAGTCGAACAAGGCCTTCGCGCACTACCGCTGGTAGTCGCACCCCGCTGGTGACACCCGTCCACCAGCACCCGCCGGCGGGAACGCCGGGCCACCCCCGGACACCGCACGCGGACCAGAGAGAAAGAGGAGACGAGACAGATGGCCGACATCAAGGCCCAGCTCGCCAAGACCCGCAACATCGGGATCATGGCGCACATCGACGCCGGCAAGACCACGACGACCGAGCGCATCCTCTTCTACACCGGTATCAACTACAAGATCGGTGAGGTCCACGACGGCGCGGCCACGATGGACTGGATGGAGCAGGAGCAGGAGCGCGGCATCACCATCACGTCCGCCGCGACGAAGTGCACCTGGAACGACCACGACATCAACATCATCGACACCCCGGGGCACGTCGACTTCACCGTCGAGGTGGAGCGGTCCCTGCGCGTGCTCGACGGTGCCGTGGCCGTCTACGACGGCGTCGCCGGCGTGGAGCCGCAGACCGAGCAGGTCTGGCGGCAGGCGGAGAAGTACGGCGTCCCGCGCATGTGCTTCGTCAACAAGCTCGACCGCACCGGTGCGAACTTCTTCCGCTGCGTCGACATGATGGTCGAGCGGCTCGCCGCCAACCCCGCCGTCCTGCAGCTGCCCATCGGCGCCGAGGCCGACTTCATCGGCGTCGTCGACCTGGTGCAGATGCGCGCGCTCACCTGGCGCGGTGAGACCAAGATGGGCGAGGACTACGCCGTCGAGGAGATCCCGGCCGAGCTCGCCGACCAGGCCGCGGAGTACCGCGACAAGCTGCTCGAGACCGTCGCCGAGACCGACGACGCGATCATGGAGGCCTACCTCGGTGGCGAGGAGATCTCCGTCGAGACGCTGAAGGCCGCGATCCGCAAGGCCACGATCAACGCGCAGATCAACCCGGTCCTCACCGGCACGGCGTTCAAGAACAAGGGCGTGCAGCCCCTGCTCGACGCCGTCGTGGACTACCTGCCCAGCCCGCTGGACATCGAGGCCATCGTCGGCACCGCGCTCGACGGCGAGACCGAGGTCCTGCGTCACGCCGACGAGGACGAGCCGTTCTCCGCGCTGGCCTTCAAGATCCAGACCGACCAGCACCTCGGCAAGCTGACCTACGTCCGGGTCTACTCGGGCCGGCTCAACTCCGGGTCCCCGGTGCTCAACAGCACCAAGGACCGCAAGGAGCGGATCGGCAAGATCTACCAGATGCACGCGAACAAGCGCGAGGAGCGCGAGGGCGTGGGCGCCGGTCAGATCGTCGCCGTCGTCGGCCTCAAGCAGACGACCACGGGTGACACCCTCTGCGACCCGCAGAACCCGGTGATCCTCGAGTCGATGACCTTCCCGGCGCCGGTCATCTCGGTCGCGATCGAGCCCAAGACCAAGGGCGACCAGGAGAAGCTCGGCACGGCCATCCAGAAGCTCGCCGAGGAGGACCCGACCTTCCAGGTCCGCCTCGACGACGAGACCGGCCAGACCGTCATCTCCGGCATGGGCGAGCTCCACCTGGAGATCCTCGTCGACCGCATGCGCCGCGAGTTCCGCGTCGAGGCCAACGTCGGCAAGCCGCAGGTGGCCTACCGCGAGACGATCCGCAAGGCGATCGAGAAGGTCGACTACACCCACAAGAAGCAGACGGGTGGGTCCGGCCAGTTCGCCAAGGTGCAGGTCAGCATCGAGCCGCTCGAGGTCTCCGGCGACGGCCCGACCTACGAGTTCGTCAACGGCGTCACCGGTGGCCGCATCCCGAAGGAGTACATCCCCTCGGTCGACCAGGGCATGCAGGACGCCATGCAGTACGGCATCCTCGCCGGCTACCCGATGGTCGGGGTCAAGGCCACGCTCGTCGACGGCCAGTACCACGAGGTCGACTCCTCGGAGATGGCCTTCAAGATCGCCGGCTCGATGGTCTTCAAGGAGGCCGCGCGCAAGGCCAGCCCGGCCCTGCTCGAGCCGATGATGGCCGTCGAGGTCGTCACGCCCGAGGACTACATGGGTGACGTCATCGGCGACCTGAACTCCCGGCGCGGGATGATCCAGGCGATGGAGGAGCGCTCCGGCGCCCGCGTCGTCCGGGCCCTCGTCCCGCTCTCGGAGATGTTCGGCTACGTGGGCGACCTGCGCAGCCGCACCCAGGGGCGGGCGAGCTACACCATGGTGTTCGACTCGTACGCCGAGGTCCCGCAGAACGTGGCCAAGGAGATCATCGCCAAGGCCACCGGCGAGTGACCCGCCGGCCGGGGTAGGACCCCGGCCGGCACCCCCAGCAAGCCCACCCCAGAGTTCGCGCACGACGCGAGACCACGAGGAGAGGAACCCAGTGGCCAAGGCCAAGTTCGAGCGGACCAAGCCGCACGTCAACATCGGCACCATCGGGCACATCGACCACGGCAAGACCACGCTGACCGCGGCGATCACCAAGGTGCTGCACGACAAGTACCCGGACCTCAACGAGGCGTCGGCCTTCGACCAGATCGACAAGGCGCCCGAGGAGAAGGCCCGCGGCATCACAATCTCGATCGCCCACGTCGAGTACCAGACGGAGAACCGTCACTACGCGCACGTCGACTGCCCCGGGCACGCCGACTACATCAAGAACATGATCACCGGTGCGGCGCAGATGGACGGCGCCATCCTGGTGGTCGCCGCGACCGACGGCCCGATGCCGCAGACCAAGGAGCACGTCCTCCTGGCCCGCCAGGTCGGCGTCCCCTACATCGTCGTGGCGCTGAACAAGGCCGACATGGTCGACGACGAGGAGATCCTCGAGCTCGTCGAGCTGGAGGTCCGTGAGCTGCTGTCCGAGTACGAGTTCCCGGGCGACGACGTCCCCGTGGTCCGCGTCTCGGCGCTGAAGGCCCTCGAGGGCGACGCCGAGTGGGGCGACAAGCTCATGGAGCTCATGAACGCCGTCGACACGGCGATCCCCGAGCCGGAGCGCGAGATCGACAAGCCGTTCCTCATGCCCGTCGAGGACGTCTTCACCATCACCGGCCGCGGCACCGTCGTGACCGGTCGCGTGGAGCGCGGCATCGTCAAGGTGTCGGAGACCGTCGAGATCGTCGGCATCCGCCCCACCTCGACCCAGACGACCGTCACCGGCGTCGAGATGTTCCGCAAGCTGCTCGACCAGGGCCAGGCCGGCGACAACGTGGGCCTGCTGCTGCGCGGCATCAAGCGCGAGGACGTGGAGCGCGGCCAGGTCGTCGTGAAGCCCGGCTCGATCACCCCGCACACCAACTTCGAGGGTTCGGTCTACATCCTCTCGAAGGACGAGGGTGGCCGTCACACGCCGTTCTTCAACAACTACCGTCCGCAGTTCTACTTCCGGACGACCGACGTCACCGGCGTCGTGACCCTGCCGGCCGGCACCGAGATGGTCATGCCGGGCGACAACACCGAGATGACGGTGGAGCTCATCCAGCCCATCGCCATGGAGGAGGGCCTGCGGTTCGCCATCCGTGAGGGTGGCCGTACCGTCGGCGCGGGTCGCGTCACCAAGATCCTCAAGTAACACCCCCGACGGGCGGCGGCGCACCCCTGCGCCGCCGCCCGTCCCCGGGTCGGCGTGCTGCGTGTGTGCACCGCCACCCTCCCCGCTGGGGCCGCGCCGGATGAGTTCCGGACGCACCCGGCGTTCCCCCAGCTAGCAGAACAGCGATCGGCAGGAGCAGAGACAGCGATGGCGGGACAGAAGATCCGCATCAGGCTGAAGGCCTACGACCACGAGGCCATCGACGCCTCGGCGCGGCGCATCGTCGACACGGTCACCAAGACCGGTGCGCGCGTCGTCGGCCCGGTGCCGCTGCCGACGGAGAAGAACGTGTACTGCGTCATCCGCTCGCCGCACAAGTACAAGGACTCGCGCGAGCACTTCGAGATGCGCACGCACAAGCGGCTCATCGACATCCTCGACCCGACGCCGAAGACGGTCGACGCGCTCATGCGCATCGACCTGCCGGCCTCGGTCGACGTCAACATCCAGTAAGGGACCGAGACCAGTCATGGCGAGTACGTTCCGCGGACTCCTCGGCACGAAGCTGGGGATGACCCAGGTCTTCGACGAGAACAACCGCATCGTGCCGGTGACCGTCGTCAAGGCGGGCCCGAACGTGGTGACGCAGGTGCGCACCCCCGAGGTGGACGGCTACACCGCTCTCCAGCTCGGCTACGGCGAGATCGACCCCCGCAAGGTGAACAAGCCCGAGGGCGGTCACTTCGCGAAGGCCGGCGTGACCCCGCGCCGCCACGTCGTCGAGCTCCGCACCGAGGACGCCACGCAGTACGCGGCCGGCCAGGAGCTCACCGTCGACGTGTTCGACGGCGTGGCCAAGGTCGACGTGATCGGCACCAGCAAGGGCAAGGGCACCGCCGGTGTCATGAAGCGCCACGGCTTCAAGGGCCTCGGCGCCAGCCACGGCACCCAGCGCAAGCACCGGTCGCCGGGCTCCATCGGTGGCTGCGCCACCCCCGGCCGGGTCTTCAAGGGCCTGCGCATGGCCGGCCGCATGGGCGCGGTCAAGACCACGACGCTCTCGCTCGTCGTCCACAAGGTCGACGCCGAGCGCGGCCTGATCCTGATCAAGGGCGCCGTCCCCGGCCCGAAGGGCGGCCTCGTGCTCGTCCGCTCGGCCGTCAAGGGCGGTCCCGTGGGGAGTGACACCAAGTGACCCAGTCGACCGCGACCACGGCCACCACCGAGGCCGCGCGCGCCGACCGCCAGGTCGACGTCCGCACGCCCGCGGGGGAGACCTCCGGCAGCGTGACGCTGCCCGGCGCCCTGTTCGACGCGAACGCCAACGTCTCGCTGATGCACCAGGTCGTCGTGGCGCAGCTCGCCGCGGCCCGCCAGGGCACGCACGCGACCAAGACGCGCGGCGCCGTCAGCGGCGGTGGCGTGAAGCCCTACCGCCAGAAGGGCACCGGCCGCGCCCGCCAGGGCTCGATCCGCGCGCCGCAGTTCTCCGGCGGTGGCACCGTCCACGGCCCGCAGCCCCGCGACTACTCGCAGCGCACGCCCAAGAAGATGAAGGCCGCCGCCCTCCGCGGCGCCCTGTCGGACCGGGCGCGCGACGGCCGCGTGCACGTCGTCACCACCTTCGTCGACGGCGACGCGCCGAAGACCAAGGCGGCGCTGGCCACCCTCGACGCCGTCACCTCGGCCAAGCGGGTGCTCGTGGTCCTCGACCGCGACGACGTCCTCAACTGGGTGAGCCTGCGCAACGAGCAGCGCGTGCACCTCATCGAGGCCGGCCAGCTCAACACCTACGACGTGCTCGTCAGCGACGAGGTGGTCTTCACCGAGACCGCGCTCGCCGAGTTCGTCGCCGGCCCGCACGGCGGCAGCACGGGCGGCACCTCGCTCACCAAGCCGGACCTGACGACGCCGGACATCCCCGGCGCCATCCCGTCGATCCAGCCGACCGTGGGCACCACCGACCTGGACCTCGCCGACGAGGCCACCGACACCACCGAGGAGAAGGCGTGAGCGTCCGCGACCCCCGTGACGTCCTGCTGGCGCCGGTCATCTCGGAGAAGAGCTACGGGCTGCTGGACGACAACCAGTACACGTTCGTGGTCCTGCCCGAGGCCAACAAGACGCAGATCAAGATCGCCGTCGAGCAGGTCTTCGACGTCAAGGTCCTGTCGGTCAACACGATCAACCGCCAGGGCAAGCGCAAGCGCAGCCGGGGCACCCGGATGGGCAAGCGCAAGGACACCAAGCGCGCCATCGTCTCGGTGGCCCCCGGCGACCGCATCGAGATCTTCGGTGGTCCCGGCGCCTGAGGGCCCGGACCGTTCGGACCAGAGACAGAGGAACTGAGTCAGCAATGGCTATCCGCAAGTACAAGCCGACGACGCCGGGCCGCCGCGGCTCGAGTGTCGCCGACTTCGCCGAGGTCACCCGCGACCATCCCGAGAAGTCGCTGGTCCGGCCGCTGCACGGCCGCGGTGGGCGCAACGTGCACGGGAAGGTCACCGCTCGCCACCAGGGCGGCGGCCACAAGCGCGCCTACCGCGTCATCGACTTCCGTCGGGCGGACAAGGACGGCGTGCCGGCGAAGGTCGCGCACATCGAGTACGACCCGAACCGCACCTCGCGCATCGCGCTGCTGCACTTCGCCGACGGCGAGAAGCGCTACATCATCGCGCCGGCCCGCCTGAAGCAGGGCGACACGGTGGAGTGCGGCCCCGCGGCCGACATCAAGCCGGGCAACAACCTGCCGCTGCGCAACATCCCGGTCGGCACGGTGGTCCACGCCATCGAGCTGCGCCCGGGTGGCGGCGCGAAGATCGCCCGCTCGGCCGGCACGAGCGTCCAGCTGGTCGCCCGTGAGGGCCGCTTCGCCCAGCTGCGCATGCCCTCGGGCGAGATCCGCAACGTCGACGTGCGCTGCCGCGCCACCGTCGGCGAGGTGGGCAACGCCGAGCAGTCGAACATCAACTGGGGCAAGGCCGGCCGCATGCGGTGGAAGGGCAAGCGCCCGACCGTCCGTGGTGTGGCGATGAACCCGGTCGACCACCCGCACGGTGGTGGTGAGGGCAAGACCTCCGGTGGTCGTCACCCCGTCAACCCGAAGGGCAAGCCCGAGGGCCGTACGCGCAAGCGCAAGGCCAGCGATGCCCTCATCGTGCGCCGCCGGCGTACCAACAAGAAGCGCTGAGCGGGTAGAGGAGTACGACAGACATGCCACGCAGCCTGAAGAAGGGCCCGTTCGTGGACGACCACCTGCTCAAGAAGGTGGACGTCCAGAACGAGAAGGGCACCAAGACGGTCATCCGGACCTGGTCGCGGCGCTCGACGATCATCCCGGACATGCTCGGCCACACCATCGCCGTGCACGACGGGCGCAAGCACGTGCCGGTCTTCGTGACCGAGGCCATGGTCGGGCACAAGCTCGGCGAGTTCGCCCCCACCCGGACCTTCCGGGGCCACGTCAAGGACGACCGCCGGTCCCGGCGGGGCTGACGCGGACCCGGGAGAGAGAGACACGAGATGACTTCCCAGCTGGGAGAGGAGACGCAGGTCGCCCGGGCCACCGCCCGGTTCGTCCGCGTCGCCCCCATGAAGGCACGCCGGGTGGTGGACCTCGTCCGCTACCTGCCCACCGACGAGGCCCTGGCCCTGCTGCGGTTCGCCCCGCAGGCCGCCAGTGAGCCGGTGGCCAAGGTCGTCGCCAGCGCCGTCGCCAACGCCGAGCACAACCTGCGGCTCGACCCGGCCGCGCTCGTCGTCAGCGCCGCCTACGTCGACGAAGGCCCCACGCTCAAGCGGATCCGTCCGCGTGCGCAGGGCCGGGCCTACCGCATCAACAAGCGGACCAGCCACATCACCGTCGAGGTGACCGAGGTCGGCGCCAGCGCCGAGCTCGCCGGCAAGTCCCGCACCGCGCGCCGCCGCACCGGCCAGTCCGGCCCGGCCACGCAGCAGACGGGGCAGCAGCAGGGCACGCAGCAGCGCTCCAACACGAGGGGAGGGACCCGCTAGTGGGTCAGAAGGTCAACCCGCACGGGTTCCGCCTGGGCATCACCACCGACTACAAGTCCCGGTGGTACGCCGACAAGCTGTACAAGGACTACGTCAAGGAAGACGTGGCCATCCGCAAGCTCATGTCCAAGGGCATGGAGCGCGCCGGCATCTCGAAGGTGGAGATCGAGCGCACCCGTGACCGGGTCCGCGTCGACATCCACACCGCCCGCCCCGGCATCGTCATCGGCCGCCGCGGCGCCGAGGCCGACCGCATCCGCGGCGAGCTGGAGAAGCTGACCGGCAAGCAGGTGCAGCTCAACATCCTCGAGGTCAAGAACCCCGAGGCCGACGCCCAGCTCGTGGCCCAGGCGGTCGCCGAGCAGCTGTCGAGCCGCGTGAGCTTCCGCCGCGCCATGCGCAAGGCCATGCAGTCGGCCCAGCGCAGCCCGCAGGTCAAGGGCATCCGCGTGCAGTGCTCGGGTCGCCTCGGCGGCACCGAGATGAGCCGGTCGGAGTTCTACCGCGAGGGTCGCGTGCCGCTGCACACGCTCCGCGCGAACATCGACTACGGCCTGTACGAGGCCCGCACCACCTTCGGCCGCATCGGCGTGAAGGTGTGGATCTACAAGGGCGACGTCAGCGGCTCGCGTGCCGAGCGGGAGGCCCTCGAGGCCCTCGCCGCGCGGCAGCAGCGCCGTGAGCGCCCGCAGCGTCCGCGCCGGTCGGGCTCCAGCGGCACCACCGCCGGTGGGACCGAGGCCGGCCGCGCCGCCGCGTCGGGCGAGTCCACGACCGGCCCCGACACCGCCGACAGCACCGTGGCCGTGACCTCCGGCGAGGTCGCGCCCGAGCAGACCGTCGCCCAGGCCGCGGGTCCCGAGGGGACCGCCGCTGCCGAGTCGACGGCGACCGAGACCCAGACGGAGGGCTGACACGTGCTGATCCCCCGGCGCGTCAAGCACCGCAAGCAGCACCACCCGGACCGCTCCGGCCGGGCCAAGGGCGGCACCGAGATCAACTTCGGTGAGTACGCCATCCAGGCCCTCGAGCCGGCGTACGTCACCAACCGGCAGATCGAGTCCGCCCGTATCGCCATGACGCGGCACATCCGCCGTGGCGGCAAGGTGTGGATCTCGATCTACCCGGACCGTCCGCTGACCAAGAAGCCGGCCGAGACCCGCATGGGTTCCGGTAAGGGCTCGCCCGAGTGGTGGGTCGCCAACGTGAAGCCGGGCCGGGTGCTCTTCGAGCTCTCCGGTGTGGCCGAGCCGGTCGCCCGCGAGGCCATGCGCCGCGCCATCCACAAGCTGCCCATGAAGTGCCGCTTCATCACGCGCGAAGGAGAGGTGTGATGGCCGCCGGCCTGACCGCCCCGGAGCTGCGCGAGCTGTCTGCCGACGAGCTCGCCACGCGGCTGCGTGAGCACAAGGAAGAGCTGTTCAACCTGAGGTTCCAGGTGGCCACCGGCCAGCTGGACAACAACCGGCGGCTGCAGACCGTCCGCCGCGACATCGCCCGGATCTACACGATCATGCGCGAGCGCGAGCTGGGTCTCTCGGCCGCCCCGAACGAGGGTGTGGCATGAGCGAGTCCGACAACGCCGCTGTCGCCAGCGGCCCCGGCCTGGCCGGCCGTGGCTACCGCAAGGTCCGCGAGGGCCTCGTGGTCAGCGACAAGATGGACAAGACCATCGTCGTCGAGGTCGAGGACCGCGTGAAGCACGGTCTGTACGGCAAGGTCCTCCGGCGCACGAGCAAGCTGAAGGCCCACGACGAGCAGGGGGTCGCCGGCATCGGTGACCGCGTGCAGATCATGGAGACCCGGCCGCTGTCGGCCACCAAGCGGTGGCGGCTGGTCGAGGTCCTCGAGAAGGCCAAGTAGGACCCGTCCGGGTGCCTCCGGCTCCCTGTGACCCACGCCCTCGGGCGCGGTCGCGGGACCGGGTACCCTGGACGACTGGCGCCCCTCCGGGTGAGCGCCACATCCCGGTACCCGTGTCGGACGCACCGGCGGCATCAGTCGCCGGTGCGTCCGCACGTGGGTGCCGGACAGCCGGTTCACCGTTCCGGCCCGGCTGTCACCACTGAGATTGGGAGTAGGACGTGATCCAGCAGGAGTCACGGCTCCGGGTCGCCGACAACACCGGTGCGAAGGAGATCCTCTGCATCCGGGTGCTCGGCGGGTCCGGGCGGCGCTATGCGGGCATCGGCGACGTCATCGTCGGCACCGTGAAGGACGCCATCCCCGGCGCCGGCGTCAAGAAGGGCGACGTGGTCAAGGCCGTCGTCGTCCGCACCGCCAAGGAGCGTCGTCGTCCCGACGGCTCCTACATCCGCTTCGACGAGAACGCCGCGGTGATCATCCGCGACAGCGGCGACCCGCGCGGCACCCGCATCTTCGGGCCCGTCGGCCGCGAGCTGCGCGACAAGCGCTTCATGCGGATCATCTCGCTCGCCCCGGAGGTGCTCTGACCATGGCCGCCCCGAAGAAGACGGACACCAAGAAGAAGGCCCCGTCCATGAAGGTCAAGAAGGGCGACACGGTCGTCGTCCTGGCCGGCAAGGACAAGGGCGCGCGCGGTCGCGTCATCGCCGCCTTCCCCCAGCTGCAGAAGGTCCTCGTCGAGGGCGTCGGCCGGGTCAAGAAGCACACCCGCATCAGCTCGAACCAGCGGGGCGCCCAGCAGGGCGGCATCGTCACCCAGGAGGCTCCCATCCACGTGAGCAACGTGATGGTGATCGACTCCGAGGGGAAGCCGACCCGGGTCGGCCACCGCAAGGACGAGGACGGCCGCACCATCCGGGTGTCGCGGCGGACCGGTAAGGACCTGTGACGATGACTGCCCCCACCCGCGAGCTCCCGCGCCTGCTGGCGCACTACCGCGAGTCGATCGTGCCGGCCCTGCAGGACGAGTTCGGCTTCGAGAACGTCATGCAGATCCCGCGGCTGACGAAGATCGTCGTCAACATGGGCGTCGGCGAGGCCACCCGCGACGCCAAGCTCATGGACGGCGCGGTCCGCGACCTCACCGCCATCACCGGCCAGCGTCCCGCCGTCGTCCGGGCCCGCAAGTCCATCGCGCAGTTCAAGCTGCGCGAGGGCATGCCCATCGGCGCCAAGGTCACCCTCCGCGGCGACCGCATGTGGGAGTTCCTCGACCGGCTCCTGGCGCTGGCCCTGCCCCGCATCCGCGACTTCCGCGGCCTGAACGCCAAGCAGTTCGACGGGCACGGCAACTACACCTTCGGGCTGACCGAGCAGTCGATGTTCCGCGAGATCGACGTCGACAAGATCGACCGGCCGCGCGGCATGGACATCACGCTGGTCACCACCGCGACGAACGACGAGGAGGGTCGCGAGCTGCTCCGCCTCCTGGGCTTCCCGTTCGCCGGCCAGCCCGTCGTCACCACCATCCGCTGAGCCGGGCCGAGGAGACAGACAGATGGCCAAGAAGGCGCTGATCAACAAGGCGGCCCGCAAGCCCAAGTTCGCGGTCCGCGGCTACACCCGCTGCCAGCGGTGCGGGCGTCCGCACTCCGTCTTCCGCAAGTTCGGCCTGTGCCGGATCTGCCTGCGGGAGATGGCGCACGCCGGCGAGCTGCCGGGTGTGAGCAAGTCCAGCTGGTAGTCCGCAGTCCCCGCCCCGCGCGCTGACCGCGCGGGGCGGGTCCCCAGCACCACCGGTCGCCGAGAGGCCCACGCGAGGTCCGCGTGAGGAACCGCGGCGAGAGAGGCACGACACCCATGACGATGACCGATCCGATCGCGGACATGCTCACGCGGCTGCGCAACGCGAACACGGCGTACCACGACTCGGCAGCCATGCCGTCGTCGAAGCTCAAGACGAAGATCGCCGAGATCCTCCAGCAGGAGGGTTACATCGCCGGCTGGCGCGTCGACGAGGTCGAGAAGGACGGCTCCACCCGCAAGGAGCTGGTGGTGGACCTCAAGTACGGCCCCAACCGCGAGCGCAGCATCGCCGGCGTCCGCCGGGTGTCCAAGCCGGGCCTGCGGGTCTACGCGAAGTCCAACGCGCTGCCCAAGGTGCTCGGCGGCCTCGGGGTGGCGATCATCTCCACCTCGACCGGGCTGCTGACCGACCGGCAGGCGAACAAGAAGGGCGTGGGCGGGGAAGTCCTCGCCTACGTCTGGTAAGAGGAGCGAGCGAGATGTCACGGATCGGACGACTGCCGATTCCGGTGCCCGGTGGTGTGGACGTCACCATCGACGGCCAGACGGTCAACGTGAAGGGCCCCAAGGGGACCCTGGCCCACACCGTCGCCGCGCCGATCACCGTCGAGAAGAGCGAGGACGGCACCCTCGCGGTGGCCCGTCCCGACGACCAGCGCGAGAGCAAGGCCCTCCACGGCCTGTCCCGCACCCTGATCGCCAACATGATCACCGGCGTGACCGAGGGCTACACCAAGACCCTCGAGATCGTCGGCGTCGGTTACCGCGTGCAGGCGCGGGGGAGCGACCTCGAGTTCGCCCTCGGCTACAGCCACCCGGTGCCCGTGCGGGCCCCGGAGGGCATCACCTTCACGGTCGAGTCGCCCACGCGTCTGCGGGTGGCCGGCATCGACAAGCAGCAGGTCGGCCAGGTGGCCGCCAACATCCGCAAGCTGCGCCGGCCGGACCCGTACAAGGGCAAGGGCGTCCGCTACCAGGGCGAGGTCGTCAAGCGCAAGGTCGGGAAGACGGGTAAGTGATGGCACAGACCGAGAAGGCCGCTCGGGTGCACACCCCGGTCGGCACCGACATCAGCACCCGGCGCCGCGTCTCGCGGCTGCGCCGCCACAACCGGCTCCGCAAGCGGGTCGGCGGCACGGCGGAGCGCCCGCGCCTGGTGGTCAACCGCAGCTCGCGGCACATCCACGTGCAGGTCGTCGACGACACCGTCGGCCGTACGCTGGTGAGCGCCTCCACGCTGGACGCCAGCCTGCGCGGCACCGAGGGCGACAAGTCCGCCCTGGCCCGCCGGGTCGGTGCCCTGGTCGCCGAGCGCGCCCAGGCCGCGGGCATCACCAAGGTCGTCTTCGACCGGGGTGGCAACCGCTACCAGGGCCGCATCGCCGCGCTGGCCGACGGCGCGCGTGAGGGCGGGCTGGACTTCTGATGAGCGACACCGCGAACGAGCAGATCGAGAGGGACGTCTGATGCCAGGACCACAGCGACGCGGCGGCGGCGCCGGCGGCGGCAACGACCGCCGCGACCGTCGTGACGGCGGGCGGGGGCCCGGCGGCGCGCCTGCCGAGAAGAGCCAGTACATCGAGCGCGTGGTGGCCATCAACCGCGTGTCGAAGGTCGTCAAGGGCGGTCGGCGCTTCAGCTTCACCGCGCTGGTGATCGTCGGCGACGGCGACGGCACCGTGGGTGTCGGCTACGGCAAGGCCAAGGAGGTGCCCGCGGCGATCGCCAAGGGCGTCGAGGAGGCCAAGAAGCACTTCTACAAGGTGCCGCGCATCGCCAGCACCATCCCGCACCCGGTGCAGGGTGAGGCGGCGGCGGGCGTCGTGCTGCTCAAGCCGGCCAGCCCCGGTACCGGTGTCATCGCCGGTGGCCCGGTGCGTGCCGTGCTCGAGTGCGCCGGCATCCACGACGTGCTCTCGAAGAGCCTGGGTTCGTCGAACCCGATCAACATCGTGCACGCCACCATGCAGGCGCTGAAGGACCTCGTCCGCCCCGAGGAGATCGCCGCCCGTCGCGGGCTGCCCCTCGAGGACGTCGCTCCGGCCGCCATGCTGCGGGCGCGTGCGGGTCAGGGGGTCTGACGTGGCTCAGCTGAAGGTCACCCAGGTCCGGTCGGCGATCGGCACGAAGCCCAACCAGCGGCAGACGCTGCGGTCCCTGGGCCTCAAGCGGATCAACGACTCGGTCGTCCAGGAGGACCGTCCCGAGATCCGCGGGATGGTCGCCACGGTGACGCACCTCGTCGCCGTCGAAGAGATCTGAGCAGGAACCAGTCATGACTCTCAAGGTCCACCACCTGCGTCCCGCCCCGGGCGCCCACACCCCCAAGACGCGCGTCGGCCGTGGTGAGGGCTCCAAGGGCAAGACCGCCGGTCGCGGCACCAAGGGCACCGGGGCGCGCGGGAACACCTCCGCGCGCTTCGAGGGCGGTCAGACGCCGCTGCACATGCGGCTGCCCAAGATGTCCGGCTTCAAGAACCCGAACAAGGTCGTGTTCCAGGTCGTCAACCTCGACCGGATCGCCGCCCTGTTCCCGCAGGGCGGGCACGTCGACCCCGACACGCTCGCCGACGCCGGCGCGGTCCGCCGCGGCCAGCCGGTGAAGGTCCTCGGCACCGGCGACCTGGGCGGCGTCCAGGTCACCGTGCACGCGCACGGCTTCTCCGCCTCGGCGGCCGAGAAGATCGCCGCGGCCGGGGGCAGCACCACCCGCATCTGAGCGATGGACGACCCCCGGGGCCGACGCCCCGGGGGTCGTCTGCTGTTCGGGCGCCGTCCCCCGCGGACGGGCCCGCCCGGGTCGCTCCCGCGCCGGCCGTGAGGCCGCGTTCGGGCCACCCGGAGGGGGAGGGCTGTGACCGGTCCGACCCCGACCGTTGCTAACCTCGTCCGACCGAGAAGGGGAGGGCACGTGCTGCAGGCGTTCGCCGCGGCGTTCCGGACGCCAGACCTCCGGCGAAAGTTGCTGTTCTCCCTGGCGATCATCGCCGTCTACCGGCTCGGCGCGGCCGTCCCGGGTCCGGGCGTCTCCGTCGAGGCGATCAACAGCTGTCTCGAGCAGGCCCAGGCCTCCGACCAGCGCGACGTCTACTCGCTGGTGAACCTGTTCTCCGGCGGGGCGCTGCTGCGGCTGTCGATCTTCGCGCTCGGCATCATGCCGTACATCACCGCCAGCATCATCGTGCAGCTGCTGGTCGTGGTGATCCCGCGGTTCGAGCAGCTGAAGAAGGAAGGGCAGTCGGGTCAGGCCAAGCTGACCCAGTACACCCGCTACCTGACGATCGCCCTGGCGATCCTGCAGAGCACCGGCATCATCGCCCTGGCCCGCAGCGGCCAGCTGTTCCCCGGCTGCCAGCAGGAGATCATCCCGTCGCAGAGCCTCTGGTCGACGGTCGTCCTGGTGGTCACGCTGACCGCCGGCACCGCCGTGATCATGTGGCTGGGCGAGCTGCTGACCGAGAAGGGGATCGGCAACGGCATGTCCGTGCTGATCTTCACCTCGATCGCCGCGCGGATCCCGGCCGAGGGCGGCTCGATCCTGCAGACCCGCGGCGGCGTCGTCTTCGCCGTCGTCTGCGCCTTCGCGCTCCTCATCATCGGCGCGGTGGTCTACGTCGAACAGGCGCAACGGCGCATCCCGGTGCAGTACGCCAAGCGGATGGTCGGGCGCCGCATGTACGGCGGCACGTCGACTTACCTGCCGCTCAAGGTCAACCAGGCCGGCGTCATCCCGGTCATCTTCGCGTCGTCGCTGCTCTACCTGCCGCAGCTGATCACCCAGCTGCAGGGCGACGAGACCGGTCCGGTGCGGCAGTTCTTCGAGAACTACGTCATCGACCAGAGCAGCCCGGTGCACGTCGCGCTGTACTTCGGCCTGATCGTCTTCTTCACGTACTTCTACGTGTCGATCACGTTCAACCCGGAGGAGCGGGCCGACGACATGAAGCGCTACGGCGGCTTCATCCCCGGCATCCGCCCGGGCCGGCCGACGGCGGAGTACCTGCAGTACGTGCTCTCCCGGATCACCCTCCCCGGGTCGATCTACCTGGGGATCGTCGCGGTGCTGCCCAACTTCTTCCTGTCGATCACGCAGCAGGGAGCGAACCAGAACTTCCCGTTCGGCGGGACCGCAGTGCTGATCATGGTGGGAGTGGGCTTGGAGACGGTGAAGCAGATCGAGACGCAGCTCAACCAGCGCAACTACGAAGGGTTCCTGAAGTAGTGCGCGTCGTGCTGCTCGGTCCTCCCGGAGCCGGCAAGGGGACCCAGGCGCAGGTCATCGCGGGCCGGCTCGGTGTGCCGGCCATCTCGACCGGCGACATCTTCCGGGCCAACGTCAGCGGCCAGACGGAGCTCGGCCTCAAGGCCAAGGTCTACATGGACGCCGGCGACCTGGTCCCCGACGAGATCACCGTCGCGATGGTCAAGGACCGCCTGGCCGAGCCCGACGCCAAGGCCGGCTTCCTGCTCGACGGCTTCCCGCGCACCATCGCCCAGGGCGAGCAGCTGCGCAGCTCGCTGGAGGAGCTCGGCCACCACCTCGACCGCGTGCTCGAGCTCGTCGTCGAGGAGGACGAGCTCGTCCGCCGGTTGTCCGGCCGGCGCATGCTCGTCGACGGCGAGTGGGTCCAGCGCGACGACGACAAGCCGGAGACCGTGCGTCACCGGCTCGAGGTCTACCGGGAACAGACCGCGCCGCTGTCGGGGTTCTACGAGGGCGAGGGGCTGCTGTCGCGCATCGACGCGATCGGCTCCATCGAGGAGGTCACCGAGCGCGTGATGACCGCCCTCGGCACCCCGGGACGCCCGGGCGACAGCTGAGGGGACGGCGCCGCGCATGTCGGCCGGGATCCTGACCCGCCTCCCGCTGCTGGCGAAGTGGAGTGGACGCATGATCCAGATCAAGACACCGCACGAGATCGAGCTCATGCGCGGCGCCGGCCTCGTGGTCGCCCGCGCCATCTCGGCCGTGCGCGCCGCCGTCCGCCCCGGGGTGACCACGGGGGAGCTCGACGCCATCGCCGAGGACACCATCCGCTCGGCGGGGGCGATCCCGTCCTTCCTCGGTTACCACGGGTTCACCGGCAGCATCTGCGCCTCGATCAACGACGAGGTCGTGCACGGGATCCCGGATCCGAAGCGCGCGCTCTCCGAGGGCGACAACATCTCCATCGACTGCGGCGCCATCCTCGAGGGCTGGCACGGTGACTCGGCGGTGACCGTGACCGTCGGCCCGCCGTCCGCCGAGGACGCGGCTCTCATCGCCGTCACCGAGCGCAGCATGTGGGCGGGCCTCGCGCGGGCGGTCGCCGGTGGGCGGCTCACCGACATCAGCGCCGCCGTCGAGGAGGCCGTCACGGCCGAGACGCACCCCTACGGGATCGTCGACCACTACGGCGGGCACGGCATCGGCACCGAGATGCACCAGGACCCGCACGTCCTGAACTACGGCCGCGCCGGCCGCGGGCCGAAGCTCGTGCCCGGCCTGGCGCTGGCCATCGAGCCGATGGTCACCGTCGGGGACCCGGCCACCGTCGAGCTCGAGGACGGCTGGACCGTCGTGACCAAGGACGGCTCGCGGGCCGCCCACTTCGAGCACACCGTCGCGATCACGCCCGAGGGCCCCTGGGTCCTGACGGCCGAGGACGGCGGCGTCGCGGGGCTCGCGCCCTTCGGCATCACCCCGCGCCAGTAGGCCGGGGAGCGCCTCCGGACGTCCCTCCGTGTGACGGAGGGCGGGTTGGAGGGCCCCGCTGCGGCGGGGTACAGTGAACGACGGCGTTCGCGCCGTCCTGTCGTCGTGCTGTGGCCGCACGGACCGGGACGCCCTCGCGGGAACGCCTGCACCACCTGGACTGCAACCACCACGTACGGCCGGGCCGGCTCCGGCATGGTCGCACGTGACTCCAGCACATCAACGAGCACCACCGAGTCAGGGAGGCCGTGTCGGGCATGGCGAAGAAGGACGGGGCCATCGAGGTCGAGGGTCGCGTCGTCGAGCCGCTGCCCAACGCGATGTTCCGGGTCGAGCTGCAGAACGGGCACCGGGTGCTCGCCCACATCAGCGGCAAGATGCGCCAGCACTACATCCGCATCCTGCCGGAGGACCGCGTCGTCGTGGAGCTCTCGCCCTACGACCTGACCCGCGGTCGCATCGTCTACCGCTACAAGTGACCGCCACCGGCGCGGGGCACCGACAGGTGCCGCGCCCGTGGCCATCGATCGACAGGAATGAGGGGCGGCACCGGTGAAGGTCCAGCCGTCGGTGAAGAAGATCTGCGACAAGTGCAAGGTGATCCGCCGGCACGGCCGGGTCATGGTCATCTGCGACAACGCCCGCCACAAGCAGCGGCAGGGCTGAGGGAGTACCTGAGACATGGCACGACTGGCCGGCGTCGACCTGCCCCGCGAGAAGCGGATGGAGATCGCGCTCACCTACATCTACGGGATCGGCAAGACCCACGCCAAGGAGACCCTCGCGGCCACCGGCGTGAGCCCCGACCTGCGGGTCAAGGACCTCGGTGACGAGGACCTGCTGAAGCTGCGCGACTACATCGACGAGCACTTCCGCGTCGAGGGTGACCTCCGCCGCGAGGTGGCCGCCGACATCCGCCGCAAGGTGGAGATCGGCTGCTACCAGGGCCTGCGCCACCGTCGTGGCCTGCCCGTGCACGGTCAGCGCACCCGCACGAACGCGCGCTCGAGCAAGGGCCCGCGCAAGACCATCGCCGGCAAGAAGAAGGCCGGCAAGAAGTAAGCCGTGAGGCGCGCCGTCGCAGGCCCCGTGAGGGCGGGAGCGACGGCGCGCCGCTCGTGCTCATCTGGCCACTGATCGTTCAGAAGGAAACCGGAGAGACATGCCTCCCAGGGCTCGCGCCGCGGCTGGTGCCAAGAAGGTCCGCCGCAAGGAGAAGAAGAACGTCGCCCACGGCGCCGCTCACATCAAGAGCACGTTCAACAACACGATCGTGTCGATCACCGACCCCACGGGCAACGTGATCAGCTGGGCCTCCGCCGGCCACGTCGGCTTCAAGGGCTCGCGCAAGTCCACGCCGTTCGCCGCCCAGATGGCCGCCGAGAACGCCGCGCGCAAGGCCCAGGAGCACGGCATGCGCAAGGTCGACGTCTTCGTGAAGGGCCCGGGCTCGGGTCGCGAGACCGCGATCCGCTCGCTGCAGGCGACCGGCCTCGAGGTCGGCCAGATCCAGGACGTGACGCCGCAGCCGCACAACGGCTGCCGCCCCAAGAAGCGCCGCCGGGTCTGACCGGCCACTGACGAGAAGAACGAGGAGTACCTGACGTGGCCCGTTACGCCGGAGCCGACTGCCGCCTCTGCCGGCGCGAGAAGATGAAGCTGTTCCTCAAGGGCAGCAAGTGCGAGTCCCCGAAGTGCCCGATCGAGATCCGGCCGTACCCGCCGGGCGAGCACGGCCGGGGCCGCAGCAAGGACAGCGAGTACCTCCTGCAGCTGCGCGAGAAGCAGAAGGCCCGCCGCATCTACGGCGTCCTCGAGAAGCAGTTCCGCGGCTACTACGAGGAGGCCAACCGCAAGACCGGCAAGACCGGTGAGGTCCTGCTGCAGATCCTCGAGTCCCGCCTGGACAACGTCGTGTACCGGGCCGGCTGGGGCGAGAGCCGCGACATGGCCCGCCAGCTGGTCAAGCACGGCCACATCCGGGTGAACGGCCGCAAGGTGGACATCCCGTCCTACCGGGTCAGCGCGAACGACATCATCGAGGTCGCCGAGAAGTCGCGGCGGATGGTGCCCTTCGAGATCGCCCAGGCCCGCGCCGGCGAGCGTCCCGTGCCGCCGTGGCTGGAGGTCATCACCGGCCAGCTGCGCGCGGTCGTGCACAGCGTCCCGGCCCGCCAGGTGATCGACACCCCGGTCCAGGAGCAGTTGATCGTCGAGCTCTACTCCAAGTAAGGGCTCGCAGCACCACAGCACCACCGGCCCCGGCGGGCGGACCGATGTCCGCCGGGGCCAGCACCACCCCCCTCACGGCGTCATATGGCGGGCGCCGGAGGACCGAGAAGGAGAACAACCGTGCTCATCGCACAGCGTCCGACGCTGACCGAGGAGACCATCACCGAGCACCGCTCGCGGTTCGTCATCGAGCCGCTCGAGCCGGGCTTCGGCTACACCCTCGGCAACTCGCTGCGCCGCACCCTCCTGTCGTCGATCCCGGGCGCTGCCGTCACCAGCATCCGGATCGAGGGCACCCTGCACGAGTTCACCACCGTGCCCGGGGTCAAGGAGGACGTCACCGAGATCATCCTCAACCTCAAGGGCCTGGTCGTCAGCTCCGACTCCGACGAGCCGGTGACCATGTACCTGCGCAAGCAGGGCCCCGGCGAGGTCACTGCCGCCGACATCGCGCCCCCGGCCGGTGTCGAGGTGCACAACCCCGACCTGCACATCGCCACCCTCAACGGCAAGGGCCGGCTGGAGATCGAGCTGGTCGTCGAGCGCGGCCGCGGCTACGTCCCCGCCCCGCAGAACAAGCAGCCCGGCCAGGAGATCGGCCGCATCCCGGTCGACTCGATCTACTCGCCGGTCCTCAAGGTCACCTACGCCGTCGAGGCCACCCGCGTCGAGCAGCGCACCGACTTCGACCGCCTCGTCGTCGACGTCGAGACCAAGCCGTCGATCGCCCCGCGCGACGCCATCGCCTCCGCCGGCTCCACGCTGGTCGAGCTGTTCGGCCTCCTGCGCGAGCTGAACGTCGACGCCGAGGGCATTGAGGTCGGCCCGAGCCCGGCCGAGGCCGCCGACATCGCGAACTTCTCGATGCCGATCGAGGACATGGACCTCACCGTCCGGTCCTACAACTGCCTCAAGCGCGAGGGCGTGCACACCGTCGGCGAGCTGGTCACCCGCTCGGAGGCCGACCTGCTCGACATCCGCAACTTCGGGGCCAAGTCGATCGACGAGGTCAAGATGAAGCTGGCGGCCATGGGCCTCGCGCTCAAGGACAGCCCGCCCGGGTTCATCCCCACCTCCGTCGAGAGCTACGACGAGGGCTACGAGACCGACGCGTACCACGGCAGCGCCGAGTACGGCACCGAGTACGGCCAGGTCCAGTACGACGACGGCTCCTACCAGGAGACCGAGCAGCTCTGACGCTGCCACGGACGGGCGGCGGGGGGACCTGCCGCCCGTCCGGGCGGGAGCGCCCGCCACACTCGATCCAGCGAACGACAGCACCACCTGGTTGCAGCCGGCAGACGCCCCCGGCCGCCTGAGGAAGGACCGACATGCCCACCCCCACCAAGGGCCCCCGTCTCGGCGGGTCCGCCTCCCACGAGCGGCTGATGCTGGCCAACCTGGCCACCTCGCTGTTCGAGCACGGGCGGATCACCACCACCGAGGCGAAGGCGAAGCGGCTGCGGCCGTTCGCCGAGAAGCTGGTGACCTTCGCCAAGCGCGGTGACCTGCACGCGCGCCGCCAGGTGATGACCGTCATCCGGGACAAGGACGTCGTCCACCACCTGTTCGCCGAGATCGGCCCCCGCTTCGAGAACCGGCCCGGCGGCTACACCCGCATCACCAAGGTCGGCCCGCGCAAGGGCGACAACGCCCCCATGGCGGTCATCGAGCTGGTCGAGGGCCTGACCGTGGCGCAGGAGGCCGTCGGCGAGGCCGAGCGCGCCCGCGGCACCCGCTTCGCCGCCGGTGCCGGCGCGGCCGCCGCGTCCGGTGAGGTCACCGCCGACGCGGTCGAGGCCGCCGACGAGACCCCCGCCGTCGACGACACCGACGCCGAGGTCACCGACGCCGACACCGACGCCGCCGTCGAGGCCATCGAGGCCTCCGACGACGCCGACGCCACCGCGGCCGACGCAGACGCCCCGGCCGAGGACGCGGACGGCTCCAAGTGACCGAGCAGCCGGGTCGCGACGGCGACGCGGGCGCGGCCGGCGTCCGCCCCGGCGGCGGCGACCAGGGCGCCACGTTCGAGGGCGAGACCACCGGTCCCGGCGGCGACACCTCGCCCGCCGTGGTCTCCGGTGAGGTCGACCCCGAGGCGCAGCAGGTCGTCACCGACGTCTTCAACCCCGACGGCGACCGTCAGGACGACGGCGCGGTGACCGAGCAGCCGAAGGCGGAGAACGTCGCCGTCGTCGAGGACCCGGCGCTGTCCCCGGACGTGGCCGCCGCGGCCGCGGCCGAGGTCGAGGCCGCCGAGCTCGGCGACGCCGCCACCGCGGGCACCCACGCCCCCGGCGGCGAGTCGGCGCCCGACCCCCGGTAGCCGTCGCTGAACCCCGCGCACACCACGGACGAGCCCGCCCCCGATCCCGGGGGCGGGCTCGTCCGTCTCCGCCTCGACGTCGCCTACGACGGCACCGCCTTCTCCGGCTGGGCCCGCCAGCCCGGCCGGCGCACCGTGCAGGCCGAGCTCGAGGACGGCCTGGCCACAGTGCTGCGCCGTCCGGTCCGGCTCACCGTCGCCGGGCGCACCGACACCGGCGTGCACGCGACCGGTCAGGTGGCGCACGCCGACGTGGCCCGCGACCTGTGGGAGGAGCACCGCGCCCGGCTGGTGCGGCGGCTGCGCGGCGTCCTGCCGCCCGACGTCGCCGTGCACACCGTGAGCGAGGCGCCCGCGGGCTTCGACGCGCGCTTCGCCGCGCTCGCCCGGCACTACCGCTACCGGCTCACCGACGCCGACGGCGGCCCCCCTCCGCTGCGGCGGGCCGACACCGTCGGCTGGCCCCGCCGGGTCGACGCGGCCGCCATGGACGCCGCCGCGGGGCTGCTGCTCGGGCAGCACGACTTCGCCGCGTTCTGCCGCCGCCGCGAGGGCGCGACCACGATCCGCGTGCTGCTCGACCTCGGCGTCGAACGCGACGGCGACCTGGTGACGGTGCGGGCGTCGGCGGACGCGTTCTGCCACTCGATGGTGCGCAGCCTCGTCGGCGCGCTGCTGGCCGTGGGGGAGGGCCGCCGGGAGCCCGGCTGGCCGGCGCAGCTGCTCACCCGCCGCGTGCGGGCCGACGAGGTCGTCGTCGCCCCGCCGGGCGGGCTGACGCTGGTGCGCGTGGACTACCCGGCCGACGCCGACCTCGCCGCCCGGGTGGAGCGGACCCGCGCGCTGCGCAGCTGAGGCGTCAGGGCAGCGCGGCGACCGCCTCGTCGATCGGGGTGTCGCCGCCGACCAGCTCGACCACCTCGTTCACCTTCCTCGCGTCGAGCAGGGCGAGCAGGACCGCGGCGACGTCGTCGCGCGGCACCTCGCCGTACCCGACGCCGTGGGCGAGGGTGACGCGCCCGGTGCCCGGGTCGTCGGTGAGCCGGCCGGGTCGCACGATGACGGTGTCGAGGGCCGTGCGGGGCAGGATCTCGTCCTCGGCGCGCAGCTTGGCCTGCAGGTAGACCGCGAAGACCGGGTCCATGCCCTGCGGCGTGCCCTGCCGGGCCTGCTCGACGCCCATCGAGGAGACCAGGAGATAGGGCCGCACCCCGGCGCGCTCGGCGGCGTGCGCGAGGAGCACGGCTGCGCCGTGGTCGACGGTGTGCTTGCGGGCCTCGCCGCTGTTCGGTCCGGCCCCGGCCGCGAAGACGACGGCATCGGCCCCGCGCACCACCTCGGCCACCTCCTCGACCGAGGCGGACTCCAGGTCCAGGACGGCGGGTTCGACGCCGTCGGCCTCGAGGTCGGCCGTGTGGTCGGGGTTGCGGACGATCCCCACCGCCGTGTCCCCGCGGGCGGCGAGGAGCCGGCCGAGGCGGCGGGCGATCTGTCCGTGGGCACCGGCGATGACGACGCGCATGCCGCCGGGCTACCCGCCGGGGCGCCCGGTCACCCGCCGGCCTGCTCGCGGGCGCGGGCGAGGTCGGCGGGGGTGTCGCAGTCGGTCCAGGGGGCCGGGGCGCCGGGCGCCGGGACGGGGCGCCAGCGGGTCACCGTCAGCGCGGCCACGACGCGGCGTACCGGCGCCGGGCCCTGCGCCGCGCCGACCGCTCGCCGCAGCGCCGCGGTCCGCCAGACGCCGAGCAGGTACTGGTCGCGTCCGGCGTCGTCGACGACGAGAACCCCGTCGGCGGTGAGCCGCCCGCGTAGCTCGCTGACGACCGCCGGGGTCACGAACGGGAGGTCGCCGGCGAGCACCGCCACGACGTCGGTGCCGACGGCCGCCAGCCCCGCGCGCAGGGCCGCCACCGGCCCGCCGCCGGGCGGGTGCTCGCGCACCACGACGACGCCGTCGGGGACCGGCTGCGGCGGCCCGACGACCACCCGGTGGTCGGCGTCGGCGACCGCGTCGAGGACGCGGGCGAGGATCGGGCGGCCGCCCACCTCGAGCTGGGGCTTGGCGCGCCCGCCGAGCCGCGCCGCCCGGCCGCCGGCCAGCACCACGGCCGCGTAGGGCGGCAGGGGGGCCGGCGTCGCGTCCACGACCGCACCGTAGGGGCCCGGCGTGGGTACCGTCGCCGTTCGTGGGACGAGTCACCAGCCGCACGCCCGTGCTCCGCATCCGCGGCCCCGTGCACACCACCCGGCCCGACACGGTGGCGTCGGAGGAGCCGCTGGAGATCCGGCTGAACGGGTCGCCGCTGGCCGTCACGATGCGCACCCCCGGCGCGGACTTCGACCTGGTGCACGGCTTCCTCGCCACCGAGGGCGTGATCGCCGGCATCGAGGACGTCGCGGGCCTGCGCTACTGCAACTCCGTGGACGACGAGGGCCGCAACACCTACAACGTCGTCGACGTCGACCTGGCCACCGGCGTCGAGCCGCCGGCCACCGCGCTGGACCGGAACTTCCTGACGTCGAGCTCCTGCGGGGTGTGCGGTAAGGCGAGCATCGAGGCGATCCGCACCCGCAGCCGCCACGACGTGGCCGCCGATCCCATCCGGCTCGACCTCGGCACCCTGCTCGCGATGCCGGACCGGCTGCGGGCGGCGCAGGAGGTGTTCAGCAAGACCGGCGGGCTGCACGCGGCCGGGCTGTTCACCGCCGACGGCGAGCTGGTGTCGCTGCGCGAGGACGTGGGCCGGCACAACGCGGTGGACAAGGTGATCGGCGACGGCGTGCGCGAGGGCCGGCTGCCGCTGGCCGGGCACGTGCTCATGGTGAGCGGGCGGGCCAGCTTCGAGCTGACGCAGAAGGCGGCGATGGCCGGCATCCCGGTGCTGGCGGCGGTGTCGGCGCCGTCGTCCCTGGCGGTCGAGCTCGCCGCCGACGCCGGCATCACGCTCGTGGGCTTCCTCCGCGGCGACGGCTGCAACGTCTACAGCAGGACGGACAGAGTGCTGCTGGACTGAGCCGCCCCGCGAGGCGGTGACCCGGTGGCGGGCCCGGAGGGTCCCCGGCGGGTCGCCGGAAGGGGCTCAGCGCAGGCCGGGACGGCACCTGGCCGCGGTGGAGGCCGGCAGGCCGACGTCAGGCATGGTCGCCGCCGCGCAGCTGCGACACGACGTGGGGGAGGAGCGGGCCGAGGACCGCGAGCCCGTCGCGCACCCCGCCGGTCGAGCCGGGCAGGTTGACGACCAGCGTCCGTCCCGCGGTGCCGGCGATGCCGCGGGAGAGCACCGACGTCGGCACCTTCCCCTCCCCGTAGCGGCGCACCGCCTCGGCCAGGCCGGGCGCCTCCCGCTCGACCACCGCGCGGGTGGCCTCGGGCGTCACGTCGGTGGGGGACAGACCCGTGCCGCCGGTGGTGAGGACGACGTCGGCGCCGGACGCGACCGCCTCGCGGATCACCGCGGCCAGCGCCTCGGCGTCGTCCGGGCGCACGTGCGGGCCCTCGACGGCGAACCCCAGCGCGCGCAGCCCCTCGGCCAGCGCCTGCCCGCTGCGGTCCTCGTAGACCCCGGCCGAGGCCCGGTTGGACGCGGTGACGACGACGGCGCGCGCGTCCGCGGGGAGCTCGCTCACCGCCGCCACTCCCCGCTCTTGCCGCCGGACTTCGCCAGCAGCCGCACGTCGGTGATCGCCGCCCGCGGGTCGACCGCCTTGACCATGTCGATGACGGTCAGCCCGGCCACCGCCACCGACGTCAGCGCCTCCATCTCCACGCCCGTCCGGTCGGCGGTGCGCGCGGTGGCGGTGATCTCCACGGCGTCGTCGGCGACGGTCACGTCCACGGTGACGCCGTGCAGGGCGATCGGGTGGCACAGCGGCACGAGGTCCGGCGTCCGCTTGGCCCCGGCGATGCCGGCGATCCGCGCGACGGCGACGGCGTCGCCCTTGGGCACGCCCTCCCCGCGCAGCAGCGCCACCACCTCGGGGCTGACCAGCACCCGGCCGGCCGCGGTGGCCTCGCGGGCGGTGACGGGCTTGGCGGAGACGTCGACCATCCGGGCCGCCCCGGACTCGTCGACGTGGGTGAGACGGTCGCTCACTGCAGGGCTCCCTCGATCAGGACGACGTCGACCTCGGCGCCCGCGGGCAGCTCGGTGACGTCCTCGGGCACGACGACCAGGCAGTTGGCCCGGGCCAGGTGGGCGACCAGGTGCGAGCCGGGCCCCCCGACCTGGGAGACGCGGCCGGCGTCGTAGCGGCCGCGGAGGAACTGGCGGCGCCCGGCGGGGGAGCGCAGCGGCGCGGTGAGCACCGCGGGCGCCCGCAGCCGGCCGGGGGCCGCGTGGCCCAGCGCCTGCCGCAGCGCCGGGCGCACGAACACCTCGAAGGACACGAACGAGCTGACCGGGTTGCCCGGCAGGGTCACCACCGGCACGCCGTCGACGGTGCCGCAGCCCTGGGGCCCGCCGGGCTGCATCGCGACCTTGAGGAACTCGACCGTGCCGAGGGTGAGGAACGCGTCCTTGACCACCTCGTAGGCGCCCGCGCTCACCCCGCCGCTGGTGACCAGCAGGTCGGCCTCGGCCAGCTCGGCGCGCACGGTGGCGAGGAACTGGTCGACGTCGTCGGGGACGAAGTGCAGCCGCCGCGCGGTGCCGCCGGCGTCCTCGACCGCCGCGCACAGCAGCAGCGAGTTGGACTCGTAGACCTGGCCGGGCAGCAGCGGCTCGCCGGGCTCCACCAGCTCGCTGCCGGTGGACAGCACGAGCACCCGCGGGCGGCGGCGCACCCAGAGCGTGCGGGCGCCCACAGCGGCGGCGAGGCCCAGCTGCGCGGCGCCCAGCGGGCTGCCGGCCTCCAGCGCGACGGTGCCGGCGGTGATGTCCTCCCCGGCGCGGCGCAGGTGGGTGCCGGCGGCGGGGGCGTCGCGGATCTCGACGACGTCGGTGGCCGCGTCGGTGAGCTCCACGGGGACGACGACGTCGGCGCCCGGAGGCAGCAGCGCGCCGGTCATGATCCGCTGCACGGTGCCCGGCTGCAGCGGGTCGACGCCGGTGCGCCCGGCGGGCAGGTCGTCGGCGACCGGCAGCCGCACGGGCAGCTGCCCGAGGTCGGCGCTGCGGGCGGCGTAGCCGTCCATCGCCGAGTTGTCGAAGCCGGGCAGGGGGACGCCGGCGGTCACGTCGCGGGCGAGCACCCGGCCGTGCGCCGCGGCGACCGGCACCTCCTCCTCGCCGAGGGGGGCGAGCAGCGCGGCCACCGCCGCCTGGTGTTCCTCGACCGTGCGCACCGGGTCATCCTGGCCGATCGCCCCGCGGCCGGCTGGCGGGCGTCCGGGGCGGCGGGCAGCGTGGGCAGCCGTGACCGGCGTGGTGGTGCTCGGGCAGGTGGGGCGAGACCTCGTGCTGCAGGTCACGGAGCTGCCCGGCGCGGGCGGGTCCGCCGACGTCGGCGAGCGCCTCGAGGTGGCCGGCGGCAAGGGCGCCAACCAGGCCGTCGCGCTCGCGCAGCTCGGCCTCCCGGTGGCGCTGGTCGGCGTCGTGGGGGAGGACGGCGAGCCGCTGCTGGACCGGGCCCGCGCCGACGGGGTCGACGTCACCGCCGTCGTCCGCCGGCCGGGCGTGCCCAGCGCGCTGCTGGTCGACGTCGTCGAGGCCGACGGCACGCGCCGGCTGCTCGAGGACGTCCCGGACGGCGTGCTGCTCACCGCCGCGGACGTCGCCGCGGCCGGGGACCTGCTCGCCGGGTGCGCCGCGCTGGTCCTGCAGCTGCAGCAGCCGGGGGAGGCGGTCCGGGCGGCCCTCGACCGGGTCGGCCCGGACGCGCTCGTCGTCGCCGACGGCGCCCCCGCCGACGACGGCACGCGGGACGCGGTGCTCGCCCGCGCCGCCGTGCTCCGCGCCGACGCCAGCGAGGCCGCGCTGCTGGTCGGCCGCGGGCTCGACGGGGTCGGCGACGTCCGGGCGGCCGCGCGGGAGCTGCTCGCGGCCGGCCCGCGGCTGGTCGCGCTGTCCGCGGGCGCCGACGGCGACCTGGTGGCCTGGCGCGGCGGCCCCTCCCCGGCGGCCGGCGGGCAGCCGTGGCCGGACGACGGCGACCTGCTCCTGCCGCTGCACGACCACCACCCCGCCGACCCGACCGGCGGCGGGGACTCCACCGTCGCCGCGCTGACGGCCGCGGTGCTCGGCGGTGCCACCCCGGAGGACGCGGCCCGGGCGGCGTCCGCGGCGGCCACGCTGACCGTCGGCCGGCTCGGCGGGCGCCCCGCGCTGACCGCCGCGGACCTCGCCGCGCAGGTCGCCCGCGAGCGCGCGGCGCAGGCATAGGAAGCTCTCCCTGCGTCCGCACGCCCGGAACGTGCGGACAGCTTCCGATGCCTGCCACCCGAGAGGAGCACGCACGTGGCCGAGTACGAGCGGATGCTGGACGCCAACGAGGAGTGGGCCCGCGACTTCCCGGGCGCCCTGCCCGTGGCCCCGGCGCGCAAGGTCGCCGTCGTCGCCTGCATGGACAGCCGGATGCCGCTGTTCCCCCTGCTGGGGCTGGCCGTCGGCGACGCGCACGTCATCCGCAACGCCGGCGGCGTCGTCACCGACGACACCATCCGGTCGCTGACCATCTCCCAGCACCTGCTCGGCACCCGCGAGATCGTGCTCGTGCACCACACCGACTGCGGGCTGCAGAAGACCGACGACGCCTCCTTCGCCGACCTCGTCGAGGAGGCCACCGGGGCGCGCCCGCCGTGGCCGGCGCAGGCCTTCACCGACGTCGACGAGGACGTCCGCGAGTCGATCCGGAAGCTGCGCGCGAGCCCGTTCCTGCTGTCGAAGGACGTCTGCGGGACCGTCTACGACGTCACGACCGGGCGACTCCACCGCGTCGAGGCCGACTGACCACCCGTCCCCGTCACTAGGCTCGCGCCCCGTGACGGGGACGCGGAGCAGGTGGACGGCGGCCGGCGCGGTCGCGGCGGGGGTGCTGCTGGCGGGCTGCACCAGCACGGTGTCCGGGACGGCGACGCCGCTGGCCAGCGCCCCGCCGACGACGAGCGAGGCGCCCGACCCCACGCCGTCGGAGCCGCCGGTCGACGTCACCCCGGCGCCCGCGCCCACGGTCGGCACGCTGCTCGAGGCGCACCGCATCGCCTCGGTGACCTCGCTGGTGCAGGCGACCTTCCCGGCGCGCACCGACACCTGCTTCCCGAGCGGGCCGTGGAGCGACGCCGGCGCCCTCGACGCGGCCTACTTCGGCTCGGGCACCGCGGGGACGGTCCTGGACCGCTGGGGCTTCGTCACCGCGTGGGGGCAGTGCAACAGCGACCCGGCCGACGGCCGCGCGACCCTGACGATGGTGGCCGAGCTGTCGGACCCGGAGTCGGCGCGGCGGGCCGCCGCCGAGCTCGCCGCCGACCAGGCCGGCGCCGGCTACGAGCCGACCTCGGTGCCCGGCGTCGACGGCGAGGCCGTGCTGCTGGAGGACGGCGGCGAGGACGTCGTCCAGGTCTTCGTGCCGGTCGGCCGGATGCTGGCCTACGCGTACCACACGGCGGCCGCGGGCCAGGGCCTCGACGACGTCGGCCGGCTGATGACCGACCAGGTCGGGCTGCTGCAGGGGTTCACGCCCACGCCGCAGGCGCAGGTGCCCACGCTGCCTCCCGACCCGGTGGGCCTCCAGTCGCTCACGCTCGACCCGCCGGGTGACTTCACCGACTTCTCCGGCCCCTACGACCTCGAGGGCTACCTGCGGCTGGCGATCGACCCGGCGCGCGAGCGCGACCTGCTGTCGGCCAACGGGTTCCGCGGCTTCTACTCCAAGCAGTCCGACGAGGACGAGCTCAGCTATGCGGTGGCGCTCTACGCCTTCCCGACGTCGACGCAGACCAACGCCGTCTACACGACGTTCGCCGAGCTCGAGGCCACGGAGTTCGGCGGCACCCGGTTCACGCTGCCGTCGATCCCCGACGCGCCCTGCTTCTGGTTCGAGTCGGGGGAGAGCTTCTACCAGCGCTGCTACGTCGGCTACGGCAGTTACCTCGCGAGCGTCGACGTGCTCGGCCTCACCGCGCCCGACGACGTCGCCGCGATGGACCGGCTGCTGCCCGCCCAGCGCGACCTGATCGACGGCTGAACCGGCTGGTATCGTCGTCGGCTGGTGCGCGGCCGCCGGCTGGTGCGCGCGCGCCGTCCCCGTCTCCCGTGCTCGGTGAGGCGATCCCACCAGCCGCCCCGACGACGACGGAGGACAGTGCCGTGCGCACGTACTCACCCAAGCCCGGCGAGGTCGACCGGGTCTGGCACGTCATCGACGCCACCGACGTGGTGCTCGGTCGACTCGCCAGCCAGATCGCGACCCTGCTGCGCGGCAAGCACAAGCCCCAGTTCGCACCGCACGTCGACGTCGGCGACTTCGTCGTCGTCGTGAACGCCGGCAAGGTCGCCCTGACCGGCTCCAAGCGGGATCAGAAGACCGCCTACCGGCACTCCGGCTACCCGGGCGGCCTCCGGGCGATCAACGTCGGCGACCAGCTGCGCACGCACCCCGACCGCGTCGTCGAGCGCGCCGTCAAGGGCATGCTGCCGCACAACAGCCTCGGCCGGCAGATGATCAAGAAGCTGAAGGTGTACGCGGGCCCCGAGCACCCGCACGCCGCCCAGCAGCCCCAGACCTTCGAGATCAAGCAGGTGGCCCAGTGACCTCCGCCCTGACCGTGACCGACGCCGAGGGGCGTCCCGTCCAGACCGTCGGCCGGCGCAAGGAGGCCGTCGTCCGCGTGCGGCTCGTGCCGGGCACCGGCCAGTTCCGCCTCAACGGCCGGACGCTCGAGCAGTACTTCCCGAACAAGGTCCACCAGCAGCTCATCCGTGAGCCGTTCGTGACCCTCGAGAAGGCCGAGCAGTACGACGTCGTCGGCATCCTCAAGGGCGGCGGCGTCACCGGCCAGGCCGGCGCGCTGCGCCTGGCGATCGCCCGCGCCCTCATCGAGGTCGAGGCCGAGGACCGCCCGGCGCTCAAGAAGGCCGGCTTCCTCACCCGCGACGCGCGGGTCAAGGAGCGCAAGAAGTACGGCCTCAAGAAGGCCCGCAAGGCGCCTCAGTACTCGAAGCGCTGACCGGTACCGCCGTGGGTCGCCTGTTCGGGACCGACGGCGTCCGGGGTCGGGCCAACGCCGACCTCACGCCGGAGTTGGCCCTCTCGGTGGCCCGTGCGGCCGCCGGTGTGCTCGCCGACCGCGACGGGACCTCGCGTCCCGTCGCGGTCGTCGGCCGTGATCCCCGCGCCAGCGGGGAGATGCTCGAGGCGGCCGTCGTCGCGGGCCTGGCCAGCGCCGGCGCCGAGGTGCTCCGCGTGGGCGTGCTCCCGACGCCGGCCGTCGCCTTCCTCACCGCCGAGACCGGCGCCGACCTCGGCGTCATGATCTCGGCGAGCCACAACCCGATGCCCGACAACGGCATCAAGCTGTTCAGCCGCGGCGGCCACAAACTGCCCGACGCCGTCGAGGCGGCGATCGAGGCGAGCGTGCAGACCGGCACCGCCGCCCACCGGCCCACCGGCGCCGCCATCGGCCGCGTCCGGGACCTGCCCGGCGGCGCCGCCGACTACGCCGACCACCTGCTGTCGACGCTGCCCGCCCCCGTCGCGGGGCTGCGCCTGGTCGTCGACTGCGCGCACGGGTCGGCCGCCGCCGGCGGGCCCGACGTCTACCGCCGCGCCGGCGCCGACGTGACGGTCATCGGCGGCGAGCCCGACGGCTGGAACATCAACGACGGCATCGGCTCCACCCACCTGGGCCCGCTGACCGAGGCCGTCCGCGCCACCGGCGCCGACCTCGGCATCGCCCACGACGGCGACGCCGACCGCTGCCTGGCGGTGACCGCCGACGGCGAGGTCGTCGACGGCGACGCGATCCTCGCCGTCTGCGCGCTCGGCCTCAAGGAGCGCGGCGCGCTGGCGCAGGACACCGTCGTCGCCACCGTGATGAGCAACCTCGGGTTCCACCACACGATGCGCGACGCCGGCATCGCCGTGCACACCACCGCCGTCGGCGACCGCTACGTTCTCGAGGCGCTGCGCGCCCGCGGGCTGTCCCTCGGCGGGGAGCAGAGCGGCCACCTGGTCTTCCTCGACCACGCCACCACCGGCGACGGGCTGCTCACCGGGCTGTCGCTGCTGTCGCGGATGTCGGTCACCGGCGCCTCGCTCGCCGAGCTCGCCTCGGTCGTGCAGCGGCTGCCGCAGGTGCTGGTGAACGTGCCGGTGCGCGACCGGATCGCCGTCGTCGAGAGCGACACCGTCGCAGGCGCGGTCAACGCCGCCGAGGAGGAGCTCGGCGACGACGGCCGGGTGCTGCTGCGCCCGTCGGGCACCGAGCAGCTGGTGCGGGTCATGGTCGAGGCGCCCACCCAGGAGTCCGCCGACGCGATCGCCGCGCGGCTGGCCGAGGTCGTCGCCGCCGTCGACTGACCCCTGGACCGCCGGGCCGGACGGGACGACCATCGTCCACCACCGGCCTCCGGGAGGACGTCGTGACCGTGCGGATGAGGGACCTGCTCGGCGGTGTGGTCGACCGGCTCCGGTACGAGCCGACGGCCAAGCGCGTCCGGGCCGAGGTGGACGGCGCCGTCGTCGCCCTGACCGACCGGGCGCTGCTGGTCTGGGAGCCCCGCCGGGTGGTGCCCGCCTACGCGGTGCCGGTCGAGGACCTGCGCGCGGCGCCGGTCCCGGGCCGCGGCGCCGTGCCGGACGAGCCCGCGGGGACCGGCTTCGCCCTGCCCGACGTGACCGAGCTGCGCGTGCTCGACCCGCGGGTGCCCTTCGCCGTCCGCAGCACGCCGGGGGAGCCGGTGCTGGTGCCGGTCCCCGGCAGCGACCGCACGGTCGAGGGGTTCTGCCCGGCCGACCCGGCGCTGGCCGGGTACGTCGTCCTCGACTGGGCAGGCTGCGACGCCTGGTTCGAGGAGGACGAGCGGCTGCACGGCCACCCGCGCGACCCCTTCCACCGGGTCGACGTCCGCGCCGGGTCGCGCTCGGTGCGGGTGTCGGCCGGCGGCCAGCTGCTCGCCGACTCGGCGCGGCCCGCGCTGGTCTTCGAGACCTTGCTGCCGGTCCGCTGGTACCTGCCCGCCGCGGACGTCGTCGCCGACCTGGAGCCGAGCCCGACCCGGACGGAGTGCGCCTACAAGGGCGTGGCGCACTACTGGTCGGTGCGCACCGACGACGGCCTCGTGCCCGACGCGGTGTGGAGCTACCCCGACCCGCTGCCCGACGCGGCCCAGCTCACCGGGCTGCTGTGCTTCTTCGACGAGCGCTTCGACGTCGCGGTCGACGGCGTGCCGCGGCCCCGGCCGGTCACCCCCTGGTCCTGAGGACGCAGAGCGTCGCCGGGAGGGGTGGGGGCCGGAGGCTCCCGCGATCGAGCGGCGGGGTGGGCTCCGCGCGGCGGGGGACGGCTCCTGGTCGCGGTGTCGTCCGGAGGACGACCGTGTCGTTGTGACGCGTGGGGCGCGGGGCGCGCGTCACGGCGTCGGAGGACGGATCGGTCCGCCACCGCCGGTACCCTCGGTCCACATGTGCGGCATCGTGGGTTACGTCGGCCCGCAGAACGCCCTGGACGTCGTCCTGGAGGGCCTGCGGCGGCTCGAGTACCGGGGATACGACTCCGCGGGCGTGGCGGTCCGGGTCGAGCGGGACGGTGAGGGCGCGCTCGCCGCGGCCAAGAAGGCCGGCAAGCTCGCCAACCTCGAGAAGGTGCTGGCCGACGCGCCGCTGCCGGAGTCGACCATCGGCATCGGCCACACGCGGTGGGCCACCCACGGCGGGCCGACCGACCGCAACGCCCACCCGCACCTGTCCGCCGACGGCCGGGTCGCGGTGATCCACAACGGGATCATCGAGAACTTCGCCGCGTTGCGCGCCGAGTGCGAGGCCCGCGGCATCGAGTTTCGCTCCGACACCGACACCGAGGTCGTCGCGCACCTGCTCGAGGCGGCCTACCGCGACCTGCCCGCGGGCCCCGGCCGGCTGGCCGAGGCGCTGCGCGTGGTGTCCCGCCGGCTCGAGGGCGCCTTCACGCTGGTCGCCACGCACGCCGACGAGCCCGACACCCTCGTCGCCTCCCGCCGCAACAGCCCGCTGGTGGTCGGCGTGGGCGACGGCGAGTACTTCCTCGGCTCCGACGTCGCCGCCTTCATCGCGCACACCCGCGAGGCGCGCGAGCTCGGCCAGGACCAGGTCGTCGAGATCGACCGCACCCGCGGCCTGACCGTCACCGACTTCGACGGCGCCCCCGCCGAGCCGGTGGCCTACACCGTCGACTGGGACGCCGCCGCCGCCGAGAAGGGCGGCCACGACTGGTTCATGCTCAAGGAGATCGCCGAGCAGCCGCAGGCCGTCGCCGACACCCTGCTCGGCCGGCTGGGCGAGGACGGGGAGCTGGTCCTCGACGAGGTGCGCCTGTCGGACCAGGAGCTCCGCGACATCGACAAGATCTTCGTCGTCTCCTGCGGCACCTCGTTCCACGCCGGGCTGATCGCCAAGTACGCGATCGAGCACTGGACGCGCATCCCGGTCGAGGTCGAGGTGGCCAGCGAGTTCCGCTACCGCGACCCGGTGCTCGACCGCTCCACGCTCGTCGTCGTCATCAGCCAGTCCGGCGAGACGATGGACACCCTCATGGCGCTGCGGCACGCCAAGGAGCAGAAGGCCCGCACGCTGGCCATCTGCAACGTCAACGGCTCGACGATCCCGCGCGAGTCCGACGCCGTGCTCTACACGCACGCCGGGCCGGAGATCGCCGTCGCCTCGACCAAGAGCTTCCTGGCGCAGATCGTCGCCTGCTACCTCGTGGGGCTGTTCCTCGCGCAGGTGCGGGGGATCAAGTACACCGACGAGGTCGCCTCGATCGTCCACGAGCTGCAGAAGCTGCCCGAGGCCGTCGAGCGGGTGCTGGCCCAGATGGAGCCGGTGCGCGAGCTCGGCCGCTCGCTGGCCGACGCCGACACGATCCTGTTCCTCGGCCGGCACGTGGGCTTCCCCGTGGCGCTCGAGGGCGCGCTCAAGCTCAAGGAACTCGCCTACATCCACGCCGAGGGCTTCGCCGCCGGCGAGCTCAAGCACGGCCCGATCGCCGTCATCGACCAGGGCACGCCGGTGGTCGTCGTCGCGCCGTCGCCCCGCGGCCGCAGCCTGCTGCACGGCAAGGTCGTCTCCAACATCCAGGAGATCCGGGCCCGCGGCGCGCGCACGATCGTGATCGCCGAGGAGGGCGACGAGGACGTCGTGCCCTACGCCGACCACCTGATCCGGGTGCCGCGCACGCCGACCCTGCTCGCGCCGGTGGTGACCACGGTGCCGCTGCAGATCCTCGCCTGCGAGATCGCCGACACCCGCGGCTTCGACGTCGACCAGCCCCGCAACCTGGCCAAGAGCGTCACCGTCGAGTAGCCGCGCGACGGGCCGCACGGCGACGGCGACGGCGGCACGGCAGACTGGCCCGGTGATCATCGGGGTGGGGATCGACGTGGTCCCCGTGACCCGCTTCGCCGAGTCGCTCACCCGCACGCCCGGCATCCGCGACCGGCTGTTCACCGCCTCCGAGCAGGTGACGCCGTCGGGCAACCCGCGGACGGCGGAGTCGCTGGCCGCGCGGTTCGCCGCCAAGGAGGCCGTCGCCAAGACGCTCGGCGCCCCCGGCGCGCTGCAGTGGCACGACGCCGAGGTGACCGTCGGCGAGCACGGCCGCCCGCACCTGGAGGTGCGCGGCACCGTCGCCGCCCGGGCCGCGGAGCTCGGCATCACCCGCTGGCACGTGTCCCTGAGCCACGACGGCGGGATCGCCTCCGCGGTGGTCGTCGCCGAGGGGGGACCCGCGTGATCGGGCTGTCCACCGCCGCCGAGGTCCGCGCCGCCGAGGACGTGCTGCTCGCCGCCGGCCGCGAGGGCGCGCTCATGCAGCGGGCGGCCACCGGCCTGGCCGTCGTCTGCCTGCGGCTGCTCGGCCGGGCGCACGGCGCCCGCGTCACGCTGCTCGTCGGCGCCGGCAACAACGGCGGGGACGCGCTGTTCGCCGGCGCGCAGCTGGCCGCCCGCGGCGCCCGGGTGACCGCCGTCCTGTTCGACGCCGACCGCGCCCACCCCGCCGGGCTGGCCGCGCTGCGCCGCGCCGGCGGGCGGGTCACCGGCCCGGAGGGGCCCGACGGGCTCGACCGCGCCGACCTCGTCCTCGACGGCATCGTGGGCATCGGCGGCCGCGGTGGCCTGCGCACCGAGGCGGCCCGGCTGGCGGAGCGGGCGGCCACCGGACCGGGGCTGACCGTCGCCGTCGACGTGCCGAGCGGCGTGGACGCCGACACCGGCGCGGTCGAGGGCGCGGCGTTCGCCGCGGTGCACACGGTCACCTTCGGCGCGGTCAAGCCCGGCCTCGTCGTGGGGGAGGGGCGCGGGTACGCCGGCACGGTCCACCTGGTCGACATCGGTCTCGCCCCGCACCTGGCCCCGGCCCGCGCGCACCAGCTCACCGACGCCGACGTCGCCGCGCACCTGGAACCGCCCGGCCCCACCGACGACAAGTACTCCCGCGGCGTCGTCGGGGTGGTGGCGGGCTCGGCGGTCTACCCCGGCGCCGCCGTGCTGTGCACCGGGGCGGCGCTGCGCACCCGCCCGGGGCTGGTCCGCTACGCCGGCACCGCCGCCGACGGCGTCCGCGCCGCCTGGCCGGAGGCCATCGTCACCGACGGCCGGCCCGGCGACGCCGGCCGCGTGCAGGCCTGGGTGGCCGGCCCCGGGATGGGCACCGACGACGACGCCCGGAGCGTGCTGGCCGAGGTGCTGGCCACCGACCTGCCGGTGGTGGTCGACGCCGACGCGCTGACGATGGCCGCGCGCGAGCCGGACCTCGTCCGCGGCCGCACCGCGCCCACCGTGCTGACCCCGCACGACCGGGAGTTCGAGCGCTTCGGCGTCCCGGTCGGCGGCGACCGCATTAGCAGTGCCCGCCGGCTCGCCGCCGACCTCGGCGCCGTCGTCCTGCTCAAGGGCGACGCCACCGTGGTCGCCGCGCCCGACGGCACCGCGTTCGTCAACGCCACCGGCACCTCCGACCTGGCCACGGCCGGCAGCGGCGACGTCCTGTCGGGGGTCCTCGGCTCGCTGCTGGCCGCCGGCACGCCCGCGGCGGAGACGGCCGCGGCGGCCGCCCACCTGCACGGCCGGGCCGGCCAGATCGCCGCGGCTCGCGGGCCGATCCTCGCCTCCGACCTCGTGCGGGTGCTGCCGGACACCGTCGGCCGGGTGCGCGGGGGCGGCGACGCGCTCCTGGGACACTCGGGGGCGTGAAGCAGCCAGCTCCCCGGGCCGAGGTGGTCGTCGACCTCGACGCGATCGCGGCGAACACCGCCGTGCTCCGCGAGCGGGTCGGCCGTCCGCTCATGGCGGTGGTCAAGGCCGACGGCTACGGGCACGGTCTGGTGCCGGCCGCGCGGGCGGTGCTCGCCGGCGGTGCCGACGCGCTCGGCGTCGCCGTCCTCGAGGAGGCGCTCGCGCTGCGTGCCGCCGGGGTCACGGCGCCGCTGCTGGCCTGGCTGCACGCGCCGGGCACCGACTTCGCGCCCGCGCTGGAGGCCGGCGTCGAGGTGTCGGCCAACGCGGAGTGGGGGCTGGCCGAGGTCGTGGCCGCCGCCCGCGCCACCGGCCGTCCCGCGCGGCTGCACCTGTGCGCCGACACGGGCCTGTCCCGCGAGGGCGCCACGACCGCCGACTGGCCCGCGCTGGTGGCCGCGGCGGCCCGCGCGCAGGCCGACGGCGAGGTCGAGGTGGTCGGGCTGTGGAGCCACATGGCCTACGCCGACGCCCCCACCCACCCGACGATCGGCGCGCAGGTGCGGGTGTTCGAGGAGGCGGTCGGCATCGCCCGCGCCGCCGGCCTCGACGGCACCCGGCACCTGGCCAACTCCGCGGCCACCGTCGCGCTGCCCGACACCTGGTACGACATGGTCCGCCCCGGCGTCGCCCTCTACGGCCTCGACCCGCTCGGCGGCGACCCCGCCGTCCACGGCCTGCGGCCGGCCATGAGCGTGCGCGCCCGCGTGGCGCTGACCAAGCGGGTGCCGGCCGGCGTCGGCGTCTCCTACGGGCACACCTACTCCCCGGAGCGGGAGACGACGCTGGCGCTGGTCCCGGTCGGCTACGCCGACGGCGTCCCGCGCGCCGCGGGCAACCGCGCACCCGTGCTCGCCGCCGGCGCGCAGCGGACGATCGCCGGCCGCGTGTGCATGGACCAGTTCGTGCTCGACGTCGGCGAC
This sequence comes from Geodermatophilus nigrescens, assembly GCF_900129495.1. GTDB lineage: Bacteria > Actinomycetota > Actinomycetes > Mycobacteriales > Geodermatophilaceae > Geodermatophilus > Geodermatophilus nigrescens. Next base: position 553,498 of record NZ_FQVX01000003.1, read on the forward strand.
GACGCCGTCGCCCCGGGCGACGAGGTGGTCCTGTGGGGCTCGGGCGAGCGCGGCGAGCCGACCGCCCAGCAGTGGGCCGACGCGGTCGACACCATCCACTACGAGCTGGTCACCCGGGTCGGCGGGCGGTTCACCCGCCGCCACGTCGGGTCGGCGGGGGCGGTCTGATGGCACAGCGGTCGAGCCGGCGGGCGCCGGCGCACCCGGGACTGACCGGGGCGCTGGAGCGGCACCCGGCGGTCGGGATCGCCGGCGCGGTCGTCGGCCTCGCGGCGGCCACCACCGCCGTCGGCGTCGCCGTCGCGCGCATCGCCACCCGCCGGGTGCGGGCCGAGCGGCTCAGCCCGGGCGGAGCGCTGCCGGAGGGCGCCAGCGACGCCGAGCTGCGCGAGGACGACCCGCTCGGCGCCGCCGCGCGCCGGGCCGACCGGACGGCGCAGGTGCAGGCCGACGACGGCGTGCTGCTCGCCGTGGACGAGGTCGGCCCGCTCGACGCGCCGCTGACCGTCGTCTTCGTGCACGGCTACACGCTGTCGATGGCCTCCTGGACCTACCAGCGCCGGTCCCTGGGCGCGGAGCTGGCCACCGCGAACGGCCACCGGCCCACCGCTCGGCTGGTCTTCTACGACCAGCGCGGGCACGGCTCGTCGTCCCGCGGGCCGGCGGAGAACTCGACGATCGAGCAGCTGGCCCGCGACCTCGCGCGGGTGCTCGAGGAGCGGGTGCCGGAGGGGCCGGTCGTGCTGGTCGGCCACTCCATGGGCGGCATGACCGTCATGGGCCTGGCCGACCTGCACCCGGAGCTGTTCGGCACGAAGGTCGCCGGCGTCGCGCTGGTGTCCACCTCCAGCGGCCAGCTGGCCGACCTCGACTTCGGCCTGCCCGACTTCCTCACCCGCGTGCGCGCCGCGGTGCTGCCCGTGGCCGCCTGGACGATGCGCCGGCGGCCGGTGTTCGCCGAGCGCACCCGCCGGCTCGCCGCCGACGTCGTCTCCGCGGCGACCTGGTCGCTGTCGTTCGCCTCCACCGACGTCGATCCGCGGCTGGGCCGCTACGTCGACGCGATGATCGCCGGCACCCCGGTCGACGTGATCGCCGAGTTCTACCCGGCGCTGGCCGGCCTCGACGAGACCGGCGCGCTCGCGCCGCTGCGCCGGGTGCCCACGCTCGTGCTCACCGGCGACGCCGACCGGATGATCCCGCCGGCGCACAGCGACACCCTGGTGGAGCTGCTCGGCGGCGAGGGGCCGGCGGTCGAGCACGTCGTCGTCCACGACGCCGGGCACCTGGTGACGCTGGAGAAGCCGCAGGAGGTCACCCGGGCGCTGGCCGGCCTGGTGCGCCGGGTGGCCGCGGAGACCGCCCGCATCCGCCAGGAACCCGGCCGGTAGGTCCCCGCGGGGAGCCCGGCCGGTCCGTCGTCAGGGGCGGCCGTCGAGGCCCCGGGCCACCAGCGTGTCCCGGGTCCGCTGGGCCACCTCGCACCCGTCGGCGTAGGACAGCGCCCACGGCGAGGCGGCGACGCCGGGCAGCACCGGGCGGCGCGGCGGGTCGCAGACGGCCTCCCGCAGCGCGGGGTCGGTCAGCCGGTCCCGGCCCTCGAGGGCGACGTGCAGCACCGGCCCGACGTCGGCGGCGCGCGCCCGCTCGAGCACGCGCCGGCCGGCCGCGGTCGGGCCGGTGAACCGGCCGAGCAGGCGCTCGGCGCGCAGCCGGCGGGGGAGGACGGTGACCCGGTCGTCGGCCAGCGCGCGCCAGCGCACCGTCTCCACCGACCGGCGGCCCCGGCCCCCGACGGCGTCGAGGACGGCGGCCTCCACCGGGTGGCGCCGCCGCGGCTCGACGACCTGCAGCTCCCCGGGCGCCACCGCGCGCACCCGGCCGGTGACCACGAGGGCCACCAGCGCGGTGTCGACCACCCGCTGCGGCCCGCCGGCCAGACAGGCGACCTCGTAGACGTCGGGGTGCTCGGTCATGGCGACTCCTCCCGCGGCGGGGGCCCTGTCCCACGGTGACAGGGCGGGAGCGGGCGCGGAAGCCCCCCGGCCGCGCCCGCCGTAGGGTCGGGGACGTGGCAGCCCCCCGTCCGCCCCGGTTCGACGCCGCGGCCGAGGAGGTCGCCGCCACGGCCGCGGCCGCCGCCGACTGGCCCGCGCTCGCCGCCGCCGCGACGCCCTGCGTCGCCTGCCCCGAGCTGTCGGCCACCCGGCAGCACGTCGTCGTCGGCGACCCGCCGGTGCGCGGGCGGGCGCGGTTCGCCCTGATCGGCGAGGCGCCCGGTGCCAACGAGGACGAGACCGGCCGGCCCTTCGTCGGGAGGTCGGGCCAGCTGCTCGACCAGCTGCTCGCCGAGGCCGGGCTCGACCGCGCCGAGGCGGCCGTGCTCAACATCGTGAAGTGCCGACCGCCGGGCAACCGGACGCCGAAGACGCCGGAGGTGGCCCGCTGCAGCGGCTGGCTGCGCCGCCAGCTCGAGCTGCTCGACCCGCCGGTCGTCGTGGCGCTGGGCCTGTCGTCGGCCAAGTGGTTCCTCGGCCCGCGCACCGTGCTCGCCGGGGCCCGCGGCCGCCCGCACGACGTCGGCGGCCGGGCGGTCTGGGCCACCTACCACCCGTCGGCGGCCATCCGGTTCGGGCCGAACGGCGCCCCCCGCGCCGGCCTGCTCGAGGACCTGACGTCGGTCGCCCGGAGCCTGGCGGCATGAGGCGCGAGCACGTGCTGCCCACCGTCGACGACACCCGGGCCCTCGGCGCCGCCCTCGCCGCCGTCGTGGAGCCGGGCGACCTGCTGGTGCTCACCGGCCCGCTCGGCGCCGGCAAGACCGCGCTCACCCAGGGCCTCGGTGCCGCGCTCGGGGTGACCGAGCCGGTCACCTCGCCGACCTTCGTCATCGCCCGCGTGCACCGCGGCGGGCGGCTGCCGCTGGTGCACGTCGACGCCTACCGGCTGGGGAGCGTCGCCGACGTCGACGACCTCGACCTCGACGCCTCGACCGAGGAGTCGGTGACGGTCGTCGAGTGGGGCGCCGGGCTGGTCGAGCGGCTCACCGACGAGCACCTCGAGGTGCGCCTGGACCGCCGCGACGACGACGTCCGCACCGCCGTGCTCGTGCCCTCCGGCGCAGGCTGGGAGCGGCGGCTGGAGGCGTGAGCCCCTCGGGCCGGCCGGCGGTCGTCGTCTTCGACCTCGACGGCACGCTGGTCGCCGGCGACTCCTTCGGCGGCTTCCTCCGCCGCCTGCTCACCCGGCAGCCCCTGCGGCTGGCCGCGGCGCTGCTGACCGCGCCGGTGTGGCTGCCGGCGCTGGCGACCGGGCGCCTGCGGGTGCCCGCGGAGCGCTGGCTGGTGTGGCTTGCCGCGGTGGGCCTCGACGCCGAGGGGTTCACCGCGGCGGCGCGGGCCTTCGCCGCCGAGCACGCCGGCCCGGCCGGCGGGCGCACCGCCGCGGCCGCGGTCGCCCGGGTCCGCGAGCACGTCGCCCGCGGCGACCGGGTGGTCGTGGCCACCGCGTGCGCCCGACCGCTGGCGGCGGAGGTGTGCCGGGTGATCGGCCTGCCGGACGTCGAGGTGGTCGACACCGACCTGCGGCGCAGCCGCTGGGGGCTGCCGGCACCCGCGGTCCCCGCCCGGGGGCAGGGGAAGCTCGAGGCGCTGCGGGCGGCCGGGGTGCCGCTGCCGCTGGACCACGCCTACTCCGACAGCGCCTCCGACCTGCCGCTGCTGCGCGCCGCGCGCGTCCCGCACCTCGTCGACCCGACGCCGCGGGACCTGGCGAGGCTGCGGGCCGTCCTGGGCCCGGACGTCGAGGTGCTCCGCTGGGCGGGGAGCGCCGGGTGAGCGTCCGGGTCGACGTGCTCGCCCTCCCGGCGGCGGCGTTCGCCGCGCTGGCCGCCGGCGACCTCGCCGCCGCGGGCGCCGCGTGCCCGGTCCCGCTGCCGCCGGGCTTCGCCGATCCCGACTGGTCGGAGGTGTGGCGGATGCGCGCGGAGCAGGTGGCCGCCGACCCGGCCGCGGCCGCGTGGGTGACCGGCGTCGTGTGGGACCCCGACCGGCGGCTGGCCGTCGGGCGCGCCGGCTTCCACGGCCCGCCCGACGGGCGCGGCATGGTCGAGATCGGCTACGCCGTGCTGCCCGAGCACCGGCGCCGCGGCTACGCGCGGGCGGCGCTGGCCGCGCTGCTCGCCCGCGCCCGGGCGGAGCCGGCCGTGTCGGTGGTGCGGCTGTCGATCGCGCCGTCGAACACCGCGTCGCAGGCGGTGGCCCGGCCGTTCGGCTTCGTCGTCGTGGGCGAGCAGGTGGACCCGGTCGACGGCGTCGAGGTCGTCTCCGAGCTGTCGGTGTGACCGTCCGCGCCAGGACCGGCGCCGCGACCGCTCAGCCGGCGCGGTCGAGGACCGGTCGCAGCAGCGCGGCCAGCTCGGCGGGGTGGGAGAGGAACGGCGAGTGCCCCGACGGCAGGCGCAGCACCTCGCCGGCCCGGGACGACATCGCCTCCTGGGCGAACACCGGGATGGCCTGGTCGTCCTCGCACACGACGTAGGTGCTCGGCACGTGCCGCCACGCCGCGCCGGTCAGCGGCTGCTCCACCGAGGCGCGGGACTGCAGCCCGACGCGGGCCACCGCGTCGCGCGTCAGCTCCTCGGGCACCCCGTTGTAGAAGACCGCCGCCGGGTCCGTCACCCCGATCGCGTGCTCCCCGACCTCCCACCAGGGCGGCGCCTGCCCGCCGACGCTCCCGAGGAGGGAGTCCCCGACGTCGAGCTGGAAGGCGCACAGGTAGACGAGGTGCGCGACGCCGCTGTCCGCGGCGACCGCCTCGGTCACCACCGCGCCCCCGTACGAGTGGCCGAGGACGACGACCGGGCCGTCGACCCGCGCGAGGGCGTCCCGCACGGCCGCGGCGTCGGCACGGAGGTCGCCCAGCGCGGCCGGGTCCTCGCCGACGCTGGGCAGGTCGACGGTGTGCGCCCGCACGTCGTCGCCGAGCTCCTCCACCAGGGGGCGCCAGCACCACGAGCCGTGCCAGGCGCCGTGCACGAGCAGCAGTGATGCGGTCATCGGCGTCCTCTTCCCCGACGGCGTGGGCCGGGCGATCCTGCCCGACCGGGCCGCCGGGCGACAACGGCTGACTACGCTGGCCGGTCGTGCTGGTCCTCGTCCTCGACACCGCGACCCCCACGCTGGTCGCCGGCGTCGCCCGCCGCTCCGACGACGGCGGCGTGGAGGTCCTCGCCGAGCGGGCGGTGCCCTCCGGCAACCGGCACGCCGAGCTGCTCGTCCCCGCCGTGCGCGAGGCCCTGGCCGAGGCCGGCGTGGCGCTGGCCGACGTCGGCGCCGTCGTCACCGGCCTCGGGCCCGGCCCGTTCACCGGCCTGCGGGTCGGCGTGGTCACCGCGGCCGCCCTGGCCGACGCCGGCGGCGTCCCCGCCGTGGGCGTCTGCTCGCTCGACGCCGTCGGGTCGGGGGAGCGGACGGTGGTCACCGACGCGCGGCGCAAGGAGGTCTACTGGGCCGCCTACGACGCCGCCGGCGCGCGCGTCGACGGGCCGGGCGTCGTCCGCCCCGAGGAGCTCGCCGCGCGCGGCCCGCTGGTCGGCGACCCGCGCTTCGCCGAGCGGCTCGGCGCCGCGGTCACGCCCGCCGAGGTGACGGTCGCCGGTCTGCTGCGGGCGGCGGCGCCGCTGCTCGACGACCCGTCGTCGGCCGGGCCGCTCGTCCCGCTGTACCTGCGCCGCCCCGACGCGGTCCCGCCGACGTCGTTCAAGCCGGTGACGACGTCGTGAGCGCGCGGCTGCGGCCGATGCGGCTGGCCGACCTCGACGCCGTGCTGGCGCTGGAGGACGAGCTCTTCGCGCCGGACACCTGGACCCGCGCGATGTACCGCGACGAGCTGTCGCGCACCGACACCCGGCACTACCTCGTGGCCGTCGACACGGACGGCGAGGACGACGGCGCCGTCGTCGGGTACGCGGGCCTCATCGCCTACGACGACGAGGCGCACGTGTCCACGATCGGCGTCGCCCGCGACCGGCAGGGCGAGGGCCTCGGCGCGCTCCTGCTCGACGCGCTGCTCGCCGAGGCCGACCGGCGCAGCCCCGTCGTGCTGCTCGAGGTGCGCGCCGACAACGAGGTGGCGCAGGGCCTCTACCGGCGCCGCGGGTTCGCCGAGATCGGCCGGCGCCCGCGCTACTACCAGCCGAGCGGCACCGACGCCGTCGTGATGAAGCGGGAGGTGCGGCGGTGAGCGAGCCGCTGGTCCTGGGGTTCGAGACCTCGTGCGACGAGACCGGGGTCGGCCTGGTGCGCGGCCACACCCTGCTGTCGGACGCGCTGGCGACCTCGATGGCCGAGCACGAGCGCTTCGGCGGCGTGGTGCCCGAGATCGCCTCGCGGGCGCACCTGGAGGCGATGGTCCCGACCGTGCACCGCGCGCTCGCCGAGGCCGGGGTGTCGGCGTCCGACGTCGATGCCGTCGCGGTCACCGCGGGACCCGGCCTCACCGGCGCGCTGCTGGTCGGGCTGGCCGCCGCGAAGGCCTACGCCCTGGCGCTGGACAAGCCGCTGTACGGGGTCAACCACCTGGCCGCGCACGTCGCCGTCGACGAGCTGCAGCACGGCCCGCTGGCCGAGCCGTCGCTGGCGCTGCTGGTGTCGGGCGGGCACAGCTCGCTGCTGCTCGTGCCCGACCTCGCCCGCGAGGTCACCTCGCTCGGCCGCACCATCGACGACGCCGCCGGCGAGGCCTTCGACAAGGTCGCCCGCGTGCTCGGCATGCCGTTCCCGGGCGGCCCGCCCATCGACCGCGCCGCCCGCGACGGCGACCCGGCGGCCATCGACTTCCCGCGCGGGCTCACCGGCCCCCGCGACGCGCCCTACGACTTCTCCTTCTCCGGCCTGAAGACCGCCGTCGCCCGCTGGGTGGAGGCGCGGCGGAAGGCGGGGGAGCCGGTACCGGTGGCCGACGTCGCGGCGTCGTTCCAGGAGGCGGTCGCCGACGTGCTCACCGCCAAGGCGGTGCGCGCCTGCCGCGACTCCGGCGTCGACCACCTCGTGCTCGGCGGGGGAGTGGCGGCCAACTCGCGGCTGCGGGCGCTGGCGGAGGAGCGCTGCGCCGCGGCCGGGATCGTGCTGCGCGTGCCCAGCCCGCGGCTGTGCACCGACAACGGCGCGATGGTCGCGGCGCTCGGCTCCCGGCTGGTCGCGGCGGGCGTCGAGCCCTCGGCGCCCGACCTGGGCGCCGACAGCAGCCTGCCGATCCAGACGGTGAGCCGCTGAGCGACGACTGTTGCGGTCGCGGCCCCGTCCAGAGGCTCACCCCGAGCGTGCGAGGGGTGAGGGGGACGGGGTCCTTCCTCACCCGCTGACGTCGCACACCAGGGCGGTCGGGGCGCCGGCCACCCGGGTGACGACGACGGTGGCGCTCCGGTCGCCCGGGCCGCGCAGCTGCCGCGCCAGGGTCTCCGGCTCGATCGCCGACCCGCGCTTCTTCACCACCACCCGGCCGACGCCGCGGGCCCGCAGCAGCGCGCGCAGCCTCTTCAGGCCGAACGGCAGCACCTCGTCGACGCGGTACGAGGTGACCCACGGGGAGTCCGGGGCAGCGCCGGAGGTCAGGTAGGCGATCGTCGGGTCGACCAGCGTCGCGCCGAGCTCCGCGGCCACGAGGGACACCAACCCGGAGCGGATGACGGCGGGGTCGGGCTCGTGCAGCCACGCCCCGACCGGGCCGGCCTGCGCGGGCCCGGGGTCGGCGCCGGCGGTGAGCTCGTGCACGTCGTCGCCGCGGACGACGGTCGCCCGCCGCCACACCTCGGACACCCCGCGGCCCCACAGCAGCGCCTCGACGATCGACCCGCGCACCGACACCCACTCGGCCTCGACGCCCTCGGGCACCCGGTCGTGGTCGAGGCCCGGCGCCACCTTCACCACGGCGCGCGGCACCCGGTCGAGCAGCGCCGTCACCGTCGACCAGGGCGGCGACCAGCGGTCGGGGTCGAGCTGCCGGCGGCCGCCCGCCCGCCGCGCGGGGTCGAGGACGGCGGCCGCGCACCCGGCGATCTCGCCCCCGCGGGCGGCGTCCACCAGCTCGACGACGTCGCCCGCGACCACCCACACGTCGTCGGCCACGCCGAGCGCCTCGGCGTTGGCGGCCGTGAGCTCGCGGGCCACCGGGTCGAGGTCGACGGCGAGCACCCGCGCGCCGGCCCGGGCGAGCGCCACGGTGTCGGTGCCCGACGCGCAGCCGAGGTCGGCGGCGGAGTCGGTGCCGTCGGCGAGCAGGCGGGCGGCCCGGCGGGCGGCGAGCGCGGGACGGCCGGCCTGCTCGAGCGTGTCGGCGGTGAGGAACAGCCGGTCGGCGTCGGCGCCGAACACCGGGCGGGCCCGCGCCCGCAGCCGGGCCAGCTCCCAGGCGGGACCGGCCAGCTCCGGCCCGACCTCCGCGCGCAGCGCGGCGACCCCCGCCAGCACGTCGGCGCCCCCGGCGAGTAGCGCCGCTGCGCGGGCGGTCGCGGCGGCTCCCTCGGGCGTGCGCAGCAGGGTCAGCGCGGCGGGATTGGGCACGGCGACCAGCCTCCCGCAGCGGCCCGTCCTCCGAGCGGTGGACCCGGTTGAGGGGCTGGCACTCTCGTGGGTAGAGTGCCAATCGACACGGGCAGGCGCCTGACCCCCGCGACGGCAGGCCCGGCCCCCGTGCCACAACGTGCAACCCCACCAGCCGTCCGATCCCGAAGGGGGCGTCACCTCGTGACGACCGCTACCAAGGTCTCCATCAAGCCGCTCGAGGACCGCGTCGTCGTCCAGGCCAACGAGGCCGAGACCACCACCGCCTCCGGCCTGGTCATCCCGGACACCGCCAAGGAGAAGCCGCAGGAGGGCACGGTCATCGCCGTGGGCCCCGGCCGCATCGACGACAACGGCAACCGCGTCCCGCTCGACGTCAACGTCGGCGACGTCGTCATCTACTCGAAGTACGGCGGCACCGAGGTCAAGTACGCCGGCGAGGAGTACCTCGTGCTCTCCGCCCGCGACCTGCTCGCCGTCGTGGAGAAGTAGAAGGACCACCCTTCCCCCCACGCCGAGCGAGCTCGGCGCGGGCCCCTGGAGAGTGGCCGTTCCAGCACGGCACCAGACCGCCCCGGCGACCCGACTGACCGGGTCCCGGGGCGGTCGCCGTCTCACCCCCGTAGCGATCTGATCGGAAGGGCCCCATGGCCAAGATCATCAAGTTCAACGAGGACGCCCGCCGCTCGCTCGAGCGCGGCGTGGACAAGCTCGCCGACGCCGTCAAGGTCACCCTCGGCCCGCGCGGGCGCAACGTCGTCCTCGACAAGAAGTTCGGCGCCCCGACCATCACCAACGACGGCGTCACCATCGCCCGCGAGGTGGAGCTCGAGGACCCGTACGAGAACCTCGGCGCCCAGCTGGCCAAGAACGTCGCCACCAAGACCAACGACGTCGCCGGTGACGGCACCACCACGGCCACGGTGCTGGCCCAGGCGCTGGTCAAGGAGGGCATGCGCAACGTCGCCGCCGGCGCCAACCCGATGGGCCTCGGCCGCGGCATGCGCGCCGCCGTCGACGCGGTGTCGAAGGCCCTCGACGAGGTCGCCATCCCCGTCGACGAGCAGTCGGCCATCGCCGGCGTCGCCACCATCTCCGCCCAGGACGCCGAGGTCGGCGCCCTGATCGGCGAGGCGATGGAGAAGGTCGGCAAGGACGGCGTCATCACCGTCGAGGAGAGCAACACCCTCTCCACCGACCTCGACGTCACCGAGGGCGTGCAGTTCGACAAGGGCTACCTCTCGCCCTACTTCGTCACCGACCAGGAGGCGATGGAGGCCGTCCTCGAGGACGCCCTCGTGCTGCTGGTGCAGGGCAAGGTCAGCGCGCTGGCCGACCTGCTCCCGCTGCTGGAGAAGGTGCTCGGCAACGGCGCCCGCCCGCTGCTGATCGTCGCCGAGGACGTCGAGGGCGAGGCGCTGTCCACCCTCGTCGTCAACTCGATCCGCAAGACGATCCGCGTCGTCGCGGTCAAGTCGCCCTACTTCGGCGACCGCCGCAAGGCCTTCATGACCGACCTCGCCATCGTCACCGGCGGCCAGGTCGTCAGCGAGGACGTCGGCCTCAAGCTCGACCAGGTCGGCCTCGAGGTGCTCGGCACCGCCCGCCGCGTGACCGTCACCAAGGACACGACGACGGTCGTCGACGGCGGCGGCACGGCCGGCGCGATCTCCGACCGGGTCGCCCAGATCCGCCGCGAGATCGAGGCCACCGACTCCGACTGGGACCGCGAGAAGCTGCAGGAGCGGCTGGCCAAGCTGGCCGGCGGCATCGGCGTCATCCGGGTCGGCGCGGCCACCGAGGTCGAGCTCAAGGAGCGCAAGCACCGCATCGAGGACGCCATCGCCGCCACCCGCGCCGCGGTGGAGGAGGGCGTCGTCCCCGGCGGCGGCTCCGCGCTCGTGCACGCCGCCACCGCGATCGACGCGCTGGACCTCACCGGCGACGAGCTGACCGGCGCGCGCGCCGTGCAGCGCGCGCTGGAGGCCCCGCTGGCGCGCATCGCCGACAACGCCGGCTTCGAGGGCCGCGTCGTCGTCGCCAAGGTCCGCGACCTCGGCGTGGGGCAGGGCTTCAACGCCGCCACCGGCGAGTACGGCGACCTGGCCGGCCAGGGCGTCATCGACCCGGTCAAGGTCACCAAGGCCGCGCTGGGCAACGCCGCGTCGATCGCCGCGATGGTGCTCACCACCGACTCCGCCGTCGTCGAGGCGCCGGAGGAGGAGCACGACCACGCGGGCGGCGGGCACCACACCCACGGCCACTCGCACGGTCACGGCCACAGCCACTGACCCCGTTCCGCACGATCAGGTGAGCTGATCGTGCGGCGTCCTGGCTCACCGCCGACGGTGAGCCAGGACGCACGGACGTGGGCCAGGACGGCCCGCACACCGGGAGGGCCGGCCCAGCGTCTGCTGGGCCGGCCCTCCCGTCGTCTCAGGGTCCGCCTCAGGGACCGTCGAGCGCGGCGACCAGGCGCCGGAGGACCTCCCGGCAGGCCAGCAGCTCCTCGGCGGAGGTGCCCGCCGCGGCCAGGACGCGCGCCCGGTCGGCGTCCCCGCGCTCGACCAGCGCCGCCAGCGCCGCCCGCCCCGCGCTGGTCAGCTCCAGCAGGGGAGCGGTGCGGTGGTCGGGGTTGGGTGCGCGGTCGGCCAGGCCGTCGGCGACGAGGTCGTCGGCCACCCGCTGCACCGACTGGCGGGCGAGGCCCAGCCGGCGGGCCACGGCGGCCACCGTCGACGGCGCCCCGGACAGGACGCTGAGCACGTGCCACCGGGCGGTGGTCTGCCCGGCCGTCGCGGCGATCGCCTCGCTGGTGCGCCGGGACGTGCCGGCGAGCTCGTAGACGTCGGCGACGAGCAGCCGGTAGGCCTCCTGGACGTCGGTCATGATGACAGTCTACTGTCGTCCTGACAGGAGACTGACGAGGAGGTCGCCGTGCTGCACGAGGTCCTGCACTCGCCCGAGCCCGACGGCGAGGACGCGCTGGCGCTGTTCGGCCGGCTGGCGGGGAGCTGGCGGCTGTCCTGGCGCGGCCTCGGGCCCGACGGGGACTGGGCGACGGCGGAGGGGGAGCTGCACGTCGGCCGCGTGCTCGGCGGCCGGGCGGTGCAGGACGTCTGGGTGGTGCCCGGTCCGGGACGGCCCGGCGCCGGCGTCCCGCCGCGGGCGTTCCACGGGACGACGGTCCGCTTCCCCGACCCGCACGCCCCCGGGACGTGGCGCTCGACGTGGATGGACCCGGTCAACGGGCGCGTGCGGCGCTTCACCGGCCGCCCCACCGGCGACGGCGGCGTCCTCCTGCTCAGCGACGACGAGGAGCCGTGGCTGCGCTGGCGCTTCTCCGACGTCCGCCCGCGCTCGTTCACCTGGTCGGCCGAGACGTCCCCCGACCGGGGCGTCACCTGGGTGCACGACGAGCTGATGACCGCCGAGCGGGTCGACTGACCCCGGACGCAGCGAGAGGGCCGGTCCAGCGAGTGCTGGACCGGCCCTCTCGTCGTCCGTGCGGCTAGACGCCCGCGGCGACGGCGGCGGGCTCCGCGGCGATCAGCCGGGCCCGCTCCTCCTCGCTCATGCCGCCCCACACGCCGTAGGGCTCGCGGACGCTCAGCGCGTGCTTGAGGCACGCCTCCACGACGGGGCAGGAGGCGCAGACGGCCTTCGCGGCCGCCTGGCGACGGGCCCGCGCGGGGCCGCGCTCGCCGTCGGGGTGGAAGAACAGGGCCGTGCTCTCTCCACGGCAGGCGCCGTGCAGCTGCCAGTCCCAGACCTCGGCCACGGGCGTCGGCAGTCGGCGGATGTCGGCCATGTCGGTCCTCCTCGGCTCGGTGCGAGCCGGAGGGGGCGGTCCGGCTGCTGGGGTGCCGGTGCCCGAGGGTCCCCGGGGTCAAACACACCGGGATCGGACATTTTCCCGGCTCCCGTCTCCCCCCGCAGGGTGAGCACGGGTGTTCCCCGTCCTGACCGGCGGTCAAGGTGACTGCAGGCCGTGCCGTTCCCCGGGTCGAGTGACCCGGGCGCCCCGCCCGGCCGGGGGAGACGAGGAGCAGCGAGTGATCGACGACAGGATGCGTGGACCGGGACACGGTGCCACGACCGTGTGGGTGTACGACGAGCGCCGCCGCGTGCGCGACGACGTCGCCGCCCGCCTGGTGGCCCTCCCGTTCGTGGGACGCGTCGAGGTCGTCGGTGACGCGGTCGCGCTGATGCAGCGGCTGGCCACCCGGCAGCCCGACGTGCTGCTGGTCGGCACGCAGCGCGCCGTGGACACCGGCCTGAGCGTCGCGACGACGGTGCTGCGCAGCCACCCGGGCGTGCCCGTGCTGGTGCTCGGCGCCCCCGACGACGCCGAGACCGTCCGCGGCGCGGTCGCCGTCGGTGCACGGGGCTACCTGCGCTGGGATGCGAGCGCGCTGGAGATGGGCCTGGGCCTGTCCCGCGTCGGCCTGCGCCCGGAGGGCCCGCGCCCGCCGCAGCAGGTCAGCGCCTCCGTGCCGCTGGCCTCCGTCGGCGCCCCGGTGCCCGCGTGGGCCACGCCGCTCAACGGCGCCGGCCCGCGCGCGGTGAGCACGCCGGTCCGCGAGGCCGCGCCCGCGGTGACGCTGTCCATGCGTGAGATGCAGGTCCTCACCGGCATGAGCCAGGGCAAGAGCAACGCCCAGATCGGGCGCGAGCTCTACCTGTCCGAGGACACCATCAAGACCCACGCCCGCCGGCTGTTCCGCAAGCTCGGCGCCAAGGACCGGGCCGAGGCCGTCGCGACGGGCTTCCGTCGCGGGATGATGACCTGAGACGACGGACGCACGCCGAGGGCCCCCTCCGGAGCACGGGAGGGGGCCCTCGGCGCGTTCTCGTCCCGGTGCACGCGGAACGCGCCGGTACCCCTGGCCCGGACGGCCGTCCCGGCGCACGCTGACCGTGCACGGGGCCGCCGCCGGAGGGGACGACGATGAAGGAGCTGCGCTGCCGCGACGCCGGGTTCGACTGCGAGGCGGTCGTCCGGGCCGAGTCGGTCGACGAGCTGATGGCGCAGGTCGGGCCGCACGCCCGGGAGGCGCACCGCGTCGAGGTGACCCCCGAGCTGGAGGGACGCCTCGCGACCCTCGTCCGGGACGTCTGAGCTCAGTCGTCGCGGGCGTGGCGGCCGGTGCTGCCGCCCCCGGGCTCCTCGCGCTCGGCCATCGCGGCGACCCCGTCGGCGTAGCCGCTGGCGTAGTCCCAGCTGACGTAGTCGTCGGGGTCCGGGTCGAACGGCGGCTCGTGCCGGCCGGTCTGCCCCTCCTCGAGCAGCTGGCGCAGGTTCGCCTGCATCAGCGCCCAGTCGACGTGGTGCTCCTCGTCGCAGTCCGGGCAGTCGACGACGATGCCCTTGATGCCCGTCGGTTCGAGCAGGGTGCGGAACACCTCGAGCTCGGCGAGGTCGTCGAGGACGCCGGCGCGCTCCTCCATGGTGAGCGGCGGCGGGTCCGACGGCGTGGAGCCTGAGTCGGGGCCCGGCAGGTCGTCGAAGGGACCCACGGTGCCTCCTCCCTCGTGCGGCGCGGTCGCTCTCGTGCGGTCGCGCGGGCGCGCGTCCGGGGGACCACGGTAGCCGCCTCCGGCTCCCGTTCCCACGCGTGCGCGGACGCCGTCCCGGGCCCCCGGCGCCCCCGCCTACGATCGGGGGTGGTTCCCGCGCGCCCGGCCGGGGGCGAACCGACGAGAGGGTGGCGGCGATCATGCAGCCCGACGACCGGACCCCCGAGCTGCCGGCGAAGTTCGCCCCGCTCGGCCTGACCTACGACGACGTCCTGCTCATCCCGGGCGAGTCCGACGTCGTCCCGGCGGAGGTCGACACCAGCAGCCGCCTGACCCGCGGCATCCGGCTGGCGGTGCCCCTGCTGTCGAGCGCGATGGACACCGTCACCGAGGCCCGGATGGCGATCGCCATGGCGCGCATCGGCGGCGTCGGCATCCTGCACCGCAACCTCGCCGCCGAGGAGCAGGCCGGCCAGGTCGACCTCGTGAAGCGTTCCGAGGCCGGCATGGTCACCAACCCGGTCACCTGCTCGCCGGACAACACCCTGGCCGAGGTCGACGCGCTGTCGGCCCGCTACCGCATCTCCGGCGCCCCGGTCGTCGACGGCGACGGCGTGCTGGTCGGCATCGTCACGAACCGCGACATGCGCTTCGAGACCGACCAGCACCGGCTCGTCCGGGACGTCATGACGCCGATGCCGCTGGTCACCGCCCCGGTCGGGGTGGACGCCGACACCGCGCTGGCGCTGCTGTCCCAGCACAAGATCGAGAAGCTGCCGATCATCGACGACGCCGGCCGGCTGCGCGGGCTGATCACGGTCAAGGACTTCGTCAAGCGCGACCAGTACCCGAACTCCACCAAGGACGCCGACGGCCGCCTCGTCGTGGGCGCCGCGCTCGGCGTCGGCGAGGACGCCTACAAGCGGGCGGGCCTGCTGGTCGACGCCGGGGTCGACGTGATCGTCGTCGACACCGCGCACGGCCACCAGCGCGCCGTCCTCGACATGGTCGCCCGGGTCCGCACGGACTTCGGGGGCGACGGCGGCGTGCAGGTCGTCGGCGGCAACGTGGCCACCCGCGCCGGCGCGCAGGCGCTGGTCGACGCGGGCGCGGACGCCGTGAAGGTCGGCGTCGGCCCGGGCTCGATCTGCACCACCCGCGTGGTCGCGGGCGTCGGCGTCCCGCAGATCACCGCCGTCTACGAGGCGAGCCTGGCGTGCAAGCCGGCCGGGGTGCCGGTCATCGCCGACGGCGGCCTGCAGTACTCCGGCGACATCGCCAAGGCGCTGGTCGCCGGTGCGGACACGGTGATGATCGGCGGGCTGTTCGCCGGCGTCGAGGAGGCGCCGGGCGAGCTCGTGTTCATGAACGGCAAGCAGTTCAAGACCTACCGCGGCATGGGGTCGCTGGGCGCGATGCAGAAGCGCGGCAACCAGTCCTTCAGCCGCGACCGCTACTTCGCCGACGACGTCCTCTCCGACGACAAGCTCGTCCCCGAGGGCATCGAGGGCCAGGTGCCCTACCGCGGCCTGCTCGCGACCGTGGCCCACCAGCTCGTCGGCGGCCTGCGGGCGTCGATGGGCTACGCCGGCGCGGCCACCGTGGCCGACCTGCAGGAGCGCGGCCAGCTCACCCGCATCACCGCCGCGGGCCTGACCGAGAGCCACCCGCACGACATCCAGATGACGGTCGAAGCACCGAACTACCGGGGGCGCTGACCCATGCCCAGCCGCGACACCGTCGAGATCGGTCTCAACCGCTTCGCCCGGCGGGGCTACGACCTCGACGAGGTCTCCATCGTCCCGTCCCGCCGCACCCGCGACGTCGACGACGTCTCCACCGCCTGGCAGATCGACGCCTTCCGGTTCGAGATCCCGCTGGTCACCAGCCCCAGCGACGCCGTCGTCAGCCCGGCGACGGCGATCGCCGTCGGGCAGGCCGGCGGCCTCGGCGTGCTCAACGCCGAGGGGCTGTGGACCCGCTACGACGACCCGCTGCCGGTCTACCGCCAGCTGCGCGACGCCGCGGCCGAGGCGCCGCCGCCGATCGCGCTGCTGCAGCAGGTCTACGCCGAGCCGGTGAAGCCCGACCTGATCAGCGCCCGCATCAAGGAGATGCGCGACGCCGGGGTGACGACGGCGGTGCGGGTCTCCCCGCAGCACACCGAGCTGCTCGCCCCGTCCGTGCTCGCCGCCGGGGTCGACCTGCTGGTCATCCAGGGCACGATCGTCTCCGCCGAGCACGTGACCACGCAGGGCTCCGCGCTGAACCTCAAGTCGTTCATCGCCGACCTCGACGTCCCGGTGATCGTGGGCGGGGCGGCGAACTACCAGACGGCGCTGCACCTCATGCGCACCGGCGCGGCCGGCGTGATCGTCGGCGTCGGGGCCGACAGCTTCTCCACCGGCGACGCCGTCATGGGCGTGCGCGTGCCGCTGGCCAGCGCGATCGCCGACGCCGCCGCGGCCCGCCGCGACTACCTCGACGAGACCGGCGGGCGGTACGTGCACGTCATCGCCAACGGCCGGATCGAGACCAGCGGCGCGATCGCGCGGGCGCTGGCCTGCGGGGCCGACGCCGTCCAGGTCGGCGAGCCGCTGCGCGCGGCGAAGGAGGCCCCGGCCGGTGGCGTGTGGTGGGACTCGGTGGCCGCCCACCCGCGGCTGCCCCGCGGCGGGACGTCGGCGCCGGTCCCGGCGGCCGGGTCGCTGGAGCAGGTGCTGCTCGGGCCGGCCGAGACCTCCGACGGCCGCACCAACCTCTTCGGCGCGCTGCGCCGCACCATGGCCAAGACCGGCTACCGCGACCTCAAGGAGTTCCAGCGGGTGGACCTCGTGATCGGCGGTCGACCCGACTGATGGACTTCCCGACCGTCCTCGTCGTCGACTTCGGCGCCCAGTACGCGCAGCTCATCGCCCGGCGCATCCGCGAGGCCGGCGTCTACTCCGAGATCGTCCCGTCGTCGGTGTCGGCGGCGGAGGTCCTGGAGCGGCGGCCGGCGGCGATCGTGCTCTCCGGCGGCCCCTCGAGCGTCTACGCCGAGGGTGCGCCGCAGGTCGACCCGGCCCTGTTCGAGGGCGGCGTGCCCGCCTTCGGCATCTGCTACGGCTTCCAGGCGATGGCCCAGTCGCTGGGCGGCACGGTCGCGCACACCGGCGACCGGGAGTACGGCGGCACCCCGCTGACCGTCACCACCGGCGGCCGGCTGTTCGGCGACCTGCCGGTGGAGCAGTCGGTGTGGATGAGCCACGGCGACGCCGTCAGCACGCCGCCGCCCGGGTTCACCGTCACCGCCACCTCCACGGGCGCCCCGGTGGCCGCGTTCGAGGACGTCGACCGGCGGCTCGCGGGCGTGCAGTTCCACCCCGAGGTGCGGCACACCGCGCACGGGCAGACGGTGCTCGAGCACTTCCTGTTCGACATCGCCGGGCTCGAGCGCAGCTGGACGATGAGCAACGTCGTCGACGAGCAGGTCGAGCGCATCCGCGAGCAGATCGGCGACCGGCGGGCGCTGTGCGCGCTGTCCGGCGGTGTCGACTCCGCCGTGGCCGCCGCGCTCGTGCAGCGGGCCATCGGTGACCGGCTCACCTGCGTGTACGTCGACCACGGGCTCATGCGGCAGGGCGAGACCGAGCAGATCGAGCGCGACTTCGCCGAGGTCACCGGCGCCGACCTGCGGGTGGTCGACGCGAGCGACCAGTTCCTCTCCGCGCTGGCCGGCGTCAGCGACCCGGAGCAGAAGCGCAAGACCATCGGCCGCGAGTTCATCCGGGTGTTCGAGCAGGCGGCCACCGACGTCGTCGCCGACGCCCAGGCGCACGGCGAGACCGTCGACTTCCTCGTGCAGGGGACGCTCTACCCCGACGTCGTGGAGTCCGGCGGCGGCACCGGCACGGCCAACATCAAGAGCCACCACAACGTCGGCGGGCTGCCCGAGGACCTGCAGTTCACCCTCGTCGAGCCGCTGCGCACGCTGTTCAAGGACGAGGTGCGCGAGGTGGGCCGGCAGCTCGGCCTGCCCGACCGGCTCGTGCAGCGCCAGCCGTTCCCCGGCCCGGGCCTGGGCATCCGCATCGTCGGCGAGGTGACCCGCGAGCGGCTCGACGTGCTCCGCCGCGCCGACGCGATCGCCCGCGAGGAGCTCAGCGCGGCGAAGCTGGACACCGAGATCTGGCAGTGCCCGGTGGTGCTGCTGGCCGACGTCCGCTCGGTCGGCGTGCAGGGCGACGGGCGCACCTACGGCCACCCGGTGGTGCTGCGGCCGGTGTCCAGCGAGGACGCGATGACGGCGGACTGGACCCGCCTGCCCTACGACGTGCTCGCCCGGATCTCCACGCGGATCACCAACGAGGTGCCCGAGGTCAACCGGGTCGTCCTCGACGTGACGAGCAAGCCGCCGGGCACCATCGAGTGGGAGTGACCGTCGCGCGCTCCCGCTGAGCGGGGTCACCATCCGTCACGCCGCGCGGTGTGACGTGGACCACAGTGCGATGCCGTGAGGGCGATGAGGTCGCGGGAGGACCGGCGGATCTAGCGTCCCGTCCCCTCGGCCACGGCAGGCCGGGTGGACACGGGGAGTGACCATGGTCGGCTGTTCCGGGCACCTGCGACGCACCGTCCACGCCGCCGGAGCAGGGGCCGCCGCGCTCCTGCTCGTCGTCGCGGCCTGCCTCGCGGTCGTGGGGACGTCGGCCGCGCCGGCCGCCGCGGCGCCGCAGGCCGGCTTCACCGACACCACCGCCTTCAGCGGGCTGGTCAACCCGACGGCGGTGCGGTTCGCGCCGGACGGCCGGGTCTTCGTCGCCGAGAAGCGCGGCACCATCCAGATGTTCGACGGGCTCGGCGACACGACGGCCACCCAGGTCGCCGACCTGCGCACCGAGGTGCACAACTTCTGGGACCGCGGGCTGCTCGGCCTCGCCGTCGACCCCGGGTTCCCGGGGCGGCCGTACCTCTACGCCCTGTACACCTTCGACGGACCGGTCGGCGGCACCGCTCCCCGCTGGGGGACGGCCGGTGCCGACAGCGACCCCTGTCCCAACCCACCCGGAGCCACGAGCGACGGCTGCGTGGTGAGCGGCAAGCTGGTCCGGCTGGTGCTCACGGGCACGACGACGACCAAGCAGGACCTGGTGCACGACTGGTGCCAGCAGTACCCGAGCCACAGCACCGGCGACCTGGTCTTCGGCCGGGACGGCGCGCTGTACGCCTCCGCGGGCGACGGCGCCAGCTTCGACTTCGCCGACTTCGGTCAGGACGGCAACCCGGTCAACCCCTGCGGTGACCCGCCGGGCGGCGTCGGCGGCGCGATGAGCCCGCCGACCGCCCAGGGCGGGGCGCTGCGCTCCCAGGACCTGCGCACGGCCGGGGACCCGGTCACGCTCGACGGCACCGTCATCCGCGTCTCCCCGGACACCGGTGCCGCGCTGCCGGACAACCCCAACGCCTCCTCGGCGGACGCCAACGCCCGCCGGATCGTGGCGTACGGCCTGCGCAACCCGTTCCGCATGACGCAGCGGCCCGGTACCGACGAGCTGTGGATCGGCGACGTCGGGTGGGGCACGTACGAGGAGATCGACCGCCTGGCGTCCCCGACCGGCGGCGTCACCAACTTCGGCTGGCCCTGCTACGAGGGCAACGACCGGCAGCCGGCCTACGACGGGCTGGACCTCGCGGTGTGCGAGGACCTGTACGCCCAGGGCGCGTCCGCCGTCACGGCGCCGTACTACCCATACCGGCACGGCCAGCCGCTCAACGCCAACGACAACTGCAACGTCACCCGCGGCTCGTCGACGTCCGGCGTCTCGTTCCAGTTCTACGCGGGCGGCCCCTATCCGGCCGAGTACGACGGCGCCCTGTTCTTCTCCGACTACTCGCGCAACTGCATCTGGGTGATGACCCGGGGGACAGACGGGCTGCCCGACCGCCTCAAGGCCCGCCCGTTCGTCACCGACGCGGCCGGCCCCGTCGACCTCGAGCTCTCGCCCCAGGGCGAGCTGTTCTACGCCGACCTGGGCGGCGGGACGATCCGCCGGGTGGTCTACGGCGGGACCACCCCGACGCCGACGACCTGCCCGGCCGGGCAGTACCTCGCCGAGTACTTCCCCAACAGGACGCTCACCGGGACGCCGGCGGTCACGGCCTGCGAGGCCGCCCCCCTGGCGCACGACTGGGGCGCCGGCGCCCCGGCCGGAGTCGGGCCGGACAACTTCTCCGCCCGCTGGACCGGCACGTTCGACTTCCCGGCCGGGGACACCACCTTCACCGCGGTCAGCGACGACGGCATCCGGGTGGCGGTCGACGGGACCACGGTCATCGACGAGTGGCGCGACCAGTCGGCCACCACCTTCACCGGCGTCCGGCCGCTGACGGCGGGCGCGCACCAGGTGCGCGTCGAGTGGTTCGAGACCGGCGGCGACGCGGTCGCCCGGCTCGCCTGGACCACCTCCGCGCCCACCGGCGCTCCCGTCCCGCAGATCACCACCCCGGCCGCGGGGACGACCTGGCAGGTCGGCGGGACGATCTCCTTCACCGGCTCGGCCACCGACGCCGCCGGGCAGCCGCTGCCGGCGAGCGCGCTCAGCTGGGAGATGGTCCTGCGGCACTGTCCCGACGCCTGCCACGACCACCCGCTGCAGACCTGGACCGGCGTGGCGGGTGCCTCGATCGCCGCACCCGACCACGAGTACCCGGCGCACCTCTCGCTCCGCCTGACGGCCCGGGACGCCTCCGGGCGGACGGCCACGGTGACCCGGGACCTGCAGCCGCGCACCGTCCCCGTCACCGTGACCACGCAGCCGGCCGGCCTGCAGGCGACGCTCGGGACCAGGACCGCCACGACGCCGTTCACGGCCACGCTCATCGTGGGCGCCACGACCAGCCTGTCCACGCCGTCCCCGCAGACGGCGGGCGGTGCCCTGCAGGAGTTCGTCGCGTGGTCCGACGGGGGAGCCCAGACCCACCAGGTGACCGCCGGGTCGACCGCGGTCACCCACACGGCGACCTTCCGGGCCACCTGTCCGGGCGGCCAGTACCGGGCGCAGTACTTCTCGAACCGCAACCTGTCCGGCACCCCCGTGTCGACCGCCTGCGAGGCGGCGCCGCTGAACCAGAACTGGGGGACCGGTGGGCCGCCGGGGGTCGGGCAGAACAACTTCTCGGCCCGCTGGACGGGGGTCTTCTCCTTCACCGCCGGTCCGCACACGTTCACGGCGACCGCCGACGAGGGGATCCGCGTCTTCGTGGACGGGCAGCTCCGGATCGACCGCTGGACGACCGGCGGCACGGGCTCGGCGACGGTGACCCTTCCCGAGGGGGCGCACGAGGTCCGGGTCGAGTACTTCGAGAAGACCGGCCCGGCCTCCGCCCGGGTGACGTGGACCTGACCCGGCGTCAGCCCGGCGCCCGGACGGCGCGGGCGTCGGGCGGGGGAGTGCCGTAGGCGGCGGGGTCCCGTTCCGGCGCCGTCTCGGCGGTGAGCGACGCCGCCTCGATCCGGTCCCACCGGAACCAGCGCGGCGCGTCCCGCTCCCGGCACCAGCCGACCAGGTACCAGCGGTCACCGGTGCGGGCGAGCAGGTGCGGCTCCACCCGCCGCCGGGACGCCGTCCCCACCCGGTCCCGGTAGGTGATGGCGACGACGCGACGGCGGGCCAGCGCCTCCTCGACCACCGGCGCCGGGTCCGGCCGGCCGGCGCCGGACCGCACCCACACCCGCCCGCCCAGCCGCTCGGCCTCCGCCCGCGCTCCCGGGCCCAGGACGTCGAGCACCTTCTCCAGCGCCGCCCGGCCGTCGGCGGCGAACGGCGCGTCGCCCGCGCCGGCCAGCGCCACCGCGACGGCGACCGCCTGCGCCGGCGTCAGGTTCACCGGCGGCAGCGTGGCCGCGGCGTCGAGCACGTAGCCGCCGCCCGGCCCCGACGACGCCCAGATCGGCACGCCGGCCTGCTGCAGCGCGTCGACGTCGCGCTTGACCGTTCGGGTGGACACCTCCAGCCAGGCCGCCAGCCGCCCGGCGGTGCGCCCGCGCGGCCCGGCGCGGCGCAGCTCCTCGGTCAGCGCGTGCAACCGGTCGGTGCGGTTCACGGGCGGGATCCTGTCAGGGGTCGGTGACAGGACGGTGTCACCGACCCCGCGACAGGGTCGTCGCATGGCAGCGATCGCGCTCTTCCACTCCGTCCTCGGCGTCCGGCAGGGCGTCACCGACGCGGCCGGCCGGTTCCGCGCCGCCGGGCACGACGTCCTCGTCGTCGACCAGTACGACGGCCGGGCCTTCGGCGACGACTACGCGGAGGCCGGCGCCTTCGTCGAGGAGGTCGGCTTCCCGGCGCTGATGGCACGGGCGGAGGATGCCGTGCGGCACCTGCCCGACGGGTTCGTGGCCGCCGGTTTCTCCAACGGCGCCGGGATGGCCGAGCACGTGGCCACCCGGCGGCGGTGCGGCGGTGTCCTGCTGTTCTCCGGCGCGCTGCCGATGGCGGTGCTCGGGGCCGCCGGCTGGCCCGCCGGCCTCCCGGCCCAGCTGCACCGGGCGACGGGGGACCCGCTCGCGTCGCCGGAGTGGGACGCGGCGTTCGCCGCCGACGTCGAGGCGGCCGGCGCGGAGCTCGAGGTGTTCACCTACGACACCGCGGGCCACCTGTTCACCGACGCGGGCCTGCCGGCCGAGTACGACCCGGCCGCCACGGAGCTGCTGTTCGGGCGGGCGCTGGACTTCGTCGCGCGCGTGACCGCCTGACCCGGAGGCCCCGGGTCGCAGCGCCCCGGCACGGCGGAGGGCCCGGGGAGCAGCAGCTCCCCGGGCCCTCGTGACCACCGTCTCCCTGTCGGTCAGCGCCTCCGGCGCGCCTTCCGCAGCTCGCTCACCAGGAGCAGGACCCCCGCGCCGACCAGCAGCAGCCACAGCAGGCCGCCGTCGGCGAGGAACTCCAGCGGCAGGGTGACCCCGGCGAGGAAGGTCAGCGCCAGGAGGACGAAGGCGACGCCGGGCACCAGGGCCACCAGGTCGGGACGGCGCCGGCGCGGCGGCTCCTCGACGGGCAGGAGGCTCGCGGTGTGGTGCTGCCAGTCCTCGGCCAGCGCCCGCTCCTGCCAGCCGGTCGGGGTGGTGGGGAACTCGCTGTAGTCAGGCACGGGACACCTCCACGTTGCCGACCTGGTGGTCGATGGTCAGGCGGAACTCGGGACGGTTGTCGCTCTCGTCCTCGTCCTCGGCGGGGAAGAAGCCGCCGTCGCTCTGGCCGAAGACGTCCACGTCGCCGATCCCCTGGTCGAGGACCACCCGGACGTCGGCGTCCTCGGGCACCGTGATCTCGAGGTCGCCGGCGCCGTGGTCGATGGCGATGTCGACGGTCTGCCGGATGTCGTCGACGTCGATCTCGGACAGGTCGAGCTCGAGGTTGCCGGCACCGAGCGCGTACTCGGGCCGGATCTGGGCCACGGTCGACGGCTCGTAGGAACGGTCGCCGACGCCGCCGCGCGGGCCCTCGCCGTCGTGCCAGGCCGACACCGACGAGGTGAACAGCAGCGCGAGGGTGAGCACCGAGCCGAGCGCGATGAGCCCGCCGCGCGGAGCGCGGTTGCGGACGAAGGCCGAGGCGACCAGGCCGAGTCCCACCACGAGCAGCGCCCCGGCGAGGAAGCCCCGCGGGCCCAGGTCGAGGGGCGTGTAGCGGGTGACCAGCACCATCAGGCCGACGACGATGAGCAGTCCGGCGACGGTGATCCCGGCGACGGGGGAGCGCGGCCCCGGCGGGGCGGCGGGCGCGCCGTCGGTGTGCCTCGGGCCGGCCGGCATGAGCAGCCACAGCAGCAGGTAGATCGCGATGCCGGTGCCACCGGCCAGGGTGAGGGCGACGAAGCCGACCCGCCACAGCAGCGGGTCGACGCCGCTGTACTGGGCCAGCCCGCCGGCGACACCGCCGGCGTACTTGTCGGTGCGGCTGCGCCGGAGGGCGGGCCGGACCGGTGGTGGTTCGACGGGGGGAGCGGGGGGAGGAGGGGATGCGGCGGTCATGGCACAGAGCGTGCCCAGCGGGCCGTCCGCGGGGCATCGGGGAAGGCCCCCATCCGACCCTGGTCCTGCCCGTCCGGGGTCTTCCCGGTACCGGGAGCGGCCCGCGCGGTGCGACGATCGCACCGTGACGAGGACCGTGCCGACCTCCGTGGGCGGGCTCCCGGTCGGTGTGCAGCCGCCGGCGGGCGTGCCGGCCGCGGCCGCCGCGCAGCCACCGGCCGGCGTGCCGGCCCCGGCGCCCGTACCGACCCCCGCGCCGGACCCGGCCGCCGCGCCGGCACCGCTGCTGACGGTGTCCCCGGCGGCGCCCGCGCAGCCCGAGCGGCCGCCGCTGGTCCGGCCCCGGTCGGGCCGCATGCTCGCCGGCGTCGCCGCCGGCACCGCGCACCACCTGCGCGCGGACCCGCTGGTGGTGCGCGCCCTGTTCGTGGCGCTGGCGATGACCGGCATCGGCGTCGTCGCCTACGTCCTGCTGTGGTTCTTCGTGCCGCTCGGCGAGGTGGACCCGGCGCAGGCCGCGCAGCCCAGCCGGCGGCAGACGCTGGGGCTCGCGTTCGTCGGCCTCGGCGCCCTGGTGCTGGTCACCAACCTCGCCACCTGGGGCAACAACGACCTCATCGCGCCGCTGCTGCTGGTCGGCGGCGGCCTGGCGGTCATCTGGCGGCAGCTGGACACCGACCGGACGCTCACCCGCCCCGGCGTCCGCTGGGTGCTCGCCGGTGGCGCCGCGCTCGCCGCGCTCGGGCTGGTGCTCCTGCTGGCCACCACCGGGCAGCTGGCCAACGCGCGCAACGGCTTCGTCGCGACGGTCGTCATCCTCGCCGGCATCCTGCTGGCCACCGCCCCGTTCTGGCGCCGGCTGCTGGACTCCCGCGAGGACGAGCGCACCGCCCGCATCCGCTCGGAGGAGCGGGCCGCCGTCGCCGCGCACCTGCACGACTCGGTGCTGCAGACCCTCGCGCTGATCCAGCGGCACGCCGACGACCAGCAGGCCGTCGCCCGTCTCGCCCGCAGCCAGGAGCGCGAGCTGCGCACGTGGCTGTACGAGCCGCGGACGGCGGCCGGCGGCACCTGGGCGGCGCTGGTCTCGGAGATGATCACCGAGGTGGAGGGCGACCACGCGCTCACCGTCGACCCCGTCGTCGTGGGTGACGCGCCCGTCGACGACGCCCTCGCCGCCCTCGGGGCCGCCACCCGCGAGGCGCTGGTCAACGCGGCGAAGCACTCCGGCGTGACCTCCGCCGACCTCTACACCGAGGTCACGGCGGGTCAGGTGTCGGTGTTCGTCCGCGACCGCGGCGCCGGCTTCGACCCGGCCGCCGTCCCGGTCGACCGGCGCGGGCTGCGCGACTCGGTCACCGGGCGGATCACTCGGCTGGGCGGCACGGCGACCGTGCGGTCCGCGCCCGGTGAGGGCACCGAGGTCGAGCTCGTGCTGCCGCGCGAGGCCGCCGCGTGACCGTCCGGGTCTACCTCGTCGACGACCACGCGATGGTCCGGGCCGGCGTCCGGCACGAGCTCGGCGACTCGGTCACGGTCGTCGGCGAGGCCGCCGACGCCGACTCGGCGATCGCCGGCATCCGCGCCGCGGCGCCCGACGTCGTGCTGCTCGACGTCCACCTGCCCGGTGGTGGTGGGCGCGCGGTGCTCGAGGCGCTGCGCGGCGAGCTGCCGGACGTGCGCTGGCTGGCGCTGTCGGTGTCCGACGCCGCCGAGGACGTCATCGCGGTGATCCGCGCGGGCGCCCGGGGGTACGTCACGAAGACCATCTCCGGCCCCGACCTGGTGTCCGCGGTGCAGCGCGTGGCCGACGGCGACGTCGTCTTCAGCCCCCGGCTGGCCGGGTTCGTGCTCGACGCCTTCGCGGCCAGCTCGCCGTCGGCCCCGCAGCCGGAGGACCCGGCCACCGACCCCGGCCTGGACCTGCTCAGCGCGCGGGAGCGCGAGGTCATGCAGCTGCTCGCCCGCGGCTACACCTACCGGGAGATCGGCTCACGGCTGTTCATCTCGGTGAAGACGGTGGAGTCGCACGCCTCGAACGTGCTGCGCAAGCTCCAGCTCTCCAACCGCAACGAGCTCACCCGCTGGGCCGCCACCAACCGCCTGCTCTGACGGGCGGGACCCGCGCACCCGGACGCCCCGGGTGCGCGGGTCCCGCGCGGCCTCAGGCGAAGTGGTCCTTGTAGATCACGCCGTGGACGCCCACGGTGCGGTCGACGACCTGGGACACCTCGAAGTCCGCGGCCGCCGAGAGGTACGCGTACGCCACCGACCGGTCCATCCCCCGGTCGTGCTCGAGGAAGTCGAGGGCGTTGACGACCGCGCGACGGGCGGCGACGTCGAGGTCGACGAACTGCCCGTCCCGGTAGCCGTCGGGGTCGGACAGGCCGATGGGCAGCCAGGCGTCGGGGCTCTCGCCGAAGGGGTACCGGAAGGCCACCGACGGCGCGTCCCCGGAGCCCGGCCGGCAGACGGTCAGCCGGAAGGTCAGCCGCAGTGACCCCTCCAGCGCGGTGAGCGCGACCTCGCCGTGGCCCATCGACATGTGCGGGTCGCCGACGGAGAACAACGCGCCCTCGGCGACCACCGGCACGTAGAACGCCGAGCCGACGGTGAGCCGCCGGATGTCGATGTTCCCGCCGCCTCGCGTCGGCGGGATGGAGTTGACCAGCGGGTCGTTCGGCGCGGGCGCGTCCGCGACGGTGGCCACCGCCATGAGGCCGGGGAAGCAGTCGACCGGCCAGGAGACCCGGTTCCCGCCGGTGCCCACCGGCAGCGACGCCCGGAGGACCCCGCCCCGTCCCCGGGCGACGGGGGTGAACACCGAGACGTTGCCGTAGCGGGTCGGGTCCCCGGTGGCGCGTCCGTCGGTCCCGACCGGCGGCATGACCTCCGCCTCGGTGATCCCGCCCGCCGGGGTGGCCAGCTGCCGGGCGAGCGCGCCCTTGCCGTGGCGGCTGGAGACGACGCCGTAGGGGACCCGCGGCAGGGCCGTGAGCGGCTCGATCTTGAGGACGTCGCCGGGCCGGGCGCCCTCCACGTACACGGGCCCCGTGACGACGTGCGGGCCGTCGGCGTCGAAGTCGCGGGGGTGACGGGCGTATCCCGCGGCGATGGCCACCGCGTCGTCGAGGACCTGGTCGCGCGGCACACCCCGCGCCGCGAACCAGCCGACCGGGTCGCGGCCCTGGTCCTCGAGGATGCCCTCGTGGCTCACCGTGTCCACCGTGACGGTGCGGCCGGAGGCGACCCGGAGGACCGGCGCGTCGGTGGTGCGCGGGAGGTACCCCCAGAGGACCTCCTCGACCCGGGAGGGCAGGTAGACGTCGCCGTCCACCGGTCCGCGTCCCGGCTGCAGGACCTCTCCGGGCAGCCGGCTCCGCCCGCCCGGCGTCGCGCTCGCCGGCCCGGCCGCGGCGAGTCCGGCGCCGAGGGCGGCGCTGGCGAGCGCCGCCTGGACGAAGGCCCGTCGGCCGAGGGCGCGCTCCACGACGGCCGCGGCGGTCGCGGGATCCGGGCCGGTCGGCTGCTGCGGGATGTCGCTCACGGGATCCTCCGGGTGCTGCGGGCGGTCGGTCCCCGCCGGTCTACGGACCCCGTGTTGCGGCCCCGTGCCGCCCGTGTCGGCCGCGTTTCGGGGGCGCGTGCCCGCTGCGGAACGTCACCTGGCGACCACGGGGGACGCGCTCCGAGGCCGGGAGGACGAGGACACCGGAACGTCTCCGTCCGCCCACGAGGAGTCACGTCCCGCCGGAGTGTGTGTCCTGGATCACACCGATCCTGGGCGTTCCCTGTACGTCCCCTGGGCGCCGGGCCATCCTCACCCGATCGGGGGACCGGTACGCGCCCGCCGGCCACCACGCCGGCGGGCCCGACGAGGGGACACGGGATGGCAGATCGCCGAACGAGATCCACGAGGACCGGCACCAGGGCCCTGGCGGCGGGCGCGGGAGGGCTGCTGGTGGCGTTGACGCTGCCGGCGACCGCCGCGGTCGCGGCCCCGGGCGGCGGTGGCGGCCACGGTGGAGGCCACGGTGGTGGGTGCGAGAACCGCAGCAACAACACCTACGAGAAGCTGCTGCACTGCGTGACGGTCGGCGGCGTCCTCGAGCACATGGAGGAGCTCCAGAAGATCGCCGACAACAGCACCGACCCGGTCTACCCGGGCACCCGGGCCGCGGGCACCGACGGGTACGCCGACAGCGTCGACTACGTCGCCGGGCTCCTGCAGGAGGCGGGGTACGAGGTCTCGTTCACCGACGTGGAGATCACCTTCAACTTCCCGGCCGAGCTCGAGCAGCTCACCCCGGTCGCGGCCGAGTACGAGACGGGCGTCTACACCGGTAGCGGGTCGGGCGAGGTGAGCGGGGCCGTCGTCCCCGTGGACCTCAACCTCACCGGCGACCGCGCGAGCACGAGCGGCTGCGAGGCGGATGACTTCGCCGGCCTCGACCTCTCGGGGCCCGCCGACATCGTGCTGATCCAGCGCGGGACGTGCACCTTCGGACTCAAGGCGCAGAACGCTGACGCCGCGGGCGCCGAGGCGGTCATCGTGATGAACCAGGGCAACAGCCCGGACCGCGAGCCCCTGTTCATCGGTGACGCCACCAGCCTCGACCTCGAGGGCACGCAGCCGGCTGACTACGACGTCCCGGTGGTCGGCGCCAGCTTCGCCGACGGCGTGGCGCTGTCCCAGCCGGGCTCGACGGCGCGCGTCAACGTGTTGCCGAGCGAGACCCGTACCGACCGCAACGTGATCGCCGAGCTGCCCGGGAAGAACCGGGACAACGTCGTCATGGCCGGCGCTCATCTCGACAGCGTGATCGAGGGGCCGGGCATCAACGACAACGGTTCCGGCTCGGCCGCGCTGCTCGAGACGGCGCTGGCGATGGCCAACCTCCGCCCCGAGAACACGCTGCGGTTCGCCTGGTGGGCCGGCGAGGAGCAGGGCCTGCTCGGCTCAGCGGCCTACGTTGAGGGCCTGCCCGCAGCCGAGCTCGACCGGATCGCGCTGTACATGAACTACGACATGGTCGGGTCGCCGAACCACATCTTCATGGTCTACGACGCCGACCAGTCGACGTTCCCGGCGCCCGAGGGGGTCCCGATCCCCGAGGGCTCGACGGCGATCGAGGACGTCTACGAGTCCTTCTACACCGCCATCGGGCAGCCGTACGACGACACCGAGTTCTCCGGCCGGAGCGACTACGAGGCGTTCATCCTCGCCGGCATCCCGTCGAGCGGCCTGTTCACCGGGGCGGAGGAGATCAAGACCGAGGAGCAGGCGGCCATCTGGGGCGGAACGGCCGGTGACGCGTTCGACCCCTGCTACCACCAGGCCTGCGACACGATCGCGAACCTCGACCTGTTCGCGCTCGACGTGAACAGCGACCTGATCGCCTTCGCGATGCTCACGTTCGCCTACTCGACGGAGAGCGTGAACGGCGTCGTCGGCAAGCAGGTCCCGGGCCGGCCGTTCACGCTGCCGGAGCCGGCCGGTCCCGAGGGGACGTTCGCCGAGGACGGCGGCGGGGGGCTGGCGCACTCCCACCACGCCGTCGCCTGATCCTCGACGCCCGACACGACGGGGCCGGTCCCTCCGGGGGCCGGCCCCGTCCGCGTCGTCAGGCGGTGTGCACCACGTGGAAGGTCTCGGCGAGCCGGCCGTCCGGGAGGCCGTGGGTGCGGGCGTTCTGCGCCATCCACCCGGTGACGAAGGCCTCCAGGTCGTCGAGGTGGCCCACCTGCGACACGTGGCTCTTGAGCGCCGCGAACTTGAGCTCGACGACGTCGGTCACGTCGACGGCGTGGTCGGCGCGCGGGCTGGCACCCAGCCACACCTCCGACACCGTCCACGCCTCCAGCCCCTCCTCGCCCAGCAGCTCGGGGAAGGCGAACGGGTTGCGGGCGTCGGGGTAGACGGCGCGCAGCGTCGACTCGCCCACCGTCATGTGGTCGGGGTGGCTGGCGCCGATCCGCTCGTAGTACCGCTCGGGCGAGCTGGTGAGCACCCGCTGCGGCCGCACCTGCCGGATCACCCGGGAGATGTCGCGGCGCAGGTCGAGGGTCAGCTCGAGCCGGCCGTCGGGGTAGCCGAGGAAGCGGACGTCGGTGACGCCGACCGCCTTGGCCGCCGCCGTCTGCTCCTCGCGGCGCAGCGGGCCCATCCGGTCGCGCGGGGTGTCGTCGAAGCCGCCGGCGTCGCCGTCGGTGACGATCAGGTAGGTCACCTCGGTGCCCGCGGCGGCCCAGGTGGCCACCGTCCCGGCGCTCCCGAAGTCGACGTCGTCGGGGTGGGCGAGCACGCAGAGGGCGCGCTCGACGTGCTCGGCGGGCCTGCGGGGCGGCGGTGCGGTCACCGGCGGAGCCTATGCGGGGGCCGCACCGGCCCCCAGTCCGGACAGCTTGTCGGGGTTGAGCACCACGAGGACCTGCTGCACGAGCCCGTCGGCGACGCCCAGCGACACCGCCACGAACGGCCCGGCGTCGGTCCACGCCGCCACGCCGGGCAGGCCGTTGACGTCGGCCAGCTCCATCCGCAGCCCGGGCAGCGCCGCCCCGCCGGAGGCGACCGCGGCCAGGAAGCGGGCCACCTTGTCCGCGCCGGTGATCGGCCGCAGCGCCGCCTTGGACCGCCCGCCGCCGTCGGTGACCAGCACGGCGCCGGGGGCGAGGGCCGCCAGCAGCGCGCCGACGTCGCCCCCGAGGCACGCGGCGAGGAAGCGCTCGGTCACCTCGCGGTGGGCGCGGCGGTCGGCGTCGAACCGGGGTCGTCGGGCCTCGACGTGCTCGCGTGCCCGGTGGGCGAGCTGCCGGACGGCGGCCTCCGAGCGACCGAGCGCCGCGCCCACCTCGGCCGCCGGCAGGCCGAACACCTCGCGGAGCACGAAGACGGCCCGCTCGGCGGGGGAGAGCGTCTCCAGGACGACGAGCAGCGCCAGCGACACCTGCTCGCCGAGCGCCACCTCGTCGGCCGGGTCGGGCGCCGTGGCGGACCCCGTGGAGGGAAGCGCCCCGCCGGTGAGCAGCGGCTCGGGCAGCCACGGGCCGACGTAGGTCTCGCGGCGGGCCCGGGCGGAGGTCAGCCGGTCGAGCGCCAGGCGGGTCGTCGTCCGCACCAGCCAGGCGCGCGGGTCGGCGACGTCGCCCCGGTCGGCCGCCGACCAGCGCAGCCAGGCGTCCTGCACGGTGTCCTCGGCGTCGGCGACGCTGCCCAGCATCTGGTAGGCGACGCCGAACAGCAGCCGCCGGGCGGCGTCGAACGGCGGCAGCGGGTCGGTCACGTCCCGGCCGGGACGTCGCAGCGGTCGCGGAAGCCCTGGCTGTGCAGCCCCATCGCGGCGTTGAACCGCGACCGGCTGTTCTCCACGGCGACCATCATCGTCAGCTCGACCAGCGCCGCCTCGCCCAGCTCGCGCCGCAGCGCCTCCACCATCCCGTCGGTGACGCCGGGCGGCGTGGTGCTCATCGCCTCGGCGTACTCGACGACCCGCCGTTCGCGGTCGGTGAGCGCGTCGCTCGTGCGCCACGAGGGCACGGCGCGCACCTTGGCCGGGTCGACGCCGTCCTGCGGGCTCACCCAGTACCCGAAGTCCACGCACCACGAGCAGCCGATGGTGACCGCCGACGACATGACGGCCAGCGCCTTGAGCGTCGGGTCGAGCCGGTCCCACCGGGCGAGGGCCTGCTCGTGCCGCAGCTCGGTGAGCAGCAGGCGCGGGTGGTGGCCCATCGCGGCGGCGGGCTGCAGGCGCGCGCCGTACCGGCGGCGCGAGTACAGGTCCACGACGCGGGTGAGCAGCGTGCGCGGCGGGTCGAGCGGGATGCGGGCGGTGCGGGTCCCGGTCACGGCGGCGTCCTCTCGTCGGGGCATGCCCTCCGGACGACGCAGCCGGCCGATCCGTGACACCGGCGCTAGAGGCGGCCGCGCCCCTGGCGGAGCAGCATCATCCCGAGCGCGGCGCCGTCGGCACCCAGGGCGTCCTGGAAGCGGGCGATGACCTGCTGCTCGCGGGCGAGCGAGAGCCGGGTGCCGCCGGAGTCCCGGCGCAGCTGCCCGATCTCCTGCGACACGGCGAGGCGGCGCTGCACGAGCCGGATCAGCTCGGCGTCGCAGGCGTCGATCTCCCCGCGCAGCTCGGCGATGCGCTCGTCGGCGGGGGTGCTGGTGGCGTTCATCTCGGTCTCCTGGCGGGGCGGGAGCCTCCGGGCCCAGGAACGAGAGACGCCCCGGGCTCCTCGGGCCCGGGGCGTTCGTCGCGGCGGCTGCTCAGCCAGCGGCTACGGACACCGGAACCCGGTGCCCGTAGTAAAAGCTGACGGTGGCGAGCAGCACGTCGTCGAGTGTGACACACGCCGGTCCCCGTCCCCAGGGGGTCCGACGGCGGCCGGGACCGTCACCCGGTCGAACTACAGTGGTGTGGCTATGAGCAGCGTGCAGCAGGCCCTCCCCGGAACCGCCGCGCTCCAGCGTTCCGCTCCCGGCTCGGCCGGCCGGGAACTGGACCGCATGCTGGCCGGACTCAACGGTCCCCAGCGCCAGGCCGTCGTCCACGAGGGCGGCCCGCTGCTCATCGTGGCCGGCGCCGGGTCGGGCAAGACCCGCGTGCTGGCCCACCGCATCGCCTACCTCCTCGGCGCGCGCGGCGTGCAGCCCGGCGAGGTCCTGGCGATCACGTTCACCAACAAGGCCGCCGGTGAGATGAAGGAGCGGGTGGCCCAGCTCGTCGGGCCGCGCGCCCGCGCCATGTGGGTGTCCACGTTCCACTCGATGTGCGTGCGCATCCTGCGCGCCGAGGCGGCCAAGCTCGGCCTCAAGTCGTCGTTCACGATCTACGACCAGGGCGACTCGGTCCGGCTCATGACGATGGTCGCGCGCGACCTCGACCTCGACGCCAAGCGCTACCCCGGCCGCAGCCTCACCGCCCAGGTGTCGAACCTGAAGAACGAGCTCGTCGACGAGGAGTCGTTCGACCCCCAGACGGCGCCGGAGAAGGTGCTCAAGGAGGCCTACACGCTCTACCAGCGGCGGCTGCGCGAGGCGCACGCGCTGGACTTCGACGACCTGATCATGACGACGGTCAACCTGCTGCAGGCCTTCCCCGACGTCGCCGAGCACTACCGGCGCCGGTTCCGGCACGTCCTGGTCGACGAGTACCAGGACACCAACCACGCCCAGTACGTCCTGGTGCGCGAGCTGGTCGGCACGGGGGAGGGGCCGGTCCCGCCCGGCGAGCTGTGCGTCGTCGGTGACGCCGACCAGTCGATCTACGCCTTCCGCGGCGCCACGATCCGCAACATCGACGAGTTCGAGCGCGACTACCCGCAGGCCACCACGATCCTGCTGGAGCAGAACTACCGCTCCACGCAGCGCATCCTCAAGGCCGCGAACACCGTCATCGCGAAGAACACCGGCCGCCGTCCCAAGAACCTGTGGACCGACGCCGGTGACGGCGAGCTGATCGAGGGCTACGTCGCCGAGAACGAGCACGACGAGGCCGCCTGGGTCGCCGAGCAGATCGACGCGCTGGTCGACGAGGGGAAGGCCCGGCCCGCCGACATCGCCGTCTTCTACCGGACCAACAACGCCTCCCGGGTGTTCGAGGAGGTGTTCATCCGCGTCGGCATGCCCTACAAGGTCGTCGGCGGGGTGCGCTTCTACGAGCGCAAGGAGGTCCGCGACGCGCTGGCCTACCTGAAGGTGGTCGCCAACCCGGCCGACGTCGTCAGCCTGCGCCGCGTGATCAACACGCCCAAGCGCGGCATCGGTGACAAGGCGGAGTCCTGCGTCGAGCAGTTCGCCGACCGGGAGCGGATCGCGTTCGCGACGGCGCTGCGCCGGTGCGGGGAGATCACCACCCTGGCGCCGCGCTCGCTCAAGGCGCTGCAGGAGTTCGTGACGCTGCTGGAGGAGTTCGAGCAGCTCGTGGAGACCGGCTCCGGGCCGGCCGCGCTGCTGGAGAGCATCCTCGACCGCACCGGCTACCTCGCCGAGCTCGAGGCCAGCACCGACCCGCAGGACGAGGGCCGCGTCGACAACCTCAACGAGCTCATCTCGGTGGCCGCCGAGTTCGAGGCCACCAACCCCGGCGGCACGGTCACCGACTTCCTCGAGCAGGTCTCGCTCGTGGCCGACGCCGACCAGGTGCCCGTCACCGGCGACGAGGCCGGCGTCGTCACGCTCATGACGCTGCACACCGCCAAGGGGCTGGAGTTCCCGGTCGTCTTCCTCACCGCGCTGGAGGACGGCGTCTTCCCGCACCTGCGCGCGCTCGGCGACCCCAAGGAGCTGGAGGAGGAGCGCCGGCTGGCCTACGTGGGCATCACGCGGGCGCAGCAGCGGCTGTTCCTCTCCCGCGCCACGGTGCGCACGAGCTGGGGCCAGCCGGCCTACAACCCGCCGTCGCGCTTCCTCGACGAGCTGCCGGGCGACACCGTCCACTGGGCGCGCACCGACCCGACGCCGGCGCCGAGCACCGGGTCCGCGCAGCAGCGGGTGGCGGCCACGGGCCTGTCCACCGGCGGCCTGCGCGGCGGTCGCGGCAACCGGGCGGTGATCTCCGTCGAGGTCGGCGACCGGGTCAGCCACGACGCGTTCGGCCTGGGCACCGTCGTCGAGGTCAACGGAGTGGGGGAGAAGGCGCAGGCCACGGTCGACTTCGGCTCCGGCGGCACCAAGCGCCTCGTCCTGCGCTACGCCCCGCTCGTCAAGCTCTAGCGGCGGGCGTCCGCCGCACCTCCTGGGGTGTCCCTCGTCCTCCCGGGGTCCTGCGGGGCTCCGGGGGCGCGGGCAACGCCCCAGGAGCGGCGCAGTGCCGGCGTTCCTGGGGCGTTGCGGGTGCTGCAGGGCCGGCGATCCGCGAGGAACACCGGCAACGGAGATCAGATGGCGACGCCGCGGTCGGCGAGCCACTCCTCGGGGTCGATCGGGCGGCCGGTCATGCCGCCGCGGTGGATCTCGTAGTGCAGGTGCGGCCCGGTCGACTGGCCCTCGTTGCCGACCTTCGCGATCTGGTCGCCGGCGTGCACGATGTCGCCGGCCGAGACGTCGTAGTAGCGCATGTGCCCGTAGATGTGCACGTTGCCGTCGGCGTCCTGGATGTAGACGGCGTTGCCGTAGCCCGACGCGCGCCCGGCGCGCAGCACGACGCCGTCGGTGGCCGAGTAGATCGGCGTGCCCAGCGGGGCGGCGAGGTCGAGGCCCCAGTGCATGGAGCCCCAGCGCTGGCAGAAGCAGGTGGTCATGCGACCCGACGTCGGCAGCACGGTCTCCGGCTCGCGGGCCGCGCGGGAGGCGGCCAGCTCGGACAGCCGGACGGCGGCCTCGGCCTCGGTGATCCCGCGACGGGCGCCGGCCTCGTCCAGGCCGCCGGAGAAGCCGATGTCGGCGGCGCCCAGGCCGTAGTCGGCGGCGCTCGCGGTGACCGGCTGCGGCTCGTTGCCGGTGAAGGTCGGGACGGCGGCCACGAGCGCACCGGCGACCAGCGCGCCGAGCCACATGCCGCCGCGGCGGCCGGGAGGACGGCGGACGGCGAGGCGCGCGGCCGGCTCGGCGGACCGGGCGGGCCCAGCAGCGGGCTCGGCGGCCGGCGCCGGGGTGGCGGGAGCGGCGGGAGAGGTGACCGGCGCGGCCGGGGCGGGAACGGCGGGAGCGGAGGCGGTCGCGGGCGACACGGCCGGGACGGACGCCGTGCGCGGCGGCGGCACCGCGGCCACCGGGCGCAGGCCCGGGATGCGGCCGGTCGCCTCCAGCTCGGCCGACGCGCGGCCGGCGGCAGGCTCGAGGAGCGCGGTCACGCAGATCCCCTTCGTCTCCGCTCCCGGGACCACGAGGTGCAGCGGTCCGTCGGGTGAGCGACGGCGGTGGAGGCGTCCAGTGGACGCCCGCCGGTGGGTACCGGCGCCGTGATCGGACCGTAACGTTCCGTCAGTCCGTACCGCGGTAGGCGACGCTGCGTGTCGCCATGTCTCCCGAGGGTGACCGGTCAGGCGACGGCGGCCGCGACGTCCATCGGCGTCGCGACGGGGCGCAGGCCGGCGAGGGTGGCCGCGACCTCGTCGACGACGACCCGGGAGAACGGCAGCGTCATGTGCCCGAGGCCCCGCACGAGCACGTTGCGCGCCCGCAGGTCGGGGTGGTCGCACCGGCCGTTGCGCGTGGGGATGACCAGCTGGTCGAGGTCGCTGTAGACGGCGGTCATCCGGGTGTCCCACTGCGGCGCGGGCGCGGCGAGCTCCTCGAGCACCGCCGACCCCGGGCGCAGCTGGCGGACCATCGGCGTCGGCAGCAGGTGGGCCAGCACCGACCCGCCGTGCGGGGTGCCCAGCGTCGTCAGCGACTCCACGCGCCGCCCGCCGCCCTGCAGCTGGACGTAGTGGCGGGCGATGAGGCCGCCCAGGCTGTGCCCGACGACGTGCACCCGGTCGTGCCCGGTCTGCGCGCAGATCCGCTCGACGTGCTCGCCGAGGTCACGGGCGCCCTCGGCCACGTCGCCGAGCAGCGGGCTGTAGTTCCAGGTGCACACCTGCGCGAAGCCGCGCCGGCGCAGGCCACGGCGCATCAGGGTGAAGATCGAGCGGTTGTCGACCAGGCCGTGCACCAGCAGCACCGGGATGCGGGCGGCCAGGGGGTCGGCGGCGAACAGGGCCCGGACCGACGGCGACTGCTCGCCCGGGCGGCAGCGGACGTCGGGACGCAGCGCCTCGGTGCGCGTACCGAGCGGGTACATGAGCACGTGGGCGCCGACCCAGGCCAGCTCGGCGATGCCGCCGGTCACCGTGGCCGGCGTCGCCAGCGCCCGCAGCACGCCCCGTGGCGTCCCGGAGGAGACCTCGCCCGTGTGCGACTCTGGACCGGGCCCCCGATAACCGGTCGTGCGCATGGACAGGTCCTCCCGTCTGTCGGCCACCGGCCTGGTCCAGGGACCTGGGTCCCGTCGGCGGCCGGAGCACCACTGCTGTGCTCCGTTCACCTGACGGTAATGCCCGTGTGTGGCCACGGTCACACGACGAGCGCCGCGTCTCGACGAGATCGAGGCCGGATCGCAACACATCTCGACGAAGACGCGATGACACGACCGCGACGATCACAGGACGACGATCGGATCGCGACGAAGGGGGAACCGTGGCCGGCCGCGACCGCTCCGCCCGTGACGACCGCACGCGCGGCGCCACCGCCCGGCGCGCCGCCTCCGCCGACGGCCCCGGACGGCGCGGCACCGGCAACCGGCCCGCCGGGGACCGCCGGACGCCGCGCACCCCCGCCGCCCCCGTCCCCGCCGACGGGCTGGTGGTCGGCGACGTCCCGCCGGTCGCCCGCGCCG
Source organism: Geodermatophilus nigrescens (assembly GCF_900129495.1). GTDB lineage: Bacteria > Actinomycetota > Actinomycetes > Mycobacteriales > Geodermatophilaceae > Geodermatophilus > Geodermatophilus nigrescens. Next base: position 590,916 of record NZ_FQVX01000003.1, read on the forward strand.
CCGGTGTCGCGCTCGTGCTGGCCGGCCTGGCCGGGATCGCCGCGCTGTTCCCGTCCTACCTCGTCGTCGGCGGGCAGGAGCTCGTCCTCGGCCGCGGCCTCGGCGCCGTCCTCGTGGGCCTGCTCGTCCCGGTGGCGTCGATCGCCGTCGGTGCGGGCCTCGCTGCCGGCCGCGTGCCGCGCCTGGGGCTGGCCTACGCCGGGGTCGGCGGCGCGCTGGCCCTGGGCTCGCTGCTCATCGAGGTCTACCGCGGCAGCAGCTCCACCGTGCGCCCGGGCATCGAGGTGCTCGCGGGGGAGCGGGTGCTCACCAGCTCCGTGACCACCGGCGCCGGCTGGTGGCTCTCGGTCGCCGCGCTCGCCCTGACCGTGCTCGCCGGCGCCCTCGCCGCCGCGTCGTGGGGCCGCACCGTCATGGAGGACCGCGGCGCGCTCGACCCCGCCCGCCCCGGGCTCGCCGGCGCCGCGGTGCTGCTCGGCGTCCTCACCGTGCTGTGCCTGGCGCTGCCCGCCGCCGACGTCCCCGACCGGCTCGTCGACGACCCCTCCACCGGCCTCGAGGTCGTCGTCGAGCAGCAGGGACCGCAGGCGCTGCTCGAGCGGCCCGGCCTCGCCCTCCTCGGCGGCCTGCTGCTCGCCGGCGCCGTCGTCCTCGCCTCGGTGCTCGCGCCCTCGCTGCGCCCGCGGCTGGCCGCCGTCGGTGGCCTGCTGGCCGTCGCGGTGACCGTGCTCGCCGCCGCCCTCGCGGGCCTGCGCGACGCCGTCACCTCCGACGACCTCGAGTGGACGGTCCCCGGCGCCGGCCTGCTCGCCGCCGGCCTGGGCTACGCGCTGCTCACCGTGCTGGCCTGGCGGCTGCGCCGCGCCGCCGCGTGACCCCGGTCGAGCGGCTGCGCGTCGTCGTCGCCGGCCCGGACGGGCAGGACGACCCGCGGGCGGTCGCGCTCGCGCGGGCGCTGCGCGACGCCGGGGCCGAGGTCGTCCTCACCGGCGTGCCCGCGTCGCCGGACCGGCTGGCCGCCACCGTCGTCCAGGAGGACGCCGACGCCGTCGGCCTCGCCGGCGCGCCTCCCCGGCTGCTCGCCGGGCTGCTCGGCCGGCTGGCCGGCGACGGCGCCGACGACGTGACCGTCTTCGTCCTCGGCGACGACGGCGAGCCGCCCGCCGGCGTCCTCCGGTTCCCCGACGGCACCCCACCCGACGACGTCGTCGCAGCGCTGCGGCGCGCCTGACCTGCGGGCCCGGCCGGGAGGCCCACCCGGGAGCATGTGACCCCGCGCACGGCACCCACCGCCGGTGCGGCAGGCCGGTTTCACGGGGGCTACGGTGCCTGTCCGTGGATCTCTTCGAGTACCAGGCGCGTGACCTGCTGGCCTCGCACGGCGTGCCCGTGCTCCCCGGCGGCGTCGCCGAGACACCCGAGCAGGCCGAGGCGATCGCCCGCGAGATCGGGCAGACCGTCGTCGTCAAGGCGCAGGTCAAGACCGGCGGGCGCGGCAAGGCGGGCGGCGTCAAGCTGGCCGACAACGCGGAGGACGCCAAGGCGCGCGCCCAGGACATCCTCGGGCTGGACATCAAGGGGCACGTCACCCACAAGGTGATGGTGGCCCAGGCCAGCGACATCGCCGAGGAGTACTACTTCTCCTACCTGCTCGACCGGTCCAACCGCACCTTCCTGGCCATGGCCAGCGTCGAGGGCGGCATGGAGATCGAGCAGCTCGCCGTCGAGCGCCCCGAGGCCCTCGCCCGGATCCCGGTCGACGCCGGCAAGGGCGTCGACGAGGCCAAGGCCGCCGAGATCGTCGACGCCGCCGGGTTCGCCCCCGAGGTGCGCGACCAGGTGATCGCCATCGCCGTGCAGCTGTGGGAGGTCTTCAGCAAGGAGGACGCCACGCTCGTCGAGGTCAACCCGCTGGCCAAGGCGCCCGACGGCACCGTCCTCGCGCTCGACGCGAAGGTCACCCTCGACGAGAACGCCGCCTTCCGGCACGCCGAGCACGCCGAGCTCGCGGACACCGCCGCCGCCGACCCGCTCGAGGCGCGCGCCAAGGAGAAGGACCTCAACTACGTCAAGCTCGAGGGCGAGGTCGGGATCATCGGAAACGGTGCCGGCCTGGTCATGAGCACCCTCGACGTCGTCGCCTACGCCGGTGAGGAGTTCGGCGGCGTCAAGCCGGCCAACTTCCTCGACATCGGCGGCGGCGCCTCGGCGGAGGTCATGGCCAACGGCCTGGAGATCATCCTCTCCGACCCGGCCGTGAAGAGCGTCTTCGTCAACGTCTTCGGCGGGATCACCGCCTGCGACGCCGTGGCCAACGGCATCGTCTCCGCCCTCGGCATCCTCGGCGACGAGGCGACCAAGCCGCTGGTCGTCCGGCTCGACGGCAACAACGTCGAGGAGGGCCGCCGGATCCTCGCCGAGGCCAACCACCCGCTGGTGACCGTGGTCGACACGATGGACGGCGCCGCGCGCCGGGCCGCCGAGCTCGCCGCCTGATCGCCGTCCCGACTCCCGACAGGACCTGAAGAGATGTCGATCTTCCTCAACGAGAACAGCAAGGTCATCGTCCAGGGCATGACCGGCTCGGAGGGCAGCAAGCACACGCAGCGCATGCTGGCCTCCGGCACCGCGATCGTCGGCGGCGTGAACCCCCGCAAGGCCGGCACCAGCGTCGACTTCGAGGGCGCCAGCGTGCCGGTGTTCGGCGGCGTCGCCGAGGCGATGAAGGAGACGGGCGCCGACGTCAGCGTCATCTTCGTGCCCCCGCCGTTCGCCAAGGCGGCGGTCATCGAGGCGATCGACGCCCAGATCGGGCTCGCCGTCGTCATCACCGAGGGCATCCCGGTGCACGACTCGACCGCCTTCTGGGCGCACGCCCAGGGCAGCTCGACGCGGATCATCGGCCCGAACTGCCCGGGCCTGATCAGCCCCGGGCGCTCGAACGCCGGCATCATCCCGGCCAACATCACCCAGCAGGGCAAGATCGGGCTGGTCAGCAAGTCCGGCACGCTGACCTACCAGATGATGTACGAGCTCCGGGACATCGGTTTCTCCACCGCCATCGGCATCGGCGGCGACCCGGTCATCGGCACCACGCACATCGACGCGCTGCAGGCCTTCCAGGACGACCCGGAGACCGAGGCCATCGTGATGATCGGCGAGATCGGTGGCGACGCCGAGGAGCGCGCGGCCGACTTCATCAAGGCCAACGTCACCAAGCCCGTCGTCGGCTACGTCGCGGGCTTCACCGCCCCCGAGGGCAAGACGATGGGCCACGCCGGCGCGATCGTGTCCGGCTCGGCAGGCACCGCGCAGGCGAAGAAGGAGGCCCTCGAGGCCGCCGGCGTCGGCGTCGGCAAGACGCCGTCGGAGACCGCCCGCCTCATGCGGGAGCTCGTCGGCGCCTGACCGCCATCCCCGCGAACTGCCCCGGCCCCTGTCCAGGAGCCGGGGCAGTTCCGTTCGTCGGGGCCCCGTCGCGGCCCGGTCACGATCCCGCCCCTTCGTGGGGAGGCGTGGGCGTGGCGGGGTTGCAGCCCCGCGACGGCGGGGGAGAGCATCCGCGACGCCGTACCCAGGAACGAGAGAGAGCCGAACCATGACGTCCAGTCAGCCGCCGCAGCAGCCCGGGGGCCCCGGCCAGCCGGGTCCGGGCGGCCAGCCGGGGTACGGGCAGCAGCCGCCGCCGCCGTACGGCGCCCCCCAGGGTCAGCCCGCGTACGGCCAGCAGCCGTACGGGCAGCAGGCGCCCTACGGCCAGCAGTCCCCCTACGGGCAGCAGCCGCCGTACGGCGCGCCCCAGGGGCAGCCCCCGTACGGCCAGCAGCCCCAGGGCCCGTACGGCCAGCAGCCGCCCTACGGCCAGCCGTGGGGGCAGCCCCCGCGCCCGGCGGGCGCAGGCCTCGACCTCAAGCGCCTCAAGGTGGCCGACTACGTCGTCGCCGCCGGTGCGCTGCTGTTCCTCGTCCTGGCGATCCTGCCGTGGATCGACTTCGACGACAGCTACTTCTCCACCGACTACAACGTGAACGGCTTCTCGTTCAGCGGCCTGGTCACCTTCAGCTTCATCCTGCTGCTGGCGGCGGCCGTCTGGGCGCTGCTGCCGGCGGTCACCGAGCTGCGCCTGGGCTTCCCGCGCAGCTGGGTCACCGTGGCGCTGGCCGGGCTCGCGCTGCTGCTCACGCTGATCGCCTGGATCCAGACCTTCGACTGGGAGTTCAGCCTGGTCGGGCTGCTCGCGCTGCTGGTGACCGCCGCGGTCACCGCCGTCGCCGTCCTGCGGCTGATCCCGGAGCTGCGCAACCGCCCGGCGCTCCCCGGTGCCGTCGCCGGGGCCGCCCAGTGGGCCAACCAGCAGGCGCCGGAGTTCGGCCAGCACGGCTCGTCCACCAACCCCGGCCCGCCCGCGTCCTCCGGGCAGCCCGGCCCCTACGGCCAGCCGCAGCCGTACGGCCAGCCGCAGCCCTACGGGCAGCCCCAGCCCTACGGCCAGCCGGGGCAGTACGGCCAGCCGGCCCCCTACGGCCAGCCGGGCCAGCAGTGGGGGCAGCCGCAGCCGGGCCAGCAGCCGGGCCAGCAGCACGGCCAGCACGGCGCCCAGCCCGCCACCCCGTCCCCGGCCACCGACCCGGGCCGGCAGCCCGGCGGCTCGAGCGCCTCGGGCCAGGGCCAGCCCTGAGCTGAGCGCGCACGCGAGCACCGCGTCCCCGGACGCACCCGTCCCGACGAGGGCCGGCGGCACCCGCCGCCGGCCCTCGTCGGCGTCCGGGACCCGGTCCCGGCGCGTGCGACCGGCGTCCGGCCGCCGCGCTTGCGACAGTGGGGACGTGGTCTCCCTGCTGGCACGCCTGCCCGTCCCCGGCCGGCAGCAGTCGGCCGCACGCGGAGCCGGGCTGGCGGTCGCGGCCACCGCGGCGGTGACGCTGCTCGGCCTCGTCGGCCTGGGCCTCGCGGTCGTCGTCGTCCAGGCGCTGGACCCCACCGGCGGGCTGCCCGTCGGCGGGTCGGTCCGGGTGGCCGGCCGGCTGTGGCTGCTGGCCAACGGCGGCGGCCTCGACCTCGGGTCGGGGCCGGTCGTGCTCGCCCCGCTGCTGCTCACCCTCGCCGTCGCCGTCGGTCTGTCCCGCGCGGGACGCGGGGTCACCCGCGTGACCGGGCCGGCGGGGGCCGGCGGGGCCGGTGTCGTCGTGGCGACCGTCGTGGCGGTGCACGCGCTGCTCGCCGTGCTGCTGGCGCTCGCCGTCGACGGGCCCGGCGCGCGCACCGACCTGCTGCGCTGCGGGGCCGGTGCGGCGGTCCTCGCGCTGGTGGCGGGCGGCTGGGGCGTGCTGCGGGAGAGCGGCCTGGCGGACGCCGCCCTCGACCGGCTGCCCGGGCCGGTCCGGCCCCTGCTGCCGGCCGTCCTGGCGGGCCTGCTCGCCGCCGGCGGGCTGTGCTGCGCGGTGGTCGCGGTCGCCGTGGGCGCCGACGCCGCCGGGTACGCGGCGGTCGAGGAGTCGCTGGGCGGGTCGGCCGCCGGCGTCCTCGGGCTCCTGGCGCTCGGCGCGCTGCTGCTGCCCAACGCCGCCGCCGCGGCCCTCGGGGTCGCCGCCGGGCCGGGCTTCTCCGTCGGCGCGGCGACCGTCGTCTCCGTGCACGGGGTCAGCCTCGGCCCGGTCCCCGCGCTGCCGCTGCTGGCCGCGCTCCCCGACACCCAGGCCGTGCCCCTGCTGGCCTTCGCCTCGCAGGCGGTGCCCGCGCTGGCCGGCCTCGCGGCCGGCACGGTGCTCGGCCGCCGGATGGGCGACGACGACGGCGGCTCGGTCTCCGCGGGCCTGTGGGGCGTCCTCGCCGGGCTGCTGCTGGGGGTCGCCTCCGGGCTGGCCGTCGCGGTCGCCGGCGGCTCGCTGGGCGACGGCGCGCTGGCCGACGTCGGGGCGCCGCCGGCGGCCACCGCGCTGGCCGTCGCGCTGCAGGCCGGCATCGCCGCGGCCCTCGCGGCGGCCGTGGCCCGCTGGCGGGCGCGGGACTGACGCCCCGTCCGGCGGGCAGGAACGGGCCGCCGTCTAGGGTCGGCGGCGTGCCGGCCGCTCCATCCCCCGCGCGGGCGCGGGTCGTGGTGCTGCTGTCGGGCACCGGGTCGCTGTGCGCGGCGCTCCTCGACGCCGCCGACGCCCCCGGCTACCCCGCGGAGGTCGTCGCCGTCGGCGCCGACCGCGACGCCGCCGGCCTCGGGCACGCCCGCCGCCGCGGCCTGCCCACCTTCACCGTCCCGCTGCGCGCCTTCCCCGACCGGGCCGCCTGGGACGCCGCGCTGGCCGACGCGATCGCCGCGCACCGTCCCGACTGGGTGGTCTCCGCGGGGTTCATGAAGATCGTCGGCCCCGCCGTGCTGGCGCGCTACGAGGGCCGGCTGGTGAACACCCACCCCGCGCTGCTGCCGGCGTTCCCGGGCGCGCACGCCGTCCGCGACGCCCTGGCCGCCGGCGCGGAGGTCACCGGCAGCACGGTCCACCTCGTCGACGCCGGCGTGGACACCGGCCCGGTGCTGGCGCAGCGCGAGGTGCCGGTGCTGCCCGGCGACGACGAGGACCGACTGCACGAACGGATCAAGGCCGTGGAGCGCACGCTCCTGGTGGAGACGGTGGCGCGACTCGTCACCGGGACGACGGAGGAGAGCGCGCGATGACCGAGAGCCGGACCCCGGTGCGCCGAGCCCTGCTGGGCGTGTACGACAAGACCGGGATCGAGGAGCTCGCCCGCGGGCTGGCCGACGCCGGCGTCGAGCTGGTGAGCACGGGAGCCACCGCCCGCCGCATCGCCGAGGCCGGCATCGCCGTCACCCCGGTCGAGCAGGTCACCGGCTTCCCCGAGTGCCTCGACGGGCGGGTGAAGACCCTGCACCCGGCGGTGCACGCCGGCATCCTCGCCGACCGCCGGAAGCCCGAGCACACAGCGCAGCTCGACGAGCTCGGCATCGCGCCCTTCGACCTCGTCGTGGTCAACCTCTACCCGTTCACCGAGACCGTCGCCTCGGGCGCGACGCCCGACGAGTGCGTCGAGCAGATCGACATCGGCGGCCCGGCGATGGTGCGTGCCGCGGCGAAGAACCACCCGTCGGTGGCCGTCGTCGTCGACCCGGCGCGCTACGGCGACGTGCTCGCCGCCGTCACCGCGGGCGGGTTCACCCTCCCCGAGCGGCAGCGGCTCGCCGCGGCGGCCTTCCGGCACACCGCGAGCTACGACGTCGCCGTCGCCTCCTGGATGGGCAGCGTGCTCGCACCCGACGACGAGTCGGCGTTCCCCGCGTGGGTCGGCGCCTCGTGGGAGCGCGCCGACGTGCTGCGCTACGGCGAGAACCCGCACCAGCAGGCCGCGCTCTACCGCGGCGGGACGCCGGGCCTCGCGCACGCCGAGCAGCTGCACGGCAAGCAGATGTCCTACAACAACTACGTCGACACCGACGCCGCCTGGCGGGCCGCGCAGGACCACAACGACCCCTGCGTCGCGATCATCAAGCACGCCAACCCGTGCGGCATCGCCGTCGGCGCCGACATCGCCTCCGCGCACCGCAAGGCGCACGCCTGCGACCCGGTCTCGGCGTTCGGCGGGGTCATCGCCGCCAACCGCGAGGTCGACCTCGCCATGGCCGAGCAGGTGGCCGGGGTGTTCACCGAGGTCGTCGTCGCGCCGTCGTTCACCGAGGACGCGGTCGGCGTGCTGACGGCGAAGAAGAACATCCGGCTGCTGCGGCTCGACGGCGCCGCGCGGCCCGCGGTCGAGATGCGGCCGGTCAGCGGCGGGCTGCTGCTGCAGACGGCCGACCGGATCGACGCCGCCGGCGACGACCCGACGACGTGGACGCTCGCCTGCGGGGAGCCGCTGGACGCCGCGGGCCTCGACGACCTGGTGTTCGCCTGGCGCTCGGTGCGCGCGGTGAAGAGCAACGCGATCCTGCTCGCCCACGACAAGGCGACCGTCGGCGTCGGCATGGGCCAGGTGAACCGGGTGGACTCCGCCCGCCTGGCGGTCTCGCGGGCGGGGGAGCGGGCCGCCGGGTCGGTGGCCGCCTCCGACGCGTTCTTCCCCTTCGCCGACGGCCTGCAGGTGCTCCTCGACGCCGGGGTGCGCGCGGTGGTGCAGCCGGGCGGGTCGGTGCGGGACGAGGAGGTCGTCGCTGCCGCGAGCGCGGCCGGCGTGCCGCTCTACCTCACCGGGACCCGCCACTTCGCCCACTGATGCCGGGGTCGCGGCCGCACGTCCGGCCCCCGGAGGACGACGCCGAGGTCACCGACGCCGACCTCTCCTCCGTGGACTGGTGGGGCGCCGAGCTTGAGGGCGTCACGTTCACCCGCTGCCGGTTCCACGACGCGGACCTGACCGAGCTGGTCACCCGGCGCTGCGTGTTCGACTCCTGCGTGCTCACCGGGGTGCGGATGAGCGGCTCGCGGCACCGCGGGTCGGCGTTCCTGTCCTGCCGCTTCGACCGCGCGCGGCTCATCGACGTCGTGTGGGACGGCTGCAAGCTCACCGGCTCGCACTTCCCGGGCGCGACGCTGCGGCCGCTGACCAGCACCGACTGCGACTGGAGTTGGACGTCGCTGCGCGGGGCGGACCTGTCGGGCACCGACCTGTCGGGCCAGCGGTTCCGCGAGGCCGACCTGACCGACGCCGACCTGCGCGAGTGCGACCTCACCGGCGCCGACCTCGACCGGGCGCGGATGCAGGGCGCGAAGCTGCGCGGGGCCGACCTGCGCGGCGCGGCCACCGAGGCGTGGCCGTGGCGCGGCCTGGAGCTGACCGGCGTCCGGCTCGACCTGCCCCAGGCCGTCCAGGTGACGCAGTCCCTCGGCGCGAGAGTCGAATAGGTGACTCGCCGTGACACCTGGTCGGCCTACCGGCCTCCACCGCGGCCAGGTGCCGTCCCCCTGCTGCGCGGAGCCCCGTCACGACGTCCCGACCGGGAGCCTCCGGCCCCGCGGACGGGCCGCCGTCCCCGCAGGGCGGCTCACCCCTACCGGTACTTGGGGCCCTTGAGCATCGCCCAGAGGGCGCCGAGCAGGCCGAGGACGCCGACGGCGCAGCCGAACCAGAAGCCGAGGGCGAACCGGCCGGCGTCCCACTCCTCGCGGGCCAGCGGGACGAGCACCGCCGCGATCGCCAGGGCGCTGACGAACAGCGCCAGCACGCCGAGCGTGCGGTGGGTGCGGGCCGGCAGCCACAGCAGGATGCCCAGCACGAACAGCACCGCGCCGCCGAGCACCACGGCCAGCGGCTGCCAGAAGCCCGACGACGTCAGCTGCGAGAGACCGTCGCCGAGCTCGGTGAACCCGCGCCCGACGAGGTCCCAGCCGCGGTCGGGGGTGTCGGCCAGCCAGCGCAGCAGCACGCTGATGCCGGCGGCGATCCCGGCGAGGATGCACAGCAGCCCGGCGAGCGACGCCGGCCGGCGCACCGCCACCGGCCGGGTCGAGTAGTTGGGCGAGGTGTAGTAGTTCTCGCCCGTCCCGGCGTAGCCGTGCGCCCCGGAGCCGCCGGCCCCCGGCGCCGTCTGCTCCCGCCACCCACCGGCCTGCGCGGCGGGCATCTGCCGGGTCGACGGGTCGGGCTCGCTCATCGGCACTCCTCGCGGGGCGGGCGGGACGGCGCCGGGGAGGCGCCGCCGCGAGCGTAGGGCCGGGAGGGCCCCGCCGGGGACGACTCCGGCACACTGTCGGGGTGCCCGCGACGATCCTCGACGGCAAGGCCACCGCCGCCACGATCCGCCAGGAGCTCACCGCGCGGGTCGAGGCCCTCACCGCGGCCGGCCGCCGGCCGGGCCTGGGCACCCTGCTGGTCGGCGACGACCCGGGCAGCCGCTGGTACGTGAACGCCAAGCACTCGGACTGCGCGCAGGTCGGCATCGCCAGCATCCAGCGCGAGCTGCCGGCCACGGCCACGCTCACCGACGTCCTCGGCGTCGTCGAGGAGCTCAACGCCGACCCGGCCTGCACCGGCTACATCGTCCAGCTCCCGCTGCCCCGCCAGGTCGACGAGTACGCCGTCCTCGAGGCGATGGACCCGGCCAAGGACGCCGACGGGCTGCACCCCACCAACCTCGGCCGCCTGGTGCTCGGCGTCGACGGGCCGTTGCCGTGCACGCCGGTCGGCATCGTCGAGCTGCTCCGCCGGTACGACGTCCCGGTGGCCGGCGCCGAGGTGGTCGTCGTCGGGCGCGGGATCACCGTCGGCCGGCCGCTCGGGCTGCTGCTCACCCGGCGCACCGAGAACGCCACGGTGACCCTCTGCCACACCGGCACCCGCGACCTCGCCGCCCACCTGCGCAGCGCCGACGTCGTCGTCGCCGCGGCCGGCGTGCCCGGGCTGGTCACGGCCGACGTCGTCAAGCCGGGCGCCGCGGTGCTCGACGTCGGGGTCAGCCGGGTCGACGGGAAGATCGCCGGCGACGTGGCGGCGGACGTCGCCGGGGTGGCCGGCCACGTGGCGCCCAACCCCGGCGGCGTCGGCCCGATGACGCGGGCGATGCTGCTGCAGAACGTGGTGCTCGCCGCCGAGCGCGCCGTCGCGGCCGAGGTGCTCACCGCCTGATGAGCCGGCCGCCCCTCTACACGCGCCGGCCGTTCCTGGCCGGACTGCTGCGCCAGCTGCCGCTGTTCGCGGTCCTGGTCGCGGTCGCGGTGGGGCTGGGCATGGTCGCGCTGGAGCACTGGCGGCGCGGCCTGCTGGTGGTCGGGCTGGCGCTGGTGGGCGCCGCGGTGCTGCGGCTGGTGCTGCCGGTGCGGCGGGTCGGCTTCCTCGCCGTCCGCAGCCGCCCGGTCGACGTCGTCCTCATGGCCGGGGCCGGGGTGGCGGTCACGGTGCTGTCCGTCCTGGTGCCGGGCAGTTGAGCGGACCGGCCCGCGGGCGCGGCCGCGGGGGTCCCGGGTCTAGGTTGACGCCCATGGCAGAGCAGCCCAGGAACGGCAAGGTCACCGTCGTCGGTGCCGGCTTCTACGGCTCCACCACCGCCCTGCGACTGGCGGAGTACGACGTCTTCGAGACGGTCGTGCTCACCGACATCGTCGAGGGCAAGCCCGAGGGCCTGGCCCTCGACATCAACCAGTCACGCCCGATCGAGGGCTTCGAGACGCGCGTCGTCGGCGTCGGCGGGGGCTCCTACGAGGGCACCGAGGGCTCCGACGTCGTCGTGGTCACCGCGGGCCTGCCCCGCAAGCCCGGCATGAGCCGCATGGACCTCATCGAGACCAACGCCGGCATCGTCCGCTCGGTCGCCGAGAACATCGCGCAGAGCTCGCCGGACGCCGTCGTCATCGTGGTGAGCAACCCGCTCGACGAGATGACCGCCCTCGCCCAGCTCGCCACCGGCTTCCCGAAGGAGCGGGTCATGGGCCAGGCAGGGATGCTCGACACCGCCCGGTTCACCAACAACGTCGCCGAGGAGCTCGGCGTCCCGGTCTCCTCGGTGCGCACCCTGACCCTGGGCTCGCACGGCGACACGATGGTGCCGGTGCCCTCGCGCTGCACCGTCGACGGCAAGCCGCTGGCCGACGTGATGGCCCCCGACCGCGTCGAGCACCTCGTGCAGCGCACCCGCAACGGCGGCGCCGAGGTCGTGGCGCTGCTCAAGACCGGCTCGGCGTACTACGCGCCCTCGGCGGCCGCGGCCCGCATGGCCCGCGCCGTCATCGAGGACTCGGGCGCGGTCATGCCGGTGTGCGCGTGGGTCGACGGCGAGTACGGGATCTCCGGCGTGTACCTCGGCGTCGAGGCGGAGATCGGCCGCGGGGGTGTGCGCCGGGTGGTCGAGGGGGACCTGACCGACAGCGAGCTGGCCGGGCTGCGCGAGGCCGCCGAGGCGGTGCGTGCCAAGCAGGCCGACGTCGCGGACATGTGAGAGCGACCGCGACCTGACCGACTCCCGGCCCGACGGGCCGGGGCTGCAGAGAGGGAATGTCTGACGTGAGCAAGATCAAGGTCGAGGGCACCGTCGTCGAACTCGACGGCGACGAGATGACCCGGATCATCTGGCAGTTCATCAAGGACCAGCTGATCCTGCCGTACCTCGACGTGAACCTGGAGTACTACGACCTGGGCATCGAGCACCGCGACGCCACCGACGACCAGGTCACGATCGACTCCGCCAACGCGATCAAGAAGCACGGCGTGGGCGTCAAGTGCGCCACCATCACGCCGGACGAGGCGCGGGTCGAGGAGTTCGGCCTCAAGAAGATGTGGCGCTCCCCGAACGGGACGATCCGCAACATCCTCGGCGGCGTGATCTTCCGCGAGCCGATCATCATGCAGAACGTGCCGCGGCTCGTGCCGGGCTGGACCAAGCCGATCATCGTCGGCCGCCACGCCTACGGCGACCAGTACCGCGCCACCGACTTCAAGTTCCCCACCTCGGGGAAGCTGACCGTCACCTTCACCCCGGACGACGGCTCGCAGCCGATCGAGCACGAGGTCTTCCAGGCGCCCGGCGCCGGCGTCTCGCTGTCGATGTACAACCTCGACGACTCGATCCGCGACTTCGCCCGCGCCTCGCTGAACTACGGCCTCTCGCGCGGCTACCCGGTCTACCTGTCCACGAAGAACACGATCCTCAAGGCCTACGACGGCCGGTTCAAGGACATCTTCGAGGAGACCTTCGAGGCCGAGTTCAAGGACCAGTTCCAGGCGGCCGGCATCACCTACGAGCACCGGCTCATCGACGACATGGTCGCCGCGTCCCTCAAGTGGGAGGGCGGCTACGTCTGGGCCTGCAAGAACTACGACGGCGACGTCCAGTCCGACACGGTCGCGCAGGGCTTCGGCTCGCTCGGCCTCATGACCTCGGTACTGGCCACCCCGGACGGCCGCACGGTCGAGGCCGAGGCCGCCCACGGCACGGTGACCCGCCACTACCGGCAGCACCAGCAGGGCAAGGAGACGTCGACCAACCCGATCGCGTCGATCTTCGCCTGGACCCGGGGCCTCGCCCACCGCGGCAAGCTGGACGGCACCCCCGAGGTCACCCGGTTCGCCGAGACCCTCGAGAAGGTCTGCATCGACACCGTCGAGGGCGGTCAGATGACCAAGGACCTCGCGCTGCTGATCAGCAAGGACCAGCCGTGGCTGACCACCCAGGACTTCCTGGCGGCTATCGACAGCAACCTGCAGAAGGCCATGGCCTGAGCAGTGCGCTGACGCGCTGAGCTCTCCAGCGGCCCCCTCGCCCCCGGGTGAGGGGGCCGCTGCGCGTCCGGGGGCCGAACTCCTGCAACGACTCCCGGGAAGTCGCTGTCCACCGGGCCCTACAGACGACGACTTCCCCGTAGTTGCGGCCTGTGGACGGCGCCGACGTCGGCGGGCCCGCTCGGGGACGCTCCTCGGGTGCCCCCGCCCCTGCGCCCCGAGCGCCTGCGCGGTCGCGTCTTCCGCGGTGCCGACGCCGTGCGCCTGGGCCTGCTGACGCCGGCCGCCCTGCGCAGCAGCGCCTGGAGGCGCCTGTACCGCGGCGTCTACGCCGACGCCGCACTGCCCGACGACGTCGGCGTCCGTGTCCGGGGCGCCCTGCTGCTGATGCCACCGGCGGCCGTCCTCAGCGGGCGGACGGCGGCGTGGCTGCACGGCGCCGTCGAGCTCGCCGACACTGCGGCACCCGTGGACGTGTCGGTCCCGACGGGCGTGCGCTTCGGGCCGGTCGCCGGGCTCCGTGTGCGCCAGGTGGCGCTCCCGTCCACCGACGTCGTGGAGGTCCGGACACGCCGGTGCACGAGTGCCACGCGCACGGCGCTCGACCTGGCGCGGGACGAGCCGCTCGCGGAGGCCGTCGTCGCCCTGGACGTCCTCCTGGCCCGCGACGTCGTCACCCGCGCCGAGCTGCAGCACGCCCTCGCCGCTCCGCCCTCGTCCCGCGGGATCCGGCGTGCGCGCCGGGCCGTCGAGCTCGCCGACCCACGCGCGGAGTCGCCGCAGGAGTCGCGGTTGCGGGTGCTGCTCGCCCTGGCAGGTCTCACTCCCGTGCCGCAGTACACGGTGCGGGACGCCGAGGGGGGCTTCGTCGCCCGCGTCGACCTGGCGTTCCCGGACCAGCGGCTCGCCGTCGAGTACGACGGGGCCTGGCACGGCGCGCCTCAGCAGCTGGCCCGGGACCGGCGGCGTCTCAACCGGCTGACGGCGGCCGGCTGGAGGGTGGTGTTCGTGACCGCCGCGGACCTCCGCGACCCGGAGGCGCTCGTCGCCCGGGTGGTCGCGGCGCTGCGGTCGTGAGGGTCAGGCGAGCAGGAGGGTCCAGAACGGGCCGCCGGGGCCGCCGACGACGGCCGCGCCCGCGCTGGTCAGCGAGCAGTCGAGCAGGTCCCCGGCGGCGGAGCCGGCAAGCCAGCCGGCGACGACCGTGCCGCCGTCTCGGGTCCCGGACGCCACCGCGCCGCTGCCCACCGGCACCTCGCCGCCCGCGCGCCGCATCTCCTCGCCGTGCGCCTCGGCCTGCGCGGCCAGGCCGGCGTCGCGGGTCAGCGGGTCGCAGCCGGCGGCCACCCGGGCGACGTCGACCGCCGCCAGCACCGCGGCCGCCCCGCCGGGCACCGCGGCCGCGGTCGCGCCGGGCGCCGGGAGGGCCGCCGGGCCGGGGGAGGGAGCCGGCGCGCTGCTCCGCGACGGCGTCGGCGAGGGAGCCGGCGCCGGCGACGTGGTGCCCGGCGCGGGCACGGCCGGCGCGGCGGGGGCCGCCTGCGGCGCAGGCGCGGCCGCCGACGCGGAGGACGAGCCGGCCGCGGAGGGCGACCCGGCCGGAGGCGCCCCCGCCGACGCGGACGGGGCCCCCGCGGGGGACGGCGACGGCTGGTCCGCGGGGGAGTGCGGCGCCTCCGCCGCGGACGACGCGGCGGACGACGCGGCGGACGACGGGACGCCTGCCGGAGCGGAGGACGAGGCGATGCCCGGGGCCGCGGCGGTCCCGGACCGGGACCCGGCCGGCGAGGACGCCGACGCGGACGACGCCGAGCCCGACGAGGACGTAGCCGAGGACGAGGACGGGCCCGACGACGCCGAGCCGGCCCCCGCGGACCCCGGCGCGGGCTCGCCGTCGACGCCCATCGTCACCACGCCGGTCCGCTGCCCGGCGTCCTCGGCGGTGGTCATGACGGCCGACTCCGCCGTCGACAGCGCACCGCGGCCGGCCATCACCAGCGGGACCACCAGCGCGATGCCGGCGACGACCACCGTCACGGCCAGGACGGACAGCGCGCGCCGGCCGAGCAGGACGCGGAACAGCGACGGGAGCAGCCGACGGCCCGCGGCGGCGAGGCGGGCGGACAGCGGGGAAGACCGGCGGTGGCGCACGAGGAGGACGTCCTCACGGGACTCGACAGAAACGGACCGTGACTTCGTCGAGACTAGCCGTAGCGGCCGTTCACCCGGGAGAGGGACGTGACCGAGGTCACACACCTGCGCCCGGGGAGCCCCAGGCGCCGCCCGAGCGGACCGGGCGGGCAGCATGGACGGCTCACCCCGCCCCCATCTCCGAGGAGCACGCCGCCGTGAGCGACGTCTGGCTCGACATCGTCCTGGTCGTCGTCTTCGTGCTGGTGGGGGGCTTCTTCGCCGGCGCGGAGATCGCCCTGGTGTCGCTGCGGGAGGCCCAGGTCCGCGTGCTGTCCGAGCGGGGCGGCCGCGGCCGCGCGCTGGCCCGCCTGCTCGCCGACCCCAACCGGTTCCTCGCCGCCGTCCAGGTGGGCGTCACCCTCGCGGGCTTCCTGTCCGCCGCCTTCGGCGCGAGCACCCTCGCCGAGCCGTTCAGCGACTGGCTGGTCACCCGCGGCGTGGGGGAGGGTGTGGCCGACCCGCTGGCCCTCGTCCTGGTCACCGTGGCGATCAGCTACCTGTCGCTCGTGGTCGGCGAGCTGACGCCCAAGCGCCTGGCGCTGCAGCGCGCCGAGGGCTTCTCGTTGATGGTCGCGCGCCCGCTGAACACCATCGCGCGGCTGTCGCGGCCGGTCATCTGGCTGCTGTCGGCCTCCACGAACGTGCTGGTGCGGCTCCTCGGCGGCGACCCGAGGGCCAGCGGCGAGGCGATCAGCCAGGAGGAGCTGCGCGACCTCGTCGCCGCGCACGAGTCGCTGTCCAGCGACGAGCGCCGGCTCATCGACGAGGTGTTCCGCGCCGGCGACCGCGAGGTCCGCGAGGTGATGACCCCGCGCACCGAGGTCGAGTTCCTCGAGGCCTCGACGACGGTCAGCCGCGCCGCGCGCCAGGTGGCCGAGTCCGGCTGGTCGCGCTACCCGGTCACCGGCCGCGACCAGGACGACGTCGTCGGCTTCGTGCACGTCCGCGACCTGCTGCTGCCCACCCACCCGGCCGGCCGCGCGGCCACCGTCGGCGACCTGGCCCGCGAGGTGAAGCGGCTGCCCGGCACCGCCGGCGTGCTCACCGCACTGTCGGAGATGCGCCGGGAGAACCAGCACCTGGCGATCGTGGTGGACGAGTACGGCGGCACCGACGGGATCGTCAGCCTCGAGGACCTCATCGAGGAGGTCATCGGCGAGATCTACGACGAGTACGACGAGGAAGTCGTCGCCGACGCCGACGAGCGTCCCGGCGGACCGCACGAGGTCGACGGCCTGCTCAACCTCGACGACTTCGCGGAGGTCACCGGCCTGCGGCTGCCCGAGGGCCCCTACGAGACGGTGGCCGGCTTCGTCCTCGCCGAGCTCGGCCGCATCCCCGGCGTCGGGGACTCGGTCGAGGTGGAGGGCCGCACCCTCGGCGTCCTGGAGCTCGACGGACGGCGGATCGCCCGGCTGTCGGTCACCGGCGCGCCGGACGCCGAGCCGGCCGGGGAGGACGCCCCGGCCGGCTGAGCCCGGCCGGGGAGCCCGGGTCCGTCAGCTCCGCCCCCGCGAGACCTCCCACGCGTCGCGCACGATCCCGGTCAGGTCGGTGTGCCGCGGGCTCCAGCCGAGGTCGGCCCGGATGCGGTCGCTGGCGGCCACCAGCTGCGCCGGGTCGCCCGCCCGCCGCTCGCCCACCTGCACCGGCACCGGGTGCCCGGTGACCTCGCGGACGGCGTCGACCACCTGCTGCACCGAGAAACCCGTGCCGTTGCCCAGGTTGTAGACCCGGTGCTCGCCCGGCTGCGGCGCGGTCAGCGCCAGCAGGTGCGCGTCGGCGAGGTCGGAGACGTGGATGTAGTCGCGGATGCAGGTGCCGTCCGGCGTCGGGTAGTCCTCGCCGTAGACGGTCATCGCCTCCCGCGTCCCGGCCGCGACCTGCAGCGCGATCGGGATGAGGTGCGTCTCGGTGGTGTGCCGTTCGCCCCGGCCGTACGCCGCGCCGGCCACGTTGAAGTAGCGCAGGCTCACCGCGGCGAAGTCGTACGCGGTGGCGTAGGAGGTCAGCATCGCGTCGACGGCGAGCTTCGTGGCGCCGTAGGTGTTGGTGGGCCGGGTCTGCGCGTCCTCGCGGATCGGCACCTGGTCGGGCTCCCCGTAGGTGGCCGCCGTGGACGAGAACACGATCCGCCGGCAGTCGACCGCGCGCATCGCCTCGAGCAGCGCCAGCGACCCGCCGACGTTGTGCTCCCAGTAGATCTCCGGCTTGACCTGCGACTCGCCGACCAGGCTCTTGGCCGCGAAGTGCAGCACCGCCTCGGGCCGCACCTCGGCCAGCACCGGCGCCGACTCCTGCAGCCTGGCCTGTACGAACCGGGCGCCCTCCGGGACGGCGTCGGCGTGCCCGGTCGAGAGGTCGTCGAGCACGGTGACCTCGTGGCCGCCCTCGAGGAGGGCGGCGGTGACTACGCTGCCGATGTAGCCGGCCCCACCGGCGACGAGTACGCGCATGGGGCCACCCTAGGAGCCGTCGCCCGGGAGGACCTGTCCGTGGTGAGCGCACGTCCGGCGGTGCAGGCGCTGCCGGCCTACAAGCCCGGCCGCAACCCGGCCGACCTCGCCCGCGAGCTCGGCGTCGACCGCGCCGTCAAGCTGGCCAGCAACGAGGTGCCGTTCCCGCCGCTGCCGGCGGTCGTCCAGGCGCTGTCGGCGACGGCGGGGGAGACCTACCGCTACCCCGACAACGGGGCCGCCGTCCTCACCCGGGCACTGGCCGAGCACTACGACGTCGACCCGGTGCAGGTCGTGCCCGGCTGCGGCGCGGTGATGCTCTGCCAGCAGCTCGCGCAGTCGTTCAACGACCCCGGGACGGCGATCGCCTTCGCCTGGCGCTCGTTCGAGATGTACCCGCTGCTGGCGCAGGTGGCCGGGGCGCGCAGCCTGCAGGTGCCGCTGGTGCCCTCCCGCCCCGGCGGGTCCCCCGACACCCACGACCTCGACGCGCTCGCCGCCGTGGTCGACGACGACACGCGTCTGCTGTTCGTCTGCAACCCCAACAACCCGACGTCGACGGCGGTGCGCCGGGCCGAGCTCGAGCGGTTCCTCGACCGGGTGCCCGAGTCCGTGCTGGTCGTCCTCGACGAGGCGTACCGGGAGTTCGTCACCGACCCCGACGTCCCCGACGGGCTCGAGCTCATGCGCGGCCGGCCGAACGTCGCGGTGCTCCGCACGTTCTCCAAGGCGTGGGGGCTGGCCGGCCTGCGGGTGGGCTACCTGGTCGCCGAGGACCCGGCCGTCGCCGACGCCGTCCGCCGCACGCACGTGCCCTTCAGCGTGTCCAGCCTCGCGCAGGCCGCCGCGGTCGCCGCGCTGGCCAGCGCCGACGAGGTGGGCCGGCGGGTGGCCGCCGTCGTCGCCGAGCGGGACCGGCTCACCGCGGCCCTGCGCGAGCGCGGCCACGAGGTGCCCGACAGCCAGGCCAACTTCGTGTGGCTGCCGCTGGGGGAGCCGACGGCGGAGGTCGCGGCGGCGCTCGAGGGCCGCGGCGTCATCACCCGTCCCTTCGCCGGCGAGGGCATCCGGGTGACGGTCGGCACGCCCGAGGAGGACGACGTCTTCCTCGCGGCGCTCGACGAGGTCACCACCGGCGCGTCGGGTGCGGCGGGCGACGACGTGCGCACCGGCGCGCCTGTCGGCTGAGCCGCGGCTGGTTTGATGGCCGCCGTGCCTCTTCCCCGTGTCCTCTCCGGCATCCAGCCGACGGCGGGCTCCTTCCACCTCGGCAACTACCTGGGTGCGCTCCGCCAGTGGGTCGCGCTGCAGGACACCGCCGAGGCGTTCTACTGCGTCGTCGACCAGCACGCGATCACGATGGACTGGGACCCGGCGCAGCTCCGGCAGAACACCCTCGTCTCCGCCGCCCAGCTGGTCGCCCTCGGCGTCGACCCCGCCCGCAGCTCGCTGTTCGTGCAGAGCCACGTGCCGGAGCACGTCCAGCTGTCGTGGGTGCTCGAGTGCCTCGCCCGCTTCGGCGAGGCCAGCCGGATGACGCAGTTCAAGGACAAGAGCCAGCGCGAGGGCGCCGCGGGCTCCTCGGTCGGGCTGTTCACCTACCCGGTGCTGCAGGCCGCCGACATCCTCGTCTACCAGGCCGACGAGGTGCCCGTGGGCGAGGACCAGCGCCAGCACCTCGAGCTGACCCGCGACCTCGCCACCCGCTTCAACGGCCGGTTCGGCGACACGTTCACGCTGCCCGCCGCCCGGATCCCGCAGGGCGCGGCGAAGATCCTCGACCTGCAGTCGCCGGAGAAGAAGATGAGCAAGAGCCTGCCGCCGGCCGGCTGTGTGTTCCTCCTCGACGACCCGAAGACGTCGGCGAAGAAGATCCGCTCGGCGGTCACCGACACCGGCCGCGAGGTGGTGGCCGACGCGGAGAACAAGCCCGGCGTCACCAACCTGCTGACGATCCACAGCGCCCTGTCGGGCATCCCGGTGCCCGAGCTGGAGGAGCGGTTCGCCGGCCGCGGCTACGGCGACCTCAAGAAGGAGCTCGCCGAGGTGGTCACCGACTTCGTCGCCCCGGTGCGCGCCCGCACGCAGGAGCTGCTCGACGACCGCGCCGAGCTCGAGCGGCTGCTCGCCGGCGGGGCGGCCCGCGCCCGCGAGGTCGCCGCGGCCACCGTCGCCACGGTCTACGACCGGGTCGGCTTCCTCCGGCCCGCGGGGGCGGTGTCGTGAACGACGACACGTTCGTCCCGCGCAGCCGGACGGCGCCGCCGCAGACCTCCGTCGTCGGCGTCCTCGTGCCGGTGCCCGAGCCGTGGGCGCAGGTGCTCGTCGACTGGCGCGCCAAGGTCGGCGACCCGCAGGCCACCGTGGTCCCGCCGCACGTCACGCTGCTGCCGCCCACCGAGGTGCCGTGCGCCGACCGCGCCGCGATCAGCGAGCACCTGGCGCGCGTCGCCCGCAGCCACCCGCCGTTCGAGATGCACCTGTCGGGCACCGGCACCTTCACGCCGGTCTCCGACGTCGTCTTCGTGACCGTCGCCAAGGGCATCGGCAACTGCGAGCTGCTGGCCTCCGACGTGCGCACCGGGCCGCTGGCGCGCGACCTGTCGTTCCCGTACCACCCGCACGTGACCGTGGCCCACGACGTCGCGCCGGACATGCTCGACCTCGCCTACAGCGGCCTGGCCGACCTGTCGGCCGAGTTCGCCGTCACCTCGTTCACCGAGTTCCAGCAGAGCCCCACCGGCACCTGGGTGGTCGCCCGCGAGTACCCGCTGACCGGGCCGCCGCACCGCCGCTGACCTGCGCCGCGGTCCCCGAGGCAGCAGACTGGACGGGGTGGGCACCCCTCCGGACGACCGGCCCCCCGCCGACGCCGGACGCAGCCCCTGGGCCCGCGTCGCCGGTGCCGGCGCCCGGGTCGCGGGCTCCGTGGACTCCCTCGTCCGCACCCAGCGCCGCCGGCGCCCGTGGTTCGACCACCTGGCCCGGGCCGGCGGCCGCTACCAGCGCAGCCAGGGCGACCTGCTGGCCGCCGGGGTCACCTACTTCGTGTTCCTCGGCCTGTTCCCGGTGCTGCTGCTGGTCGCCTCGGTCATCGCCCTGGTCCTGTCCGGCGACGCGATCCTGCAGCGGGAGCTCTACACCGCCATCCGGGAGTCCTTCCCCGGCGGCACGGGGCGGCAGATCGTCGACGAGCTGCGCTCGGCGGTGGGCGCGGCCGGCCTGACCGGGATCATCGGCGCGGCCGGTTTCCTCTACGCCGGGCTGCGCGCCATGGACAAGCTGCGCATCGGCATGGAGCAGATCTGGAAGGGCTCCGTCGACGAGCCGGAGTTCTGGCGCGACAACCTCGCCGACGTCGTCGCGCTCGTCGCCCTCGGCGGCGCCGGCCTGCTCAGCATCGGCCTCACCGGCTTCGCCACCCAGGCCACCTCGGTGGTGCTCGACGTCCTGGGCCTGCAGGACGCGCCGGGGCTGGCCGTGGGGACCAGCCTGCTCGGCATCGCGCTCGCGTTCGCCGGCGACGTCGTCGTCTTCCTGTGGCTGCTGCGGGTGGTGCCCTCGACGTCGCACCCGCTGCGGCTGCTGCTGCCCGGCGCGCTGTTCGGCGCCGCCGGGTTCGAGCTGATGAAGCTGGCCGGCAGCCTCTACCTGTCGCTGATCTCCGGCAGCGTGACCTCGTCGGCCTTCGGCGGGGCGGTCGGCGTCCTGGTGTGGATCAACCTGGTGGTCCGGTTCGCGTTCTTCACGGCGGCGTGGACGGCGACCCTCCCGCGCCTGACCCCGGCGGTGCCCGCCGCCCCGGAGACGCGGCCGCCGGTGGCGGCGGCGTCCGGCGCACCGCCCGCCGTCGGCCGATGACCGTGGCGGCGACGACCGCGGCCGCGGCTGCACCGAGCGCCAGCAGGCCGAGCGCGGGCGGGCCGCCGTCGCCGGCCGCCGGCGCCGCCGCGGGCGGGCCCGCCGCCACCTGCGCGGGGCCGGCCGGCGTCGGCGTCGCCGTCCGGGTCGGGGGAGGAGCGGGGACCTCGTCGGCCGAGGCGACCAGGCGGCCGACGCCGGCCAGCGACGCCGGGACGGCGAAGCCCCAGTCGAGCAGGCGCGCGGCCTGGTCTGCGGCGCGCAGCGGCACGTTCTCGGTGCCCATCACGCTGACGACCAGCCGCCGGCCGTCCCGCTCGGCGGCGGTCACGTAGGTGTGCCGGGCGGCGTCGGTGAACCCGGTCTTGCCGCCCAGCGTCCCCGGGTAGCCGGCCAGCGGGTTCTGGTTCTGGATCTGGAAGCCGGGCGAGCGGCCCTCGACGCCGGGCATCTGCGCCGTCGGCGTCAGGAGGAGCCCCGCGGTGACCGGGTCCGCGACCAGCTCCCGGAAGAACAGGGCGAGGTCGTAGGGGGAGGAGGACTGCCCGGCGACGTCGAGGCCCGACACCGAGCCCGCGACCGTGTCGAAGGCGCCCAGCTGCAGCGCCCGGGCGTTCATCGCGGCGATCGTGGGCGCGGTGCCCCCGGCCGCCCGGGCCAGCGCGTTGGCGGCGTCGTTGCCCGACTGCATCACCAGCGCCTGGAACAGCAGCCCGACCGGGTAGCGGCCGCCGGCCACGATGCCGACCTTGCTGCCCTCCATCTTCTCGTCCTCGACGGTGCCCTCCACCACCAGCGCGGGGTCCAGCCGGTGGGCGAGGGTCAGCAGGGTCAGCGTCTTGAGCGTGCTCGCCGGGTAGTGGCGGCCGTGCGGGTCACGGGCGGCCAGCACCTCGCCGGTGCCCGCGTCGGCGACGAGCCAGCCGGCCGCCACGACGCCGTCGGGCAGCGGCGGCGCCCCGTCGGCCACCACGGTGCCGCGGGTGTCGAGGCCGTCCCCGCCGACGGTGACCCCGCCCGGCGCCGAACCCTGCGGCGGCCCGCCGGCGGGCGGCGCGGTGGGCGTGGGGGCGGCCGGGTCGGCTGTGGGGCGCGGGGTGTCGTCGGCCGGTGCCGCCGCGGCGGGAGCGGCGCCCAGGAGCACCGCCAGCGCGGCCAGCACGGCCACCAGCGCACCCCACCGTCGCCGCACGGGGAGGACGCTAGCCGCGGGCCGGCGGGGCCGGGTCGCCGGGCGCGGGCGGCCGTGGCCGGGGCTCCGCGCGGGCGGGGCGTTCACAACGATCCCGTCTCGGTCCGTCGCACGGATGGCGGCGGGGGGCCGGAGCGCGGTTAGCGTGCCGGGGTCGTCGCGTCCGGCGTCCCGGCCGTGCCGGGGTGTGCCCGGGCGTGACGGACCAGGACCCACGGGAGCTCCCCCGTCTGTGCCGGGAGCTCCCCCCAGAGAGGAGTGCGTCTTGCGCCGAGCGCGGAAGATGAAGGTCGCGGCCCTGCTGCTGGCCGGCAGCATGGCCCTGGCCGCCTGTGCCAGCGACGAGACCGGCGGCGGCAGCAGCGGGAGCGGCGGCGGCGAGGGTGGCGGCAGCGAGGAGCCCCGCATCGGCCTCGCCTTCGACACCGGCGGCCGTGGCGACCGCTCGTTCAACGACGCGGCGGTCGCGGGCCTCGAGGCCGCCGTCGAGGAGCACGGCGGCGAGTTCCAGGACCTCAGCCCCAACGCCGACGGCTCCAACCGCGCCGACCTGCTGACCCAGCTGGCCGACGAGGGCTACAACCCGATCATCGCGGTCGGCTTCGCCTACGGCGAGGTCATCGGCGACGTCGTCGAGCAGTACCCGGACACGACGTTCGCGATCATCGACTCCTCCGCGGCGGAGGTCGGCGCGGACAACCTCACCGGCCTGCTGTTCAGCGAGGAGGAGGGCTCCTTCCTCGCCGGTGTCGCCGCGGCGCTCAAGTCCGAGACGGGCCACGTCGGCTTCGTCGGCGGCGTCGAGACCCCGCTGATCCAGAAGTTCGAGGCCGGCTACGTGGCCGGCGCCCAGGCGGTCAACCCGCAGATCATCATCGACCGGCAGTACATCTCGCCGGCCGGTGACTTCTCCGGCTTCAACGCCCCCGACCGCGGCCTGCTGGTCGCCCAGGGCATGTACGAGGGCGGCGCCGACATCGTCTACCACGCGGCGGGCGGCTCGGGCCTCGGCGTCTTCCAGGCGGCCGCGGCGGCCGGCGCGCGCGCCATCGGCGTCGACTCCGACCAGTACCAGACGGTCGACGACCCGGCGCTGCAGGCGGTCATCCTGACCTCGATGCTCAAGCGCGTGGACACCGCGGTGTCCTCGTTCATCGACTCCTTCGTCGACGGCAGCGTCCAGGGCGGCGAGGACATCGTCTACAACCTGGAGCAGGACGGCGTCGGCCTGTCCACCTCGGGTGGCTTCATCGACGACATCCAGGACCAGATCGAGGAGTACCGCACGCAGATCGTCGACGGCGAGATCACGGTCCCGTCGACCCCGTGACGGCGGCCGGCCGCAGGGCCGGCTGACCCCACGCACGACCGGAGGGCCCGGGGGCGCACACGCACCCCGGGCCCTCCGCCATGAGGGGGATCCCCGGTCGTCACACTGATCGGGGAGGATGCCCAGCCGACGCACCCGCCGCTTCCCCGGCGCGGTGCGCACGCCGGAGACCGCGGTCGATCCCGCGCCGCCGGTGCAGCAGAGTGGACGCGTGCCCGCGCACCCGCGGGCCGCAGGAACGCAGGAGGGGCCCACCATGGCCACACCAGGCTCCCCGGCAGGCGGCTCGGCGGGAACGCCGACCGACCTGGGCAAGGGCGCGACCGGGGCGCACGGCGAGGACGGCAGCGCTGCCGCGGGGGCGCCGCTCGCCGTCGAGCTGCGCGGCATCACCAAGCGCTTCCCCGGCGTCGTCGCCAACAAGGACATCGAGCTGCGCGTCCGGCGCGGCGAGGTGCACGCGATCGTGGGGGAGAACGGCGCCGGCAAGTCGACGCTGATGAAGACCCTCTACGGGATGCACCGCCCCGACGAGGGCTCGATCCTGCTGCACGGGCGCGAGGTGCACTTCAAGAGCCCGGCCGACGCGATCGCCGCGGGGATCGGCATGGTGCACCAGCACTTCATGCTGGCCGACTACCTGACCGTGCTGGAGAACGTGGTGCTGGGCGCCGAGAAGGCGCACGGCATCGGCGCGGAGGCCCGCCGGCGGATCCGCGAGATCTCCGACGCCTACGCCCTCGGCCTCGACCCCGACGTCCTCGTCGAGGACCTCGGCGTCGGCGACCGGCAGCGGGTCGAGATCGCCAAGGTCCTCTACCGCGGCGCCACGACGCTGATCCTCGACGAGCCGACCGCGGTCCTCGTGCCGCAGGAGGTCGACGAGCTGTTCGGCAACCTCGCCGAGCTCAAGCGCGAGGGCCTGACGGTCATCTTCATCTCGCACAAGCTCGACGAGGTCCGCAAGGTCGCCGACTCGATCACCGTCATCCGCCGCGGCACCACGGTCGGCACCGCCGACCCGAAGACGACGACGGCGCGCCAGCTCGCCGAGCTCATGGTCGGCACCGAGCTGCCCTCGCCGGAGATCCGCACCTCCACCGTGCGCGAGACGCCGGTGCTCCAGCTGCGCGACGTCACCGTCGCCGCGCCCACCGGCCGCCCGCCGGTCGACGACGTCACGCTGACCGTCCGCGAGGGCGAGGTCGTGGGCATCGCCGGCGTCGAGGGCAACGGCCAGGCCGAGCTCGTCGACGCCGTCATGGGCCTGCGCGCCCTCGCCGCCGGCACCGTGCTGCTCGGCCCCGACGACATCACCGCGTGGAGCACCCGCGCCCGCCGCGACGCCGGGCTCGGGTTCATCCCCGAGGACCGCCACCGCCAGGGCATGCTGCTCGAGGCGCCGCTGTGGGAGAACCGCATCCTCGGACACCAGACCCGGCCGCCGGCGGTCAAGGGACCCTTCATCGACCGCCGCGGCGCGCGTACCGACACCGCGCGGATCATGCGCGACTACGACGTCCGCGCCCCGGGCCCGGACACCCTGGCCGTCGCGCTGTCCGGTGGCAACCAGCAGAAGCTGATCGTCGGCCGCGAGATGAGCGCCGCCCCGCGGCTGCTGCTCGCCGCCCACCCGACCCGCGGTGTCGACGTCGGCGCGCAGGGGGCGATCTGGCGGCTGCTCGAGGAGGCCCGCGCCGAGGGGATGGGCATCCTGCTCATCTCGGCCGACCTCGACGAGCTGATCGGCCTGTCCGACACGCTGCACGTCATGCTGCGCGGCCGGCTGGTGGCCACCCTCGACCCGTCCGCGGTCACCCCCGAGGAGCTCGGCGGGTACATGACCGGGGCCCGGACGACGGCGGGTGCGGCGTGAACGTCCTCCGCAAGATCGGGCTGGCGCTCTTCGCGCCGGTCCTCGCCGTCGTCGTCGCCGTCGTCATCTCCTCGGCCGTCATGGCCGCGCTGCAGGTCGACCCGTTCGAGGTCTTCGCCGTCATGGTCGACTTCGGCGACACCCCGTCCCAGCAGGTCACCGCCCTCGTGGTGATCCTCAACCGGGCGGTGCCGCTGTTCCTGGCCGGCCTCGCGGTGGCCATCGCCTTCCGCATGGGCCTGTTCAACATCGGCGTCGAGGGCCAGTACCGGCTGGCCACGATCCTCGCCGCGGGCGTCGGCGCCGCCGTCGCGCTGCCGGGCCCGCTGCACGTGCTGCTCATCGTGGTCGTGGCGATGGCCGTGGCCGCCATCTGGGCCGGCATCGTCGCGGTGCTCAAGGTGACCCGCGGCGTCAGCGAGGTCATCAGCTCGATCATGCTCAACGTCATCGCGCTGGGCATCGCCTCGTTCCTGCTCACCGGCCCGCTGCGGGGCAGCCCCGAGGGCGCCTCGATCATCGCCACCGCCGAGATCCCCGAGTCCGGCTGGATGCCGAGCCTCAACGGCGTCTTCGGGCTGCTCGGCCTGGCCACCCCGCCGCGGCAGCTCTACGGCTTCCTGCTCGTCGCGGTCGTGGTGGGCGCGGTCATCGCCGTGCTGCTCAACCGGACCCGCTTCGGCTTCGACCTGCGCGCGGCGGGCCTGTCGCCGTCGGCGGCCAGCGCCAGCGGCGTCGACTCCCGCGGCATGGTCGTCAAGACGATGCTGCTGTCCGGCGCCGTCGCCGGGCTGATCGGCATGCCCGACCTGCTCGGCTCCACCCACGCCTACACCACCGACTTCACCTCGGGGCTGGGCTTCCTGGGCATCGCGGTGGCGCTGCTCGGCCGCAACAAGCCCGTCGGCATCGCCCTCGGCGCGCTGCTGTTCGCCTTCCTCGACCGGTCGCTGGTGCCGCTGCAGATCCAGGACTTCCCGGCCTCGGTCGTGACGATCATCCAGGGCACGATCGTGCTCGCCGTGGTCGTGGCCAACGAGATCGCCCGCCGGGTGGCCCGCCGCTCCGCGGAGCGCGGCTCGGCGGCCCCCGCCGTCGTCGCCGGCGACGGCAGCACCGGCCCGGGGCAGGCCGCCTCGGGCGCCGCGTCCGACGGCGGCGCCGCCGACGGCGGGGTGGGCACCGGGGCCGGTGTGAGCCGGTCGGCCGGGGCAGGCCAGCGTTCCGACGAGCGTCAGGAGTCCGGGCTGTGAGCACCGTGGCCACCCCACCCAGCGGGACCCGGCCGAGCCGCGGACCGCTGACCGACCTGTTCACCGGCGGCGGGCGGTCCCGCCGCCTGATGTGGCTGCTGCTCGGCGTCGTGCTGCTCGTCTCGCTGGTCCGGGTGATCAGCGGCGAGGCGCAGCTCACCAGCTCCTCGACGATCGCCGCGGCCCTGCTGCTGGCGGTGCCGATCGGCCTGGCCGCGCTGGGCGGCCTGTTCGCCGAGCGCGCCGGCGTCGTCAACATCGGCCTCGACGGGATGATGACGCTCGGCACCTGGGGCGCCGGGTTCGCCGGCTACCAGTGGGGCTGGGGCGCCGCCGTCGTCGGCGGGCTGCTGTTCGGCGCGGTCGGCGGCCTGCTGCACGCGCTGGCCACCGTCACCTTCGGCGTCGACCACGTGGTCTCCGGCGTGGCGATCAACATCCTGGCCGGCGGCGTCGTGCGGTTCCTCTCCGAGCTGCTCTACACCGACAACCCGGCCGGCGGCGGCGTCACGCAGTCCCCGCCGGTCGACGGCAACCCGCCGTCGTTCTCGGTGCCGGTGCTGTCCTCGGGGCCGGACCTGCTCGGCTCGCTGGAGCGCCAGCGCTGGTTCCTCGTCAGCGACGTGGCGGGCATCCTGCGCGGGCTCACCAGCGGCATCGGCCTGCTGACGCTCATCGCGGTGCTGCTCGTCCCGGCGAGCTACCTGCTGCTGTGGCGCACCTCCTTCGGGCTGCGCCTGCGCTCGTGCGGGGAGAACCCGGCCGCCGCCGACTCGCTCGGCGTGCCGGTCTACCGCCTCAAGTACATCGCGGTGGTCATCTCCGGCGCGCTGGCCGGCCTGGGTGGCGTCTTCCTCGTCTTCATCGCGGGGATCTACCGCGAGGGCCAGGTCAACGGGCGCGGGTTCATCGGCCTCGCCGCGCTGATCTTCGGCAACTGGCGCCCCGGCGGGCTCGCGGCCGGCGCCGGCCTGTTCGGGTTCACCGACGCGCTGCAGCTGCGCAGCCGCTCCGCCGTCGTCGCGCTGTTCCTGCTGGTGGCGATCCTGCTCGCGGTGATCGCGGTCGTGCAGGCCCGGCGCGGCAAGCTGCTGCCGGCGGGCATCGCCGCCGTCGTGGCCGCGGCCGCGCTGGTCGGCTTCCTCACCGTCGACGAGCTGCCGCCGGGCCTGGTGTCGTTCACGCCGCACTTGACCACGCTGCTGGTCCTGTCGCTGGCGTCCCAGCGGCTGCGGATGCCCAAGGCCGACGGGCTGGTCTACCGACGAGGAGAGCACTAGATGGCGGACGTCGACTGGGAGGCGCTGCGCGCGGCGGCCCGGGAGGCCATGACGCACGCCTACGCGCCGTACTCGCGGTTCCCCGTGGGCGTGGCCGGGCTGGTCGACGACGGCCGGGTGGTCACCGGCTGCAACGTCGAGAACGCCAGCTACGGCCTGGGGCTGTGCGCCGAGTGCGGGATGGTCAGCGACCTCGCCCGCACCGGTGGCGGCCGGCTGGTCGCGGTGGCCTGCGTCGGCGGCGACGGGCAGCCGCTCATGCCGTGCGGGCGCTGCCGCCAGCTGCTGTGGGAGCACGGCGGCGCCGACATGCTCATCGAGACGGTGTCGCTGGGCATCGTGCCCATGCGCGAGGTGCTGCCCGACGCCTTCGGCCCCGAGGACCTGGTGGCCGCGGCCGCCCGGGACGGCGGCGCGGGCGCGGGCGAGGGGGGACGGGGCTGATGGACGCCATCGACGTGCTGCGCGCCAAGCGCGACGGCGGGGAACTCACGCCCGAGCAGATCCGCTGGGTCATCGGCGCCTACACCGACGGCACCGTTCCTGACGAGCAGATGAGCGCGCTGCTCATGGCGGTGTTCTTCCGGGGCATGTCGCCGGGCGAGCTGTCGGTCTGGACGCAGGCGATGATCGACTCCGGCGAGCGCAAGGACCTGTCCTCGCTGGGCCGCCCGACCGCCGACAAGCACTCCACCGGCGGGGTGGGCGACAAGATCACGCTGCCGCTGGCGCCGCTGGTCGCCGCGTGCGGGGTCGCGGTGCCGCAGCTGTCGGGTCGCGGTCTCGGGCACACCGGCGGCACGCTGGACAAGCTCGAGTCGATCCCCGGCTGGCGCGCCGACGTGCACGAGGACGCCTACCTGCGGCAGCTCGCCGAGGTGGGCGCGGTGATCTGCGCGGCCGGGCACGACCTCGCGCCCGCGGACAAGAAGCTCTACGCGCTGCGCGACGTGACGGCGACGGTCGAGTCCATCCCGCTGATCGCCAGCTCGATCATGAGCAAGAAGATCGCCGAGGGCGCCGACGCGCTCGTGCTCGACGTCAAGACCGGGTCCGGGGCGTTCATGAAGGACCCGGAGGCCTCCCGCGAGCTGGCCCGCACGATGGTCGGCCTGGGCGAGGCGGCCGGGGTGAACACCGTGGCGCTGGTGACCGCGATGGACCGGCCGCTCGGCCGCGCCGCGGGCAACGCCGTCGAGGTGGCCGAGTCGGTGGAGGTGCTCGCCGGCGGCGGCCCGGCCGACGTCGTCGAGCTGACCCTCGCCCTGGCGCGCGAGATGCTCACCGGCGCCGGGCGGCCCGACGTCGACCCCGCCGACGCGCTGCGCGACGGCCGGGCCATGGACGTGTGGCGGCGGATGGTCGCCGCGCAGGGCGGGGACCCCGACGCCCCGCTGCCGCAGCCGGCGGAGCGGCACGTCGTGACCGCCCCGGCCACCGGCACGCTGACCCGGCTGGACGCCTACGCCCTCGGTGTCGCCGCGTGGCGGCTCGGGGCCGGGCGGGCGCGCAAGGAGGACCCGGTCTCGGCCGCGGCCGGCGTCACCTGGACGGCGACAGTGGGGGAGCAGGTGACCGAGGGCCAGCCGCTGCTGGAGCTGCACACCGACGACCCCGCGCGCATCGAGCGGGCGCTGGAGGCCCTGGAGGACGCCGTCGGCGTGGACACCGGCGACGAGCCGCTGCCGCTGCTGCTGGACCGCATCTCGGCTTGACGAGCGGGCCCTCCGTGCGCACGTCCGCGGACATGCGCACGGAGGGCGGTCGGCGCAGGGCCGGAACCGAGGAGCAGACTGGGTCCTCGTGACCAGCACGTCCGCGGCGCCGACCTCCGCCGCCGCCCCGCAGGCCGGGGCGCCCCTCGACCCGGACGCGGCGATCTCGGTCCGCGGGCTGGTGAAGCGCTACGGCGCCGCCACCGCCGTCGACGGCCTCGACCTCGACATCCGCCGGGGCGAGATCTTCGCGCTGCTCGGCCCCAACGGCGCCGGCAAGACGACGACGGTCGAGATCTGCGAGGGCTTCCGCGACCGCGACGGCGGCGAGGTGCGGGTGCTCGGCACCGACCCGGCCTCGGGCGGGCGCCGGTGGAAGGCGCAGCTGGGCATCGTGCTGCAGTCCGGCGCGGGCGACAGCCAGCTCACCTGCCGCGAGCTGCTGCGGGCGCAGGCGTCCTACTTCCCCGATCCGCGCGACCCCGACGAGGTGCTCGAGCTGGTCGGCCTGACGGAGAAGGCGGGCTCGCGTGGCCGGTCGCTGTCGGGCGGGCAGCGCCGCCGGCTCGACGTCGCGCTCGGCATCGTCGGCCGGCCCACCCTGCTGTTCCTCGACGAGCCGACCACCGGCTTCGACCCCGAGGCCCGCCGGCAGTTCTGGTCGCTGATCCGGTCGCTGCGCGACCTGGGCACCACCATGCTCCTGACCACCCACTACCTCGACGAGGCCGAGGCGCTCGCCGACCGGGTCGGCGTGATCGCCCGCGGCCGGCTGGCGGAGGTCGCCGTCCCCTCGGAGCTGGGCGGGCGGGGCCGGGCGCCGGCCGTGGTGACCTGGACCGAGGACGGCGTGCGGCGGAGCGAGGCCACCGGCGCCCCCACCGCGCTGGTCCGCGACCTGGCCGCGCGCTTCGGCGGCGAGGTGCCCGACCTGGCCGTGGCCCGGCCGACCCTCGAGGACGTCTACCTGCAGATGATCGGGGAGGAGCGCGCGTGAGCGCCGCGACGACCGACCGCACCACCCCGGCGCTGCCCTCGCTGGGCGCCGTCTACCGCTCCCGCGCCGGCGTGGAGCTCAAGGAGTTCTTCCGGCAGCGCGAGTCGGTGGTCTTCACCCTCGTGTTCCCCGTGCTGCTGCTCGTCGTCTTCGGCGCGGTGCTGGACTACGACCTGGGCAGCGGGGTCAGCTTCACCCAGTACTTCGTGGCCGGCGTGATCGCCGCGGGCATCCTCGGGGCGAGCCTGCAGAACATGGCGATCTCCATCGCGACCGAGCGGGCTGACGGCACGCTCAAGTCGCTCTACGGCACCCCGATGCCGCGCAGCGCCTACTTCGTCGGCAAGGTCGTGCAGGTCCTCGCCGTCACGGTCCTCATCATCGCGATCCTGCTGCTCGTCGGCGTCGTCTTCTACGACGTCGACCTGCCCACGGGCGCGGACTGGCTGACCTTCGCCTGGGTGACCGCGCTGGGCGCCGCCGCGTGCACGCTGCTCGGCATCGCGGTGTCCTCGCTGGCCCGCAACGGCCGGTCGGCGTCGGCCACCGTCACGCCGATCGCGCTGGTGCTGCAGTTCATCTCCGGCGTCTTCTTCCAGTTCAGCCAGGTGCCCACCTGGATGCAGACGGTCGCGTCCTTCTTCCCGCTCAAGTGGATGGCCCAGGGCCTGCGCTCGGTGTTCCTGCCCGACGCGCTCGCCGCGTCCGAGCCGGCGGGCACCTGGGAGCTCGGGCGGGTGGCCCTGGTACTCGGTGCCTGGTGCCTCGCCGGGCTGGTGCTGTGCGTCCTGACCTTCCGCTGGCAGGAGCGCGGGACCAGATAACGTCGGCGGGTGCCCGCACCGCTCGACGCCGACTCGATCCGCCGCGCCCCCAAGGTCCTGCTGCACGACCACCTCGACGGCGGTCTGCGGCCGCAGACGGTGCTCGAGCTCGCCGACGAGGCGGGCTACCGCGACCTGCCGGCCGGTGACGCCGAGGCGCTGGGCCGCTGGTTCCGGGAGGCCGCCGACTCCGGGTCGCTCGTCCGCTACCTGGAGACGTTCGCGCACACCGTCGGCGTGATGCAGCGGCCCGA
The DNA here is from genome assembly GCF_900129495.1 of Geodermatophilus nigrescens. Lineage (GTDB taxonomy): Bacteria > Actinomycetota > Actinomycetes > Mycobacteriales > Geodermatophilaceae > Geodermatophilus > Geodermatophilus nigrescens. Next base: position 623,299 of record NZ_FQVX01000003.1, read on the forward strand.
GGCCGTGCGCCGGGTGGCCCGCGAGTGCGCGCTGGACCTCGCCGCCGACGGCGTCGTCTACGCCGAGGTGCGCATGGCGCCGGAGCTCGTGACCGCCGGCGGCACGCCGATCGAGGAGGCGGTCGAGGCGATCCTCGACGGCTTCGCGCAGGGCAGCGCCGAGGCCGCCGCCGCGGGCACCCCGATCACCGTCGGCGCGCTGCTGTGCGCGATGCGCCAGGCCGACCGGTGGGAGGAGGTCGCGGGCCTCGTCGTCCGCTACCGCGACGCCGGCGTCGTCGGGTTCGACCTGGCCGGCCCGGAGATCGGCTTCCCGCCGGACCGGCACCCCGAGGCCATCGCGCTGCTCGACCGGGCCGGCGCGCACCGCACCATCCACGCCGGGGAGGCCGCCGGCATCGACAGCATCCGCGCCGCCCTCGACGGCGCCCGCGCGGAGCGGCTCGGCCACGGCGTGCGCATCGCCGACGAGGTCCCCGCGGACGGCCCGCTCGGCCCCGTCGCGCAGCGCGTGCTCGACGCGCAGGTCCCGCTGGAGGTCGCGCCGTCGTCGAACGTGCAGACCGGCGCCTACCCCTCGATCGCCGCGCACCCGGTGGACCGGCTGCACCGGCTCGGGTTCGCCGTCACGGTCAACACCGACAACCGGCTGATGAGCGGGGTGTCGGTGACCAGCGAGCTGACCGACGTCGCCGCCGCGCACGGCTGGGGCTGGGACGACGTCCAGGCGGTCACCGAGCGCGCGCTGGCCGCCGCCTTCGCCGACGACGCCGTCCGCGCCCGGCTGCTCACCGACGTCGTCCGGCCGGGGTACGCCGCGCTGCGCGGGTGACCACCCCCACCGCCCGCGCCGGAATGGACGGGTGATCTCCGCTGCTACCGTGGGTGTGCCGGCACTCGCCGGACATCCTCCCGGACGGTCCGTCCGGGCATGAGCGCATCCGTGCAGGTCCGCCGCGTCCCGCGACGCCGCGACCGCCAGTGAGGACGCCGGACCCCGACGCCGGGGGTGGCGCCCGCGCAACCACCACGGGACGCGCCCGAGCTGTATCGGAGTCCCACACCCGCATGACCTCGTTCGACCCCGTCGACGCCGTCGACACCTCGCTCGACACCTCGCTCGACACCTCGCTCGACACCGAGACCACCCCCGCGCCGGCGCCCGAGCCGGCCGGTCCCTCCTTCGCCGCGCTCGGCCTGCCCCAGCAGCTGGTGACGGCGCTGGAGCGGCGCGACATCCGCGCGCCGTTCGCCATCCAGGCCACCGTCCTGCCCGACGCCCTCGCCGGGCGCGACGTGCTGGGCAAGGCCGCCACCGGTTCGGGCAAGACGCTGGCCTTCGGCCTGCCGATGCTCGCCCGCATGGGCCTCACCGCCCGCCGCGGCCCCCGGGCGCCCCGCGCCCTCGTGCTGGTGCCCACGCGCGAGCTGGCCCAGCAGGTCGCCGACAACCTCGCCCCGCTGGGCCAGGCCATCGGTGCCCAGTTCGTCACCGTCTACGGCGGCGCCCCGATGCACCGCCAGATCACCCAGCTGCGCCGCGGCGTCGACGTCGTCGTCGCCACCCCCGGCAGGCTGCAGGACCTCATCGCCCAGGGCGAGGCCACCCTCGCCGAGGTGGAGGTCAGCGTGGTCGACGAGGCCGACTTCATGTCCGACCTCGGCTTCCTGCCGGTCGTGCAGGAGCTGCTCGACCAGACCCGCCCCGACGCCCAGCGGCTGCTGTTCTCGGCCACGCTGGACGGCGAGGTCGACACCCTGGTCCGCCGCTACCTCAAGGACCCGGCCCGGCACGAGGTCAAGCGCCCCGGCGACGACGCGCCGCCGGCCGAGCACCTGGCTTACAGCCTCGCGTTCCGCGACAAGGTGCCCGTGACGCAGGAGCTGGCCGCCCGTCCGGGCCGCACCATCGTCTTCGCGCGCACCCAGCTCGGCGTCGACCGGCTGACGGAGAACCTCAAGGCCGTCGGCATCAAGGCCGAGGCGATCCACGGCGGGCTGCCCCAGTCGGCGCGCCGCCGGGCTCTGGAGGCGTTCATGGACGCCCGCAGCCCGGTCCTGGTGGCCACCGACGTCGCCGCGCGCGGCATCCACGTCGACGACGTCTCGCTGGTGCTGCACTACGACCCGCCGGCCGACCACAAGACCTACCTGCACCGCTCGGGCCGCACCGCCCGCGCCGGTGCCGCCGGTGTCGTGGTCTCGCTGCTGCTGCCCGACCAGGTCGGCCAGGCCAAGCGCCGGTTCCGGCAGGCGAAGGTCGACCCGCGCGTCGACCGCATCCGGCCGGGCGACGCCCCGATCGCCGAGCTCGTCGCCAGCGGCGTGCCGGTGGAGCCGATCGAGCGCCCGGCGCGGGAGTCCCGCCGTCCGCACGGCGGCCCCGGCGGCCGGCGTCCGCGCCGTGACGGCGACCGTCCCCGCCGCTCGTACGGCGAGGGAGACCGCGGCCGCCGCGACGGCGACCGTCCGCGCCGCCCCTCCGGCGAGGGCGACCGTTCCCGCCGTCCGTTCGGCGAGGGCGAGCGCCCGCGCCGCCCGTTCGGGGACCGCGACCGGTCCCGCGGGCCGGGGGAGCGCGGCGGTCGTCCCGACCGTCCGGCGCCCGCCCGCGACTGACGCACGCAGCGGCCGGTCCCCGTCCCGGGGGCCGGCCGCTGTGCTGTCCGGAGCCGGGTCGTGCTCTGCCCACGGGGGCGGGGCAGAGCACGAGCGTCCCGACGAGCCGCCTCGTGCTCTGCCCACCGGGCCGGGGCAGAGCACGACCGCTCCAGGGAGAACTGTCGTGCTCCGGGTCCGGGCCGGACGCGGAGCACGGGTGTCAGCGGCGGAAGACCAGCGCCCCGCCGACCTCGGTGACGACCTCGTCCCACGCGGTCCGCAGCGCCGCGGCGTCCTCCGCCCGCAGCGGGGTGCCCGGCTCGCGCTCGCCGATCGCCACCGCCCGGCCGAGCGGCGTCCCCGGCGCCAGCAGCTCCTCGACCCGTGACAGCCCGGCGTACTCGGCGACGTCGCGCACGCCCTCCACCGGCTGCCCCAGCGTGCCGTGGTCGACCAGCCCGGCCGCGCCGCCGGCGACCTCGGCCAGCACCTCGGAGAGCTCGGTCAGGTCGTAGCGGTCCTGCTCGGCCGGCAGCGGGAGGGTGTCGGTGTCGGCGACCTCCGGCCACGAGGCGATCTCGGTGAGGTCGTGGTCCTCGTCGCCGGCGATGAACCGGGCGAGCTGGGCCGGGGTGTCGAAGAGCCAGATCTCGCCGTCGCGGCCGAGGAAGCGGGCGACGTCGTCGACGTAGCAGCGCAGCGTCACGCCGGCGCCGTCGGGGACCACCAGCTCGACCGGCAGGATCCCCACCGCCTCCCAGAACTCCGCGGCCGCGGCGACGGCGGCCGGGGTGGCGGTGATCCGGCTCCCGCCGCGGATGGTGCTCATCCCGGCGGTCGCCGCCTCCGCGGGCGCGGCCGCGGTGGACCCGGCGGCCGGGCGGTTGCCGCTGCCGTCGGAGCCGAGCGCGACCGTGCGCTCCGCCGGGGCGTCGTCCTCCTCGTCGTCGGCGTCCCCGCCCAGGTCGTCGTCGAGGTCCTCGTCGTCGGCCGTGGGGTAGGCGTCGACCGTGGTGGTGCCGGAGCCGGTCCAGTCCAGGTGACCGGACAGCTCCTCGATCACGTCCTCCCACAGCTCGTCGAGCGCCCCGCCGACACCGACCCAGGCGTCCTCGCCGGAGCGGCCCACGAAGGCGTCGACGCCCAGGCCCAGGGAGCCGATTTCCGGGCGGGCGACCAGCTCGGCCAGCGCCGGGAACTCGGTCTCCTCGTCCTCGAGGTCCTCGTCGTCGTCGGCGTCCCCGTCGGTGCGGGCGCGCGGTGCGTCCTCGTCGTCGGCGCCGGCGGTGTCCAGGCACTCGGCCAGCCGGCTGACGATGTCGATGGTGGCCGCCAGCTCCTCGACCGCCCACCGGTCGGGGTTCTCCGCGGCGGTGTCGTAGACGCCGTCGAGGTCGTAGCGGTGGTCGTCGTCGGGCGTCAGGTCCTCGGCGCCCAGCCCGGTGACGACCGGCCAGACCGGGTGGTCGGCGAGGTCGTGGTCGGTGCGCGTGCGGCAGAACGCGGCCAGCGCCGACGGGGTGGGGAACAGGTGCACCGTGGCGGTCTCGCCCTCGGACGTGCCGAGGAACGCCTGCCACTCCTCGCCGTCCTCCTCCCACGGCGGCGCCCACAGCGTGTAACCGGTTCGGTCGTCGACGGTGAGCGCGATGGGGACGATGCTGGGCCTGGCCACGGAGCCCATCCTGCCGGGTCCGACCCGGAGCGCGCCCGCGGGATCAGGTCGGTACCGGTCCGGCGGGCCCCGCCGCCCGTCGGCTGACCGGCGGCGGGGCAGGCGTCCTCAGACCCCCTTGGGATGCCAGACCGTCTTGGTCTCCAGGAACGGCGTCATCCGGGAGGTGCCGGGGTCGGCGGTCCAGTCCGGCTCCTCGGCGGGCGGGCGCACGACCCGCTTGATGCTCCCGGCGGCCAGCCGCTCGAGCTCCAGCGCCCGGTCGGCCGGGGCGCCGGTGAGGTCGATGGCGTCGACGTCGTCGTGCTCGGCCAGCCACGGGCCGATCTCCCCGGCGTCGCCGGTGAGCAGGTTGACCACCCCGCCCGGGACGTCGCTGGTGGCCAGCACCTCGCCGAGCGTCACCGCCGGCAGCGGCCGCCGGTGGGAGGTCACGACGACGGCGGTGTTGCCGCCGGCCAGCACCGGCGCCAGCACGCTGACCAGGCCGAGCAGCGAGGACCGCTGCGGCGCCAGCACCGCGACGACGCCGGTGGGCTCGGGCAGCGAGAAGTCGAAGAACGGCCCGGCGACCGGGTTCGCGCTGCCGAGGACGGCGGCCAGCTTGTCGGTCCACCCGGCGTACCAGACCCAGCGGTCGATGGCGGCGTCCACGACGGCCCGCGCCCGCCCCGAGGACACGCCCTCGCCGGCCGCCACCTCCTCGCAGAACTGCGCGTGCCGGCCCTCCATCACCTCGGCCACCCGGTAGAGCACCTGGCCGCGGTTGTAGGCGGTGGCGCGCGACCACTTCCCGAACGCGCCGCGGGCGGCGACGACGGCGTCGCGGGCGTCCTTGCGGGAGGCCCACGCGGCGTTGGCGAGGAACGCCCCCCGGGCGTCGGTCACCTCGTAGGTGCGGCCGGACTCCGAGCGGGGGAAGGCCCCGTTCACGTACAGCTTGTAGGTCTTGCGGACGGCGAGCCGGTCCGACATCAGTGCGAGGCCCCCTTCAGGTAGGCGGCCAGCCCGTGCCGGCCGCCCTCCCGGCCGTAGCCGGACTGCTTGTAGCCGCCGAAGGGCGACGTCGGGTCGAACTGGTTGAAGGTGTTGGCCCACACCACGCCGGCGCGCAGCCGGTCGGCGATCGCCAGGATCCGCGAGCCCTTCTCCGTCCAGATGCCGGCCGAGAGCCCGTAGGTGGTGTTGTTGGCCTTGGCGACCGCCTCGTCGGGCGTGCGGAAGGTCATCACGCTGAGCACCGGCCCGAACACCTCGTCGCGGGCGATCCGGTGCGCGGGGGAGACGCCGGTGAACACCGTCGGCGGGAACCAGAAGCCGCGGTCGGGCAGGTCGCAGGCCGGCTGCCAGCGGTGCGCGCCCTCGGCCTCGCCGACGTCGGACAGCTCCCGGATGCGGGCGAGCTGCTCGGCGGAGTTGATCGCGCCGATGTCGGTGTTCTTGTCCAGCGGGTCCCCCACGCGCAGCGTGCCGATCCGCCGCTGCAGCGAGGCGATCACCTCGTCGTGCACCGACTCCTGCACCAGCAGCCGCGAGCCCGCGCAGCAGACGTGGCCCTGGTTGAAGAAGATGCCGCGCACGATGCCCTCGACGGCCTGGTCGATCGGGGCGTCGTCGAAGACGATGTTCGCCGCCTTGCCGCCGAGCTCCAGCGTGAGCACCTTGCGGGTGCCGGCGACGGCGCGGGCGATCGAGCGGCCCACCTCGGTGGAGCCGGTGAAGGCGACCTTGTCGACGTCGTCGTGCTCGACCACCGCGCGGCCGGTGTCGCCGGCGCCGGTGACGACGTTGACCACGCCCGGGGGCAGGTCGGCCTGGCGGCACACCTCGGCGAACAGCAGCGCCGTCAGCGGGGTGGTCTCCGCGGGCTTGAGGACGACGGTGTTGCCGGTGGCCAGCGCCGGCGCGACCTTCCACGCCAGCATCAGCAGCGGGAAGTTCCACGGGATGACCTGGCCGGCCACGCCGTGCGGGCGCGGGTCGGGGCCGAGACCCGCGTGGGCCAGCTTGTCGGCCCAGCCCGCGTGGTAGAAGAAGTGCGCCGCGGCCAGGGGCACGTCGACGTCGCGGGACTCCCGGATCGGCTTGCCGTTGTCGAGCGACTCCAGGACGGCGAACTCCCGCGCCCGCTCCTGCAGGATCCGCGCGATCCGGAACAGGTACTTGCCGCGGTCGGCGGGGCGCATCGGCCCCCACACGCGGGTGAACGCCCGGCGCGCGGCCCGCACGGCGCGGTCGACGTCGGCCTCGGTGCCCACCGCGACCTCGCTGAGCACCTCCTCGGTGGCCGGGTTGACGGTCTTCATCGACTCGCCGGAGCCGTCGACGAACTCGCCGTCGACGAACAGGCCGTAGGAGGGCCGGACGTCGACGATCGAGCGCGACTCGGGTGCGGGGGCGTACTCGAACAGGGGGCCGGGCTGGGCGGGTGCAGTCATCAGTCGACGCTCACGTGGTCGGGGCCGGAGTAGTGGCCGGTGCGCAGCTTCTGCCGCTGCAGGAGCAGGTCGTTGAGGAGGCTGGAGGCGCCGAAGCGGAACCAGTCGGGGGACAGCCAGTCGGCGCCGACGGTCTCGTTGACCATCACCAGGTGCTTGACGGCGTCCTTGGTGGTGCGGATGCCGCCGGCGGGCTTGACGCCGACCTGGGTGCCGGTGGCGGCGCGGAAGTCGCGTACCGCCTCGAGCATCACCAGGCAGACCGGCAGCGTGGCCGCGGGTGAGATCTTGCCGGTGGAGGTCTTGATGAAGTCGCCGCCGGCGAGCATGGCCAGCCAGGAGGCGCGGCGGGCGTTGTCGAGGGTGACCAGCTCGCCGGTCTCGAGGATGACCTTGAGGTGGGCGCTGCCGCACGCCTCCTTGACGGCGACGATCTCCTCGAACACCTCGAGGTAGCGGCCGGCGAGGAACGCGCCGCGGTCGATGACCATGTCGATCTCGTCGGCGCCGTTCGCCACGGCGTCGCGGACGTCGGCGAGCTTCACCTCCCGGCTGGCCCGCCCGCTCGGGAACGCGGTGGCCACGGCGGCGACGTGGATGCCCGTGCCGGCCAGCGCCTCCCGCGCGACGCCGGCGAGGTCGCCGTAGACGCAGACGGCGGCCACCGGCGGGGCGGTGAGGTCGGTCGGGTCGGGGCGGCGGGCCTTCGCGGCGAGGCTGCGCACCTTGCCGGGGGTGTCGGCGCCCTCGAGCGTGGTGAGGTCGACCATCGAGATGGCGGTGTCGATCGCCCACGCCTTGGCGGTGGTCTTGATCGAGCGGGTGCCGAGCGTGGCGGCGCGCTGCTCGGCGCCGACCTGGTCGACGCCGGGCAGCCCGTGCAGGAAGGCGCGGAGGGCGGCGTCGGACCGGGTCACGTCGTCGAGCGCCGCTCCGGACCCGGGGGTGGGCCGGGTCCCGGCCGCGAGCGTCCCGGGGTCGAGCACGTGGGTCATGCGCCCATCCTCCCAGTGCGGCGGGCCGCCCCGGGACCGCGGTTCCCCCGTGCGGGGAGGGGTCCCCGTTCCGCGCCGTCGCCCCCTGGGCGCGACCGTTACGGTGGCGCCCGTGCAGCTGACCGTCGTCGACCACCCGCTCGCCCGGGCCCGGCTCTCGCGCATGCGCGACGAGCGGACCGACAACGCCGCCTTCCGGGCGGCGCTGCGGGAGCTGACCCAGATGCTGGTCTACGAGGCCACCCGTGACCTCGAGGTGGCCGAGGAGCCGATCACCACCCCGGTCACCGAGACCACCGGCTACCGGTTGGCGTCGCCGCCGCTGATCGTGCCGGTGCTGCGCGCGGGCCTCGGGATGGCCGACACCGCGCACGGGATGCTGCCCGAGTCGCAGATGGGCTTCGTGGGCCTGGCCCGCAACGAGCAGACCTTCCAGCCCGAGGCCTACATGGCCTCGCTGCCGGAGTCGCTGGTCGGCCGGCACGTGTTCGTCCTCGACCCGATGCTGGCCACCGGCGGTTCGCTGGTGCACTGCTGCACGCTGCTCACCGACCGCGGCGCCACCGAGATCACCGTGCTGTGCACGCTCGCCGCCCCGGCGGGCCTGGAGCGGCTGGAGCAGAGCGGGCTCCCGCTGCGGGTGTTCACCGCCAGCGTCGACGAGGGCCTCAACGACCAGGCCTACATCGTCCCCGGCCTCGGCGACGCCGGCGACCGCCAGTTCGGCGCCGTCTGACCATGCGGTTCGCCGTCCTGGGCACCGGTCACTGGGCCCGCACCGTCCACGCCGCGGCGATCGCGGCGCACCCCACCGCGGAGCTCGCCGGCATCTGGGGTCGCGACGCGGAGAAGGCCGCCGCCGTCGGCGCCGAGTTCGACGTCCCCGGCACCTCCGACCTCGCCGCGCTGCTCGAGCAGGTCGACGCCGTCGCCGTCGCCGTGCCGCCCGACGTCCAGGTGCCGCTGGCCGAGCAGGCCGCCGCCGCGGGCCGGCACCTGCTGCTGGAGAAGCCGATCGGGCTCACCACGGCCGACGCCGACCGGGTGGTGACCGCGGTCCGGTCCGCCGGCGTCGCCTCGGTCGTGTTCTTCACCTTCCGCTTCCAGGCCGCGACGACGACCTGGCTCGGGCAGGCCGCGCGCACCCGGCTCGCCGGCGGCGCCGCGTCGTGGCTGAGCGCCCTGGCCGGCAGCCCCTTCGACTCCGCCTGGCGCCGCGAGCACGGCGCGCTGTGGGACATCGGCCCGCACGCGCTGTCGCTGCTGGTGCCGGCACTGGGACCGGTGGCGTCGGTGCAGGCGGGCGCCGGCGCCGGGGACACGGTGCACCTGGTGCTGCAGCACGCGACGCCGGGCGTCGCCTCCACCGTCACGCTGTCGCACACCGTGGCGCCCCTGGCCACCGGCATCGAGTTCTCCGTGCACGGCGACGCCGGCCGGCTGGTGCTGCTGCCCGACACCGAGAGCGCCGTCGAGTCGCTGTCGGCGGCGGTCGACCAGCTGCAGGCCGCGGCGCTCACCGGCGGCGACCACCCGTGCGACGTCGGCTTCGGCCGCGACGTCGTCGTGGTGCTCGAGACTGCCGAGCGGGCGCTCGCGTCCGGCTGCCGGGAGCTCGTCCCGACCGCCTAGCGGCGCGCTTGCGGCGGAGGTGCAGCCGCGCCCAACCGCGGGCCAAGCGGCCGCCGCCATCGTCTCCCCCGACGACAGGGAGCCCCGGGCACCGGGGCCGGACAGGGGAGACACCTCCATGAGCGAGTACGCCCACGGCTACGGCCACCAGACCACGTACGGCAACGGCTACGGCGCCCGCCCGCCGGCGTACCAGGACCAGGGCAGCTGGTACGTCCGCCGCGGCCGGATCGACCGGCGCACCTACTGGCTGCACTACGCGCTGCCGCTGTGGGCGGCGAGCATCGCCGCGATCGTCGCGGACATCGCGCTCGGCCTGGCCTGGTACTCCACGAGCTACCAGTCCTACGGCTACGACTACTACAGCGCCGACGTCAGCTTCTCCGGCGGGCCGATCACGCTGCTGGTCTCGCTGGCGCTGTTCGCGCCGTCGGTCAGCGCGGCGGTCACCCGGCTGCACGACACCGGCCGCTCCGGCTGGTTCCTGCTGTGGGGCCTGGTGCCGATCGCCGGCCCGATCGTGCTGTTCGTGGTGGTCGGCTGCCTGCCCGGCGAGCCGGGTGCCAACCAGTACGGCGGCGCCGGCGGCGCCCGCCCGGCGCGGCGGGAGCCCCTGCTCGCGAACTGGTGAAACCGGTTGACCCCGTCGGCCAGCCTGGAGAGGTGCGACTCACCTTCTCCCGGCTGGCCGACCGGCGTCCGGTGGAGACCGTCGTCGAGCGGGACGACGGCGTGGTCTTCGCGATGCGCGGCGCCGGCGGGGGGTCGGACCTGCCGCACGACCTGGTGCACGCGCTGGTGGAGACCGAGCTCGGGATGGCCGACGGGATCTGGGGCTGCGTGGCCGACGGCGTCGTCTGGGGCAGCATGCGGCACGTGAGCGGCCGCCAGCCGCCGCACGCGGCCGAGCGCTCGGCGCGGCTCAAGCGGGAGCGGGCCGCGGCGATCCAGCGGGCCGAGGGGGTGGCCGACCTGGTGGCCCGCAGCGCCCGCGGCGCGCAGGTGCTGCCCGGCGAGGCCGCGGGCCTGGGCCTGCCGCCGGACCGGCTCGCCGCCGCGGCGGACGCGCTGGCCGACGCCGGGCGGCGCTGGCGCGCGCTGCCGGTGGGGGAGACCTGGACGCTGGACTGGCGCCCGCTGGTCAGCAGCCGAGGGCGTCCGCCAGCTCCTCCAGCGAGCCGACCGAGAGGTCGGCGGCGGGGTCGGTGACCGGCGGCACCGGGTCGCCGCCGAACTCGGCGGGCCGGTGCACGTACGCCGTGCGCAGGCCCCGCTCCCGGGCGGCCGCGAGGTCGTCGACGTGCGCGGCCACCAGGCACACCCGCGACGGCGGCAGCGCCAGGAACCGCGGCGCGGAGTCGTACACCTCCGGGTCGGGCTTGTAGCGGCCGACGACCTCCGCGCCGAGCACCGTGTCCCACGGCAGCCCGCCGTGCCGGGCGAGGTCCACCTGCAGCCGGACGCCGCCGTTGGACAGCGGCGCGAGCAGGTGCCGGCGGCGCAGCCGGGCGAGCCCGGGCACGGAGTCCGGCCACGGGTCGAGCCGGTGCCAGGCCAGCACGAGCTCGCCGGCCACGTCGTCGGCGACCGGGCCCCCACCCACCTCGGCGAGCGCGGCCGGCAGCGACTCCCGGTGCAGCGCGTCCAGCGGCACGAACGGCCGCCGGCCGGAGCGCACCTCCTCCATCGAGGGCTGGTAGCGCGCCCGCCAGGCGTCGGCGAAGGCCGCGGCGTCGACGTCCGGCCCGAGCAGCCGCGCCGCCTCGCGGGCGACGCCGGCGCGCCAGTCGACGACGGTGCCGAAGACGTCGAAGACCAGCGCGCCGGCGTCCACGGCTACAGCCCCAGCGCGTGCGCCATCTCGCCGCGCAGCTGGTCGAGCTCGTCCTCGCCGCGGCCGCGGGCGGCGATGATCCCGGCGTCGTCGTGCACCGGCACCACCGTCTCCAGGTAGGCCTTGAGCTTCGGCTCGGTGCCGCTGGGCCGCACGATCACGCGGACCCCGTCGCCGAGCAGCCGGACGGCGTCGACGGGCGGGTCCTCGGCCAGCAGGTCGGTCGCGGTGACCGGCCGGCCGAGCAGCCGCTGCGGCGGGTCCGCGCGCAGCCGCTCCATGGCGCCGGAGATGAGCGACAGGTCCTCGACCCGCACCGACAGCTGGCCGGTGGCGAACAGCCCGTGCTCGCGGGCCAGCTCGTCGAGCCGGTCGACCAGCGTGCGCCCGGTGGCCTTGAGCTCCGCGGCCAGCAGCGCGACGGCGAGGGCCGCGGAGATGCCGTCCTTGTCGCGGGCGACGTCGGGGGTGACCGCGTAGCCCAGCGCCTCCTCATAGCCGAACACCAGCGGCTCGGCGTCGGTGCCCGCCCGGATGATCCACTTGAACCCGGTCGGCGTCTCGGCGGACCGGACGCCGTGCGCCTGCGCCAGCGCGTGCATCAGCGAGCCGCTGACCAGCGAGGACGCGTACGTCCCCCGCACGCCGCGGCGCAGCAGCCAGTCGGCGAGCAGCGCCCCGACCTCGTCGCCGGTGAGCTGGCGGCCGTCGACCACCACCGAGCAGCGGTCGGCGTCGGGGTCCTCGGCGATGCCGACGGTGGCGCCCACGCGGGAGGACAGGTCCTGCAGCAGGTCGACCGCGCCGGGCTCCTCCGGGTTGGGGAAGGCGACGGTCGGGAACGCCGGGTCCGGCGCGTCCTGCTCGGGCACGCTCACCAGGGGCCCGAACCCGGCGGCGGCGAACACCGCGCGCGTGGTGGCCGCGCCGACGCCGTGCATCGCGGTGTAGGCCACCGTCAGGCCCTGCCGCACGATCGCCGGCACCTGCGCCGGGTCGAGCGCCAACACCACCGCGGCCACGTACCCGGCCTCCACCTCGTCGCCGAGGGTGGTCCAGCCGTCGGCGGTGGGCACCTCGCGGGCCGGCCCGACCGCGGCGATCGCGGCCTCGATCTCCCGGTCGGCCGGCGGCACGAGCTGGGCGCCGTCGGCGAGGTAGACCTTGTAGCCGTTGTCCTGCGGCGGGTTGTGGCTGGCGGTGACCATCACGCCGGCCACGCAGCCCAGGGAGCGGACCGCCGAGGACAGCACCGGGGTGGGCAGCGGCCGGGGCAGCACCGACACGGCGAACCCGGCGGCGGTGAGCACTGCGGCGGTGACCCGGGCGAACTCGTCGGAGCGGCGACGCGCGTCGAACCCGACGACGACGCCCCCGCCGGCGTGCCCGTTCGCCGTCAGCCAGGCGCCCAGCCCCGCGGCGGCCCGGGTGACGACGGCCGCGTTCATGCCGGCGGGCCCGGCGCGCAGCGGGCCGCGCAGCCCGGCGGTGCCGAAGGTCAGCGGCCCGGCGAAGCGGCGCTCGAGCTCGGCGTCGTCCCCGGCCGCGAGCAGGGACTCGATCTCGGCGCGGTCGCCGTCGTGCGGGTCGGCGGCCGCCCAGGCCTGCGCCTGCTCCAGCAGGGTCACGGCAGCCGGCCGATGAGCTCGACGAGGGTCCGGCCCAGCCGGCCCGCCGCGGCCCGGCCGGCCGCGAGCACCTCGGCGTGGTCGAGCTTCTCGCCGGTGATGCCGGCCGCGGCGTTGGTGACCATCGACAGCCCGAGCACCTCCGCCCCGGCGGCGCGCGCGGCGATCGCCTCCAGCCCGGTGGACATGCCGACGAGGTCGGCGCCGAGCGTGCGCAGCATGCGGATCTCGGCCGGCGTCTCGTAGTGCGGGCCGGGCAGCTGGGCGTACACGCCCTCGGTGAGCTCGGGGTCGATCTCGCGGGCCAGCGCGCGCAGGCGGGAGGAGTAGAGGTCGGTGAGGTCGACGAAGTCGGCGCCGACCAGCGGCGAGCGGGCGGTCAGGTTGAGGTGGTCGCTGATCAGCACGGCCTGGCCCACCCGGTGCTGCGGGTCCAGCCCGCCGGCGGCGTTGGTCAGCACGACCGTGCGCACACCGGCCGCGGCCGCGGTGCGCACGCCGTGCACGACCGGCTCGACGCCGCGGCCCTCGTAGAGGTGGGTGCGGCCGAGGAACAGCAGCACCCGCCGCTCGCCGGCGCGCACCGAGCGCACCTCGCCGCCGTGGCCGACCGCCGTCGGCGCGGCGAAGCCGGGCAGGTCGCCGATGCGGACGGTGGCCGCCGGCTCGCCGAAGGCGTCGGCCGCCGGGGCCCAGCCCGAGCCCATGACGACGGCGACGTCGTGGCCGCCGCCCAGGGCGTCGGTCAGCGCGGTCGCGGCGGTGGCGGCCAGGGCCGCGGGGTCGGAGGTGCTCTCGCTCACCGGGCGACGCTAACCCAGCCCGCCGGGGCGGTCGCGGGCTCCGGGGCGGCGCACCCGCCCCATCCGTCCCGCGGAGGGCGTGTCGCCGACGGGCCGGGGGAGGCGTCCGCACCATGGCCGCGTGCAGACCTCGCAGATCGACGGCGTGCCGGTCTTCTCCGCCCCCGGGCCGCGGCGCACCACGCTCGTGCTGGTGTTCGGCGTCGGCGTCCAGGACGAGACCTACCAGACCCGGGAGCTCACCCATCTGGTCGAGCACCTGGTCATGGGGTCGCTGCCCAAGCGCAACATCCAGTGCAACGCGACGACGACGGTCGACACCACGTCCTTCTACGCGACCGGCCGTCCCGAGGCGGTCCGCGAGTTCGTCGAGGGCGTGTGCGCGGCGGTGTCGGACCTGTCGCTGCAGCGGGCCGACGCCGAGATCGGCGTGCTGCAGGCCGAGGACTGCTCGAGCTCCGGCGGCGGGCTGGTCGAGAGCCTGTGGGCGGCCCGGTACGGCCTGACCGGCCCGGGCGTCGCGTTCGCCGGCGGGCCCGGCCCGCAGTTCCTGCCCGACGAGGTGATCCGCGCGCACGCGGCGGCGTGGTTCGTCCGCGGCAACGCGGCCCTGGTCTGCCACGGCGAGCTGCCCGAGGGCCTGCGCCTGCCGCTGCCCGACCGGCCGGCCCCGCCGCACCGCCCCGCGCTGCCCCGCCACCAGGCCGCCCCCGCGTGGACCAAGTCGTGGACGCCGGGCGTCGGGCTGCAGCTGTCGGCCACCGGCCCCTGGGACCCGGCGCTGCGCGTGGCCGCCGACGTGCTGCGCGAGCGGGTGCAGGACGTCGCCCGCACCGAGCGCGGCCTGAGCTACTCCGCCGAGGTCGTGACCCACGACGTCGCCCCCGACCGCCGCGAGGTCGCCGTCGTCGTCGACGCCCGGGAGGGCCAGGAGGGCGCGGTCGCCGAGATCCTCTGGACGCAGTTCCAGGACCTCTGCCGCACCGGCCCGGGCGCGGCGGAGCTGGCGCACGCCCGCGAGGGCCTGGAGGAGGCGCTCGACGCCGCGGACGAGGACGAGCTCGTCCGCTCCGACCTCATGGACGCCGCCGTCTCGGCCGTCACCGGCATCCCGGCGCTGCCGCTGGCCGCGTGGATGGAGGCGTGCACCGCGGTGACCGCGCCGGAGGCGCAGGCGGCGCTCGAGCGGGTGCGCCGCAGCGCGCTGCTGCAGGTGCCCGAGTGGTCGGACTTCGCCGGCCTGCCGGGTCTGCAGCGCTGGCTGATCTGCGGCCTGACCCGCGAGGCGGTGCCCGGCCGCACCATCCGGCCGTCGCTCGCCCAGCGGGTGCTCGGCCGCGCCGGCAACCGCGCGATCGTCCTGGGCGACCAGGGCATCGCCCACCGCGACCCCGACGGCGACGTGCACGCCATCGCCTGGTCGCAGGTGGAGAACGTCTTCCCGATCCTCGACGACGGCGGCGTCGTGGTCGTCGGCGGCAACATGTGCCTGGTGCCGGTGGAGAGGGCGGTCTTCGGGCAGCGCGCCGTCGACCAGGTCAGCGCGCGGCTCCGCGAGGTCGTGCACCCGCAGCGCTGGTCGGCGCCGCGGCCGGGGACCGTCGTCCCCGTCGCCTGACACCGGGCGGCCGGTCACCCGGGGCACGCCGGGCGGTCACCCGGCGGCCACCGGCGCGTCACCGGGGGCGGCTTGGGTCGGCGGGACCCCTCCGCCGGACCCCGAGGACCCCCGTGACGCGCTCGTCCCTCCGCCTGCTCCGCACCGCCGCCCCGCTGGCGCTGCTCGCCCTCGCCGCCACGGCCGCGCCGGCCGCCGCCGCGCCCGCCCAGCCCGCGCCGGTGTTCGCCGAGCTGGCCACCTTCGACGTCGCCGGCGAGGTGGCCGAGATCCTCTCGGTCACCCCCGACGGCCGCACCGTGCTCTACACCGACTCCGCGACCGGCCAGGTCGGCGTGGTCGACCTGAGCCGCCCCGAGCAGCCCCGCCAGGCCGGCGCCGTCGACGTCGGCGGGGAGCCCACCTCGGTGGCCGTCACCCGCGACGGCCGCTTCGCGCTCGCCGTCGTCGACGACACCGACGGTGCGTTCACCGCCCCGTCGGGCCGCCTCGTCGTCATCGACCTGCGCACCCTCGCCGTCGTCACCGAGCGGCCGCTCGGCGGCCAGCCGGACTCCATCGGGCTGAGCCCCGACGGCCGCTACGCCGCGATCGCGATCGAGAACCAGCGCGACGAGGAGCTCGAGGTCGGCGGCGTCGAGGGCGGGCTGCCGCAGCCGCCGGCCGGCTTCCTGTCGGTCGTGGAGCTGCAGGGCCAGCCGGCCCGCTGGACGGTCGACCGGGTGGAGCTCGCGGGCCTGCCCGGCCTGGCCTTCCCGGCGGACCCGGAGCCGGAGTACGTCGACGTCAGCCAGCGGGACGTGGCCGCGGTGACGCTGCAGGAGAACAACGCCGTCGCGCTGGTCGACCTGCGGCAGCGGCGGGTGGTCGGCTCCTTCTCGGCCGGCACGGTGTCGCAGCAGGCCGACACCGCCGACGACGGCACGGTCGCCTTCGACGACGCCTTCACCGCCCCGCGCGAGCCCGACGCCGTGCAGTGGACGCCGGACGGGAACCTGCTGACCGCCGACGAGGGCGACCTCGCCGCGGAGCCCAGCGGCGGCCGCGGCTGGACGGTGTTCTCGCCGTCGGGCGCGGTCGTGTCCTCGTCGGGCACCTCGGCCGAGCAGGCCCTGGCCGACGCCGGGCGGTACCCGGACGGGCGCAGCGACGACAAGGGCGCGGAGTTCGAGGGCGCTGAGGTGGCCGGCATCCGCGGCACGACGTACGCCTTCGTCGGCTCCGAGCGCGGCGACGCCGTCCTCGTGTACGACCTGGGCGACGAGCGCCGGCCGCGGCTGCTGCAGGTGCTGCCGACCGGCGACGCCCCCGAGGGCCTGCTCGCCGTGCCGAACCGGCAGCTGTTCCTCACCAGCAACGAGGACGACGGCACGATCTCGGTGTTCGGCCTGACCCGCTGACCCACCCGTCCCAGCCGTCCCCGGCCGCGTGTCGGCCGGGGACGGCGGGACGCCGGGCCCCGACGATGGCCGTGTGCAGCGGACGGTGGTCGACGGGGTGCCCGTGTTCAGCGCGGGCGGACGGGAGCGGACCACCGCCGCGCTGGTGTTCGGCGTGGGCCTGCGCGACGAGACCTTCGCGACCATCGAGGTCACCCACCTCGTCGAGCACCTGGCCATGGCCGCGCTGCCCCGCACGCACCTGCGCTGCAACGCCGTCACCGACGTCGACAGCACCTCCTTCTTCGCCACCGGCCGCCCGGAGGCGGTGCGCGCCTTCCTCGAGGCCGTGTGCCGGGCGCTGGCCGACCTGCCCACCGACCGGATCGCCGCCGAGGCCGGCGTGCTCCAGGCGGAGGGCTGCGGCTCGGCGTCCACGACGGTCAGCGCCCTGTGGGCCGCCCGTTACGGGCTGACCGGCCCCGGGCTCACCGTCTCCGCGGGGCCGGGGCCGGAGTACCTCGACGAGGACACCGTCCGCGCGCACGCCGCCCGCTGGTTCGTCCGCGGCAACGCCGCGCTGTGGTGCCACGGCCCGCTGCCGGCCGGGCTCCGGCTGCCGCTGCCCGAGGGGCCGCGTCCGGTGCGGCGCCTGCCTGCGCCCCGCCCGCAGGACGGGCCGGTGTGGACCCGCACCGACGTCCCCGGCGTCGGGCTGCTGCTGGCCACCGACCGGCCCGCCGACGCCGCGCTGGCGGTGGGCGTGCAGGTGGCGGGGGAGCGGCTGCGCGAGCGCGCGCGGCACGGCCGCGGCCTGTCCTACGCCGTCGACTCGCTCACCCTCGACCTCGCGCCCGACCGCCGGGAGGTCGCCCTCGTGGTCGACGCCCGCTCCGGCCGCGACGCCGAGGTCGCCGACCTGCTATGGGCCACCTTCGCGGAGCTGTGCGCCGACGGCCCGTCCGACGCCGAGGTCGCGCACGCCGTCGCGGGGCTCGAGGCCGAGCTCGACGAGGAGGACGCCGCCGGCGCCGAGCTCGCCGACGCCGCCTACTGCGCCGCCACGGGGCTGCCGTTCCGCACGGCCGCGCAGACGCTCGCCACCTGGCGCGCGGTGACGCCGGCCGCCGTGCGGGAGGCGCTGCGCCGCGCCGAGCCGACCGCCGTCCTTGCCGTGCCCGACACCGTCGCCTGGGAGGGGCCGGCCGGGGTGCCCCGCCGGCCGCTGTGCGGGACGCTGCCGGAGCTGCCCATGGGCACCCTGTTCCGCCCGCCGTGGCACCGACGGCTGCTCGACCCGGCGGCGCGGGTGGCGCTGGTCCTCTCCGACGAGGGCCTGGCCCACCGCGACGCCGACGGCGACGTGCACGGGATCCCGTGGTCGCGGGTGGAGGCGCTGGTCCCCACCGCCGACGGCCGCGGCGTGACCGTGGTCGGCCGGGACCTGTGCTGCGTGCTCGTCCACCCCGACCTCTACGGCCGCCGCGCGCTCGCCGCCGTGGTCGAGCGGGTGCCCGCGGCGCTGCTGCGGCTGCCCGAGGCGGCGGGCGCGGAGCTGGTCCCCGTCCCGTAGCCCGCGCCGTTCGGGGGGTGCACGGGGCCGGTCGTCCCTATCCTCATCGCGTGCAGATCCCCTTCTCCTCTTCCGAGCGCGCCAGCCTGGGCGTCGAGTGGGAGCTGCAGCTCGTCGACCGCGGGACCCGCGAGCTCACCGCCGGCGCGAACGAGATCCTCGAGGAGCTCCGCCCCGACGGCGCCGAGGAGCACCCCAAGGCCAAGCACGAGCTGCTGCAGTCGACCGTCGAGGTCATCACCGGCGTCTGCACCACCGTGGAGGAGGCCCTCGCCGACCTCGCCGGCACCGTCGCCGAGGTCGCCGCGGCCGCCGACCGCCGCGGGCTGGGCCTGATGTGCGCCGGCACGCACCCGTTCACCGACTGGCAGACCCAGCTCATCTCGCCGAAGGAGCGCTACCTGCAGCTCGTCGAGCGGATGCAGTGGCTCGCCCGCCGGCTGCAGATCTTCGGCGTCCACGTGCACGTCGGCGTCCGCTCGCCGGACAAGGCGATGCCGATCGTCAACGCGCTCACCCAGTACGTGCCGCACTTCCTGGCGCTGTCGGCGTCCTCGCCGTTCTGGGTCGGTTGCGACACCGGCCTCGCCTCGGCGCGCAGCAAGGTGTTCGAGGGCATGCCCACCGCGGGGCTGCCCACCCAGCTGCCGGACTGGGCCGGCTTCGAGACCTACATGGAGACGCTCATCTCCACCGGGTCGATCGAGAGCGTCCGCGAGGTGTGGTGGGACATCCGCCCGCACCCCGGCTTCGGCACCGTGGAGCTGCGCATCTGCGACGGGCTGCCCACGCTCGAGGAGATCGGGGTGGTGGCGGCGCTGTCGCAGTGCCTGGTCGAGCAGTTCGACAGCCAGCTCGACCGCGGCTACACGCTGCCGACCCCGCCGAGCTGGGTGCTCCGGGAGAACAAGTGGCGGGCTGCCCGCTGGGGCCTGGACGCCGACGTCGTCGTTGACGAGAAGGGCACCGTGCGGCCGGTCCGGCAGGCGCTGCTCGACCTCGCCGAGGACCTCGAGCCGACCGCCCGCCGGCTCGGCTGCGAGGCCGAGCTCGCCGGCGTCGAGCGGGTGCTCGCGGTGGGCGCCTCCTACCAGCGGCAGCGGGCCGCGGCGCTCGCCGCCGACGGCGACCTGCGCGCCGTCGTCGACCTGCTGCTGGCCGAGCGCGAGAACGGGCTGCCCACCTCGGGCCCCGCCACCGACGGCCCCGCCACCGACGGCCCCGTCCCCGGCCCGGCGGCGTGCGCCGGCGGGCACGCCGCATGACCCGCGGACCCGAGGAGCTCGCCGCCGGACTCGACGCCTGGGTGGCCGGGCGCGCCGACTCGCTGGTCGGCGTCCGCCGCCACCTGCACATGCACCCCGAGCTCGCCTTCGCCGAGGTCGAGACGACGGCGTTCCTGGAGCAGCGGCTCACCGAGGCCGGCCTCGCCCCGCGGCGGCTGCCCACCGGCACCGGTCTCGTCGTCGAGGTCGGGTCGGGGCCGCCCACGGTGGTGCTGCGCGCCGACATCGACGCGCTGCCGCTGGCCGACCTCAAGGACGTGCCGTACGCCTCCACCCGCGAGGGCATGTGCCACGCCTGCGGGCACGACGTGCACACCACCGCCGTCCTCGGCGCGGCCCTGGCCCTGGCCGACCTCGACGATCTCCCCGGCACGGTGCGCTGCGTGTTCCAGCCCGCCGAGGAGACCGTGCCCGGCGGCGCGACGCACGTGGTCGCGGCCGGGGCGCTCGAGGGCGCCTCGCGGGCGTTCGCGCTGCACTGCGACCCCGCGATCCCCGTGGGCACGGTGGGCCTGCGGACCGGCTCGATCACCGCGGCCTGCGACCGGGTCGACGTCACCCTGACCGGCCCCGGCGGGCACACCGCCCGGCCGCAGCTGACCGTCGACCTCGTCGACGCGCTCGGCCGGCTGATCACCGACCTGCCCGGGCTGCTGTCCCGCCAGGTCGACCCGCGGGCCGGGTTCTCGCTGGTGTGGGGCGCGGTGAACGCCGGCGTCGCGGCCAACGCCATCCCGCAGCGCGGCACGCTGCGCGGCACCGTGCGGGTGCTCGACCGCGACGAGTGGAAGGGCGCCGAGGCGCTGCTGCGCCGCCTGGTCGAGCAGGTCGCCGCGCCCACCGGCGCGCAGGTCGACGTCGACTACGTGCCCGGGGTGCCGCCGGTGGTCAACGATCCCCGCGCGGTCGCGCTGCTGCGGGCCGCGGCGCTGCAGACCGTCGGCGCGGAGAACCTGCGCCAGTCGCCGCAGAGCATGGGCGGCGAGGACTTCGGCTGGTACGCCGACGTGCTGCCGATCGCCCTCGCCCGGCTCGGCACGCACGGCGGCGGGGCGCCGCTGGACCTGCACCGCGGCACCTTCGACGTCGACGAGCGGGCGATCGGGGTGGGCGTGCGGCTGCTCGTGCGCACCGCGCTGCAGGCCCTCACGGCCGACGCCGGCACGTCGGGCCCGTCGGCCGGGGCGCCGCCCGCGGCCCACCCCGCGCGTCCGCGGTCGGGGGAGCGCCGGTAGAACCTTCCTCGACTGGGAGGAGTTCACCGATGAGCGCCACCGAGACAGTGACGCCCGGCGAGGACGAGGTCCCCGCCGAGCACGCGGTCCCCGACGAGCTGTCCCTCGCCGGCGGCTTCGCCCCCGCCGACCGCGGCGCCTGGCGCGAGCTCGTCGCCGGCGTCCTGCGCAAGGCCGGCCGCGAGGAGCTGCCCGACCCGGTCGAGGACGCGCTGCGCCGCACGGTGGCCACCGGCGTGCAGGTCGCGCCGCTCTACGACGCCGACGACGCCGGCGACCTCCCGACGGCGGTCGGCGTGCCCGGCCTGCCCCCGTTCGTCCGCGGCGCCCGCGCGGGGTCGCACCCGGACAGCGGGGTGCCCGCCGGCTGGGACGTCCGGCAGCGGCACGCACACCCCGACGTCGCCACGACCCGCGAGGCGATCGCGGCGGACCTGGAGAACGGCGTCACCTCGCTGTGGCTGCAGCTCGGCGAGGGCGCGGTGCCCGTGGACGCCCTCGGCGACGCGCTCGCCGACGTCTACCTCGACCTCGCGCCGGTCGCCGTCTCCGGCGGGGCGCCGGCCGCCGAGGCGCTGCTGGCGCTGGTCGGCGACCGCACCGACCTCGCGCCCGGCGGCTCGCTCGGCCTCGACCCGCTCGGCGTGCACGCCGCCTCGGGGCAGGAGCAGGACCTCACCGGCCTGGCCGCCCTCGCCCGCCGCGCGCCCGCCGGCTGGCGCACCGTCGTCGTCGACGCCACCGTCTTCGCCGACGCCGGGGCCACCGCGGTCGAGGAGCTCGGCTGCTCGCTGGCCGCGGGCGTCGCCTACCTGCGGGCGCTCACCGACGGCGGGCTGCCGGTCGACGAGGCGTTCGGCGCCCTGGAGTTCCGCTACTCCGCGTCGGCCGACCAGTTCACGACCATCGCCGCGCTGCGCGCCGCCCGCCGGCTGTGGGACCGGGTCGGCGAGGTGAGCGGCGCGTCGGAGGGCGCCCGGGCGCAGCGCCAGCACGCGGTGACGTCGTCGGTGATGACGACGCGGCGCGACCCGTGGGTGAACATGCTGCGCACCACGGTCGCCTGCTTCGCCGCGGGCGTGGGCGGCGCCGACGTCGTCACCGTGCAGCCCTTCGACGCCGCGCTCGGCCTGCCCGACGCGTTCTCCCGGCGGATCGCGCGCAACACCCAGAGCCTCCTGGTGGAGGAGGGGCACCTCGCGCGCGTGCTCGACCCGGCCGGCGGCTCCTGGTACGTCGAGTCGCTCACCGAGGACCTCGCGCAGGCCGCCTGGGCCTGGTTCACCGAGATCGAGCGGGCGGGTGGGCTGGCCGCGGCGCTGGACTCCGGCCTGGTGCGCGACCGGCTGGCCGCCGCCTGGGACGCCCGCGCGACGCGGCTGGCGACTCGCGCCGACGCGATCACCGGCGTCAGCGAGTTCCCCAACCTGGCGGAGGAGCTGCCCCGGCGGCAGCCCGCGGCCGACCTGCACCCCACCGGCGGGCTGCCCCGGGTGCGCGCGGCGCAGGAGTACGAGGAGCTGCGCGACCGCGCCGACGCCGCGCCGTCCCGCCCGCGGGTGTACCTGGCCACGCTCGGCCCGATCGCCCGGCACACCGCCCGGGCCACCTTCGCGGCCAACCTGTTCCAGGCCGGCGGCGTCGAGACCCCGGCGGCCGACGGCGCCTCGGGGCTGGCCGGGTCCGGGACGACCGTGGCCTGCATCTGCGGCACCGACGCCGACTACGCGGAGTCCGCCGCGGCGCTGGCCGCCGAGCTCCGGGCCGCCGGCGCGACGTCGGTCTGGCTGGCGGGGAAGCCCTCGCTCGCGGTGGACGGCGTCGACGGGTACGTGTACGCCGGGTGTGACGCGCTGGCCGCCCTGCGGACGGTCCACGAGCAGCTGGGAGTCACGGCATGAGCGGCATCCCCGACTTCAGTGGCGTCGAGCTGGGCCGCCCGGCGGCGCCGGCCGGCGCCGACGACTGGGCCAAGGCGTTCGAGGAGGCGACCGGGCGCGGCGTGGCGGAGGCGAGCTGGGAGACCCCCGAGGGCATCGCCGTCCCGCCGCTGGCCACCCCGGCCGACCTCGCCGGGCTGGACTTCCTCCGCACCTACCCCGGCCTGCCGCCCTACCTGCGCGGGCCCTACCCGACGATGTACACGACCCAGCCGTGGACGGTCCGCCAGTACGCGGGCTTCTCCACCGCGGCGGAGTCCAACGCGTTCTACCGCCGCAACCTCGCCGCCGGGCAGAAGGGCCTGTCGGTCGCGTTCGACCTGCCCACCCACCGGGGCTACGACTCCGACCACCCGCGCGTGGTCGGCGACGTCGGCATGGCCGGGGTGGCGATCGACTCGATCCTGGACATGCGGCAGCTGTTCGACGGCATCCCGCTGGACCGGATGAGCGTCTCGATGACGATGAACGGCGCCGTCCTGCCCGTCCTGGCGCTCTACGTCCTCGCCGCCGAGGAGCAGGGGGTGGCGCCGGACCAGCTCACGGGGACCATCCAGAACGACATCCTCAAGGAGTTCATGGTCCGCAACACCTACATCTACCCGCCGAAGCCGTCGATGCAGATCATCAGCGACATCTTCGCCTTCACGTCGGCGGAGATGCCCCGCTTCAACTCGATCTCCATCTCCGGCTACCACATCCAGGAGGCCGGGGCGACGGCCGACCTGGAGCTGGCCTACACCCTCGCCGACGGCGTCGAGTACCTGAGCGCCGGCAAGGCCGCGGGCCTGGACATCGACGCGTTCGCGCCGCGGTTGAGCTTCTTCTGGGCCATCGGCATGAACTTCTTCATGGAGGTCGCCAAGCTCCGCGCCGGCCGGCTGCTGTGGGCGCGGCTGGCGAAGGAGGCCGGCGCGCGGAAGGACAAGTCGCTGTCGCTGCGCACCCACTCGCAGACGTCGGGCTGGTCGCTGACCGCGCAGGACGTCTACAACAACGTCGTCCGCACCTGCCTGGAGGCCATGGCCGCCACCCAGGGGCACACCCAGTCGCTGCACACCAACGCCCTCGACGAGGCGCTGGCGCTGCCCACCGACTTCTCCGCGCGGATCGCCCGCAACACCCAGCTGCTGCTGCAGCAGGAGTCGGGGACGACGCGGGTCATCGACCCGTGGGGCGGCTCGGCGTACGTGGAGAAGCTGACCTACGACCTGGCCCGGCGCGCCTGGGCGCACATCCAGGAGGTCGCCGAGCACGGCGGCATGGCCCAGGCCATCGACGACGGCATCCCGAAGCTGCGCATCGAGGAGGCCGCCGCCCGCACCCAGGCGCGCATCGACTCCGGCCGGCAGCCGGTCATCGGCGTCAACAAGTACCGGGTCGAGGCCGACGAGGCGATCGAGGTGCTGCGCGTCGACAACGCCGACGTGCTCGCCCAGCAGAAGGCCAAGCTCGCGGAGCTGCGCGCCTCCCGGGACGACTCGGCGGTGGCCGACGCGCTGCGCCGGCTCACCGACGCCGCCCGCGCCGCCGCCGAGGGACGACGGGGCCGCGACCTCGGCGACAACCTGCTCAAGCTGGCCGTCGACGCCGCGCGGGCCAAGGCGACGGTCGGGGAGATCTCCGACGCGCTCGAGGAGGTCCACGGGCGGCACGCCGGCCAGGTGCGCACCATCTCCGGTGTGTACCGCGACGAGGCCGGCAGCTCGGGCCCGGTGGAGGAGACCCGCCGGATGACCGGGGCGTTCGCCGACGCCGAGGGGCGCCGCCCCCGCATCCTGGTCGCCAAGATGGGCCAGGACGGCCACGACCGCGGGCAGAAGGTCATCGCCACCGCGTTCGCCGACCTCGGCTTCGACGTCGACGTCGGCCCGCTGTTCCAGACGCCGGAGGAGGTCGCGCGGCAGGCGGTCGAGGCCGACGTGCACGTCGTCGGCGTCTCGTCGCTGGCCGCCGGGCACCTGACGCTGGTGCCGGCGCTGCGCGACGCGCTGGCCGAGCTCGGGGCCGACGACGTCCTGGTCGTGGTCGGCGGTGTCATCCCGCCCGACGACGTCCCGCGGCTGCGGGAGATGGGCGCGGCCGCGGTGTTCCCGCCGGGCACGGTCATCGCCGAGGCGGCGCAGGAGCTGCTGCGGACGCTGTCGCAGCGACTCGGACACGGCTGAGCGGACGGGGGAGTGAGCATCGCAGCGAGCGCCAGCGAGCGAGGAGCGGAGCGACCCGCGGGAGCGAACGACTAGTGGCGCCGGCACCCGACGTCCCCGCGCTGGTCAAGGGGGTGCTCGGCGGCGACCGCCGGTCGCTGGCGCGGGCGATCACGCTGGTCGAGTCGCGCCGCGCCGACCACCGCGAGCGGGCGCAGGAGCTGCTGGTCGAGCTGCTGCCGCACGCCGGCAAGGCGCGGCGGGTGGGCATCTCCGGGGTGCCGGGGGTGGGGAAGTCGACGTTCATCGACCAGCTCGGCGTCGACCTCACCGCGGCCGGCTCCCGGGTGGCGGTGCTGGCGGTCGAC
The DNA here is from genome assembly GCF_900129495.1 of Geodermatophilus nigrescens. Classification (GTDB taxonomy): domain Bacteria; phylum Actinomycetota; class Actinomycetes; order Mycobacteriales; family Geodermatophilaceae; genus Geodermatophilus; species Geodermatophilus nigrescens. The sequence continues at coordinate 648,451 of NZ_FQVX01000003.1, forward strand.
CCGTCGTCGGCGCGGTCGGGCGGGTCGATCCTCGGCGACAAGACCCGCATGGCCCGCCTCGCCGTCGACCGCAACGCCTTCATCCGGCCCGCGCCGACCGCCGGGACGCTCGGCGGGGTCGCGCAGGCGACGCGGGAGTCGATGGTCGTCGTCGAGGCGGCCGGCTACGACGTCGTGCTGGTGGAGACCGTCGGCGTCGGGCAGTCCGAGGTCACCGTCGCGGAGATGGTCGACTCGTTCCTCTTCCTCACGCTGGCCCGCACCGGCGACCAGCTGCAGGGCATCAAGCGCGGCATCCTGGAGATCGCCGACGTCATCGCGGTGAACAAGGCCGACGGGCCCGCCGCCGGCGACGCCCGGAAGGCCGCCCGCGAGCTGGCCGGGGCGATCCGGATGCTGCGCGGGCACTCCGAGTGGGACGTGCCGGTGCTGACCTGCGCCGGGCTGACCGGCGAGGGGCTCGCCGAGGTGTGGGCGAAGCTGGTCGAGCACCAGGACCGCGCGAAGGCATCGGGTGCCTTCGACGAGCGGCGCCGGGCGCAGCAGGTGCGCTGGACCTGGCAGATGGTGCGCGACGGGCTGGAGCACCGGCTGCGCGCGCACCCGGCGGTGCGGGCGCAGACACCGGGGCTGGAGGAGGCGGTGCTGGCCGGCGAGCTCACCCCCGCACTGGCCGCACGCCGGCTCCTGGAGACCTTCCTCGGCGATCCGGACGCCTGACCGGCCCCACGTCCGGGCCGCCCTGCGGACCGTCCTCTCCGGACCCGTCCGTCACACCCGGCGCGCGCGTGACCGGGTGCGGGCGGGTCGCCCAGGCGCCGCCCGCCCGCGCCCCTAGCGTCGCCGTCGGCCGGGGAGTCCCCGGCCGGGACGGGGGAGACGGTGCGTTCGGTGGGCAACGCGGGACCGGCGGCCGACGGCGGCCGGCTGCGGGCGCTCGACGGGCTGCGGTTCGTGGCGGCCGCCGCGGTCGTGGCCTTCCACTTCACCGGACGGGACAACCCGGGGTGGGGCGGCAGCGTCCGCGAGGTCTTCCCGACGCTGAGCCGGCTGACCGTCTACGGCGGCTTCGGCCCCTACCTGTTCTTCATGATCAGCGGCTTCGTCGTGCTGATGAGCGCCTGGGGCCGGTCGGTCCCCTCGTTCGTCGCCTCCCGCGTGGGGCGCCTGTACCCGGCCTACTGGGTCGCGGTCGTGCTCACGGCGCTGGTGCTGTGGGTGGCCCCGGTCGTGCCCAAGTGGCAGGAGCTGGGCCTCCCGGGCATCGCGCTCAACCTCACGATGGTGCAGTCGGCGTTCGGCGTCGGCCACGTCGACGGCGTCTTCTGGACGCTGTGGGTGGAGCTGAAGTTCTACGTCCTGCTCGCGCTGCTGGGCCTCGCCGGGATCACCCGCGCCCGGCTGCTGCTGCTGTGCCTGCTGTGGCCGGTCCTCGGCGCGATGGCCGCCCAGTCGGGCAGCACGCTCGTCGCCGCGCTGCTCGAGCCGACCTACGCCCCGTTCTTCTGCATCGGGATGCTGCTGTTCCTCGTCCGCCGCTACGGCCTCGACCTGCCGACCGGCCTGCTCCTGGGGCTCAACGTGCTCGGCGCGCTGTGGGTCTGCCGGGCGCACTACGTCCCGTGGTCGGTGGCGGTCGCCGGGGCGGGCGTCTCGATGCGGGCGCTCACCGTGCTGCTGTTCCTGTGCATCGGCGCGCTCGTGGCCGCCACGCTGACCCCGCTCGCCCGGCTCGACTGGCGGTGGCTCACGACGGCCGGCGCGCTGACCTACCCGCTCTACCTGGTGCACGAGGTGCCCGGCTGGGCGCTCATCCAGCAGCTCGCGCCGGTCCTGCCCGCGTACGTCGTGCTCGCCGTCGTCACGGCCGCGGCGCTCGTGGTGGCCTGGGGCGTGCACCGGCTGGTCGAGCGCCCACTGGGCCCGCGGCTGCGCCGCGCCGTCGAGCGCGACCTCGCCCGGCTGGCCGACCGCGCGCCCGCGACCGCCGGTGCTCCCACCGCGGCCGCACCGGCCCGGCCGCGGCCCACCGAGCTGCCGCCCGTGCCGCCGGCGCCCCGCTGCGCGTCGTCGGCCGGGCACGCGTCGTCGGCCGGGCGCGGCGCCGTGCGGGGGGCGCGCGTCCCGACCGCCTGACCCGGACGGGGAGGGTCAGAACGCGGAGCGGCACTCCCGGGCGCGGAGCTCGGCGAGGTAGTCGGCCGGGGCGCCCGCGGCCTCGGCGGCGTCGGCGATCGCGCCCAGGTGCCGGGCCGAGGGCAGCCCGCCCTCGAAGGCGTCCAGCGCGTAGACGTAGGCGACGACGTCGCCGCCCAGGGTGTGCACCCGCAGGTTCAGCTTGCGGTAGAGGCCGCGGTCGGCGCCCTCCCACGCGTCGAGCTCGCGCTCGTCGGCGGGGGTGAGGTCGTAGAGCGCGACGAAGACGCCGGGCGCCTCGCGGTCCTCGGCGGGGACGAGGGTGGCCAGGGCGCCCTCCCAGCCGTACTCCTCGCCGCCGAAGGCCAGCCGCCAGCCGCGGATCCACCCGGTGCCGACGTGGGGGGAGGACGGGCAGCGGCGCAGCATCTGCTCGGGGTCCATGTTGGACCCGTACGCGGCATAGAGACCCATCGCCGCCCGAGCCTACGGGCGGTGTGGCCAGTCCGACCGGGGAGGCGGCCGACACGGACGGCCCCGGCTGGGAGGATGGGGTCGCACTGCCCGCTTCCGACGCAGGAGATCCCGCATGACCCGCATCGTCATCATCGGCGGCGGCCCGGCCGGCTACGAGGCCGCGCTGGTGGCCGCCTCGCTCGGCGCGCAGGTCACCGTCGTCGAACGCGACGGCCTCGGCGGGGCCAGCGTGCTCACCGACTGCGTGCCGTCGAAGACGCTGATCGCCGCCGCCGGCACGATGACGTCGGTCCGCGAGGCGTCGGTCCTGGGCCTGCGGGGCAGCGACCTGGCCACCGTCGGTCTCGACCTCGCCGCCGTCAACGCCCGCGTGAAGGGCCTGGCCGTCGCGCAGTCCGCCGACATCCACGCCCGCCTCGAGGGCGAGGGCGTGCGCCTGGTCTCCGGGCAGGGCCGGCTGGCCGACGAGGCCCGCGGCCTGATCGAGCACCGCGTCGAGGTCGTCGGCGCCGACGGTTCGGTGCGCGAGACCCTGGAGTGCGACGTCGTCCTCATCGCCACCGGCGCCGACCCGCGCGTGCTGCCCGGCAGCGAGCCCGACGGCGAGCGGATCCTCGACTGGCGCCAGCTCTACGACCTCCCCGAGCTGCCCGAGCACCTCGTCGTCGTCGGCTCCGGCGTCACCGGCGCGGAGTTCGCCTCGGGCTACCTCGAGGCGGGCGTGCCGGTCACCCTCGTCTCCTCCCGCGACCAGGTGCTGCCCGGCGAGGACGCCGACGCCGCCGACGTCATCGCCGAGGTGTTCGAGGCCCGCGGCGGGCAGATCGCCCGGCGCGGCCGGGCGGCGAGCGTCACCCGCACCGAGAAGGGCGTGCTCGTGGAGCTCACCGACGGGCGCACCGTCGAGGGCTCGCACGCGCTGATGACCGTCGGGACGGTGCCCAACACCGCCGGGGTCAACCTGGAGGCGTGCGGCGTCGAGCTGCGCGAGTCCGGCCACGTCGTCGTCGACCGGGTGTCGCGCACCAACGTGCCCGGCATCTACGCCGCCGGCGACGTCACCGGCGTCTTCCAGCTCGCCAGCGTCGCGGCCATGCAGGGCCGCATCGCCATGTGGCACGCGCTCGGCGAGGCGGTGCAGCCGATCCGCCTCAAGACCGTGTCGGCCAACGTCTTCACCCACCCGGAGATCGCCACCGTCGGCGTCCAGGAGAAGACGCTGCCCGAGGGCCACGACCTCGACGTCGTGCGCCTGCCGCTGGCCACCAACGCGCGCGCCAAGATGAGCGACCTGCACGCCGGGTTCGTGAAGCTGTTCGCCCGCAAGGCCACCGGCGTCGTCGTCGGCGGCGTGGTCGTGTCGCCCGGCGCCAGCGAGCTGGTCCTGCCGATCGCGCTCGCCGTCACCAAGGGCCTGACCGTCAGCGACCTGGCGCAGACCTTCGCCATCTACCCGTCGCTGTCGGGCTCGATCACCGAGGCCGGCCGGCGGCTCATGGGGGCCGACGCGCTGGCGTGACCGGTGTGACGCCCGGGGCTCGCGGGGCGGGGCGTCCGGGACCGGTGTGACGGACGGGTCCCCGATGGTGCGGCTGGGACGCCGGACCGCCGATGCCGGGAGGGATGCACGCCTCCCGAGCACTGCGGACCCTGGCCCTCGCCGGCATGGCGGTCGCCGTCTGCGCCGGCCCCGCCGCCGTCGCGCGGGCCGACGCCGGGACCACCGTGGTCGGCGAGCTGGTGCAGGCGTGGCCGGAGACGTCGCTGGAGGGCCAGCACGCGGGGGAGTCGCACGAGCAGCCGCTGACCTTCGTCGAGGGCGCCGACGGCACATCGGTCCGGATCCCGACCGAGGCCGCCGCGGGCCTCGACGTGGGCGCGACGGTCGAGGTGACCGTCGGCGGCACCACCGACGACGAGGCCGGCGAGTCCGGCTACGCGCCGGCCCGCGAGGTCCTCGGCACCGAGGTCCTGCGGGCGCCCCGGCCGGCCGCCACCGTGCCGGCCGGCTCGGTCACCAACCAGGTCACCGTCGTCCTGGTCGCTCCCGCGGGCGGCACCCCCGACGGCACCGCGCTCGCCGACGTCGTCGACACCGTGAACACCGGCGTCGCGTCGTTCTGGGCGGAGCAGACCGGCGGCGCGGTGAGCGTCGGCGTCACCGCCGCGCACGACTGGATGACCACCGCCGCCGGCTGCGCCGACCCGACGGCGCTGTGGGACGAGGCCGCCGCCCGCGTCGGGTTCGTCCCCGGCCCCGGGAAGCACCTGCTGCTCTACGTCACCAGCCGGCCGCAGGACCTGCCCGGCTGCTCCTACGCGCTGGGCCAGGTCGGCACCGGGACGACGTCGGGCGGGCGGCTCTACGTCCGCGACGACCTCGCCTCGCTCGTCGCCCACGAGCTCGGCCACAACTTCGGCCTCGGCCACTCCAGCGGCCTGCAGTGCGACGGCGCGGTGGAGGCGGCCGGGACCGGCGCCTGCCGCACCGCCGCCTACCGCGACTTCTACGACGTCATGGGCGTCTCCTGGGACCGCGTCGGCAGCCTCACCGCCGCCCAGGCCCAGCGCCTCGGCGTGCTGCCCGCCGCGGCCACCCTGACCGCGGGCACCGGCACGACGACGGCCGCGCTCGCCCCGCTCGGCGCCGGCGCCGGCACCCGCGTGCTGCGCATGCCCACCGCCGCCGGTCCGGACTACTGGCTGGAGTACCGCACCGCCACCGGCCGGGACGAGTGGCTGGCCACCGACAACCGCTACCGGCTCGACAGCGGCGTGCTGCTGCACCGCTCCGGCGCGCTGCCCGACACCTCGCTGCTGCTCGACGGCAGCCCCTCGGCCGCCGCCGGCTGGGAGGCCGACCTGCAGACGGCGCTGCGCCCGGGCGTGCCCGTCGTCGTCGCCGGCGGGGAGCTCACCGTCACCGTCGACGCGGTCACCCCGGCCGGCGCGACCGTCACCGTCGTCCGCACCCCCGGGGCCGCCGCGGTCCCGCCGCCCGCGCCCGCCCCGGCGCCGTCGGTCCTGCCCGGCAGCGGCACCGCGGCGTCGGCCCCGGCCGCCGCCGCGACCGCCCCGTCCGCCGTCGCCCCCGTCCCGGCCGAGGTCCCCGCCGCGGCCCCGGCCGCCCCGGCGGAGGGCCCGGCGGGAGCCCCCGACGTGACCGCCGCCGCCCCGGTCGAGGCCGCCGCCACCGAGCCGGCCGGCTCCTCCTGGACCACCCCGGCGCTCGCCGCCGGCGCGCTGGCGGGCCTCGGCGGCACGGCGCTGGCCACCCGGCGGGTGCTGCCCCGCCTGCGCGCCCGCGGCTGACCGCGCCCTCCCCCCGCGGAGGGGTCCAGTCCGGGGCCCGACACGCCGATGAAGAGGCGGGGAGGGCCGACCCGCGGCCTCCCGACCTGGAGAGACACGTGCACCTCGCAGTCCGGCCGCGCTCCCCGCGGCTGCTCGTGCCGGCGGTCCTGGCCGCCGTGCTGTCGCCGCTGGCCCTCGCCCTGCCCCCGGCCGGCGCCGCGCCGCAGGAGACGGTCGTCGGCGAGCTGGTGCAGGGGTACGCCGACCCCGGGCCGCACGAGGCCCTCGACGCGGCCCACGACGAGGCCCACGACGAGGACGCCGGTGGCGGCCTGCTGAGCTGGGTGCAGACCGGCGACGGCGAGGCCGTGCGCGTGCCCACCGAGGACGTCGCCGCCGTGGACAACGGCGCGACGGTCGAGGTGACCCTCGGCGGCACCGTCCGCGACGAGGCCTCCGCCGACGGGCTCCAGCCCGCCCGCGACGTGCTGGCCGCCGAGCAGGTGGCCGCGGCCGAGGCGCCGGCGACCGCGCCCGCCGTCGGGCCGGTCAACCACCGGGTCACCGTCGTGATGCTGCAGCCGCGGGGCGTCGCCCGGGACGCCCGCACGCTCGACGACGTGGTGCGCGCGGTGAACGGCCCGGTGGCCGACTTCTGGGAGCAGCAGACCCGCGGCCAGGTGACCTTCGGCGTCGTCAAGGGCGTCGACTGGGGCGCCGAGGCCACCGTCGGCTGCGACAAGCCCTTCGAGCTGTGGCAGCAGGCCGCGCAGCGGGCCGGCTGGAGCGGCGCCGCGGGGGACCACCTGCTCGTCTACGTGCCCGCCAGCTCGCCCGGGTGCGCCTACGGCCTCGGCACGGTGGGCCGCAGCCTGCACGGCGGCGGTCTGGCCTACGTGCGCGCCACCGCCACCTCGGTCATCGCCCACGAGTTCGGCCACAACCTGGGGCTCGGCCACAGCTCCGAGGTGCAGTGCGACGGCGCCGTCGACTCCGGCACCTGCGAGACCGCGCCCTACATGGACCTCTACGACGTCATGGGCATCTCGTGGGAGGAGGTCGGCACCCTCAACACGGTGCAGGCCGCCGAGCTCGGCGTCCTCGGGCCCGACGACGCCGCCGTCGTCTCCACCGCCACCGGCGCGGCCGACGTCACCCTCGTGCCCGTCTCGGCCGGCGCGCTGCCGCCGGGCACCCGGCGCGCCGTCGACCTGGCCGACGCCGACGGGGTCACCCACTACTGGCTGGAGTACCGGCAGGCCAGCGGCCAGGACGCCTGGCTGGGCAGCGGCCGCAACCGCTACGGCCTGCAGCAGGGCGTCGTCCTGCGCCGCTCCGTGGAGTCCGACTCCGACAGCTCCCTGCTGCTCGACGCCACCCCGTCGGCGCGCGCCAACTGGGGCCGCGACGTCGCCGTGGTCCTGCCGGTGGACACGCCGGTGCGCTTCGCCGGCGGCCGGTTCACCGTGACCGTCACCGGCGTGACCGCCGGGCAGGCCGTGCTCCGCGTCGTCCCGGCCACCCCGACCGTCGCCGTCCACTCGCTGGCCGGCGGCGACAGCGGCCCGCAGGGCACGCTGGTGGAGGCCGAGACCTGCGACGCCGCCAAGCGCTGCACCGCCCGCTACCAGAACGCGCGCGTCTTCTGGTCGCCGACGACCGGGGGCCACTCGGTGGCCGCGCCGGAGCTCGCCGCGTGGGAGCGCGAGTCCGCCGCGCTGCGCTTCCCGACCACCGACCGCGCCTGCGGCCTGCGCGAGAGCGGCTGCTACCAGGCGTTCGAGGGCGGCGGCGTCTACACCACCCCGGCCACCGGCACGCATGCCGTCGCGGGCGACCGCTGGGCGCGCTGGGCCGCCAGCGGCTGGGAGTTCGGCTCCCTCGGCTACCCGACCAGCGACGCCGGCTGCGGCCTGGCCGGTGGCGGCTGCTACCAGCACTTCCAGCGCGGCACCCTGATGACCGGGCCGGCCGGCACCTGGGCGGTGTCGGGCGGCCTGCGCGACGGGTGGTTCCGGAACGGCTCGGAGGCCGGCGTCCTCGGCTACCCGACGGCGGCCGCGGTGTGCGGCCTCCGTGACGGCGGCTGCTACCAGCGCTTCCAGGGCGGGCCGCTGTACTGGACGGCCGCCACCGGCGCGCACGCCGTCCTCGCCCCCGTCTGGGACCGCTGGGCGGCCTCGGGCTGGGAGTTCGGCTCGCTCGGCTACCCGACCAGCGGCATGGGCTGCGGCCTCGCCGACGGCGGCTGCTACCAGCACTTCCAGCGCGGCACGGTCATGGCCAGCCCCGCGAGCGGCGCCTGGGCGGTGTCCGGCGCGCTGCGCGACGGCTGGTTCCGGACCGGCTCCGAGGGCGGCCCGCTGGGCTACCCGACGGCCGCACAGGTCTGCGGCCTGCGCGACGGCGGCTGCCTCCAGCGCTTCGCCGGCGGCGCGCTGTACTGGTCCCCGGCCACCGGCGCCCGTGCGGTCACGACTCGGATCGGCGACGGCTGGGCCCGGCAGGGCTGGGAGGGCGGGCCGCTCGGCTACCCGGTCACCGACACGGTGTGCGGCCTGCGCGACGGCGGCTGCTACCAGCACTTCCAGGGCGGGACGGTCATGTCCAGCCCGGCGAGCGGCTCGTGGGCGGTGTCCGGCGCGCTGCGCGACGGCTGGTTCCGCGCCGGCTCCGAGGGTGGGGCGCTCGGCTACCCGACGGCGGCGGCGGTCTGCGGGCTGCGCGACGGCGGCTGCCTCCAGCGGTTCCAGGGCGGCGCGCTGTACTGGTCCCCGGCCACCGGCGCCCACCCCGTCGTCCCCGGTCCCGTCGCGGAACGCTGGGGAGCGCTGGGCTGGGAGCGGGGGCTCGGCTACCCGCTGGAGCCCGAGCGCGCCGTCGTGGGCGGCCGGTCGCAGCGGTTCCAGGGCGGCACCCTGACCTGGACGCAGGCCACCGGCGAGGTCCGCCGGTCCTGACGGCGTCGGACGCACGAGGGCCCGCCACCGGGGATCCGGTGGCGGGCCCACGTGCGTGCGCGGGGACTACTCGGCGGCGTCGGCGATCGTGCAGATGACCGCGCCGCTGGTGACGGTGGCGCCCACCTCGGCCGACAGGCCCGTCACGGTGCCCGCCTTGTGGGCGGTCAGCGGCTGCTCCATCTTCATCGCCTCGAGGACGACGACGAGGTCGCCGGCGGCGACGGTCGCGCCCTCCTCGACGGCGACCTTCACGATCGTGCCCTGCATCGGCGAGGTGAGGGAGTCGCCCGAGGCGCCCGAGCCGCCGTGGCCCGAGCCGCGCTTGCGCGGCTTGGCGCCCCCGGTGCCGGCCGGCGCCGCCGCGCCGCCGCCGAGCGCGAGGCCCGCGGGCAGCGAGACCTCCAGGCGGCGGCCGCCGACCTCGACGACGACGGTCTGACGAGGCGCCTCCTCCTCGGCGTCGGCCGGGGCGGCGGAGTACGGCGGGACCTGGTTGTCCCACTCGGTCTCGATCCAGCGGGTGTGCACCGTGAACGGCTCGCTGGTGAACGCCTCGTCGCGCACGACCGCGCGGTGGAACGGGATCACCGTGGGCATGCCCTCGACGACGAGCTCGTCGAGCGCGCGCCGGGCCCGCTGCAGCGCCTCGGCGCGGGTGGCGCCGGTGACGATCAGCTTGGCCAGCATCGAGTCGAACGCGCCGGCCACCTCGCCGCCGGTCTCGACCCCGGAGTCCCAGCGCACGCCAGGGCCCTGCGGGATCTCCAGCCGGGTGACCGGGCCGGGGGCGGGCATGAAGTTGCGCCCGGCGTCCTCGGCGTTGATGCGGAACTCGATGCTGTGCCCGCGCGGGGCAGGGTCCTCGGTGACCTCCAGCGGGAGGCCCTCGGCGATGCGGAACTGCTGGCGCACCAGGTCGATGCCGGAGGTCTCCTCCGAGACCGGGTGCTCCACCTGCAGCCGGGTGTTGACCTCGAGGAAGGAGATCGACCCGTCGGTGCCCACGAGGTACTCGACGGTGCCGGCGCCGTGGTAGCCGGCCTCGCGGCAGATCGCCTTGGCCGACTCGTGGATGCGGGCCCGCTGCTCGTCGGTGAGGAACGGCGCCGGGGCCTCCTCGACCAGCTTCTGGTTGCGCCGCTGCAGCGAGCAGTCGCGGGTGCCGACGACGACCACGTTGCCGTGCGTGTCGGCGAGCACCTGGGCCTCGACGTGCCGCGGCTTGTCGAGGAACCGCTCGACGAAGCACTCGCCGCGGCCGAAGGCGGCGACCGCCTCGCGGACGGCGGAGTCGAACAGCTCCGGGATCTCCTCCTCGGTGCGGGCCACCTTCAGGCCGCGCCCGCCGCCGCCGAACGCGGCCTTGATGGCCACCGGCAGGCCGTGCTCCCGGGCGAAGGCGAGCACCTCGTCGGCGCCGCCGACCGGGTCCTTCGTGCCGGGGACCAGGGGCGCGCCGGCCTTGGTCGCGATGTGGCGGGCGGCCACCTTGTCGCCGAGGTCGATGATCGCCTGCGGCGAGGGGCCGATCCAGGTGAGCCCGGCGTCGAGGACGGCCTGGGCGAAGCCGGCGTTCTCCGACAGGAAGCCGTAGCCGGGGTGGATCGCGTCGGCGCCGGACCGCTTCGCGGCGTCGAGGATCTTGTCGATGACGAGGTAGGAGTCACCGGGCGTCGTGCCGCCGAGCGCGAAGGCCTCGTCGGCGGCGCGCACGTGCAGGGCATCGCGGTCGGGCTCGGCGTAGACGGCGACGCTGGTCAGCCCGGCGTCCCTGCAGGCGCGGGCGACGCGGACCGCGATCTCCCCGCGGTTGGCGATCAGGACCTTCTGCACCAGGGCTCTCCTTCTCAGTCGACCGCACGGAGGGTAGCCAGGAGCGGCCGGGGCGGTGCGACAGGGAGCCCGCCCGGATGCGGAGGGGCGCAGCGGGGGTCAGCCGCCGCAGTCGATCTCCAGGTCCGCGGATCCTGCCCGCATGCCGTCCAGGGCGAGGTCCGCGGCCAGGGACAGGTGGTTCCCCGAGACCTCGTAGCGGCCGGTGCTGAGCTCCGTGGAGGAGGTGACCCCCGAGTCGTCCAGGTCGAGCCGTGCGCCGTCGGGACCGACGACGAGCGTGATCCGGGCGGTGTCGGCGGAGCCCTCGATCCGCGTGGACCCGCCGTCGTGCGAGCACTGGCCGGTGAAGGGCTCCCGCAGCTCGCCGAGGCCGGCGTAAGAGAGGACCGCCGTCCCGGTCGCCGCCCCGGCCGGGAGCGCCGCGAGGACCTCGGCCTCCGCCGGCCCCGCGAGCTCCGGCGCCGTGGGGGCGGCGGGTGTCCCCGGCGACCCGCCGTCGGCGTCGTCGCCGGAGGCGGTGCAGCCGGCGGCCCCCAGGAGCACGAGGGCCGCTGCGGTGAGCCCCAGCAGCGGCCTCACGGCTGCCGCCCCTCGACCGGGGTGCCGGACGACGCAGCGCCCGTCGTGGGCGCAGGGGTGGTCGTGGGCGCAGCACCGGTCGTCGGCGCCGGGGCCGTCGTGGGCGCCGGGGCCGTCGTGGGCGCCGCGCCGGTCGTCGGCGCCGCGCTGGTCGGGGCCGGCGTGGAGGGGCTCGTCGGCGGGGTGGTCGTCGGCGGGGTGGTGGTGATCGTGGGCCGGCCGCCCGTGGGCACCGAGATGCTGCCGCCCTGGAAGGCCATCCGCACGCCCTCCTCGTCCTCGACGAGGGCGCTGACCGGGTAGCCGAGGGGGCCGCGCTCCCAGCCCTGGCTGCCGTAGGCCGCCAGGACGTCGCCCCACACGGCGTGGGCGCCGGTGGTGGGGGACCAGTAGACGTAGCCGCCCTGGAAGCGGTTCAGGGCTCCGCCGCGGACCAGGGGGATCTGGTTGCTGGTGGGGTAGCCCAGCCGGCCGGCCTCCCAGGTGTGGGCGCCGTAGGTGGCGAGGATCGGTCCGGACACGGCGTGCGCCCCGGTGGCGGGGGACCAGTAGATGGAGCCGCCCTGGAAGCGGTTGAGGGCTCCGCCGCGGATGGGGATCTCGCTGCTGGTCGGGTAGCCCAGCGGGCCTCCCTCCCACATGTGCAGGCCGTAGGTGTCCAGGATCGGGCCGTGCACGGCGTGGGCGCCGGTGGTGGGGGACCAGTAGACGTAGCCGCCCTGGAAGCGGTTCAGGGCTCCACCGCGGATCAGCGGGATCTGGTTGCTGGTGGGGTAGCCCAGCCGGCCGGCCTCCCAGGTGTGGGCGCCGTAGGTGGCGAGGATCGGTCCGGACACGGCGTGCGCCCCGGTGGCGGGGGACCAGTAGATGGAGCCGCCCTGGAAGCGGTTGAGGGCTCCGCCGCGGATGGGGATCTCGCTGCTGGTCGGGTAGCCCAGCGGGCCTCCCTCCCACATGTGCAGGCCGTAGGTGTCCAGGATCGGGCCGTGCACGGCGTGGGCGCCGGTGGTGGGGGACCAGTAGACGTAGCCGCCCTGGAAGCGGCTGAGTGCTCCGCCGCGGATCAGCGGGATCTGGTCGCCCATCGGGTAGCCGAGCCGGCCGAACGCGCCGGCCATGCGGGACCAGTGCTCACCGATGGGTCCCTGCACGCGGGGGACCAGCCCCTCCGGGAACATCGTGCGGATCGCGCCGGTGACCGACTCCTCGGTGTGCGCGCCTCCCCGGCCGGAGGGCTCGCGGGCCAGGGCGACCACGATGTACCGGTTGTCCCCGCCGACGTAGCCGCTCGAGTGGCGGTAGATGTCGCCGTTGACGCAGCACATCCACCCCTGCTTCTGGGGGATGAACACCTCGCGGGGGAGGCCGTCGTGGAGCCCGAAGAACTGCCGGGCGCCGTCGCCCCACACGGTGGACTGACGCAGCTGCTCGACGATCCAGTCACGTGAGCCGGCGGACAGGCCCCCGACGCCGTCCATCAGGCCGCGGTAGAAGACGACCATGTCGTGCGCGGTGATGAGCGTGTTGCCCCAGTAGCGGGGGTTGGAGGTCAGCCCGGTCTCGCGCAGCCCGTAGCGCCCGATCACGTCGGCGACGATGGCGTTGGCCCCGTAGGTGCTCCAGAACCGGCTGGCGGGGGCGTCCGCGGACTCGCGCAGCATCCGGCCCAGGTCGTTCACGTCCGTCGCCGAGAGGCGGATCTGCCCGAGGTCGCGCCGGCGGAGCAGGTGCTCGGCGATGAAGACCTTCATCACCGAGGCCGACTCGATCCGGGTGTGCGCGGCGGCGCCGTTGTCCCGGTAGTCGCCGGTGTGCCGGTCCAGCCACGCCAGCGCGATCGTCGTGCCGCGGTTCGTGGCGTACGTGCTGCCGGCCGCCACTCGGTCCTGCCAGGAGTCCGCCTGCGCGGTCCCGCCGGTCGGCACCAGCAGCCCGAAGCCCAGCGCGACGGCGACGAGGCCGCGCATCCAACGCCTGGTCATCCCACACCTCCGTGACGAACCGTTACGGTCTCACGGAAAGCGGATGGTGCCGGTACTCTGTGTGACGTCAGCGACGCCAGAGGTCGGTGATGGTGGTGTCGCGCCGGCGCAGCTGCTCGCGCAGTGCCGCGAGCGACAGCCCGACCACCGACGCGGGGTCGCCCTCGACGCGGCGGACGAAGGGCGCCCCGAGCCCGTCGAGGGTGAACGCGCCGGCCACGGCCAGCGGCTCGCCGGTGGCCAGGTACGCCTCGACCTCGTCCGGGGTGGGGCTGGCGAAGTGCACGACCGTGGACGTGACGACGACGTCGCGCGACTCCACCGCGCCGCCGCGCACGTCGAACAGCGCCTGGCCGGTGTGCAGGGTGCCGCTGCGGCCGGCCATCCGCCGCCAGCGCTCGCGGGCCTCCTGCGCGTCGGCGGGCTTGCCCATCGCCTGGCCGCGGAACTCCAGCAGGGAGTCGGCGCCGATCACCAGCGCGTCGTCCTCCCGCCCGGCGACGGCGGTGGCCTTCGCGGCGGCCAGCAGGGCCACCTTCTCCGAGACGCGCGCCGCGGTCACCGTCGTCTCGTCGACGTCGCTCACCACGACCTCGGGGGCGAGGCCCGCCTGGCGCAGCAGCGCGAGCCGCGCCGGGGACGCGGACGCGAGCACCAGCCGCCGGCTCACGCTGGCCGTCCCGCGGCGCGCCAGCCGCCGGGGCCCGGCCGCAGCGGCTGCCGGTGGGCGTCGCCGTACGCGGCCCACGCGCCGACCGGGACCGGGCGCTTCCGCGGACGGCCCTGCGAGGACAGCGCGGCGACGACGACGGTGAGCGCGGCGAGCTCCTCGGCCGTCGGCTCGCCCTTCACCACCGTCAACAGGGGGCGCTGCCCGGTCACAGCGGGATGTTCCCGTGCTTCTTCGGCGGCAGCGTCTGGCGCTTGTTGGCCAGGAGCCGCAGCGCCTTGGTGATCTCGATGCGGGTCTCCGAGGGGCGGATCACCTGGTCGACGTACCCGCGGTCGGCCGCGATGTACGGCGAGAGCAGCGTGTCTTCGTACTCGGTGACGAGCTCCGCGCGGCGGGCGTCGGCGTCGGGCGAGTCGGCCAGCTCGCGCCGGTAGAGGATGTTCACCGCGCCCTGGGCGCCCATGACGGCGACCTGCGCGGTCGGCCAGGCGAGGTTCAGGTCGGCGCCGAGGTGCTTGGAGCCCATGACGTCGTAGGCGCCGCCGTAGGCCTTGCGCGTGATGACGGTGATCTTCGGGACCGTGGCCTCGGCGTAGGCGTAGATCAGCTTCGCGCCGCGGCGGATGATCCCCTCCCACTCCTGCGACGTCCCGGGGAGGAAGCCCGGGACGTCGACGAAGGTGAGCACCGGGACGTTGAAGGCGTCGCAGGTGCGCACGAAGCGGGCGGCCTTCTCGCTGGCGTCGATGTCCAGCGTGCCCGCGAACTGGGTGGGCTGGTTGGCCACGACGCCGACCGGCCGGCCCTCGACCCGGCCGAAGCCGACCACGATGTTCGGCGCGAACAGCGCCTGCACCTCGAGGAACTCGCCGTCGTCGAGCACGTGCTCGATGACGGTGTGCATGTCGTAGGGGGTGTTCGCCGAGTCGGGGACCACCGTGTCGAGCTCGTGGTCCTCCTCGGTCACCCCGTCCGGCGTGGTGTCGGAGGGGGCGACCTCGACGGCCGGCAGCGGGTCGAGGTTGTTGCTCGGCAGGTAGGACAGCAGCGCCTTGACGTAGTCGAGGGCGTCGGTCTCGTCCTCGGCCAGGTAGTGGGCCACGCCGGACTTGGTGTTGTGCGTGCGGGCGCCGCCCAGCTCCTCGAGCGTGACGTCCTCGCCGGTCACCGTCTTCACCACGTCGGGGCCGGTGATGAACATCTGCGAGGTCCCGTCGACCATGACGATGAAGTCGGTGAGCGCGGGGGAGTAGACGTGCCCGCCGGCCGCGGCGCCCATCACCAGGGAGATCTGCGGGATGACGCCGGAGGCGTGCACGTTGCGCTGGAAGATCTCGCCGTAGAGGCCGAGGGAGACCACGCCCTCCTGGATGCGCGCGCCGCCGCCCTCGTTGATGCCGATGACCGGGCAGCCGTTGCGGATGGCCAGGTCGAGCACCTTGACGATCTTCTCGCCGTAGACCTCGCCGAGGCTGCCGCCGAAGACGGTGACGTCCTGGGAGAAGACGCACACCGGGCGGCCGTCGACGGTCCCGTACCCGGTGACGACGCCGTCGCCGAAGGGCCGGCGCGAGTCCATCCCGAAGTTGCTCGAGCGGTGGCGGGCGAACTCGTCGAGCTCGGTGAACGAGCCCGGGTCCAGCAGGGCCTCGATCCGCTCGCGGGCGGTCATCTTGCCCGCCGCGTGCTGCTTCTCGACGGCGCGCTCGGAGCCGGCGTGGACGGCCTCCTGCACCCGCCGCTCGAAGTCCGCCAGCTTGCCGGCGGTCGTGTGGATGTCGACGTCGGCCGGGACGGAGTCGCCCGCGCTCTCGAGTTCGGCAGCGCTCACGGGGCCGTAGCGTAGGGGAGTGCCCGACGCGCCCTCCGCCCGCTGGTCGGAGCTGGACCGACCGCCGCTCGACGCCGCCGCGCTGCAGGCGGCGCTGGTCCGCGACAGCCGGTTGTGGCGCTCGTTGGAGGTGGCGCCGGAGGTCGGCTCCACCAACGCCGACCTCGCCGCACGGGCCGCCGGCGACGCCCCCGAGGGCACCGTCCTGGTCGCCGAGCACCAGGTCTCCGGCCGCGGCCGGCTCGACCGCACCTGGACCTCCCCGCCGCGCGCCGGGCTGACCGTCTCGGTGCTGCTGCGCCCCGACGTGCCCGCCGCCCGCCGCGGCTGGCTGCCGCTGCTCACCGGGATCGCGCTCGGCGAGGCCGTCGGCGAGGTCTCCGGCGTCCGCAGCTCGCTCAAGTGGCCCAACGACCTGCTGGCCGCCGACGGGACGAAGCTCGCCGGGATCCTCGCCGAGGTCACCGGCACCGCCGTCGTGGTCGGCACCGGGCTGAACGTGAACACCCGCCGCGAGGAGCTGCCGCCCACCGGGACGTCGCTGGCGCTGGTCGCCGGCGCGCCCGTCGACCGGGGGCCGCTGCTGCTGGCGTTCCTGCGCGCGCTCGAGCGCCGCTACCTCGCGTGGACCGCGGCGCTCGGCGACCCGGTGTCCACGGGGCTGGCCGCCGACTACCTGGCCTGGTGCTCGACCGTCGGCGCCGAGGTCACCGTCACCATGCCCGACGGGTCGGAGCTCGCGGGCACCGCCACCGCCGTCGACTGGGACGGCCGGCTCGTGCTCGACACCGGCGGCGGCACGGTGGAGCTCGCCAGTGGCGACGTGCGCCACGTGCGGACACGCCCGCGCGGAGCCTGACCACCCGCCTCCGCTCGGTCATCCTGGCGGGGTGGCCTTCCCCGACAAGCTGCTCGCCGACGACGAGGAGGTCGTCGCGCACCTGCACCCGCACGGGCTGACGCTGTTCTGGCCGGTGGTCCGGCTGCTCGCCGTCGTCGGCGGGGCGTCCTACCTCGCGGCGCTGGTGCCCGACGGCCGCCAGCAGGGCGTCCTGCGCATGGCGCTGCTGGGGGTGGTGCTCGTCGTCCTGGCGGTCACGGTCGTGCGGCCGGTGGTCCGCTGGCGCACCACGCACTACGTCCTCACCACGCACCGGCTGCTGGTGCGCACGGGCGTGCTGACCCGCCGCGGACGCGACGTCGCGCTGTCGCGGATCACCGACGTCTCCAGCCGGCAGACGCTGTGGCAGCGGGTCGTGCGGTCGGGAACGGTCACCGTCGAGTCGGCCGGCGACGCCGGCCCGCTGGTGCTCGCCCGCGTGCCGGACAGCGACGGGGTGCAGGCGCTGGTCGCACAGCTGGTCGAGGACGACGCCGAGCGGGCGTACGGCGAGGTCCCCGACGCGTGGGAGCCCGCGGACGACCGCTGGAGCACCAGCCCGCTGCCCTGAGGCCCCGCTGCCCTGAGGCCCCGCTGCCCTGAGGCTCAGCCGGCCGGCGGTCCCCAGGCGACGGCGTTGACCAGCACGCCCTCCTCGGCGGGCACCTGGCGCGGGTCGAGCCCGTCGGGGTCGGTGACCCAGAGCTGGTCCCCGGGCGGCGCGGCGTCGCCGGCCCGGTTGCTCTTGTAGGCGAGCGCGTCGCCCCGCGGTGACCAGACGGGGTCCTGGTCGAACGAGCCCGACGTGACGAATCGCGGGCCGGACCCGTCGGCACCCATGGTGACGATGCCGCGCTGCCCGCCGACGATCTCCCGCCGGAAGGCCAGCGTGCGCCCGTCGGGGGAGAAGGACGGGTCGGCGTCGCTGCCGTCCTCCTCGTCGGTCAGCGGCTCGGGGTCCCCGCCGGCCGCGGCGACGGCGAACAGCGAGCCGCCGTCGCGCTCCGGGTCCTGCCCGGCCCAGTAGACGACGGTCGTGCCGTCGGGGGAGAACGCCGGGTCGCCGAGCGCGGGCGCGGTGGCCAGCGCGGGGCCGACCGCGCCGTCGAGCGTGACGAGGTGCAGCGAGACGCCGTCGCCGCCGGCGCACGTCAGGGCCAGCCGCGTCGGGTCGACGGGGTCCCACGCCGGCCGGCCGGGGTCGGCGCAGCCCTCCAGCGGCG
This sequence comes from Geodermatophilus nigrescens, assembly GCF_900129495.1. Lineage (GTDB taxonomy): Bacteria > Actinomycetota > Actinomycetes > Mycobacteriales > Geodermatophilaceae > Geodermatophilus > Geodermatophilus nigrescens. The sequence goes on from NZ_FQVX01000003.1 coordinate 666,325, forward strand.
CCGTGAACAGCGGCCGGTCCCCGCTGCCGTCGGCGCCGACGGCGCGCAGCTCCCCGCCGGCCTCGGTGACGTTGCCGTAGACGACGGTGCGCCGGTCGGGGGAGACGACGGCGCCGACGTCGGCCCCCGCCGCGGTGGTGAGCGGGACCGCCGCGCCGGTGGCGGTGTCGACGGCCAGCAGGTCCACCTCGCCGTCGAGCTCCCGGGAGACGAGCACGGCCCCGTCGGGCAGCGGCGCGGACCGGGGCAGGGCGGCCAGCGCGGCGCCGGGGGCGTCGGTGCCCGCCGCCGTCGTCCCGTCCGTCGTCCCGTCCGTCGTCCCGTCCGTCGTCCCGTCCGAGGTGCCCGCCGCCCCGGTCGTCGTGCCGGGAGACGCGGCGCCGTCGCCGCCCGCCGGGTCGTCGCGCCCGAGGAGCCACACCGTGCCGCCGGCCCCGGCGAGCACGAGGGCGGCCACCCCCGCGACGGCCCACCGGGCGGCCCGCCCGCGCGCGGGGAGCCGGGCGGCCGGCGTCGGGACCGGAACCGGTGCCGGGACCGGCGTCGGGACCGGCGGGGCGTGCTCCGGCGGCCGGACGGCCGGGGTCGTGACGGTGGTCGGCGCGGCCGGCCGGGGCCGGGGTGGCGGCGGGGGCGGCGGCGGAGGGGCGGGGCGCACGCGGGGCCGGGTGGCGGCGACCGTCGCGGCCAGCTCCTCGAACTCCGGCGGGCGGCGCGCGTCGGCGAGGTCGGCGGTCACCCGCCGGGTCGTCGTCGCGGTGGCGATCTCGACGGTCACCGGGCGAGCCGGACCCCGGTGGAGGGCCGTCGCGGTCCGCGGCTCGGGCAGGTCCCCGGGCAGCACGGGCGGCAGGTCGAAGAAGCGGGTGCGCCGGAGCAGCCCGGACAGGTGCTCGGTCTCGGCCGCGGACAGGTCGGCGGTGGACACGGCCTGCCCCGACGGGAGCGTGAGCCGGTAGGGCGGCGGCGGGGCCGGCGGGAGGTCGGCCAGCGCGGCGGAGGCGGCCGCCGCCAGCGCCCGGCAGGTGGGGAACCGCCCGGCGGGGTCCTTGGCCATCGCCCGGGCGACGACGTCGTCGAGGCCCGGCGGCAGCCAGGGCGCGAGCGCGGTCGGCCGGGGCGGCGGCGCGGTGAGGTGGCCGTGCAGCGAGGCCATGACCGAGGCACCGGGGAAGGGCACCTGCCCGGTCAGCAGGCGGTGCAGCAGGCAGCCGAGGGAGTAGACGTCGGAGCGCGCGTCCAGCGGCCGGGACTCGATCTGCTCGGGCGAGGCGTACTCGAACGTCGCCAGCACCATCCCGGTGCGGGTGAGCGCGGTCCCGCCGTCGAGGGCCTTGGCGATGCCGAAGTCGGTGAGGAACACCTGCTCGGGCTCGCCCTCCTCGCCCGGCGCGAGCAGCACGTTGGCCGGCTTCACGTCGCGGTGCAGCAGGCCGGCGCGGTGCGCGGCGTCGAGGGCCGCCGCCACCTCGCCGACGATCCGCACCGCGCGGCCGGCCGGCAGCAGCCCGCCCGCGGCGGCCAGGGCGCCCTCGGCGTCGGTGCCCTCGACGTAGCGCATGGTCAGCCACAGGCGCCCGTCGGCCTCGCCGCGGTCGAGCACCGGGACGACGTTGCGGTGCGAGAGGCGGGCCACCAGGTCGGCCTCCCGCCGGAACCGGGCGGCGAAGTGCGGGTCGGCGGAGTGCTCGGGGCGCAGCACCTTCAGCGCGTCGTGCCGGGGCAGCCGCGGGTGGCGGGCCAGGTGGACCTCGCCCATGCCGCCGGCGCCGAGCGTGCGGACGACGGTGTAGCCGGCGAACACGTCCCCGGGCGCGAGCGGCACGCCGCGCAGCCTCCCGCACGCGGCGGAGGGCGGGAAGGCGTCGGGACGCGGCGGTGTGTGACCGATCGGTCACGGCGAGCCTGGCCGGTTCTGTCGGTACCCCGACCTACCTTCCGCACCCATGCGCCTCCTGCACACCTCCGACTGGCACATCGGCCGGTCGCTGCACGGTGCCGACCTGCTCGCCGAGCAGGAGGCGGTGCTCTCCGGCCTGGCCGAGGTCGTGGCCGCCGAGCGGGTCGACGCCGTGCTGGTGGCCGGCGACGTCTACGACCGGGCGGTGCCCTCGGCCGACGCGACGGCGGTGCTCGACCGGGTGCTCACCCGGCTGCGCGGGGCCGGCGCCACGGTGGTGCTCACCCCCGGCAACCACGACTCCGCCCGCCGGCTGAACTTCGCCGCGGGCCTGCTCGCCGTCTCCGGCGTGCACGTGCGCGCCACCGTCGCGGGGCTCGACGAGCCGGTGCTGCTGTCCGACGCGCACGGCGACGTCGCGCTGTACGGGCTGCCGTACCTGGAGCCGGAGATCGCGCGGCACGAGCTGGGGTTGCTGGACGCGCGGAGTCACGAGGCGGTGCTGCGGGCGGCGATGGACCGGGTGCGCGCCGACCTGTTCCTGCGCCCGGGCACCCGCTCGGTGGTGCTGGCGCACGCCTTCGTCGGCGGCGGCCTGGCCAGCGAGAGCGAGCGCGACATCTGCGTGGGCGGCGTCGACATCGTCCCCGCGTCGGTCTTCGACGGCGTCGACTACGTGGCACTGGGCCACCTGCACCGGCCGCAGTCGCTCAGCGACCGGCTGCGCTACAGCGGCTCGCCGCTGCCGTACTCCTTCGGCGAGGCGGGCCAGGACAAGCAGGCGTGGCTGGTCGACCTCGACGGCGGCGGGCTGGCCGGCGTGCGCGAGGTGCCGCTGCCCCTGCCGCGCGCGCTCACCGTGCTCACCGGCACCCTGGAGGAGCTGCTGGCCGATCCCGCGCACGCCGCGGCGGAGGAGGCGTTCGTGTCCGCCCGGCTCACCGACGACGTCCGGCCCTCCGACCCGATGCGCCGGCTGCGCACCCGCTTCCCGCACTGCGTGCACCTGGAGTGGTCCGGGGGCGGCACCTCCGACGGGCGCAGCTACCAGGAGCGGCTGCGCGGCCGCGGCGACCTCGACGTCGCCGGGGAGTTCGTCGCCCACGTGCGCGGCGGGGTGGGGGCCAGCGCGCCCGAGCGCGACCTGCTGGGGCGGGCGCTCGGCGCGGCCGCCCGCGAGGAGCTGTGCCGGTGAGGCTGCACACCCTGACGCTCACCGCCTTCGGGCCCTTCGCGGGCACCGAGACCGTCGACGTCGACGACGTCGCCCGCGACGGGCTGTTCCTGCTCTGGGGCCCCACCGGCGCCGGCAAGACCACCCTGCTCGACGCCGTCGTGTTCGCCCTCTACGGCGTCGTGCCCGGGGCCCGCGGCGAGGCGCGGCGGCTGCGCAGCGACCACGCCGACGCCGCCACCCGCACCGAGGTCACCTGCGAGCTCACCCTCGCCGGCGAGCGGCTGCTGGTCACCCGCCGGCCGGAGCAGACCCGGCCGAAGAAGCGCGGCGCCGGCGAGACCACCGAGCAGGCCAAGCTCACCGTGCAGCGCTGGGCCGGCGGCACCTGGGAGCCGGTGAGCACCCGCATCGACGAGGGCTCGGAGTACCTGCGGGTGCGGCTGGGCCTGTCGGCCGAGCAGTTCTGCCAGGTCGTGCTGCTGCCCCAGGGGGACTTCGCCCGCTTCCTGCGCGCCGAGCCCGAGGACCGCGCCAAGCTGCTGCGCACGCTGTTCGACGTCGACCGGTTCGCCCGCGCCGAGGAGTGGCTGGCCGGCGAGCGGCGGGCCGCCGAGGAGGCGCTGCGGTCCGACCGGCACCGGGTGAGCACGCTGCTGCACCGGGTCGCGCAGATCGCCGACGTCGAGGTGCCCGAGGAGCTCGCGCCCGAGCTGGTCGGCGCGCGGCCGGGCGCCTCGGTCGGCGCGTGGGTGCGCAGCGTGCGGGCCGGCGCGGCGCAGCGGCTCACCGCCGCCGAGGCCGGCGCCGCGGCCGCCGCGGAGGAGAGCGCCCGGGTCGACGCCGAGCTCGCCGCCGCCCGCGCGCTGGCCGACCGGCACGCCCGCCGCGCCCGCGCCCGCGCCCGGCTGGAGGAGCTCACCGCCCGCGAGCCGGAGCTGGCGCCGCTGCGTGCCCGGGCCGACGCCGGCCGCCGCGCCGAGGTGCTGCGCGACGCGCTCGAGGCCGCCGGCCGCGCCGCCCTCGCCGCCGAGCGGGCCACCGCCGCCCGCGCGGCCGCCGACCGCGCGTGGGCCGCCGTGGCCGACGGCCGCCCCGCCGCCGCTACCACCGCGCGGGAGCTGCGCGACGCCGCCGCGCACGCCCGCGCCCTGCTGCCCGAGGCCGCCCGCGCCCGTGAGCTCGCCGCCGAGGCCGCCCGGCTGGCCGGGGAGGTCACCCGGCTGACCGCCGCCTGCACCGACGGCGCGCGCGCCGTCGAGGAGGAGCCGGCCCGGGTGGCGGCCGCGCAGGCCCGCCTCGACGCCGCGGCGGCCGCCGCGGCCCGGCTGCCCGGCCTGGTCGCCGCCGAGGAGGCCGCCCGCGCCGCGCTCGACGCCGCCACCCGCGCCGAGGCGCTCACCAGCCGGCTGGCCGCCGCCCGCGCCGGGGCCGAGGCCGCCCGGGTCGCCTGGGTCGACGCCCGCGAGCGCCTCGTCGAGGTGCGCACCGCCCGGCTCGACGGGATGGCCGCCGAGCTCGCCGCCGGGCTCACCGACGGCGCCGACTGCCCGGTCTGCGGCGCCACGGAGCACCCGCGCCCGGCCGCGGCGGCCGGTGCCCGGGTCACCGCCGACGACGAGGAGCGCGCCCGCGCGGCCGTCGACGCCGCCGACGAGCGGCGCACCGCCGCGGGCCGGGTCGTCGAGGAGCGGGAGCGGGAGCTCGCGGTCCTGCGCGCCCGCGCCGGCGAGGTCCCTCCCGCCGAGCTGGCCGACCGGGCCGCCGCCGCGCGGGTCGAGCGCGACGAGGTGGCCGCCCTCGCCCGCGGGGCCGACGCCGCCCGCGCCGCCCTCGCCGCGGCCGAGCGGCGCCGCGACGCCACCGCCGCCGCGCTGGCCGCCGACCGGGAGGCGCTGCAGCGGCGCACTGCCGAGCAGGCCGCCGCCGGGCAGGGCGCCGCCGAGGCCGCGGCCCGCGTCGACGCCGCCCGCGGGGAGGACCCGGACCTGCGCACCCGCACCACCCGGCTGACCGCCGCGGCCGAGCGCTGCGAGGCGGCCGTGGCCGCGGCCGCCGAGGAGGTCCGCGCCGCCGAGTCCGCCGCCGCCGCGCAGGCCGCGGCCGAGGAGCGGTCGGCCGCGGCCGGCTTCGCCGACGTCCTCGACGCCGCCGCGGCGCTGCTGCCCGCGGGCGACCTGGCCTCCCTCGACGCGCGGCTGCGGGCGCACGACGAGGCCCGGTCGGTCGCCGCGGCCACGCTGGCCGACCCCGATCTCGCCGACCTGGGCGAGCGGCCCGACGTCGGCGCGCTGCAGGAGCGCTGCGCCGCGCTGACCGCCCGCCGCGAGGACGCCGTCACCGCCCTCGACCAGGCCCGCCGGTGCGCCGGGGCGCTCGACGGGCTGGCCGGCGACGTCGTGGCCGCGGAGGAGGAGCTCGCCGACCGCACCGCGCGCGCCGGGCAGGTCGCGGCGCTGGCCGACCTCGTGGGCGGGCGCGGCGCCAACACGCTGCGGATGCGGCTGCAGTCCTTCGTGCTCGCCGCGCGGCTGGAGCAGGTGGCGGAGGTGGCCAGCCGGCGGCTGCAGGAGATGTCGCGCGGGCGCTACACGTTCCTGCACAGCGACGCGCTGGGCCGCCACGGCGCCCGCGGCGGCCTCGGCCTCGACGTGCTCGACGAGTACACCGGCACCCGGCGGCCCACCAAGACGCTATCAGGCGGCGAGAGCTTCATGGCCTCGCTCGCGCTGGCCCTCGGGCTGGCCGACGTCGTCACCGCGGAGGCCGGCGGCGTGCAGATGGACACGCTGTTCGTCGACGAGGGCTTCGGCACGCTCGACGCGCACGCCCTCGACGCGGTGATGACCGTGCTCGACGAGCTGCGCCGCGGCGGGCGCACGGTCGGGGTGATCAGCCACCTGGAGGAGCTGCGCACCCGCGTGCCCACCCGGCTGGAGGTCGTGGCCGGCCGGTCGGGGTCACGCCTGGCGGGGTGAACCCCGGCAGGGCCGAGGTGGACCCCGGCGGGGGAGGTCAGGCGCCGCTGCGGGCCGGCTCCGCGCCGCCCACCCGCCGCCCGACGGCGGCAGCGCCGACGGCCGGGACCGCCGTGCGCGGGTCGGCCGGGCGCGGAGCGGCGGGGGACACCGCGGGAGGCGACGCCGGGGAGGGCGACCCTGCGGCGGGCGGCTCGGCCACGGCGCGGAAGACCCACCGCCGGTAGGCGAACCAGCGGATCACCGTGCCCAACCCGATCGAGGCGACGTTGGCCGCCTGCAGCACCAGCGCGTGCTCCTGGCCCAGCGGGTGCCGCACGAAGGCCACCAGCGCCAGGCCGATGAGCAACGTGAGCCCGTTGACCAGCACGAAGACGACGTACTCGCGCCGGTAGCCCGAGCGCTCGCGGTGCGCGAACGACCAGAACCGGTGCCCGAGGTAGGCCGCGGTCGTGGACACCACCGTCGCCACGAGCTTCGCCGTCACCGCGCCGCTGCCCGAGGTGTAGAGCAGCTGGAACAGGCCGACGTCGAGCACGAAGCAGGCCGCGCCCACCGCGCCGAAGGCGCTCAGCTCCTTGAGCAGCAGGTGCCAGGTGCTGCCGACGCGACGGCGGAGGGCGGGCAGCAGCGGCACGCCTGCCGACTGTACGGACCCGGGGGCCTCCTCCGGTGGCACCGACGCCGGACGGGCCGCTCGCTACGGTGGTCAACCGTGCCTGCCCCGACCGACCCGCGGACCGGTCTGCCCGTCGTCGCCATGGTGGGCGGGGGCCAGCTGGCCCGCATGACCCACCAGGCCGCCATCGCCCTCGGCCAGTCGCTGCGCGTGCTGTCCACCGGGCCCGACGAGTCGGCGGCGCTGGTCGCCGCCGACGTCCGGATCGGCGACCACCGCGACCTCGACGCCCTGCGCGCCGCGGCCGACGGCGCCACCGTGCTCACCTTCGACCACGAGCACGTGCCGACCGAGCACCTGCACGCCCTGGTCGCCGAGGGGGTGCGCGTCGCGCCCGGCCCGGACGCCCTGGTGCACGCGCAGGACAAGCTGGTCCTGCGCCGCGCCCTGGCCGCGGCCGGCGAGCCGCAGCCGCAGTGGGCCGAGGTGCAGACGCTGCAGGGCATCACCGACCTCGGCGAGGCGGTCGGCTGGCCGGTGGTCGTGAAGACCCCGCGCGGCGGCTACGACGGCCGGGGCGTGTTCGTCGTCGGCGCCGCGGAGGAGGCCGCCGAGCTGCTCGCCGCGCACGGCACCCTGCTCGTCGAGCAGCGGGTGGAACTGGTCCGCGAGCTCGCGGTGCTGGTGGCCCGGTCGCCGTTCGGGCAGGTCGCCGTCTGGCCGGTCGTGGAGACCGTGCAGCGCGACGGCATCAACACCGAGGTGCTCGCGCCCGCGCCGGGCCTCGACGAGGAGACCGCCGGCGCCGCCCAGGAACTCGCCGTGCGCATCGCCGACCGGGTCGGCGTCGTCGGCGTCATGGCCGTCGAGCTGTTCCAGACCCCCGGCGGCGTGCTGGTCAACGAGCTGGCCATGCGCCCGCACAACTCCGGGCACTGGACCATCGAGGGCGCCCGCACCAGCCAGTTCGAGCAGCACCTGCGCGCCGTCCTCGACTACCCGCTGGGGTCGACGGCGATGGCCGCGCCCGCCGTCGTCATGGCCAACGTGCTCGGCGGGCGCGCCTCGGAGGGGGGCTGGGACGGGCCGGGCCTCGACGAGCGCGTCCACCACCTCATGGCGCACTGGCCCGACGTGAAGCTGCACTGGTACGGCAAGGGCCAGCGCCCCGGCCGCAAGCTCGGCCACGTCACCGCGCTCGGCGAGGACCTCGAGCAGGTCCGCGCCCGCGCCGTCGCCGCCGCCCGCTACCTCGCCGACGGCGAGGTCGACCCGGCCTTCGCCTTCCCCGAGGAGCACTGAGATGACCGAGCCGCTCGTCGGGATCGTCATGGGCAGCGACTCCGACTGGCCCACCATGGAGCCGGCCGCCGTCGCGCTCCGGGAGTTCGGCGTCCCGTACGAGGTGCACGTCCTGTCGGCGCACCGCACGCCGCAGCGGATGCTCGACTACGCCACGTCGGCGGCCGGGCGCGGCCTGCGGGTGCTGGTCGCCGGCGCCGGGGGAGCGGCCCACCTGCCGGGCATGCTCGCCGCGGCCACGCCGCTGCCGGTGATCGGCGTGCCGCGGCCGCTCGACCGGCTCGACGGCCTCGACAGCCTGCTCTCGATCGTCCAGATGCCCGCGGGCGTGCCGGTGGCCACCGTCTCCATCGGCGGCGGGCGCAACGCCGGCCTGCTCGCCGTGCGGGTGCTGGCCGCCGGCGACCCGGAGCTGCGGGCCGCCGTCGAGCGGTTCCAGGCCGACCTCGCCGACTCCGTCGTCGCCCGCGACGCCGCGCTCCGTGCCCGCCTCGCCGCGGAGGGTGGGAGCAGCTCCCGGGGAACTGCTGGGACGTCCTAACATCTGGTCGTGAGCACGAGCGGGCTGTACCAGCTGACCGAGGAGCACGACGCGATCCGGGCCGCCGTCCGGGACATCGCCGAGCGGGAGATCGCGCCGTACGCGGCCGAGGTCGACGCGGACTCCCGCTACCCGATCGAGGCGCAGAAGGCGCTGACCGCGGCCGGGTTCCACGCCACGCACATCCCGGAGAGCTACGGCGGTGAGGGGGCCGACGCGGTCGCCACCTGCATCGTGATCGAGGAGGTCGCCCGGGTCGACGTCTCGGCGTCGCTCATCCCGGCGGTCAACAAGCTGGGCTCGATGCCGATCATCCTGTCGGCGTCGGAGGACCTGAAGCAGAAGGTGCTGCCGTCGATCGCCGCGGGCGACGCGATGATCAGCTACGGCCTGTCCGAGCGGGAGGCCGGCTCCGACGCCGCCGCGATGAGGACCCGCGCCCGCCGCGAGGGCGACACCTGGGTGCTCAACGGCACCAAGGCCTGGATCACCAACTCCGGCGTGTCGGAGTGGTACACGGTCATGGCCGTCACCGACCCGGAGAAGCGGGCCAACGGCATCTCCGCCTTCGTCGTGCACCGCGACGACCCGGGCTTCGCCGTGGGCCCCAAGGAGCGGAAGATGGGCATCAAGGGCTCGCCCACCTGCGAGCTCTACTTCACCGACTGCACCATCCCGGCCGACCGGATCATCGGCGCGGAGGGCACCGGCTTCAAGACCGCGCTGCGGACGCTGGACTTCACCCGCCCGACCATCGGCGCGCAGGCGGTCGGCATCGCGCAGGGCGCGCTGGACGCCGCCGTCGAGTACACCCGCGGGCGCACGCAGTTCGGCAAGGCGGTCTCGGACTTCCAGGGCGTGCAGTTCATGCTCGCCGACATGGCCATGCAGATCGAGGCCGCCCGGCACCTGGTCTACGTCGCCGCCGCGCGCGGTGAGGCCGCCCACGACGGCGGCAAGGTCGACCCCGACCTCGGCCGGCTGTGCGCCGTGGCCAAGGCGTTCGCCTCCGACGTCGCCATGAAGGTCACCACCGACGCCGTCCAGCTGTTCGGCGGCGCCGGCTACACGCAGGACTTCCCGGTCGAGCGCATGATGCGCGACGCCAAGATCACCCAGATCTACGAGGGCACCAACCAGATCCAGCGGATGGTCATCGCCCGCAGCCTCCTGCGCTAGGCCGGTGCCTCCCGGGGCGGCGGGCCGGCCGCCCCGGGCGGACGGTCACCGCCGCCGCTGCGCGGCCACGAGGGACGCGGTCAGCACGGCGGTGGCCGCCAGTGCCAGGACGAGCGGGGAGCCGCCGGAGAGCAGGCGGTCGACCAGCTCGTCCTCCGAGTTCGAGGCGTTGGAGCTCGCGTGCAGGACCGCGACGGCGAGGACGCTGCCGCCCGTCCCGGTGAGCACGGCGCCGGCCAGCGCCCGGACGAGCACCCCGGCGCCGAGCAGGACCCCGACGCCGGCCAGCGCGGACCCCGCCGTGGCTCCGTCGGTGAACTGCAGCGGGACGTGGATCCCGGCGAACGCGACCCCGGTGAGCAGCGCCGCCCGCCAGGGCCCCGAGCGCTGCTGCAGCCGGGTCTGCAGGAAGCCGGCCCAGACCGTCTCCTCCCACAGGTTCACCAGCAGGAGCGCACCGACGGCCGACAGCACCGCGCCGGCGAGGACCGCGCCGGCGTCGTCGAGGACCAGGACCCGGCCGGTGACCAGCCCGGCGGCCAGCGTGACGGCGGGCAGACCGAGGCCCACCGCGGCCCACCACCCCGCGCCGAACCGCCACCGCACGGTCCGCGCCAGCAGGGCGCGGACCCCGGCCCGGCCGTCGAGGACCGCGGTCACGCCGACCGCCGCCGGCAGCATCACCAGCAGCAGCGTGGCCAGGACGAACGGCTCGACCGGCAGCGCGCCACCGGGGAGCAGCCCGTGCGCGGTCAGCGCCGGCACCGACATCACCGGCCACCCCGCGCCGAACACGACCGCGGTGAACGCGGTGAGCGGCCGCCGGGCCACCCACCGCCGGACGGGCCCGGCGGCAGGCCCGGCAGCGGGCCCGGCCGGGACCGGTGCAGACGTCCGCGCGGTCACGACTCCTCCTGCCACGTGCCGCGGGCCGGGAGGGCGACGGCGTTGCCGGTGACGCGGACGCCGGCGTCCGGGTGAGCCGGCACGTCCACGGTCAGCCGGCTCGGCCGTCCCATGTCGGCGCCCTGCAGCACGGTCAGCCGGGCCGGCAGGGGGACGAGGCCCTGCTCGCGCAGGTACCCGCCGAACGCCGCGGCGGCCGCGCCGGTCGCCGGGTCCTCCACGACCCCGCCGGGCGGGAACGGGTTGCGGGCGTGGAACGTCGTCGCGGCCTCCCGCCACACGAGCGCCACGGTCGTCCAGTCGCGGCGCGCCATCAGCTCGCCGAGGGCGGCCGGGTCGTACTCGAGGTCGGCGAGCCGCTGCCGGGTGGCGGCGGCGAGGACCGGGTGCCAGGCGCCGGCGTAGGCCACGCGGGCCGGCAGGTCCGGGTCGAGGTCCGCCTCGGACCAGCCCAGGGCGGTGAGCAGGTCCCCGCGGTCGGCGGCGTCGAGGGGGACCGTCCGGGGCGGGACGCTGGTCAGCGTCGCCTGCCAGGCACCGTCGGTCCGGCTCGTCACGACCTCCACGGGGCCGGCCGGCGTCTCGTAGAGCAGGCGGCCGGGTCCGGAGCGCTCGGCGTGCGCCACCGCCGAGGCGATCGTGGCGTGCCCGCAGAAGCTGACCTCGGCCCGCGGGCTGAAGTAGCGGACGGCGAACCGCCCGTCGCCGCGCGGCACGAGGAACGCGGTCTCGGAGAACCCCACGTCGGCCGCGGTGGCGAGCATCTCGCCCGCGGTCATCCCGCCGGCGTCGAGCACCACGCCCGCGGGGTTGCCACCGCGCGGGTCCGCGCTGAACGCGGCGTAGCGCAGCACCTCGGGCGCCGGGGGCCCTGTCCGCTCGTGCACCGTCTCCTCGCGGACGTCGATCCAGTACCCGGTGATGCGCCCGTCCCGGACGGTGTAGCCCGCGCGGCCGTGCTCAACGACCCGCCGTCCCCGGTGCGGGCCGGCGGCGACCGTCCCCGCCTGCCGCCAGGTGGCCTCCACCTCGGGGCCGGTGTCGACGACGCCGGTCACCTCGAAGTCCCACGGGCCGACCGCCCGCAGCATCTCCCGCACGTGGTCGGCGTACTGCCCGGGCGTCCGCCGCACGACGGCACGGACGGCCCCGGGCGGTCCCTGGCGGGCCTCGACCCGCGGCGCGAGGTACCGGTCGGCCCGGTCGGGACGGGCACCGGAGCGGACGTCGTCGAGGAACCCCCGGACGACGTCGGCGGGCAGGGGGACGGACGGGCTGGGCACGGCGGACCTCCGGGACGGCTGGGGTGGGCGGCGGTGTCAGAACTTCGCCGCGACGCGGCGGGCGTCCTCGTGGGCGCGATCCCGGGCGGCCGCGGCGTCGGCGGTGGCCAGGTCCGGGCGGAAGTGGACCTCCTCGACCTCGGTGACACCTGCCCAGGCGAGCCAGTCGCGCAGGTAGGGGGCCTGGAAGTCCGAGCCGAAGGCGGGGCCGCGGCCGGGCCCGTAGACGGCGCTGGTGAGGACGAGCGCGGCCTTCTTGCCGGTGAGCAGGCCCGTGTAGCCCGCGACCGGGTCGAAGGAGAAGACCATGCCCGGCTGGCTGACCACGTCGATGAACTGCTTGAGGACGTAGGGGATCCCGGCGTTCCACATCGGCACGCTGAACAGGTAGCGGTCGTGGGAGTCGAACCGCCGGAAGGTCTCCACCGCGCGGGCCCACGCCTCCGCCGCGGCCCCCTGGGGCTCCTCGCCGGCGAAGACGGCCATCTTCGCCGCTGCGGCCGCCGGCCCGAAGTCCGGCAGCGTGCCGTCCCACAGGTCGAGGGTGTCGACGTCGTCGAGCGGGTTGGCCTCGCGGTAGGTGTCGAGGAAGGTCGCCGCGAGGGCGAGCGACTCGGACCGGGCCCCGCGGGGGGAGGCGGAGACGTGCAGCAGACGGGACATCGGTGCTCCTGGGGGGCGGCGGCGCGGCCCTGTGCCGCGTCGGGTCCGACCCTGCGGCGGCGTCCTGTCACGGCGCTGTCGGACGGGTGTCACGGGGCGCCGCGGGCGGGGTAGCTTCCCCGCCGCTGCCGTCCCGTCCGTCCCGGAGGAGTGCCGATCGTGGACCTCCTGGTGCTCGGCCCGCTCGAGGTCCGTCGGGACGGCCGCCCCGTGGAGGTGCGCCGGGGCCGGCCGCGCCGGCTGCTGCTGTCGCTGCTGCTGCGCCGCGGCGACCCGGTGCCGCAGGACACCCTGATCGACCAGCTGTGGGGCGATGCGCCGCCGGTCAACGCGGACAACGCCCTGCACCTGCTGGTCTCCTACCTGCGCCGGACCGTCGCGGGGGAGCGGCTGCGCATCGACCGCGGGCCGGCCGGCTACCGGCTCGTCGTCGACCCCGGGAGCGTGGACGCCGCCCGGTTCGAGGAGCTCGTCCGGCGGGCGGCGGCCGCGCAGGAGCCGGGAGTCCGGCTGCGCGCGGCGTCGGAGGCGCTGGCGCTGTGGCGTGGACCGGCGTTCGCCGAGGCGGCCGACGACGCGTTCGCCCAGGCCGACATCGCCCGGCTCGACGAGCTGCGGGTGCAGGCCTGCGAGTCCCGGGCCGACGCCCTGCTGGCCCTCGGCCGCCACGACGAGGCGCTGCCCGACCTCGCGCAGCTCGCGCGGGAGCACCCCTTCCGGGAGCGCCTGCAGGGCCAGCTGGCGCTCGCCCTCTACCGGGCCGGGCGGCAGGCCGAGGCGCTGGCCGCCCTGCACCGCGCGCGGACCGTGCTCGCCGAGGACCTCGGTCTCGACCCCGGGCCGGGGCTGGCGGAGCTCGAGCGGCAGGTCCTCCGGCAGGACCGGCGGCTCGACCCGCCGCTCGACCCGCCGCTCGACACCGTCCCGGCTGCCCGGCGGGCGCCGGTACCGGACCCCGCGCCCGACTCCGGGCCCGCCCCGCGCCCGCCGGCCCCGGCGGAGGTGCCCGGCGTCCCGGTCGCCCTCACCTCGCTGGTCGGCCGCGACGAGCAGGTCGCCGCCGTGCGGCGGGCACTGGGCGGCTCCCGGGTCGTGACGCTGACCGGGCCCGGGGGAGCGGGGAAGAGCCGGCTCGCGGCGGAGGTCGTCCGCCCGCCGGCCGGCCGGGGGACGGTGTGGTGGGCCGACCTCGCCGCCGTCCCCGGCGGGCCCGGTGTCGGCGCCGCGGTCGCCGCCGCCACCGGCACGGGCCTCGCCTCGGACGACGCCGCACAGGAGTTGCGCCGCTGGATCGGCGGGCGGGAGGCGGTGCTCGTCCTCGACACCTGCGAGCACGTGGCCGACGAGGCGACCCGCCTCGTCGCGGTCCTGACGGCCGGCTGCCCCGGGCTGCGCGTGCTCGCCACGAGCCGCCGGCCGCTCGGCGTCCCCGGCGAGCTGGTCCGGCCGGTCCCGACGTTGCCGGTCCCCGCCGCCGGGGAGGACGACGTCGAGGTGGTCGGTGCCTCGCCGGCGGTGCGGCTGTACTGCGAGCGCGCCGCCGCCGTCCGGCCCGGGTTCGTCCTCGACGCGGCCAACGCGGGCGACGTGGCGGCGGTGTGCCGCCTGCTCGACGGGCTGCCCCTGGCCATCGAGCTCGCGGCCGGCCACGCGGCGGCGCTGAGCCCCCGCAAGACGGCCGCGTTGCTCGCGGACCGCCTGCGGCTGCTCGGCGACGGTGCGCTGCGCGCGGCGATCGACGGGAGCTACGGCCTCCTGACCGAGGACGAGGCCGCCTTCCTGGACCGGCTCGCGGTCTTCGCGGGCCCCTTCCCGCTGGAGGCGGCCGCCGAGGTGGCCGGGGCGGGGCTGGCGGCCGACGGGCTGCAGCTGCTGCTCAGCCTCGTCCGCCAGTCGCTGGTCGCGGTGGGCGACGCCGACCACTTCCGGCTGCTCGACACCGTCCGGGCCTTCGCCGGCGCCCGCCTGGCGACCCGTCCGGACGAGGCGTCGGCGGCCGCGGACCGGCACGCGTGCTGGTACGCCGCGTTCGCCGAGGATGCCGACCGCTCCATCCGCGGCGCGGACCAGGCGGGCTGGCTCGCCGAGCTCCGCGCGTCACGCGCCGACCTGCGGGCGGCGCTGGCCCACTGCCTGCGCGGCCCGGGGCGCCGGGCGGACCCGGGCGCGCGGATGGTGTGCGCGCTGTCGTGGTTCTGGTCCCACGAGGGCTCCTTCGCGGAGGCGCGGGCCTGGATCGCCGAGGCGCGGGCCGCGGGGCCGCACGGGCCGCGCCTCGACGCCGAGCTGCACCTGGCCGCCGGCATGCACGCCGAGTCCGTCGGCGAGCTGGCGGTGACCGAGGAGGAGTGCACCCGGGCCGCCGCGGGCTTCGCCGCCATCGGGGACTCCCGCGGCGAGGCCCGTGCGCTGCTGCACCTGGGCACCGCCCGCTGGGCGCTGGGCCGCCTCGACGACGCCGCCACCGCGCAGGACCGCTCCATCGGGCTGTACCGGTCGGTGCGGGACGACAGCGGCGCGGGCCTCGGCCTGGTGCTGCGTGCCCGCACCGCGCTCGACGGGGACGACGCCCGGCTCGCCCGCGAGCTGCTGGTGGAGGCCCGGCACCTCCTGCGCCGCGCCGGTGACCCGCACCTCGGCGCCCTGTGCCTGGACCAGCTCGCCCGCACCTGCCTGGCCGACGGGGCGGTGGCGGAGGCCGAGCGGCTCGCCCAGGAGTCCCTCGCGGTGTTCGAGGCGGTCGGCTACCGGGAGGGCGTCACCGCGTCCCTGCAGACGCTGGCGCAGGCGTCGCTCGCGCTGGGCGAGCCGGCCGCGGCCACGGCGCTGCTGCGGCGCGCCGGCGCGAACGCGCTCGAGCTGGGCCAGCCCGCCGCGCTCGCGGAGACCCTCGAGCTGCTCGGTGAGGCCGTCGGCGACGGCGACCCGCGGGCCGCCGCGCGGCTCGTCGGTGCCGCCGGCCGGCTCCGCGAGGAGGGCCCGCTCCCGCGGACGCCGTCCCAGGAGCGCCGGGTCGCGGCGTGGCTGCCCCGGTTGCGCGCGGCGCTCGGCGAGCGGTACGCGGCCGCCGTGGCGGAGGGGCGCCCGGAGTCGCCCGCCGACCTGCTGGCCGCCCTGCCTGACGGCGCCCCGCGGGCGTAGCCCGGGTCAGGCCGCCGCGGCCCGGGCAGGGGCCTCCATCCCGACAGCAGGGACGCGGACGGGGCCCGGGCGTGTCCGACCTGTACTGCGGGTGACCGGTCCGTAACATCGGGGCATCGTCGTCCCGTCCCGCGCGCGAACACCGGGACCTCCGGGGACGGCCCCGACCCCTCCGGAGCCATGCCGCCACGCAGTCTCTGGCCGTCCGCGGACGGCCTGGCCTACGAGTCCGCCGACGTCGCCGGGCGCGTCCTCGACGTGCTGCTCGACGACCGGCGCGTCTGGTCGTTCCGCGACCGGCCCGACGGCGTCGCCCCCGAGCGGCCGCCCGGCGTCGACGAGGGGACCCGCGTCGGCTTCGAGCCGTGGCCGCCGGCCCTCCTCCCGCACCTGCGGGGCACCTTCCGCGTGGCGCTGCGGACCGTGGGCGAGGACGCGGGGGCCTGGGCGGAGGCGGAGACCTCGCTCGACGGCGACCCGGGCCCGCTGCGGCTGGCCGACCGGCACGGCCGCCCGCTCGTGGTCAACAAGTGGGGGCGGCTCGGGCACGCGCTCGGCGACGCCGGCCCCGCCATGGTCGAGCGGATGCTCGACTCGATGGACGAGATCCGGGCCCTCGTGCAGGCGCACCTCGGCGACCGGGTCTACGTGACCGGCGGCAGCCTGCTCGGTCCGGTCCGCGAGGACGGGCACGTCCTCCCGCACGACGACGACGCCGACCTCGCCTACCTCAGCCGGCTCTCGGTCCCGGTGGACGTGGTGCTCGAGGCGTTCGAGCTCGGCCGTGTGCTGGCCGGCGCCGGACACCGGGTGCTGCGCCTGTCGGCCGGGCACCTCCAGGTCCTCGTCGAGCACGAGGGCCGGCCCGACCACTACGTCGACGTCTTCACCGGTTTCCTGCTCGAGGGGCGCTGGTTCCAGCACTTCCCGATCCGCACCGAGGCGACCGAGGAGGACCTCCTCCCGCCGGTGACCGTGCTGGTCGAGGGCCGCCCGGAGCCGGCGCCGCGGGACCCCGAGCGGATGCTCGTGGAGCTGTTCGGACCCGGGTGGCGCGTGCCGGACCCGGCCTACCAGTTCGACATCCCGCCGGAGACGGCCGACCGCTTCTACGGCTGGTTCGCCGACTACAACGTCGAGCGCGAGGGCTGGGAGGACGAGGTCGTCCTCGCCACCGAGGAGCCCCGCCCCGCCCGCGCCATGAGCGGCCTCGCCCGGGCACTGCACGCGACGGCCCCGGACGGCGCGCCGGTGCTCGACCTCGGCTGCGGCCTGGGCTCGGACGCGCTGGCCCTGGCCGCCGCGGGCCGGACCGTGCGCGCCGTCGACTTCTCCCGCTACGCCCTGGAGACCGCGCGCCGGGCGGCGGGGGAGCGGGACCTCGACGTCGCCTTCGACGTCCTCAACCTCCTCGACACCCGCCTCGTCCTCCGGCTGGGCGCCGAGCTCGCCGCCGGGCACCCCGGCGCCTGGACCGTGCTCGGCCGCCGGCTGCTCAACGCGCTGGAGGACCGCGGCCGGGACAACGTGTTCCGGCTCTGCGGGATGCTGCTGCGCCGCGGCGGGACCGCCCACCTCGACGTCGTCGCCAACCACGCCCACCCGGGGATCGCCCCGCACCGCCACCTGCGCCTCGACGACGTCCTCGCCGAGGCGGCGCGGCACCGGCTCGTCGCCGACGAGGTGGTCCTGTGCACCGAGCCGGTCTCCTGGGCCGGCGCCCCCGAGGAGCGCCTCACCGACCTGTGGCGCATCACCCTGCGACGGAGGAACAGTTGACCCCCGACGACGCGGCGCCCCGGCGCCCCCTGGCCCGGCCGGCGCACCTGGTGCGCCGGGTCCTGGCACCCGCCGGCCTCGAGCTGGCCGGGCAGCTGTCCGCCCTGCAGCAGGAGTTCGCCGACCTCCGCGCCGCCGACGACCGGCTGCGCGAGGAGCTGGACGAGGCGCGCGGCCGCACCCGCGAGCTCGAGGCGGAGGTGGCCCGGCTGCGCGGCCTCGGCGACGAGGTGGGCGCGCTCCGCGAGGAGGTGGCGCGGCTGCGGGACGGCCTGCACGAGGAGCGGCGGCTGCACCTGCGCGTCGCCGAGCTGACCGACCTGGTCACCGAGCTGGTCCTGCCGCTGCACGACCGGGAGATCGACCCGGCGGTCCTGCGCTCGCTCCGGCCGGAGACCCTGTGAGCCTGGCGCCGGTGCCGGGCCCCACCCGCGTGGTCACCTTCGGCACCTTCGACGTGTTCCACGCCGGCCACCTCCGGCTGCTCGAGCGGGCCGCGGCGCTCGGGGACCGGCTCGTCGTGGGCATCAGCTCCGACGAGCTCAACCGCGGCAAGAAGGGGCGCTCGCCGGTGTACCCGCTCGCGGCGCGCATGGCGATCGTCGGCGCCCTGCGGTGCGTCGACGAGGTGTTCGTCGAGCACAGCCTGGAGGCGAAGCGGCGGTACCTCGTCGAGCAGCGGGCCGACGTCCTCGTCATGGGCGACGACTGGGCGGGCCGCTTCGACGGCCTCGGCGACGTCTGCCGGGTCGTCTACCTGGAGCGCACCCCGGCGGTGTCCACGACCGCGATCATCGAGCAGATCCGCGGGGTGCCGGCGGAGGTCGGCGAGAGCGCCTGAGCGCCGTCAGCGGCGGAAGACGACCGTCCGCAGGACGACGAAGTTGACGGCGGTGCCGACGCCCTGCGAGACGGCCCAGGCCAGCGTCGGCGCCCACCACCGCCCGGGCAGCCACAGCAGGGCCAGCGCGTTCACGGCCAGCACCACCCCGAACGTGGTGCCGTAGAGCAGCACGAACCCGGCCACCCGCCGCGACCCGCCCTCGACCCCGAACGCCCAGCGCCGGTTGAGCACGTAGGCCGTCGTCGTGCCGCAGACGAAGCTGATCGCCCGGGCGAGCCAGGTGGCCAGCCCCAGGTGCAGGCCGAGGGTGTAGACGCCGAGGTCGACGACCGCCGACAGCGCGCCGACGGCGACGAAGCGGGTCAGCTGGCGCAGCAGCCCGTCGCGGGCCGGCTCGCGGGCGGGTCCGTCGGCCGGGATGCCGTCGGCGGGGACGTCGGCGGCCACGTCAGTCGAGCAGCCGGGAGACCGCGGCCAGCCGCGAGTCACCCGCCATCGACGCCAGCCACGCCGACCAGCCCGGGCGACGGCGGACGGCGGCCAGCGCGGCGCGGGCGCCCTCCCGGTCGCCGCGGCGGGAGGCGGCCAGCGCGGCGTAGAGGTCGCGGGCCCCCTCCGGGGCGAACAGCGCCAGGGTGTCGTAGTCGCGCTCGTCGTAGGCCCGCTGCAGGTTGCGCAGCATCCGCAGCTGGGCGACCGGGTCGCCGGAGTCGTCGACGCGCAGGTCCATCCGCACGCCGTCGTCCTCCTCCGACGCGGGCTGCCCGCTCACCACGAGCAGCGCCGCCGACTGGCGACCGCGCAGGTCGCCGCCGGCGTCCTGCCCCGCGGCGAGCGCGGCCAGCAGCCGGTCGGGCAGCCCGCCCGCGGCGGCCTCGTAGGCCGCGGCCATCGCCGGGAGCACCTCCGGCGAGGCGAGCATGTTGCCCTGCACGCTCCAGCCCGCGCCGACGACGTGGCCGCTGACCGGGAACGACCCCGGGCCGGTGTCAGCGGCGACGGAGCCGTCGGTCGCGAGGACGGCGATCTGCCGGTCGACGTCCTCCGCGGCGTGCGCGGCCCGGCGCACCAGCACCGCGGGCGCGGTGCCCTCGGCCAGCCCGCCGAGGAGCACGTGCCCGAGGCCGCGCGGGCTGCGCGCCTGGACGGCGACCACGCCGACGCCCGGCCGGGCGCTGGGCACCGCCCGGCCGACGGCGAGGATGCAGGAGGAGACCGCGATGCCCATGTCCCCGGTGACCGGGTCGCGGGCGACGACCGAGAACGTCACCGGGGGAGCGGTGCCGTGGTCACGACGGGGTCAGACCGTGGCCGGCAGGGCCATCGTGGGCACGTCGCCGGGCACCGCCAGCGGGGCGCCGGTCTTCTCGACGACCTCGTCGGCGGTGACGCCCGGGGCGACCTCGCGCAGCACGAACCCCTCGGGCGTGACGTCGACGACGGCGAGGTCGGTGACCACCCGGTCCACGCACGCCTTGCCGGTGAGCGGCAGGGAGCACTCCTCGACGAGCTTCGGCGACCCGTCGCGGGCCACGTGCTCCATCATGACCACCACCCGCCGGGCGCCGTGGACGAGGTCCATCGCCCCGCCCATGCCGTTGACCATCTTCCCGGGGATCAGCCAGTTGGCGAGGTCGCCGCGGGGGTTGACCTGCATGGCGCCGAGGATGGCGAGGTCCAGGTGCTTGCCGCGGATCATCCCGAAGCTCATGGCGGAGTCGAAGAAGCTCGCGCCCGGCAGGATCGTGACGGTCTCCTTGCCGGCGTTGATCAGGTCGGGGTCCTCGTCGCCCTCGAAGGGGTACGGGCCGACGCCGAGGACGCCGTTCTCGCTGTGCAGCACCACGTGCACGCCGTCGGGGACGTGGTTGGGCACGAGCGTGGGCATACCGATGCCGAGGTTGACGTAGGAGCCGTCCTCGAGCTCCTGGGCCACGCGGGCGGCGAGCTGGTCGCGGGTCAGGGTCATCGGGCCGTCTCCTCGGTGGCCTCCTCGCCGGCCGCGGCCAGCGGTGCGGCGGACTGCCGCGGGCGGGTGGTGCGCCGCTCGATCTTCTTGCCCTCGCTGCCGACGACGACGACCCGGTCGACGAAGACGCCGGGCAGGTGCACGTGCTCGGGGGTGATCTCGCCGGGCTCGACGAGCTCCTCGACCTCGGCGATCGTGACCCGCCCGGCCATGCCGGCCAGCGGGTTGAAGTTCATCGCCGACTCGTGGAAGACCAGGTTGCCGTGCCGGTCGCCGACCGCGGCGCGGACCAGGCCGAAGTCGGCGGTCAGCGCGGTCTCCAGCACGTACTCGGTGCCGTCGAAGACGCGGGTCTCCTTCGGCGCGGACGTCTCGACGACGTTCCCGTCGGCGTCGTAGCGCACCGGGATGCCGCCGTCGGCGACCATCGTGCCCACGCCGGTGGGCGTGTAGAAGGCGGGGATGCCGGCGCCGCCGGCCCGCAGCCGCTCGGCCAGCGTGCCCTGCGGGGTCAGCTCGACCTCCAGCTCGCCGGACAGGTACAGCCGGGCGAGCTCCTTGTTGCCGCCGACGAAGGAGCTGATCGTGCGGCGGATGCGGCCGGCGTACAGCAGCACGCCGAGCGCCTGGTCGTCGACGCCGCAGTTGTTGGAGATGGTCGTCAGGTCCCGCGACCCCTTCTCCAGCAGCGCGTCGATCAGCGCCACCGGGACACCGCAGAGCCCGAACCCGCCCACGGCGAGGACGGCGCCGTCGCCGACGTCGGCCACCGCCTCCCGCGCGCTCGCGACGACCTTGTCCATCAGCTGACCACCGTCTCTCCCGGCGCGGTGGGGCGGCCGCCTCAGGCGGGCCGGCCCAGCTCGCGGATGCCCTCGATCCGGACGCCGAGCGTAGCGGTGACCCGTTCGGCCTCCGCCCGGCCGCGCAGGGCGGCCGGGTCGGGGTGCCGCACGAGCACGAGCGAGGCCCCGGCGGCCAGCGGCGCGAGCAGCCAGGCGACGGGCCCGGCCTCCTCCGCGGTCCGCTCGTCGACCAGCACCCGGTCCCCGGCCGCGAGGCCCAGCCGCCCGGCGAGCTCCTCCGCGGCCCCGGCCAGCGCGCCGAGGGACAGCTGCAGGCCGCCGGCGGACAGTCCGGGGGAGGCCGGGTCGGGCTGCTGGTACGGGGTGAAGACGTCGCCGTGCCCACGCACCTCGAGCGCGAAGTCGCGGGCCGGGCCCGCGTACCCGGTCATGCCCATCCCGAGCGGGTGCAGCGACAGGCCCATCAGGTCGGGGAGGTCCTGCTCCTCCAGTGGCGCGAGCCGGTCGTGCGCGGCGAGGACGACGTCGGCGGCGTCGAGGCGGCCGTCGTCCTCCGCAGCGGTGTCGAGCACCGCGGCGCCGCAGCTCCACACTCCGAGCAGCACCGCGGCGGTCTGCCAGTGCACCGGCAGGGCGACGGCGACCGTGCTGCCCGGGCCGACGTCGAACTCGTCCTGCAGCAGGTTCGCGGTCTTCGCCACCCAGTTCGCGAGCGTCGTGGCCGACAGCTCGACGCGCTCGCCGGTGGCGTCGTCGTAGGCGGTGACGAGGGGGGCGGAGGGGTCGCGGCGCAGCGCCGCGGCGAGCAGCCCGGCGGGGTCCGTGGGACGAGTGGGAGGCACGGGGACAGGGTGGCACCGGACCGGACCGGTTCGCCCCGGGGCCGTCCGCGCGCGGATACAGTCGGCTCCCGGAACGCCCCACGAGCACCGGTCGGGCCCGCCTCCCGACGGGAGCGCCTTCGGTGCCGCGGGCCCGGCCGGTCAGGCCGCCCGCGTCGGACGAGAAGGCCGAGACCCCATGAACGCAGACACCGGCTCCCGCGCCGCCGTCCTCGACCGCGAGACCCCGCCGGTGCCCGACCGGACCCCCGGCGAGGCCCGCGCGCCGCGCGGCTCGCGCGCCGGCACCTGGGTGCTCGCCCTCGCCGCCTACCTCGTCGCGCAGGGCCTGCAGCTGCTGCTGGTCCGCCACTGGGCGCCCCGCTTCTTCTGGTTCGACGACTCGCAGGCGCAGTTCGGCCCCATGACCTGGTGGCTGGGCCAGAACCTCGAGGGCGGCCGGCCGCCGCTCATGGACCCCGACCTCGGGATGGGCGGCAACGTCGTCGCCGACATGCAGTACGGCGCGCTGGACCCGCTGCACTGGCTGGTGCAGGCGGTCGTGGGCCGCTCGGGCGACTTCCTGGCGATCTCCTGGGCCTACGGCGCCGGGATGATCCTGGTGCTCGGCGCCGGCGCGGTCGTCGTCCTGCTGCAGTACGGCGTGCGGCCCGCGCTGGCCGTGGCCGGCGCCGTCGGCATCGGCTCCAGCGGCTTCCTCGTCTGGTACGGCAGCTCCTGGTGGCCGCTGCTGTGGGCCACCGCGTGCCTGCCGTGGCTGTGGGCCGGCCTGCGCAGCCGCTCGGCCGTGGGCGTGCTCGGCACCGGCCTCGCCACCTGGGCGCTGCTCACCTCGGGCAACCCCTATGCCTTCCCGTTCGCGGGCCTGGTCATCGTCGGCCAGCTCGTCGAGTACCGCCGCGAGTACGGCTCCTGGAAGGCGGCGCTGATCAACGCCCGCGCGCTGTCGCGGGTCGCGGCCGCCGTCGGCGGGCTCGTCGTCGCGCTGCCCACCTTCGTCTCCACCCTGCAGCTGTCGGAGGTCATGGGCCGCCAGGGCGCCGACCCGCTCATCGGCAACGCCGGCTTCGGCGTGCCCAACCTCGCCGACGTGCTGCTCGGCGGCACCACGCTGCTCGGCCAGACCAACGCCTGGACCGGCACCATCGGCCTGGTCCCGGCCATGGCCACGATGCTGGTGGCCCTGCCCGCCGCCGCGCTGGTCGACTGGCGCGCCGCCTGGCACCGGCCCGGCGTGCTGACCGCCGGCCTGGTGTGGGCCGCCGCCGTCGTCGCCACCCAGCTGCCCACCACGGTGTCGGTCTTCCGCTACCCGGTGCGCTACCTCGTCTACGTCGAGGTCTTCCTGCCGCTGCTGGTGCTCATCGCGCTGGCCGCCGCCCCCGTGCTCACCCGCCGGCGGATCGCGCTGGCCGGCGGGATCGCCGCCGCCCAGGCCGCCCTCGCCTTCTCCCGCGCCCCCGTGCTGGTCAAGTGGCACGCGCTGGCCTTCGTCGTCGCGCTCGTGGCGCTCGCCGCGCTGGTCGTCGTGCTGCGCGGCTCCACCGCCGCCACCACCTCCGCCGCCACCGCCGGCCGTTCCACCGAGGGCCGGGCCGGCGCCCGTCCGGCGGTGCCCGCCCTCGCCGGCGTCGTCCTGGTCCTCGCCGTCGCCTGCGGCTTCCCGCTGGGCGAGCAGATGATGGTCACCGTCCAGGAGCGCGACGACGTCATCAAGGGCAACCCCGACAGCAACGGCGCCCCGCTGCGGGCGCTGGACCCGGGCCGCGACGTGGGCACCACGGTCGCCGACTTCCGCGCCGCCTCCGTCGCGCCCGACGAGCAGCTCACCGTCGTCACCTGGCGCTTCGACGGCGACCGCGGCTGGTCCGACGGTGTCGTGAACGGCAGCGGCAACGTCATCGCCGGCCTGCGCCCGGGCTACGCCTCGCTGGCCGTCTGGCAGGCCGCGCTCAACGACCACTGGTGCCGCTCGGTCTGGGGCGCCACCTGCTCGGAGCCGGCGGAGCTGCTCGCCCCGGCCGGCGACACCGGGCTGACCTGGCTGGACCTCATGTCCTCCGACGTCGTGCTCCTGTCGGCCGAGGCGCCGCAGGAGGTCGTCGACCACTTCGCGCAGGGCGGCTGGCGCCAGGTCGCGGCCAACGAGACGTGGCTGCGCTACCAGCGCGCCGACGGGCTCCCGGGCCGCGTCACCGCGGTCACCGGCGACGTCGCCGTCTCGGAGGAGGGCTGGACCTCCACCCTCGCCCGCGTCGACGCCCCGATGGACACCTACGTCGTCTCCACCGGTGACGCGGGCGGCACGCTGGCCACCCGGATCCCGTACTACCCGGGCATGACGGCGACCCTCGACGGCGAGGAGCTCCCGGTGACCACGGTCGAGGGCGCCGCGCTCGCCGTGGACCTGCCCGCCGGCATCGACGGCGGCCGCCTCGAGCTGGCCTACGCCCCAGCCGGTGCCGGCGCGGTCGTGCCCGCCGCCCTCGCCGGGTCGGCGCTGATCGTGCTGGCGGCCGCCGGTGCCGTCGTCGCCGGCCGCCGGGGGGCCCGCCGGTGAGCGGCGGCCGCGTGCGGCACCTGCTCCGGCAGGTCCTCCGCTTCCTCCTCGGCTCGTGCCTGGGCCTCGCCGTCGACCTGGGCGTCTTCGCCCTCGGCGTGCGGCTGGGCGCCTCGCCCGGCGTCGCCAACGTGGTCAGCGCCGCCTGCGCGGTGGTCGTCGTCTACCTGTTCGTGACGAAGTACGCCTTCGCCGCCGAGCGCTCGCGCACCACCTTCGCGCTGTTCGTCGGGTGGTACGCGACCTCGATCGTCGTCTTCTCCGTGCTCATCGAGCTCCTGCACGACGTCACGGGGTGGGACGCCTTTGTCTGTAAGTTGGTGTCGCTGCCGCCGTCGTTCGCGGCCAACTTCGTCGCCAGCAAGCTGCTGTTCCGCGGCCGCCCGGCGCCGCAGCCCGAGCGGGAGCCGGCGCGCGACGGGGCGGGGGCCTGAGGTGGCAGCACGACCGGGCACCGGGACCGACGCACTGGGGGGACCGAACGGCATGACGCGTCCAGGCGGGTCGGTGCAGGCCCTGCTCTTCGACCTCGACGGCACCCTCGTCGACACGCGCGAGGCCAACTACGCGGCCTACCGCGACGCGTTCGCGGAGTCCGGCCACGAGCTGACGCCCGAGCAGTTCGCCGGCACCTGGGGCCGCGACTCGCGCGACTTCATCCCGGACCTGCTGCCGGGCATCGACCCCAGCGGCGTCGACACGATCCGCGCGGCCAAGAGCCGGCTCTACGCCGAGGTCCTGCACGAGACCTCGGCCAACGACGCGCTCATCGCCTTCCTGCGGCTGGTCGCCCCGACCCACCGCACCGCGCTGGTGAGCACCGCCAAGTCCGGCAACGGCCGGCAGATCCTCGACACCCACGGGCTGACGCCGCTGTTCGACGTCGTCGTGTGGGGTGACGAGGTGACCCGCAGCAAGCCCGACCCGGAGGGCTACCTCAGGGCGCTGGAGCTGCTCGGCGCCGACGCGTCGGCGAGCCTGGCGTTCGAGGACTCCGAGACCGGGCGCCAGGCGGCCCTCGCGGCGGGGCTGATGGTCCTCAAGGTGCCGCACTTCTGATGGCTCTCCGCTACTCGCGCGGCCGGCTCGCGCTCATCGTCGTCGCGCTGCTCTCGCTCGCCGGCTTCGTCGTCCTCACCTGGGGCTCGCTCACCGACCTGGCCGACCGGCTGGTCTCCGGCCTGTCCGGCGGCGGCTGGGCGCTGCTGGGCCTGGCCGCCGCGGTGCAGCTGGGCGGGCACGTGCTGCGCGCCGCGCGCACCAAGGTGCCGATCGACAACGTGCGGCGGGGCAGCCTCGCCGGGCAGTTCCGGCACCTGTCGATCGGCTACCTGTTCAACCTCGTCTGGCCGCTGCGCGTGGGCGAGGTCGTCCGCTCCTACCTGGTCGCGAAGACGCTGCGGATCAGCTGGCTGTACACGCTGATGGCCGTCGTCCTCGAGCGGCTCATCGACGTCGTCCTCGTCTCGGTGGCGTTCCTGCTGGTGATCGCGCTGTTCGGCGGCCCGATCGCCGGCATCGTGCCGTTCGCCGCCGTCGCCGCGCTGGTCGTCTCGCTGGTGCTCATCGGCTCGTTCGCCGCGCTCGTGCGCGAGAACGCCACCCTCATGCGGCTGGCCTGGCGGATGACGGCGTGGCTCAACACCGACCTGGAGAACCGGGCCCGGTTCAAGCTGTGGTCGGTCATCTTCGGCTTCCAGCGGTTCCTGCGGCAGCGCCGCCAGCTCGCCCGCTACGGCGTGCTGACGCTGGCCTCGTGGGCCTGCTACGTCGCCGCCGCCGCGGTCACCGTCGCCGTCGTCTTCCCGGCGCTGTCGAGCCGCGACGCCGTCATCACCACCGCGGCGCCCGCCGGCGTGGTGAGCCCCAGCATCGGCAACGGCGCCCCCGGCTCCTACGCCGACGGGATCCGCGACTTCGTCACCGGCAGCACCGGCCTGTCCGGCTCCGAGGTGCTCCTGTTCGCCGCCGCCTCCTGGGCGGTCGTGAACGTGCCGGTGATCGTCGTCGCCGTCGTCTCGCTGTTCGTCAACTGGGCGCGGCGCACCAGCGACCCGCTGGCCGGCGCCGAGCTCGCCCCGGCCGACCGGTACGTGAACAAGCTCGGCCGCGACCAGGACATCTCCGGGTCGATGACGCACTTCCTCGACGCCTACTTCCAGCGCCAGCACCTGAGCACGGTCATGCACCGGCTGGAGGTGAAGGGCAACGTCAGCCTGGTCCGCTTCTTCAAGGGCGGGTCGAACGCGGTGACGCTGCTGGCCACCAACGGCTCGGGCGAGCTGTTCGTGAAGAAGATGGTGCCCACCGAGTACGCGCACCGGCTCAAGAACCAGCACGACTGGCTGGCCGAGCGCGCCGACCACGACCAGCTGGTCACCGTGCTGCGCGAGGAGCACGCCGAGGACCACTACTCGATCGACCTCGAGTACCGGCCCAGCAGCGTGCCCCTGCACGAGTACGTGCACGAGAACCCGCTGGCCGAGGGCGCGGCCAAGCTCGCCGAGGTCTGGGACTACATGTACTCGCGGGTCTACCGGCTCGGTGGGCTCGAGGCGCGGCCGGAGCTGCGCGACGACTACGTCACCGAGCGGTTCGTGCTGCGCGTGCGCGCCGCCGCGGAGTCGCACCCGGCGCTGGCCGAGGCGCTCAAGGGCGACCGGATCGTCGTCAACGGCACCGAGCTGGACAACTTCGACCGGATCCTCGCCCGCATCCAGGCCAACCCGGCCGCGTGGGAGGACCTGGCCACCTTCCGGGCGTCGTCGCACATCCACGGCGACCTGACGGTCGACAACATCCTCGTCGACCTGCCCACCGACCGGGTGCTGGTCATCGACCCCTCCGACGACAACCAGATCCGCGGCCCGGTCATCGACTTCGCCCGGCACATGCAGTCGCTGCTGTACGGCTACGAGTTCCTCAACGACGACGAGGACCCGGTCGTCCTCGGCGCCGCCGCCGACGGCACCCCGGAGATCACCTACCGCGACGCGCGGTCGGCCCGGTACGCCGAGCTCGCCGACTTCGTCTCCACCGAGGTCATGCCGCGGCGGCTGTCGCAGGCCGAGCAGCGCGCGGTGCTGTTCCACGTCGGGCTCTTCTACGGCCGGATGCTCACCCACCGGGTGGCGATCAACCCCGGCACGGTGCTCAAGTACTACGGCGTCTGCATCCAGGCGCTGAACCGCTTCCTGGAGCAGTACGAGCTGCCCGTGGCTGCCCAGGACGACGACGTCTTCGGCGATGCGCCGAGGGACGGGGAGGTCCTCGCACGGTGAGTCCGGAGTCGCAGAAGGTCGTTGTCGCCATCCCGGCGTACAACTGCGCCCCCCAGATCGGCCGGGTGCTCGACGAGATCACCGACGAGGTGGCCGCCCGGGTCGAGGAGATCTGGGTGATCGACAACCGCAGCACCGACGACACCCTCGAGCGGGCGGTCGAGTACCGGCGCTCGGGCCGGCTGCCGCAGCTGCGGGTGTTCCGCAACCGGCAGAACAACAGCCTCGGCGGCACCCACAAGGTCGCCTTCGAGCACGCCCGGGCCGCCGGGATGACCCACGTGGTGATCCTGCACGGCGACAACCAGGCGAGGAGCGACGAGGTCACGCTGCTGCTCGACCACGCCGCCGCCCACCCGGAGACCCAGACGGTGCTCGGCTCGCGGTTCAGCCGGCACTCGACGCTGCACGGTTACGACGCCAAGCGGGTCTGGGGCAACCGGGTGCTCAACGGCGTCTACAGCGCCGTGGCGCTGCGCTCGCTGCAGGACCTGGGCTCGGGGCTGAATCTATTCGCGCTGCGCGACCTCGACCCGGCGCGTTACCTGCGTTTCGCGAACCACCTGACGTTCAACTACGAGCTCATCCTCGACCTGGTGGCCCGCAAGGTGCGCTTCGCGTACGTGCCGATCACCTGGCGCGAGGAGGACCAGGTGTCGAACGCGCGCAACTGGAACATCTTCCGGACGGCGCTGCGCAACCTGGCGCTGTGGCGGCTGGGCCGGCCGACGTCGGAGCCGGCGCCGGACCGCGACTACGAGTGGGACGAGGTCTCCTGATGACCACGCTGCAGGTGCTCATGCCGATGGGCGGGCTCGGCACGCGGTTCCGCAAGGTCGGGATCACCACGCCCAAGCCGCTCATCGAGGTCGACGGCGGCCCGATGTTCCAGCGGGCGCTGCGCTCGTTCGACCCGTGGACCGGGGACCAGACGGTCACCGTCGTCGTCCGGTCCGACGACGACGCCGAGCACGGGCTGGCCGAGAAGGTCCTCGCCGCCCAGCCCGACGCGCGGATCGTCATGCTCGACCACGACACCCGCGGCGCCGTCGAGACCTGCCTGGTGGCCCGCGACGCGCTCGACCCCGACCAGCCGCTGGTCATCATCGACTGCGACATCGCCTTCGACAGCGCCGAGTACTTCCGGGTGCTCGCCGACGCCGTCGAGCAGCAGAGCCTCGACGGGCTGCTGCTGTCGTTCTCGTCGGTCCTGCCGCGCTACAGCTTCGCCGAGGTCGGCCCCGACGGGCTCGTCGTCCGCACCGCGGAGAAGCAGGCGATCAGCTCCGACGCCCTCATGGGCGTCTACTCGTTCACCTCGGCGCGGGTGTTCCTCGAGGCCGCCGACCGGCTCATGGCCCGGCAGATCGACGCCGCCATGCCGGAGTACTACGTCTCGCTGGTGTTCAACGAGCTCATCTCGTCGGGCCGGCGCGTGGGCCTCGTGCGCGGCGACTTCTACTGCTTCGGCACGCCCGAGGAGCTGAAGGCGTACCAGGAGACCGGCCTGCCGGTCTGAGCTCCCGCACGACCCGACGCGGAGGCCCGGTGGCGACCAGCCACCGGGCCTCCGCGCGTCCAGGGCCTTGCCCGCGGGAGCGTGTCCGGGCCGGGCCGACGACGTTCCCGCGGGAACGCCTCCGGCCGGGTGACACGGATGCCGGCGGACACAGCGCAGCGCCCCCGGGCCCGGGTGGGCACGGGGGCGCTGTCGCGTCGGCGCGGTCAGACCCGCTGGGCGATGACCTGCCCCAGCGTCCGGGAGAACGTGGCCGTGAGGTGCGAGCCGTCGAAGTAGACGATCACCCCGCCGATCAGCTCGTGGCAGGTCTGCTCGTCGCAGAAGACGTCGGTCAGGTCGAGCACCGAGATGCGGTCGTCGCCGAGCTCCTCGACGGCCTGCACGATCCGGTCGGGGGAGAGCCGGACGTCGCGCGGGCCGGCGCACGGGTCGTCGGTCCCGCTGACCCGGGCGATGCAGTCCGGCGCGCTCGCCTCGAGGTTGACCAGTTCCGGGCCGGGGTGGAAGCCGTTGGTCGTCGGCACCGCGCGGATGACGGTCACGTCCTTGCCGGCGTCGGCCAGCCGCTGCAGCGACCCGGCGACCAGGTCGGCCGGGATCTCCGCGTGCAGCGCGCCCGACTCGTCCTCGTAGCGGTAGACGTCGGAGCGGTAGCTGGTGAACACCCGGCTGATCGAGGGGTCGTCGGCGATCTGCTGGATCGCCGCCTCACCCCACTCGCCGCACGCCGGGCGCTCCTCGGCGGGCTGGCCGACGGCGGGCAGCTGCGAGCTCGCCAGCGCCGGGCAGCCGGCCTTCATGTAGGTGACCACCGCCCAGTCCTTGCGCTCGGCGACGGTCTCCATCGCCTCGTAGAGGCTGGCGGTGTGCGAGTCGCCGAGCAGGGCGACCGTCTCGACGGGGTCCGCGCTGCCGAAGCGGCAGGTGACGACGTCGGTCTCGGCCAGCACCGACAGACACGAGAAGCCCTGCGGCAGGTCGCTCTTGGCGAAGATCGGGTTGGCAGCGTCGCCCTCGTAGGCGTACGGGTCGCCGCAGCCGTTGGCCGGGTCGGTGGCGCCGGCGCCGAAGCACGGGTCGCCGCCCGCGGCGTAGGCGGCTGCGGCCGCCCGCGCCTTGTCCACCTCCGACTGCACGTAGAACCAGCCGCCCGCGGCGCACCCGACGACCAGCACGGTCGCCACCAGGGTGGCCAGGAAGGTGGTGCCGTTGCCGCGGCGGGCGAGCGGCGTGCCGGTGCGCACCGGGTCCTCGACCCAGACCTTGGTGGCCCACCCCAGCACGACGGTGGCGGCCAGGACGGCGAGCTTCGCCGTCGTGCCCATCTCGTGGCCCAGGGCGAAGGGCAGGATCACGACCAGCGGCCAGTGCCACAGGTAGGCGGAGTACGAGACGTCGCCGAGGAAGCGCACCGGGCCGAAGTCGGCCAGCGTGGTGGGGCTCCAGTCCCAGCGCGGGGCGCCGGCCCAGATGACGGCGACGGTGCCCAGCACCGGCACGAGGGCGGCGGTGCCGGGGAACGGCGTGAGGGCGGTGAAGGCGAAGGCGGAGTACGCGATGGCGCCGAAGCCGGCCCAGGAGACCAGCGTCCGCAGCTTCTCCCGGCCCTCCGGCGGGGTGGCGGCCACGAGGGCCAGCAGGCCGCCCAGGCCGAACTCCCAGGCGCGGGCGGGGGTGGTGAAGTACGCGTCGGGCGGGCTGCTGACCGTCGTCGCCAGCGAGTACAGGAACGAGCCGACGGTCAGCGCGCCGAACAGCACGCCGACGGCGAGGCGGCGGTGCACCCCGGCCCGCACGGCGACCCACGCGGCGGCCACGACCAGCAGCGGCCAGACGAGGTAGAACTGCTCCTCGGTCGACAGCGACCAGTAGTGCTGCGCCGGCGAGGCGGCGTTGGTGTGCGCCAGGTAGTCGACGGCGTCGCCCGCGAGCAGCCAGTTCTCGACGTAGAGCGCCGAGGCGCCGACCTCGCGCAGCCAGCCCTGCCAGTAGGTCTGCGGCACCCACACGACGGTGGCGACGGCGCTGGCGACGAGCACGAGCAGCGACGCCGGGAGCAGCCGGCGGGCGCGGCGGGCCCAGAACTGCGCCAGCCTCACCCGCCCGGTCCGCTCGACCTCGCGCAGCAGGTGCGCGGTGATGAGGAAGCCGGAGACGACGAAGAAGACGTCGACGCCGACGTAGCCGCCGGGGACCCGCAGCGGGACCACGTGGTAGAGGACGACCAGCGACATCGCCAGCGCCCGCAGGGCCTGGATCTCGATCCGGACGCCGGACTCCTTCCGCGGCGCCGCCGGCGGGGGAGGGGTGTCGCCGTCGCGGGGCGGGACCACCGGCGGCACGGGGGCCATGCGCACGGTGCTCGTGGACAGGGCCGGCTCCGGCACCCCCGCCGTCGTCGGATCCATCGTCCCCAGTCGACCAGACACGCTGCTCACTCCTGCATCCGGTGCGGCGGCCCACGCCTGCACCCGTTCGGTCCAGGTCGGCGGCGACACCGGCGACCGACGGACCGAATGTAACGAAACGGGTACTGAGAGGAACCGGTCCGACGCGCCCGTCGGCGACACTCCAGGGGTGTCCCGCACCCCTCGTCACACCCGTCCCACGACGGCGGCCGCGATGATCACGGCGGCCGCCCTGTCCCTCGCAGGATGCACGTCGGCGGGCGGCGGCGACACCCCTCCGGCCGCGCCGGCCGACGCGGTCCGGCTGGCCGCGGTCGGCGACTCGATCACCCAGGCCGACGGCGACGTGCCCGCGGGCGTCCTGGGCCGGGGGTCCTGGCTGTCGACGGCGGCCACCGACGGCGTGGTGTTCGCCGGCGGCTGGGCCCGCCCCGGCGCCACGACGGCCGACATGCTGGCCGCCGTCGGCCCGGTGGACGCCGACGTGCTCGTGGTGCTCGCCGGCACCAACGACCCGGGGGCGGGGCTCTCGGAGGCCGAGACGGCCGAGAACGTCCGCGGCATCGTCGAGGCGGTCGGCGTCGAGCGGGTCGTGCTGTCGGCGGTGCCCCCGCGCGACGAGGCGCCCGCCGTCGCCGTGGCCACGAACGCGGTGCTGCAGGCGCTCGCGGAGGAGGAGGGCTGGACGTTCGCCGACTCCGCGGCCGGCGTCCGGTCGGGGGACCGCTTCGCCCCGGGCATGGCCACCGACGGCCTGCACCCCTCCGAGGAGGGCGCGGCGGTCATCGGGACGGCCCTGCGGGAGGCCGTCCTGGAGGCCGCGGACGGCTGATCCCCGGACGGGTGAGCGCCCCGCGTGACCGGTCGGGGGCTCAGCGTGAACGCCTACGCTCGGGACACATGGGTGCGGGACAGGTGGGGACGACCCGGGCGGCGCTCGCCCGGGGTGAGGTGGCCGTCCTCGGCGCCACCCGGCGGGTGCTCGGCCACACACCGGCGGTGCCGCTGGCCCGGGGGCTGTCGCTGTTCGGCGAGCACGCCGCCGGCTGGCTGCTGCTCGGCGCCGCCGGCTGGCTGCGCGGCCGCGACCGCCGCGACTGGGCGACGGCGACGCTCGGCGTGCTGCTCGCCCACGGCGCCGCCGTCGGCGTCAAGCGGGCCGCCCGCCGGTCCCGCCCGGTGCTCGAGGCGGTGCCCTCGCTGGTGCGCACCCCCAGCACGCTGTCGTTCCCGAGCGCGCACGCCGCCTCGACCGCCGCGGCGGCCGCCGGCTTCGGCCCGCTCGTCGGGCGGCCGGTGATGACCGCCGCCCTCGGCGCGATGGCGGTGTCCCGCGTGCTGCTCGGTGTGCACTGGCCCACCGACGTCGTCGCCGGCGCCGTTCTGGGTACGGCGGTGGCCTCCGGCGTCCGTCGCGCCGCGATCCCAGGGGAGGACCGATGACCAGCGGACCCGAGGCCCGGCGGGCCGAGCGCGAGGCCGAGGTGCCGGCGCCCCGCGGCGCCACCGCCGACGCCGCCCTCCCGCCGCCCGGCGAGCTCCCGCCCCGCCCGCCCGGCGCCCGTGGGTCGCTGGCGGTCGGCCTGGTCCGGGCGGTCCGCCCGCGGCAGTGGGTCAAGAACGTGCTGGTCCTCGCCGCGCCGGCCGCGGCCGGGCGGCTGTTCGAGCAGGACGTCGCCCGGGCCACGCTGCTCGCGCTCGTCCTGTTCTGCGCGGTGTCGGCCGGCATCTACCTGGTCAACGACGTCGTCGACGTCGAGGAGGACCGCCGGCACCCGAAGAAGCGCTTCCGGCCGATCGCCGCCGGCATCGTCCCGCGGGGCCTGGCGCTCGGGCTGGCGATCGTGCTGTTCGCCGGCGCGCTGGTGCTCGGCTCGCTGTTCGCGCGCCCGGCCCTGGGCTGGGTGCTCGGCGTCTACGTCGTCATCCAGCTCGGCTACTGCCTGTGGCTCAAGCACCAGCCGGTCATCGACCTGGCGATCGTGGCCTCGGGCTTCCTGCTGCGCACGGTCGCCGGCGGTGTCGCCGCGGGCATCGCCATCTCGCAGTGGTTCCTGCTCGTGGCCGCGTTCGGGTCGCTGTTCATGGTCGCCGGCAAGCGGTACTCCGAGCTGGTCGTCCTCGGCGAGGAGGCCGCCACCCGCAAGTCGTTGCGCGAGTACTCGGCCAGCTACCTGCGCTTCGTGTGGAGCATGTCGGCCGGCGTCACGGTCACCGTCTACAGCCTGTGGGCCTTCGAGATCGGCCGCACCCAGGACGGCATCCCCTGGTCGACCATCTCGATCGCGCCCTTCGTCCTCGGTCTGCTGCGGCACGCGGTGGACCTCGACCGCGGCGCCGCCGGCGCGCCGGAGGAGGTCGTCCTGAACGACAAGGTCCTGCTGCTCATCGGCACCGTGTGGGTGGCCACCCTCGGCCTGGGGGTGTTCCTGTGACCGCCACGCTGCCCGCGCGCGAGGAGCAGCTGACCGGCTGGGGGCGCACGGCCCCCACCCGGGCCAGCGTCACCCCGGTCCGCTCGGTCGACGACGTCGCCGCGGTGGTCGGTGGCTCCGGCCCGCGCGGCGTGCTCGCCCGCGGCCTGGCCCGCAGCTACGGCGACGCCGCGCAGAACGCCGGCGGCGCCGTCCTCGACCTCACCGGCCTCGACCGCGTGCTCGCCGCCGACCTGGTCACCGGCGAGCTCGACGTCGAGGCCGGCGCCTCCCTCGACCGGCTCATGCAGCTGTTCGTGCCGCTGGGCTGGTTCGTCCCGGTCACCGCCGGCACCCGCTACGTGACCGTCGGCGGGGCGATCGCCGCCGACATCCACGGCAAGAACCACCACCGCGTCGGCAGCTTCGGCGCGCACGTCGCCTGGCTGGACCTGGTCACCGCCGACGGGCAGGAGCGGCGGATCGGCC
Organism: Geodermatophilus nigrescens; assembly: GCF_900129495.1. Lineage (GTDB taxonomy): Bacteria > Actinomycetota > Actinomycetes > Mycobacteriales > Geodermatophilaceae > Geodermatophilus > Geodermatophilus nigrescens. The sequence continues at coordinate 700,925 of NZ_FQVX01000003.1, forward strand.
CGGACACCGACCCGGACCTGTTCTGGGCCACGGTCGGCGGCATGGGCCTGACCGGCGTCATCGTCCGGGCCCGGGTGCGGATGAAGCCGATCGAGACCGCCCGCTGCGTGGTCGACACCGACCGCACGCCCGACCTCGACTCCCTGCTCGACCTGCTCACCACCACCGACCACCACTACGACTACTCGGTGGCCTGGATCGACTGCGTGGCCCGCGGCCGGCGGATGGGCCGCTCGGTGCTCACCCGTGGCCGGTTCGCCCGCCGCGACGAGCTGCCGGCCCGTGCGCAGCGCGACCCGCTGCGCTACCGCGGCGACGTGCTGCTCTCGGTGCCGCCGGTGATCCCGGGCGGCCTGCTCAACCGGCTGACGGTCTCGGCGTTCAACGAGCTCTGGTACCGCAAGGCGCCGCAGCGCAAGCGGGACCAGCTGCAGACCATCCCCACCTTCTTCCACCCGCTCGACGGCGTGGGGGAGTGGAACCGCGTCTACGGCCCCGGCGGGTTCGTGCAGTACCAGTTCCTCGTGCCCTTCGGGCAGGAGGACGCCCTGCGCGCCGCGCTCGAGCGGATCTCCGGCTCGGGCACGGCGTCGTTCCTCGCCGTCCTCAAGCGCTTCGGCGAGGGCGACCCCGGCTTCCTGTCCTTCCCGGCGCCCGGCTGGACGCTGGCGCTGGACATCCCGGTCGTCCCCGGCCTCGCCCGGCTGCTCGACGACCTCGACGAGCTCGTGGTCGCCGCCGGCGGGCGGATCTACCTGGCCAAGGACGCCCGCGTCCGGCCGGAGGTCTTCGCCGGCATGTACCCCGACCTCGACCGCTTCCGCGCCGTCCGCGCGCGGGTCGACCCCGACGGGGTCTTCACGTCCGACCTGGCCAGGAGGCTGTCCCTGTGATCGACGCGCTCGGTTCCGTCGGCTCCCTCCTGCTGGTGGGCGGCACGTCCGACATCGCCGTGGCCACCGCCCGCCGCTACCTGCAGGAGCGGCCGCTGCGGGTGGTCCTCGCCGCTCGGGACAGCCCCCGGCGCGCCGCCGTCGCCGAGGAGCTCACCGGCCTCGGCGCCACCGTCGAGGTGCTGACCTTCGAGGCCGAGCACCTCGACGACCCCGCGGGCCTGGTGGCCGCCGCGGCCGCGGGCGGGGACGTCGACGTCGCCGTCGTCGCGGTCGGCCAGCTCGGCGACCAGGAGGCGCTGGCCGACGACCCGGTGGCCGCGGCCCGCCTGGCCCGGGTCAACTACGAGGCGCCGGTCGCCGTCGGCACCGCGCTGGCCGCGCACATGCGCCGGCAGGGGCACGGCGTGATCGTCGCGCTGTCCTCCGTCGCGGGGGAGCGGGCCCGGCGCTCCAACTACGTCTACGGCTCGACGAAGGCCGGCATGGACGCCTTCTTCTCCGGCCTCGGCGACGCCCTGCACGGCAGCGGGGTCTCGGTGCTCGTCGTCCGGCCCGGCTTCGTCCGCTCGAGGATGACCGAGGGCCTGCCCGAGGCGCCGCTGGCCACCACGCCCGAGGCCGTGGCCGAGGCGATCGTCGACGGCGTGCGCTCCGGGCGGCACACCGTCTGGGTGCCCGGCGCCTTCCGCGTGGTCATGAGCGGCCTGCGCCACCTGCCGCGCCCGCTCTTCCGCCGCCTGTCCATCTGAGGCGCGGGACGACCGAGGGCCCCTCTCCCGCGCGGGAGAGGGGCCCTCGGCCGTCGGGGACCTAGTTGATGCAGGTGGTGTCGGCGGCGGTGCGGGGCACCTCGGTGGGCGTCGCGGTCGACGGCGCCGGCGGCGTCGTCGCCTGCCCGATCCCGTTGAAGTCGGTGCCCAGGACCAGCTGCACCGTGCCGGTGGACGCGTCGTCGGCGACCTCGGTGGTGGCGCCGGGGATCTGCGCGGCCAGGGTGGTGGCCAGCGCCTCGTCGCCCGCGGCGTGGCGGATGACCGTCGTGTCGTAGTCGCTGGAGTCGGCGTTGCCGGTCGAGCTGACGACGAAGCCGGCGGTCTCCAGCGCGGAGGCGGCCTCGGCGGCCAGGCCGGGGGTGCCGGAGCCGTTGTAGACCTGCACCGTCACCTGCGCCGGCGCGACAGTGACCGGCGCCGCGGGGGCCTCGGCCGCGGGTGCCTCGGGCTCGGCGGACAGGTCGGCGAAGAACGCGTGCAGCTCGTCCTCGTCGGGCAGCTGCAGGATGGAGCGGCCCTGCTCGTCGCGGTCGTCGCCGACGATCGGCACGGTCTGGAAGTCGATGCTGTCGGCGGTCACCGACTGCATCTGCTGGGCCAGGTCGAGCAGCACCAGGTCGCGGTCGATGGTCAGCGACTGCGACGCGGCCTCGACCAGCTGGCGCTGCTTGCCGAGGTCGAGCAGAACGTCGTCGGACAGCATCTTGCGCAGCACGCCGCCGATGAAGACCTGCTGGCGGACGATGCGGTCGAGGTCGCCGCGGGGCAGGCCGTGCCGCTGGCGGACGAACTCGAGGGCGTCCGCGCCGGCGATGACCTGCTCGCCCGCGGGGAACACCGCGCCGGAGTACTCGGAGTCGTCGACGGCCTCGCAGAGGTTGACGGTCACGCCGCCGACCACGCTGGTCAGGTTGAAGAAGCCGAGCAGGTCGACCTCGGCGTAGTGGTCGATCTGCAGGCCGGTCAGCTGGCTGATGGTCTGCACGAGCAGCTGGGCGCCGCCGGCCTGGCGGTCGGCCTCGGGCGCGGCGTCGTCGACCTCGCTGTAGCCGTAGGCGTAGGCGGCGTTGAGCTTGTCCATGCCGTAGCCCGGGATCTCCACGTAGGAGTCGCGCGGGAAGGAGACGAACGAGGCGCGCGACCCGTCGGCCGGGATGTGCACCAGGATCATCGTGTCGGTGTTGATGCCGGAGTCGGCGCCGGCGGTGAGCTCGGCGAGCTGCTCGGGCGTCAGGGCGGCGCGGCTGTCGTTGCCGACCAGCAGCAGGTTCATCGCCTCGGGGGCGTCCCCGGCCTCGGTGTTGCCGGCCGACGGGATGGCGTCGGTGCGGTTCACCGTCGCCTCGGCGACGCGGCCGAGGTACCAGCCCCAGCCGCTCGCGCCGAGCAGGACGACGGACAGGACGGCGGCCACCCCGCGGGCGACGGCCGCGGCGCGGCCGTTGCGGCGGCTCGGGGCGCGCGGGGCGTCGGGGCCGCGCTCGTCCCGGGCGGCGCGGGGCGCGGCGTCCGCGGCGTCCCGGGTGCGGGGACGGGACGGGCGGCCGGCGCGCGGGTCGAGGCGCGCCGGGAGCGGCCGGCCCGGGGACGCGTCCTGCTCGTTGCGGTCTCGGCTCACGCGACCGAGGTTAGGTGCGGCCGGTGCGGCCGGGCGGCGAGCGACACGGGGGAACGCTCCGTCTCGCCGTCGCCCGCGCCCGTCTGGCACCGGCCGCCCGTCTGGTCGCGCACGACCCCATCCGCCACGGACGTCACACGCCGGGATGATGCCCCCGGTGTCGCCCGACAGGAGGATGTCGCCCATGCGCGTGCTCGTCACCGGTGGAGCCGGGTTCATCGGCTCCCACTACGTCCGGACCATGCTCACCGGCGGCTACGCCGGGTACGAGGACGCCGAGGTCACCGTCTTCGACAAGCTGACCTACGCGGGCAACCCCGCGAACCTGGCGCCGGTGGCCGACTCGCCGCGCTACCGGTTCGTCCAGGGCGACATCTGCCGTGCCGCCGACCTCGACGCCGCCCTGCCCGGGCACGACGTCGTCGTGAACTTCGCCGCCGAGTCGCACGTCGACCGGTCCATCAGCGGCGGGGCGGCCGACTTCGTGCTCACCAACGTGCTCGGCGCCCAGGAGGTGTTCGCGGCCTCGCTGCGCCACGGCGTCCGCCGGGTCGTGCACGTCTCGACCGACGAGGTCTACGGCTCGATCGACGAGGGGTCCTGGACCGAGGAGTCGCTCCTCGAGCCGAACTCGCCGTACTCGGCGGCCAAGGCCGGCGGGGACCTCATCGCCCGCGCCTACGCGCGGACCTACGGCCTCGACGTCTCGGTGACCCGCTGCAGCAACAACTACGGGCCCTACCACTTCCCCGAGAAGGTCATCCCGCTGTTCGTCACCAACCTGCTCGACGGGCAGCGGGTGCCGCTCTACGGCGAGGGCGCGAACGTGCGCGACTGGCTGTTCGTCGACGACCACTGCCGCGGCATCCAGTTGGTCCTCGAGAAGGGCCGGCCCGGCGAGTACTACAACATCGGCGGCGGGCGGGAGCTGTCCAACCGCGAGCTCACCGAGAAGCTGCTCGAGGCCACGGGGCGCGACTGGAGCTCCGTCGAGCACATCGTCGACCCGCGCGGCGGCGGCCACGACCTGCGCTACTCGGTCGACTACTCGAAGACGGCGGAGCTCGGCTACGCGCCGCGGATGTCCTTCGAGGAGGGGCTCGCCCTGACCGTGCAGTGGTACCGCGACAACCGCGCCTGGTGGGAGCCGCTCAAGGCGGCGGCCTGGCGGGCCGGGGCGTGAGCGCGCCGACCGCCTGGCTCGTCACCGGCGCGCACGGGCAGCTCGGCCGGGAGCTGACCGCCCTCCTGGGCGCCCGGCCCGGCGACGAGCTCACCGCCCTCGGCCGCGACCGGCTCGACCTCACCGACGAGGACGGCGTGCGCGCCACCGTGCGGGGCTGGCTGGCGGGCGCCCGCGCGGCCGGCCGCCGGCCGGTGCTGCTCAACGCCGCCGCCTACACCGCCGTCGACGCCGCCGAGACCGACGAGGACACCGCGCTCGTCGTCAACGGGCACGCGCCGGGCTGGCTGGCGGAGGAGCTGGCCGGCGCGGGGCGGCTGGTGCACCTGTCCACCGACTACGTCTTCGACGGGTCGGCCACCGAGCCCTACCCGGTCGATGCGCCCCTGGCCCCGCGCTCGGCGTACGGGCGGACGAAGGCGGCGGGGGAGCGGGCGGTCGCCGCGGCCGGCGGCGAGGCCACCGTGGTGCGCACCGCCTGGGTCTACAGCCGGCACTCCGCGAGCTTCGTGCGGACCATGGCCGGCCGCGCCGAGGCCGGGGCGGAGGTGTCGGTCGTCGACGACCAGGTCGGCTCGCCCACGTGGGCGGCAGGCCTCGCGGCGGGGCTGGTCGCGCTGGGGGAGCGGGACGAGCCGGCGCCGCCGGTGCTGCACCGCACCGACGCGGGCGCGGTCAGCTGGTTCGGCCTCGCCCGCGCCGTCTACGAGGAGCTCGGCGCCGACCCGGCCCTCGTCGCGCCGACGACGACCGCGGCCTTCCCGCGCCCGGCGCCCCGGCCGGCGTGGTCGGTGCTCGACGGCGGCCCCTGGCTGGCCGCCGGGCTACCGGAGCCGCTGCCGTGGCGGGAGGCGCTGCACCGGGCGCTGGCCGTGCCGGCGGGGGTCTGACCCCCGGGGGAGGGGTGGGTCCGCTGTGACCCCCGGTGACGGGACGGTCCCGTCCCGTCACCGGTTCGGGCGCGTCGCCTCAAGGACGGACGGTGCCGTGCCGATGCTCGTGGCGGACAGATGCGCCCTCCTGGGGGCGCGGCCGCCACGACCCACCGGAGGTCCTCCCTCGTGCGCCGCCTACTCGCGGGAACCGCCGCCTTCGTCGCCATGACCGGCACCCTCCTGGTGCTGCCCGTCTACGCCGACCCGGGACCCGAGGCGGTGCCGGTCGAGACCTCGGCCGAGGAGGTGCCCCTCGGCTCGGTCGAGGAGCCCGCGGCCGCGGCCGAGGTGCAGGAGGGCACGACCGAGCCGGTGGCCGGGGTGCCCGACACCGCGCCGGCGCTGACGGTCACCCGCACCGGCGTCGACGAGTTCTCCCTCGTGGGCGTCACCTGGGCCGCCGACCCGGCGGTCCGCGACGTGCGCGCCCAGGTGCGCGTCCAGGACGCCGCCGGCGCCTGGGGTGAGTGGACCGAGCTCGGCGTCGAGGACGCCGCGGTGGGCACGGACGCGACCGCCGACACCGCGCAGCGGGCCGGCACCGCCCCGCTGTGGACCGGCCCGAGCACCGGCGTCGAGGTCGAGGTCGTCACCGTCTCCGGAGCCGCGCCGACCGACGTCCAGCTCGACCTGATCGGCACGCCGGAGAGCCCGGCCGACGCCCTCCCGGGCACGCCGGACATCCAGGACACGGCGGACGCCGCGCTCGCGATGCCCGACGTCTACAGCCGCGCGCAGTGGGGCGCCGACGAGACCATCCGCACCTGGGACCCGGAGTACGCGCCCACCATCAAGGCCGCCACGCTCCACCACACCGCGGGCGCGAACGGCTACGCCGCGGAAGCGGTGCCCGGGATCATCCGGACGATGTACGCCTACCACACGCAGAGCCTGCGCTGGGGCGACATCGGCTACAACGTGATCGTCGACAGGTTCGGCCGGCTCTGGGAGGGCCGCTACGGCGGACTGGCCAGCACCGTGGTCGGCGCGCACGCGGGCGGCTTCAACACCGGCACCTTCGGCGTCTCGATGATCGGCAACTACGACGTCGTCGACACGACCCAGCCGATGGTCGACGCGGTGGCGGCGATCATCGCCTGGAAGTTCTCGCTCTACAATGTCAACCCGAGCGGCACCGTCCAGCTGACCTCGGGCGGCAGCACGTCGCGGTACCCCGCCGGCACCCGGGTCACGCTGCCGACGATCTTCGGGCACCGGGACACCGGCAGCACCGCCTGCCCGGGGCGCTACGGCTACGCCAAGCTGCCCGAGATCCGCAGCAAGGTGGCCGCGCAGGTCGGCTCCGCGCTGCCGCTGGTCTCCCAGCGGTACAGCAGCGACGCCGCGGCCCGCCAGCTGCTCGGCGCGCAGACCACCGCCCCGACCCGCACCCCGAACGGCCAGGGCGCCTTCGCCCACTACGCCAACGGCTCGATCTATGCCAGCGGCGCCACCGGCGCCCGCATCCTGCGCGGACCGATCCGCGACAAGTGGGCCTCCCTCGGCTGGGAGAACGGCAGCCTCGGCTACCCGACCACCGACACGACCGCCACGCCCGACGGCCGCGGCCTCTACCAGCACTTCCAGAACGGTTCGATCTACTGGTCGCAGGCCACCGGCGCGCACACCATCGGCGGCGCGATCCGCGACCGCTGGGGCTCGCTCGGCTGGGAGAACGGCAGCCTCGGTTACCCGGCCTCGGACTGGACGACGACGCCCAACGGCCGCGCGCAGTTCGTGCACTTCCAGAACGGCTCGATCTACTGGTCGCAGGCCACCGGCGCCCGCGTGCTGTCCGGCCAGGTCTTCGAGGGCTGGGCGCGCACCGGGTTCGAGAACAGCCCGCTCGGCATGCCGACCACCGACGTGACGGCCACCCCCGACGGCGCCGGCCGCTTCGCGCACTTCCAGAACGGCTCGGTGTACTGGTCGCAGCGGACCGGGGCCCACAGCATCGGCGGGCCGATCCGCGACCGCTGGGCGGCCGCCGGCTGGGAGGCCGGGGCGATGGGCTACCCCACCTCGGACTGGACGACGACGCCCAACGGCGCCGCGCAGTACGTGCACTTCCAGAACGGCTCGGTGTACTGGTCGCAGGCCGGCGGCGCGCGCTGGCTGACCGGCGGGGTCTACGCCGCGTGGGCGGCCAGCGGCTGGGAGACCAGCGCGCTCGGCATGCCGGTCTCCGACACCGCCGGCACCCCCGACGGCGGCGCCGTCTACGCCCACTTCCAGCGCGGCTCGGTCTACGCGACCACCGAGCACGGCACCTCGGTGCTCAGCACCGCCGTCGCCGCGGCCTGGGGACGCACCGGCTGGGAGAACGGCCCGCTGGGCTACCCGACCGCCCCGCCGGCGGGCACCGCCGCCGCGCAGCAGGCCGGCGCGACGGTGCAGCGCTTCGAGGGCGGCGTCGTCTACGCGACCTCGGCCACCGGGGCGCACGCGGTGTCCGCCGCGTTCGGCGCCGCGGTCGACGCCGCCGGCGGCCCCGCGGTCCTCGGCTACCCGACCACCGACGTCGCCACCACGCCCGACGGGCGCGGCACCTACCAGCACTTCCAGAACGGCTCGGTGTACGCCACGGCCGCCACCGGCGCGCGCGTCCTGCGCGGCGCGGTCTACGACCTGTGGGCCCGCAGCGGCTGGGAGAACGGCGTCCTCGGCTACCCGACCGTCTCGACGGCGGCGACCCCGGACGGCCAGGGCCTCTACGCCCACTTCCAGGGCGGCTCGGTCTACTGGACCCGTCCCACCGGCGCCCACCTGCTGCGCGGCGACATCTACACCGCCTGGGCGGCACAGGGCTGGGAGCAGGGCACGCTGCGCTACCCGACCACCGACGTCACCACGACGCCGGACCGCAAGGGCAGCTACGCCTACTTCCAGGGCGGCGCCGTCTACAGCAGCGCCGTCGGCGGCACCCGCGTGCTGCGCGGCGCGGTCCTCGACGCCTGGGCCCGCACCGGCTGGGAGCAGGGCCGCCTCGGCTGGCCCACCTCGGACACCGTCGCCCAGCCCGGCGGCGGCACCCGCACCACGTTCGAGCACGGGACCGTCACCGTCTCCGCCTCCGGCGCGGCGACCGTGACCGTCCGCTGACCCGCTCGCCGTCCCCCGAACCGCCGACGACCGCCCCGGCCGGGGCGCGGAGGAGACCCGTCATGACCCGTTCCACCACCGCCCGTCGGAGCCTCGCGGCGGTCACCCTCGCCGCGGTGTGCGCCCTGCCCGCCTGCTCGTCGCAGGAGGGGACCGACGAGGCCGGCGCGTCGTCGTCGGCGACGAGCGCCGCCGCCGAGAGCCCCTCCGCGCCGGACGAGGAGACCGCCGAGGTCACGGACGCTCCCGCCGAGGAGGAGGCGGGCGAGCCGGTGGTCACCGACGCGCCGGTGGAGGACACCAGCGTCGCCATCTCGAACGCCTACTGGGACCCGGCCGAGGCCGCGCTCTTCGCCTACGGCTTCGTCAGCCCGGTGGTAGAGGACGGCGGCACCTGCACGCTGCTGGTCTCGCGCGACGGCGCCACCGTCCGGGCGACCGTCGACGGCATGGCCGACGCCACCACCACGGTGTGCGACCGCCTGGTGCTGCCCGGCGAGGAGCTGAGCCCCGGCACGTGGTCGGTCGTCCTGCAGTACGAGTCCGGCAGCGCGTCCGGCGAGTCGGCCCCGTACGACGTCGAGGTGCCGGAGTGACCTCCGCCCGCCGGGTCCTCGTCGCCCTCCTGACCGCGGTCTGCGGCGCGGCCGTCCTGGCCGGCGTGCTCACGGGCTCGTCCTCGCCGCGGCTCGAGGAGGCCGCGGACCCCAGCCAGTTCCGCCCGGGCAACATCATCAGCGACCAGCTGTTCTTCGACGGCAACGCGATGTCGGCCGCGGCGGTGCAGACGTTCCTCAACCAGAGGAACCCGAACTGCGTGGCGGCATCCGACGGCACGCCGTGCCTGAAGAACGCCCGCCAGGACACGTACACCCGTCCGGCCGACGCGTACTGCCCGGGGACCTACGTCGGCGCCCCTGCCGAGACCGCGGCGACCATCATCGCGAAGGTCGGCCAGGCCTGCGGCGTCAGCCAGAAGGTGCTCCTGGTCATCCTGCAGAAGGAGCAGGGACTGGTCACCCTCAGCGGCAACGACCTGACCGGCCGCCGCTACGAGCGGGCGATGGGATACGGCTGTCCGGACACCGCAGACTGCGACCCGAGGTACGCCCACCTGTTCAACCAGGTCTACAGCGCTGCTTCGCGCTACAAGTGGTATGCCGCCAACCCCGGCTACCTCGGCCGTCGGGTCGGCACCACGGTCAACATCCAGTGGAGCCCCACCGCCTCGTGCGGTAGCGCGCCGGTCCTCCTGGAGAACCAGGCCACCGTGGGCCTGTACAACTACACGCCCTACCAGCCCAACGCGGCGTCGCTGGCCGCTTACCCGAGGGGAGGCGACAGCTGCTCGAGCTACGGCAACCGGAACTTCTGGTTCCAGTACACCAACTGGTTCGGCTCCACGCAGGTCCCCGGCGCGAGCGAGGTGACCGCGCGCTACGCCGCGAGCGGCGGGGCGTCCGGCCCGCTGGGCGCGTCCACGGGTGACGTGCAGTGCGGCCTGCGCAACGGCGGCTGCATCCAGAACTACGCCAAGGGCTCGATCTACTGGTCGCAGGCCACCGGCGCGCGGATCGTCCTGCTCGGCCAGGTCCGCGACAAGTGGTCGACCTACGGCTGGGAGGCCGGCCCGCTCGGCTACCCGACCGGTGACGGCATGTGCGGCCTGGCCGGCGGCGGCTGCTTCCAGGCGTTCGAGGGCGGCTCGCTGTACTGGTCGCCGGACAGCGGCGCCCACTTCGTCGCCGGTGCCATCCGCGACAAGTGGGGGACCAGGTTCTACGAGGGCGGGCCGCTCGGCTACCCGGTGACCGACCAGGTCACCACCCCGAACGGCGCCGCGCAGTACGTGCACTTCCAGGGCGGCTCGATCTACTGGTCGGCGGCCACCGGGGCGCGGGTCCTCTCCGGCGCCGTCTACGACCGGTGGGCGGCCAGCGGCTGGGAGACCAGCCCGCTCGGCCTGCCGGTCTCCGACGTCGCCACCACGCCCGACGGCGAGGGCAGCTTCGCGCACTTCCGCTCCGGCTCCATCTACGCGACGGCCGGGACCGGCGCCCGCGTGATCGCCGGCGAGGTCTACGCCAAGTGGGCGGCGACCGGCTGGGAGAACGGCCCGCTCGGCTACCCGGTCACCGACCAGGCCACGACCCCGAACGGCGCCGCCCAGTACGTGCACTTCCAGGAGGGCTCGATCTACTGGTCGGCCGCCACCGGTGCCCGCCGGCTCGCCGGCGACGTGCTCGACGCCTGGGCCGCCACCGGCTGGGAGACCGGCGCCCTGCGGCTGCCCACCAGCGACGTGGGCACCACCCCGGACGGCAAGGCGCGGTACGCGCACTTCCAGGGCGGCTCGGTCTACGTCACCGCCACCGGGGCGAAGGTCCTGCCGACGGCGGTCGTCGCCGCGTGGGGCCGCAGCGGCTGGGAGGGCGGCCCGCTCGGCTACCCGACCGGCGCGGCGACCACCGCCGGCGGCGTGACGACGCAGCAGTTCGAGGGCGGCCGGGTGTACGCCGGGGAGAGCGGCGGGAACGCCGTCCTCACCGCGATGGTCGCCGCCTACGAGGGGGCCGGCGGTCCCACCGGCGCGCTGGGCCTGCCCACCTCGGGCACCGGGCGCACCCCGGACGGGAAGGCCACCTACCAGCACTTCCAGGGCGGGTCGGTCTACGTCACCGCCACCGGCCCCAAGGTGCTGCCGACGGCGGTCGTCGCGGTGTGGGCGCGCAGCGGCTGGGAGGGCGGCTCGCTCGGCTACCCGACCGGGGCGGCCCAGACGGCCGGCGGCGTGACGTCGCAGGCGTTCGAGCGCGGCACCGTCTACGTCTCCGGCGGGCGCGGGTTCTCCGTGCAGGCCGCGCTGGCGGGCGCCTACCAGGCGGCCGGCGGTCCGGCCGGGACGCTCGGCGTGCCGGTCTCCGACACCGGGCGCACCCCGGACGGGAAGGCCACCTACCAGCACTTCGAGGGCGGCTCGATCTACTCGACCGCCACCGGCGGTGCGCGGGTCCTGCCGACGGCGTTCCGCGACGCCTGGGCGCTGAGCGGCTTCGAGCGCGGCCCGCTGGGCTACCCGGTCGCCGACGTCCGGACGACGCCGGACGGCCTGGGGGAGTACCAGCACTTCGAGGCCGGGTCGGTCTACCGGACGCGGGCCACCGGCGCCCACTTCCTGTACGGCACGGTGCTCGAGGCCTGGGCCCGCGGCGGCTGGGAGACCGGCGTCCTCCGCTTCCCCACGACCGACGTCACCGTCACCCCCGACGGGCAGGGCCGCTACGCCTACTTCCAGGGCGGCGCGGTCTACAGCAGCCCGGCGGGCGGGACGCGCGTCGTCCGCGGCGCCGTGCTCGACGCGTGGGGGGCCACCGGCTGGGAGCAGGGCCGCCTCGGCTACCCGACCGGCGACGCGCAGGCCGTGGCCGGCGGCACCCGGCAGACCTTCCAGAACGGCACGATCACGGTGAACGGCGCGACGGGTGAGGCGACTGTGCAACCCCGTTGAGATGTGACGGACGGGTCGCCCCGGGGCAGCACTGCGCTCCCCGGGGCGATCTGCGTCCACAGGTAGCGTGGTCGCCATGACTGCGACGGCCGCCCCCGGCGTGCGCAGCTGGCGCAGGGCCGTCGACGACCTGTCGGACGGGTGGCGGCAGCGCCAACTGTGGGGCCACCTCGGCTGGCAGGACATCCGCCAGCGCTACCGCCGATCCGTCCTCGGACCGGTGTGGATCACGATCAGCATGGCGGTCACCGCCATCGCGCTGGGCATCCTGTACTCGGGCCTGTTCGACATCGAGCTGGCCCGGCTCCTCCCGCACGTCCTCGTGGGCTTCGTCGTCTGGAACTTCATCAGCGGCTGCATCAACGAGGGCTCCGAGGTCTTCATCGCGAACGAGGGCCTCATCAAGCACCTGCCCTCGCCGCTGTCGGTGCACGTGTACCGACTGGTGTGGCGGCAGATCCTGTTCTTCGCGCACAACCTGCTCGTCTACGTCGTGATGCTGGTGGTCTTCCCCCAGCCGCTGAAGTGGACGGTCGTCTACGCGATCCCGGCCTTCGTCCTGCTGGCGCTCAACGGCGCCTGGGTGGCCCTGGCGGTCGGCACGATCACGGCCCGCTTCCGCGACATCCTGCCGATCACGCAGAGCATCGTGCAGCTGGCGTTCTTCCTGACGCCGATCGTCTGGATCTACGACGAGCTCGTGAACAGCCCCAACCCGGCGATCGCCGAGCGGGCGCGGCTCGCGGAGTTCAACCCGTTCCTGCACTTCGTGGAGATCATCCGCCGACCGCTCCTGGGCCAGGACCAGGTCTGGCGGCACTGGATCGTCGTCCTCGTCATCACCGTGGTCGGCTGGGCGCTGACGATGCTCGTCCTGCGCCGCTACCGGTCCCGCGTCTCCTACTGGGTGTGAGCGTGTCAGAGAGCCCGAACAGTCCGATCGGCATCGTCACCAAGGACGCGTGCGTCGACTTCCCGATCTTCGACGCCAAGAGCCGGTCGCTGAAGAAGACCGTCGTCGGCCTGGTCGGCGGCAACGTCGACAGCAGCCGCAAGGTGCCGGTCATCGAGGCGCTGCGCGACATCACCGTCTCCCTCGAGCACGGCGCCCGGGTCGGCCTCGTCGGCCACAACGGCGCCGGCAAGTCCACGCTCCTGCGGCTGCTGTCGGGCATCTACGAGCCGACCCGCGGCATCGCCGAGGTGCGCGGCCGCGTGGCCCCGGTCTTCGACCTGGGCGTCGGCATGGACCCCGAGATCTCCGGCCTCGAGAACATCATGATCCGCGGCCTGTTCCTCGGGATGACCCGCAAGCAGATGCAGGAGCGGGTCGACGACATCGCCGAGTTCACCGAGCTCGGCGACTTCCTGCACATGCCGCTGCGCACCTACTCCACCGGCATGCGGGTGCGCCTCGCCCTGGGCGTCGTCACCAGCATCGACCCGGAGATCCTGCTGCTCGACGAGGGCATCGGTGCCGTCGACGCGGCGTTCCTCGAGAAGTCCAAGCAGCGGCTGGTGTCCCTGGTCGAGCGCTCGGGCCTGCTCGTCTTCGCCTCGCACTCCGACGAGTTCCTCCGCGAGCTGTGCGACACCGCCATCTGGATGGAGCACGGCCGGATCAAGCAGCAGGGCACCCTCGAGGACGTGCTGCGGGCCTACAAGGGCCTCCCGGCGTGACGGCGGCCGCCCCGGCCGCCGGGGAGCGGGTCGTCGCCGTCGTCGTCACCCGGCACCGCCGCGGGCTGCTCGCCGAGAGCCTGGCGGCGCTGGCGGCGCAGAGCCGGCCGGTGGACCACGTCGTCGTCGTCGACAACGGGCCGGACGAGTCGGCCGCCGACGTCGTGGCCGCCAGCGGCCTGCCCGCCACCCACCTGCCCAGCGAGCGCAACCTCGGCGGGGCCGGCGGCTTCGCCTACGGGATGCTGCACGCCCTCGCCCTGGGCGCGGACTGGGTCTGGTGCGCCGACGACGACGGCCGCCCCGCCGACGGCACCGTGCTCGCCACCCTGCTCGACGCCGCGCGGCGGCACGGGCTGGCCGAGGTCAGCCCGCTGGTCACCGACATGGCCGACCCCGACCGGCTGGCCTTCCCGCTGCGCCGCGGGCTGCGCTGGCGGCGGCACCGCAGCGACTTCGCGGGCCTGGACCTGCTGCCGAGCTACGCCTCGCTGTTCAACGGGGCGCTGTTCCGGGCCGAGGCGCTCGACGTCGTCGGCGTGCCCGACTACCGGCTGTTCTTCCGCGGCGACGAGACCGAGATCCACCGCCGGCTGCTGCGCGCCGGGCTGCCGTTCGGCACCTGCACGCAGGCCGCCTACCTGCACCCCGAGGGGACGACGGAGTTCGCGCCGATCCTCGGCGGGCGCCTGTCGGCGCAGTACCCGGCCAACGAGGTCAAGCGGTTCTTCACCTACCGCAACCGCGGCTACCTCATGGCCCAGCCCGGCATGCGCTGGCTGCGGCCGCTGGAGACCGTCCGCTTCGGCTGGTTCTTCCTCGTCTCCCGCCGCGACCCGGCCGGCTGGCGGGAGTGGCGCCGGCTCACCCGGGCCGGCCGCCAGGAGCGCCTGACCCGCCCCGCCTGACCTGCCGTCCACGGGCCGCCGCACACGACGAGGCCGCCGCACGGACGAAGGGCCCCGACCGGATCTCCGGTCGGGGCCCTTCGTCGTCGTGCCGGGGGCTACACCCGCTCGTAGCCCCACTGCTCGAAGGCGCTGCTCCAGCTGTCCATGGAGGTCAGGTCGCCCGCGGCCTCCTGGTAGCGGCGCTGCAGCTCCGGGAACTCCGCCGACATCCGCCGCAGGTACCGCGCCGACGTCGCCGCCAGCCGGCGGAACGTGGCCGGGTCGCGACGGCGGAAGGTGACGCCGCGGCCGTCGGCGGTGCCCACGGTGGCGCTGTCGAGCCGGGAGAGCAGGAACCAGCGGGCGTCCTGGAACGCCAGGTTCAGCTGCGGGGTCTCCAGGTTCGCCTCGTCCACCGGCCGGGCGTTGTGCACCAGGCCCTTGACCAGGGTCTTCGCGATCGACACCGGCGACACCGGGATCTTGCGGAAGCGCACCGCCTTCGCCGTCGGCATGGACGGCAGCGGCAGGTCGGCCGAGGAGGGCAGCACCTGGCCGTCGGAGTGCGTCGCGCGCACCTCGCGGGCCCGGACCACCGACTGCGGCATGCCGCCGAACAGCCCCTCCGGCCCGGCGAGGAAGTCGCGGTAGGCCAGGTGGTGCAGCTCGACCGTCGAGTACTGCAGGTTGATCAGGAACCGCAGGTCGGCCTTGAGCATCTCGCGGAACAGCTTGCCGCCGTGCTTGTGCGGCGAGTGCAGCGCCGCGGCGACCAGCCGGTTGCGGATGTGGAAGTACGCCTGCCAGTCGCTGGCGTCGTCCTTGTCACCCCAGGAGAGGTGCCAGATGGCCGTGCCGGGCAGCGACGCCGTCGGGAAGCCGGCGGCGAAGGCGCGCAGGCCGTACTCGGCGTCGTCCCACTTGATGAACACCGGCAGCGGCATGCCGATCTGCTCGGTGACGGCGCGGGGGATCAGGCACATCCACCAGCCGTTGTAGTCGACGTCGATGCGCCGGTGCAGGTCCGGCGACTCGCGCAGCGACTCCTTGCCGAAGTCGTGGTGGTACTCGGTGTTCGGCGCGTTGGTCCAGAAGAACGTCTCGCGGTCGACGATCTCGCCCATGCTGTGCAGGATCGAGCGGTTCTGCAGGGCCAGCATCTGACCGCCGACGAGCATCGGGCTCTTCGCGTAGGCGGCGAAGGCGCGGGCCCGCAGCAGGCTGTCGGGCTCGATCATGATGTCGTCGTCGAGCAGCACGACGTGCGTGGCGTCGCTGCGGGTGAAGGCCTCGTGCATGGTGCGCGCGAAGCCGCCGCTGCCGCCGAGGTTGGGCTGCTCGACCACGCGCAGCCGGTCGCCCAGGGCCGCCTTGACCTCGGCGTAGCCGGCGGCGTCCTTGACGTGGTTGTTGCCCTGGTCGGCGATGGTGACCAGCGCGAGCCGGTCGAGCACCGCGGCGTCCTCGACCAGCGCGCGGGCGGCGGCCAGGGCGTCGACCGGGCGGTTGTAGGTGCAGATGCCGACGGCCAGCCGCGGCTCCTCGGCCGGCGCCTGCGGGGCGTACCAGCCGGCCTCGCGGACGACGGTGTCGGAGTCGGCGGTGACGTCGAACCAGTACCAGCCGCCGTCGATGAACGGTGCCAGGTCGAGCTCGAACTCGAGCGTCCGCTCGTCGTCGCCCTCGTGGGAGACGCCGGTGACGTGCATCGACTCGCCGTCGGCCTTGGAGCGGTGGACGTCGATGCGGCAGCTGCCGGCGACGGTCACCCGCAGCACGATCGAGCCGAGCACGCTCCAGCGCCGCCAGTAGCTGGCCGGGAAGGCGTTGAAGTAGGTGGCGAAGGAGACCTCGGAGCCGGCGGTGATCGTGCCGGAGTGGCGGCCGTCCTGCCGCACGCGGACCGGCGCGTTCTCCTCGTCGAGGTAGAGGCTGCGGACCTTCAGCGGGTCGGCCGGCCGCGGCATGAGGACGCGCTGGACGAGCGTGACGGCCTTGTCCGGCGTGAGGTCGGTCTCGGCCGGCTCGCTCACGGCGTCGGGCTTGACCGGCGCGTCGGCGACCTGGGGTGCGGTGGTCGTCATGGGGGAGTAGTCCTCTGTGTCGACGTCGGAGCGGTCAGTCGTCGAGGCGGCCGTCGAGCGAGCCGCCCTCGTCGAAGAACGGCCGGATGCGGTTGTCGAACATGCTCAGCGCCGAACCGATCGCCATGTGCATGTCCAGGTACTTGTAGGTGCCCAGCCGGCCGCCGAAGAGCACACGCTTCTCCGCGGCCTCCTGCTTGGCCAGCTCCCGGTAGCGCTCCAGCTTGGCGCGGTCCTCGGGGGTGTTGATCGGGTAGTACGGCTCGTCGCCGGACTCGGCGAAGCGCGAGTACTCGCGGACGACGACCGTCTTGTCCTCGGGGTAGGACCGCTCGGGGTGGAAGTGCCGGAACTCGTGGATCCGGGTGAAGGGCACGTCCTCGTCGGCGTAGTTCATGACCGAGGTGCCCTGGAAGTCGCCGATCGGCAGGACCTCGGTCTCGAAGTCCAGCGTGCGCCAGCCGAGCTCGCCGGCCTCGTAGTCGAAGTACTTGTCGATCGGGCCGGTGAAGACCGTCGGCACGTCGGCCGGCAGCTCGTCGCGGACGTCGAAGTAGTCCGTGGAGAGGCGGACCTCGATGTTCGGGTGGTCGGCCATCTTCTGCAGCCACGCCGTGTAGCCGTCCTTGGGGAGGCCCTCGTACGTGTCGTTGAAGTACCGGTTGTCGAACGTGTACCGCACCGGCAGGCGGGCGATGACGGCGGCGGGCAGCTCGGTCGGGTCGGTCTGCCACTGCTTCTTCGTGTACCCGCGGATGAACGCCTCGTAGAGGGGGCGCCCGATCAGCGAGATCGCCTTCTCCTCGAGGTTCTTCGCCTCGGCGGTGTCGATCTCGCCGGCCTGCTCGGCCACGAGGGCCCGGGCCTCGCCGGGGGAGAAGCTCTTGCCGAAGTACTGGCAGATGGTGGCCAGGTTCATCGGCAGCGAGTACGTCTGCCCCTGGTAGATCGAGTACACCTTGTGCTGGTAGCCGGTGAACTCGGTGAACTGGTTGACGTACTGCCAGACCCGCTCGTTGGACGTGTGGAAGAGGTGGGCGCCGTACCGGTGGATCTCGATGCCGGTCTCGGGCTCGGGCTCGGAGTAGGCGTTGCCACCGATGTGGTCACGTCGGTCGAGGACGAGCACGCGCTTGTCCAGCTGGCTGGCCACCCGTTCGGCAACGGTCAGTCCGAAGAAGCCGGAGCCGACGACGACGAGGTCAGGTCTCGCTGAGGTCACGGGGACCGACGGTACCCGGGAGGTCGCCCGCAGCCACGTCGACGGATGTGGTGTCGGGGGCGTCGGTTACGGATGTGACGAACCCGTCCGGTCTGGGTGACGGTCAGGGCGCCACGAGGGAGAACGAACCCGACCCGCGCCACGCGGAGGTCACCGGCCAGTCGCCGTCGGGGCGGCCGCCCTCGTACACCAGCGCCCGGTCCGGCTCGGCCGCCGGCGGTCGGTCGAGGTTGGCGAAGTTCAGCCGCAGCAGCAGCCGCATGACCGTGCCGGCCTCCTCCTGCCGCTGGTCGATCTGCGGCAGCAGGGTCCCGCGGTCGGAGAACGGGTCGACGATGTCGCACCGGCAGGCGTAGGCGAGCGTGCCGATCTCACCGGGGCTGCGGACGACGTCGTCGCCCACCTCGGCGCGCAGGTCCTCACCGATCGCCAGGTACTGCTCGGCGGTGGCCCAGTTGGTGGTGATCGGCGTCATCTCCCACGGCACGCCGCGCTGCAGGGCGAAGGCGGCGTCGACCAGGAGCAGCGCGGCCGCCACGCCCGCGGCCAGCAGCGCCACGGGCCGGCGCCGCGCGGGGGCGGGGGACCCGTCGGCCGCGGGGGCCGGCCGGCGCGCGGCGGCCGCGGCGCCGAGGAAGGCCGCGGTGACGGTCAGCGCGCCGACCGAGGGCGCGTAGTACCAGTGGAACGGCGGCGGGGCGAGCAGCGAGTAGGCCACCGCGTGCAGCACCCCGGCGGCGCCGAGCGCCACGACCGGGCCGAGACCCGCCCAGCGGGCCCGGCGCCGCACGAAGGGCCAGACGACGAGCGCCAGCAGGCCGGCCAGCGCCGGGATCGCGGCGAGGACCGTCGCCGCCGGGTAGCGCTCCAGGTAGAGCTGCCAGCCGTTGGCGAAGTCCCACGGCCCCCACGCGCCGGTGGACACCGTCTTGATGACCAGCGTGTCGGGCACCAGCGCGCCCAGGGCCACCCAGCTGAAGACGTACCAGGGCGCGGCCACCAGCAGCGCCGTGCCGAGGACGACGTGCGTGCGGCGCAGCAGCCCCGGGGTGGCCAGCAGCAGCACCAGCGGGACGACGGCGAGGTCGACGCGGGTGAGCACCAGCAGGGCGGCCAGCGCGCCGAACAGGACGGGCCGCCGCTCGGCCGCGGCCACCGTCGCCCAGACCGCCAGCGTGAGCGCCAGCGTCATCTCCATGCCGACGATCGCGAGGAACAGCGGGGACAGCAGCAGCAGCGCCGTCGCCGCGACCGCCGCGCCGCGGGAGAGATCGAGGCGCCGGGCCAGCCGGGCCAGGCCCAGCGCCTGCAGCGCGGTCAGCACGACGAACACCACGCCGAGGCCCCACACCGGGTCGCGGACCACGAACGCGGCCAGGCCGAGGACCAGCACGTTGAGCGGGGAGGTGGCGCTGTTCGCCGTGCGGAACGGGGTCAGCCCCCAGTGGAACTCCTCGGCGAGGTTCCGCGCGTAGGACAGCGTGATGTAGGCGTCGTCGATGAGGCTGGCGCGGACCAGCAGGAAGCACAGCGCCGCGACGACGGCGGCCCCGCCGGCCAGCAGCAGGTCCGCCCGCTCCGTGCGACGGGGGCGGGGGGAGGGTGGGGACACCGGCGACGACGGGCTCACCTGGGACGTCTGCACGGGACCTGCTCCTCGGGCGGGAGCCGACCGGTCCGTCCCGGTGGCCGCCGCCGCTGCCTCGGGGGTCGGACCCCTCGACAGTAGGCGACCGGGCGGCCGGGCCGCGCCGGTCAGGGCACCCGCTCCAGGTAGATGGTGGCCGGTCCGGTGGCGGGGGAGTCGGTGGGCCAGGTGTACGCGCCCTCCGGCACGGCGCCCTGCGTCCAGCGCAGCCGCCACTCGGGCGTCAGCGGCCGGTCGCCGCGGTCGAGGCGGGCGAAGTTGGCGTCGAGCAGCGCGCGCATCAGCGGCCCGGCCTGCTCGGTGCGCTCCTCGACGAGCCCGACGGCGATGCCCCGGTCCGAGAAGTAGTCGACCATCTCGCAGCCGCACGCGTAGGCCAGCGTGCCGATCTCCCCGGGCGCCTCCACGGTCTCGCCGCCCACGATCGCGGCGACCTCCGCGCCGATCTCCCGGTACTCCTCGGGCAGGGCCCAGGCGCCGAAGTAGACGGGGCGGTCCCACGGCACCGGGCGGTCGCCGGAGGTGACGGCCAGCAGGGCGACGGCCAGCGCGGCCAGGCCCAGGGGGACGGCGTGGCGGACGGCGCGCACCCGCGGCGCGGGCAGGAACAGCGCCGCGCCGAGGACCCCGGCGGTGGCCAGCGCGACCGTCGTCGGCACGTAGTACCACTGGTACGGCGGCACCTGGAGCAGCGAGTACGCCGCGTACCAGGCGAGCCCGCCCACCACGAGCCCGGCCAGCGGGCCGGCGACGCCCGGGTGCCGGCGGCGCACCCGCGGCACGGCCAGGGCGACCGCGACGGCGAGACCCGCGAGCGCCGGGACGAACGCCAGCGACAGCTGCAGCACGCCCCGGTCGAGCCAGAGGGTGAACGGGCCGTTGGCGAAGGTGAAGTCGCCGAACGAGCGCTGCAGGGTCTTGATGACGAAGGTGTCGGGGATCGCCGAGCCCAGGACCGTCCAGCTGAACGCGAACCAGGGCAGCACCACGGCGGTCGCCAGGACCGGCGCGCGCCAGCCGCGGACGGCCGGGGTGAGCAGGAACACCGCGGCGACGATCACGCCGAGGTCGAGCCGGGTGAGCACCAGCACGCCGGCGAGCAGCCCGAACGCGACGGGACGCCCGGCCACCGCCGCCCAGGTCAGCCCCGCGAGCAGGGCGGCGATCGGCAGCACCTCGAGGCCGATCGCGGAGTTGACGAACGGGTTGGCGAGCACCACGGCCAGCAGCGCCACCGACCACGCCCCCGAGCGGCCCAGGCGGCGTGCCGTGGCGGCGGTGGCGCCGGTGAGCAGCGCGCACCACGCGACGGTGGCGATCCCCAGGCCCAGCACCGGCCGCACGTCGCCGGTGACCAGCGACACCAGCCAGGTGACCGCCGCCAGCGACAGCACGTTGAACGGCGAGGTGGCGCTGTTGGCCGTCTCGGTGGGGATCAGGCCCCAGTGCAGGTCGGCCGCCACGTTCCGGACGTAGGAGAGCGTGATGTAGGTGTCGTCGATCAGGGCGCGGGAGACCACCAGGAAGAACAGGCCGCCGGCCACCGCCCCGACCGCGGCCCAGCCGAGCACCGGCCGCCGGTCCCGCCGGCCCGCAGGGGGTGCGGCGGACGCGTCCCCGGTGCGCTCGTGCTCGGTCGGCGGCGCGCTGCTGGCCACGCTGGTCCCCTCGGTCGGTCGTCGTCGTGTCGCGCGTGCCCTGTTCCCCGTGCACCCCGGGTGTCGGGCCGACCCCGGAGCGCGGCCTCTAGTGTCGGGGACATGAGCGCCGAGCACGCGGGGCCGCTGCGCGTCGTCGCCGTCACCTACTCCCCGGGGGAGGCGCTCGAGGGGTTCGTCACCTCCCTGGCCGAGGCCACCACCCGGCCGGTCGAGGTCGTGCTCGCCGACAACGGCTCCACCGACGGCGTCCCCGAGGACGTCGCCGCGCGCCACCCGCAGGTGCGGCTGCTGCGCACCGGCGGCAACGTCGGCTACGGCGCGGCGGTCAACGCGGGCCTGGCCGGGGCGGCGGGCCGGTACGCCCTGGTCGCCAACCCCGACGTCCGCTTCGAGGCCGGCGCCGTCGACGAGCTGCTCGCCGTCGCCGCCCGCTGGCCGCGCGCGGCCACCGTGGGCCCGGCCATCCGCACCCCCGAGGGGGAGCTGTACCCGTCCGCGCGCGACCTGCCGCGGCTGTCCACCGGCGCCGGGCACGCGCTGCTCGGCTGGGCGTGGCCGGGCAACCCGTGGACGGCGCGCTACCGCCGCGAGCGGGAGGCGCCGCGCGAGCGCACGGCCGGCTGGCTGTCGGGCTCGTGCTTCCTCGTCGACCTCGAGGCGTTCCGCGCCGTCGGCGGCTTCGACCCCGGCTACTTCATGTACTTCGAGGACGTCGACCTCGCCGAGCGCCTCGGCCGCGCCGGCTACCTGCACGTCTACGCGCCGTCGGCGGTCGTCGTCCACGAGGGCGGGCACGCCACCCGCCGCGAGCCGCACCGCATGCAGCGGGTGCACCACACCAGCGCCCTGCGCTACCTGGCCGGGCAGTACCCGGGCCGCCGGAACGCCCCGCTGCGGGCGGCCCTGCGGGCCGGGCTCGGCGGCCGGATGCTGGTCAGCTACGTCAGCGGCCGGGTGGCCGCCGGGGCCCGGTTCCAGCGCCGGGCCGACGACGTCGGCCGCGCCGCGCGGCGGACCCGGACGCCGTAGACGCGCCGCCGGACGGGTGATCCCGGCCCGGAACCGGGCCTGATCCGGCCGTGGTCGTGCGAGCATCGGCGCGAACACCGTCGCGAGGAAGTGGAGTCGATGAAGCGCGCGCTGATCACCGGGGTGACCGGACAGGACGGGCTGTACCTGTCCGAGCTCCTGCTCGACAAGGGGTACGAGGTCTACGGGCTCGTCCGGGGCCAGAACAACCCCAAGGTGGAGATCGCGCGGCAGATCCCCGGCCTGAAGCTGCTGTTCGGTGACCTCACCGACCTCTCCAGCCTGCTGCGCGCGGTGCAGACCGCGCAGCCCGACGAGGTCTACAACCTCGGCGCGATCTCCTTCGTCGCGTACTCGTGGGAGAACGCCCACCTGACCTCCGACGTCACCGGCAAGGGCGTGCTCAACATGCTCGAGGCCGTGCGGCTGTCCTGCGGCGACGACCCGGGCCGGATCCGCTTCTACCAGGCGTCGAGCTCGGAGATGTTCGGCAAGGTGCAGGAGGTCCCGCAGCGGGAGAGCACCCTGCTGTGGCCGCGCTCGCCCTACGGCGTCGCCAAGGTCTTCGGCCACTACATGACGATCAACTACCGCGAGTCCTACGGGATGCACGCGTCCTCCGGGATCCTGTTCAACCACGAGTCGCCGCGCCGCGGGCCGGAGTTCGTCACCCGCAAGGTCACCCGCGCCGTCGCCCGCATCTCCCTCGGCCTGCAGAAGGACCTGGAGCTCGGCAACCTCGACGCCCGCCGCGACTGGGGCTTCGCCGGCGACTACGTCGACGCCATGTGGCGGATGCTGCAGCAGGAGCAGGCCGACGACTACGTCGTCGCCACGGGGGAGACCCACTCCATCCGCGAGCTGCTCGACGTCGCCTTCGCGGCCGTCGGGATCGAGGACTGGGACCAGTACGTGAAGCTCAACCCCGCCTTCCTCCGCCCGGCGGAGGTCGACCTGCTCATCGGGGACGCCTCCAAGGCGAAGGAGCAGCTCGGCTGGGAGCCGAGGGTCGGGTTCGAGCAGCTGGTCCAGATGATGGTCGAGAACGACCTCGCGGAGCAGCGCGCCCTGGCCGGCTGACGTGGCGCTCGCACTGGTCACCGGGATCGGCGGCCAGGACGGGGGCTACCTCGCCGAGCAGCTCGTCGCGGCCGGGCACCGGGTCCACGGCACGGTCAGCGGGGGAGCGGGCGGCCCGCTGCCCGCCCACCTGGCCGCGCTCGGGGACGCCCTGACGGTGCACACCGCCGACCTGCGCGACCCCGGCGCGCTGCCGGGGCTGGTCGACGACGTCGGGCCCGACTGGGTGTTCAACCTCGCCGGCGCGTCCAGCGTGGCGGCGAGCTGGGCCGACCCCGTCGGCACCCTCGACGTCAACGGCCGGGCGGTGCTCGCGCTGCTGGAGCACCTGTTCCGCCGGGCGGAGGAGGGCGCGCCGGTCCGGCTGGTGCAGGCCTCCAGCGGCGAGGTGTTCGCCGGCGCCACGGGCGGGCCGGTCACCGAGGCGTCCCCGGTCTCGCCGGTGAACCCCTACGGCGTCGCCAAGGCCGTGGCGCACCGGTCGGTGGGCATGTACCGGGAGCGCGGCCTGCACGCGAGCTCGCTGGTGCTGTTCAACCACGAGTCGCCGCGCCGGCCCGAGCGGTTCGTCACGCGCAAGATCACCCGCGGCGTCGCGGCGATCGCCGCGGGCCGGGCCGACCGGCTCGTGCTCGGCAACCTCGACGTCCGCCGCGACTGGGGCTGGGCGCCGGACTACACCGCCGCGATGCTGCTCGCCGCCGAGGCGCCCGAGGCCGGCGACTACGTCGTCGCGACGGGGGTGGCGCACAGCCTGCGCGACCTGGTGGCTGCCGCCTTCGCCGAGGTCGGCATCGCCGACTGGGAGCCGCTGCTGGCCTCCGACCCCAGCCTGGTCCGCCCGGCCGACGCCGAGGTGCTGGTCGGCGACCCGTCGCGGCTGCGCGAGCGGCTCGGCTGGGCGCCCACGGTCGGCTTCGAGGAGATGGTGGCGACGATGGTCCGGACCGACCTGGCGGAGCTGTCCGCCGACGAGGGGGAGACGCGCCGGTGAGGCACGCGGTCATCATGGCCGGCGGCTCGGGCACGCGGCTGTGGCCGCTGTCGCGGGCGGCCCGGCCCAAGCAGCTGCTCGACGTCGTCGCCGAGCCCGGCGGAGGGGCGCACAGCCTGCTCGCCGAGGCGTTCGAGCGGCTGGAGGCGGTGCTGCCGGCCGAGCGGATCTGGGTGTGCACGGCGGCGCGCTACGGCGACCAGGTGCGCGCGGCGCTGCCCCGGCTGCGCCCCGACCGGCTGGTCCTCGAGCCGGTCGCCCGCGACACCGCCAACGCCGTCGGGCTGGCCGCCGCGCTGGTGGCCGAGGCCGACCCCGACGCCGAGCTCGCCGTGGTCAGCGCCGACCACGTCATCCGCCCGGTCGAGCGCTTCGCCGCCACGCTGAGCACCGCCTTCGACGCGCTGGCCGCGCGGCCGCGGGCGCTGGTCACCCTCGGCATCACGCCGACCGCCCCGGCCACCGGCTTCGGCTACGTCCGCCGCGGCCCGGCGACCGAGGTGCCCGGCGTCGCCGAGGCCGCCGCGTTCAAGGAGAAGCCCGACCGCGCCACCGCGGAGGGCTACCTGGCGTCGGGCGAGTACCTGTGGAACTCCGGCATGTTCGTCTGGCGGGCGCGCACCGTGCTCGACGCGCTCGCCGACCACCTGCCCGCCTCCGCCGAGGGGCTGGCCCGCGTGGTGGCCGCGCCGGCGGGCCCGGAGCGCGACGCCGTCCTCGCCGAGGTGTTCCCGACGCTGCCGAAGACCAGCGTCGACTACGCGGTGCTGGAGCCCGCGGCCACCGAGCCCGGCCGGGTGCTCGTGGCCGACCTCGACGTCGAGTGGCTCGACGTCGGCTCGTGGCCGGCCCTGGCGCAGACGCTGGCGGTCGCGGGCGACAACGCCGTCTCCGGCCTCGCGGTCGCCCTCGACAGCGCGGGCAACATCGTGCTGAGCGACGAGCCCGACCACCTGGTCGCGCTGGTCGGCGTCCGCGACAGCGTCGTCGTCGCGACCCGCGACGTCACGATGGTCTGCCCGGTGTCCGACGCCGAGCGGGTCAAGCAGCTCCTCGCCGCCGTCGAGGAGCGCTTCGGTGCCCGTTTCAGCTGAGCGCCGCGTGCGCGCCCGGTGGCCGGTGCTGCTGGGCGTGGCCGTGTGGCTGGCGTCCGTGCTGTTCGTCGCCGCCTGCTGGGCGGCGCCGTCGCTCTTCGGCGACAGCACCTGCGAGCTGACGCGGGGCAGCTCGGTGTACGGCGAGGCGAGCCGCAGCTGGCTGCCGCCGGGGACGAGGTGCACCTACGAGGCCGGGCCGTCCACCGGCCTGGCCGAGGAGCTCGTGGTCGACCCGCCGGCGCGGCGCCTCGCCGTCGTGGCGGTCGCGGTGGCCGGGGGCCCGGCGCTGCTCGTGCTGCGCCGGCGCGCGTCGGCCGGGTAGCCGCCGGCGGCGCGGGCACCCGGTGCCGGGTCCGCGCCGCCGCGTGGTGGGATGCCGACATGCAGAGCTTCGACGTCGCAGCTGTCGTGTCCGGCGGGGCCTCGGGCCTCGGGGAGGCCACCACCCGCGCGCTCGCCGCGCGCGGTGCCGCGGTCACCATCGCCGACCTCAACGAGGAGCGCGGGGCCGCGCTGGCCGGCGAGCTGGGCGGGCACACGACGTTCGTGCGCACCGACGTCACCGACGAGTCCCAGGTCGCCGCGGCCGTCGCCGACGCCACCGGCAAGGACCGGCCGCTCCGGATCGCGGTCAACTGCGCCGGCATCGGCTGGGCGCAGCGCACCGTGGGCAAGGGCAACACCGCCCACGACCTCGAGCCGTTCCTCCGCACGGTCCAGGTGAACCTGGTCGGCACCTTCAACGTGCTGCGCCTGGCCGCCGCGGCGATGGCGGCCACCGAGCCGGAGGAGGACGGCGAGCGCGGCGTCGTCGTCAACACCGCCTCCATCGCGGCCTTCGACGGCCAGATCGGCCAGATCGCCTACGCCGCGTCGAAGGGCGGCATCGTCGGCATGACCCTCCCGGCGGCCCGCGACCTGGCCAGCGTCGGCGTGCGCGTGTGCACGATCGCGCCGGGCCTGGTGGACACCCCGCTGCTCGGCAGCCTGCCCGAGGAGGCGCGGACCGCGCTGGCGGCCGGCATCCCCTTCCCGAAGCGCCTGGGCCGCCCCGACGACTTCGCCCGGCTGGCGCTCGGCATCATCGAGCACGGCTACCTCAACGGCGAGACCATCCGGATGGACGGCGCCCTGCGCATGGCGCCCCGCTGACGGTGGCCGCTGCTCCTCTCCCTCTTCCCCGGAGAACCGCGTGACCACAGCACTGCCGGCCCCGACCCCGCCGGCGCACCACCCCGCACCGGCCCCCGCCGGCGCGGCTCCCGCCGATGCGGCCCCGACCGGCGCCGACTTCGCCGACTGCTGGCGGCCGGACTGGACCTTCGACCTGAAGGCCGTCCTCCGCCCGCACCAGCGCAGCGCGAGCGACCCGACGATGCGGTGGGACGGCGACGCCGTCTGGCGCACGACCACCACCCCCTGCGGGCCGGCGACCGTCCGGATCACGCACCGCGGCGGCGAGGTGCAGGTGCTGGCGTGGGGACCGGGCGCGGAGTGGGCCGGGACGGCGGTGCCCGGGTGGCTCGGCGCGCAGGACGACCCGGCCGGCTTCGACCCGAGCGGCCACCCGCTGCTGCGCGAGATCGCCCGGCGCACGCCCGACCTGCCGCTGAGCCGCACCGGCCGCACCTGGGACGCCCTCGTCCCCGCCGTGCTGGAGCAGAAGGTCACCGTCATCGAGGCGCACCGGGTGTGGCGGGCGCTGCTGCGGCTGGCCGGCGAGCCCGCCCCCGGCCCGGCGCCCGAGGGCATGCGGGTGCTGTTCTCGCCGCGCCGGATGCTGGAGATCCCCGACTGGGAGTGGCACCGCGCCGGCCTCGACGGCGCGCGGCGGCGGGCACTGCGGCACGTCGCCTCGGTGGCCCACGCCCTGGAGCCCGACGGCGGCTGCGACTCCCCGACGCTGCAGCGCCGGCTGCGCACCGTCCCCGGCATCGGCGTGTGGACGGCGGCCGAGGTCGTGCAGCGCACGCTCGGCTGCCCCGACACCGTCAGCTACGGCGACTACCACCTCAAGAACCTGGTGGGCTGGTCGCTGGCCGGCCGCAAGACCGACGACGACGGGATGATGGTGCTTCTCGAGCCCTGGCGCGGGCACCGCCAGCGGGTCGTCCGGCTGCTGCACCTCGGCGGGAGCATGCCGCCCCGCCGTGGGCCGCGCACGGCGCCGACGAATTACAAGCGGATCTAGCGGTCCTCGAGCAGGCGGAGCAGGTAGTCGCCGTAGCCGCTCTTGCCCAGCGGCTCGGCGGCGCGGCGCAGGCCGTCGTCGTCCAGCCAGCCCTGCCGCCAGGCGACCTCCTCGATGCAGCCGATCTTGAGGCCCTGCCGCTCCTCGACCACCGAGACGAACTCCGTCGCCTGACGCAACGAGGCGAAGGTCCCGGTGTCCAGCCAGGCCGTCCCGCGGTCCAGCACGGTGACGGTGAGCCGGCCCTCGCGCAGGTAGTGCTCGTTGACGGCGGTGATCTCCAGCTCGCCGCGGGCGCTGGGCCGGATCGAGCGGGCCACCTCGACCACCGAGGACTCGTAGAAGTACAGGCCCGGCACCGCGTAGGAGCTCTTCGGCCGGGCCGGCTTCTCCTCGATCGACAGCACGCGGCCCGACGGGTCGAACTCCACGACGCCGTAGTCGGCCGGGTTGGCCACGTGGTAGGCGAACACGTGCCCGCCGTCGGGCTCGGGCAGGCGGCCCAGCGCCGTCCCGAGGCCCGCGCCGTAGAAGATGTTGTCGCCGAGGACCAGCGCGACCGCCTCGTCCCCGACGAAGTCCGCGCCGATGAGGAACGCCTGCGCGAGGCCCTCGGGGCGCTCCTGCACCGCGTACTCGATCCGCATCCCGAGCCGGCCGCCGTCGCCGAGCAGGGCGCGGAACGCCGCCTGGTCGCCGGGGGTGGTGATCACCAGCACCTCGCGGACGCCGGCCATCATCAGCGTCGAGAGCGGGTAGTAGACCATCGGCTTGTCGTAGACGGGCATCAGCTGCTTGCTGACCGCCTGCGTGATCGGGAACAGGCGGCTGCCGGTGCCCCCGGCCAGGATGATCCCCCGCATGACGGCGGACGCTACCGAGAGCGGGCTGGTCAGGCGCGCGGGGAGCCCAGCCACAACCTCCCGACGAGGGAGGAGCCGCCGGGCGTGCCCACCGGCTCCCAGCGGGTCGACCAGCCCTCGGCGTGCAGCTGGACGACGACCGCGCCGACCAGCGCGCCGAGGTTGAGCGCCGCCGTCGTGGTGGCGCGCTCGGTCAGGTGCACGTCGACGGCGCCGTCGCCC
This sequence comes from Geodermatophilus nigrescens, assembly GCF_900129495.1. Lineage (GTDB taxonomy): Bacteria > Actinomycetota > Actinomycetes > Mycobacteriales > Geodermatophilaceae > Geodermatophilus > Geodermatophilus nigrescens. Next base: position 729,601 of record NZ_FQVX01000003.1, read on the forward strand.
TCCCCGCCGTGCCGCAGCACCACCGGGAACTCGGGCAGCGCGGCGCTGGCCACCCGGAACGCCTCGGCGACCGCCTCGCGGTCGCCGGGCCGCGGCACCAGGTCGGCGGCCGGCCGGCGGGTGGCCACCAGGTCGCGGCTCCCGTAGGGGAACAGGTCGCCGGGACCGAGCCGGACCAGCGGCCGGGTGCCGGCGTCTTCGGCGGGCCGCGCGAACGGCAGCCCCCGGACGACGGCGACCGGCACCCCGCCGAGCTTGCCCTTCACCAGGTCGGCGGCCGAGGCGAGCTCGTCGACGACGGCGACCTGCGTGGTCTCCAGCCGGTTGCCGTGCGCGTCGACGTCGCCGCGGTGGTCGGTCAGCGCGGCGATCCCGGCCGACCCCACCGCGACGTCGGTGAGCCCCTCCCGCCAGGTGCGGCCGAAGGTGTCACTGACGACCACCGCCACGTCGACGCCGAGCAGCTCCCGCAGCCGCGCGCGCAGGCCGCGGGCGGAGGCGTCGGCGTCCTCGGGCAGCAGGACGAGGGAGTCGCCGGGCACGTTCGAGGCGTCGATGCCGGCCGCGGCCACCACCCAGCCGTGCCGCGTCTCCACGATCTTCAGCGGCCCGCGCCGGGCCACCACCCGCACGGTCTCCTCGTCGATGGCCCGCTGGCGCACCGCCTCGCGGTCGGCGCCCGGCGGCACCGGCACCACCCGGCCCTCGACCTTCGACACGACCTTCGACGTCACGACGACGACGTCGCCGTCGGCCAGCCACGGCGCGGCGGCGGCCACGGCGCCGGCCAGGTCGTCACCGGCGGTGAACTCGGGCAGCCCCGGGACCGGATGGACGGAGATGCCGACCGTCGGCCCCTCCGCAGGGACCCGTCGCGAGCTCGCGGGCGGCGGGGGGCGGAGGGGTCCCTCGTCAGACACCCGCGGCGTCCAGGGCGGCGCGGGCCATGGCGGCGGTGGTCTCCGGGGAGTCCATGAGCAGCGGGACGGCGCGCACGTCGACGCCGGGCACCTCGGCGCGGTCGCCGGTGTGCACCAGCCAGGCGTCGAGCAGGCCGCCGTCGGAGCGGGCGCCGTAGTGCCGGCCCACGCCCTCGGCGCTGACCTCGACGCCGACCACCGGCAGGCACCGGTCGGCCATCCCGCGCACCACGGCGCCGCCGACGATCGGGGACAGGCCCACGATCCGGCCCGGGGTGGCCAGCAGGGCCTCGCGCAGGCCGGGCACGCCCAGGATCGTGCCGATCGAGACCACCGGGTTCGACGGCGCCAGGAGGACGGCGTCGGCGCGGGCCAGGGCCTCGGCCACGCCCGGCGCCGGGCGCGCGCGCTCGGCGCCGACCTGCACGAACGCGTGCGCGTCGAGCTGCGCGCGGTGGCGCACCCACCACTCCTGGAAGTGGATCGCGCCGCGGCGGCCGGTGGCGGGGTCGTCGACGACGACGTGCGTCTCGACGCGCTGGTCGCTCATCGGCAGCACCGTGACGCCCGGCTCCCAGCGGGTGGCCAGCGCGGCGGTGACGTCGGAGAGGGGGTAGCCGGCGTCGAGCATCCGGGTGCGCACGAGGTGGGTGGCGAGGTCGCGGTCGCCGAGGCCGAACCAGGTGGGCTCGGCGCCGTAGGCGGCCAGCTCCTCCTTGACCGTCCACGTCTCGCCGGTGCGGCCCCAGCCACGCTCCGGGTCGATGCCACCGCCCAGCGTGTAGACCACGCTGTCGAGGTCGGGGCAGATCCGCAGGCCGTGCATCGTCACGTCGTCGCCGGTGTTGACCACCGCGGTGACCGACCCCGGCGGTGCCACGTCCCGCAGTCCGGTGAGGAAACGGGCTCCTCCGACACCTCCGGCGAGGACGACGATCTCCACGAAAGTCATCGTGCCCCATGGGCACTTGTCCACTGTTCGACGGGCGTGTTGCGTAGGTGCACGAGAACTGACGAACGATCCGTGACGCGTGGGACGGGTGTGGTCAACCGCTTACACCGGGCGATGTTGACGCTCGGGCAACGACACGCGTGTAATTCCGGCGGTGTGAGGCGCAGGGAGCGCCGGGAGGAACCCGGTGACCCGCGCTCCGGACGACAGCGAGAGGGGACGCATCGTCATGGCAGAGGTCTCGTGGCTGAGTGACTACGTCAGCGGAGCCGAGCGGCCCGGCCGGGGTGCCGGCGCCGCCGACCAGGGTCTGATGGGCATGCTCGGCATGGGCCTGACCGACGACATCGCGTCCTGGCAGGAGCGCGCGCTGTGCGCCGAGACCGACCCGGAGGCGTTCTTCCCCGAGAAGGGCGGCTCCACCCGCGAGGCGAAGAAGATCTGCACCGGCTGCGAGGTCAAGGCCGAGTGCCTCGAGTACGCGCTGGCCAACGACGAGCGGTTCGGCATCTGGGGCGGGCTCTCCGAGCGGGAGCGCCGCCGCCTGCGCCGTCGCGCCATCTGACGAAGGACCTCCCTGCCCCCCACCGCTCGCGAGCTCGCGGCGGGCCCCTGCAGGGAGGCCGTTCCAGCCCCTCACCGGCCCCCGGCGGCACCGCCGCCGGGGGCTGCGGCGTCCCTGTGGTCGGATGAGCGGGTGGGGGACGCGCACACCCGGGTCGCACGCGGCCGGGCGGAGGTCGTGCGCGAGCTGCACGCCGCCGTGCCGCTGGCCCGCGACCTCCGGGCGCCGCTGACCGCCTCGGCGCCCTGGCTCACCACCGTCCTGTCGGTGCAGTCGGCGCACCGCCGGCCCCGGCTGACGCCCGTGGCGGTGGTCGCCGGGCCGCGCGGGTCCGGCGGCCCCGACGGGCTGGCGCTGCTGGCGCTGGCGACCGCGGGCCCCGTGGTCACCGCGACCCTCCTCGGCGATGGGCTGCCCGTGCCCGGCGGCCGCCCCGCCGCCCGGCTGCTGGCCCGCGACGACGACGCCGCCGACCGGCTCGCCGCCGGGATGCTCGGCGTGCTCACGGCGCTGCGCCGGCCCTGGCGGATGCGCCTGACCGGGCTGCCGCTCGGCGACCCGACCGTGCGCGCGCTGGTGCGGCGGCGGCCCGACGCCGTGGTGGCCAGCGCCCGCAGTGCGCGCCTGGTCGACGACCTCGACGCGCTGCCCGCCGATGCCCTGCCCGCCGGCGGTCTCGTCCGCAGCCGGGACGCCCGCGACCTCGACGCCGCCCTGCCCGGACTGCTCGCCGGGGTCCGCGACCGCCGCACCACCGACCTGGTCCGCGCCGCCGCCCGGCTGCACGCCGCGGCCGGCCGGCTCGAGGTGGCCACCGTCCGCGACGGCGGCCGGCTGCGCGCCGGGCTGCTCACCCTCCTCGACGGCGGCGACCGGCTGCCCTGGTGGGGACGTTCCGAGGTCGGCGGGCTGCGCGAGGAGCGGGGCGCGCCGCTGGTCGGCGTGTCGCTCGCCGGCCGCGGCAGCGTCGTCCGGGCGGTCGTGGACCGGGTGGTCCCGCTGCTGCCCGGGGGCTCTCCACCCGCCCGGCCCCTCAGCCGGCCGGCCGGAACCGGCTGAGCAGCGGGTCGGGCAGCGAGTCCGCCCGCTCGGTGCCGAGGAACAGCGCGCCCTCCGCCGGCGCCTCGCCGTCGCGCGGCGGCCCCGCCCGGGCGACGGTGACGCTCAGGTCGTAGACCCGCCCGGTGTAGGCGGGCGGGGTCCCGGTGGGCCGCGTGTAGGTGGGGAAGCGGCCGGTCAGCCGGAGGGCGTCGCCGTCGCGGGTGACCCCGAGTGCCGGCGTCGGCAGGTCGGCGTACTCGACGCCGGTGGCCGCGCAGCCGGCGGCGGCCGGGTCCTCCGGCGCGGTGCTCCCCAGGCAGTTCCAGGTGACCAGCCGCAGGTGCGCCAGCGCCGCGCCGCTCTCGCCCGCGGTGACGCTGACGGCCGGGTAGCCGACGCTCACGCCGACCGCGCGCCGCTCGAGCACCAGGCCGCCGAGGGCCAGCCGGGCGCTGACGCCGCCGTCGCCGAGGGGCACCGACCGCGCGGCGAGCAGGCCGGCGCCGCGCTCGCCGGGCAGCGGGTCGGCCGGCGGGAGCGGCAGGTCCGGCGCGGCCGGGGCGGGCGCCGGCGGCGGGGGAGCGGCCGTCGCGACCGGCGGGGGAGCGGCCGCGGGGGCGGGGTCCTCGCGGGCGGCCAGGGCCACGCCGGCCAGGACGGCGACCAGCGCCAGCGCCGCCGCGGCCAGCGCGGCCACCGCGCGGCCCGCGTCGCCGTCGTCGTCCGGCCCGGCGAGCGGCGGCTCGGGCGGCGCGGCCACCGGCGGCCGGGGCGTCCCGGGCGGCGCCTCGAGGAAGGCGGGGAGGTCGTCCTGCGCCCAGCGGGAGGCCTGCGCGGGCGCGGGCGCGGCCGTGCGCTGGGCCGGGCGGCCCGCCGGCCGGGTGCGCGCCAGGAGCACCGCGGCGGCGGCCAGCCCCGCCAGCGCCAGGCCCAGCACCAGCCAGGCGGCGACCGGCGCGGTGGACTCCATCCCGCAGAGCATCGCAGGGCGCCCCGGCCGGATCAGCCATCGCGGCCGGGCGGGGCGCCTGACACGATCCCGCTGTGGCAGACAACGGATCGACGTCGTCCGGTGTCCGCGACCGCGTGACCTCGCTGCTCGCTGAGCTGGGGGTGACCCAGCCCGTGACCGCGGTCGCCGACCTCAGCGCCCGCCTGGGCGTGGTGCAGGGGGTGCTCGCCGACCGCGTCCTCGACCTCGCCGTCACCGAGAGCGGCCGCCGCCGGCTGCGGGCGGAGCTGCGCGGCCGGCGCTGGGCCGAGGAGCGGCAGGTCGGCGTCCCCGAGGTGCTCGCCGCCGCCGACGACGGCCGCTGGCTGCTGTCCCGCCGCGTGCACCCCGGCGTCTCCGGCGGCCAGCGGTGGACGGCCGCGGCGGTGGAGACCGCCGTCCGCATCGCGCCGCTGCCCGTCCCGCCGGGGCAGCCGTGGTCCCCGCCCGCGGGGCCCGCGCTGCGCCGGGCGCGCGCCACCGTCGGCGACACCGGCCGGCTGCTGCGCGGCGGCCTGCGGATGGGGGAGCTGCGGGCGGTCCGCGCGGCCGCGGCGCAGCTGCCGCTGTCGGAGGTCGGGCACGGCGACTACCGCGCCGCGAACGTCGTCCTCGACGCCGACGGCGCCGACGAGGGGGACCGGGTCGTCGTCCTCGAGTGGTCGGGCGTGCGTGCGGCCCCGCGGCACCGCGACCTGCTCACCCTGTGGGCGACCACCCCCGACGCGCAGGACCGCGCGCAGGTCGGCGAGGTGGTGCTCTCGCGCACCGCCGGCTGGGAGGAGCCCGACGTCGGCCTGCTGTGGCACGCCGTCGCGCTGGAGCAGCTGGTCGCGCGGCTCACCCGCGCCGACCGCGGCGACGGGCTCGACGCCGCCTTCGCCCGCGCCCGCCTCGACGAGGCGCGCGGGATGGCCGAGGAGCTGGGCGGCCCGGTCGAGCGCTGACCGCCGGGGCCTCAGCCGGTGGGGTCGATCTCCTCGGGGTCGCGGCCCAGCAGCACCGCCACCTGGTCGACGACGACGTCGCGGACGAGGTCGGCCAGGTCGTCGCGGTCGTGCGCCCGGATCTCCAGCGGCCGCCGGTAGACGACGATCCGCGGCGGGACCTCCCGGCCGTCCTCGCGGTGCGCCGGCAGCACCCGGGCCAGCGGCACCGTCCCGTCGTCGAGGACGTCGGGGTCGAGCACCACCTCGTCGGGGCTGGTGTGGTCGACCCACGGCACGTCCTCGACGGCGAACTCGACGCCGGCGAGCTCGCGCTCCCAGCGGCGCTCGATGTCCTCGACCGCGTCGAGCACCAGGTCGTCGAACTGCTCGGCGCGGCTGCGCGAGAGCGGGACCTCCTCGGGCACGAGGCGCCCGCGCAGGCCGCGGCCGTGGCGGTCGCGGCGGGAGCGGGATCGGCCGGGGGAGGGTCGCGGGGCGGGTCGGCTCATGGCGCGCCGAGCGTACGGCGCGCCCGCGGGGGCGGGCAGCGCGCGCGGGACACGGCGCGCGGGACACGGCGCGCGGGACACGGCGCGGGCCTGCGCGGACCCGGTCCCGGGGCGCGCGGGGACGTCGGGTTGGATGGGAGAGGTGGTGCGCCGGGCCGGTGCGCCTGCTCGCCGGACCCCGCGGGCGCGGCTACTGTGCCTCGCGTGAGGAACCGGTGGTGAGGCAGTCACGTCGCTGCTCGCGCAGCGGCTGCGCGCAACCGGCGGCGGCGACCCTGACCTACGTGTACGCCGAGTCGACCGCCGTCGTGGGTCCGCTGGCGACGTACTCGGAGCCGCACAGCTACGACCTCTGCGAGTTCCACGCCGAGCGGCTGACCGTGCCGCGCGGCTGGGAGGTCGTCCGGCACGAGATCGACGTCGAGGACTCCGGCCCGACCGGCGACGACCTGCTCGCGCTGGCCGACGCGGTCCGCGAGGCCGCCCGTCCCGAGCCCCCGCGCAACCCGGCCGACGACGGCCGCGGCACCCGGCGCGGACACCTCCGGGTGCTCCCCGACCTCGACTAGGCGCGTTCGCCCGGGGCTCCGGATAGGGTCGTCCGGCACCGGGGTCGGCCCGGGGCGAGGCCGGCGCGAGGGTGGGCTGTGGCGGATCTGTCGTCGATCATCAAGGCCTACGACGTCCGGGGCGTGGTCCCGGACGAGTGGGACGAGGACGTGGCGCGGCGCATCGGCGCCGCCTTCGCCGAGTTCGTGGTCACCGAGAGCGGTGCCACGACCGTCGTCACCGCGCACGACATGCGCCCCTCGTCGGTGCCGCTGTCGCGCGCCTTCGCCGAGGGCGTCCTGTCCCGCGGCGTCGACGTCGTCGAGGCGGGGCTCGGCTCCACCGACCTGCTCTACTTCGCCGCCGGCTCGCTCGACGTGCCCGGCGCGATGTTCACCGCCAGCCACAACCCGGCGCAGTACAACGGCATCAAGCTCTGCCGCGCCGGCGCCGCCCCCGTGGGGCAGGAGTCCGGGCTGGCCACCATCCGCGAGTGGGCCGAGGTCGACTCCTACGACCGCGACCCCGGCCGCACCGGCGGGGTCACCCAGCGCGACCTGCTGGCCGAGTACGCGGCCCACCTGAACCGCCTGGTCGACCTGTCGGCCGTCCGGCGGCTGCGGGTCGTCGTCGACGCCGGCAACGGCATGGGCGGGCACACCGTCCCGGTCGTGCTCGACGGGCTGCCGCTCGACGTCGTCCCGCTGTACTTCGAGCTCGACGGCACCTTCCCCAATCACGAGGCCAACCCGCTGGACCCGGCCAACCTGGTCGACCTGCAGGCGGCCGTCGTCCGCGAGGGCGCCGACATCGGGCTGGCCTTCGACGGCGACGCCGACCGCGTGTTCGTCGTCGACGAGCGCGGCGAGCCGGTGAGCCCCTCGGCGGTGACCGCGCTGGTCGCCGTCCGGGAGCTGGCCAAGGGCCACGGGACGACGGTGATCCACAACCTGATCACCTCGCGCGCGGTGCCCGAGATCGTGCGCGAGCACGGCGGGCAGCCGGTGCGCACCCGCGTCGGCCACTCGTTCATCAAGGCCGAGATGGCCCGCACCGACGCCGTGTTCGGCGGCGAGCACTCCGCGCACTACTACTTCCGCGACTTCTGGCGCGCCGACACCGGCATGCTCGCCGCGATGCACGTGCTGGCCGCGCTCGGCGAGCAGTCCCGGCCGCTGTCGGAGCTCACCGCCGCCTACAGCCGGTACGCCGCCTCCGGGGAGATCAACTCCCGGGTCGACGACGCCGCCGGGCGCACCGCGGCGGTCCGCGAGGCGTTCGAGGCCGAGGGCGCGACGTTCGACGAGCTCGACGGGCTCACCGTCGACCTGCCCGACGGCTCGTGGTTCAACCTGCGGGCGAGCAACACCGAGCCGCTGCTGCGGCTGAACGTGGAGGCGCCCGACGCGGCGCGGATGGCAGAGCTCCGGGACCGGGTGCTCGGGATGGTGCGCGCATGACGCAGGGGACGACCCAGGGGCCGCTCGGCCTGGACCCGGTGCTGCTGGGGATCCTCGCCTGCCCCGACACCCACCACGCGCCGCTCACCGTCGACGAGGCGGCGGGCGAGCTGCTGTGCACCGAGTGCGACCGGGCCTTCCCCGTGCGCGACGGGATCCCGGTCCTGCTGCTCGACGAGGCACGCCACCGCGGGGGGAGCGGGGGAGCATGACCTCGCCGGAGCTGGCCGAGGAGGTCCTCGACGACCTCGACGTGCTGCGCGCCCGCGACCCGCGCGGGCTGCTGCCGGCCGTGGCCGGCGCCGGCGCGCAGGTGCGGGAGACCTCCCGGCTGGTCGACGAGGCGGGCCTCGGGCGGGTCGCCGGCGGCGGCCGTCCCCGCGGGCTCGTGGTCGTCGCCCGGCGCGAGGGCGCGGTCGCGGCGTCGGTGCTGCGCGCGCTGCTCGGCCCGGCGAGCCCGGTCACCGTCGACGTCGTCCCCGGCCCGGACCTGCCGGTGTGGACCGGCCCGGCCGACATCGCCGTCGTCGCCACCCGCACCGGCGCCGGCCGGTACGCGGTGACCCCGGCCTACGAGGCCGCGCGCCGCGGCGTGACGCTGCTCGGCATCGGCGCCGAGGACGCGCCGCTGCGGGCCGCCTGCTCGACGGCGCGGATGCCCTACGTCCCGCTGCCAGGTACGCGGGTCCGGCACACGACGCTGTGGTCGCTGCTCACGCCGATGCTGCGGCTGGCCACCGAGCTGGAGCTGGTCCGGCCCGAGGTCGCCGACCCCGAGGCGATCGCCGCCGCCCTCGACGAGGTCGCCGTGGAGTGCGGCCCGGCGCAGGAGTCCTTCGTCAACCCGGCGAAGACCCTCGCCCTCGAGCTGCTCGACGCCCTGCCGGTCATCGCCGCCGAGGGTCCGATGGCCGACACCGCCGCCACGCGCTTCGCCGACCAGCTGGCCACCCTCGCGGGCCTGCCGACCAGCGGGTTCCGGCTGCCCGACCAGCGGGTGGCGGCCTGCGCGGTGCTCGGCGGGCCGCTGGCCACCCCCGACGCCGACGACTTCTTCCGCGACCGCGCCGAGGACACCGGCCGGCGGCTGCGGCTGCTCACCATCCGCGACACCGACGCCGCCTCGCACGACGGCGCGGGGGAGCGGGAGCCGCGCTCGGCGCCGGAGGCCCTGGGCGAGGTGCTGCGCACCGCCGCGGCGAACAACGTGCCGGTGAGCGGGCTGGCCGAGCACGGCGAGCCGGAGCGCTGGGGCCGGCTGCCGCGGCTCGCCCGCCAGCTCGCCGTCGCCGACTTCGCCGCCGTCTACCTGGCGCTGGCGCTGGACCAGGAGCGCGCGCAGCGCCGGTGACGTCCACCGGCCCGTGTCCCCGGCGCCCGGCCGGGGTACCGGCTCGCGATCGACCGTGCAGCGCACCCGACTGCTGACCGACTGGAAGGACCTCCCGTGGCCGGTGGACTCGTGGCCCTGTTCGACGACGTGGCGCTCATCGCCCGCGCCGCCGCCTCCTCGATCGACGACGTGGGGGCCGCGGCGGGCAAGGCGAGCATGAAGGCCGCCGGTGTCGTCGTCGACGACACGGCCGTCACGCCCCAGTACGTGCAGGGGATCAGCGCCGAGCGCGAGATCCCGATCATCCGGCGCATCGCGATCGGGTCGCTGCGCAACAAGCTGCTGATCATCCTCCCGGCGATCCTGCTGCTCAGCGAGTTCCTGCCGTGGCTGCTCACCCCGATCCTCATGGTCGGTGGCGCCTACCTCTGCTACGAGGGCGCCGAGAAGATCTGGCACCGGCTGCGCGGCCACTCGGCCGCGCACGGCGACGCGGAGAACCACCCGCCGGACGAGGACACGCTCGTGCGCGGCGCGGTGCGGACCGACCTGATCCTGTCGGCGGAGATCATGGTGATCTCGCTCAACGAGGTGGCGAGTGAGGGCTTCTGGTCCCGGGCGGCGATCCTCGTCGTCGTCGCCGTGCTCATCACCGTCCTCGTCTACGGCGTGGTCGCGCTCATCGTGAAGATGGACGACGCCGGGCTGCGGCTGTCGCGGTCGGACAGCCGGGGCGTCGCCGGCTTCGGCCGGGGCCTGGTCAAGGCGATGCCGCGGCTGCTGGCGGCGCTCACCGTGATCGGCACGGTGGCGATGCTGTGGGTCGGCGGCCACATCCTGCTGGTCGGCACCGACGAGCTCGGCTGGCACGCCCTCTACGACGTCGTCCACCACTGGGAGGAGGCCGCGCACGAGGCGACCGGCGCCCTCGGCGGCGTCGTCGGCTGGCTGGTGAACACCCTGGCGAGCGCGGTCGTCGGTCTCGTCGTCGGGGCGGTGGTCGTGGCCGTGCTGAGCCTGACGCTGCACCGCCGGAAGGGGCAGAAGGCCGGGGGCGCGGCCGCCCACTGAACGGGTGGCGCGTCACCCAGCCCGACCGGGTGATGTGGCGGGAGAGACGGGTGGGACGGGCCGATCCGGGCCCGTCCGCCGCTAGCCTGCTCGGTGATGTGGCAGCTGAGCAGCGCGGTCCGGAACTACCCCTGGGGTAGCCGCACCGTCATCCCCGAACTCCTGGGCCGGCCCAGCCCGGCCGCGCAGCCCGAGGCCGAGCTGTGGATGGGCGCGCACCCCGACCAGCCCAGCGTGCTGCCCGACGGCAGCCCGCTCGACGCGGCGATCTCCGCCGACCCCGAGCGGCTGCTCGGCCCCCCGGTGGTCGAGCGCTTCGGCGCCCGGCTGCCGTTCCTCATGAAGGTGCTGGCCGCCGACGCGCCGCTGTCGCTGCAGGCGCACCCGACGATGGCGCAGGCCCGGGCGGGGTTCGCGGCCGAGGAGGCGGCCGGGATCCCGAAGGACGACCCGACGCGGACGTTCAAGGACCCGTGGCACAAGCCCGAGCTGCTGCTCGCGCTCACCACCTTCGAGGCGCTGTGCGGCTTCCGGCCGATCGAGGAGTCGCTGCACTGCCTGGCCAAGCTGCAGCTGCCCGACCTCAAGCCGACGATCGCGGCGCTGGCCCGTGGCGGGCTGCAGGCGGCGATCCCGCAGCTGCTGGCCCTGTCGGGCAAGCGGCGCACGCACCTGGTGGAGGTGGTGGCCGAGCGCGCCGCCGGCTTCGTCGCCGCGCACGACCCGGAGTTCATCAACACCTACCGGTGGGCCGCCACCCTCGCCGAGGCCTACCCCGGCGACCCGGGCGTCGTCATCTCGCTGATGTGCAACCACCTCAAGCTCGCTCCCGGTGAGGCGGTGTTCCTGCCCGCCGGGAACCTGCACGCCTACCTGTCCGGGGCCGGCGTCGAGGTGATGGCCAGCTCGGACAACGTGCTGCGCGGCGGCCTGACCAGCAAGCACGTCGACCTCGCCGCGCTGATCGAGGTCCTCGACTTCTCCGACGGCAAGATCCCGGTCCTGCACCCGGTGCTCGGCCCCGGCGGGCTGCGCTACCCGGTGCCGGTCGACGACTTCGACCTCACCCGCGTCCAGCTCGACGAGCAGGCCGGCCCGCTCACCACCCGCGGCCCGCAGGTCGTGCTGTGCACCGAGGGCCGCGCGGTGCTCGCCGGAGCCGACGGCGAGGTGGTGCTCGAGCGCGGCTCGTCGGCGTTCGTGCCGGCCGGCGCCCCGGTCACCGCGCGCGGCCCCGCCGTGCTCTACCGGGCGACGACGAACCTGCGCTGACGCGACAGGACCTGCGCCGACGACCGGCTGACCGGGGCCGCGTGTCGCGGCGGGGGAGGGTCCGCCGGCCGACGTAGCGTCGGTCGTGCCCTCCCCGTCGTCCCGCCGCGCGCTCGCCGCGCTGGGCGTCGCGGTGGCCCTGACGTCGGGCTGCGACCTGGTCACCGGTGCCGCGCCCGCCCCGGTGACCGGCCCGCCGGGCAGCGCCCTGGAGACCCTCGCGACGGTCGACGTCCGCGGCCGCGGCCCGCGCACCGGCTACGAGCGGGACGAGTTCGGCGACGGCTGGGTGGACACCGACCGCAACGGCTGCGACACCCGCAACGACGTCCTCGCCCGCGACCTCACCGGCGAGACGTTCGTGTCCGGCAGCCGCGACTGCGTCGTCGCCACCGGCACCCTCGACGACCCGTACTCCGGCCGCACCATCGCGTTCCGCCGCGGCGAGGGCACCAGCGAGGCCGTGCAGATCGACCACGTCGTCGCCCTGTCCGACGCCTGGCAGAAGGGCGCCCGGCAGTGGGACGACGCGCGCCGGACGCAGTTCGCCAACGACCCGCTCAACCTGCTCGCCGTCGACGGCCCGCTCAACATGCAGAAGGGCGACGGCGACGCCGCCACCTGGCTGCCGCCGGACCGCTCCTACCGCTGCGCCTACGTCGCCCGGCAGGTGGCGGTGAAGGCCACCTACGGCCTGTGGGTGACCCGGGCCGAGCGCGACGCGATGGCCGCGGTGCTCGGCACCTGCCCCGGCGAGCCGCTGCCGGGCGGGGAGCCGCTGCCCGCGCAGGAGACGCCGCAGGGGCCCTTCCCCGACTGCGCCGCGGCGCGCGCCGCCGGCGCCGCGCCCCTCCGGGAGGGCGAGCCGGGCTGGAACCCCGACCTCGACGGCGACGGCGACGGGGTCGGCTGCGAGTCCTGACCGGCGCGCTGGGCTACCCTGGACGACGGCACGAGCCCCGCCGAAGCCTCGGCATGCTCGCTCGCGCCAGCCTCCTCGCTGGCGCTCGTCGGAGCGCTCGCTCGCAGGCTCGCTGTGCCCACGGGGAACTCGCGAGCGCGCTCCCTCATCAGCGATCCCGAGCCCCGCCCTCCCGGCGCGGGGCATCGACCCTGGAGCGACATGACCGCCTCTACCGGCACCCGTCCCCTGACCACCCCGAGCGGCGAGGCCGACTTCAAGGTCGCCGACCTCTCCCTGGCGCCGTTCGGCCGCAAGGAGATCCAGCTCGCCGAGCACGAGATGCCCGGGCTGATGGCGCTGCGCGCCGAGTACGGCGACGAGCAGCCGCTGGCCGGCGCCCGCATCGCGGGCTCCCTGCACATGACCGTGCAGACCGCCGTCCTCATCGAGACCCTCGTCGCGCTCGGCGCCGACGTCCGCTGGGTCTCCTGCAACATCTTCTCCACCCAGGACCACGCGGCCGCGGCGATCGTCGTCGGCCCGGAGGGCACGGCCGAGGCGCCCGCCGGCGTCCCGGTCTTCGCCTGGAAGGGCGAGACGCTCGAGGAGTACTGGTGGTGCACCCAGCGCCTCTTCGAGTTCCGCGACGAGGCCGGCGACGTCGTCGGCCCGAACATGCTGCTCGACGACGGCGGTGACGCCACCCTGCTGGTCCACCTCGGCACCCGCTTCGAGGCCGACGGCGCGGTCCCCGACACCACCGAGGCCGACTCCGAGGAGTACGGCGTCATCCTCGACGTGCTGCGCGGCACCCTGGCCGCCGACGCCGGCTACTGGACCAGCATCGGGCAGGGCATCCAGGGCGTCACCGAGGAGACCACCACCGGCGTCATGCGCCTGTACGAGCTCGCCCGTGACGGCCGGCTGCTGTTCCCGGCGATCAACGTCAACGACTCGGTCACCAAGAGCAAGTTCGACAACCTCTACGGCTGCCGGCACTCGCTGATCGACGGCATCAACCGCGCCACCGACGTCATGATCGGCGGCAAGGTGGCCGTGGTCTGCGGCTACGGCGACGTCGGCAAGGGCTGCGCGGAGTCGCTGCGCGGCCAGGGCGCCCGGGTCATCGTCACCGAGATCGACCCGATCAACGCCCTGCAGGCGGCGATGCACGGCTACGAGGTGACCACGCTCGACGAGGTCATCGGCAAGGCCGACATCATCATCACGGCCACCGGCAACCGCGACATCATCACCGCCGAGCAGCTCGGGCAGACCAAGCACCAGGCGATCGTCGGCAACATCGGCCACTTCGACAACGAGATCGACGTGGCCGGCCTGGCCCGCACCCCGGGCATCACGCGGACGCAGATCAAGCCGCAGGTCGACGAGTGGCGGTTCGCCGACGGCCACACGATCATCCTGCTGTCGGAGGGCCGGCTGCTGAACCTCGGCAACGCCACCGGGCACCCGAGCTTCGTCATGAGCGCCTCGTTCTCCAACCAGGTGCTCGCCCAGATCGAGCTGTGGGCCAACCGCGCGGCGTACGAGGGCAAGGAGCCCACCGTCACCGTGCTGCCCAAGCGGCTCGACGAGCACGTGGCCCGGCTGCACCTCGACGCGCTCGGCGTGAAGCTCACCGAGCTGTCCAAGGTGCAGGCCGACTACATCGGCGTGCCGGTCGAGGGCCCGTACAAGAGCGAGCACTACCGCTACTGACGAAGGACCCCCTCGCCCCCCACGCCTCGCACGCTCGGCGCGGGACCCTGCGAGGGGGCCGTTCCCGTCCCTCGCCAGGGGGAACCTGGGGCTGATGGGGGCGCCGGACCGGGACTCTCCGGTCCGGCGCCGCCGTTATCGGCCCGTGACGTCGCAGAATGGGTCCGTGCCTCCGACCGCAGCGAACACCGGGCCCAGCCGCGGCCGCGTCCTCGTCGTCGACGACGACGCCGCCCTCGCCGAGATGCTCGGCATCGTGCTGCGGCGCGAGGGCTACGACCCCGCCTTCGTCTCCGACGGCAACCGCGCGGTGTCGGTGTTCCAGCAGACGCGCCCCGACATCGTCCTGCTCGACCTGATGCTGCCCGGCCGCAACGGCCTGCAGATCGCCCAGGACATCCGCGCCCAGTCCACCGTCCCGATCGTCATGCTCACCGCCAAGGGCGACACCATCGACGTCGTCCAGGGCCTCGAGGCCGGCGCCGACGACTACGTGACCAAGCCGTTCAAGCCCGTCGAGCTCGTCGCCCGGGTGCGCGCCCAGCTGCGCCGCGGGGAGACCGGCCAGGCCGAGTCCCTGGCGATCGGCGACGTGCAGATCGACGTCCCGGCCCACCAGGTGACCCGCGACGGCCAGCCGATCGCGCTCACCCCGCTGGAGTTCGACCTGCTGGTGGCCCTGGCCCGCAAGCCGCGCCAGGTGTTCACCCGCGAGCTGCTGCTCGAGCAGGTGTGGGGCTACCGCCACGCGGCCGACACCCGGCTGGTCAACGTCCACGTGCAGCGGCTGCGCGCCAAGATCGAGCGCGACCCGGAGAAGCCGGAGATCGTGCTGACCGTGCGCGGGGTGGGTTACAAGGCCGGCCCGCCGTGACCGCATGAGCACGACCGAGCGGGCCGCCGCACCGGCGGACGCCGAGGTCCTCGAGTCCCCCCGGTCGGCGGCGCGGCGCCGGCTGCCCCGGGACCTGCCGACCCTGCGGCGCGGCGTGCGCCGGCGGGCCGGGCGGGCGCGCCGGATCAGCCGTGCCCTGCTGGCCGCGGCGCTGTCGGCCTGGCGCTCGTCGCTGCACGTGCGGATCGGCGCGATCACGATGGTCGTCGCCGGCACCGTCGTCGTCATCGTCAGCCTGGTGCTGTTCAGCCAGATCCGCACCCAGCTGCTCACCGTCAAGCAGCAGGCGGCGATCGACCAGGTGCAGTCGGGCGTCTTCTACGCCCAGACCGAGGTGGTCGGCATCGCCGCCGGCGACGCCGCGAGCGTGCGGACCACGCTGGACCGCACCGTGCAGCAGCTGCTCACCCGCGGCGGGTCGGCCGGCGACTTCGACGTCGTCATGGTCTACCGGGCCGGCGAGACCGAGCGGCCGCCCGCGGTCAGCCAGCGCGGCATCTACCCGGCGCTGCCCGACGGGCTGCGCGCCGACGTGCGCGGCGGCGGGCAGTCCTACCAGTACGCGATGGTCCCCAACGCCGCCGGCCAGGAGCGTCCGACGCTGCTCGTCGGCTCCCCGGTGCCCGGCGGCGCGTCGTCGTCCGGGCAGATCGAGCTGTACTACGCCTTCCCCCTCGACCAGGAGGAGGAGACGCTCTCGCTGATCCGCAGCACCGTGGCGATCAGCGGCATCGCGCTCACCCTGTTCGTCGCCGGCATCGGCGTGCTCGTCACCCGGCTGGTCGTCGACCCGGTGCGCCGCGCGGCGGGCACCGCCCAGCGGCTGGCCGAGGGCCAGCTCGAGGAGCGGATGGCCGTGCGCGGCGAGGACGACCTCGCCCGGCTGGCCACCAGCTTCAACGCGATGGCCGACAGCCTGCAGCGGCAGATCACCCAGCTCGAGGGCCTCTCGCAGCTGCAGCAGCGGTTCACCTCCGACGTCAGCCACGAGCTGCGCACCCCGCTCACCACGGTGCAGATGGCCGCCGACGTGCTGCACGAGTCGCGGGAGGACTTCGCGCCGCACGTGGCGCGGTCGGCCGAGCTGCTGCACGAGGAACTCGAGCGCTTCGAGCGGCTGCTGTCGGACCTGCTGGAGATCAGCCGCTACGACGCCGGCGCCGCCGTCCTGGACTGGGCGCCCACCGACCTCGCCGCCATCGTCGGCCGGGTCACCGACGGCATGTCCGCGCTGGCCGAGCGGCACGGCTGCGAGCTGCAGGTGACCTGCCCGCGCGACCCGGTGATCGCCGAGGTCGACGCCCGGCGGGTGGAGCGGATCCTGCGCAACCTCGTCGGCAACGCCATCGAGCACGGCAACGGCAAGCCGGTCGAGGTGACGCTCGCGGCCAACCGGACGGCGGCCGCGGTGACCGTCCGCGACCACGGGGTCGGCCTCACCTCCGCCGACGCCCAGCACGTGTTCGACCGGTTCTGGCGCGCCGACCCCTCCCGGGTGCGCACCGTCGGCGGCAGCGGCCTCGGCCTGTCGATCAGCCTGGAGGACGCGCGGCTGCACGGCGGCTGGCTGCAGGTGTGGGGACAGCCCGGCCTCGGCGCGCAGTTCCGGCTCACCGTCCCGCTGACGGCGGGCACCGACCTCACCAGTTCCCCGCTGCCGCTGCGGCCCACGATCGTGCGGCGCCCGGCCGGCGCGACGGCCCGGTCGGCCGCGCAGCCGGCGACCCGCCCGGCCCTCCCGGCGGTGTACCGGCCGTGACCCGACGCCGCGCCGTCCTCGCCGCGCTCGTGCTGGGGCTGCTGACCGCCTGCTCCACGGTGCCCACCGGCTCCCCGCCGGTGCAGATCACCGAGGCGCCCACCCGGCCGGCCGGCGAGGTCGGCATCGAGCCGGTCGGGCCCGCCGCCGGCGCCTCCCCGGAGGAGATCGTGCGCGGCTTCGTCGACGCCGCCGCCAGCAGCGTGCAGCGCCACCCCGTCGCCCGCGACCACCTCACCCCCGAGGCCGCGGCCTCCTGGTCCGACGAGTCGGGCATCACCCTCGTCGGCGCCGACTACGCCACGGTCACCGTCGAGGAGGGCACCGTCGCGCTGACCGGCGACCTGGTCGGCACGGTCGACCCGCGCGGGGTGTTCGAGGCCTCCGCCGGCCAGCCGTTCACCCACGAGTTCACGCTCACCGAGGTGGGCGGGCAGTGGCGGATCGCCAACCCGCCCGACGGCCTGGTCATGCTCGTGCCCGACTTCGAGCGGCTCTACGACGACCTCGCCGCCTACTTCGTCGACCCGACCGGCCAGCGGGTCGTGCCCGACCGGCGCTACCTGCTCGGCGGCGGCGCCCAGCCGACGACGCTGGTGCAGCGCCTGCTCGACGGTCCCTCGCCCGCGCTGTCGGCGGGCGTGGGCAACGCCCTGTCGGGCGTGACGCTCACCCGGGCGGTCACCGTCTCGGGGGCCACCGTCACCGTCGACCTCGCCGGCCTCGACGACCTGCCGGCTCCCCAGCTGTCCACCCTCTGCGCGCAGCTGGTCTGGACCCTCGACCAGCTCGACGGCGTGAGCTCCGTGGAGATCACCAGCGGCGGCGACCCCCTCCCGCTCGACGGCGTCCCGACCGTGCAGCGCACCGACGACTGGGCCGGCTCCAGCCCGGACTCCGTGCCCGCCGACGCCGCGGGCCACTACCTCGACGGCGGCCGGCTCATGACCGTCGACGGCCGCCCGGCGCCCGGGCCGGCGGGGGAGGGCGCCTACGGGCTGGCCTCCGCGGCGGTGGCGGCCGATGCGCGCACCAGCGCGCTGACCTCCATGGTCGGCGTCTCGGTCTCCGGGGGCACCGCCACCTTCCTGGCCGGCGAGTACGGCCGGGAGCTGGCCCCCGTGTTCACCGCAGGGCGGCTCTCGGTGCCGACGGTCGCCGCGACCCGACCGGAGTACTGGGTGGTCCGCGACGAGACGACCGTGGTGCGGGTGCCCGCCGGCGGCTCGCCGCAGCCGGTCAACGCGCCGACGCTGCCCCAGCAGGGACGCGCGACGGCGCTGCAGCTCTCGCCCGACGGCGTGCGGGCCGCGCTCGTCGTCGGCGCGGCCGACGGGTCCTCGCTGCTCGTGGGCACCGTCGTCCGCTCCGACGACGGCCCGGTCGCGCTGCGCGACCTGCGCGAGATCGCCCCGTCGCTGACCGGCGTCACCGACGTCGCCTGGCGCGACGCGGGCACCCTCGTCGTCCTCGCGGCCGCCGGCGGGGAGGACGGCACGGTGCCCTACGAGGTCGGCGTCGACGGCTGGGGCCTCACGGAGGTGCCCACCGCGGGCCTGCCCAGCCAGCCGACCGCGGTGGCGGCCGCGCCCGGCCAGCAGCCGCTGGTCAGCGCGGGCGGGTCGGTCTGGGTGCTGGCCGGCGGCACGTGGGTGACGCTGGTGCGCGGGCAGCAGCCGGTGCCCGGCATCGAGCCCTTCTACCCCGTCTGAGTCCACAGATCGGGCGGCGCCCGCCCGCCACGGCCGCGCCGGCCGGAGGGTGGCGGAGTGCGCGCGCTCGCGGCGGCCCTCGCCGACCTGGTGCTGCCGCGCACCTGCGCCGGCTGCGGCGTGCCCGGGCCGGTGCTGTGCCGCCGCTGCGCGGGACTGCTCGCCCGCCCGCGGGAGGCCGCGCCGCGCCGCGTGCCGTGGGGGATGCCGCCGACCGTCGCGGCGGGCGCCTACGCCGGGCCGGTGCGCCCGGCGGTGGTGGCGTTCAAGGAGCGCGGCCGCGCGGAGCTGGCCGGGCCGCTGGGCGCCGCGCTGGCCCTCGCCGTCGCCGTGCACGCCACGCTGCTGCCCGGCCGCCCGGTGGTGCTCGTGCCGGTCCCGGCCACCCGGGCCGCGCTGCGCGAGCGGGGCCGTGACCACGTGCGGGAGCTGGCCGGCGCCGCCGTCGCGGAGCTGCGGGCCGCCGGGGTGGAGGCGGCCGAGGCGCGGCTGCTCGCCCGCGCCGGCCGGGTCCGCGACTCGGCCGGGCTGACGGTGGCGCAGCGCCGGGCCAACCTCGCCGGCACCTTCGCCGCCCGGGGTGCGGCGCCGCCCGGGGCGCTGCTCGTGGTGGTCGACGACGTCGTCACCAGCGGCACCACGCTCACCGCGGCGGCGGGCGTGCTGGCCGCGACACGCCCGGACGGCGACACGCCGGTGCTCGGTGCCGTCGTCGCCGCGACGCCACGGCCGGTCCTCCCGCGCGTTCCCGCGGCGCCACCAGCGGTCCCGTCCCGGGGCGCGCGCACCGGTCCCCGGCGCCCCGGCTGATCGACTGTCCCGGCAACGTGACAGCGACTAGCGTGCCATTGGTCACACCCGACGACCGGGAGGTCCTATGGAGATCGTGGTCCGTGGCCGCAACGTCGAGGTGCCGGAGCACTTCCGGCAGCACGTCGAGGACAAGGTCGGCCAGCTCGAGAGATTCGACGGCAAGCTGTCCCGCATCGACGTCGAGTTGTTCCACGAGAAGAACCCCCGCCAGTCCGCCAGCTGCCAGCGCGTCGAGATCACGCTGCGCGGCAAGGGACCCGTGGTCCGCGCCGAGGCCAGTGCGCCGGACTTCTACGCCGCGCTCGACCTGAGCTGCGGCAAGCTCGACAACCGCCTGCGCCGGGCCAACGACCGGCGCCGCGTGCACCACGGCCGGAGGACCCCGGCCAGCGTGCGCGTGGGCGGCGGCCCGGCCGACGCCGCGCCGCTGGCCACCCCCTCGCTCGGCCTCGCCGACGGCGCCCTCGACCGGTTCGCCGACAGCGAGCCGGCGGTCACCGACCTCGACGAGCACCTGCCGGGGCAGATCGTCCGGGAGAAGCACCACCCGGCCACCCCGATGACCGTCGACCAGGCCCTGCACGAGATGGAGCTCGTGGGGCACGACTTCTTCCTCTTCCACTGCGCCGACACCGGGCAGCCGACCGTCGTCTACCGGCGGCACGCCTTCGACTACGGCCTCATCCGGCTCGTCGACCAGCCGCTCGGCGCGGCCGCGGCCCCGGCGGCCGAGCCCGCCGCCGTCCCGCGCTGACCCGGGGGCAGGGGCCCGGGATCCCGGGCCCCTGCCTCAGTCGGTCGCCAGCCGCCCGAACAGCACCGCGTCGGAGTAGCGGCCGTCGCGCAGCGGCAGGCAGCCGCGCACCACGCCCTCCTCGGTGAACCGGGCGCGCCGGGCGACCGCCTGCGAGGCGGCGTTGTCCACGTCGACGACGAGGTGCACCCGCGGCGCACCGTGCGCGAACGCCCAGCCGGCGAGGCCGGCGGCGACCTCGGCCGCGAAACCGCGGCGGCGCGCCCAGGGCGCCACCGAGTAGCCGATCTCGGGGCCCAGGTGCCGGGCGCCGCCGAGCAGCAGGCCGCCGGTGCCCACGAACCCGCCGTCGGCCTCGGCCACCACCGGCAGGCCGGTGCCCTCGGCGCGCTGCCGCAGCACCGTGTCCAGGAACGCGCGGGCGTCGTCCTCGGTGTAGGGGACCGGCGCCCCGGTGACCCAGCGCTGCGTCTCGGGGTCCTGCATCGCGCGGGTCACCGCGGCGGCGTCATCCGTGGTCGGCGGGCGCAGCACCAGGCGGGCGGTGCGCACCACCGCGGTGGTCAGGTCGGTGCCGGAGAGGTCCACCAGACGATCGTCATGCGTTGCCCAGCACCCGGTCGACCGAGATCTCGATGACGACCCGCGCCGGGTTCTCCCGCGGCTGCCGGTAGCGGCGGGCGTAGCGGGCCTCGGCGTCGGCGACCGACGCCGGGTCGTCGCGCACGACCGCCGCCCCCTCCAGGGTCAGCCAGCGCCGGCCGTCGACCTGGCAGACGGCCACCCGCGACTGCCCGGCCCGCACGTGCCGGGCCTTGGCCGACGTGCCGGAGGTGATCACCCGGGCCGTGGCGGTGTCCGGGTCGAAGGTGACGCCGACCGGCACGACGTGCGGGCTGCCGTCGGCGCGCAGCGTGGTGAGCGTGGCCAGGTGCCGCTCGGTGAGGAAGGTGAGCAGGTCCGGCGCGAGGTCGTGCGGATCGTGGGCCACGCCGAGAGGTTAGGTCGCCGCGGCGGCGGGCACCGGCGGCCCGTGGAGCTGACCGGGGCGAAGGTGCTGGTGGCGGGCGCGACCGGGGTGCTCGGCGGGGCGCTGGCCCGCGCGCTCGCCGACGCCGGGGCACGGGTGGCGCTCGCCGGGCGGGACGGCGGCCGGCTGGAGGCGCTGGCCGCGGAGCTCGGCGGTGCGCCCGCGTCCGCCGTGGACGCCGTCGACGTCGACGCCGTGCGGGCCGCGGTCGACGCCGCCGCGGGGGCGCTGGGCGGGCTCGACGCCGTCGTCGTCGCCTGGGGCGTGGTGGCCTTCGGCCCGGCCGCCGACGCCGACGACGCGGTCACCGAGGAGCTGTTCGCCGTCAACGCGCTCGCGCCGATGAGCCTGGTCCGCGCCGCGCTGCCCCACCTCGCCGACGGCGGGGCGGTGGTCCTGCTGTCGGCGGTCGTGGCCGACGCGCCGACCCTCGGCATGGCCGAGTACTCGGCGAGCAAGGCGGCGCTGTCGGCCTGGGCGTCGGTGCTGCGGCGCGAGCTGCGCGGCCGGTCGGTGGCCGTGCTGGACGTGCGCCCGCCGCACGTCGACACCGGCCTGGTCGACCGCGCCCTGGCCGGGACGCCGCCGCGGCTGCCCGCCGGGCACGACCGCGGCGAGGTGGTGGCCGCGGTGCTCGACGGCATGCGGCAGGGCGCGCGGGAGGTCGTCGTCGACCCGCGCGAGAGGCGCCTCGTCGTCCGCTGACCTGCGGATGGGCCGGGAGGGTACGTGCGGCGTCCCCGGCACGCCGGGTGGGCCGCCTACGCTGGGGTCGTGGTGTTCTCGAGGATCCTCCGGGCCGGAGAGGGAAAGCTCGTCCGTCGACTGGAGCGGATCGCCGACGCGATCGACTCCCTGTCCGACGACGTCGCCGACCTGACCGACGCCGAGCTGCGTGCCAAGACCGACGAGTTCAAGCAGCGCCACGAGGACGGCGAGACGCTCGACCAGCTGCTGCCCGAGGCGTTCGCCGTCGTCCGCGAGGCGGCCACCCGGACGCTGGGCCAGCGGCACTTCCGCGTCCAGCTCATGGGCGGGGCGGCGCTGCACCTGGGCAACATCGCCGAGATGCGCACCGGTGAGGGCAAGACCCTGACCGGCGTGCTGCCGGCCTACCTCAACGCCCTGTCCGGCAAGGGCGTGCACATCGTCACGGTCAACGACTACCTGGCCCGCCGCGACGCCGAGCAGATGGGCCGGGTGCACCGGTTCCTCGGACTGTCGGTGGGCACGATCCTGTCGGGCGAGAAGCCGGCGCACCGCCGCGAGCAGTACGCCTGCGACATCACCTACGGCACGAACAACGAGTTCGGCTTCGACTACCTGCGCGACAACATGGCCTGGTCGAAGGCCGACCTCGTGCAGCGCGGGCACAACTACGCCATCGTCGACGAGGTCGACTCGATCCTCATCGACGAGGCGCGCACCCCGCTGATCATCAGCGGCCCGGCCGAGTCGGCGGGCAAGTGGTACGTCGAGTTCGCGCGGATCGTGCCGCTGATGAAGCGCGACGTGCACTACGAGGTGGAGGAGTCCAAGCGCACGGTCGCCGTCACCGAGGAGGGCGTCGAGTTCGTCGAGGACCAGATCGGCATCGACAACCTCTACGAGGCGGTCAACACGCCGCTGATCGGCTACCTGAACAACGCGCTGAAGGCCAAGGAGCTCTTCCACCGCGACCAGCAGTACATCGTCAGCAACGGCGAGGTGCTCATCGTCGACGAGTTCACCGGGCGCGTGCTGGCCGGCCGCCGCTACAACGAGGGCATGCACCAGGCCATCGAGGCCAAGGAGAAGGTGCAGATCAAGGACGAGAACCAGACGCTCGCCACGATCACCCTGCAGAACTACTTCCGGCTCTACGAGAAGCTCTCCGGGATGACCGGCACCGCCCAGACCGAGGCGGCCGAGCTCAACCAGACCTACAAGCTCGGCGTCGTGCCGATCCCGACGAACCGGCCGATGATCCGCGAGGACCGCTCGGACGTCATCTACAAGACGGAGAAGGCCAAGTTCGAGGCGGTCATCGACGACATCGCCGAGCGGAACGAGGCCGGCCAGCCGATCCTCGTGGGCACCGCGAGCGTGGAGAAGTCGGAGCTCCTGTCGAAGATGCTCGTGCGCCGCGGCATCCCGCACGAGGTCCTCAACGCCAAGAACCACGCGCGGGAGGCCGCGATCGTCGCCCTGGCCGGTCGGCTGGGCGCGGTCACCGTGGCCACCAACATGGCGGGCCGCGGCACCGACATCCAGCTCGGCGGCAACGCGGAGTTCCTCGCCGACGAGACGCTGCGGGCCCGCGGCCTGTCGCCGTCGGAGACCCCGGAGGAGTACGAGGCCGCCTGGGACGAGGCGCTGCAGGCCGCCAAGGACCAGGTGGAGAGCGAGCACGAGGAGGTCGTCGACGCCGGCGGCCTGTACGTGCTGGGCACCGAGCGGCACGAGAGCCGCCGCATCGACAACCAGCTGCGCGGCCGCTCCGGCCGGCAGGGCGACCCGGGGGAGTCGCGGTTCTACCTCTCCCTCGGCGACGACCTGATGCGCCGGTTCAACGGCCCGATGCTCGAGTCGATGATGACCACGCTGCGGGTCCCCGACGACCAGCCGATCGAGTCGAAGATGGTCACCCGGGCCATCCGCTCGGCGCAGACGCAGGTCGAGCAGCAGAACTTCGAGGTCCGCAAGGACGTCCTCAAGTACGACGAGGTCCTCAACCGGCAGCGCACCGTCATCTACGAGGAGCGCCGTAAGGTCCTCGACGGCGAGGACCTGCACGACCAGGTGCAGCACGTGCTCGACGAGGTCGTCGGCGCCTACGTCGACGGCGCCACCGAGACCGGCTACGCCGAGGACTGGGACCTCGAGGTCCTGTGGAACGGGCTCAAGGCGCTCTACCCCGTGGGCCTCGACCGCACCGAGCTGCTCGGCCGGGTGGCCGACGGCGAGCAGGCCGCGCTGACCGCCGACGTGCTCCGGCAGGAGCTGCTCGATGACGTCCACCGCGCCTACGAGGAGCGGGAGGCCGCGCTCGGCTCGGAGGTCATGCGCGAGCTCGAGCGGCGGGTGCTGCTGTCGGTCCTCGACCGCAAGTGGCGCGAGCACCTCTACGAGATGGACTACCTGCGGGCCGGCATCCACCTGCGCGCGATGGCCAACCGCGACCCGGTCGTGGAGTACCAGCGCGAGGGCTACGACATGTTCAACGCGATGCTCGACGGCATCAAGGAGGAGTCGGTCGGCTTCCTGTTCAACCTGGAGGTCAAGACCAAGGAGCAGCAGGAGGCCGAGGCGAGGGCCCAGCAGGCCGAGGCCGAGGCCAAGGCGCTGGCCGCCGCGCAGGAGGGCACCGCCCGCGTGCTCGCCCGCCAGCGCGCGCAGCAGGAGGCCGCCGCCCGCGAGGCGGCCGCGTCCGCCGCTGCCGCCCCGGCACCCGCTGCTCCGGCTCCCGCCGTGGACGGCGACGGCTCTGCCCCGGCTGCCCCGGCTGCCCCGGCCCCCGCTCCCGCCACCCCGGTGTCGGTGTCCAAGCCGTCGGCCAAGCCCGCCGCCCGCCGCTCCACCGGCGGCCCGGCGAACCGGCCGGCCGCGCGCACGACGCCGCCCGCACCGGCCCCCGAGGCCCCGTCGCCGTCGGGCACCGGCCCGCAGCTGGCGGTCAAGGGCCTCGACGAGCCGCGGCGGCCCCAGGAGGAGCTGAGCTACTCGGCGCCGTCGCTGGACGCCTCGCCCAAGGAGAGCGGCCCGGCCAAGGCGGCCAAGACCGCCACGGTCACCGGCACCAAGGAGCCGTCGCGCAACGCGCCGTGCCCCTGCGGCTCGGGCAAGAAGTACAAGGTCTGCCACGGAGCGGCCGGTCGCTGACCGCTCCCCGCAGCCGACGGCGCCCCGCCGACCTCCGTGGTCGGCGGGGCGCCGTCGTGTGCGGGGCGGTGCTCAGGCCGGGCGCGGTCCCGCCCGGCGCGCCCCGGCCCGCCGCCGGACGAGGAGGACGGCGGTCGCGACCACGAGCAGCGGGAGGCCGAGCGCGGTGGAGGCGCTGCGGACCAGCGGCAGCGCGGAGGACGCCAGCGCGCCGGCCGACACGAGGCACGACGCCCAGACCAGCGCCGCCGGGACGGTCCCGCGGAGCATCTCGGCGGGGTGCACCCCGGCCCGGGCGGCGACACGGGGGGCGAGCGTGCGCGCCCCGGCGACGAACTGGGCCGCGGCCGCCGCCCGCACCGGCCCGCGGCCGACCGCCTCGACCCAGGGCGCGGTCAGCCGCTCGGCGAGGGCGCGCGCCCGCGCGGGGAGCAGCCGGCCGAGCGGTCCCGCCGTCGGCAGCAGGGACCCCGGCCCGCCGCGGGCGGCGGCCCGGTGCCCCAGGGCCGCACCCAGGACGGTGGCCCCCGCCGCCGTCAGCACGGCCGCCGCCGGGGAGAACGCGCCGGCGCCGGCCAGCACGCCCAGCCCCAGGACCAGCGACGACGCCGGCATCACGACGCCGACCAGCAGGCCCGCCTCCGCCGTCAGGAGGACGGCGACGAGCACCGCCGTCCCGGCGGCGGACGGGTCGGCAGCCCAGCCGCTCACCGGCCGGCGAGGCAGGGGTCGACGGCGGGCACGGGCCGGGTGGCGGTGTAGACGACCGCCGGCGGCAGGTTGCGCCAGACGGTCGGCGACAGGTCGACGCTGCCGAAGTGCCGCTGCAGCCGCCGGTGCTGGCGCCGGCCGGGCGGCGCCCAGCGGGTCGCGCTGTAGGTGAACTGCGTGTGGGCGCCGGACGGCGCCAGGCAGGCGGCGACGTCGGCGACCAGCGCGTCGCCCTCCGGACCGGCGAAGGCCTGCCACGGCAGGCCGCTGACGACGAGGTCGACCGGCCCGAGCCCCCGCTCGGCGAGCGCGCGGGCCAGGCCGGACGCGGGGCCGCGGACGACGTCGATGCCCGGGAAGCGGGCCTCGAGGTGGTCGGCCATGGCTGGGTTGAGCTCCAGGGCGAGGTAGCGCGCCGCGGGCGCCGCCGCGCGCAGGGCCGCGGTGAAGGACCCGGTGCCCGGCCCCAGCTCCACCACCACCGGCGGGCGGGCGGACGGCCGGCGCAGCGGGGCGACCATGCGCTCGGCCAGGGCGGGGGAGCTCGGCACCAGTGAGGCGGTGCGCAGCGGCGCGCGGGCGAACTCACGGACGAACAGGCCGGTGCCGGACGGTCGCCGCCCACCCCGCGGGGCGGACGGCGACCCGGCGGCCGGGGCGCCGGTCACGGGACCTCCGGACCTCGGCGCGACGCCGTCAGGCCGGTGCACGACGGTCGCCGGCCGGTCCGGCGACGTGCCCGGCCCCGTCCGCGGCGAAGGCCAGGCCGGTCAGCTCCTCGGAGAGCCGCCAGATGCGCGCGGCGTCCTCGGCGCTGCGCAGGGTGCGGTACAGGCGCTGCTCGGCCGGCGGGCCGCTCACGTGCCAGAACCGGCTGGGGCCGTAGAACCGGCCGCCGACGGCGTCGGGCGCCGTCGCGGCGAGCAGCGCGGGGAGGGCCGCGGTCTCCGGCGTCCCCGCGATGCCCAGCGCCGACAGCCGGCGGATGATCCGGAGCTCGCGCCCCTCGTCGGCGCGGCCGATCTCCGGCCGCGCCGCGAGCAGGCTGGTCGGGGCGACGCCGGGGTGGCTCAGGGTGCTCGTGATGCCCCAGCCGTGGGCGACGCTGCGCCGGTCGAGCTCGAGTGCGAACAGCCCGGCGGCGATCTTCGACTGGCTGTAGGCGCGCATCCCGTCGTAGGACCGCTCCCAGTCCGGGTCGTCCCAGTTGATCGCGTTGCTGTTCGCCGCGATGCTCAGCTGCGTCGTCACCCGGGCACGGCCGGCACGCAGCAGCGGCATCAGCCGCGCCACGAGGGCGAAGTGGCCGAGGTGGTTCGTGCCGAACTGCAGCTCGTGCCCCTCGGCCGTCGTCCGGCGCTCCGGCGGCGTCATCACGCCCGCGTTGGCGATCAGGACGTCGATCGGGCGGCCCTCGGCGAGCAGGACGCCGGCCAGGTCGTCCACCGACGCGAGGGAGGACAGGTCGAGCGCGTGCAGGGTGATCCGTGCCCCGGGGACGCGGGCGCGGATCTCCGCCGTCGCCGCCTCGCCCTTGCCGCGGTTGCGGACCGGCAGGACGAGGTCGGCACCGGCCTGCGCCAGGCGGCGGGCCAGGACCAGGCCGATGCCGTCGCTGCCTCCGGTGAGGACCACCCGCTTGCCCGACAGGTCGGGGACGGGGATGTCGATGGTGCGGGCCATCTCGGGCTCCTGTGCTCGTGGGGTCGGCGCTGTCCGCGCCGTGTCCCCACCGTCGGCGTTCCGGCCGGCGCGAGGCAGGACCTGCCGATCCCCCCGTCCGGGCCCCGTGAGAGGGGGATCAGCGGGCCGTGTCTGCGCCGGCGCCGCGCCGATAGACACGGCAGCGACCGCCCCGGCCGGGCCGGTCGCACCCCATCCCCCGAGGAGACACGTGGCCATCGACCGCACCGGGCTGGCGGAGTTCCTCCGCCGCCGCCGGGAAGTGCTCCAGCCCGAGGACGTCGGCCTGCCCCGCGGGCCGCGCCGCCGGACCGCCGGCCTGCGCCGCGAGGAGGCCGCGGCGCTGTGCTTCATGTCGACCGACTACTACTCCCGCCTCGAGCGCGAGCGCGGACCGCAGCCGTCGGAGCAGATGATCGCCGCCATCGCGCAGGGGCTGCACCTGTCCGTCGACGAGCGCGACCACCTGTTCCGCCTCGCCGGGCACCAGCCGCCGCCCCGCGGCGCGGCGAGCGAGCACGTCAGCCCCGGGCTGCTGCGCATCTTCGACCGGCTGGGCGACACCCCGGCCGAGATCGTCACCGAGGTCGGCGAGACGCTCCGCCAGACGCCGCCCGGGGTCGCGCTCGTCGGCGACGCGATGCGCTACACCGGTCCGGCGCGCAGCCGGGGCTACCGCTGGTTCACCGACCCCGCGGCGCGGGACCTGTACCTGCCGGAGGACCACGCGCACATGTCGCGGACCTACGCCGCCGGGCTGCGCGCGCTGCTCGCGATGCGGGGACCGGGGTCGCGGGCCGCGTACCTCGCCGGGCTGCTCCTGGAGGAGAGCGAGGAGTTCCGCTCGCTGTGGGAGGTCCACGAGGTCGGGATCCACCTCGAGGAGCGGAAGCGCTACCGACACCCCGAGGTCGGCCGGCTCGACCTCAACTGCCAGACGCTGGTCGACCCGCACCAGTCGCACCGCCTCATGGTGTACACGGCCGAGCCCGGCACCGAGAGCCACGAGAAGCTCGAGGTGCTCGCGGTCATCGGGGCCCAGAGCCTCACGTCCTCGGGCGCCGGCGGCGCGGGGTCCGGGGGGCCGCGATGACCCGCCTGCTGCACCACCTCGGCCGGGCCACGGCCGCCCACCCGTGGCGCACCCTGACCGCCTGGGTGCTCCTCGCCGTCGTGGCCACCCTGACCGCCGGCGCGCTCGGCGGGACGCCCCAGGACGACTTCGACGTCGAGGGCGCCCGCGCGCTCACCGGCGTCGAGTCGCTGCGCGAGCACTTCCCCGGCTCGGGGGCGGCCGGCAGCTCCGCCCAGGTCGTCGTCCACGACCCTGCGGGCGGTGAGGTGAGCGACGCCGACGTCGCCGACCTGACCGCCCGGATCGCCGAGGTCGACCACGTGACGTCGGTGTCGCCGCCGCGCTGGTCCGACGACCGGGACACCGCCCTGCTCGGCGTCGTCCTCGACGTGCCCGTGACCGATCCCGACCTCGCCGGCGGCCGCGGCGTCGAGGCGCTGGAGGAGGCGGTGGACGGGGCCGCCGGCGGGCTGCGGGTCGAGCTCGGCGGCGAGCTGCCCAACACGTCCGCCGAGGAGGTGCAGGGCACTGGCGAGATCGCCGGCGTGGCGGTGGCCCTCGTGCTGATGGTCGTGGTCCTCGGCACCGTCGTCGCCGCGGGGCTGCCCCTGCTGGTGGCCCTCGCCGGGCTCGGCGTCTCCGCGGCCGGCATCAGCCTGCTGGCCGCCGTCACCGACGTCAGCAGCACCGCCCCGACGGTCGCGGTGATGGTGGGCCTCGGCGTCGGGATCGACTACGCCCTGCTGCTGGTCACCCGGCACCTGGAGTTCGTGCGGGCCGGCGTCCCGGTGGTCGAGGCCGCGGGCCGGGCGACGGCCACGGCGGGCCGCTCCGTGGTCTTCGCCGCGGCGATCGTCCTGGTCTCGCTGATGGGCCTCCCACTCGCCGGCATCCCCATGTACTCGACGTTCGGGTTCGCCACCGGGATCGCCGTGGTGGCCGTCGCGGCGGCCGCGCTCACCCTCGTCCCGGCCCTCTGCGGACTCCTCGGCCGCAGGCTGCTGCCGCGGCGGGAGCGCCGCGGCCTCCCGCCCCGTCGGCGCCGGCCGGTGCGCGAGCCGTGGTCCGCGCGGTGGGCGGCGGCGGTCGCCCGCCGGCCGGTGCCCTGGGCGCTCGCCGGGGTGGTCGTCATGGGCGCGCTCGCCCTGCCGGCGCTCGACATGCGCACCTTCCCGCGGGACGTGTCGAACAACCCGGCCGACAGCACGACGCGACAGGCCTACGACATCGTCACCGCGGAGTTCGGGGAGGGGGCCAACGGGCCCCTCACCGTGGTGGTCGACCGCGCGGAGGTCGGTGACGCGGGCGTCGCGGCGGCCGCCGCGCAGCTCCGGGGGACCGACGGTGTGGTCGCCGTCAGCGAACCGGTCGTGTCGCCGGACGGCGCGGTCGCCGTGCTCGAGGCGCAGCCCGCCTTCGGCCCCGCCGACGAGCGCACTCCCGGGCTGCTGGAGCGACTGCGCGCCGACCTCGACGGAGCGGAGGTCACCGGCAGCACCGCCATGTTCACCGACATCGCCGAGATGCTGTCGGGACGGCTGTGGCTGGTCGTCGGCTTCGTCGTCGCCGTGTCGGTGCTGCTGCTCGCGGCGATGTTCCGCTCGGCCGTCGTGCCGCTGAAGGCGGCCGCGCTCAACCTGCTGTCGATCGGCGCCGCCTACGGCGTGGTCACCGCGGTGTTCCAGTGGGGCTGGGGGAGCGGACTGATGGGTCTCGACGCGGCCATGCCCGTCTCGAGCTGGCTGCCGATCCTGATGTTCGCGATCCTGTTCGGCCTGTCCATGGACTACGAGGTGTTCCTGCTCTCGCGGATCCGGGAGCACTGGCTGCGCAGCGGAGACGCCCAGGCGAGCGTGGTGCGCGGCGTCGCCGGCACCGGACGGGTCATCTCGACCGCCGCCGCCGTCATGGTGGTCGTCTTCCTCGGGTTCGCCACCGAGTCCGATCTCGTCGTCCGGCAGATCGGCCTGGGGATGGCGGTCGCGGTGTTCCTCGACGCGACCGTCGTCCGGATGGTGCTCGTGCCCGCCACGATGAGCCTGCTCGGCCGGCGCAGCTGGTGGCTGCCCGGCCGGCTCGACCGGCTGCTGCCGCGGATCGAGGCCGAGGTGGCCGAGGACGCCGGGGACGCGGTCGGGTCGCCGGCGCCGGGCCGGGACCGCGAGGAGGAACTGCAGGGCGCGCGCGGCTGACCCCAGCCGTGTCCCGGGCCCGGTCCGCTCGACGTCGTCGGGTGGGCCGGGCCCCGGCACGCGGTCACCTCGGGCGGCGGGACGCCCGGCCGTCAGCCGATCGACAGCGCGGTGCAGCGCCACACGCCGTGGTTGCCCTCGAGCCGGGCGGCGACCGCGTGCGCCCGGCCGGCCCGCCGGGCCACGGCGCTGATCTCCGCGACGCCGTCGACCGGCTCGCAGACCGACACCGGCCCGAGCAGGAGCGGTCCGGCGCCGTGGCTGCACCACGCCGGCCGGCGCCCGGCCAGCAGGGCGGCGTGCACGCCCGGCGCGGTCAGCCGCTGCACCTGACCCATCGGGCGGCGGCCGGCGAGCGCCTCGAGCACGGTGGTCAACAGCAGCCGCCCTGCCGCGCGCGGATCGGGCAGCCCGGCGCGCACCGACCACGCGGGACCGAGCAGGTCGGGCCGGCGCGCGGGTCCGCCGTCCGCGGCCGGGCGCGGCCCCGGGCGGTGCGGCGGCCGCGGCGGCGGGGTGGTCGGGTCGACCAGCACGGCGGCGGGCCCGCGCAGCGGCGGGTGCAGGGCCGGGACGAGCGTGAGGTGCGGGGCGGCGACGGCCGGCTGCGGGCCGGCGGGGGAGGCAGCGGTCACGGGGGCTCCCGGGGTCGGGTCGGAGGGGTGGGCCGGGGGAGCGGCCGGGACGGGGCGGTGCAGGTGGTGAGGGCAGGTGGTGGGGGCAGGCGGTGCGGGCAGGTGGGACGGGTGGGTGGTTCAGGCGGGTGGGCGCAGCACCTGGCCGGGCAGCAGGAGGTCGGGGTCGGTGCCGATGACGTCGGCGTTGACCGACCACCACCGGCCGACCGCCTCGGCCACCTCGGCGTCGGCCGGCTCGCGCCCGGTCCGCTCGCGGAGGTCGGCCTCGGCGATCGACCACAGGCACTCGCCGCGCAGGACGACGTGGTCGCCCGGTGCGGGGAGGGGCCAGTCGGGGACCGGCGTCGTCGGAGTGCCGGTGGGGGTGGCCGCCGGCGCGGTGGGCCAGTCCGGCACGGCGGCCGGTGTGGTGGCGGCGGGCGTGGCGGCCGAGGCGGTGGCGGCGGCCGGGACGACGGCGGCCGGGACGACGGCGGCCGGGCCGGTGCAGCCGGTGAGCACCGGCGTCGCGGCGAGACCGACGCCGAGCGCGAGCGCGGCGGCCCGCCGGCCGGCGGCGGGCACGACCACCCGCAGGACGAGCGCGGCGGCCGCACCGGCGAGTCCGGGGAGCGCGGAGAGGGCGGTGAGCACCAGCCCGAGCGCGCCCCACGCCCACGTCAGCCACGCGGCGGCCGCCACCGCGGACAGCAGCACGGCCTCCGGGCCGGCCGTGTCGACGGCGTGCTGGAGGCTCCCGGCCGAGAGCCAGGACGTGTCCGGGGTGAGCACGGCCAGCACGGCCGCCACCGCCGCCGTCGCCGCCGTCGTGACGACGAGCCGACGCATCGACATGTCTCCTCCTCTGCACGCGTCGGCGTACTAGAGCAGACAAACGCAAGCAAACGCAATGAACGCTGTGGATCTACGCTCCGGTCATGCGCTGGCAGCAGCTGTTCACCGACCTGCAGGCGGAGTTCGAGGAGGCCGCCGCCGCGGAGGAGCGCGCCGAGCTGCCGTCCCGGTCGCGGGCCGAGACGGCGGCCGTCCGGCTGGCCGGGCGCCTCGGCGGCGCGGTGGGCGCGCGGGTGTCGTTGCGCTGCCGCGGGGCGGGCGAGGTCGCGGGCCGCCTCGAGGAGGTGGGGCCGGACTGGGCGCTGCTGACCGACGACGCCGGGCGCGAGGTGCTGGTGGCCCTGCCGGCGGTGCTGGCGGTGTCGGGACTGGTGCGGTCGACGGCGGCCGCGGAGCCGGCGTCGCCGGTGCGCGCGGCCCTGGACCTGCGGCGGGCGCTCCGCGGGCTGGCGCGCGACCGCGCCGCCGTGGCCGTCGTCCTGGACGACGGCGCGGTGCTCACGGGCACGGTGGACCGGGTGGGCGCGGACTTCGTCGAGCTGGCCGAGCACGCGCCGGAGGACTTCCGGCGGGCCGGGGCCGTGCGCTCGGTGCGCGCGGTGGTGCTGGCGGCGGTGGCCGTGGTGCGGACGCTGACCCCGGGCGCCGCCTGAGGTCAGCGGCGGGAACGCCGTCCGCGGGTGGGGCCGGCCTCGGCCGGTGTCTCGGCCTCGGCGTCCCCGCCCGCCGCGGGGGCCTCGGCGGACGCGAGCTCCTCGGCGGCGGGGACCGCACCGGCGCGCGCCTCGGCGTACTTCCGCTGGATGAACCGCTCGAGCTCGTCGACCTCGACCCGCCACTGGCCGCGGCCGCCGATCTGGATGGCGATCAGCTCCCGGCGCCGCACCAGCGCGTAGGCCTGCGACCAGGAGACGTTGAGGACCTCGGCGACGTCGTCGAGGGTCAGGAATCGCGGTGTGGGCATGGCTCTCCGTCCAGTCGCCGCCAGTCTGTCAGCACCGCGACCGTCCGCGTGCATCCCGTCCACACCCGAACGTGTGGACAACCCGTGCGTCCATCCGCACCCGTATCGCATCATCTGCGTCCGACCGCGCGGGACGCCGGTCGTCACGCCCGCCGGTGCGGGGGAGCCGGGCACGGCTCCGGGGACTGAGAGGAGCGCCCGGTGAGCGCTGCCACGCGCACGGTGCCGCCGACGGCCACGCCGGCCACGGGGACGGCGGCGGGCCCGGTGCCGCGCCGCGTCCGCCCGCCGCGGTGGCTGGACCTGCGGCTGGTCCTCGGTGTCCTGCTGGTGCTGGGGTCGGTGCTGCTCGGTGCGCGGGTGGTCGGTGCCGCCGACGCGACCGTGCCCGTCTGGTCCGTCGCCGCCGACCTCGCCGCGGGCACCGAGATCCAGGCCGCCGATCTCGTCGCCGTGCAGGTCCGCCTGGGCGACGCCGCCGGCGCCTACCTGTCCACCGGCACCGACCCCGCCGGCCGCACGCTCGCCCGGGCGGTGCGGGCCGGAGAGCTGCTGCCGCGCGCTGCCCTGGAGGAGCCGGCCGACCTGGTCCAGGTGGCCCTCCCGGTGCAGGCCGGCTACGTCCCGCCGGGCCTGACCCGCGGACAGGTCGTCGACGTCTACGGCGTGACCGACCCCGCCGGCACCACGACCGGCGAGGGCGTCGTCCCCGTGGTCGAGGGGGCGACGGTGCAGGCGGTCAGCGGGCGCGCCGAGGGCGTGCTGTCGACGGCGACGACGACGGTGCAGGTGGTCGTCGGCGTCCCCGCCGCGGACGCGGCCGCGGTGCTCGGGTCGATCGGCGGGCGGCCGCTGGTCGTCGTGGTGCACGGCTCGGTGGACGGCTCGGTGGACGGTGCTCCCTCCGCGGCGCGGCCGTCGGCCTCCCCGTCCCCGGGCGCCCCGACGACGGGCGCCTCCTCGACGAGCACCCCGACGACCGGCGCGCCCGCCGCGGGCGGTCCGCTGCCGGCGCCCGCCGCGCCGTCGACGGCGGCCGCGCCTCCCGCGGTGCAGCCCGCCCCGGCGCCGGTCGCCGGCCCGGGCGCTCCCGCCGGGCCCACCCTCTGATGGCGCTGCAGGTCGTCACCGCGGTCACCGGCGCCGCCTGGGAGGCCGCGCTGGTCGGCGCACTCGACCGGGCCGACCACGGCGTCACGGTGGTCCGCCGCTGCGTCGACGCCTCCGACCTGCTGGCCACGGCGGCGACAGGCACCGCGCAGGCGGCACTGCTGTCGGCGGACCTGCACCGGCTCGACGTCGACGCCGTCGCCCGGCTGCAGGCCGGCGGGGTGGCCGTCGTCGGTCTCGTCGACCCCGGCGACGACCGGGCCGGCGACCGGCTGCGCGCGCTCGGCGTCACGACCGTGCTGCCCGCGGACGCCGCTCCGGAGGAGGTGGTGCGGGCCCTGCGCGAGGCCGTCACCGGCGGTCCGGCAGGCGGGCGCGATGTCGCCGACCCGCGTGCGGCGCTCCCGGGAGCCGGCGGGGACGGGCCCGAACCGGCCGACCGGCGGCCCGCCCGCGGCCGGGTCGTCGCGGTGTGGGGACCGACCGGAGCGCCCGGGCGGACGACGGTCGCGGTCGGCCTCGCCGACGAGGCGGCCCGGCTCGGCGTGCCGACGCTGCTGGTCGACGCCGACGTCTACGGGGGCGTCGTCGCGCAGGTGCTCGGGCTGCTCGACGAGTCGCCCGGGCTGGCCGGAGCCGCGCGGCAGGCGGCCGCCGGCACGCTCGACGAGGCGGCGCTGCTCCGGCTCGCCTGGTCGGTGCGGCCGCAGCTGTCGGTGCTCACCGGGCTCGCGCGGGCCGACCGCTGGCCCGAGCTGCGGCCCCGCGCGGTGGGCGCCGTGCTGGACGAGGCCCGCCGGGTGGCGGACCTGACCGTCGTCGACTGCGCCTTCAACCTCGAGGAGGACGAGGAGCTGTCCTTCGACACCGCCGCACCACGGCGCAACGGCGCCACCGTGACGGTGCTCGAGAGTGCCGACGAGGTGCTGTGCGTGAGCGGCGCGGACCCGGTCGGCCTGCAGCGCACCATCCGCGCCCTGGGCCAGCTGCGTGACCTGCTGCCCGAGGTGGAGCCGGTGGTGGTGGTCAACCAGGTGCGCCGCGGGCCGGTGCCCGGGGACGCCCGCCGGGAGATCGGGGAGGCGCTCGAGCGCTTCGCCGGCCGGCCGGTGCGCGCCTTCCTCCCGGTCGACCGCGGTGCCACCGACGCGGCGCTCGCCTCGGGCCGGACGCTCGCCGAGGTGGCGCCGGGCTCGCCGCTGCGGGCGGGCCTGCGGGGGCTGGCCGCCGCGCTGGCCCGGGTGCCCGAGCCGGCACCGGGACGCCGCGGGTGGCGCCGCCGGCGCGCCGGGTGACCCGCACCCCCGGCCGGGACGGGGACCGCCGTGTGGACTGGGGCGCCGCCGCCCGGCCCCGTAGCGTGGGGCACCGATCCGGAGGAGGACGATGGCCGAGCGGCTGACGACCCTGGACGCGTCCTTCCTGTACCTGGAGGACGCCGGGGCGCCGATGCACGTCGCGGGCGTGCTGGTGCTCGAGCCGGTCCAGGGCGGCCTCGACGCGCTCGCGGAGCTGCTGGAGGCGCGGCTGCCGCTGGTGCCGCGCTACCGGCAGCGGATCGTGCCGGTGCCCGGGCGCCTGGCCAACCCGGTCTGGGCCGACGACCCGGACTTCGACGTGGCCTACCACGTGCGGCGCTCGGCGGTGCCCCGTCCCGGCACCCGGGCGCAGCTGCTGGACCTCGTCTCCCGGGTGACCTCGCGGCCGCTGGACCGCGACCGGCCGCTGTGGGAGGTCTACCTCGTCGAGGGGCTCGAGGAGGGCCGGGTCGCGGTGGTCACCAAGACCCACCCGGCGCTGGTCGACGGGCTGGGTGCGGTGGACATCGCGCAGGTCCTGCTCGACACCACCCCCGAGGCGTCCGTGCCTGCCGCGGACTCCTGGGTGCCGCGCCGGCTGCCGGGCCGGGTCGGTCTGGTCCGCGACGCGCTCGTGGAGTCCGTGCAGCGGCCGACGGCGGTGCTGGAGAACGCGCGCGCGGCCGTCGGGGACCTGCGCTCGACCGCCGCCCGCGTGGCCGGGGTGGCCGAGGGGCTCGCCCGCGCCGCGCGCTCGGCGATCCTCGCTGCCCCGCACGGCCCGCTCGGCCGGACACTGGGCACCCAGCGCCGGGTCGCGGTGGCGCGCGCCGACCTCGAGGACCTCAAGGCCATCCGGAAGGCGCACGGCGGCACGGTCAACGACGTCCTGCTCACCGTGCTGACCGGCGCGCTGCGCGACTGGCTGCTCTCGCGCGGGGAGCCCGTCCTCGGCTCGACGGCGGTGCGCGCGCTGGTGCCGGTGTCGGTGCAGGGCGAGGAACAGCGGGCGCCCGGGGGCAGCGTCGCGGCCTACCTGGTCGACCTGCCCGTCGGGGAGCCCAACCCGTGGGTGCGGCTGGCCCGCCTGAGCTACGCCATGCGCGGCGTCACCGACTCGGGCCGCTCGGTGCGCGCCGACGCGCTCATCGCCCTGACCGGCTTCGCGCCGCCGACGCTGCACGCGCTGGGCGCCCGGGCGGCGCGGGGCCTGTCGCGGCGGATGTTCAACCTCGTCGTCACCAACGTCCCCGGCCCGCAGCAGCCCCTCTACGCCGCGGGCAGCCGGATGCTGGAGGTCTTCCCCGTCGTGCCGCTGGTCGGCGGCCAGGCGCTGTCGGTCGGGATGACCAGCTACGACGGCTCCGTGTACGTGGGCCTCAACGCCGACCGCGACGGCGTCGGCGACGTCGACGTGCTGGCCGACCTCGTCGAGCAGGAGGTCGCGGCCCTCGCCGAGTCCGTGCGCTGACCTGCTGCACGCGGCCGGCGCACGGGCGCGGGATACCGTCGCGGTCCCTGACAGGAGAGGAGCGGCCGGGTGCGGATCTACCTGCCGGCCACGACCACGGTGCTGCGGCGCCTGGTGGACGAGGGCCGCCTCGCCGGACCGCACACGGCCTTCGCCGTCACCGCCCGGCTGCGCGGGTACTACGCGCTCAGCGACGCCGCGGCCGACGTCGAGGAGCTCGAGTACGCGGCGCTGCTGGCGGCCGCCCGGGCGAGCCTGCGGCTGATCGACGTCGACCCGGGAGCCGCCCGGCGCCGGGTGGTGCTGGCCGCCGACGTCCCCGACACGGCGGTCACCGAGGTCGACGACGCCGACACCGACCCCGGCGCGGTGCGGGTGACCGGGGACGTCGCGCTCGCGGACGTGGCCAGCGCGCACGTCGACGGGGCCGACGCGGAGGACGACGTCCGGGCCGCGGTCGGTGTGGTCCTGGAGGCCGACCTCGGCAGCGACGAGGCGCAGTTCGTCGTCGACCAGGCCGAGGGGCACGAGCTGGCCTGGTACGCGACGCAGGAGATCGGGCCGGCGCTCGACCTGCTCTGACCCACCGGTCACGGCCCGCCGCCGGGGGCGTGCCGGGCGACCTGGACCCGCTGCGCGACGCCGGCGGCGACCAGCCAGCCCGATCCCGGGCGCACCGGCACCGGCGTGCGCGGCAGCCGGATGCCGAGCAGGTCGGCGTCGCCGGGACCCGGGCACAGCAGCAGCCCGCTGCGGCTGCGGCGCAGGTCGGCGACCGGGCCGCGGAAGGCGCCGGACAGCTCACCGGCGGTGCCGGCGGCGAGGGTGACGACGTCCCGCCCGGGGAGCCCGGCGCCGGTGGCGGCGAGGAGCACCGGTGCGTCGGCGAGCGGGCCGGCGTCGTCGACCACGAGGACCCCGGGACCGCCGTCGAGGGCGTGCAGCCAGGCGTGCCAGCCGGCGACGTCGTCGACGGCGAGGGCCACCGCGCCCGGTGCGACGACGGGCTGCCGGCCGCGGACGAGCTGCGCCACCGGGACGCCGGAGCCCGCGAGCGTGCCGGCGACCGCCGTGAGTGCGCCGGTGCGGCCGCTGCGCGGCGGCCCGACGACGAGCAGCCCGCCGCCGCGGCGCAGGTCGGCGTGCAGCACGGTCCCCTCGTCGCCACCCGGTCCGAGCGGCACCGCGGCGAGCGGGTCGTCGCCGGCGCCGCCGGGCGGCAGCACCGGCGCCGGCGGCAGCTCGGGGATGCGCAGGGCCGTGGTCGCGGCCGCCCCGCGGTACGGCCCGGGAAACGGCGCGGGCAGCGGTCGCGGGAGGGCCAGCTGGCACTCGAGCGCGTCCTCGCCGAGCAGCGCCCGACCCGGCGGCCGGGAGGCGGGGACGGCGCGCACCGGCACGCCGGCGACGGCGTAATCGGCGCGGTCGGGCAGCGGGAGCACCAGCCGGGTGCCGGCGACCGCGGCCAGCCGCCCGCCGGGGACCGCCCGGTCGGCGGTGAGGACGCCGGTCAGGCCCGCCGCGGCGCCGTCGCGCAGCAGCCGCAGCAGCTCGGCCGACCCCTGTCCCGGCAGGGCCTCGTCGAGCTGCGCCATCAGCGACTCGACGCCGTCGACGAGCAGCAGCACGGGGGGCCCGCCGTGCTCCGGGGACGCGCGGCGGGCCGCGACCGACTCCGCGAGCCGGGCCAGCAGCCGGACGGTGCGCAGGGCGTCGCCCGCGCCGACGACGGTGCCGGTGTGCGGCAGCCGGGCCGCCTCGGCGGCCAGCGCGCCGCCGCCGTGGTCGAGGACGTGCACGTGCAGCCGGTCCGGTGTGAGCCGGGTGACCGCCTCGGCGAGCACCGTCCGCAGCAGGGTGGTGCGGCCGCTGCGGGGCCCGCCGACGGCCAGCCAGCCCCCGCCGCCGGTCAGGTCCAGGGCGAGCACCTCGCGGGCCTGCCGGTCGGGGCGGTCGACGAGGCCCACCGGCAGGCGGGTGCCCGGGCCGGCCGGGGCCGGGAGGTCCGCGGCGGGCAGCCGGTCGGGCAGGGCCGGCTGCCAGGGGCGGTGCGGCGGTGCCCCGCCGGCCGACCCGGCCGCCCGCGTCACGGCCTCCGCGATGCGGGCCAGGTCCGTCGCGCCCCGCGGCGTCCCCGGCCCGCCGTCGGAGGCGGGCCCGGGCGGCCAGGGCCGGCGGCGCACGGTGGGACCGGTGGCCCGCGGCGGAGGGGTGCTCGCCACCCGGGCGGCCTGGAAGGCGACCGGACGCGCCGACCCGACGCGCAGGAGCCCGCCGCCGGGCCGGTCGGCCGGGACGCGCGCCGCCTCGGGGCCGCCCAGGACGTCACGGGAGTCGGCCTCGTCGGTGGTGCGCAGGCACAGCCGCAGCGAGCAGTTGGCCCGGATCTCGGGGGACACCACGCCGCCGGGTCGCTGGGTGGCCAGCACGAGGTGCACGCCCAGCGACCGGCCGCGCTGCGCGATCCCGACCAGCCCGCTGACGAACTCCGGCAGCTCCTCGGCCAGGCCCGCGAACTCGTCGACGACGATGACCAGGCGGGCCAGCGCCACGTCGTCGGGCAGGGTGGCCAGGTCGGCGACCCCGGCCGCCGCGAGCAGCGCCTCCCGCCGGGTGAGCTCCGCGGTGAGCGAGCGCAGCGCCCGGGCGGTGGCTGCGGCATCGAGGTCGGTCACCAGGCCCACGGTGTGCGGCAGGGCCGCGGCCTCGGCGAAGGCGGCACCGCCCTTGTAGTCGACGAGCAGGAAGGAGCACCGGTCGGGCGGGGAGGCGAGGGCGAGCCCGGCGACCAGCGTCTGCAGCAGCTCGGACTTCCCCGACCCGGTCGTGCCCGCGACTAGCGCGTGCGGCCCGTCCCGGCAGAGGTCGACCACGGCGGTCCCGTCGGCCGTGCGCCCCAGCGGGACGCGCAGCGAGTCCCGCGCGCGCGTCCAGGCGACCGCCACCGGGCCGCCGTCGTCCGGCCCGACGAGGTCGAGGAGCCGGACCGTGCGCGGCAGGGGAGGGGCCGCGCGGCCGGCGTCGAGCGCGGCCAGGTCGCGGGCGAGCCGGGCGGCGACCGGCCGGGGCAGGCGGTCGGCGGTGAACTGGGCCCGGGCGGACCCGTCCCCGCGGTCGAGGAGACCGGTGTCGCCAGTCTCGCCCCCGACCTGCACGACGGCCCCGCCGGACACGGGCAGCTCGCCGATGCGCCCGGCGACCGACAGGAGCAGCGCCCCGGCCGCGCGGCAGCGGCGGAGGGCGTCGCGCTCCTCGTCGTCCACCGGGCGGTCGACGACGAGCAGCAGCCGCCCGCCCGGCCGGACCACCAGCGCTGCCACCCACCCGGCCGCCGTGCCCGCCCGCGCGTGCACCGCGCCGGGCGCCAGGTGCGGCAGCCACCGCGCCCACGCCCAGTCGCGGGCACGGTCGGGCGCCGCGAGCAGCGCGACGTCGACCTCGCCGGGCGGGTGCAGCGCCGCCACCTGCGCGAGCACGCCCGCCGCGACGCCGAGGGCGGCCGCCCTCGGGCCGGTGACCCCCAGGCCGCCGGCGCGCAGCAGGTCCAGGCCGACGGGCAGGTCACCGGCGGTCTCCGGGTGCCGCCGTCCCTCCTCGACCCGGACCACCCGGGTCGGTCCGGGGCCCAGGCCCAGCCGGACGACCAGGTCGTCGGCGCCGCGCGACCACAGCAGCGCGGTGCGACGGCGGGCCGCGCCGGCCAGGGCGGCGAGGTCGGGCAGCGCCCGGGCGGCGGCCCGGACGTCGGCGCGGACGGCCTCGGCCACGCGGGCCCGCGTCGCCGCAACCTCCTCGGCGTGTGCGGCGGCCGCCCGGCGCCCCGACCGCCGGCCGGTCCACCGGTCGGAGGCCCAGGTGCCCACCGCGACCAGCGGCGAGAGCAGTGCGAAGACGAGGAACGTCGGGGTCGCCAGCGCCCAGGCCAGGCACGCGCCGGCGACGGCGGGCAGCAGCACCGCCACCCAGGCCAGCCTCCGGCGGGGCGGGTCCTCCGGCGGGCCGGGCACCACCACCTCGGTCTCGGGACGCCCGGCGGACGGCGCCACGCCCAGCTGCAGCAGCACCCGCCCGCCGGGGGACGGACGCGTGGCCGCCGGGGCGTCCCGCGGGCCGGTGACCGCCAGCGTGCTGGCGCCCACCCGCAGCGGCGCACCGTCGGGCCAGGCCGCCGGGCCGGTGAGGTCGCGGTCGTCGAGCCGGGTGCCGTTGGTCGAGCCGAGGTCGGTGACGGTGGTGCCGCCGGCGCCGACGTCGAGCCGCACGTGCCGCCGGGACACCCCGGGGTCGGGGAGCGGCAGCGTGGCGCCGGCGCCGCGGCCGAGCACGTGCCGCCCGGAGGCCAGGCCGACGGTCGTCCCGGCCGCCGGGCCGCCCACGACGTGCAGCTCCAGCGGGCTCGGCGGCCGCTCGTCGCGGGGCGCCGGCCGGCCGAGGCCCAGGACGGCGCCGTGGGCGAGCAGCGGCGAGGTCAGCGGCAGGTCGTCGTCGAGCCGGGTCGACCCGGACCACACGCCGGCCGCCGGGACACCGAGCGCCGCGGTGAGCACGGGCAGCACGGCGCCGAGCGGATCGTCGTCGGCGGCGGAGACCTCGACGTCGACGGCGCCCTCGGGGCCGACCACGGTCCAGCAGCGCGGGGGGACGTCCGGCGGGGAGGCGGGCACCCGGCGACCGTGCGGTCCCACGCGCCCTGGCGGGGGCCGCCGGCGCGGACTGTGGACAGGAGGCGGGCTGTGGACGGGGGAGCGGGCGCCGTCGCGGTCCGGCCCTAGCGTCCGCCCCCAGGTCCCGGGAGGTGCCCGGGACGGATCGGAGGGGTCATGAGGGTCGACATCGCCACGCTGCAGTCGCTGGCCGGGCAGTGTCAGGCGGAGGCGGCCGACACCGCCGCCCGGCACGCCACCCTGTCGAGCAGCGTCACCGGCTCGGTGCTCGACGGGTGGACCGACAGCCAGGCGGCCGTGCAGTTCAGCGCGCTCTACGAGCAGTGGCGGGCCTCGGCGCAGTCGGTCAGCGACGCGCTCACCGGCATGGGCGGGCTGCTCACCGCGGTGGCGGCGTCCTACCAGCAGCACGAGGCCGACGTCGCGGCCCGGATCGGAGCGCTGGTCTGAGCCGGCTCAGCCCGGTGGCGCGGCGGCGGGGGCGGCCGGTGCCCGTCCCCGCCCCAGCCGCCCGCGCACGGCGGCGACGGCGTCGGGGAACCGCTCCCACGGCAGGATCGACAGGATCGCGACGCAGTGCGGCA
This sequence comes from Geodermatophilus nigrescens, assembly GCF_900129495.1. Taxonomy (GTDB): domain Bacteria; phylum Actinomycetota; class Actinomycetes; order Mycobacteriales; family Geodermatophilaceae; genus Geodermatophilus; species Geodermatophilus nigrescens. Next base: position 771,864 of record NZ_FQVX01000003.1, read on the forward strand.
GGAAGATGATCCGCAGGCCGCCGAAGACCATGAGGTGGAAGCCGAGCAGGAAGAGCACCAGCGCGGTGCGCGCCCGGTCGGACCGCACGAGCAGCATCAGCGGCGCGGCGAACTCCAGCACGAGCATCGCCCACTGGACGGCGGTGAGCAGGCCGGGGACGTCGAGCGTCCACTCCGACAGGACGGTGCCGCGGCGGATGACCGCGCGGGTGATCGTCGAGCCGGTCGCCCAGTCCCAGCCGCCGAAGCGCATCTTCGCCCAGGCGGCCAGGAAGTAGGTGAGCATGACGGTCACCATCACCGCGGCCATCGCCCAGCCGGCGGCCTCCGACGAGCGGCGGTCCCGCCAGCGGGCCACGCCGATCGTGGGCAGCACCGCGAGCGCGACGAGGTAGGCGATGCGGTCGTGGTCGACCTTGCCGTAGCTCATCGCGATGACCATCCACTCGAGGTAGAGGACGAACACCGCGGTACCGAGCAGGCGGGGTGCGCGACCGGTCGCCGCCGCCAGCGCGCAGGCCACCAGGGCCCACTGCACGACGTGCACGACGGTCGAGGTCGGGGTGGGCAGGTCCAGCAGCCGGCCGATGACCAGCGGCTGGTAGTAGGCGGTCGGGACGTCGGCGTGCGCACTCACCCAGGCGGTGGTGAGGAAGACGTCGACCGGCACGAACAGGTAGGCGATGGTGCGGAACACCGCGATCCGGGCCAGCGGCACCGGCCGCGTCCAGAAGCCGCGCAGCGGGGTGCGCCGGCGCGGACCCGCGGGCGCCTCGGCGGCGGGCAGGGTGGCGCTCACGGGCCGACCTCCAGCTCCTGCTCGACGAGCACCTCGTCGGTCCACGCGCCGGTGACCTCGCCGTCGACGAGCTCGAAGTGGCGCTGGACCACCTGCACCTCGACCAGCTCCGGACCGCCGGGGTGGTGCTCGGCGTAGGTGTCGGCGAGCAGGACCAGCAGCGCCGGGTCGTTGACCAGGCGCGGCAGCTGGCCCTCGAACTCGGCGCGGCGGAGGCCCACCTCGCCGCCGGACAGCCGCACCTCGCGCCCGTCACCGGTCAGGCCGACGACACGCGTGGAGACCACCGGGGCGTCGTTGGACGCGCGGGTCGAGTACATCTTGAACGGGCCGAACGGGAAGTGGGCGTCGGTGCCCCAGACCGTGCCGGCCAGGAGCAGCGCGAGGACCACGAGCGAGGCGGCCAGGCGGGCGCGGCGACCGGCGGGGGACAGCCTGATGACGTCGCCCTCCGCGGGGTCGCCGGTGCGGAGCGGGCGGACCACCCGGGCATCGTAGGATCGGCGGCCGTCCAGATGGGTCACCGGCGCCGCGTGGTGGGCAACTGGCCCCACCCGTCCCACGGGGCCCGTCCGCGCGCGTGCGCCGCGCCCTCTCACCGCACGACGACGTCGGGAGAGCACACGTGCAGTTCGGTCGGTACTACGAGGAGTTCGAGGTCGGCGCGGTCTACAAGCACTGGCCCGGGAAGACCGTCACCGAGTACGACGACCACCTGTTCTGCCTCATCACGATGAACCACCACCCGCTGCACCTGGACACCCACTACGCGGCGGAGACCACCGACTTCGGCAAGAACGTGGTGGTCGGCAACTACGTCTACTCGCTGCTGCTCGGCATGAGCGTCCCCGACGTCTCGGGCAAGGCCATCGCCAACCTGGAGATCGAGTCGCTGCGGCACGTGGCGCCGACCTTCCACGGCGACACCATCTACGGCGAGACGACGGTGCTCGACAAGACCGAGTCGAGGTCGAAGGACGACCGCGGCGTCGTGTACGTCGAGACGATCGGCTACAAGCAGGACGGCACGGTCGTGTGCGTCTTCCGCCGCAAGGTCATGGTGCCCAAGCGCTCCTACGGCGAGGCCCGCGGCGGCGAGCAGCCCGGGCGCCCGGAGCCGAAGCCCCGCAGCTGAGGTCCCGCAGCTGAGACCTCGCAGGTGACCCCCGCGGTCCAGGCCCGGTCGAGTCCCCCGCAGCCGACGCGCCGGGGCGCGCCGCCCGCTCAGCCGGGCAGCGCGCCCCAGCCGCGCAGCGTCTCCAGCAGGCGCGGCGTGCAGGCCAGCCGGTCGAGGTCGGCCGCGTCGGCGAACACGACGGCGTCCGCGTCGTCGCCCGGCACCGGGTCGGCCGGGCCGGTGAGCGTGCAGGCGAAGTCCGCGACCTCGTAGACGACGCCGTCGCCGGGGATCGTCACCCGCCCGACCTCGGCGCCCACGGTCACCGCCAGGCCGGTCTCCTCGCGGACCTCCCGGGCCACCGCGGCGCCCAGCGACTCACCCGGCTCCACCCGCCCGCCGGGCACCGACCACAGGCCCCGGCCCGGCTCGTTGCGGCGGCGCACCAGCAGCAGCCGCCCGGCGTCGTCGAGCACCACCGCGCCCACGCAGGCCTGCACCGGCGGGCCGGCGGCGGGGGAGTCGGGCGGCACCCGCGCAGGGTACGGCGACACGGACCGGGACCGTCCGCCCCCGCTTGACGGGAACCGCGCGTGACAGGACGGTGTCTCCGATGAGCGCCTCCCCGGTCTGCCCCCGCTGCGGCGAGCCGCTCGTCGTCCGGCCGGGGGACTCGGCGCAGGCCTGGTGCCACCTGCACGGCGCCGTCACCCCGCTGCACCACACCGCCGTCATCGCCCACGACGCGATCGCCGCCGTCACCGCCGACGCCCGCGTCCCCGCCTGGGTGCCCGACCCCGTGCCCGCCGGCTGGTCGGTCACCGGCCTGGCGTGGGGCGGGGAACCCGGCGCGCGGGCGATCGTCGTCGGCTGTGCCGGCCCGGCGCCGCTCGGCGGTCCCGCGGAGATGGTGCTGGTCGCCGAGGAGCCGGGCACCGGCGTCGGCTGCGGCTACGCGGGCCTGCCCGGCCTCGACCCCGGCGACGTCATCACCGGCCCGTCGGTGGCCTCCGTCGAGGCGGCCGGGCAGCACGCGCCGCTGTGGGCGGTCCCCACCTCCGACGACCGGGCGGCGTTCGTCGGCGAGGCCTACGGCGTGTGGCTGTGGCTGGTGATGTGGCCGATGGCGGCGGGCTGGCTGGTCGCCGAGCCGCTGCGCCTGCTCGACCTGCGCGACCGGCTCTACCCCGACCTGCCGCTGGGCCCGCCGAGCGAGCACTTCCTGCCCGGGGAGTGACCGCACCGGCGTGTCCGCCGCCGCCCCGGCTGGGACACGTGTTACCCATGGGGCAGGCCTCCGGGCCGACCCGCGCGGGCACCGTGCCCGCCGGTCCGCGCGCACTCCGGAGGTGGCGGTGAACCTGAAGAAGGTGCTCGTCTGGCTGGCCATCGCCTTCGTCGTCTTCTACGTGATCCAGCAGCCGGAGTCCTCGGCCGAGATGGTCAAGAGCGCCGGGGAGGCGCTCGGCGACGCGGCGTCCTCGATCGCCGACTTCGTCACCTCGCTCGGCTAGCCGGGCCGTGTCCGGCCCCGCCGACGGCCGCCCGCCACGGTGGGCCAAGGACGCCGCCAAGTACCTGCTGCCCGGCGAGCAGGCGGTCGTCGCCACCCGCCGGCACTGGGCGGTGCTGCTGTCGCCGGCGGCCCGCGCGCTGCCGGTGTTCGCGATCGGCGTCTGGGTGCTCACCCTCGACCCCGACAACCGGTTCTCCGCCAGCGTCGGCCTGCTGGTCGCCGTCGGCGCGCTGGGCTGGTTCGCGCTGCGCGCCGGCGAGTGGTGGATGCGGCACTTCATCGTGACCCGCCGCCGCGTGCTGCTGACCTCGGGGATCGTCGCGCGCACCGTCACCCTGCTGCCGCTGCGCCGGATCACCGACCTCACGTGGAAGGAGACGCTGCTGGGCCAGGTGCTCGGCTACGGCACCTTCCGCTTCGAGTCCGCCGGCCAGCAGCAGGCGCTCTCGCAGATCACCTACCTGCCGCGGGCCGACCTCCTGTACCACGAGGTCAGCGGGCTGCTGTTCGGCAGCGACCACGGCGGCGCGTCCAGCGGCGACGACGAGGGCAACCCCGAGCCGGCCGTGCCGCGGCGGCAGCGACCACGCGTGCGGCACGACACCCAGCCCATCCCCGGCGCCCGCCAGGACCCGCCCGGCGCGTGAGGCTCCCGGCGCGGGCCGCCGCGCTGGGGGAGGCTGGACGCCGATGCTGATCGACCTGCACACCCACTCGTCGGTCTCCGACGGCACCGAGACCCCCGCCGAGCTGCTGGCCACCGCCCGCGCCGCCGGCCTCGACGTCGTCGCCCTCACCGACCACGACACCACCGCCGGCTGGGCCGTCGCCGCCGCGGCCCGCCCGGCCGGGCTCACCGTCGTCCCCGGCATGGAGCTGTCCTGCCGCTGGTTCCCCGCCGACCAGCCGCCGGTCAGCGTCCACCTGCTGGCCTACCTGTTCGACCCCGACCACCCCGAGCTGTCGGCCGAGCTCGGCCGGCTGCGCGCCGAGCGGCTCGGCCGCGGCGAGCGGATCGTCACCGCGCTGGCCGCCGCCGGGTACCCGGTGGTGTGGGACCGGATCGTGCAGGCCTCCGGCGGCGGGGTGGTCGGCCGGCCGCACGTGGCCCGCGCGCTGGTCGAGGCGGGCGTCGTCGGATCGGTCGACGAGGCGTTCGCCACCCTGCTGAGCCACCGCAGCCCGTACTACGTCGCCAAGGCCGACACCGACGTCCTCGAGGGCATCGCGCTGGTCCGCGCCGCCGGCGGGGTGCCGGTCTTCGCCCACGGCCTGGCCACCAAGCGCGGGCGGGTGGTCGACGACGCCGCGATCGCCGCGATGGCCGGCGCCGGGCTGCTCGGGCTGGAGGTCGACCACCCCGACCACAGCCCCGCCGAGCGCGACCACCTGCGCGGCCTGGCCCGCGACCTGGGCCTGCTGACCACCGGGTCCAGCGACTACCACGGCACGAACAAGACGACGCCGATCGCCGCCTGCCGCACCGAGCCGGGGCAGTACGAGGCGCTGCTGGCCGCAGGCTCCGGCAGCACCGTGTTCTCCGGCTGATCGTCGGCGCGCCCGGCTAGCGTGGGGGCGTGCAGTTGGAGATGCCCGGCATGCCGCGGCGGCTGTTCCCGGCCACCCCGAGCAAGCTCGCCGCGTTCGCCGACTGCCCGCGCCGCTACCGGTTCGCCTACGTCGACCGGCCCACCCCGCCCAAGGGCCCGCCGTGGGCGCACAACACGGTCGGCTCCGCGGTGCACGCGGCGCTGCGCTCGTGGTGGGAGCTCCCGCGCGACCGCCGCACCGCCGCCGCGGCCCGCCAGCTGCTCTACGGCGTCTGGTCCGACACCGGCTTCCGCGACGCCGAGCAGTCGGCGTCGTGGCGGGCCCGCGCGGCCGGCTGGCTCACCGACTACGTGCCCACCCTCCACCCCGACGACGAGCCGGTGGGCACCGAGCGCCAGGTCGCGGCGACGACGGCGGCGCTGGCGGTGTCGGGCCGGGTCGACCGCATCGACCAGCGCGGCGACGAGCTGGTCGTCGTCGACTACAAGACCGGCCGGGTGCCCAGCACCGAGGACGAGGCGCGCGGCTCACCGGCGCTGGCGCTGTACGTGCTCGGCGTGCAGCGGACGCTGCGCCGGCCCTGCCGCCGGGTGGAGCTGCACCACCTGCCCAGCGGCACGGTGGCGGCGTTCGAGCACACCGAGCGCTCGCTGGCCAACCACGTCCGCCGCGCCGAGGACATCGCCGCCGACATCGCCGTCGCCACCCAGCGGGTGGAGGACGGCGCGTCGCCCGACGAGGCGTTCCCGACGGCGCCGGGCCGGCAGTGCGGCTGGTGCGACTTCCGGCCCAGCTGCCCGACCGGCCAGGCCGCGACCCCGGTGCGGGAGACGTGGAGCAGCCTGCCCGCCGACGACGACGCGGTCGTCTAACCCGGTCGTCCGACCCGGTCGGTCAGACCGCCTCGGCCGCCGCGGTGCGGTCGAAGCCGGCGCGCACGATCGGCGAGCGCCGCGCCCGCTCCGGCACCGCCAGCAGGCCGGTACGGAACGCCTTCAGCGCCGCCGTCGCCGCGGTGTCGGTGAGCGCCAGGCCCGGCATCGAGGCCAGCCGGCGGGCCCACGGCGGCAGGGTGGCGACCGCCAGCGAGGCCAGCGACCCCCAGGCCGGGCGGGCCGGCGTCAGGAGCTGCACCCAGCGCGGCATCGGGGGGACGACGAGGAACCGCCACGCCTCGCGGGCGGCGGGCGTCAGCGCGAGCTGCGGGCGCACCCGCGCGAAGTAGGCCTCGAGCTCGGCGACGGAGGCGGGGACGTCGTCCGGGTCGACGCCGATGAGCGCCGCCGCGGTGACCTGCTCGGCCACGTAGCGGTCGGCCTCCGCGGGCGTGACGACGCCGGCGCGGCGGGCGACGTCGAGCAGCGAGTCGACCTCGCAGGCGTGCACCCACAGCAGCAGGTCGGCGTCGTCGACCCGGTAGGTGCGCCCGGTCGTCTCCTCCGTGCCGCCGAGCCGGCGGTGCAGGCCGCGCACCCGGCGCACCGCCCGGATCGCCTCCCGCCGGGTGCCGAAGGTCAGCGTGTCCACGTACTCGGCGGTGCGGGTGAGCCGCTGCCACGGCGACTCGCGGAAGACGGAGTTGCGGGCGACGCCGTCCATGGCGACCGGGTGCAGCGCCTGCAGCAGCAGCGCGCGCAGCCCGCCGACGCTGTAGACGGGGTCGGCGTGCACCCGCCAGGTGACGCTGTCCGGGCCGAAGAAGCCGAGCAGGTCCTCCTCCGGCGTCCAGTCCCGCGCCGACGGCCGCACGCCGCTCACAGCGACGTCCAGAAGTCCTCGAGCGCCTGCAGCGTGCGCGGTGGGTTCTCGACCGCGGGGGAGTGGATCGCGTGCGGGACCACCTCGTGGCGGGCGCCGAGCCGCCGGGCCATGTCGGCCTGCTCGGCCGGGGACCACGCGTCGTCGGCCTCGCCGTGGGCCACGAGCACCGGGACGCCGGTGGCGGCCAGCTCGGCCACCCGGTCGGGCTCGGTGGTCATCGCGTCGGCCATGCCGCGCAGCCCGGCGGCGGTGTTGCCGAGGAACCGGCGGGCGTAGAAGGCGCGGGTGGGCTCCGGCACGGCCTGGGCGCGCTCGTCGGTCATCGCCAGCTGCTCGAGGGTGGCCTGCACCAGCGGCACGCCGCCGGAGTCGAGCAGCGGCCCGAGGTGCTCCAGCAGCGCCACCCGCGGGCCGGTGAGCCGGGCGGGGCCGGAGCCGAGCAGGGTGAGCGAGCGGAACACGGCGGGGTCGGCGAGCACGGCGGCGCGAGCGACCAGGCCGCCGAAGCTGTGCCCCACGAGGTGCGGGACGCCGGTCTCACCGGCGAGCAGGTGGGCGACCGCGACGAGGTCGTCGGCGAGTTCGGCGACGGTGTAGGCGGCCGGGTCGTCGGGGCCGGGGGACTCGAACTGTCCGCGCTGGTCGATCGCGACGACGCGGTAGCCGTCGGCGGCCAGCGGCGCGAGCAGCGGCGCGAAGTCCTCCTTGCTGCCGGTGTAGCCCGCGACCATCAGCACGGTCCCGCTCGGCCCGTCGCCGCCGGTGTCCAGCGCAGCCAGCGGGCCCGCCCGGCCGGGCAGGGTGCGCGGGGTGGCGTCGTGGTCGGCGAGCTGACGCAGGTCGTCGGTGGGGACGGCGAGGGTGGCGGACGGCTCGGGGCTCCCGGGCAGGACCATGCACCCAGTGAACCCCGACCCGGCGCGGTGTGCCGCCGAGGCCCCTCAGCGGTAGCCGAGCACGCGGTCCTCGAGCCGGTACACCAGCGCCGGCCCGGTCACGGAGGTGCGCCCGCCGGGCTCCAGGCCGCCGTCGACGTCGGCGCGTCCGGCCTCCTCGCCGGTGGCGAGGTCGCGGAGCACGAAGCCGCCCTCCTCGGGCACCCAGACGGCGACGTCCCCGGCCGCGGTCTTCGCCGCGTCCGCGGTGGCCGGCAGGCCCCGGGCGGGCCGCTCCCAGCGGACCTCGCCGGTGGCCGGGTCGACCGCCCACAGCGTGCCGCGGGCCCACAGCAGCGCGAGGTCGCCGGCGCCGCCCTGCAGGATGCCGCCGTCGCCGTCGCCGTCGCCATCGCCGTCGCCATCGCCGTCGCCATCGCCGTCGCCGTCGCCCTCGGGGAGGGGCAGCGCCGCCGCCTCGGAGCCGTCGTCGGGCCGGGAGGCCAGCAGCGTGCCGCCGGCGGCGACGGTGACCAGCCGGTCGGCGCCGACCAGCGTCACCTCGCCGCCGTCGGGCACGGCGACGTCGCGGCTCCACCGCGCCTGGCCGGTGAAGGAGTCGAACAGCCGCAGCCGGACGGCGTCGGAGCCCGGGCAGCGCTGCAGGAGCGCCACCCCGGAACTGCCGACGGCGGTGTCGGTGAGCCGGCAGCCCTCGTCCGCGGCGGTGCGCCAGCGGACGTTGTCACCGGTCGGGTCGATCACCACGACGCCGGTGGTGCTGCTGGCCAGCACGGCCTGGCTGGTGCCCTGGATCGTCGCGTCGCCGCGCAGGCTCAGGTTGCGCGTCCACTGCCGGACGCCGGTGGCCGCGTCGAGGGCGAGTGCCTCGTCGCAGCGGCCGGCGGTGCGGAACACCGCCACCACGAGCCCGTCGACGGCGGTGGCGCCGCACAGCTCGGCGTCGTCGCGGCGGTAGTGCCACGCCTCCTCACCGCTGACGGCGTCGTGGGCCACGAGGCTGCGCTCGCCGGGCACCACGACCCGGCCCTCCTGCACCAGCTGCACGGGCAGGTCCCGGCCATCGGCCGACCAGGCCTGCGCGACCTGCCCGGCCGGCGTCCCCCCGGGGAGCGGGGACGCCGGCGCGGTGGTGCTGTCGGTGGCCGCGACGCTGGAGCCGCGGTAGAGCAGGACGGCGACCAGCGCCAGCACGAGCGCGCCCGCCGTCCAGACCCAGACCCGCAGCGGCGGGGGACGCAGCGCCACCTGCGGACGCGGGCGCCGTCAGGCGGCGGACTCGGAGTCGCCGCCCGGGCCGTCGCCGGAGTCGCCGGAGGACTCGCCCCCGGCCTCGGCGCCCCCGGAGCGGCGACGGGAGCCACCGCGGCGGCGACGGCGGCGGCGCGGGGTGCCGTCACCGGCGGGCGTGCCGTCACCGGCGTCGGCGGCGTCGGACGGCGCGCCGTCGGCCGGGGCGACGTCCGACGCGGTGCCGGCCTCCGCGGGAGCCGAGCCGTCGGCGGACTCGCCGCCGCGGGTGCGGCGACGCGAGCGCGACCGCGAGCGGGCCGGCCGCTCGCCGTCCTCCCGGGACTCCTCGCGCGCGGGACCGCGGCCGGCGCCCTTCGTCTTCTTGCCGGTCTCACCGAGGTCCTCGAGCACCTCGGCGTCGAGGCCCTCGCGGGTGCGCTGCGCACGCGGCAGCCGGCCCTTGGCGCCCTCGGGCACGTCGAGGTCGGTGTAGACCCACGGCGAGGTGGAGTAGGTCTCCGGCGGGTCGGCGAACGGCAGGTCGAGCGCCTTGTTGATGAGCTGCCAGCGCGGGATGTCGTCCCAGTCGACGAGGGTGACGGCGACGCCCTCGCGGCCGGCGCGGCCGGTGCGGCCGATCCGGTGCACGTAGGTCTTCTCGTCCTCGGGGCACTGGTAGTTGACGACGTGGCTGACGCCGGTCACGTCGATGCCGCGGGCGGCGACGTCGGTGGCGACCAGGACGTCGACCTTGCCGCTGCGGAAGGCGCGCAGCGCCTGCTCGCGGGCGCCCTGGCCGAGGTCGCCGTGCACGGCGGCCGCGGCGAACCCGCGGTCGACGAGCTCGTCGGCGACCTTCTGCGCGGTGCGCTTGGTGCGGCAGAAGACCATCGCCAGGCCGCGGCCGCGGGCCTGCAGCACGCGGGACAGCAGCTCGGGCTTGTCGAGGTTGTGCGCCCGGTAGACGAACTGGGTGGTCTGCGGGACGGTCGAGCCCTCGTCGTTGCCGTGCGCCCGGATGTGGGTCGGCTGGGTCATGAACGACCGCGACAGCGTGACGATCGGGCCGGGCATCGTGGCGGAGAACAGCATCGTCTGCCGCTTCTCCGGGACCATGGCGAGGATCCGCTCGATGTCGGGCAGGAAGCCCAGGTCGAGCATCTCGTCGGCCTCGTCGAGGACGAGCACGCGGACCTTGCCCAGGATCAGGTGGCCCTGCTGCGCGAGGTCCAGCAGCCGGCCGGGGGTGCCGACGACGACCTCGACGCCGGCCTGGAGTGCCGCGACCTGCGGCTCGAAGGCGCGGCCGCCGTAGATGGCCTTCACCCGGATGCCGCGCTTGGCGCCGGCGGTACTGAGGTCGCGGGCGACCTGCACGCACAGCTCGCGGGTGGGGACGACGACCAGCGCCTGCGGTACGCCGTCGCCGCCCTCGGCCGCGGGGGCGACGCGCTGCAGCAGCGGGACGCCGAAGCCGAGGGTCTTGCCGGTGCCGGTGCGCGCCTGGCCGATGAGGTCGTTGCCGGCCAGCGCGAGGGGGAGCGTCAGCTCCTGGATGGCGAAGGTGCGGGTGATGCCGGCCTCGGCCAGCGCCGCGACGACGTCGGGGTGGACGTCGAAGTCGCTGAACAGCGGGGCGGTCTCGGCGACCGGGGCGCCGCCGAGCGCCTCGACGGCCTGCTCGACCTGCTCGGGGGCGGGCGCGCCGCTCTCGGCGTGGTCGATCTCGGGGGTGGTGGGGGTGTTCTCGGTGTGGGTGTTCTCGGTGGAGGTCAGGGTTCTCGCCTCTGGTCGGCTGGGGGAGCGGCCGGGGGCGACGGTGGCGTCGCCCGGGCGCTCCGCGGTCGGGTGTCGCGGGATGCGTTCCAGCGCCGACGCGGCCAGCGGACCGGGGAGGACCGGGACGCACCCGGTGCCCGGTGGGGGCTCCTCGGGGCGTCTTCCGACGTTCGTCAGCGCACAGATACCAGCGGACCTGGCGGCCCGCCTGTTCCCATGGTAGCGCGGGCAGCGGTTAGCCTCGGCTGCCGCGCGGGGCCACCCGCACCCCGACCGGCCCCGCGGCGGGCCCTGCGGCCGGTGCCCACCGGCCCCCGACCCCGCCCGGAGGTGGCCCGTGACCGCGGCCGACCCGCGAGCCGTCGTCGACCTTCTCGGCGTGCTCGCCTACGCCGAGCTGACGGCGTTCGACCGGCTGGCCGAGGACGCGCGGATGGCCCCGACGCTCGACGGCCGCGCGGCGCTGGCGCGCATGGCGGCCGCCGAGATGGACCACCACGACCGGCTCGCCGCCCGGCTCACCGAGCTCGGTGCGGACCCGGCCACCGCGATGGCCCCGTTCGTGCCCGCGCTCGACGGCTTCCACGAGGGCACCCGCCCGCGCACGTGGCTCGAGGGCCTGGTGAAGGCCTACGTCGGCGACGGGCTGGCCGCCGACTTCTACCGCGAGATCGCGGGCTCGCTGCCGGAGCCGGACCGCTCGCTGATCCTCGACGTCCTCGCCGACACCGGCCACGCCGACTTCGCCGTGCGCGAGGTCCGCGCGGCCATCGCCGCGCAGCAGGCCCTCGCCGGCCGGCTGGCGCTGTGGGGGCGGCGGCTGGTGGGGGAGGCGATCTCCCAGTCGCAGGCGGTCATCGCCGAGCGGGAGGGCCTGGTCGGGCTCATCGTCGCCGGCACCGGCGACCTCACCGGCATCGCGCGGCTGGTCGACCGGATCACCGCCGCGCACACCGAGCGAATGCGCACCCTCGGCCTCAACCCCTGACACGGCGATCCTCCGGATTGCACCGCGGCCAGGTGCCGTCGCGACCTGCGTGGAGCTCGTCCCGCGCACTCGTCGGGGAGCCTCCGGCCCCCGCTCCTCGCACGCGCCCCGCCGGGCGGCTCACCTCCTGCGCGAGCCCCCTCCCCTGAGACGGCGGGAGGGCGCCCCCGCGGATGCGGGGACGCCCTCCCGGACGACGTCGTCGGTGCTCAGGCGCCGCCGGCGACGAACCCGACCCGGCGCTGGTCGGCCTGGGCGATCTCGACGTAGGCGATCCGGTCGACCGGGACGAGGACGCGGCGCCCTCGCTCGTCCTCCAGGGTCAGCAGCCCGTCCTTGGTGCCGCCGGACATGGCGGAGGCCACGTCGGCAGCGATCTCGTCGGGGGTCTTCGGGCTGTCGACGACCAGCTCCCGGGGGGAGTGCTGGACACCGATCTTGACTTCCACTCGGGATGCCTCCTCGTGTTGCACGGCTGCCGACCACGCTAGTCCAGCGCGGGCGACCCGGCCCCGCCGCGGACCTGCGCCGAGAGCGAACGGCGCTCAGCCGGCGGCCGGCTCGCCCTCGACCCGGGGGAAGCGGGAGATGCCCCGCCACGCCAGCGCCGACATCAGCGACACGGCGTCGTCGCGCGAGACCGTGCCCTTCTGCGCCAGCCACCAGCGGGCGCTGCTCTCGGCCAGCCCGGTGAGCCCGGAGGCGAGCAGGTGGGCCTGCTCCGGCGAGCTGCCGGTGTCGCCGGCGATGACCTCGGCGATCGCCTCGACGCAGGCGCGGTTGCCGCGGTCGGCGAGCGCCCGCACGTCGTCGTCGTTGCGCAGGTCGGACTCGAACACGAGCCTGAAGGCGCCGCCCTCGGCGTCGATGAAGTCGAAGTACGCGCCGACGGCGCCGTGCACGCGCTGCCGGTTGTCCTCGGTGCCGGCCATGGCCTCGCGCACCCGGTCGGTGAGCTCGGTGACCTGCTGCTCGAGCAGCGCCAGGTACAGCTCCCGCTTGCCGGGGAAGTGCTGGTAGAGGACGGGCTTGCTGACGCCGGCGCGGTCGGCGATGTCGTCCATCGCGGCGGCGTGGAAGCCCTGCGCGACGAAGACCTCCTGCGCGGCCTGCAGCAGCTGCAGCCGGCGCGCGCCCCGGGGCAGGCGTGACGTGCGGCGCACGGGGACCGGTCGGGAGGGCTGCATGGCGCCGGGGATGTTACCGGCGGGTCACCCGGCGCACGCGTCCCGGCCGCCTGGCATACCGTCGCCGCGTGCCCGAGGCCTCCCGCGCGCGCACCCGCCGGACTCCCGCGCCCCCCACCGTGTCGCCGTCGTCGACCGCCCGCTCCTCCGCCGCGGACCTCGCGCTCCCGGCCGAGCCGCCACCGGCCTGGCCGGGCGAGGAGGTCGCGGTGACCGGCGGGCGGGTGTTCGTCCGCGCCACCCCCTACGCCGGGCCGCCCGAGGGGCCGCGCGAGCGGGCGCTCTACGTGCACGGCCTCGGCGGCGCCTCCACCAACTGGACCGACCTCGCGGGCCTGCTCGCGCTCCGCTGCGAGGGCTGGGCGGTGGACCTGCCCGGCTTCGGCCGCTCCCAGCCGCCGCCGCGGAGCTCCTACTCGGTGCGCGGGCACGTGCGGGCCGTCGTCGACGTCCTCGAGCACGTCGCCGCCCAGCCGGGGGAGGCCGCCGGCCGGCCGGTGCACCTGCTGGGCAACAGCCTCGGCGGGCTGGTCAGCCTGGTGGCGGCCGCGCGCCGGCCGGACCTGGTCGCGTCGCTGACGCTGGTCTCCCCGGCGATGCCGGTCTACCGGGTGCCCGCCGCGTTCAGCCGGGCGCTGCTGCTGCTCCTGCTGCCGGGCGTGCCCACGCTGGCCGAGCGGCGGCTGGCCGGCGTGACGCCCGAGCAGTCGGTGCGCGGGATGACGCAGATGTGCTTCGGCGAGCCCGCACGGGTGCCGCGGGAGCGCCTGGAGGCCGCCGTCGAGGAGGCCCGGGAGCGGGCGGCGCAGGGCTGGGCCAACCGGTCGCTGACCCGCAGCATGCGCGGCCTCATCACCTCCTACCTGCGGGTCGGCCGGGCCAACGCCTGGCGGATGGCCGCGTCGCTGCGCATGCCGACCCTCGTGGTGTGGGGCGACCGCGACCGGCTCGTCGACCCGCGCCTGGCGCCGCGGCTGGCCGCCGTGGTGCCCGGCGCGCGGCTGCTGGTGCTCGAGACGGTCGGGCACGTGGCGATGCTCGAGGCGCCCGAGGAGACGGCACGCGCGGTGCTCGGGCTGATGGAGGACGCCGCCGGGGAGGCCCGCGCCGGCTGACCCGGCCGACGCGCCCTCGCGGTCCTGTCCGATCCCCGCGCCGCCGTGAGAGCCTGATCCCCGGGAAGCGCGGCGTCGCCGTCCGGGTGCGCTGCGCGACGGCAGGACGAGCGGCGAGGAGGCGGCACCGTGGCACGTCCGCCGTCCGGCCGCCAGCCCGAGCCGCTGCGCACCCGCCCCCCGGTGCCGCCCCCGCCGCGCCCCCGCGACCTGCCGCCGTCCGGCCGGTCCCGGGGCGACGACCCGCGGGCGGACCGCACCCGCCCCCCGGTCGTGCGCCGGCGGCCGGGCCGGCTGCGCCGCTTCGTCCGCCGGTACGGCTGGCGGGCCTACGCGATCCCGCTGCTCGCCGTCGCCACCGTGCTCACCCTCGTCGACGTCGTCGGCGCCCCGGACACGACGCCCGCCGCCTCCACCGGCGCCGCGACCTCCCAGGGGACCCCGGCGGAGGCCCCGGCGAGCACCGGGCCCGCCCCGGCTCCCGCCACGCCGACCGCGCCGGCCGAGGGCGACGCCGGCCCGACCGACGTCGTCCCCCCGCCCGCGGCGGCCACCTACGTGGAGCAGGGCAGCGGCGAGGTCGCCGTCGTCCCCGGCAGCTCCGGCGTGTACGGCAGCGGGCCGCTGCAGCGCTTCGTCGTCGAGGTGGAGGGCGGCATCGGCGTCGACGGGCCGACCTTCGCCGCCGCGGTCGAGGCGACCCTCGGCGATCCGCGGTCGTGGGGGAGCGGCGGGCGGATGTCTTTCCAGCGGGTCGACACCACCGACGTCGGCTCCTACGACTTCCGCGTGAGCCTGGTCAGCCCCGGCAGCATGGAGCGCTACTGCCCGGGCGTGGGCACCGGCGGCTACACCTCCTGCCGCTACGGCGAGCGCGCGGTCATCAACCTGGCCCGCTGGGAGACCGCCGTCCCCGACTACCAGGGCGACATCGCCACCTACCGCCAGTACGTGGTCAATCACGAGGTCGGGCACGCGCTCGGCAACGGCCACCAGCCCTGCCCCGGGCAGGGGCAGCTCGCGCCGGTCATGCAGCAGCAGACGCTGGGCCTCGAGGGCTGCACGAAGAACGCCTGGCCCTTCCCCTGACCCCGGCGGGAACAGCGGCGCGTGCCACGCTGTTGTGCGCACGAACGCCGGCCCCCCGCGGGGCCGCTGGTCGCGACCCGAGGAGTCAAGCGTGTCCCTGCCACCCCTGGTGGAGCCCGCCGCCGACCTGTCGATCGACGAGGTCCGCCGCTACAGCCGCCACCTGATCATCCCGGACGTCGGGATGGACGGGCAGAAGCGGCTCAAGAACGCCAAGGTGCTCGCCGTCGGCGCCGGGGGCCTCGGCTCGCCGGTGCTGATGTACCTGGCCGCGGCCGGTGTGGGCACGATCGGCATCGTCGAGTTCGACACCGTCGACGAGTCCAACCTGCAGCGGCAGATCATCCACGGGGCCTCCGACGTCGGCCGCTCCAAGGCCGAGAGCGCCCGGGACTCGATCAAGGAGATCAACCCCTACGTCGACGTCCGGCTGCACGAGACGCGCCTGGACAGCGACAACGTGATGGGGATCTTCGAGCAGTACGACCTCATCGTCGACGGCACCGACAACTTCGCCACGCGCTACCTGGTCAACGACGCGTGCGTGCTGCTCGGCAAGCCCTACGTCTGGGGCTCGATCTACCGCTTCGACGGCCAGGTGTCGGTCTTCTGGGCCGAGCACGGCCCCAACTACCGCGACCTCTACCCGGTGCCCCCGCCGCCCGGGATGGTCCCCTCCTGCGCCGAGGGCGGCGTGCTGGGCGTGCTGTGCGCGACCATCGGCGCCATCCAGGCCACCGAGGCCGTCAAGCTGATCACCGGCATCGGCGAGACGCTGCTCGGTCGCCTGATGGTCTACGACGCCCTGGAGATGACCTTCCGCACCATCAAGGTGCGCAAGGACCCGGAGGCCGAGCCGATCACCGGGCTCATCGACTACGAGGCCTTCTGCGGCGTCGTGTCCGACGAGGCCCAGGCCGCCGCGGCCGGCTCGACGATCACCGTCGACGAGCTCAAGGACATGATGGACGCGGGCAAGGACTTCGAGCTCATCGACGTCCGCGAGCCGAACGAGTACGAGATCGTGTCCATCCCCGGCGCCACGCTCATCCCGAAGGACGAGCTGCTGTCGGGCCGGGCGCTGTCGCAGCTGCCGCAGGACAGGCCGATCGTGCTGCACTGCAAGACCGGCGTCCGCTCGGCCGAGGTGCTCGCCGCGGTCAAGAACGCCGGCTTCAAGGACGCCGTCCACGTGCAGGGCGGCGTGACGGCGTGGGCCACGCGGATCGACAAGACGCTGCCCACGTACTGACGGGAGGACCCCTTCAGGGGGTCCGCCCAGCGGCTCACCGGGGCCCGGCACCTGCGTCTGCGGGTGCCGGGCCCCCGGCGTCTGTGTTGACTGGGGCGCGTGTCCGCACCCGAACCCGTCGAGCTGCTGGAGCTCTTCCAGCGCGCTCAGGCCGCCTTCACCGACCGCGTCGACGCCGTCGAGCCGGGCCAGTGGGACCTCGAGGCCCTGCCCGGCTGGACCGTCGCCGACCTCGTCGCGCACCTCGTCGGCGAGGCCCACTGGGTCCCCGGCCTGCTGGCCGGCGAGCCGCTCGACGACGTCGCCGCCCGCGTGCCGGAGGGCACCGGCGCGCTGCTCGGCGCCGACCCGCTCACGTCGTGGGAGGGGGTCGCCGACGAGGCGCTGGCCGCCGTCGCCGCCGCCGACCTCGCCGCGGGCACCGTGCACCTGTCCCGCGGCCCGACGCCGGCGTGGGAGTACGTCGAGGAGCTGACCACCGACCTGACCGTGCACTCCTGGGACCTCGCCCGCGCCACCGGCGGCGACGAGGCGCTCGACCCGGCGCTGGTCCGCGCCGCGGAGCGGCTGGCCGGCCGGCTGCCCGCGGACGGGGTGCCGGGGCTGTTCGACCCGCCGGTGGAGCTGCCCGACGGCGCGACCCCGCAGGAGCGGCTGCTGGCCCGCCTCGGCCGCCGCGTCTGACCCGCTGGGGTGTCGGCCGGTCCGGGACGGCCCGGCGGCGCCCGCACGTCCCTATCCTGCGGGCTCACGCACGCAGGAGGTCATCCCATGAGCCAGCCGCCCTCGGGTCCGTTCCCCGACGGCTCCGGCCAGCCGCAGCCCGGCCCGTACGGCCAGCCGCAGCAGCCCGGGCAGTACGGCGCTCCCGGTCAGTACGGCGCCCCGGGCCAGCACGGGGCGCCCGGTCAGTACGGCGCACCCGACCCGTACGGCCAGCCCCAGCAGCCCGGTCAGTACGGGCAGCCCGGTCAGTTCGGGCAGCCCGGTCAGTACGGGCAGCCGTACGGCCAGCCCGGCGGGCCCGGCGGCCCGGGTGGAGGCAAGAAGCGGCGCGGGCTGGTCGCCGGCCTCATCGCGGGTCTCGTCCTCGTGATCGCGGCCGCCGTCACGCTCTTCTTCGTCCTCCGCGACGACGACCCCGCGCCGACGGCCGACGACACCACGACGACGACGTCGAGCAGCTCCAGCAGCTCGTCGTCGAGCTCGTCGAGCAGCAGCTCGTCGGCGACCACCAGCGCGCCGCCGCCCGCCGGCGGGGCCGGGTCGGCGGACCTGCTGGCGATCGTCCCGGCGGACTTCACCGACTGCACCGAGGCCCCGCTGGCCGGCGACGGCGACGTCGCCCACGCGTCCTGCGGCGCGGCCACCACCCAGCCCGGGCCCCAGGTGGCGGAGTTCTTCGCCTACCCCGACGCGGCGACGATGGACTCGGTCTTCGCCACCGACACCGAGGGTGCCCCGGCCATCCCGGACGGGCAGGACTGCGCGACGACGCAGGGCGCCGGCACGTGGTCGTCGGACACCAACTCCGGATCGGTCGCCTGCGCGATCGACGCCGCCAGCGGCCAGGTCGGGATCATCTGGACCGACGACAACGCACTGGTCGAGGGCGTCGTCACCGCCCCCGGCAGCACGCAGGCCGACCTCGCCGCGCTCTACACGTGGTGGACGGCGAACAGCGACTACCAGCTGTGAGCCGCCGGGCGCCCGGGGAGCCGCGGCCCCCGGGCGCCCGCGCGGTCCCCGACCCGGCCGATGTCGACCCGGCCGACGTCGACGAGGCCGTGTTCGACGCCGTCGAGGCCATCCCACCGGGCCGGGTGAGCACCTACGGGGCGATCGGCCGGCTGGTCGGCGTCGGCCCGCGGCGCGTCGCCCGCGCGCTGTCCGGCGGCGGGGGCGCGGTGCCCTGGTACCGGGTCGTGCGCGCCGACGGCAGCTGCGCCGAGCCGGTGCGCGTGCGCCAGCTGGAGCTCCTGGCCGGCGAGGGCGTGCCGCTGCGCGCGGGCCGGGTGGACCTCGCCGCCGTCGGCTGGCCCTGAGGCGATGAGTCCCGGGGCGCGGGCGGGTCCGTCCTGTGCCCGCCCGACCGAGAGGACCCCGTGGCCACGCTGCTCTACTCCGCGACCGCGTCGCTGGACGGCTTCATCGCCGGCCCCGGCGGGGACATGTCCTGGCTGACCCCGCACCTGGGCGCGCCGAACCCGACCGCCGACCGGCTCATGGCGCAGACGACGGCGATCCTCGCCGGCGCCGTCACCTTCGGCGGCGACGACCCGAACCGCGGCACCGACCGGGAGGGCGCCTTCGGCGGGCAGTGGTCGGGGCCGGTCGTCGTCCTCACCCACCGCCCGCCCGCGCAGGCGCCCGACGGCGTCACGTTCACCGACGACCTGCACCACGGCGTCGAGCTGGTCCGCGCGGCCGCCGGGGACGGGACGGCCAACGTGCTCGGGGCCGACGTCGCCCGCCAGCTCCTGGCCGCCCGCCTGCTGGACGAGGTGCTGCTGTTCTTCGCGCCCGTCCTCCTCGGCGACGGGACGCGGGTCCTCGACGTCCCGGGCGGGACGCAGGTGCTGCTCGACCCCGTGCCCGGGGAGACCGAGCACTGGTACCGGGTCCGGTACCCGGACGCGCCGGCCGGCTGACGCCGCGCCCCGTGCGCGCCGCGGCGATGTCGGACCGCCGTGGTGTCATCGAGGGGTGGCACTGCGGGGGGACACGACGCACGGGGACGGGGCGCCGGTCTACCGGCTCGTGCAGCCGGCCGCCGAGCCGCCGCGGCGGCCGCGGCTGGACCCCACGCAGCAGGCCGTCGTCGACCACCCGGGCGGGCCGCTGCTGGTCCTGGCCGGTCCCGGCACGGGCAAGACGACGACGATCGTCGAGGCGGTCGCCGCGCGGATCGACCGCGGCGTGGACCCCGAGCAGATCCTCGTCCTGACCTTCAGCCGGCGGGCCGCCGCCGAGCTGCGCGACCGGGTCACCGCGCGGGTGGCGCGCACCATCCGCGAGCCGCTGGCCCGCACCTTCCACTCCTACGCCTACGGGGTGCTGCGCCGGGCGGCGCTGCTGCGGGGTGAGGCGCCGCCGCGGCTGCTCACCGCCGCCGAGCAGGACGCCGTCGTCGCGGAGCTGCTGCGCGGTGACCTGGCGGGGGAGGGCGCGGTCCGCTGGCCCGACCAGCTGATGCCGGCGCTCGCCACCGCCGGGTTCCGCGGCGAGCTGCGCGACCTGCTGCTGCGGGCCACCGAGCGCGGGGTGGACCCCGAGCTGCTGGCCGCCTGGGGCCGCGAGACGGGCACCGACGCGTGGCTGCACGCCGCGGCGTTCCTCGAGCAGTACGAGGCGGTCACCGCCTTCTCCACGGCCGGCGGCGGCGACGCCTCCGGTTACGACCCCGCCGAGCTCGTCCGCGCCGCGATCGCCGAGCTGGAGGACGACCCCGAGCTGCTGCGCGCCGAGCGCGCGCGGGCCCGCTGGCTGTTCGTCGACGAGTACCAGGACACCGACCCCGCGCAGGTCGAGCTGCTGCAGCTGCTGGCCGGCGGCGGCGGTGACCTGGTCGTCGTGGGGGACCCCGACCAGGCCATCTACGCCTTCCGCGGCGCCGAGCCGCGCGGCATCGTCGACTTCCCCGACGCCTTCCGCACCGTCCGCGGGGAGCCCGCGCCGCGCGTCTCGCTCGGGGTGTGCCGCCGGTCGGGCCCGGCCCTGCTCGCGGTGAGCCGCCGGGTCGCCGAGGCGCTGCCCGGGCCCTGGGAGCACCGCCGGCTCGCGGCCGTCGACGGTGCCGAGGAGGGCGCCGCGGAGGTGCACGTCTTCGGGTCCGCGTCGGTGGAGGCCGCCTACGTCGCCGACACCCTGCGCCGAGCGCACCTCGTCGACGACGTGCCGTGGGGCGAGATGGCCGTCGTCGTCCGCAACGCCCTGGCCATCGGCCCGCTGCGGCGCGCGCTGACCTCGGCCGGCGTCCCGGTGGAGGTCGGCACCGACGACCTCCCGCTGGCCGCCCAGCCCGCCGTCGCGCCGCTGCTCGCCGCGCTGCGCGCGCTGCTGCCGCGGCGGGACGCCGAGCCCGGCACGCTCGACCTCGACGAGCCCGGCGCCGAGGCGCTGCTCACCTCGCCGCTCGGCGGGGCCACCGTGCTCGACCTGCGCCGGCTGCGGCGGGCGGTGCGCATCGCGCAGGCCCAGCGCGGCGTCGACGCCGACGAGCGCGGCGAGCCGCTGGCCGCCGCCCTCGCCGACGAGGCGCTGCTCGAGGAGCTGCCCGAAGCCGTCGCCCGGCCCGCTCGGAAGGTCGCCGGCGTGCTCGCCGCCGGCCGGGTGGCGCTGGCCCGCGACGGCTCGGCCGAGGACGTGCTGTGGGCGATGTGGCAGCGCAGCGGGCTGGCCGGCCGGTGGGCGCGGGCCAGCGCCGCGGGCGGGGCGGCGGGCGCGGGCGCCGACCGCGACCTCGACGCCGTCGTCGCCCTGTTCGACGCCGCGGCCGGCTTCGTCGACCGGCTGCCCTCGGCCACCGTCGGGGCGTTCGTCGAGCACCTCGCGGCCCAGGAGCTGCCCGGCGTCGCCGGTGCCGGCCGGGAGTCGGCCGCGGACGCCGTGCGGCTGCTCACCGCGCACGCGTCCAAGGGCCTGGAGTGGGACGTCGTCTGCGTCGCCGGCGTCCAGGAGGGCGTCTGGCCCGACCTGCGCGACCGCGGCACGCTGCTCGACACCGAGCTGCTGGTGGAGCGCGTCGCGGGCATCGACGGCGCGACGGTCGACCGGCGCGTGCAGATGCTCGCCGAGGAGCGGCGGCTGTTCTACGTCGCCTGCACCCGCGCCCGGAGGCGGCTGGTGGTCACGGCGGTGGAGGGCGCGCTCGACGGCCCCGACGCCGGCGCCACCGCCTCGCGGTTCCTCGACCTCGTCGCCGCGCCGCCCGACGAGGGCCGCCCGCTCACGCCGCTGCCGCGCTCGCTCACCCTGCCCGCGCTGGTCGCCGACCTGCGGCGCACGGTCAGCGACCCGCAGACCGAGCCCGCGCGCCGCTCGGCGGCCGCGGCGGTGCTGCGCCGGCTGGCCGACGAGGGCGTCCCCGGCGCCTCGCCCGCCGACTGGTGGGGGCTGGCGCCGCTGTCCGACGACGCGCCGCTGGTGCCCGAGGGCGAGCCGGTACGGGTGCGCCCGTCGGCGATCGAGACCTTCCAGCGCTGCCCGCTCAAGTGGGTGCTCGGCGCGGTGGGTGCCGAGGCGTCGCCGGACTCGACCCGCACCGTCGGCTCGGCGGTGCACGCGGTGGCGCAGCAGGTGGCCGAGGGACTGCCCGCCGCCGAGGCGCCGGCCGCGCTGGCCGTGGAGCTCGACGCGCTGGACCTCGGCCCCGGCTGGGCCGACCAGCGGCAGCGCGTGGCCGCCCGCGACATGCTCGACCGGTTCCTGCGCTGGCACGCGGGCAACCGGCGCGAGCTGCTGGCCGCCGAGGCCGACTTCGACGTCACGGTGGGCCGGGCGCGCATCCGCGGCCAGGTCGACCGGCTCGAGCGGGACTCCGCGGGCCGGCTGGTCGTCGTCGACCTCAAGACCGGCCGCAGCCAGGCCAAGGGCATCGACACCCACGGCCAGCTCGCCGCCTACCAGGTGGCGGTCGCGGCGGGCGCCTTCGGCGAGCACGGCGACGCCCCCGGCGGGGCGGCGCTGCTGCAGGTGGGGTCCGGCACGAAGGCCAAGGAGCAGGCGCAGGACGCGCTCCCGGCCGACGTGCCGGTGGGGGAGACGTGGGCCGGCGAGCTCGTCGCGGAGGTGGGCGACGGGATGGGCGCGGGCACCTTCGAGGTGCGCACCGGCAGCCACTGCTCCCGCTGCCCGGCCCGCCGCAGCTGCCCGATGCACGAGCGCGGCCGGCAGGTCACGGCGTGAGTCGACGTTCCACGCCGGCCGAGGACCAGCTCGCCTTCGACGACGCCCTGTTCGGCGGCGCGCCCGAGCCGGTGGAGCCGCGGCGGCTGCTCACCCCCGCCGAGGTCGCCGAGCGGTGCGGCCTGAAGTACGCGCCGTCCGACGAGCAGGCGCGCGTGGTGTCGTCGCCGGCCGACCGGCCGCTGGTCGTCGTCGCCGGCGCCGGGTCCGGCAAGACCGAGACGATGGCCGCCCGTGTGTGCTGGCTGGTGGCCAACGAGCTGGTCGCGCCCGACGCTGTCCTCGGGCTGACCTTCACCCGCAAGGCCGCCAGCGAGCTCAACGAGCGCATCCGCATCCGGCTCGGCGCGCTGGCACGGCACCCCGGCACCGACCCGGAGCTCAGGGAGCGGCTCGCCGTCGCGATGCCGACGGTGTCCACCTACCACGGCTACGCCGCCTCGCTGGTCAGCGAGCACGGGCTGCGGATCGGCGTCGAGCCGGGCGCCGGCGTGCTCGGCCCGGCCATGTGCTGGGGCCAGGCGGCGTCGGTGGTGTCGCAGTGGACCGGCGACATGGCCGACGTCCCGCTCACCCCGCTCACCACCGTCGAGGACGTGCTGGCGCTGGCCGGCGAGCTCGGCGAGCACGACGTCTCCGCGGACGCGCTGCGCTCCTGGACCGCCCGCCTGGAGCGCCAGGTCGCCGGCTACCCCGACGCGAAGGGCAAGCGCGGCCCGTACGCGCCGGTGCTGGAGATGCTCGCCCGGCAGCGGGCCCGCGTGGCGCTGCTGCCGCTGGTCGAGGCCTTCGAGGGGCGCAAGCGGGCCGCCGGGGCCATCGACCACTCCGACCAGGTCGCCTTGGCGGCGAAGGTGGCGGTCAGCGCGCCGGAGGTCGGCCGCCGCGAGCGGGCGCGCTGGCGGATCGTGCTGCTCGACGAGTACCAGGACACCAGCGTCGGCCAGCTGCGCATGCTCGAGGCGCTGTTCGGCCGCACCAGCGGGCACGCGGTGCTGGCCGTCGGCGACCCGCGGCAGTCGATCTACGGCTGGCGCGGCGCGTCGGCCGGCACGATCGAGCGGTTCGCGCGCACCTTCCCCGGCCTGCGCGGCCGGGAGGCGCAGCGGCTCACCCTGGCCACCAGCTGGCGCAACGACGGCGCCGTGCTCGACGTCGCCAACGCCGTCGCCGGGATGCTGCCCGCGCCGGACGTGCCGCTGCCCGACCTCGCGTCGGCGCCCGGGGCCGGGCGGGGCCTGGTCACCGCCGGCCTGTACGCCACGGTGGCCGAGGAGACCGAGGCGCTCGCCGACCGGCTGGCCGCCTGCTGGCGCGGCGAGGACCCCGACGTGCCGCCGCGCCCCGACGGCCGCCCGCCCACCACCGCGGTGCTCGTGCGCACGCGCAAGCAGCTGCCCGGCATCGCGGCCGCGCTGCGCGCCCGCGGGCTGCCCGTCACCGTGGTGGGCCTCGGCGGGCTGCTCGAGGTGCCCGAGGTCTCCGACGTCGTCGCCACGCTCACCGTGCTGGTCGACCCCACCGCCGGCGACGCGCTCGGCCGGCTGCTCACCGGCGCGCGCTGGCGGATCGGCCCGCGCGACCTCGCCGCGCTCGAGGCCCGCGCCCGGGCACTCGTGCACGGCCGCCGCCCCCCGCGCGAGACCGACGACGAGGCGGCGCCCCGGCCCTCGGAGCGGGGCAGCATCGTCGAGGCGCTCGACGACCTCGGCGACCCGGCGGCCTACTCGCCCGCCGCGTACCGCCGGCTGCGGCGGCTCGGCGCGGAGCTGGGGCACCTGCGCGGCCGGCTGGGGGAGTCGCTGCCCGACATGGTCGACGACGTCGCCCGCGTCCTCGGCCTGGAGACCGAGCTGGCCAGCACGCCCGGCGTGAGCCCCGGCGCCGCGCGGGCGCACCTCGACGCGCTGCACGCCGTCGCCGCGGAGTTCACCGAGCTGGCCGAGCTGCCCTCGCTGCCGGCGTTCCTCGGCTACCTCAAGGACGCCGAGGAGCGCGAGCGCGGCCTGGAGCCCGGCGAGGTCGCCGTCGACCCGGAGTCCATCCAGCTGCTCACCGGCCACTCGGCCAAGGGCCTGGAGTGGGACGTCGTCGCGGTGCCCGGCATGACCGCCGACCAGTTCCCCGCCCGCACCGACACCGCCGACTCGTGGGTGAAGGACCCGGGTGCCGTCCCCGTCGACCTGCGCCTCACCGACCGCGAGGAGCTGCCGCAGCTGCGCCTGCCCGTGCCCGGCTCCGGCGACCAGGCCGCGGTGCGCGCCGCGCTCGAGGACTACGTCGAGGAGTGGAAGCGCTTCGGCGAGGCCGAGGAGATCCGGCTGGGCTACGTGGCGGTCACCCGCGCCAAGCACCTGCTCGTGTGCTCGGGCAGCTGGTGGCGGGAGGGCGTGAAGCCCAACGGCCCGTCGGTGCTGCTCGACACCGTCCGCCGGGCGTGCACCGCGGGCGCCGGCGTCGTCGTCGCGTGGGCCGAGCGGCCCGAGGACGGCGCCACCAACCCGGCGCTGGAGGAGTGGCCGGTCGGCGTCTGGCCGGCCGACCCGCTGTCGGCGCCGCGGCGCCGTGCCCTCACCGCCGCCGCCGAGCTGGTGGCCGGCGCGGCGCCGCACCCGCTCGACCCCGGCGCCGACCTGGGCACCGCCGACCCCGAGGTGGCGCGCTGGGTGCGCGACGCCGACCTGCTGCTGCGCGAGCGGCGGCGCACGGCCCGGCCCACGGTCGAGGTGGCGCTGCCGTCGCACCTGTCGGTGTCGGAGCTGGTCACCCTGCGCCGCGACCCCGCCGAGCTGGCCCGCCGGCTGCGCCGCCCCATGCCCGCCGCGCCCGCGCCGCTGGCCCGCCGCGGCACCGCCTTCCACGCCTGGCTCGAGGAGCGCTTCGGCGCCGCCCGGCTGCTCGACCTCGACGAGCTCCCCGGCTCCGGCGACGAGTCCGCGGCCCCCGACGGGGCGCTCACCGAGCTGCAGCAGGCGTTCCTGGCCAGCCCGTGGGCCGAGCGCCAGCCGGTCGAGGTGGAGGTGCCCTTCGAGACGCCGCTGGGCCCGCTGACCCTGCGCGGGCGGATCGACGCGGTCTTCGGCGACGCCGAGGGCGGCTTCGAGGTGGTCGACTGGAAGACCGGCCCGCCGCCGTCGGGAACGGAGCTGTCGGCCGCCGCGGTGCAGCTGGCCGCCTACCGGCTGGGCTGGTCGCGGCTGGCCGGCGTGCCGGTCGAGCGGGTCAGCGCCGGCTTCCACCACGTCTCCGCCGGGGTCACCGTGCGCCCGGTCGACCTGCTCGACGAGGCCGGCCTGCTCGCGCTGGTCACCGGCCGGGCCGCGGCCGGCGGCGACCTGCCCGACGACCTGCCGCCCGAGCCGGACGACGACGAGCTTCCGCCCCCGCCGGACGACGAACTCGGTTGACGCCCGCGCCAGCCTGATCGGGTGGCCGTCGTCATCCGGGACCTCGAGGACACCGACGTGGCGGAGGTCGTCGCGCTGTCCCTGCGCGCGTGGGAGCCGGTGTTCGGCTCCTTCGAGTCGGTCCTCGGCCCGGCGGTGTACCGGCAGCTGTACCCGGACTGGCGGAGCGCGCAGGCGGCGGCCGTCGAACGGGTGTGCCGCGATCCGGCGATGCGGGTCCGCGTGGCCGACGACGGCGGCCGTCCCGTGGGGTTCGTCGCCGTCGTGGTGCGCGAGGACGGTGAGCCGGAGGGCGGCGAGGTCGAGATGCTCGCCGTCGACCCGGCGGCCCAGCGCCGGGGCACCGGCCGCGCGCTGCTCGACGACGGGATCGAGCGGCTGCGCGAGGCCGGCGTGCGGCTGGTCGCGATCGGCACCGGCGGCGACCCGGGCCACGGGCCCGCGCGGCGCACGTACGAGGCCGCCGGCTTCACGGCGCTGCCGCTGGTCCGTTACTACCGGCTGGTCTGACCGCCGGACCTCGCCCCGCGGTGCCCGACCCCGCCCCGCAGCGCGAGGTCGGGCACCGCACGGCGAGGACGGCCGGTCAGGTCAGGTCAGGTGGAGGCGATCCGGTCGAGGATCGCCGCGGCCAGCTGGTCCGGCGCCTCCTCGGGGATCCAGTGGCTCACGCCGGGCAGCTGCACGAAGCGGTAGTCGCCGGCCACGTACTCGCCGCAGCCCTCCGCGGCGATGCGGCCGATCGCGATGTCGGCGTCGCTCCACACGAACGTCGTCGGCACGGTCACGTCGTCCACCGGCGTCTGCGAGCTCATCGCCCGGTACCAGTTGAGCGCCGCGGTCAGCGCGCCCGGCGCCGACAGCACGGCCACGTACTCGTCGACGGTCTCGCGGTCGACGACGTCGCCGAACATGCGCCGCAGCCGCCGCGCGTCGTCGGCGAGCAGCACCTCCTCGGCCTTGCCCTCCTGCCAGAACAGCCGGATGTAGGCCGAGCGCTCCTTCTGCTCCGGGTCGCTGCGGTAGGCGGCGGTGAAAGCGGTGGGGTGCGGGACCGAGACGGCGGTCAGCGAGCGCACCCGGTCGGCGTGCCAGGCGGCCAGCGCCCAGGCGGCGTTGGCGCCCCAGTCGTGCCCGACGACGTCGGCGACCGGCACCTCCATCGCGCTCATCAGGTCGGCGGTGACCTGCGCGAGGTTGGTCAGCGCGTACGCCTCCACCTCCTGCGGGCGGGCGCCGGGGGAGTAGCCGAGCTGGTCGACGGCGTAGGTGCGCAGCCCCGCCTCGGCGAGCCGCGGGGTCACCGCCGCCCACGACGCCGAGGTCTCCGGGAAGCCGTGCAGCAGCACCACCGGCCGCCCGTCCTCGGGGCCGTCGGCCCGCACGTCGAAGGTCAGGTCGCCCACGTCCACCCGCAGCAGCTCTCCGGCCATGTCCCCGAACCTAGTGGCCGGGGCGGACGGCGCCCGTCGACGCCGCTACCGTCGGCGACCGTGACGAGCCCGGAACGCGACTTCGTGCAGGCCCACCTCGACGACCTGCACGCCGACCTCGACGCCTGGGTGCGCATCCCGTCCATCTCGGCCGACCCGGCGCACGGCCCCGACGTCGCCGCGAGCGCCGAGTGGCTGGCCGACGCGCTGCGCCGGACCGGCTTCCCGACCGTCGAGATCTGGCCGACCGCCGGCGCGCCCGCCGTGTACGCCGAGTGGCCCAGCGCCGACGCCGGCGCTCCGGTCGCGCTCGTCTACGGCCACCACGACGTCCAGCCGGTCGACCCGCTGGAGCTGTGGGAGCACCCGCCGTTCGAGCCGACCCGCGTCGAGGGCCCCGACGGCCCGGAGCTGCACGGCCGCGGCGCGAGCGACGACAAGGGCGTGCTGGTCGTGCACCTGCTCGGGCTGCGGGCCCACCTCGCCGCGACCGGCCGCGACACCCCCGCCGTCACGGTCAAGGTGCTCGTCGAGGGCGAGGAGGAGTCCGGCTCACCGCACTTCGAGGCGCTGCTCCGGGAGCGGCGGGACCGGCTGGACTGCGACGTCGTCGTCGTGAGCGACACCGGCATGGCCGCCCCCGACGTGCCCAGCGCGGTCACCGCCATGCGCGGGCTGGCCGACGCCGAGATCACGCTGCGCGGCCCCGCCGTCGACCTGCACTCCGGCTCGTTCGGCGGCGCGGTGCCCAACCCGTTGCACGCCATGGCGGAGCTGATCGCGAAGCTGCACGACGACCAGGGGCGGGTCACCCTCCCCGGCTTCTACGACGCGGTGCGCCCGCTGTCGGACCGCGAGCGCGAGCTCATGGCGCGGGTGCCCTTCGACGAGCGGGCCTGGCTCGCCGGCCCGGCCGCCTCGCGCGCCACCTCCGGCGAGGCCGGCTTCAGCACCCTGGAGCGCACCGGCGCCCGCCCGACCGCCGAGGTCAACGGCATGTGGGGCGGCTACACCGGCCCCGGTCACAAGACGATCATCCCGGCCGAGGCGCACGCCAAGGTGACCTTCCGGCTGGTCTCCGACCAGCGGCCGGGGGAGATCGGGCCGATGCTGCGCGCCTGGGTGGAGGCCAACGTCCCCGAGGGCATCGAGGCCGAGGTGCACGCCCCGCCCGGCGGCGTCGCGCCCTGCGCCAGCGACCTGGACTCCCCGCTCATGGACGCGCTCCTGGCCGCCATCGGCCAGGCCTTCGACACCGCGCCG
Source organism: Geodermatophilus nigrescens (assembly GCF_900129495.1). GTDB lineage: Bacteria > Actinomycetota > Actinomycetes > Mycobacteriales > Geodermatophilaceae > Geodermatophilus > Geodermatophilus nigrescens. The sequence continues at coordinate 800,157 of NZ_FQVX01000003.1, forward strand.
GAGGACGTGCTGCTCACCCGGGAGGGCGGCAGCGGCCCCGAGGCGGCGATCGCCGGCGAGCTCGGCGCGCCGCTGCTGTTCCTCGGCGTGGGGCTGCCCACCGACCGCATCCACTCGCCCAACGAGCGGGTCCTGCTGCCGATGCTGCACCGCGGCGCGGAGGCGGCGGCCCACCTGTGGCGCGAGCTGGCGGCGCGGTGACCGCTCCCGAGGTCGGCGGCCGCTTCGGGCCCTACCGCGTCCTCGGCGAGCTCGGCCGCGGCGGGATGGGCGCGGTGCTGCGCGCCCACGACGACGAGCACGAGCGCGACGTCGCCATCAAGGTGCTGCACCCGGCGTGGGCGGCCGACGAGGGCTACCGCGAGCGCTTCCGCCGCGAGGCGCGCATCGCCGCCCGGCTCAACGAGCCGCACGTCATCCCCATCCACCGCTTCGGGGAGATCGACGGCCAGCTCTTCCTCGACATGCGGCTGGTCGAGGGGGAGGACCTCGCCTCCCTCCTCCGCCGCGGCGGGCGGCTCGCCCCGGCCCGCGCGGTCGACGTCGTCGGGCAGGTGGCCCGCGCGCTCGACGCCGCGCACGCCGGCGGACTGGTGCACCGCGACGTCAAGCCGTCCAACGTGCTGCTCGTCGGCCGCGGCGACGGCGGGGACCTGCTGCGCTCGGCCCCCGGCGAGGACTTCTGCTACCTCGCCGACTTCGGCATCGCCCGCACCACCGAGGGCACCGGCCCCGCGCTGACCAGCACCGGCACCGCCGTCGGCAGCACCGAGTACATGGCCCCGGAGCGGTTCAGCAGCGCGACGCTGGACGCCCGCGCCGACGTCTACTCCCTCGCCTGCGTGCTCTTCGAGGCGCTCACCGGCCGCCGGGTGTTCCCGGCCGCCGAGCCGGTGGCGCTCATGGCCGCGCACATGCACGAGCCGCCACCCCCGCCGTCGGCCCTGGCGCCCGGCATCCCGCCCGCCCTCGACGGCGTCGTGCTCCGCGGCCTGGCCAAGGACCGCGACCAGCGCTGGCCCACCGCCGGCGCCATGGCCGCCGCCGCGCGGGCGGCACTCGCCCAGAGCGGCGTCCCCGTCCCGGCCGACGCCGGCACCGCCGTGGGTCCGGCCGCGGGCGGCGCCCCCGGCCGGGCGGTCACCCGCGAGCAGGGCACCGCCCGCCCGCCCGCGCCGCCGACCACCGTCGGGCCGCGCCCGCCCGCCGGCCCCGCGCCCGCCCGGGCACCGCGGCTGCCGTGGGTGGTCGCCGCCCTGGCCGGGCTGGTCGCCCTGGCCCTCGCCGTCGCGCTCGTCGTGGTCGCGCTGCGGTCCGACGACGCCGGCGACGCGGCGGCCGGCGCGGGGGAGCGGCTGGTCGCCGCCGCCCTGCCGGCCGGCGTCACGATCGGCGACTGCACCGGCGCCGACCCCGGCGACGGCGTCCTCCGCGAGGTCACCTGCCCGGCCGACGACGAGGCCGGGGTCACCACCAGCACCGTCCGCGCGCACGACGGCGACGGCGCCGCGCGGGCCCTCGCCGCCGACATCGAGCGGGAGGGCCTCGAGCAGCTCGACGAGCGCTACGACTGCGGCCAGGAGCTCGACGGCCAGCCCGGCCCCTCCGGCTGGTTCCCCGTCCTGGACGACGACGACGCCGAGGTCGGCCGGGTCGCCTGCTGGGTCGACGGCGACGGCGACGCGGTGCTCGCCTGGGCCTGGGACGACCTGGGCACCTACGGCATCGCCGAGCAGCGCGGCGGCGGCGCGTCGGGGCTCTACGACCTGCGCGGATGGTGGGACGACGCCGACCGCGGCTACTGATGGGACACGTCGCGCCGCGGGAGCCCTGACCGGCGGCGTCGCCGTCCTACCCTGACCCCCGTGACCGGACCTGGGCTGACGACCGCGCCCGCGGGGTGGTACCCCGACCCCGACGGGGCGCCCGGGATGGTGCGCTGGTGGAACGGGGAGAGCTGGTCGGACGTGACGACGCCGGCCGGCCCCGGCGTCGCCGTGCAGACGCCGCCGGTGGCCCCCGCGCCGCGCCCGCAGGCCGGCTGGGGTGCCGGCCAGTGGGACGACGTCCCGCCGCCGCCCGCCCGCCGTCCGCGCACGGCGTGGTGGGTGGCCGGCTCCGTGCTCGCCGTCGTCGCCGTCGTGGTCGTGGCGCTCGTCGTGGGGCTGTCCGGGGGCGGGGGTGGCCGCGCCGTCGCCGACGACCCGCCGGTGCCGGCCGGCCCCTCGGGCACGGAGTTCCCGCCCGGCACGGTGCGGATCGTCGACGAGGAGGCGGGCATCTCCTACCCGTTCCTCGGCAACGGCTGGTTCGAGTACGACTTGGGGGACATGGCCGAGACGCGGACCATCGCCGGCCAGTACTTCACCACCCAGGAGGGGGTCCCCTCCGGGGGGATCTTCATCGCCCAGTGCACCTCCGGCCCCGTCGCCGACGGCTACGGGTGGACCGGCCCGGGCAGCGAGCAGGCCACCGTCACGGCGCTGGCCGACAGCGTCCGGACCCTGTACTACCCGTACCCGAACGAGCGCGAGATCCTGCGCGACGAGGCTCTCACCGTCGACGGCCGCAACGCCCACCTGATCGAGTTCCAGCTCAGCTGGGACGTCGAGGGCTACGACTCCACCGGTGAGCGGGCCGCGCTGCTCGTCATCGACGTGGGCCGCGCCGACCCCGCGCTGCTCTACGTCTCCATCCCCAACACCCACGCCGAGCTCTACGGCGTCATCGACCGCGTCGTGGGCGACATCGACGTGCTGTGAAGCGGTGACATCGTCGGCCTACCGGCCGACACCGCGACCACGTGCCGTACCCCGGCTGCGCTGAGCTCTGCCGCCGCGCCCGGTGAGGACCCTCCGGGCCCGTCCCCGGTCGTGGCCCTCGCAGGGCGGGTCACGTCCCGTGCCGCGGCGCCCTGCCGTCCCGGCACTGGGACGCGGCTGCGGTCGTGGCCTCCTCGGGGACCCTCCGGGCCCCGCTCGTCGGCCGCCCGGCGGCCCCGGCGCCCGCGTGGTTAGGGTCGGTCCGTGACAGCAGTAGGGGCCGATCTGACCTTGCGGCACCCGGTGGAACGCTTCTCGCTCGACAACGGGCTGCGGGTCGTCCTCGCACCCGACCGCAGCGTGCCGGTCGTCGCCGTGACCGTCTTCTACGACGTGGGCATGCGCAACGAGCCGGAGGGCCGCACCGGGTTCGCCCACCTCTTCGAGCACATGATGTTCCAGGGCTCGGCGCACGTGCCGAAGATGGAGCACGCCCGCCTGGTGCAGGCCGCCGGCGGCACGTTCAACGGCTCCACCCACCAGGACTACACGAACTACTACGAGGCGCTGCCGGCCGAGGCGCTCGAGCGCGCGCTGTTCCTCGAGGCCGACCGGATGGCCGCCCCGGCCATCACCGAGGAGAACCTCCGCAACCAGATCGACGTGGTGAAGGAGGAGATCCGGGTCAACGTCCTCAACCGCCCCTACGGCGCCTTCCCCTGGCTGCAGCTGCCGCAGATCGCGTTCGAGAGCTTCGCCAACACCCACGACGGCTACGGCTCCTTCGTCGACCTGGAGAGCTCCACCGTCGACGACGCCACCGACTTCTTCTCCCGCTACTACGCCCCCGGCAACGCGGTGCTGTGCATCGGCGGCGACCTCGACGTCGCCGAGACCGAGCGCCTGGTGCGCCGCTGGTTCGGCCCGGTCGAGGCCCGCGAGGTCCCGCCGACCCCGCCCACCGGGGAGCCCTCGCCGACGACGGTGCGCCGCGACGTCGTCGAGGACCGGCTGGCCCCCGCGCCCGCCGTCGCCCTCGGCTGGCGGGTACCCGACCCGGTCGGCGACCTCGACACCTACCTCGGCACCGTGCTGCTCGCCGAGCTGCTCAGCGAGGGCGACGCCTCCCGTCTCGAGCGCCGGCTCGTGCACGACGACCGCCTCGCCGTCGCCCAGAGCAGCTACGTCGGCCTGTTCGGCGACCCGTTCGACGTCCGCGACGCCACGCTGCTCACCACCCAGGTGCACCACCCGGCCGCCGTCGGGGTCGACGACGTGCTCGGCGCCGTGCACGAGGAGATCGGCCGCGTGGCCACCGAGGGGGTGAGCGCCGAGGAGCTGGCCCGGGTGCAGGCCCGGACCGGCGCGCAGCTGCTGCGCCAGGCCGACTCGGTGCTCGGCCGCACGCTGGCTTTCGCCGGCGCCGAGCTGGTGCACGGCCGCGCCGAGCTGGCCGGCGAGATCGCCGCCCGGCTCGCCGCCGTCACGCCCGACCAGGTGCAGACCGCCGCGCGGGGCCTCGACCCCGGCACCGCCGCGATCCTCGAGCTGAAGGCCACCGGAGGCACCCGATGAGCGCGCCGGTCGTCGACCTCGACCTCGTCCCGCCGCTGGGCGAGCCGCGCCCGCACCCGGTCCCCGAGGGCACGACGACGACGCTGCCCAGCGGCCTGACCGTCGTCGCCGTGCCGCGGCCCGGCGTCCCGCTGGTCGAGCTGCGGCTGCGGGTGCCCTTCGCGGCCACCACCCCGCGCGGCGCCGCCCAGCACACCGCCCGCGCCTCGGTGCTCTCCGGCGCCGTCCTGCTCGGCACCGCCCGGCGGGACGCCACGGGCCTCGCCGAGGCGCTGCAGGGCCACGGCGCCGAGCTGACGGTGGCCGCCGACCCCGACCGGCTGCTGTTCTCCACCACCCTGCTCAGCGAGGGCCTGACGCCGGTGCTCGAGCTGCTGGCCGAGGTGCTGACCGGCGCCGCCTACCCGGCCGACCAGGTCGAGGGCGAGCGCGACCGGGTCGCCGAGCGGATCGCCATCGCGCGGTCCCAGCCCGGCGTCATCGCCCGGTCCGCCCTGGCCGCCCGCCGCTACGGCACCCACCCCTACGCCGCGCAGCTGCCCGCGCCCGAGCTCGTCGGCAAGGTCGGCGCCGCGGCGCTGCGCAAGCTGCACCGCGAGCGGGTGCTGCCCGCCGGCAGCACGCTGGTCCTCGTCGGCGACCTCGACGCCGCCGCGGCCACCGACGCCGTCGCCGCGGCGCTGGGGGAGTGGACCGGCGAGGGCTCCGCCGCCGGCGCCCCGCCCGCGCCGGCGCTCGCCCCCGGACACCTCGAGGTGGTCGACCGGCCCGGCGCGGTGCAGTCCAACATCCGCCTCGGCGGCCCCGCGCCCGGGCGCACCGACCCCGACCTGCCCGCGGTCCGGCTGGCCAGCATGGTCTTCGGCGGCTACTTCTCCTCGCGGCTGGTCGAGAACATCCGCGAGCGCCGCGGCTACTCCTACAGCCCGCGCAGCGCCGTCGACCACCTGGCCGCGGCCTCCTCGTTCCTCGTCGAGGCCGACGTCGCCACCGAGGTCACGGGAGCGGCGTTCGTCGAGACGTGGGCCGAGCTCGGCCGGATGGCGCTCGCGCCGGTCACCGAGGCCGAGCTCGACGCCGCCCGCCGCTACGTCCTCGGCTCGATGGCGCTGTCCACCGCCACCCACGCCGGGCTGGCCAGCACGCTGTCGGCGCTGGCCGGGTCGGGCCTGTCGGCGCAGTGGCTGACCGAGCACCAGCGGGCGCTGGCCGAGGTCACCGTCGAGCAGGTGCAGGAGGCGTCCCGCCGGTACCTCGCCCCGGCGGCGCTGACCGGCGTCGTCGTCGGCGACGCCGAGCGGGTCACCGAGGGGCTCCGGGCACTCGGCCCGGTCGACGTCACCGCGAGCGCCGCCGCGGCGGACCCGGCGTGAGCGTCCCGCCGGGCGGCAGCACGCCCGAGGACGTCACCCGCGGCAACTGGCCGTCCGGCACGCCGCGCACCACCGGCGTCGTGCCGGTGCTCTCGCGCTCGGCGCACGACCGCGACCACCTCGGCCGCTCGCTGCCCGACCCCACCCGCGGGCGGCCGGTGCGGGTGCTGACCGTCGACGGGCGCCGTGCCGTCCCCGTGGCCGAGGGCCCTGACGGCCCCGCGCTGGTCTGGGACGAGCAGCCCACCCTCCCGGTCGGGGCGGTCTACCTCGGCGAGGCCGACGGCGTGCCCTACGCCGCCGTCCGCGGGGAGCGGGCGCTCACCGTCAACGGCCGGCCGGTCGACGCCTGGTCGGGGCTGCGCGAGCTCGGCACCGACCTGGGCGACCTCGACGCCGGCCTGCTCGCCGAGGCCATCGGCATCCTCGAGTGGCACGAGCGCGCGCGGTTCAGCCCCGTGTCGGGCGCGGCGACGACGATCGAGCGGGCCGGCTGGGTGCAGCGCGACCCCGAGACCGGCGTCGAGCTGTTCCCGCGCACCGACCCGGCCGTGATCATGCTCGTCCACGACGGCGGCGACCGGTGCGTGCTGGGCCGCCAGGCGGTCTGGCCGCCCGGGCGGTTCTCGGTGCTCGCCGGGTTCGTCGAGCCGGGGGAGTCCGCGGAGGGCGCGGTCGCCCGCGAGGTGGCCGAGGAGGTCGGGCTCACCGTCACCGACGTCCGCTACGTCAGCAGCCAGCCCTGGCCGTTCCCGCAGTCGCTGATGCTCGGCTTCGTCGCCCGCGCGGTCGGCGACCTCGAGCTGACCCTCGACCCCACGGAGATCGAGGAGGCCCGCTGGTGGACCCGCGACGAGCTGGCCTCCGGCGACGGTCCCGCCGCGCTGCCGCCGCCGGTCTCCATCGCCCGGCACCTCATCGACCGCTGGGTCGACGGCCAGCTGGCCTGAGCCCGCAGGTCGGGTGTGTTGTCGGCCCCGACCAGGGGCCCGCCCTGAGCTCGCGAAGGGTGGGGAGGTCGGGGTCCTTCGTTAGCCGAAGCGGCCCTGCAGCACCAGCGCCGGGTGCTCCGGCCGGTCGGCGAGCACCACGGCGTCGGCCAGGGCGGCGGGGTCCACCTCGTCGTCGTAGCGGTCGAAGGCCGGCAGCTCCCACGCCTGCTCCGCCGGGAACCGCCGGCGGCGGGCGGCCGGGGCGACCCGCAGGTGGACGACGACGTCGAACGCCAGCCCGACGCCCTGCAGCAGCGGGCCCGGCACGAGCAGCACCCCGCGCGGGGGCATCGGCTCGTAGCCGGCCCGCGCCGCGCGGTCCCGCGCGACGTCCCACAGCACCGGCAGGTACTCGGCGGGGCCGCCGGGACCCACCCGGTCGAGCACCTCGCGGGCCAGCGCCCGGGCGTCGAGCCAGTCGGTGTAGCGCGCGTCGGGGTCGATGCGGCCGTGCTCGAGCCGCAGCGACGCCGGCCGGAGGAACCCGGCGGCGGGCACGACGACGGCGGGGCGGCCCAGCGGGGGCAGCCGCTCGGCGACCGCCCGCGCGAGCGTCTCGGGACCGGCGACGTCGGGGCCGTCGACGGCCACGCGCAGCGCAGCGGCGCCCGGCTCGGGGTCGGCGTCGGCGAGGAGGGCGGCCAGCCGGTCGGCCAGCGCGCCCGGGGTCAGCGGCTCCGGACCGCTCAGGGGCGGCCGTCCGCCGGGACCACGGGGCCGGGTCGGTGCGCGCCGCGCTCGACCCGCCGGCCCGGCGGGCGGCGGGGGACCGGCGGCAGCACGGGCACGGGCTCGGCGGCCGGGGCAGCGGGGACGGCGGGCGTCGTCGGCTCGGCGAGCCGGTCGAGGGTCGCCATCACCTCGCGGGCGAGCTCGTGCACCGGGCGCCCGAGCGAGCGGGCCTGGCCGCGCAGCACCTCGAAGGCGGTGCGCGGGGCGGTGGCGTGCCGCTCGGCGAGGACGCCGATGGCCCGCTCGGTGGCGACCCGGGCGGCGAGGGCGTGCTCGAGCTGGGCGACGGTCCGCTCCAGCGCGGCGATCCGCGCGTCCCGGGGGTCGGTGTCCGGCGCGGCGTCCCCGTTGCCGCGGGCCGCGCGGCGGGCCGTGCGGTCGGGGTCGGTGGCGCCGCCCAGCTCCTCGGCCACCAGGTCGGCCAGCGACATCCCCTCGAGCAGGTCGCCGACGTCCTGGGCGCGGCCGGGCGCGAGCACGCGCCAGCCGCCGCCGGTGCGGGCGACGACCACCGACGGGCCGTCCCCGGCGGACGTCGGGATCTCGGGGGAGGGCACGGCGTCCGAGGTCACGTCAGTGGCTCCCGTGGGGGTGACCGGCCGGCTGGCCGGGGCTCCGGCGGCGGTCACGGTCGCGACCCGCCGGGGCAGATGATGCACCGCCGGGGGTCGCGGACCGCGCAGCACCCGCCGGTCAGGCGCCGGGCTGGGAGGCGAGCTGGGACCTCACCTGGTCGATGCTCGGGTTGGTCAGCGCGCTGCCGTCGGCGAACACGAGCGTCGGGACGGTGCGGTTGCCGCCGTTGGCCTGCATGACGACGTCGGCCGCCGCGGGGTCGCGCTCGATGTCGACCTCGGCGTACTGGATGCCCTCGCGCTGCATCAGCTTCTTCAGCCGCACGCAGTACCCGCACCAGGTGGTGGTGTACATCGTCACGGCGGCGGGTGCGGCAGTCACTCGGGGTCCTCCCAGGGAGCGGTCGATCGGTCCGGGACGCGGGGCGTCCCGCCGTACGTGAACGCCCGGGGGCCGCCGGACCTTCCCTCCACAGGCGCGGGGTGTCCCGGCCGGATGTCGGCGGGGGCTGGGAGACTCGGAGCCGCACGTCCCGTCCCGTCCCCCCGAGGAGTACGACCGCATGCCGCGGACCGCCGACCTGCCCGGGTCCGCCGCCCCCTCCGCCGCCCCGTCCGCCGGGGCGGAGGCCGTGCTCGCCGGGCTCGACGACGAGCAGCGGGCCGCCGCGTCGGCCGTGGAGGGGCCGGTGTGCATCCTCGCCGGCGCCGGCACGGGCAAGACCCGCACCATCACCCACCGCATCGCCTACGGCGTGCACGCCGGCGCCTTCGTGCCCGAGCAGGTCCTCGCCGTCACCTTCACCGCCCGCGCCGCCGGCGAGCTGCGCTCCCGGCTGGCCGGCCTCGGCGTCGGCGGGGTACAGGCACGCACCTTCCACGCCGCCGCCATGCGGCAGCTGCGCTACTTCGCCCCGCGCGTGCTCGGCGGGCCGATGCCGGCGCTGGTGGAGAACAAGCTGCGGGTGGTCGCCACCGCCGCCGCCCGCGCCCGGCTGACCACCGACCGCACCAGCCTGCGCGACCTCGCCAGCGAGATCGAGTGGGCCAAGACCACCCTGGCCACACCGGAGGACTACCCGGCGCGCGCCCAGGCCGCGGGCCGCGAGCCCCCCTTCGACGCCGCCGCCGTCGCGCGGGTCTACGCGTCCTACGAGTCGGCCAAGCAGCGCGACGGGATGCTCGACTTCGAGGACCTGCTGCTGGTCACCGCGTTCGCGCTGGAGGAGCACCCCGACGTCGCCCGGCAGGTGCGCGCGCAGTACCGCCACTTCGTCGTCGACGAGTACCAGGACGTCAACCCGCTGCAGCAGCGGCTGCTCGACGCCTGGCTGGGCGGCCGGGCGTCGGTGTGCGTCGTCGGCGACCCGAACCAGACCATCTACTCGTTCACCGGCGCCGACCCCGACTACCTGCTCGGCTTCGCCGACCGCTATCCCGACGCCGAGGTGGTCAAGCTCGAGCGCGACTACCGGTCGACGCCGCAGGTGGTGGGGCTGGCCAACAAGCTCATCGGGCAGGCGCCGGAGCGCAAGAGCATCTTCCGGCTCAAGTTGCTCGGTCAGCGGGCCGAGGGCCCCGAGCCGCGCTTCTTCGAGCACGCCGACGAGCCCGCCGAGGCCGCCGCCGTCGCGCAGGCCTGCCGCGCGCTGGTCGAGGCCGGGACGCCGGCGTCGGAGATCGCGGTGCTGTTCCGCATCAACGCCCAGTCGCAGGTGTACGAGTCGGCGCTGGCCGACGCCGGCGTGCCCTACGTGCTCAAGGGCGGCGAGCGGTTCTTCGAGCGGCCCGAGGTGCGCGAGGCCGTCGTCCTGCTGCGCGGGGCAGCAGCCGGCGGCAGCGACCCCGGGATGCTGGTGCCCACCGTGCGCGACGTCCTGGCCTCCACCGGCTGGGTGGAGCACCGGCCGCCGCCCGGGGGAGCGGCGCGCGACCGCTGGCAGTCGCTGGCCGCGCTGGTCGACCTCGCCGTCGACCTCGTCGCCGAGGACCCGAGCACCGACCTCCCGCGCTTCGTCGCCCACCTCGCCGAGCGGGCCGACGCCCAGCACGCGCCCACGGTCCAGGGCGTCACGCTGGCCTCGATGCACGCGGCCAAGGGCCTGGAGTGGGACGCGGTGTTCGTCGTCGGCCTCGTCGACGGCGTGCTGCCGATCTCGCAGTCGCTGTCGCGGCCCGACGCGGTGGAGGAGGAGCGGCGGCTGCTCTACGTCGCCGTCACCCGGGCCCGCGAGCAGCTGACGCTGTCGTGGTCGCTGGTGCGCAACCCCGGCGCCAAGCGCCCGCGCCCGCGCAGCCGGTTCCTCGACGGGCTGGTCCCGGGCTCCTCGCCGACCGCGCCGGCGCCCCAGCGGAAGCCGAAGAGGGCCAAGGTCGTCCTCGAGGGCGAGGCCGGGGAGCTGTTCGAGCGGCTGCGCGCCTGGCGCAGCAGCACCGCGCAGGCCGCCTCGGTCCCGGCGTACGTCGTCTTCACCGACGCCACGCTGCAGGCCATCGCCGAGGCGCGGCCGACGAGCATCCAGGAGCTGGCGGGCCTGCCGGGCATCGGCGCCCGGAAGCTCGACCTCTACGGCGAGGACGTACTCGCGACCGTCGGGGAGTAGCCGGTCACGGAGCGTGCCCACCGCACGCTCCTCCGGCGTGGCGTCCCCCGGCTCGGGGACGCGCTCGTTAATTGCGTTGCGCCGCCCGTGTGGCCTTCCCTACTGTCCTGACTGCGCCGCGGGGGACCCCGCCGGCGCGCCAGACCGAGACCGGCCCGACCGCCGGCTCCGACCCCGGGAGGAGGGGTTCCGATGATCGACATGCGCTTCGCTCTCGCCCCCGCCGGGGTCACCGGAACGGGCGGCCTCGACGTGCGTCCGGCCGGCTGCGCCGCCGGTGGCGTCCTCGTGGACGACGTCCGCTGGGCCCGTCCGCGCTACGCCGTCGTCCGGTCGATGACGCCGTTCGACCTGACCGGCACCTCCGTTGCTGCGCCCACCGCCCCGTTCCAGGGGACCGGTCTGCCCGCTGACCCGCGCGGCACCGAGCAGCCCGCCGCCACCGTCCTCGGCGGCCACCGCACCGACATCGACAACAGCACCACCCTCGGGATCCACTCCCCGGGGAGACCGCAGAGCTAGCGCTCGACCGGTCCTCCTCGAGGCCGCGGAACCCGAACCCCGGGATCCGCGGCCTTCGTCTTTCTCGCGGCACCCGGCCCCGACCACCCGGTCGGCGGGCCCCCGCCGGCTGCGAGACGACGAGTACGAGGAGGAGCGGCAGTGCAGCAGACGATCGACCGCCCGACGTCCCACCGCCGACCCGGGCTCCCCCGGACCGGTGGCGCCACCCCGAGGACGCCGCACACGCCCCTGGCCCCGGCCCCCGTGCGGCGGCCCCTGCCGTGCCGCGGGAGCGACGACCCGGACCTGTGGTTCGCCGAGAGCCCCGCGGCCCTCGAGCAGGCCAAGGTCCTGTGCGGCGACTGCCCGGTCCGCGACGCCTGCCTGGCGGGCGCGCTCGACCGCGGCGAGCCCTGGGGCGTCTGGGGCGGCGAGATCTTCGAGCGGGGCGTCGTGATCGCCCGCAAGCGTCCGCGGGGCCGTCCCCGCAAGGTCGTCGCCGCGTGAGCGGGGACGGCGCCAGCGAACAGCGAGAGCACTCCCACCGGGCGCCGACGCCCGACGAGCACCGAGGACCCACGATGTACAGCTACGAGTACGACCTGGCCACCACGCGGCTCAGCGAGCTGCGCGCGGAGGCCGACACCGCCGGTCGCGTCCGGCGCCTGCGGGCCGCGCGCCGGTGGGCCCGGCGCGCGGAGTACGCCAGCCGGCGTGCCGCGCGGGCCAGCGCCGCCGTCCGCTGAGAGACGGCGATCATCCGGGGCACGCCGTGCCCCTCCCGGACGAGGCCGGGTCCCCGACGCTCCCGGTGCGTCGGGGACCCGGCCTCCTGTCGTTCTCCGGTGGGCGGACTCAGCCGCGGAAGCCGGGCAGCCACTCCTCGAGGACGCTGCGGTAGCCGGCGGCGGCGTCGAGCTGGCAGAGCACCCCGATCGAGCCGACCGTCACCCGGTGGATGAGCAGGTAGGCCGGGGGCAGGTTGAGCTGGCGTCCTAGCTTGCTCGCGTCGCTGCGCGGGTCGGCGAGCCGGGCGGCCTGCTCCTGCATCCACGCGCGGGTGAACCGGAAGGTCTCCCGCTCGATGGGCTCGAGCATCGGCCGCAGGTAGTCGAGCACGCCCTGGGCGTCGACCTGCACCCCCGGCCGGACGAAGCCCTCGGCACGGAGGTCGGTCAGCACCTCCTCGGCGCGGCCCTCCAGCGCCCACCGCACCAGCCGGCCGATCGGCTCGGGCAGCCCGTCGGGCAGGCGGGCGGTGGCGCCGAAGTCGATGACGCCGAGCCGGTCGCCGTCGACGAGCCGGAAGTTGCCCGGGTGCGGGTCGGCGTGCAGCAGCCGGGCGCGGTGCGGCGCGGAGAAGTGCAGCTGGGCCATCAGGTGGCCGGCCCGGTCGCGCTGCTCGCGGGTGCCGTCGACGATGACGCGCGAGAGCGGGACGCCCTCGAGCCACTCGGAGACGATGACCTTCGGCGCGCTGGCCACCACCCGCGGGACGACGATCTCCGGGTCGCCGGCGTAGGCGGCGGAGAACTGCCGCTGCGCGTCGGCCTCGAGCCCGTAGTCGAGCTCCTCGACCACCCGGGCCTTCAGCTCGGCGATCAGCGGCTTGACGTCCATGCCCGGGAACACCGCGGCGAACAGCCGGGCGAAGCGGGCGAGCTGGTTGAGGTCGGCCATCAGGGCGGTGGCCGCGCCCGGGTACTGGATCTTCACGGCGACGTCGCGGCCGTCGCGCCAGGTGGCCCGGTGGACCTGGCCGATGCTGGCCGCCGCGGCGGGCTGGTCGTCGAACTCGCGGAAGCGCGTGCGCCAGGTGCCGCCGAGCTGCTGGGCGAGGACCGCGTGCACGGTCCGCACCGGCATCGGCGGCGCCTCCTCCTGCAGCTTGACCAGCGCCTGGCGGTAGGGCGCGGCCACCTCGTCGGGCACCGCGGCCTCGAACACCGACAGCGTCTGGCCGAGCTTCATCGCCCCGCCCTTGAGCTGGCCGAGGACGGCGAACAGCTGCTCGGCGGTGCGCTGCTGCAGCTCGGCGGTGACCGCCTCCGACGACTGCCCCGACAGCCGCTTGCCGATCCCGAGCGTGGCGCGACCGGCGGCACCGAGAGGCAGCGCGGCCAGGCGCGCGGTGCGCGAGATCGAGCCGCTCGGGATCCCGCGTGCGTCGTCGCTCACCGTGCCATTGTCCCCTTACGGGCGCCATCGCCGCTGACGGGACGGCCGATCTCGTCCCCGATGGAGGGGCCGGTACACCCGCACGACGGGTGCGGCGGCCAGGGGCGGCGGCGGGGGACCAGGTCCGGCGGGCGCAGCTCCAGCGCGGCGGACAGCGCCGCGGGGCTCCCGCTGCCGTCGAGGTAGGCCAGCACCTGCTGGGCGGCGACCAGGGCGGTGGCCCAGCAGGTGAGCGTCGACCCGCCGGCCGGACCGGTGCCCGTGGCGAGCTGGGCGGCGAGCAGCGGCCAGCGCGGGTCGGCGTCGCGGCGGTGCAGGTCGGCGCAGTGCAGGCAGCTGGTCACCGCGGGCACCACCAGCGGCCCGACGACGCCGGTCGTCCCGCGCACCGTGGCCACCAGGTGCGGCACGCCGGCGTCGTGCAGTCCGGCGACCAGGGGGTCCGACGCCGACCACGGCCGCGACAGGACGACCAGGTCGGGGGAGACGCCGGGCGGCAGCGGGCGCAGGTCGGCGAGCGGCGCGGCGCGGCGCACGGCGTCGGCGGCGGCCGGCCCGCGCGGGCGTCCCTCGTCGTCGGCCCCCAGCCCGCCGACGACGGCGTCCGCGGCGGTCACCACGCCGTCGTCCGCGACGACGGTCCGGCCCACGCCGCTGGCGGCCAGCAGCGCCGCGAGCGGCACGCCGACCCGCGTGGCGCCGTCGACCACGACCGACGCCGCCCGACGGGCCCGCCAGCGCCCGGCGCCCGGCCGCGCGGCCGTCAGTTCGGCGGTGGTGCGTGCGGCGGCGGCCGGCCCGGCGTCGGAGGCCAGCAGGTCGGCGGCATCGAGGTCGGCCAGGGCGCCGGCGTCGCGCAGGGTGTCCAGCAGCGCGCCGACCGGGCCGGGGTCCAGCCCGGCCGCGGCGGCGTCGGCCAGGACCGCGCGGCGGGTGCGGCGTCCGTCGAGACCGCGCAGGAGGCCGCTCAGGGCGGCGGGGTCGGTGCCGGTGAGCACCGCGCCGGGACCGTCGACCCCGCCGACCTGGAGGGCGTCGGGGGCGCGGTGCAGCAGCGGCGTGCCGGGCGGCAGGAGGGGATGGGCGTCGGGCACCGGCGCAGGGTGCCAGCGGCCGGCGTCGACCCGCCCGCGCTGTCCACAGGCCGGGCAACGGCGACGGCGGCGCCCGCCGTGCGGGCGCCGCCGTCGCAGAGCGGCTTCCGGGAGGCCGGTCAGGCCTTGCCGAGGATCCGGTTCATCTTGGTGCCGCAGACCGGGCAGGTGCCCTGGGCCATCCGGCGGCCGGACTCGCTGACCTTGACCTCGCCGTCGAAGTCCCGCTTCTCCTTGCACTTCACGCAGTAGCCGTTGTAGCTCTCCGCCACGGTCCGTCTCCCCTCCGGATGCTCGACCCCCGCTCCGGGCGCCCTCGTCGCGGAACGCTACCCGGACGGCACCGTCCGACCCGGCGCGGCAGGGGGTCCGCAGGGCCCCGTTCCCCACAGCCTGTGGACAACTCTGTGGGCAGCGTGGGGACCCGGCGGCGTGTCCCTGTGCGCGGACCGGGGACGGGGCGGGGGAGGGGGTCGGCCTCACCCTCGGGAACGGCGCCGTCACCTGCGATGACGCCGCTGCCGGAGCTGTGGACGGCGGACGGCCCGGCGGGGCGCCCGGCTGTCCACCGTCCGTGCGACTCGTACCCGAGCGGGTGGCTCCCCCGGGCGCGTCGGGGAGGGGCGGGCAACTACGGTCCTCCCGTGCCCGGAACGACCCCCGACTCCTCGCTCGACCCGGCCTCCGCGCTCGGGCCGGTCGAGGTCCGCCGCAGCGCCCGGCGCCGCCGGACGGTGACCGCCTACCGCGAGTCCGGTCGCACGGTCGTGCTCATCCCCGCCGCGTTCACGCCGGCGGAGGAGCGCCGCTGGGTGGCGCAGATGGTGGCCAAGCTGCAGACCCGCGAGGAGCGCCGCCGCCGGTCGATGGGCGGCGACGACGACCTCATGGCCCGGGCGCGGGCCCTGTCGGAGGCGCACCTCGACGGCGCCGCCCGCCCGGCCAGCGTGCGGTGGGTGGACAACCAGCAGCGCCGCTGGGGCTCGTGCACCCCGGCCGACGGGAGCATCCGGCTGTCGAGCCGGCTGCGCACGATGCCCGCCTACGTCGTCGACTACGTGCTCGTCCACGAGCTGGCGCACCTGCTCGAGGCCGCGCACGACGCACGCTTCTGGGCGCTGGTGGCGCGCTACCCGCAGGCCGAGCGGGCCCGCGGGTTCCTCGAGGGCGTGGAGTCCGCCCGCGCCGACGGCGTCGACCCGGCCGGGGACGACGACCTCGTCGACTGAGCCGTGACATCGTGATCCTCCGGATCACACCGCGGCCAGGTGCCGTCCCCGTCGTGCGCTGAGCCCAGCCCGCCGCTCGATCGCGGGAGCCTCCGGCCCCCACTCCTCACGGCGCCCCGCAGGGCGGCGTCAGCGGGTGGGGGAGTCCCCGTCCTGACCGTCGGCCGGGTCGACCGTGTCGTCGGCCGCACCGCCCTGTGCCTCGGCCTCCTCGGTCAGGGCGCGCAGCTCGTCGTCGACGCCCTGGCGGGCCACGAAGTCCAGCGGCTCGTCGAGGTCGTCGGACGTGGGCAGCAGGTCGGGGTGCGACCACAGCCGGTCGCGCTCGGCCGACCCGTACCGCTGGGACATGGCGCCCCACACGGTCGCGGCGTCGCGCAGGCGGCGCGGGCGCAGCTGCAGCCCGACGAGCGTGGCGAACGTCTGCTCGGCCGGACCGCCCGAGGCGCGCCGCCGGCGCATGGTCTCGGCCAGCGCGCCGTGGCCCGGCAGCCGCTCACCGGCCGCCGCGGCGACGACGGCGTCCACCCAGCCCTCGACGAGCGCGAGCAGGGTCTCCAGCCGGCGCAGCGCCATCTGCTGCTCCGGCGTCTCCTCCGGCTCGAGCAGGCCGCTGCCGAGCAGCTCCTGGATCGCCTCGGGGTTCGACGGGTCGAAGCCGCCGCCCATCGAGCCCATCGCGTCGTTGAGCCCGCGCTCGATCGCCTCGCGGTCGATGGTGATCCCGCGCGCGTAGGCGTGGACGGCGTCGTGCAGCTGCTGGCGCAGCCACGGGACGTGCGCGAACAGCCGCAGCGACGCCGCCTCGCGCAGGGCGAGGAACAGCCGCACCTCGTCGGCCGGGCGGTCGAGACCCGAGGCGAACTCCGCGACGTTCTGCGGCACCAGCACCCCGGACCCGGCCGGTGCCAGCGGCAGCCCCACCTCGGTGCCGGTGAGCACCTCGCCCGCCAGTCGGCCCATCGCCTGGCCGACCTGGGCGCCGAACATCAGCCCGCCCATCCGGCCCATGAGCCCGGCCAGCGGCCCGGCCATCGCCATGGCCTCCTGCGGCAGCGCGCTGGTCATCGCCGCGACGACCTTCTCGGCCAGCGGGTCGATCAGCCGGCTCCAGGCCGGCAGCGTCTGCTCCACCCACTCCACGCGCGACCAGGCCACCGCGCGGTCGACGCCGGAGGGCAGGTCGGTCACCTGGTCC
The DNA here is from genome assembly GCF_900129495.1 of Geodermatophilus nigrescens. Classification (GTDB taxonomy): domain Bacteria; phylum Actinomycetota; class Actinomycetes; order Mycobacteriales; family Geodermatophilaceae; genus Geodermatophilus; species Geodermatophilus nigrescens. The sequence continues at coordinate 816,972 of NZ_FQVX01000003.1, forward strand.
AGCCACAGGTCGGCCAGCCGCAGCGCTTCGGTGACGGCGGCGCGCTCGGCCTCCGACGTCGGCTGCGTGCCGGTGGCCAGCCCGCTGATGGCGCCCTGGCGGGCCAGGTCCCAGTTCACCGGGCCGCCCGACCAGTTCATGAGCTTCTGCAGCTCCGCGAACAGCGGCATCTTGCCCAGCAGCTCCTCGGGCGTGCCGCCGGCGCCACCGGCCCCGAACAGCGCGGAGAACCCGAACGGGTCGTTCGGGCTGGGCTGGTCGCGGCGCTCGGGGTCCCGGTCGGGGAGCCCGAAGCCGAACGGCACGTCGCTCATGCCCCCACGGTAGACGCGTGATCACGCCGTCGCGGGCGGATCGGGGACCCGGCTGTCCGCCGTCAGCGGACGCCGCCGGCAACACCACCTAGGCTGGCCGGTCGTGACCCGTCGCGTCGCCGTCCTCGCCGTCGGTGTGGTGCTGCTGCTGGTGGCCGGGGTGCTCGGGGCGGCGCTGCCGGTGCCCTACGTGGCCCAGGTGCCCGGACCGACCTTCAACACCCTCGGAGACATCGACGGCGACCCCGTGATCAGCGTCCGGGGCCGCGACCGCAACGAGGTCAGCGGCAACCTGAACCTCACCACCGTCGGTGTCAGCCGCGCGGGCCTGAGCCTGGTGGAGGCGGTCCGCGGCTGGTTCGACGACGAGATCAGCGTCGTCCCCGAGGAGTCGGTGTACCCGCCCGACCAGACCGAGGAGGAGATCGAGCAGGCCAACCGGCAGGCCTTCCTCACCTCGGAGGAGTCGGCGGAGGCCGCGGCGCTCGGTCAGCTCGGCTACCCGGTGAAGGTCGTCGTCCGCGGGCTGTCCGGGGACGACTCGCCGTCGGACGGCCTGCTCGAGGAGGGCGACGCGATCGAGTCGGTGGCCGGTCAGGCCACCCCGGACTCGGCCACGCTGACCACCGTCCTCGGCGGCATCGCGCCGGGCACCGAGGTCGAGGTGGGCTACACCCGCCTCGGCGACCCGGGGACCGCGACCCTGACGACGGCGGCCGCCGAGGGGCGCGCGGGCTCGGTGCTGGGCGTGCTGGTGACCGAGCAGCCCTCGGCGCCCTTCGACGTCGACATCGACGTGGCCGACGTCGGCGGCCCCTCGGCGGGCCTGATGCTCACGCTCGGCATCCTCGACCTCGTCGGCGACACCGACCTCACCGAGGGCGCCGTGGTGGCCGGCAGCGGCACGATCGACGCCGAGGGCACCGTGGGCCCGATCGGCGGCATCCAGCTCAAGATGGTCGCGGCGCAGGAGATCGGTGCCGAGCTGTTCCTCGTGCCGGCCGACAACTGCGCCGACGCACTCGGCTCCCCGGCCGCCGACCTGACCCTGGCGCGGGTGGCGACGCTCGACGACGCGCTCACCGCCCTCGAGGACGTCCGCGCCGGGCGCACGCCGCAGGGCTGCTGACCCGGCCCCCGGCACGGGACGCCCCGCGTGGGGGATGCTGTCGGCCAGCACGGGCCCCGCCGGGGAACCCGGTGCCGCGCCGGACGTTGGTCGGGGCGACACCGGACCGTCCGGCGGACCGGTGTCCGCGCCGTCGTGGCGGCGCGTGTCCGACCGCACGCGGTCGCCCCACCGCGGTGACGCACCTCCCGGTGTGCCGCCGCACCTGCAACTGAAGGAGACCGCTCGTGGCCATGCGGCCCCCCGTGTCCGTGCCGACGCTGTCGCGGCGCGCGAAGGTGGTCATCGGGTCCATCGCCGTGCTGCTGGTGCTGTTCACGGCCATCGGGACGCTGACCAACGTCTACGTCGACTACCTCTGGTTCGACGAGACCGGGTTCACCGAGGTGTTCTGGACCGAGCTCCAGACGCGCGCGCTGCTGTTCGCCGTGGCCGGCGTGGCCACCGGCGGGCTGACCGCGCTGGCCGTGTACCTCGCCTACCGGTTCCGTCCCGCGTTCCGGCCGATGTCGCTGGAGCAGCAGAACCTCGAGCGCTACCGCCAGTCGCTCGAGCCGCGCCGCACCCTGGTGCTCACCGCCGTCGCCGTCGTCGTCGGCCTGTTCGCCGGGTTCACCGCGCAGGGCAGCTGGGAGACCTGGCTGACCTTCCGCAACTCGGTGCCGTTCAACCAGACCGACCCGCAGTTCGGGCTCGACCTGTCGTTCTTCGTCTTCGAGTACCCCTTCTACCGGCTGCTGATCAGCTTCGGCTTCGCGATCGTGCTGCTGGCGCTCATCGGGTCGCTGCTCACGCACTACGTCTTCGGCGGGCTGCGGCTGCAGACGCCGGGGCAGAAGCTGACCGGCGCGGCGATGGTGCAGCTGTCGGTGCTGCTGGGCCTGTTCGTGGCGCTCAAGGCCGTCGCCTACTGGTTCGACCGGTACGACCTCGTCTACTCCGACCGCGGCGAGCTGTTCAGCGGCGCGAGCTACACCGACGTCAACGCGCTGCTGCCGGCCAAGACGATCCTGGTCTTCGCCGCCGCGTTCTGCGCCATCGCGTTCTTCGCCAACGTCGTCGTCCGCAACTTCCGGCTGCCGGCCGCGGCGCTGGTCCTGCTGCTGCTGTCGAGCCTGGTGATCGGCGTGGCCTACCCCGCCATCGTGCAGCAGTTCGTGGTCCGCCCGAGCGCCAACGAGCGGGAGGCCGCCTACATCGAGCGGGCGATCGCCTCGACCCGCGAGGCCTACGACCTCACCGAGGTCGACTACATCGACTACGCGCAGCAGACCACCGGCGACGACGCCGACACCGAGTCCGCCTCCGGCGAGCTGCGCGACGACCAGGCGACGATCCCCAACGCCCGCCTGCTGGACCCCAACGTCCTGTCGGACACGTTCACCGCGCGCCAGCAGATCCGCAACGTCTACGGCTTCCCCGACAAGCTCGACATCGACCGGTACACGGTCGACGGCGAGACGCGCGACTACGTGGTCGCCGTCCGCGAGCTGGAGAGCGGCAGCCTGTCGGAGAACCAGGACACCTGGATCAACCGGCACACCGTCTACACGCACGGCAACGGCTTCGTGGCCGCGCCGGCCAACCAGGTGGTCACCGGCCAGGAGGGCGGCGAGCCCAACTTCACCAGCCGGGACCTGCCCACGGTCGGCGACATCGACGTCGAGCAGGGGCGCATCTACTACGGCGAGCTCATCGAGGACTACTCGGTGGTCGGCGCGCCGGAGGGGGCGAACCCGCAGGAGTTCGACCGGCCCGAGGACGGCTCCGAGGGCGAGGTCAACAACACCTACGACGGCGAGGGCGGCGTCGCGATCGGCAGCTTCTTCCGGCAGCTGACCTTCGCCATCTACTACCGCGAGCGGAACTTCCTGCTCTCCAGCGCGGTCAACGACGCCTCCCGCGTCCTCTACGTCCGCGACCCGCGCGAGCGGGTGGAGAAGGCCGCGCCGTTCCTCGAGGTCGACGGCGACCCGTACCCCGCGGTGATCGACGGCCGGGTCACCTGGATCCTCGACGGCTACACGACGTCGGACGCCTACCCGTACTCCGAGCGGATGGAGCTCGGCGAGGCCGCCGCGGACGCGCTCACCGGCCAGGGCACGACGGCGCTGCCCAACGAGCAGTTCAACTACATCCGCAACTCGGTCAAGGCGACCGTCGACGCCTACGACGGCACCGTGCGGCTGTACGAGTGGGACGAGGAGGACCCGGTCCTCAAGGCGTACGAGGCCGCGTTCCCCGGTGTCATCGAGCCGCGCGAGGACATGAGCGAGGAGCTCGTCAGCCACGTCCGGTACCCGGAGGACCTGTTCAAGCTGCAGCGGGACATCCTCACGCGCTACCACGTGAGCAACCCGAGCGACTTCTACCAGCAGAACGACCGCTGGGCGGTGCCGACCGACCCCACGCAGTCGGAGGAGACGCAGGCCACCGGTGAGGCCCAGCCGCCGTACTACATCCTGGCCGCGCGGCCGGGGGAGGACGGCGCGACGTTCCAGCTCACCAGCGCCCTCAACGCCTTCCGCCGGCAGAACCTCTCGGCGTTCATCTCGGCGTCGAGCGACCCGGACAGCTACGGGTCGATCCAGGTGCTGCAGCTGCCGGGCAACACGCCGTTCCGCGGGCCGCAGCAGGTGCAGCAGTCGTTCAACACCAACGACCAGGTCGCGCGTGACCTCACGCTGTTCAACAGCGAGGACTCGCAGGCGGTGTTCGGCAACCTGCTGACCCTGCCCATCGGCCGGAACGGCCTGCTGTACGTGCAGCCGCTCTACGTCGAGGGCACGGGGGAGAACTCCTTCCCGCTGCTGCGCAAGGTGCTGGTCAACTACGGCGGCTCGGTGGGGTACGCCAACACCCTGTCCGAGGCGCTCGACCAGGTCTTCGGCGCCGGCGCGGGCGACACCGCGACCGACTCCGACGACGCGGACTCCACGCCCGACCCGCAGGAGCCGACGACGCCGACCACGCCGCCGGCCGACCCGTCGGCGCCGGCCGACCCGACCACCCCGCCGGACGGCGGCGGTACGTCGGCGCCGGAGCTCGACCAGGCGGTGTCCGACCTCGACGCGGCCCTGCAGCGGCTCGAGGACGCCCAGCGCTCCGGCGACTTCGCCGCGCAGGGGCAGGCGCTGGCCGACCTGCAGGACGCCGTCGAGGCGTACGAGGCGGCGCAGGCCGCGGCGGGCTCGGCGGCCCCGGCGTCGCCGACCGGCTGACGCCTCCCGCACGGCAGTCCGGGCCCCGGTCCTCCTCGCGAGGGCCGGGGCCCGCTGCCGTCCGGGGCCGCTGCCGTCCGGGGCCGCTGCCGTCCGGGGCCGCTGCCGTCCGGGGCCGCTGCCGTCCGGGGCCGCTGCCGTCCGGGGCCGCATGGCCGCCCGCCGGCCGCTAGGGAAGGCTGTACGCGGCCGACGCGCGCGAGCAGGAGGACACATGCGGATCAGCGAGACCCCGGAGTGGCGGGCCCTGGCCGAGCACCACGGCGAGATCGGGCACCGGCACCTGCGCGACCTCTTCGCCGAGGACCCGCAGCGGGGCACGGACCTGGTCGTCACGGCCGGCGACCTGTACCTCGACTACTCCAAGAACCGGCTGACCCGCGAGACGGTGCGGCTGCTCGCCGCGCTGGCCGACGCCGCCGGCCTGCGGGAGCGCACCGAGGCGATGTTCCGCGGCGAGCACGTCAACAGCACCGAGGACCGCGCCGTGCTGCACGTGGCGCTGCGCGACCCGCGGACCAGCGGCCTCGACGTCGACGGGCACGACGTCAACGCCGAGGTGCACGAGGTGCTCGGCCGGATGGCGTCCTTCGCCGACCGGGTGCGCGGCGGGGAGTGGACCGGGCACACCGGCGAGCGGATCCGCGCGGTGGTCAACATCGGCATCGGCGGCTCCGACCTCGGCCCGGCGATGGCCCACCAGGCGCTGCGCGACTACTCCGAGCGGTCGATCACCGTCCGGTTCGTCTCCAACATCGACCCGGCGGACCTCGCCGAGGCCACCCGCGACCTCGACCCGGCGAGCACGCTGTTCATCGTCGCGTCCAAGACGTTCACCACGCAGGAGACGCTGACCAACGCCCGTGAGGCCCGGCGCTGGCTGCTCGAGGGGCTCGGCGGCGACGAGACGGCGGTGGCGAAGCACTTCGCCGCGGTGTCGACCAACGCGCAGAAGGTCGCCGAGTTCGGCATCGACACCGAGAACATGTTCGGCTTCTGGGACTGGGTCGGCGGCCGCTACTCGTTCACGTCGGCCATCGGGCTGTCGCTCATGGTGGCCATCGGCCCGGAGCGGTACCGCGAGCTGCTCGACGGCTTCCACGCCGTCGACGAGCACTTCCGCACCGCGCCCTGGGAGGAGAACCTGCCGGCGCTGCTCGGGCTGATCAGCGTCTGGTACGTCGACTTCTTCGGCACCCAGACGCAGGCCGTGCTGCCGTACTCGCAGTACCTGGCGCGGTTCCCCGCCTACCTCCAGCAGCTGTGCATGGAGTCCAACGGCAAGTCGGTGCGCCTCGACGGGTCGCCGGTCGACGTCGCCACCGGCGAGATCGTGTGGGGGGAGCCGGGCACCAACGGCCAGCACGCGTTCTACCAGCTGCTGCACCAGGGCACGGTGCTCGTACCGGCGGACTTCCTCGCCTTCGCGCAGCCGAACGACCTCGCCCACGGCAGGGACCTCGACGGCATGCACGACCTGTTCCTGTCCAACTTCCTCGCCCAGCCGCGCGCGCTCGCCTTCGGCCGGACCGCCGAGGAGGTCGCCGCCGACGGGACCGCCGCCGACGTCGTCCCGCACAAGGTCATGCCGGGCAACCACCCGTCCAACGCGATCGTGGCGCCGAAGCTGACGCCGTCGACGCTGGGGCAGCTCGTGGCCACCTACGAACACCGCGTCTTCACCCAGGGCGTGGTGTGGGGGATCAACAGCTTCGACCAGTGGGGCGTGGAGCTCGGCAAGGTCATGGCCAACGAGCTGGCGCCGAAGCTGCAGAGCGAGGGTGCGCCGGACTACGACTCCGACTCCTCGACGAACGCCCTGGTCAGGCTGCTGCGGGAGGGTGCCGGCCGGCCGGCCTGACCGGCCCGGCGGCCCCCGTCTGCGGCCGCCGTCCCCGCGGGGTACAGTGGTCTCACCGACGCGGGGTGGAGCAGCTCGGTAGCTCGCTGGGCTCATAACCCAGAGGTCGCAGGTTCGAATCCTGCCCCCGCTACTCGCACGACGAGGGCCCCGGATCACCCGATCCGGGGCCCTCGCCGCGTCCGGGGTCGGCTCGCGTGGCGCGCCGGGCGAGGGGGCGACGGAGGTCACCGGAGGCCCGCGTCGACGGCCCCCGGAGGCCGTGTAGAGTGATCCGTACCGACGCGGGGTGGAGCAGCTCGGTAGCTCGCTGGGCTCATAACCCAGAGGTCACAGGTTCGAATCCTGTCCCCGCTACTGGCACGAGGGCCCCGGAGCACACCGCTCCGGGGCCCTCGTCGTTCCCCCGGAACAGGAGCGGCCCGGCGCCGGTTGGCGCACGGCATGGAGCCGACCGTCCACGACGCCCCCGACGCCGACCGCTACGAGATCCGCGACGGCGACCGCCTGCTCGGCCTGGCCGCCTACCAGCGGCGTGGCGAGACGGTGGTCTTCACCCACACCGAGATCGACCCGGACTCCGAGGGCTCGGGCCTGGGCGGCACGCTCGTCCGCGCCGCGCTGGACGACGTGCGGGGCCGCGGCGGCTCCGTCGTCCCGCAGTGCTCGTTCGTGCGCGGCTGGATCGAGCGCCACCCGGAGTACGGCGACCTGGTGGCGCGCGACTCCTGACGCGCGACGCCGCGGCCCGCCTGGTTGGGTGGACCGTGTGCGCGTCCTCGTGGCCGGGTGGTTCAGCTTCGACGAGGTGATCGCCACCGTCGGCGACGAGCTGGGCGGGGACGTCGTCGCCGGCTGGCTCACCGAGCTGGGTGTGCCGTACGACGTCGCCGTCGCGCCGTTCCTCGAGGGCGGCGCGGACGGCCGCGGCGTCGACTGGCGCGACGTCGACCCCGCGGGCTACACGCACCTGGTGTTCGTCACCGGGCCGGTCCGCGACTCGCCGCTGCTGCGCGAGCTGACGGGCGCCTTCGCCGGCTGCCGGCGCCTCGCCGTCAACGTCTCGGTGGTCGAGGAGGCCGGGCGGGCGCTGTTCGACGAGGTGTGGGAGCGCGACGCCGACGGGATCGCCCGCCCCGACCTCGCCGCCGCCGGCCCGGCCGCCACCGCGCCGGTGGTCGCGGTGGCCTTCACCCCGGCGCAGGCCGAGTACGGCGACCGGAGCCGTGCCGACGGTGTCCGCGAGGAGATCGAGGAGTGGCTGGCCGCCCGGCAGCTGCCCTGGTTCGAGCTCGGGATGGACATGTACGAGAAGCCGCACCCCCGGCGCCCGGCCCAGGTGGAGGCGCTCATCACGCGCGCCGACGTCGTGGTGAGCATGCGGCTGCACGGGCTGGTGCTCGGGCTGAAGGCCGGCCGGCCCGTGGTGGCCTGCGACCCCGTCGCCGGCGGCGCCAAGGTCACCCGGCAGGCCGGCGCCCTCGGCTGGCCGCTCGTGGTGCCGGCCGAGGAGGTCGGCGTCGCGGCCCTCGACGCCGCGCTGACCCGCTGCCTGTCCGGCGAGCTCGACGGCGTGGTGGCCGCGGCGCGCGAGCGCGGGCGGCGCGGCGGCGCGGAGGCCCGCGCCTGGCTCACCGGGCGACTCGGCCGGTCCTGAGCCGGCCGACGCGCCCGGGTGTGTTGCCCCTCACACCCGGTCCTCTCTAGCGTGCGGTCAGAGGTGACCGTTACGACGAGGGAGTCGTCCCGTGACCATCGCAGCCGTGCCCCCGGCCGACGCAGGCGGCGTCGACCTGGCGACCGTCGACCTGTCCGACCGGGACTGGTGGACGACCCCGCCGGAGTACCGCCACGCCGCCTTCGACCGGCTGCGCAGCGAGCGCCCCTTCGCCTTCTTCGCCGAGCCCGACATCCCCGGCTTCCCGCCCGGCCCCGGCTACCACGCGGTCACCCGCTACGCCGACCTCGAGGCGATCAGCTGCCGGCCGGCCGTCTTCTGCTCCGGCAAGGGCGCGGTGTCCATGCAGGACGTGCCGGCCGACCTCAACGAGTTCTACGGCTCGCTGATCAGCATGGACGACCCGCGGCACGCCAAGATCCGCCGCATCGTGTCGAAGACGTTCACGCCGCGGATGCTCGAGCGGACGCTGGACTCGGTGCGCGCCGTCGTCGACGACGTCCTGGCGCGCGCCCGGGCGAAGGCGGAGGCCGGGGACGGGAGCATCGACGTCGTCGCCGACATCGCCGCGCCGATCCCGCTGCGGGTCATCTGCGACATGATGGGCGTCCCGGAGGCCGACCGCGCCTCCGTGCTGGCCAACTCGAACGTCATCCTGTCCGGCGGCGACCCGGAGCTCATCGAGAACGACGACCCGCTGACCGCCTTCCTCACCGCGGGCATGGAGATGGCGGCCCTGATGGAGCGGCTGGCGGCCGAGCGGCTGGCCGAGCCGCGCGACGACCTCACCACCGCGCTGGTCAGCACCGAGGTCGACGGCGAGAGGCTGTCGCACCAGGAGATCGCCTCGTTCTTCATCCTGCTGCTGGTCGCCGGCAACGAGACCACCCGCAACGCGATCTCCCAGGGCCTGCTGGCGCTCTCGCAGCACCCCGACCAGTGGGCCCGCTGGGCCGCCGACCCGGCGCTGGACCGCACCGGCGTCGAGGAGGTCGTGCGCTGGGTGAGCCCGGTGACCTGGATGCGCCGCACCGCCACGCAGGACGGCGAGATCAACGGCCACGCCTTCACCGCGGGGGAGAAGTTCCTGCTGTTCTACGCCGCCGCCAACCGCGACCCCGAGGTGTTCGCCGACCCGCAGCGCTTCGACGTCGGCCGCGACCCCAACCCGCACGTCGGCTTCGGCTCCAAGGGCCCGCACTTCTGCCTCGGCGCGCACCTCGCCCGCCGCGAGCTGCAGGTGACCTTCCGGGCCGTCTTCGACCAGCTGCCCGACCTCGAGGTCACCGGCCCGCCACACCGGCTGGCGTCGTCGTTCGTCAACGGCCTCAAGCGGCTGCCCGCGCGGCTGGGCGGGGACCGCTGATGCGGGTCGTGGCCGACCGCGAGGTGTGCGTCGGGGCGGGCTCGTGCGAACTGCTCGCCCCCGACGCGTTCAAGGTCGACGACGACGGCGCCGTCCGGGTGCTGCAGGAGCAGCCGGACGACGCCGCCGCCGTGCGCGACGCGGTCTCGCAGTGCCCGACGGGGGCGATCACCCTGCTCGAGCGGGACTAGCCGAGAGCCTGCTCGAGGTCGGCGAGCAGGTCGTCGACGTCCTCGATGCCCACCGACAGGCGCACCAGGTCGCCCGGGACCTCCAGCGGGGAGCCGGCGGCGCTGGCGTGCGTCATCCGGTGCGGGTGTTCGATGAGCGACTCGACGCCGCCGAGGGACTCGGCCAGCGTGAACAGCCGCGCCCGCTCGCAGACCCGCAGGGCCGCCTCCTCGCCGCCGGCCAGCCGGAACGACAGCATCCCGCCGTACCCGGACATCTGCCGGGCCGCGATCTCGTGGCCGGGGTGGTCGGGCAGGCCGGGGTAGAGCACCCGGGACACGGCCGGGTGCGCGGTCAGGTACTCCGCGATCCGGGCGGCGTTGGCCTGGTGGCGCTCCATCCGCACGCCGAGGGTCTTGATGCCGCGCACGACCAGCCAGTCCGACAGCGGCCCGGAGACCGCCCCCATGGCGTTCTGGGAGTAGGTCAGCTGCTCGGCGAGGTCGCCGTCGCGGACGACCAGCGCCCCGCCGACGACGTCGGAGTGCCCGCCGAGGTACTTCGTCGTGGAGTGCACGACGATGTCGGCGCCCAGCGTCAGCGGCCGCTGCAGGTAGGGGCTGGCGAAGGTGTTGTCGACGACGAGCAGCGCGCCGGCCTCGTGCGCGATCTCGGCGGTGCGCGCGATGTCGGCGACGTTGAGCAGGGGGTTGGTCGGCGTCTCGCACCAGACGACGCGGGTGGACCCCGGGCGGATGGCGGCGCGCAGCGCGTCGGCGTCGTTGAGGTCGGCCGGCGTGTGCTCGACGCCCCAGCGCGAGACCACCTTCGAGATGAGCCGGAAGGTGCCGCCGTAGGCGTCCCCGCCGAGCACGACGTGGCTGCCCGGCGCGCAGACGGTGCGCAGCAGGGTGTCCTCGGCGGCCAGGCCTGAGGCGAAGGCCAGCCCCGCGGTGCCCTCCTCCAGCGACGCCAGCAGCGCCTGCAGCGCGTCCCGGGTCGGGTTGGCGCTGCGGGCGTACTCGTAGCCGCCGCGCAGCCCGCCGACGCCGTCCTGCTTGAACGTGGTGGCCAGGTGCAGGGGGACGACGACCGCGCCGGTGGCCGGGTCGGGGTCCTGCCCGGCGTGGATGGCGCGGGTGTCGAAGCCGGGGAACTCGGTCACCGGGTCACCCCCGCCAGGTGGCCGAGCACGTCCTGGCGGGTGACCACGCCCGCGGGCTTGCCGTCGACGTGCACGACGAGCGCGTCGGCCTCGCCGAACTCCGCGACGGCGGCGCTCACCGGCTCGCCGGAGCCGATGATCGGCAGCGGCGCGGACATGTGCTTCTCCACCCGGTCCGACAGCGAGGCGCGGCCGGCGAACAGCGCGTCGAGCAGGACCTTCTCGTCGACCGAGCCGACCACCTCGCCGGCGGTCACCGGGGGCTCGGCGCGGACGACCGGCATCTGGCTGACCCCGTACTCGCGCAGGATGTCGATCGCGTCGCGGACGGTCTCGTTGGGGTGGGTGTGCACGAGCTCCGGCGTCACCCCGCCCTTGCCGTGCAGCAGCTCGCCGACCGTCTCGCCGGTGGCGACGTCGAGGAAGCCGTAGTCGGCCATCCACCGGTCGTTGAAGATCTTGTTGAGGTAGCCGCGGCCGCCGTCGGGCAGCAGCACCACGACGACGTCGTCGGGCCCCAGCCGCTCGGCCGCGCGCAGCGCGCCGACGACGGCCATCCCGCAGGAGCCGCCGACGAGCAGGCCCTCCTCGCGGGCCAGGCGGCGGGTCATCCGGAACGAGTCGGCGTCGGAGACGGCGACGATGTCGTCGGCGATCGACCGGTCGTAGGCCTCGGGCCAGAAGTCCTCACCGACGCCCTCGACGAGGTAGGGCCGGCCGGTGCCGCCGGAGTACACCGACCCCTCGGGGTCGACGCCGACCACCTGCACCCGCCCGCCGGAGGCCTCCTTGAGGTATCGGCCGATGCCGCTGATCGTGCCGCCGGTGCCGACGCCGGTGACGAAGCAGGTCACCTTCCCCTCGGTCTGCTCCCAGATCTCCGGCCCGGTCGTCTCGTAGTGCGAGCGGGGGTTGGCCGGGTTGGCGTACTGGTCGGGCTTCCAGCCGCCCGGCGTCTCGCGGGCCAGCCGGTCGGAGACCGAGTAGTAGGAGCGCGGGTCGGACGGGTCGACGGCGGTGGGGCAGACGACCACCTCGGCGCCGTACGCCCGCAGCGTGTTGACCTTGTCCTGGCTGACCTTGTCGGGGCACACGAAGATGCACCGGTAGCCGCGCTGCTGGGCGACCAGCGCCAGGCCGACGCCGGTGTTGCCGCTGGTCGGCTCGACGATGGTCCCGCCCGGCTGCAGTTCCCCGCTGGCCTCGGCGGCGTCGACCATCCGCACGGCGATGCGGTCCTTCACCGACCCGCCGGGGTTCATGTACTCGACCTTGGCCAGCACCAGCGGTGCGTCCGGGCCGAGGTCGGCGGTCACCGACGACAGCCGGACCAGCGGGGTGCCGCCGATCAGGTCGACGACGGACTCGGCGTACTGCACGCGGACCTCCTCGCCCGGCGCCCCGGTCGGGCGCGCTGCCCCCATCCCACCACCACCGATGAGTCCCGGCCGCCCGCGGCGTCCTAGCGGCATGACGACGACGGGCCCGCGGGTCGAGGAGGGGTACGCGCCGGTGACCGGTGGCGTGCGGATGTACTGGCGCAGCGTCGGGGAGGGCGGTCCGCCGCTGGTCGTCGTCCACGGCGGGTTCGGCGTGGTCGAGATGTTCGGCGACGTCCTCGAGCGGCTGGCCGCGGGGCGGCGGGTGGTCGCCGTCGAGCTCCAGGGGCACGGGCACACCGCGGACGTCGACCGGCCCTTCACCTGGGAGGCGTTCGCCGACGACGTCGCCGCGCTGGTCGGCTCCCTCGGCCCCGGCCCGGCCGACCTGCTCGGCTACTCGCTCGGCGGCGGGGTGGTGCTGCGGACGGCGATCCGGTCCCCGGAGGCCGTGCGCCGGCTGGTCGTGGTGTCGGCGCCGTGCCGGCGGGACGGCTGGTTCCCCGACGTCCGGGCGGGCCAGGAGTCGGTGTCCTCCGCGGGCCTGGAGTGGATGCGGCGGACGCCGCTGTACGAGGCGTACGCGGCGGTCGCACCCGACGTCGACGCCTTCCCGGCGCTGATGGACAAGACCGGCGCGCTGATCAGCGGCGACTACGACTGGACCGACGAGGTCCGCGCCCTGACGCTGCCCGTGCTGCTGGCCTACGCCGACGCCGACGGCATCCCGCCCGCCCACGCGGCGGAGTTCTTCGCCCTGCTCGGCGGCGGGCTGCGCGACGCCGGCTGGGACGGCTCGGGCCGGCCGGCGTCGCGGCTGGCGGTCCTGCCGGGGCGCACCCACTACGACGTGTTCGCCGCCCCGGAGCTCGCGCCGGTCGTCGACGCGTTCCTGACCGCGGGGGGCTAGCTCCCCGCGGGGAGGTCGGGGGCGTCGGTCCCGCCCGGCCGCCGCACCGGCTGCCGGGCGACGCCGGCCAGCGCGGGGCGGACGTCGACCAGCGGGGCCAGCAGCCCCGGGGCCGCCGCCCGCCGCTCCACGGGGGTGGGGCTGCCGGCCCGCCCGTCGGAGGAGCCGCGACGGCGGCGCGAGCGCAGGGCGGTGAGCAGGTCGACCGCCGCGAGCACCGACGCGCCGACGAGGACGGTGCGCAGCCGATCGTGCCGGTCGCCGCGGCGGTTCTGCAGCGCGACGCCCATGACGGCGAGGTCGACGGCGTCGCCGAGCACGCGGGTCCACGCCCAGCCCGGCCGCCCGGCGAGCAGGCCGGCGGCGTGCGCCAGCTCCCGGGCCCCGACGGCGGTGACGACCGGCAGCGCCACGGGGGAGTCGTCGACGCCGGCGAAGCGGGCCACACCTCGCGGGTCGACGAGCATGGTGGTGCCGAGGCCGAGGCTGGCCAGCCCGAGCAGGCGGGCGGTGCGGCGGGCGGGGCGCGGGCTCATGGGTCCTCCCGGGGAGTCGCGACCCCGGGCGGCTACCCGGGCCACCCCGAGGGAAACGGCCGGTGGCGTCCCGTCGGCGGCCGGGACGAGGATGCGGGGCATGACCTCTCCTGCGTCTCCCCGGACCCTCGGCCGGGACGGCCTGGTCGTCTCCGCGCTCGGACTGGGCTGCATGGGCATGAGCCAGATGTACGGCGCCGCCGACCGCGACGAGTCGATCGCCACCGTGCACCGCGCGCTCGACCTCGGGATCACCTTCCTCGACACCTCCGACGTCTACGGCGACGGGCACAACGAGGAGCTGGTGGGCGAGGCGATCCGCGGCCGGCGCGACGAGGTGCAGCTGGCCACGAAGTTCTCGCTGCGCCGCAACGGCTCGGGGGGCATGGACATCGACGGCCGGCCGGAGAACGTGCGGGCCTGCGCCGAGGCCAGCCTGCGGCGGCTGGGCGTCGACGTGATCGACCTCTACTACCAGCACCGGGTGGACCCGCGGGTGCCGATCGAGGACACCGTCGGGGCGATGGCCGAGCTCGTGCAGCAGGGGAAGGTCCGCCACCTCGGGCTGTCGGAGGCGTCGGCGGCGTCGGTCCGGCGCGCGGTGGCGGTGCACCCGATCGCGGCGCTGCAGAGCGAGTGGTCGCTGTGGACGCGTGACCTGGAGAGGGAGGTGCTCGGCGTCGCCCGGGAGGCGGGGATCGGCATCGTGCCGTTCAGCCCGCTCGGCCGCGGCTTCCTCACGGGCGCGATCACCGGCCCGGACGACTTCGCCGAGGACGACTGGCGGCGCACCCACCCGCGGTTCACCGGCGAGGCGTTCGCGGCCAACCTGCGGCTGGTCGACGCCGTGCGGGCCATGGCGGAGGAGCGGGGTTGCACGCCCGGGCAGCTGGCGCTCGCCTGGGTGCTCGCGCAGGGGCCCGACGTCGTGCCGATCCCGGGCACCAAGCGGCGGTCCTACCTGGAGGAGAACGCCGGCGCGCTGGCCGTGGAGCTCTCGGCCGACGACCTGGCACGGCTGGGCGAGATCGCCCCGCCCGGGGTCGCCGTGGGCGGCCGCTACGCCGACGCCGGCTACGCCTACGGCGACAGCCCGGAGCGGGGCGCGGCGTGACCGACCCGGCCTGCGGCGTCGCGCACGGGGCGCCGGGGGAGGCGCCGCCGGGCCGGGTGCTGGTGGCGGTGTTCGACTCGCCCGTGGCCGAGGTGCTGCTGCGCTGGGCGCCGGAGCTCGGCTTCCGCACGGTGCTGCTCGACCCCGACCCGGCCCGCGACGCCGGGGTCCGCACCCTCGCCGGCCTGCCGGAGGACCTCGCCGACGCCGACGTCGTGGTCACCGACCACCACCGGGCCGAGCTCGGCGAGGTGCTGCGCGACGCGCTCGCCCGGCGGGTGCGCTGGGTGGGCGTCATGGGCAACCCGCGGCACGAGGGCCCGCACGTCGCCGCGCTGGCCGCGCTCGGCGTGCCGCCGGAGGAGGTCGCCCGCGTGCACCGGCCGATCGGCCTGGACATCGGCTCGCGGGCGCCCGCGGAGATCGCGCTCAGCACGCTCGCCGGCCTGCTCGCGGACCGCAACGGCCGCAGCGGCGGGGCGGCGCACGGCCCGCGGTGAGCGCCGTCCTGCTCGGCGCCGACCTGGGCACCAGCGGGCTCAAGCTGGTGGCCCTCGGCGAGGACGGCCGGATCGCCGCCGAGACGGAGGCCGGCTACCCGGTCGACGGCCCGCACGAGGGGTGGGCCGAGTGCGCCGTCGGCACGTGGCGGGCCGCCCTCGACGACGCCCTCGCCCGGCTGCTGCCCGCCCTGGGCGGGCGCCCGGTGGCCGGTCTCGGCCTCTCGGGGCAGATGCACGGCACCGTCCTGGTCGACGAGGCCGGGGCGGCGCTGGCGCCCGCGGTGCTCTGGCCGGACCGGCGGGCGGCCGCGGAGGTCGCTCGCTGGCGGGCGCTGCCCGACGCCGCCCGCGCCGCGCTGGCCAACCCGCTCGTGCCCGGGATGACCGGCCCGGTGCTCGCCTGGCTCACGGCGCACCGCCCGGACCTGGTGGCCCGCGCGGCCGGCGTGCTGCTGCCCAAGGACGCGCTGCGGGCCACCCTGCTGCCCGGCGCCGACTGGCGGGTCACCGACCGCAGCGACGCCTCCGGGACGCTGCTGTGGGACGTCGTCGCCGACACCTGGTCCGACGCCGCCCGGGCCGCGGCCGGGGTGCCGCCCGGCCTGCTGCCCGCGGTGCGGTCCTCGGCCGCGGTCGCCGGGACGGCGGTGCTGGGCGGGACGGCGGTGCTGGGCGGGGCGGGGGTGCCGGTCGTCGTCGGCGGCGCCGACACCCCTCTGGCGCTGCTCGCGGCCGGTACCGCCGGCGGGCTGCAGGTCAACCTGGGCACCGGTGCGCAGGTGCTGCGGCCCGGCTGGACGCCCGCCCCCGCCGACGACCCGCCCGTGCACGGCTACGCCGACGCCGAGGGCGGCTGGTACGCGATGGCCGCGCTGCAGAACGGCGGCTCGGCGTGGTCCTGGGCGGCCGGCGTCCTCGGTGTCGCGCCCGGGGACCTGTTCGACCTCGCCGCGGCGTCGCCGCCGGGTGCCGGGGGTGCGGTGTTCCGGCCGTTCCTCACCGGCGAGCGCGGCGGGGTGGCCGGTCCGGGTGACCGAGCCTCGTGGACCGGGCTGTCGGCGGGCACCACGCGCTCCGACCTCGCCCGCGCCGCCGTCGAGGGGGTGCTGACCGCGGTCGCCGACGCAGCCGGGCTGATCGGGGAGCCGCCGGACGGGCCGGTCGTGCTCACCGGTGGCGGCGGGCGCTCCCCGCTGGTGCGGCAGGTGCTCGCCGACCTGCTCGGGCGGCCCGTGGTGCCCCTGGAGCTGCGGAGCGCCTCCGCGATCGGTGCCGCCGTGCTGGCCGGGCGCGGGGTCGGGCTGGCGGTGGAGCCGGAGCGGGCGGCGGGCGAGCCGGTGTCCCCGGGGAAGTGACCGGGCCGACGCCCGGCCAGCCGCATGGAACGGCGGGGGCGGGGCATCCGTTGACCTCGACGAGCGGGCCCGGCCGCGGGCCCCGGCGAGAGGAGGCACCCGACATGGCGTCGGTGTTCGACAAGGTGGCCCAGTTCGCCCGCAGTCCCAAGGGCCAGCAGGCGCTCAAGCAGGTCTCGGCCAAGGCGCAGCAGCTGGCGAGCGACCCGAAGACGAAGGCGCGCATCGACGACGCGCGCCGCCGGTTCTCCGGCGGCCGCGGCGCGGGCGGTCCGCGCCCGTAGGCCTCCGCACCGCACACGACGGCGGCCCCTCCCCGGACTCGGGGAGGGGCCGCCGTCGTGTCCCGGGCCGGCGCGTCAGGCCGCGTCGTCCGGGGGCAGCCGCAGGTGCGCCAGCGCGGCGTCGTGCAGCAGGCCGTTGGTGGCCAGGGCGCTGCCGCCGGCCGGGCCGGGGACGCCGGTGAGGTCGGTGAACCGGCCGCCGGCCTCCCGCACGATGACGTCGAGCGCGGCGAGGTCCCACAGCGAGACCTCCGGCTCGCACGCCACGTCGACCGCCCCCTCGGCCAGGAGCACGTAGCTCCAGAAGTCGCCGTAGGCGCGGGTGCGCCAGGACGCGCGGGTGAGGCCGATGAAGCCGTCGAGCAGGCCGCGCTCCTCCCAGCCGGACAGGCTGGAGTAGGACAGGCTCGCGTCGCCGAGGTCGGAGACGCCCGACACCCGGCAGCGCGTGGCCGACTCCAGCCGCCGGCCGGTCCACGCGCCGACGTCCTTGGCCGCCCACCAGCGGCGGTTGAGCGCGGGCGCGGAGACCAGGCCCACGACCGCCTCGTCGCCGTCGAACAGCGCGATGAGCGTCGCCCACACCGGCACGCCGCGGACGAAGTTCTTCGTCCCGTCGATGGGGTCGAGCACCCAGCGCCGCGGGCCGTGCCCGGTGACGCCGAACTCCTCGCCGAGCACGGCGTCGCGGGTGCGGGCCCGGGCGAGGGTGATCCGCAGCTGCTCTTCGACGGCGCGGTCGGCGTCGGTGACCGGCGTCAGGTCCGGCTTGGTCTCGACGGTGAGGTCGAGGGCCTTGAAGCGGTCCATGCTGATGGAGTCCGCCTGGTCGGCCAGCACGTGCGCCAGGTGCATGTCCCCCGTGAAGTCCCGGCCCGGTGTCATGGGCACCGAACCTAGCGGGACGTCAGTCGAACACCGCGGCGCTCACGCCGCTGGGCCCCTCGTACTCGCGGTCCTCGATCTTCTGCAGCGCGTCGAGCACCTCCTTGTCCCCGCCCTTCGCGTGCTCGAGGAGCTGCTCCTTGCTCGCCGGGTACTCGATGCCCTTCAGGGCCTTCTGGATGTCGATCGGGCTCACCATGGCGTCCCGCTACCCCCGCCCCCGTCCGTCGATGCGCGGATACCGTCGCGGGCGTGGAGGCGGCGACGATCGTGGGGCTCCTGGCCGACCCCACCCGGTTGAGGGTGGTGGCGGCGCTGGCGCTCGGCGCCGGGACGATCGAGGAGGTCGCCGACGCCTCCGGGCTCTCGCTCAAGGACGTCGCGCTGGCCGCCCGCCGGCTGGCCCGCGCCGGGCTGGTGCGCCGCGACGGGCACGGCCTCGAGCTGCTGACCGACCGGTTCGGCGCCGCCGCGCGGGCCGCGGCCGCCTCCGCCCCGCCGGCCGAGCCGCTGTCGGACGACCCGGCGGAGTCCGCGGTGCTCGCCTCCTTCATCCGCGACGGCCGGCTGACCACCATCCCGGCCCAGCTGAGCAAGCGCCGGGTGGTGCTCGAGCACGTGGTGCGGGTCTTCGACGTCGGCGTGCGCTATCCCGAGCGGGAGGTCAACGCGCTGCTCGCGGTCTGGCACCCCGACACCGCGGCGCTGCGCCGGTACCTGGTCGACGAGGGGCTGCTGTCGCGGGAGGCGGGGGAGTACTGGCGCTCCGGCGGCTGGGTGGACGTCTAGTCCCGGTGCGGGTCGTGCTCTGCCCCGCCCGGCGGGGCAGAGCACGACCACTCGCAGGACAGGACCCGCCTCCGGGGGCCACACTCCCGCCCGTGCCCGACGCCGACGACCTCCGCGCGCTCGCCCGGTCCTCGCCGTGGCTGTTCCGCACGCTGCGGTTCACCCTCCGCACCGGGCGGTCCGACGGCGCCGTCCGGGTCCGGCTGCGGCGCCCGGACCGGCTGCGCGTCGAGACCCTGGGCGGGGACCTGCTGGACGTCGTCCACGAGTCCCCCGGCAGCGGGACCGTCGTGCTCACCTCGTGGGCGGGCGGGGTCGCCCCGGCCACCGAGCCGCCCGGGGAGCCGGTCCGGCGCCCCGACGGGCTGGTCGCCGTCCGCCCGTGGGACCGCGCGCAGGCCGAGGACCCGATGTGGCAGGACTACGGCTTCGTCGCCCTGCTGGACCCCGTCGAGTTCGCCGACGGCCGCGACCGGGACACCGGGGAGCCCGCGGGGCCGCCGCTGGAGATCGGCCCGGTCCGAGAGGTCGAGCACGGGGGCCGGCCCGCCTGGGAGGCCGTCGTCGCGACGACCGGCTCGTACGAGCCGCGCTGTGGCTGCTGCTCCCTGCTGCACGACCCGGACGTCGACCGGCTCGAGTGGGGGGAGGCGCGCGACGTCGTGTACCCGACCGCCTCCCGGATCCGGCTGGACGTCGGCACCGGCGTCTGCGTCCTCGTCGAGGCCCTCGACGGCACCTCCGCCGGCGACGGCCACGAGGTGGTGGTCGAGGCCGTCGACGAGCCGATGGCCGACGACCTGTTCGTCCCGCTGCCCCGGCCGCCGGGCCCGGGTCCGGGTCCGGCAGCCGCTCCGGGCCGTCAGTCCGGCTGAGCCAGCCGCACCGTGCCGTCGGGGTCGACGGACCAGCCGGGGTTGTGCGCGACCTCCCAGACGACGCCGTTCGGGTCGCGCACCAGCGCGTGGAAGACGCCGCCGAAGGCGCCCTCCTCGGGCGGGGTGAGCACCGTCCCGCCGTGCGCGGCCATCCGGTCGGCCAGCGCGGCGACGGCGGGCCGGTCGGCGACGTTGTGCGCCAGCGTCACCCCGGACACCTCCGGACGTGCCGGGCCGGTGCCGAGGTCGCGGGCGAAGCTCCCCGTCTCGAAGAAGGCCAGCACCGTGCCCGGCGCGACCTGGAAGAAGACGATCTCGCCGGGGACGTCGAGCAGCGGCGTCCACCCGAGGCCCTCGACGTAGAACCGCCGCGCCGCGTCGAGGTCGGCGGTGGCGAGGGTGAGGAAGTGGACCTGCTGCTCCACGGTGGCCTCCTAGTACCCCGGGCCGACCTGGCCGACGGCGCCGAGCAGCCGTCGCACGCTGGCCAGCCGCTCCTCCCGGTTGTCCGGGCCGGCCGCGGCCCAGGCGTCCAGCGCGCAGTCGGGGTCGTCGGACGAGTGCCCGCACCCGGGCGGGCACTCGACCGCGGCCTCGGCCAGGTCGTCGAAGGCGGCGACGACGTCGTCGGCGGTGACGTGCGCCAGCCCCAGCGACCGGATGCCCGGGGTGTCGATGACCGTGCCCCCGCCGGGCAGGTCGAACAGCACCGCCGACGACGAGGTGTGCCGCCCCTTGCCGATCTTGCTGACGTCGCCGGTGGCCCGGAAGGCGTCGGGCACCAGCCGGTTGACCAGCGTCGACTTGCCCACGCCCGACTGCCCGACGAAGACGCTGGTGCGTCCGCCGATCCGGTCGAGCAGCGGCTCCAGCGGCGCCTCGCGCGACATCGGCACCGCGTCCACGTCGAGCCCGGCGTAGCGGTCCAGCAGCGGCTGCGCGCTGGCCAGGTCGGTCTTGGTCAGGCAGAACAGCGGCTGCAGGCCGCCGGCGAAGGCGGCCACGAGGCAGCGGTCCAGGAAGCCGAGCGCGGGCTCCGGGTCGGTCACCGAGGTGACGACGACGAGCAGCTCGGCGTTGGCCACCACGACCCGCTCGGTGGGGTCGGTGTCGTCGGCGGTGCGCCGCAGCGACGTCGCCCGCTCCTCGATGACCACGATCCGGGCCAGGGTGTCCGGGCGGCCGGTGGTGTCACCGACGAGCCGCACCCGGTCGCCGACGACGACGCCGTGCCGCCCGAGCTCGCGGGCGCGCATCGCGGTGACCTCGACGGGGGCGCCGTCCGGGCCCTCGACGCGGACGGTCATCCGGCCGCGGTCCACGGCGACGACGAGCCCCGGGACGGCGTCGCCGTGCGCCGGGCGGGTGCGGGTGCGCGGCCGCGAGCCACGCCGGCTCGGCCGCGTCCGGACGTCGTCCTCGTCCGACCGGCTGTCGAGCCTGCGGGGGCTCAGGTGCCCACCCCGGCGGGAGCCCCGGACACGTCGGCACCGAGCACGTCGTCCCCGAGCATCGCGGCCCAGCGCTCCCGGAAGTCCGGCAGCGTCTTGGTGACCGCCTCGGGCCCGGACACCCGCACGCCGTCGACCGCGAGGCCCAGGACGGCGGCGGCGTGCACCATGCGGTGGTCGGCGTAGGAGTCGACGAGCGCGGCGCGGCCGGGGCCGGGGGTGACCACCAGGCCGTCGGGCAGCTGCTCGACCCGCGCCCCGACGGCGGTGAGCACCTCGTCGAGGGCCTGCAGCCGGTCGGTCTCGTGGCCGCGCAGGTGCCCGATGCCGGTGAGCCGGGAGGTCCCGTCGGCCAGCGCGCACAGCGCGGCGAGCACCGGGGTCAGCTCACCGACGTCGCCGAGGTCGGCCACCAGCGGCGCGATCCGGCCGGTGCCGGTGACCCGCAGCCCCTCGGGCGTGCGCTCCACCTCGGCGCCCATCCGCGACAGCAGCGCGTCGAGCTGCGCGCCGGGCTGGGTGGTGGCCGCCGGCCAGTCGGGCACGGTGACCCGGCCGCCGGTGACCAGCGCGGCGGCGAGGAACGGCGCGGCGTTGGACAGGTCGGGCTCGACGACGCGGTCCAGCGGCGCCAGCCGCCCGGGCGCCACCCGCCAGCCGCGGTCGGTGGCCGCGACGTCGACGCCGTGCTCGCGCAGCGCGGCCACGGTCATCTCCACGTGCGGCATCGACGGCACCCCGCCGGCCAGCGCCAGGTCGATCCCGTCGGCGAAGCGGGCGGCGGCCAGCAGCAGGCCGGAGACGATCTGCGACGACTCGCTCGCGTCGACGGTCACCGCGCCGCCGCGGACCCCGCCGGTGCCGTGCACGGTGAACGGCGCCCGGCCGCGGCCGCCGTCGTCGACCGCCACGCCGAGGGCGCGCAGCGCGGCGATCAGCCCGGCGTTCGGGCGCTCGCGCAGCCGCGGGTCGCCGTCGAGCCGCACCGGGCCGTCGGCGAGGGCGGCCACCGGCGGCAGGAAGCGCAGCACGGTGCCGGCCAGCCCGGCGTCGACCTCGGCGGGGCCGCGCAGCGGGCCGGGGGTGACGAGCCAGTCGGCGCCGTCCTCGTCGACCCGCACGCCGAGGGCCCGCAGCCCGGCGGCCATGAGGTCGGTGTCGCGGGCGCGCAGCGGGCGCACCACCCGGCTCGGGCCGTCGGCCAGCGCGGCGAGCACCAGGGCCCGCGCGGTGATCGACTTCGAGCCGGGCAGCGCCACCACGGCGTCGACCGGGGTGCTGCGGTGCGGCGTCGACCAGACCTGGCTCACGGGTCCATCCTGCCTGGCCCGGCCGACGCCGCTCCGCCCACGCTCAGCCGCCGACCGGGCGGTCGGCCTTCTTCACCGGCACCGTGCGGACCAGCCGCCGGTTGGCGAACTCGAACATCGCCAGCTCCGAGAGCTCGCGGCCGTAACCCGACCGCTTGATCCCGCCGAAGGGCAGCTCCGGGGAGGAACCGGTGGGCTGGTTGATCCACACCATGCCGGCCTCGAGCCGCTCGGCCACCGCGCGGGCGCGGTCGACGTCGCTGCTCATGACGGTGGCGCCGAGGCCGAAGTCGCTGTCGTTGGCCAGCGCGACCGCCTCGTCGGCGTCCTTCACCTTGTAGACGACGGCGGCCGGGCCGAACAGCTCCTCGCGGTAGGCGCGCATTTCCGGCGTGACGTCGGTGAGGATCGTCGGCTCCACGAAGGCGCCCGGGTGGTCGGGGCGCCCGCCGCCGGCGACGACCGTGGCGCCCTTGTCGATGGCGTCCTGGATCTGGGCGTGCAGGTCCTTCGCGGCGCGCTCGCTCGACAGCGGGGCCAGCGACGTCGCCTTGTCGGCCGGGTCGCCGGGGGCGAAGGTGCCGAACGCCTGCCGCAGGCCCTCGACGAAGGGCTCGTAGTTCTCCTCGGTGACGATCAGCCGCTTGGAGGCGGTGCAGGCCTGGCCGGTGTTCTGCATCCGGCCCATGGTCGCGGCCTTCACCGTGGCGGCCATGTCCTCGGCGTCGAGCACGATGAACGGGTCGCTGCCGCCGAGCTCGAGCACCGACTTCTTGAGGTGCTTGCCGGCCAGGGCGCCCACCGCGCTGCCCGCGCGCTCGCTGCCGGTGAGCGTGACGCCCTGGATGCGGGGGTCGGCGATGACCTGCTCGACGTCCTCGATGCGCAGGAACGTGTTGGTGAAGACGCCCTCGGGCGCGCCGGCGTCGGTGAACAGCTGCTCGATGGCCACCGCGCACTGCGGGGTGATCTCGGCGTGCTTGAGGATGACGGTGTTGCCCAGCACCAGGTTGGGGCCGGCCACGCGGACCACCTGGTAGAAGGGGTAGTTCCAGGGCTCGATGGCCAGCAGGGCGCCGACCGGCCGGGTCTCCACGACCGCCTCGCCCTTGCCCATGAGCGGCGTGATCGACGTGGGCTCGAGGAAGCCGGGGCCGTTGTCGGCGTAGTACTTGAGGATCATCGAGCACAGGTAGAGCTCGCCGGTCGCCTCGTCGCGGCGCTTGCCCATCTCGGTGGTGATGAGCGACGCGAGCTCCTCGCGCCGCTCGTCCATCAGCTCGGCGGCGCGGCGGACCACGGCGGCGCGGTCCTCCACCGACCGCTCCCGCCACTCCTGGTAGGCGGCGTGCGCCTTCCCGACGATCCCGTCGATGGCCTCGGTCGGCGTGAAGTCGAACTCCTTCTCGACCTGGCCGGTGAAGGGGTTGACCGTCGCGTAGCGCCGCTCGGCGGACTCGCTCGCGGTCTTCGGCTGCTCGTGCGTGGGGTTCTGGGTGGCGGTCACCTGGGTGATCCTCGTCTCTCGTCGGCGTCGACTCCACCCCCGGCCTACCCGCGGCCGCCCGGGGCAGTCGCGCCGTCGGTCCCCCCACCTAGAGTCGGGTGCGACGGGCCCGCCGTCCGGGCCCGACAGCCGCCGGGAGGACCAGCCGTGTGTGGTCGCTACGCCGCCAGCCGCCGTCCCGAGGACCTCGTGGTCGAGTTCGAGGCGGTCCCCGCCGAGGGGCAGGAGCCGCTGCGGGCCGACTTCAACGTCGCGCCCACCAAGGACGTGTACGTCGTCCGCACCAAGCGGGAGCGCGACGCCGAGGGCAGCCCCACCGGCGCCGGGCACCGCGAGCTGCGGGCGGTGCGCTGGGGCCTGGTGCCCTCGTGGGCCAAGGACGCCTCGATCGGCAACCGGCTGCTCAACGCCCGCGTCGAGTCGCTCACCGAGAAGCCGGCCTTCCGCTCGGCCGCGCGCTCGCGCCGCTGCCTGGTGCCGGCCGACGGCTGGTACGAGTGGCAGAAGCGGCTCGACTCCCCGGGCAAGCAGCCCTTCTTCATCCACCCGGCCGACGGGTCGACGCTCGCCATGGCCGGGCTGTACGAGGTGTGGGGGAAGGGCGAGGACCGCCTCTACACCTGCACCGTGGTCACCGCCCCGGCCGTGGGGGCGCTCACCGACATCCACGACCGGATGCCGCTGGTGCTGCCCCGCGAGCGCTGGGCCGACTGGCTCGACCCGTCCCGCGACGACGTCGAGGCGCTCACCGAGCCGACCCCGACGGAGGTCGTCGAGGCGCTGGAGCTGCGCCCCGTCGGCACCGCGGTGAACAACGTCCGCAACAACGGCGCCGAGCTGCTGACCCGGGTGGAGGGCGCCAGCGCCCCCGCCGACCAGCCGGCGCTCTTCTGAGGAGACCTGCCCTGAGCGAGCGCGCGCCCGCCGTCCCGTCGACCGACCCGCCCGCTCCGGCCGGCGCCGCGCTGCCCGGGTGGGTGGCCGCCGGGGTCACCTTCCTGTCCTCCGGGGCGGTGCTGGTGCTCGAGATCGTCGGGCTGCGGCTGATCGCGCCCTACGTCGGCATCACGCTGCAGACCAACACCGCCGTCATCGGCTTCGCGCTGGCCGCCATCGCGATCGGCGCGTGGGCCGGCGGCGCCACCGCCGACCGGCGCGACCCGCGGCAGCTCATCGCGCCGCTGCTGGTGGCCGGCGGCGCGCTGGTGGTCGCCGTCCTGCCGCTGGTCCGCTTCGCCGGGTCGTTCCTCACCGGGGCCGACGCCGGGAGCGTGCTGCTGCTGGCCGCCGTGGCCGTGGTGGTGCCCGCCGCGCTGCTGTCGGCGGTGCCGCCGATGGTGGTCAAGCTGCAGCTGGCCTCGCTCGACGAGACCGGCGCGGTGGTCGGGAAGCTGTCGGGCATCGGCACGCTCGGCGGAATCGCGGCCACCTTCGCCACCGGGTTCGTGCTGGTCGCGGTGTTCCCGAGCAGCGGCATCCTCGTGGGCACCGGGCTGGTCACCGTGCTCGCCGGGATCGCGGTGTTCGTGCTGCTGCGCCGCTCGGCCCCCGCCGGCGCCGGGCGGCTGCCGGCTGCGCTCCTGCTGCTCGCGGTGGCCGGGTCGCTGCTGGCCGCGGTCGCGCCCACGCCGTGCGAGGAGGAGACCGCCTACCACTGCGCCCGCGTGGTGGCCGACCCCGAGCGGGAGACCGGCCGGGTGCTGGTGCTCGACACGCTGCGGCACAGCTACGTCGACCTCGCCGACCCGACGTACCTGGAGTTCGAGTACGTCCGCGCGATCGCCGCGGTCACCGACGTCCTCGCCCCGGCCGGGCAGCCGCTGTCGGCGCTGCACCTCGGCGGCGGCGGGGCCACGGTGCCGCGCTACCTCGCCGAGGTGCGGCCGGGCACCACGAGCCGGGTGCTGGAGGTCGACCCCGGCGTCGTCGAGATCGACCGCGAGCGGCTCGGGCTCGAGGAGTCCGCGGAGCTCGAGGTGCGGGTCGGCGACGCGCGGGTGGGGCTGGCCGACGAGGACGCCGGCACCCGCGACCTCGTCGTCGGCGACGCGTTCGGCGGGCTGTCGGTCCCGTGGCAGCTGACCACCGTGGAGGCGCTCGGGCTGGTCGACCGCGCGCTCACCGACGACGGCGTCTACGTCGCCAACCTCATCGACCACCCGCCGCTGTCGTTCGTCCGCGCGGAGCTGGCGACCATGCGCGAGGTGTGGCCGTCCGTGCTGCTGCTGGCCCGGGCGCCGGTGCTCGCGGGGGAGGACGGCGGCAACCTGGTCGCCGTCGCCTCGCACCGGCCGCTCGACGAGGTGGCGCTGGCCGAGGCGCTGCTGGCCCAGGACTCCACGTGGCAGGTGGCCTCGGCCGACGAGGTGGCCGCCTTCGCCGGCGACGCCCGGGTGCTCACCGACGACGCCGCGCCGGTCGACCAGCTGCTCACCCCCTACGGCGCCCCGGACGCCTGACCAGGAGGACTCTTCCGGTCCACGCGGCCTCCCTGCAGGGGCCCGCCGCGAGCGTGCGAGTGGTGGGGGGCAGGGAGGTCCTTCAGCAGCGGCCGATCGGGGCGGTGCGGGCACGGGTGAGGCGCACCAGCTCGGCTGGCGGCAGCTCCACCTGCAGGCCGCGGCGGCCGGCGCTCACCATGACCGTCGCGAACCCCAGCGCCGAGTCGTCGACCACCGTCGGCAGCGCCTTGCGCTGGCCGAGCGGGCTGATCCCGCCCAGCACGTAGCCGGTGGTCCGCTCGGCGTCGGCGGGGTCGGCCATCGCGGCCTTCCGCCCGCCGGCCGCGGTGGCGAGCGCCTTGAGGTCGAGGGTGCCGGCCACCGGGACGACGGCGACGGTCAGGACGCCGTCGACCCGGGTGACCAGCGTCTTGAACACCTGGCGCGGATCGGCGCCCAGCGCGGCCACCGCGGCCTCGCCGTGCCCCTGGTCGGAGGGATGCTCCGGGTCGTAGGGGTGCAGCGTGTGCGCCACGCCGGCCTTCTCCAGAGCCCGCACCGCGGGGGTCGCCGCCACGGCCGGGCAGCGTAGCCAGCGCCTCCCCGCGGCGCCGCCGGGTTCCGCAGGTGGACGGCCCGGCGGGGAATGACGCCCCCGGGGGGACCGTTGCAGCGACCGTGAGCAGCACCGTCTCCCTCGCCCGCACGCGGGCCTCGCGCCGGCGGCCCCCGGGCCGGCCCGACGCCGCGCGACTAGGATCGTCTGACGTGGTCGCCCGCACCCGGGCGCCGCAGAGAGGACGGTCGGTGCCTGAGGAGTCCGCGGGCGGGAACCCCGCCGTCGAGCCCGTCGAGACGCAGGTCCCGGGGGCGCCGGTGGAGGTGCCGGAGGCCCGCGAGGGCGGCAGCCGCACCGAGGTCGCCGAGACCCGGGCCGAGCGCGACGCCCGCTTCGAGCGCGACGCGCTGCCCTACCTCGACCAGCTCTACCCGGCGGCGCTGCGGATGACCCGCAACCCCGCCGACGCCGAGGACCTGGTCCAGGAGACCTTCGTCAAGGCCTACTCCGCGTTCCACCAGTTCGCCGAGGGCACGAACCTCAAGGCCTGGCTGTACCGGATCCTGACCAACACCTACATCAACAGCTACCGCAAGAAGCAGCGTCAGCCGCAGCAGTACCCCACCGACCAGGTGCAGGACTGGCAGCTGTACGCCGCCGAGGAGCACAGCTCCAGCGGGTTGCGGTCGGCCGAGATCGAGGCGCTGGACCACCTGCCGGACTCCGACATCAAGGAGGCCCTGCAGCAGCTGCCGGAGGACTTCCGCCTGGCGGTGTACCTCGCGGACGTCGAGGGCTTCGCCTACAAGGAGATCGCCGAGATCATGGGCACGCCCATCGGCACGGTGATGTCCCGGCTGCACCGCGGCCGGCGGGGCCTGCAGAAGCTCCTGGCCGACTACGCCCGCGAGCGCGGCTTCGTCCGCGCCGGCGCCGCCGAGGAGGGCCGGTCGTGACCACCGACCACGAGCACGCCACCTCCTGCGACGACGTCCTCTCGCACGTCTTCGAGTTCCTTGACCACGAGACCGACGACGCCCGCCGGGCCGTCATCGCCGAGCACCTCGAGGACTGCTCGCCGTGCCTGCGGCAGTTCGGCATCGAGCAGGAGTTCAAGGCGCTGGTCCGCCGCCGCTGCGGGGGCGACCCCACGCCGCTGGGCCTGCGCGACCGGATCAAGCTGCAGCTGACCACGGTCTCCTTCGACGAGGACGGCACGCACGTCAGCGTCGAGCAGGTGAGCACCGAGGTGGTCCGGGTCGACCTCGAGGACTGACCCCGCACGCGACAGCGCCCCGCACCGGACTCCGGTGCGGGGCGCTGCTGCGTTCGCGCTCAGGCGTTGGGGCGCTTGCCGTGGTTGGCCTTGTTCCCCTTGCGGGAGCGACGCTTGCGTCCGCGCTTGGACATCGCTGCCCTCCTTCCTCCGTCGTCGGGTCGCGGTGCGCCGGGAGGCGACCGCCGGGTCTGCCTCCAGGGTCCCACAGGCGGGGGAGAGCGCCCCGGCCGGTGCGGCGGGTGTCGGGGGCGGGGGGCACGATGAGGGCAGCCGGGACGACGGGGACCCGGCTCGGGACGGGGAGGACCGGAGCGTGGCGCAGCACGGGATCGAGAGCGTGCTCGTGGCGGGGCGGGGCCCCGCCGCCTGTGCGGTGATCGCGGCCTGCTCCCGGCTCGGGGTCAAGGCGGTGGCCGTCTACTCGGAGGCCGAGCGCAGCGCCCGGCACGTCCGCCTGGCCGACGACGCCGTGCTGCTGGGCCCCGCGCCGGCGGCGGAGTCCTACCTCGCCGTCGACCGGGTGGTCGAGGCCGCCCGCCGCAGCGGCGCGGGCGCGGTGCTGCCCGTGCCGCCGGCGCTGGCCGGCAACGCGTCGCTGGCCGCCGAGGTCGCCGCCGCCGGGCTGACCTGGGTCGGGCCGCCCGCCGAGGTGCTCGAGCGGCTCGGCGGCGACGGCGTGGAGCCCGCCAGCGAGCACGGCCTGCTGGCGCTGGTCACCGAGGAGGGCCTGCGCTACCCGACGGCGGTCGCCCGTGACCGCGCCGCCGGCATCGCCCGCGTGTCCTGGACGCCCGACCCGGCCGGCGAGGTGCCGATGGGCGCGAAGCGGCTGGTCGACGTCGGCTGGCGGGGGCTGGTCACCGTCGGTGTCTCCGAGGACGGCGAGCTCGGCGAGGTCGCGGCCGGGTTCTCCCTCGACATGGCCGTCCTGGAGCGCGCGCACCGCGTCGACGCCGTCGACCTGGCGCTGGCCACCGCCGCGGGCCGCCGGGCGCCGCGCCGCCGCACGGCCGAGGAGCACCCGCCGCGGGCCGCCGTCGCCGTGCAGCTGCGCTCCACGCTGGCGCCCGGACGCGCGGGCCGGGTCACCGGCCGGTTGCCCGCCTCCGGGCGGCTGCGCGGCGCCGCGGGCGAGACCGAGGTGGTCGCGGTCAGCGGCTACGACCCCGGCGACCGCCTCGACCCCTGGTACGACGCGCTGCTGACCACCGTCAGCGCCGGCGCGGCCGACACCGCCACCGCGGCCCGCGCCGCCGGTGCGGCCCTGTCGGACCTGCCCGACGCCGGCGTCCCGCACGACGGCGCTGAGGTGTGCGCGGTCCTCGACCGGCTGGCCGCGGGCGACCCGGCGCCGGGCGCCTGAGGCCCGCTCCCGCCGCCGCCGGGGACCCGGCCTGGTTGGATGGGGTCTCCGAACCGAGGGGGTGCCGCGTGGCGGTCGAGGAGATCCACGCCGAGATGGTCTCCAGCGTCTGGAAGGTCCTCGTCGCACCGGGGACCGAGGTCGCGGCGGGGGACACGCTGGTGATCCTCGAGTCGATGAAGATGGAGATCCCCGTGCTCACCGAGCGCGCCGGCGTCGTGCAGGAGCTGCACGTCGTCGAGGGCGAGGTGCTGCAGGAGGGCGACCTCATCGCCACCGTCGGCGACGCCTGAGGCTCACAGCTCCAGCGCGTACACCAGCAGGTCGATGCCCGGGCGCGGGCTCCAGTCGCGCTCCGGCAGCCGGGTGAAGCCCAGCCGGCCGTAGATGCGGTGCGCGGCGGTCATCCGCGGGTCGGTCGAGAGGACCATGAGCCGCTTGCCGGCGGCCCGTGCCCGGTCGAGGCAGGTGCGCACCAGCGCCTCGCCGACGCCGCGCCCGCGGGCCGCGGGGTCGACGACGAGCATGCGGAACGCCGCCTCGTCGTCGGAGCCGGTGACCTCGCCGAAGTCGCCCTCCAGCACGAGGGCCACCGCGCCCACCACGACCCCGCCGTCGCGGGCCACGAGCAGCTGCGAGCGGCCCGCCCGCCCGGCGACGTCGGCCAGCTCCGCCTGGTACTCGTCGGAGGCGAGGCGCTCGTCGCGGTAGACGCCGGCGGTGAGCTCCGCGATGCGCGGCCAGTCGGCGGGGACGGCGTCCTCGACCCGCACGGGCGACGGGACGGCGGAGGGGACCGGGGAGGGGAGCGGGGAGGGGAGCGCCACGTCCGCCGAGCCTAGGCAGCGGCCCCACCTACGCTCGGGGGCACCATGAGCACCCTCTCCGAACGCCTGCACCGCGGCTCGGCGACCGCCCCCTCTCAGGTCGACCACGCCCGGCGCCTGGTGGCCGACTGGCAGCTGCTGGCCGACCTGGCCTTCGCCGACCTCACGCTGTGGGTGCCCCTGCGCACCGGCGCGTGGTGGTGCGTGGCGCAGGTGCGGCCGCTCACCGCGCCGACCAGCCAGCCCGAGGACCTGGTGGGCAGCGAGGTCGACGGCCCCGGCGCCGACGCGTTCCGGCTGGCGCACCGCGAGGGCCGCCCGGTGACCGAGGGCGACGTCGACTGGTCGGGCACCGCGCCCCGTCGGCGGGAGATCATCCCGGTGCGGCACGACGGCGTCGTCGTCGCGGTGCTGGCGAAGGACACCAACCTGGCCGTCACCCGGTCGCCGTCGACGCTGGAGCTCACCTACCTCGACATCGCCGCCGACCTCTGCCTCATGGTCTCGGCGGGCACCTTCCCGCCGGAGAAGCTGCTCGACGCCGAGATGAGCCCGCGGGTGGGCGACGGGCTGGTGCGCCTGGACGCGTCGGGGCGGGCCGTCTACGCAAGCCCCAACGCCCTGTCGGCCTACCGGCGGCTCGGGGTGACCGGCGACCTCGTCGGGGCGGACCTGGCGAGGCTGACGCGCTCGGCGGCCTGGGACCGGGTGGCCGGCGAGGCCGCCGCGGCGGGGATCGCCGCTGCCGTGGCGGGGCGGTTCCCCGACCCCACCGACGTCGAGGGGGCCTCGGCGGTGCTGCTGGTGCGGGCGCTGCCGCTGCAGGCGCCGGGCGCGGAGGAGGGCGCGCTGGTCCTGGTGCGCGACGTGACCGACCTGCGCAGCCGCGACCGGGCGCTGCTCACCAAGGACGCGACGATCCGCGAGATCCACCACCGCGTGAAGAACAACCTGCAGACGGTCGCCGCGCTGCTGCGGCTGCAGGCGCGCCGGATGACCGAGCCGGCGGCGCGCGCGGCGCTGGAGGAGTCGGTGCGCCGGGTGGCCTCGATCGCCGTCGTGCACGAGACGCTGGCGGGCAGCCGGGAGGACGTCGTCGACGTCGACGACGTCATCGACCAGGTGCTGCCGATGCTCGGCGACCTCACCTCGATCGGCCCGGCGGCGCGCACCCGGCGGGTGGGGCGCTTCGGCGAGCTGCCCGCGGCGACGGCGACGCCGCTGGTCATGGCGGTGACCGAGCTGCTGCAGAACGCCGCCGAGCACGCGTTCCCCGCCGACGGCCCGCCCGGCTCGATCGAGCTGGTGGCCGAGCGCGACGGCGACGACCTGGTCGTGCGGGTGCGTGACGACGGCCAGGGGCTGCCCGAGGGGTTCGACCCGGCGCACAGCGAGGGGCTCGGCCTGCAGATCGTGCGGACGCTGGTCACCAGCGAGCTCGGCGGCGCGCTGCACGCCACCACCCCGGCCGACCCGCCGGGGCCCGGCCGCCCCGGCACCGAGGTCGTGCTCGAGCTCCCCAACGCCGGCCGCGACCGCCGCTGAAACGGCCGCGAGGCCGGTCCCCCGGGTGGGGAACCGGCCTCGCGGCGTGGTGGTGCGGGTGTGTCAGGCGCGGACGCGGGTCCGGGACTGGCGGCGCTTGAGCGCGCGCCGCTCGTCCTCGGAGAGCCCGCCCCACACGCCCGAGTCCTGGCCGGATCGCAGGGCCCAGTCGAGGCAGGACTCCACGACGGAGCAGCGACGGCACACGGCCTTCGCCTGCTCGACTTGCACGAGGGCGGGGCCGGTCGTCCCGATGGGGAAGAACAGCTCCGGGTCCTCGTCCCGGCAGAGGGCGCGGTGGCGCCAGTCCATGTCGGTGCACTCCTCGGTGTCGACTACGTTGTGCGTGCGGATCGCTGACCACGGGCCGCTCGCGCGGGCGCGACACCGGTTGCCCAGCGCCTCGTTCCAGCGACCGCCTGCCGTTTGTTACCGGCAGGTTGCTTTCCTCTCGCGATGTTTTCACCTGAGGACCGCGTGTCAAGCGCGTGAGGGTCTCGGGTCGACCCCGCGTGAGCAACCTCACCACGGGCGTGCTAGGGCCGCCACTCGGCAGTGCCGGGTTCGTTGACAGGCGCTCCGCGACGTGCGTGAGGGACGCCCGCCACCCCTCCGCCGCCCGTCCGCGCGGACCTCGCCGCACGGTGCCCGACCTCGCGCTGCGGGGCGAGGTCGGGCACCGCGACGCGAGGTCGGACAGGGGCGCGGGAGGCCGCGGCCGGGCCGGGCAGCGAGCCCGGACGCCCGGCGCGGGGATCAGGCGACGACGGACAGCGCCGCGGGCACCGAGCGCACGCGCAGGCCGGTCGCGGTGCCCAGGTGGTCGCCGTCGAGCTGCCAGCCCTGCGGCCGGGACGCAGTGAGGGTGACCCCGTCGAGGTCGTGCAGGCGGTGCACGCCGCGGCCGCGCGCGTCGGGACGGCGGGCCAGCACCTGGCGGGAGTGGTGCAGCATCCGCAGGACGCCCATCCGGCCCATCGCGAACACGTCCAGCCCGGTCTCGAAGGAGGCCTGCGGGCTGGGGTTCACCGGCCGGGCGCCCAGGTAGGTCCACGGGCTCACGTTGGAGACCAGGCAGAGGAAGAGCCCGTCGAGGTCGGGCTCCCCGGGCCGGGTCAGCGTCATCGCCGGGCGCCGCCGCTCGCGGCCGAGCACGAACGCGCGGGTGGCCTCCCGGACGTAGAGCGCCCCGGTCGAGCGCCGGCCGCGTGCCCGCTGCGCCTCCACGCGGGCGATCACGTCGGCGTCGAAGCCGAGGCCTGCGGCGAAGACGAACCACCGCGGCCCGGTCCACCCGTCGTGCTCGGCCGCGCCGGCCTCGGCGGCGGCCACGGCGACGCGCTCGTCGACGCCGCGGGCGGGGGTGGTGCTCGCGCCGGTGGCGCTGGCGGTGCCCAGCGACACCCGCCGTGTCCGGCCCGCGCGCAGCGCGTCGAGGATCTCGCCGGTCGCCTCGACCGGGTCGCGGGAGCGGCCCAGCGCCCGGGAGAACACGTTGGTGGAGCCCCCGGGGACGACGGCGAGGGTGGGCACGTGCGCGCCCGGGCCGTCGGTGAGCAGGCCGTTCACGACCTCGTTGACGGTGCCGTCGCCGCCCAGCGCGACGACGACGTCGAAGCCCTCGGCCAGCGCCCGGTGCCCGAGCTCGCGGGCGTGCCCGCGGTGGGTGGTCTCCGCGAGGTCGACCTTCAGCTCGCTGGCCAGCGCGCCCACGAGCACGTCGCGGACCCGGCCGTTCGTCGTCGTCGCCGCGGGGTTGGCCACCACGAGCGCACGCATGTGGTCAGGCTAACCAGCACCCGGGCCGCTGACCGGCACGGACGCGGCCGGTGCGTTCCTGCTGACGCGTAGCCTCGCTCGTGTGACGGAGGAGGACACCCCGCGCCGCCCCGGCCGGGCCGAGCGGCTCTTCGGCGGCGCCGCGCAGCCCTCGTCGCGCCCGCCCCGGCCGCCCGCCCCCGAGGCCCCGTCGGCGGTCCGGCGTGCGGCGCTGGTGGCCGCCGTCGAGGCCGCGCTGCTGCTCGGCGGCGCGCTGGTGATCCTCTGGCTGACCCTCACCAGCGACCCCGACAGCGTCGGCCGGGCGCTGGCCGAGGTCGTGTACGTGGCCCTCTTCGGCGTCGCCCTGGCCTTCGCCGCGGCGGGGCTGCGCCGGCTGGCGGGGTGGTCCCGAGGCCCGGTCGTCGTCCTGCAGCTGCTGCTCGGGCTGTTCGGCTACAGCACCGCGTTCCCCGGCGGCCAGCCGCTGCTCGGCATTCCGCTCATCGTGCTGGCGCTCACCGAGCTGTACCTGCTGGCCACCCCCGAGGCGCGGCTGGCGTTCCTCGACCGCTGACCGCTGACCGCTGACCGCCGGCGCGGGCCGTCAGACCAGGTCGACGACGTCGGCGATCGAGTCGAGCACCCGGCTCGGCCGGAACGGGAACTGCGCCACCTGGGCCGCCGTCGTGGAGCCGGTGAGCACGAGGAAGGTCTCCAGGCCCGCCTCGATGCCGGCCACGACGTCGGTGTCCATGCGGTCGCCGATCATCACGGTGGTCTCCGAGTGCGCCTCGATGCGGTTCATGGCGCTGCGGAACATCATCGGGTTGGGCTTGCCGACGAAGTAGGGCTTGGCGCCGGTGGCGGCGGTGATCAGCGCGGCCACCGACCCGGTCGCGGGCAGCGGGCCCTCCGGGGAGGGGCCGGTGACGTCGGGGTTGGTGGCGATGAACCGGGCGCCCGCGTCGACCAGCCGGATCGCCCGGGTGATCGCCTCGAACGAGTAGGTGCGGGTCTCGCCGAGCACGACGAAGTCGGGCGCGGTGTCGGTGAGGGTGTAGCCGGCCTCGTACAGCGCCGTCGTCAGGCCCGCCTCGCCGATGACGTAGGCCGAGCCGCCGGGCAGCTGGGTGGCGAGGAAGTCCGCCGTCGCCAGGGCCGACGTCCAGATCGACTCCTCGGGCACCTGCAGGCCCGACCGCGACAGCCGGGCGGCGAGGTCGCGCGGCGTGAAGATCGAGTTGTTGGTGAGGACGAGGAAGCGGCGCCGCCGCTCCACCAGCCGGGCGAGGAACTCCGCCGCCCCCGGTAGCGCCTGCCCCTCGTGCACGAGGACGCCGTCCATGTCGGTGAGCCAGCACTCGGCGGGCCCGCGCTCGATCGTCACGCGCTCAGCCTGCCGTACCGCGCCGATCGGCCGCGAAGCCGGTCAGGGCGTCGTCGGTGAGCCGGAAGACCGTCCACCCGTCCATCGGCACCGCGCCCGCCGCCCGGTAGAAGGCGATCGAGGGCTCGTTCCAGTCGAGGACCGACCACTCCAGCCGGTCGTAGCCGCGCTCGACGCAGGTGGCCGCCAGCGTGCGCAGCAGCTCCCGCCCGAGGCCCGTCCCGCGGTGCCGCGGCTGCACGTACAGGTCCTCGAGGTAGATGCCGTGCGTGCCGCGCCAGGTGGAGAAGTTGAGGAACCACAGGGCGGTGCCGACGACGGCGCCGTCCGGGCCGAGGGCCACGTGGCCGAACAGGGCGGGGGAGTCGCCGAACAGCGCGCCGGACAGCTGCTCCTTGGTGAGCCGCACCTCGTGCGCGGACTCCTCGTACTCGGCCAGCTCCCGCACCAGGCCGACGACGGCGGCGACGTCGCCGGGCTCGATGCGGCGGACGGTCACGTGAGCACCTCCCGGACCCGCTCCGGGACCAGCCGGCCGAGCGGGGACAGCACCGGGTTGAGCACCGGCGCGAGCAGGTAGCCGTAGGCCAGCACGCAGCCGGTGACCACCGGGACGGTGGCGAACCCGACGACGAGCGCGACGGCGGCGGCGACCAGCCCGTAGGGGCGGCCGCTCTTCGGGCTCACCAGCGACCGGAACGAGCGGAACCGGACGGTGCTCACCATCAGCAGCGCCGGGACGGCGACGATGAGCAGCACCCACAGCCGGTCGCGGCCCTGCATCTGGTCGCCGAAGGCGAACACGGAGGCCAGCACGACGCCGGCCGCGCCGGGGCTGGGCATGCCGGTGAAGTACCGCTTGTCGGCCGTCGGGTCGACCGTGGTGTTGAAGCGGGCCAGCCGGATCGCCGCGCACGCCACCCACAGGAAGCACACGACCCAGCCCAGCGGGTCCCACTCGTCGCGGCCCTCGGAGAACAGCGTGAAGGCCAGCAGCGCCGGGGCCAGGCCGAAGGAGACGAGGTCGGCGAGCGAGTCGAACTGCAGGCCGAAGGCGCTGACCGCGCGGACCAGCCGGGCCACCGCGCCGTCGGCGATGTCGAAGAGCACCGACAGGCCGATGAGCACCGCGGCGAGGGAGAACTGCCCGCGGATCGAGACCAGGATCGCGGCGAAGCCGCACATCATGTTGCCGAGCGTGAACAGGCTGGGGAGCGTGGCGAGGGCCCGGCGGCGGCTGCCCCGGACCGAGCCGCGGACGAACTCGACGGTCGCGAGCCGCCGGGTGGGCGCGCGGCCCTCGCCCGACGCGGAACTGGGCACCGGGGGCCCTCAGCCGGCGGCGGGCCAGCGGGCGATGACGGTGTCCCCGCCGCGCACGCGCTGGCCCTTCCGCACGGTGATCTCGCACTCGGCGGGGAGGAAGACGTCCATCCGCGAGCCGAACTTCATCAGCCCGAACCGCTCGCCGGTGGCCAGCCGCTGCCCGACGCCGGTGCGCGTGACGATGCGGCGGGCGAGCACCCCGACGAGCTGGCGGAAGACGACGGTCCGGTCGCCGTCCCGCAGCCACAGCTCGCTGCGCTCGTTGCGGTGCGCCGACTCCGCCCGGTAGGCGGCCAGGAAGCTGCCCTTGCGGTAGGAGCTCTCCACCACCTCACCGCGGTAGGGCGAGCGGTTGACGTGCACGTCGACGACGGAGAGGAAGACGCTGACCTGCTGCCAGCCGCCCGGCGGCGCGGGCTCGGGCGCCACGCCCTCCTGCGGCTCCCCGGCGACCATGACCATCCCGTCGGCGGGGGACAGGACGACGTCGGCCGGTGGCTCGACGCGGTCGCAGGGCCGCTCGGGGTCGCGGAAGAACAGCAGCATGTAGGCCGAGAGCGCGAGGAACGGCCAGGCGGCGACCCGCGCCCAGCGGCGTCCGGTCCGCGCGCCGGCGGCGGCCAGCACGGCGGCGGGGCCGAGGGGTCCGGTGATGAAGGGCCACCCGGCCCGGTCGATGCGCATCGAGGTGCGACGGTACCGGGGCCGCTCCGCGGGCCCGGGCACCCGCCACCGGCGCGCTGGGTCCGCGCCGCCGGCCCGGGGCGGGGACGCCGACGGCCGGTGGGCGGGTGCCCACCGGCCGTCGGGACGTGCCGTCGGCCCCCTCGCAGGGTCCCGCCGCGAGCGTCAGCGAGCGGTGGGGGGGCGAGGGGGTCCTTCGTCAGGCCGCGGCCTTGGTCTCCCAGAAGATCTTGTCGATCTCGGCGATGTAGTCGAGCAGCTTCTGGCCCTCGGCCGGGTCCATGCTGCCCTTGCCGCCGGCGGCGCCGGCCTGCTTGGTCGCCTTGTTGAACAGCTCGTGCAGCTGCGGGTACTTCTCGAAGTGCGGCGGCTTGAAGTAGTCGGTCCACAGCACCCACAGGTGGTGCTTGACCAGGTCCGACCGCTGCTCCTTGATCAGGATGGCGCGGGTGCGGAAGGCCGGGTCCTCGTTGGCCTGGTACTTCTCCTGGATGGCCTTGACGGACTCCGCCTCGATGCGGGCCTGGGCCGGGTCGTACACACCGCAGGGGAGGTCGCAGTGCGCGGTGGCCTCCACGGCGGAGAACACGCGGCTGAACAGCATGTCTCTTCCTCCGGATGTCGCGGGATCGGGTCGTCTGCGACCCTACTCGCGGTGATCACCCCCCGTCCCGGCGAGCGCCCGGTCCCGCCGCTGGCCGGCGCGTGGGTGGTGGCGCGGGTGAGCGGCCCGTCGATGTCGCCGACCGTCCGGCACGGCGACCGGCTGCTCGTCCGGCGGGTGCGCGCGGGCCGGGTGGCGCCCGGCGACGTCGTCCTGGCGCGGTTCCCCGCGCGGCCGGACCTGCTCGTGGTCAAGCGGGTGCACGCGCTGCTCGACGGCGGCGCCGTCGACGTGCGCGGGGACAACCCGCTGGTCACCGACGACAGCCGG
Source organism: Geodermatophilus nigrescens (assembly GCF_900129495.1). Taxonomy (GTDB): domain Bacteria; phylum Actinomycetota; class Actinomycetes; order Mycobacteriales; family Geodermatophilaceae; genus Geodermatophilus; species Geodermatophilus nigrescens. Next base: position 854,884 of record NZ_FQVX01000003.1, read on the forward strand.
GCGTTCGGGCCGGCCGTCGCCGTGGGCCGCGTCGTCGGCCGGCTGTCCCCCCGGCCCGGGAGGCTGCGGCCGCCTCCGCCCGTCCAGCCGACCGCCTAGACGCCCGCCTGACCCCCAGCGCGCAGCTCCGCGTAGCGGGCCGTGCACTGCTCCATCGTGGGCAGCGTCCCCTGCGCGCGGGCCTCGGCCAGCGTCGGCGCGGCGCGGTCCTTGTCCGACAGCCGGACCTCCACGTCCGCCGGCCACGGCAGGTCCAGCTCGGGGTCCAGCGGCGAGACGCCGAACTCGCGGCCGGGGGAGTAGCCGGTGGAGACCAGGTAGGTCACCGACGAGCCGTCCTCCAGCGCGAGGAACGCGTGGCCCAGGCCCTCCGCGAGGAAGACGGCGCGCGGCTCGGCGGCGTCGAGCAGCACGGAGTCGGAGACGCCGAACGTCGGGGAGCCGACCCGCACGTCGACGACGACGTCGAGCACCCGGCCGGCCGGGCAGTAGACGTACTTGGCCTGGCCCGGGGGGACGAGGGCGAAGTGCACGCCGCGCAGCACGCCGCGGGCCGACACGCTGTGGTTGGCCTGCGCGAGCGGCAGCGCCCAGCCGGTGGCCGCCGCGAGCACGTCGGCGCGGTACCACTCGGTGAACCGGCCGCGGTCGTCGCCGTGCGGCACCAGGTCGAGCACGTAGGTGTCCGGCACGGCGAGCTCGCGGATCTCCACGGCGGGCACGGTAGCGAGCCGCCGTGCGCCCGGGGTCGGCGGCAGAGGGACCCCCGGCGCCGCACTACCCTCCGGGGTCCATGAGCGCAGAGACGGGCTCGCCCGCGACCGCTGCCGACCGCACGCCGCGGGCCCCGGCGGAGGACCGCTTCGCCTCCGACCCGGCCTTCGAGGTGCACGAGGGCGGGAAGCTCGTGGTGCGCCCCACCCGCGGGATCGAGTCCCGCGAGGACCTCGCGCTCACCTACACCCCCGGCGTCGCCCGCGTCTCCAGCGCCATCGCCGCCGAGCCGGAGCTGGCCCGCCGCTTCACCTGGGCCTCCCGCGTCGTCGCGGTGGTCTCCGACGGCACCGCCGTCCTGGGTCTCGGCGACATCGGGCCGGCGGCGGCGCTGCCGGTGATGGAGGGCAAGGCCTGCCTGTTCAGCGAGTTCGCCGGGCTGTCGTCGGTGCCGGTCGTGCTGTCGACGACCGACGTCGACCGGATCGTGGAGACCGTCGCCGCCATCGCGCCGTCGTTCGGGGGCATCAACCTCGAGGACATCAGCGCCCCGCGCTGCTTCGAGATCGAGGACCGGCTGCGCGAGCGGCTCGACGTCCCGGTCATGCACGACGACCAGCACGGGACGGCGATCGTCGTGCTCGCCGCGCTGCGCAACGCCGCCCGGGTCACCGGCCGCACCCTGGCCGACCTGCGGGTGGTGGTGGCGGGCGCCGGCGCGGCGGGCATCGCCTGCACGCGGATCCTGCTCGGCGCCGGGGTCGGGGACATCTGCGTCGCCGACTCCCGCGGCGTGCTGCACCCCGGCCGCGAGGACCTCACCCCGGTCAAGCGGTGGGTCGCCGAGCACACCAACCGCTCGGGCTACGCCGGCACGATGACCGGCGCGCTCGAGGGCGCCGACGTCTACCTGGGCCTGTCCGGCGGCTCGGTGCCCGAGGCCGCGATCGCCTCGATGGCGCCGGGCTGCATCGTGTTCTCCCTGGCCAACCCGACGCCGGAGGTCGACCCGGAGATGGCCGCGCGGTACGCCGCCGTCGTCGCCACCGGGCGCAGCGACCTGCCGAACCAGATCAACAACGTGCTCGCCTTCCCCGGGGTGTTCCGCGGCGCCATCGACGCGGGCGCCACGGCGATCACCGAGGAGATGAAGCTGGCCGCCGCCGAGGCCATCGCCGGCGTCGTCGGCGACGACCTCGCGCCCGGGTACGTCGTGCCGAGCCCGCTGGACCGGCGGGTGGCCACCGCGGTCGCCGAGGCCGTGGCCGCCACCGCCCGGGCGCAGGGCATCACCCGCTGAACGCCGCCCGGCGGGGCCGGTAGACCAGGTCGAGGACACCGGCCAGCAGCCGCTCGGCCACCGGGCGGGGGAGCGCCGCCACCAGGGCGTGCACCGGCGCCATCCGCTCGGGCAGCCGCCCGCCGCCGACGCCGGCCAGCTCCAGCAGCGCGTCGACCTCGGCCACGGTGAGCGCGGCCGGGTCGATCGTCGCGGCGGCCGCCACCAGGTCCGGGTCGGCCACGGGGCGGGGCAGCTCGGCGGCGGCCCGGGCGGCGTCGGCGAGGTCGGCGAGCAGGGCGTCCACCCGGCCCGCGGTGGCGCCGGTGACGGTGAGGTGCAGCGTGGCGGGCAGGTCGGCGCCGCCGGGCTGGGCGAACGGCGGCTGGGGCTGCAGCAGCCAGCCGCGGGCGGTGGCCTCGTCGGCGAGATTCAGCACGTCGACGCCGTCCGGGCCGTCCTGCGCCAGCGCGACCAGCGTGGCCACCGGCGTCCCGACCACCCGCAGTCCCGGGATCGCCGCCGCGCCCCCGGCCAGCGCGACCGTCGCCGCCCGGGTGGCCCGCGCGAGCTCCGCGTAGCCGTCGCGCCCCAGCCAGCGGTGCACGGCCCAGGCGGCGGCCATCGGGCCGGCCGGGCGGGTGCCGGCCAGCGTCGGGTTGACCACCGGGTAGCCGGGCCAGCCGGCGGTGCTGAACCAGTGCCCCTGCCGGAGCTCGGGCTCGGCGGTGAGCAGCACCGAGACGCCCTTGGGCGCGTAGCCGTACTTGTGCAGGTCCACCGACAGCGAGGTCACGCCGGGCACCGACAGGTCGAACGGCTCGGGGACGTCGTCGAGGAAGGGCAGCACCCACCCGCCGATGCACGCGTCGACGTGGCAGGGGACGCCCGCGGCGGCGGCCAGCGCGGCCACCTCGCCGACCGGGTCGAGCACGCCGTGCGGGTAGGACGGCGCGCTGACCACGACCAGCGCGGCCCGGTCGTCCAGCGCCCCGGCCACCGCCGCCGGCAGCGCCCGGCAGGTGTCCGGGTCGACGGCGACGTCGGCGACCTCGAGGTCGAACAGGTGCGCGGCCTTGCGGAACGCGGCGTGCGCGGTGACCGGCAGGACGAGCCGGGGCCGCCCGCTGCCGCCCCGCCGGTAGCCTCCCCGCGCCCGCCACCGCTCGCGGGCGGCCAGCACCGCCAGCAGGCAGCTCTCGGTGCCGCCGCTGGTGACCGTGCCGACCGTCGCCGGGCCGCCGCCGAGCAGGTCGGCCGCCGCGCCCACCAGGTCGTCCTCGATGCGGGCGACGCTCGGGAAGGCGGTCGGGTCCAGCGCGTTGGTCCACTGGAACGCGGCCTGCGCGGCGGCGGCGAGGTCCTCGACGCCGGCCCGTCCGGAGTCGTAGACGTAGGCCATCGTCGAGCCCCCGTGGGTGGGCACGTCGCCGGCCTGCAGCGCGGTGAGCTCGGCCAGCACCTCCTGCGGCGTCACGCGGGGACCTCCTGGGGCCGGTCGGGGACGGGGTCGAGCCGGTAGCGGGCGAGCACCGGCAGGCTGGCGAGCACGAGCAGCGCCGGGACGACCGAGAAGCCCAGCCGTACGGCGAGCACCGCGCCGTCGGACTGGACGGCGTCGCCGCCGGCGGAGGAGCGGTAGCCGGCCGCCGCGAGCAGCAGCCCGAGCAGGCCCGGGCCGACGGCGAGGCCGAGCGTCTCGGCCGCCGTCCACACGCCGGTGAAGACGCCCGCGCGCCGCTGCCCGGAGGCGGCCTCGTCGGCGGCCACGACGTCGGGCAGCATCGCCAGCGGGAACATCTGCATGCCGGCGTAGCCGACGCCGACCAGGACGACGAGGGCCAGCGCGGGCCCGGTGCCGCCCGGGCCGACCAGCGCCAGGGCCGCCGCGCCCGCGGTGAACAGCGCCGAGGACGCCAGCAGCCCGGTGCGCTTGCCCAGCCGCCGGCTCACCCGCAGCCACAGCGGCATGACGACGATCGCCGGGCCGACCAGCGCGGCGAACAGCAGCGAGCCCGCGGCGGCGTCGCCGAGCACCTGCTCGGAGAAGTACGGGACGCCGGCGAGCATCACGCCGATGCCGAGCGCCTGGACGACGAAGCCGGTGAGCAGCACCCGGAACGGCCGGGACCGCCAGGCCAGCACCAGCGTGGCGCCGAGCCGGCCCTCGCTCGTGGCGCGGGTGAGGGTGGGCGCGCGGCGGGTGCCGGCGACCGCGCCGAGCATCCCGCCGGCCAGCAGCAGCGCGACGAACACGGCCATCGCCAGGTGGCCGCCGCGCCCGCCGCCGAACGCGTCGACCACCGCCGGGGCGCCGGCGCCGGCGAGCAGGATGCCGAGCGCGAGGGCGGCCACCCGCCACGACATGAGCGTGGCGCGCTCGCCCGGGTCGTCGGTGATCTCGGCCGGCTGGGCGACGTAGGGCACCTGGAAGCAGCCGTAGGCGGTGGCGGCGAGCAGGAAGGCGACCGCCACCCAGGCGGCGGCCAGCGCCGGCGGCTCCCCGGGGCCGGCGAAGACCAGCACGAACAGCGGCGGCAGGGCCAGCCCGCCGGCGAGCATCCACGGCCGGCGCGGCCCCCAGCGGCCGGTCGTGCGGTCCGACCGGCTGCCGATCCAGGGGTTGAGCAGCACGTCCCACGCCTTGGGGGCGAACACGACCAGGCCGGCCAGCCCGGCGGCGACGCCGAGCTCGTCGGTCAGGTAGTACAGGAGGAGCAGGCCGGGCACGGTGCCGAACGCGGCGGTGCCGATGGAGCCCACGGCGTAGCCCAGGTGCGTGCCCCGGGACAGGCGCGGTGCGACGGCGGTCACAGCGGGGCACCGTAGCGGCCGGCGGCCGGGCGCGCCCCGAGCGCCCGCACCGCGGCGGTGGTCAGCCCGGCCAGGACCAGCACCCAGCCGGCGCGGGCGACCAGCCAGGCGGGGTCGTCCGGCAGGTCGTGCAACCCGGGCAGCGGCGCGGCCGGCAGCGTGCCGAGCCACAGGAGCACGAACAGCGGCTGGTGCAGCAGGAACACCGGCAGCGCCGACCGTCCGGTGGCGACCGCGGCGTCGGCCAGCGGCCCGCGGGCCCGGCGCAGCACTGGCAGCAGCAGCCCGGCCGCGCCGGCCTGCGCCAGCCCCAGGGCGAGCGTGGCCGCCGACGGCGGGTCCAGGTTGGAGGCCCCGACGCCCGGGACGCCGACCGCCGTCACCGGCAGCCCGCCGGCGGTCACCAGCAGGACGACGGCGAGCACCCCGCCGGCCAGCAGCGCCACGCAGGCACCCGGGCCGGGCTCGCGCCGGGCGGCCGCCACGCCCAGCTGCCACGGCACCCACCACGCGGCCAGCGCGGTGGCGACCGTCCCGGCGGTCCCCGGCACCAGCGGCCCGGCCAGCGCGAGCCCGAGCGGCAGGACGGCGGCCGCCGCGCCGAGGCGGGCGTCCAGCCGCACCAGCAGCGGCGTCGCCAGCGACAGCACCAGGTACACGCCGAGGAACCACAGCGGCCGCAGCGACAGCGTGACGACGGTCCGGACGACGCCCTGCGACGCCCCGGCCACCGCCAGCGCGGTCGCGAGGGCCGCCACCGCGGCCACGAGGGCGACCACCGGCCCGGCGGCCCGGCGCAGCGTCCGCGACCACCGCCGCGCCCCGGTCCCGCGGGCCGCCGCCCAGCCCGCGACGAGGAAGAACAGGGCGAGCGTCTGCAGCAGCCAGCTGACCGGCGCCAGCGCGGGCATCCCGGCGAGCGGGCTGCCGGTGACCACCCGCCCGTCCACCGCCCCGGGCGCCCCGGGCGCGGTGACCAGCCAGTGCCCGAGGACGACGCCGGCGAGCGCCAGGGCGCGCAGCAGGTCCGGGCCGCGGTCGCGGGTCACGCCGCACCGCCCGCGGGTGCGGTGGCGATCCGGGCGATCGCCTCGAGGGACGCCGTCCCCGGTGAGAGGTAGCCGTCGTGCCCGCGCACGCCGTCGACCGGCAGCGGGCGGGCGCCGAAGCCGGGGCCGGCCGGGTCGCGGCCGTGCCCGAGGTCGCCGATCCGCAGGCCCGGCACCCGGCCGATCCAGTCGGCGTCCGCCCGCCCGGCCCACACCCGGGCGGTGGTGCCCAGGTCCGCCACCGACCCGGCGCGCGCCCCGGGGCTGCCCAGGAGCACCACGTCCTCGGCGGCGAGGTCCGGCGCGGCCAGCGCCGCGACGACGGCGCCGTAGCTGTGCCCGACCACCGTCACGTGCGCCGCCGCCGACGGGCCGGCCCGCAGGTCGTCGACGAACCGCACGAGCGCGGTGGCCCCGGCACGGGCGAGCCGGCCGCTCGCGGCGTCCACGCCCAGCCCGTCCGGCGTCACGTAGCCCACCCAGAGGACGACGGCGAGGCCCGGGCCGCCGGCGTCGGCGAGGGCCCGCGCCCAGCCGAACGGGCGCCGCCGCGGGTCGGCGTGGTCGTGCAGCCGGGCGAGGTCGGTGTCGGACCCGGGCACCAGCACCGCCACCGAGCGGGCCGTCGCGAGGTCGCCGAGGACGACGACGGCGAGGCCCCGGCCGGCCGGGTCGCAGCCGAGGACGCCCACCGGCCCGAGCCGCGCGGCCAGGTCGGCGGCGCACGCGGCGTCGAGCCGCACGGGCGCCGGGACGGCGGCCTCCGACGGCTGCGCGGACGCCGTCCACAGGGCGCTGACCAGCAGGAACGAGGCGGTCCACCGGTTTCTCACGCTGCCCGACGCTAGGCAGGTCGGGCGCCCGGATCGTCACACCGGGGAGCCCACCTGCGGGTGCTACCGGGGTACTCAGGAGCCGGGGGAGACCAGCCCCGTCTCGTACGCCAGTACCACCGCCTGCGCGCGGTCGCGCAGCCCGAGCTTGGTGAACACGCGGCTCACGTGGGTCTTCACCGTCTGCTCGGCGAGCACCAGGTGCGCGGCGATCTCGGTGTTGGACAGCCCGCGGGCCACCAGGGCGAGCACCTCGGCCTCGCGCTCGGTCAGCGCGGTCAGCACCTGGGGGCGGGGGGCGGGCGCGGCGGTGGGGCGGGCGGCCACGAAGTCGGCGATCAGCCGGCGGGTCACCGCGGGCGCGAGCAGCGCGTCCCCGGCCGCGACCACCCGCACCGCGTGCAGCAGCTCGGCGGCCGGCGCGTGCTTGAGCAGGAACCCGCTGGCCCCGGCGCGCAGCGCGTCGTAGACGTAGTCGTCGAGGTCGAAGGTGGTGAGCACCAGCACCCGCGGGTGCGGCGGGTCGCCCGACAGCAGCGCGCGGGTGGCCTCCAGCCCGTCGAGCACCGGCATCCGCACGTCCATGAGCACGACGTCGGGCGCCCGCCCGGCCGCGGCCAGGCCCGCGTGGGTGGCCAGCGCGGCCGCGCCGTCGCCGGCGGTGCCCACGACCTCGACGTCGGGCTGGGCGCCGAGCAGCGCGGCGAAGCCCTCGCGGACCATCTCCTGGTCGTCGACCAGCATCACCCGGATCACCGGCGCGCGACCTCCAGCGGCAGCTCGGCGAGCACCCGGAAGCCGCCGTCGGCGGTGGGGCCGGCGTCGAGGCGCCCGCCGTGCAGCTCGGCCCGCTCCCGCATGCCGGTCAGGCCGTTGCCGGCGCCGGGGGTGCCCGGCACGGCGCCGGGGCCGTTGACCACCTCGATACGCACGGCGCCGCCGTCCTGCCGCACCGTCACCCGCACCGGCGCCCCGGGGGCGTGCTGGGCGGCGTTGGACAGCGCCTGCTGCGCGATGCGGAAGACGCTCAGTCCCAGGCCCGCGGGCAGGTCGAGGTCGGCGACCTCCACCCTCAGGTCGGTGCCCGCCGCGCGGACGCCGGCGAACAGCGCGCCGAGGTCGGCGGTGCCCGGCTGCGGCGACCGCTCGGCGTCCTGGTCCTCGGCGCGCAGCACGCCGAGCAGCCGCTGCAGCTCGGTGAGCGCGGTGCGGGCGGTGCCGGCCACCTCGGCGAGCTCCGCGCCGGCCCGCACGTCCAGCGGGGCCAGGCGGTAGGGCGCGGTCTCGCAGCGCACCGCGATGAGCGACAGGTGGTGGGCGACGACGTCGTGCATCTCCCGCGCGATCCGGGCCCGCTCGGCCAGCGCGCCGCGGGCGGCCTGCGCCTCCGCCGTCCGGGCCTGCTCGGCCTCCAGCGCGCGCCGGGCGTCCCACCGGGCGCCCAGGCTCGCTCCGACCACCAGCGGGGCCAGCACGCCGAGGAACGCCACGGGCAGGGTGAGCCGCAGGTCGACCGGCCACGGCGTCGTCGCGCCGAGCACGACGACGAGCGCCAGCGAGACCACCGCGACGCCGAGCGCCACCCTCCGGGCGCAGGCCCAGGCGACGGCGAGCAGCACCGGGCACCACAGCGTCCACTGCCAGCCCTCGAGGACGGGCGCGGGCGCCGGGGGAGGGGGCAGCGCGTAACCGACGAGCACGAGGCCCAGCAGCGACAGCCGCCACCCGTCGAGCGGGCGGCGCACCGCGAGCACGAACCCGGCCAGCAGCGGCGCCGCGGTGAGCAGGAACAGGCCGCTGGAGAGCCGGCTCGAGGCGCCCGCCCCCGACGCGGTCAGCCACGTGACGTAGCCGGCGAGCGCGACGACGAGCAGCAGCAGGCGGTCCCAGCGCCGCTTGCGGGGCCGCCACGGCGGGCGGCCGGTATCGACGGCGGTCCACAGCGCCGCGGCGACCGCGCCGGGCACGGGGCGCAGCAGCGGCAGCGACCAGCGCGCTGCGGTGTGGAGGACGGTCATGGCGAGCGCAACCTAGCGCTGCCCGGCGACTCAGCCCAGGCTGAGCAACCCCTGCAGGTAGGGGTCGACGACGTCGCGGGCGGCGGTGTTGCTGTAGAGGAACCAGACCGCGACCAGCAGGAACGCGGGCGCGAGCACCGCCTTCTCCAGCGTCGTGCCCGTGCGCATCGGCGTCAGGGCCACCCGCTTGCGCTTGAGCAGCCACAGCACCGGCAGCGGCACGCCCTGCTTGGTGATGAGGTCGCCGGCGACGTGGGTGAGCACGCCGAGCGCCACCGCCCACGGCAGCCAGGTCGGTTGCGGCGAGTGGGCCAGCAGCAGCCACGCGCCGCCGAAGGACAGCGCCAGGTTGCCGACGACGGTGTTCTCCGCCCGACCGGGGATGACGAAGTGCAGCGCCCGCAGCGCCAGCCCGATCGCCAGCGCCATGACCACGAGGCTCGACCAGTAGAGGTTGGCCGCGGCCAGCGCGACCGCTCCGAACGCGATCGGCGCCAGCAGCGCGTCGTGGGTGCCCCAGCGGTGGCCGCCGGACAGCCGGCCGATCGCGCCGGAGGGCACGTCGGTCAGCGGGCCCCACATGTCCGAGACGGTCGAGCCGGAGTGGTCGAGGTCGGGGAGCATGGCGAACCCGCCGGCGGCGGCCACCCACGCGACCTGCGCGACGGTGCCGTCGACCGGGGCCCAGGGGAGCGTCGCCGCGCCGGCGGCCAGGCCGGAGAGCGCGTGGGAGTGACCGAGCACGTGCGCAGCGTCCCGCCTGGTGGGGCGCCGCCGGCGGAGGCGCTCCGTACCGACGATCAGCCGGGATCACCGGCGTACGTCCTGGCTCAGCGTGGGAGGTGAGCCAGGACGCAGCACGATCAGCTCACCTGATCGTGCGTCCGGCGCTCAGTCGTCGTCGACGTCGTCGGTGCCGCCGCGGGCCAGCCAGGTGGCGAGCCGCTCGATCGGCACCTCGAAGTCGGGGTTCTGGTCGACGAAGGCCTGCAGCTGGTCGGCCAGCCAGGCGAGGGTCACCTGCTCCCCGCCCCGCCGGTCGGCCAGCTCCTCCAGGCCCCTGTCAGTGAAGTACACGGCCGGGACGTCCTCTGGTGGAGTACACGGACGTCAGCTCGCGAAGGCCTCGGCGACCAGCGCCTTCTGCTCGCTCTCGTGCACCTTCGCCGAGCCCACGGCGGGGCTGGCCGACGCCCGGCGGCTGACCCGGCGCAGGGTGCGGCCACCGAGGTGCTCGGGCAGCTCGAGCGCCATGAACGACCAGCCGCCCATGTTCGCCGGCTCCTCCTGCACCCAGACGAGGTCCTGCGCGTTCGGGTACCGGCCGACCGCCTCGGCGATCTGCTCGGCCGGCAGCGGGTAGAGCTGCTCGACCCGCAGGATCGCGGTGTCGGCGCGGCCCTCGGCCTCGCGCTGGGCGACCAGGTCGTAGGCGACCTTGCCGCTGCACAGCAGCACCCGGCGCACCGCGGCGTCGTCGAGCGGCTCGCCGCCCACGCCCGGGTCGCCGAGCACCGGCCGGAAGGACTCCTCGGTGAAGTCCGCGACCGGGCTGACCGCCGCCTTGGCCCGCAGCAGCGACTTCGGCGTGAACACGACCAGCGGCCGGTGCACGTCGGAGAGCGCCTGGCGGCGGAGCAGGTGGAAGTAGTTGCCCGGCGTCGAGCAGTTGGCGACCGTCATGTTGTTCTCGGCGCACAGCTGCAGGAACCGCTCGATGCGGCCGCTGGAGTGGTCGGGGCCCTGGCCCTCGAGGCCGTGCGGCAGGAGCATCGTCACGCCCGAGCGCTGGCCCCACTTGGCCTCGCCGGAGGAGATGAACTCGTCGATGACCATCTGCGCGCCGTCGACGAAGTCGCCGAACTGCGCCTCCCAGAGGACCAGCGCCTTCGGGTTGGCCACCGAGTAGCCGTACTCGAAGCCGAGCGCGGCGTACTCGGAGAGCAGGGAGTCGTAGACGAAGAACTTCGCCTGCTCCTCGGACAGGTTGCCGAGCGGCGTGTACTCGCCGGCGGTCTCGCGGTCGATGAGCACCGAGTGGCGCTGCACGAACGTGCCGCGGCGGGAGTCCTGGCCGGCCAGCCGCACCGGGACGCCCTGCATGAGCAGCGACCCGAAGGCGAGAAGCTCGCCCATCGCCCAGTCGATGCCGCCCTCGCTGACCATCGCGGCGCGCCGCTCGAGCAGCCGCTGCAGCTTCGGGTGCACGGTGAAGTCCTGCGGCAGCGAGACGTGCGCGTCGCCGATCGCCTTCATCACCTCGGGGGTGATGGCGGTGGCGACGGTGCTGACCTGCTGGGCCGGCTGGTCCATGACCGGCTGCGGCTTCGGGGTCTCCGTGGCGTCGTGCGTCTCGGCGAAGGCCCGCTCCAGCTGGTCGCGGTAGTCCTTCAGGGCCTCCTCGGCCTCGCCCAGCGTGATGTCGCCGCGGCCGATCAGCGCCTCGGTGTAGAGCTTCCGGACCGAGCGCTTGCGGTCGATGATGTCGTACATCAGCGGCTGGGTCATCGAGGGGTCGTCGCCCTCGTTGTGCCCGCGCCGGCGGTAGCAGACCAGGTCGACGACGACGTCCTTGCGGAACGCCTGCCGGTACTCGACCGCCAGCCGCGCCACCCGCACGCACGCCTCGGGGTCGTCGCCGTTCACGTGGAAGACCGGCGCGTTGACCATCCGCGCGACGTCGGTCGAGTAGAGGCTCGAGCGGGCCGCGGCCGGGCTGGTGGTGAAGCCGACCTGGTTGTTGATGACGACGTGCACGGTGCCGCCGGTGCGGTAGCCGCGCAGCTGCGACAGGTTCAGCGTCTCGGCGACGACGCCCTGGCCGGCGAACGCGGAGTCGCCGTGCAGCAGGACCGGCAGGACGGTGAAGCCCTGCTCGCCCTTGTCGATCATGTCCTGCTTGGCGCGGACGATGCCCTCGAGGACGGGGTTGACCGTCTCCAGGTGCGAGGGGTTGCTGGCGAGCGAGACGGCGATCTCCGCACCCGGCTGGAACGGGTTGGCGAAGGTGCCCTCGGCGCCGAGGTGGTACTTCACGTCGCCCGAGCCCTGGACGGTGCCGGGGTCGATGTTGCCCTCGAACTCGCCGAAGATCTTCGAGTAGCTCTTGCCGAGCACGTTGGCCAGCACGTTGAGCCGGCCGCGGTGGGCCATGCCGATCGCGACCTCGTCGAGGCCGTGGTCGGTGCCGGCGATGAGCACCTCGTCGAGGATCGGGATGACCGACTCGCCGCCCTCGAGGCTGAAGCGCTTCTGGCCGACGTACTTGGTCTGCAGGAAGGTCTCGAACGCCTCCGCGGCGTTGAGCCGGCCGAGGATGTGCTTCTGCTTCTCCCGGTCGGGCTGCTCGTGCTTGACCTCGATCCGCTTCTGGAGCCACTCGCGCTCCTCGGGATCGGTGATGTGCATGTACTCCACGCCGACGGTGCGGCAGTAGGAGTTGCGCAGGACGCCGAGGATGTCGCGCAGCGGCATGACCTTCTCGCCGGCGAAGCCGCCGACGGGGAAGGGGCGGTCGAGGTCCCACAGGGTGAGGCCGTGCTGGAGGATGTCGAGGTCGGGGTGGCTGCGGACCTTGAACTCGAGCGGGTCCGTGTCGGCCATGAGGTGGCCGTTGCGCCGGTAGGACTCGATGACCTCGATGACCCGGGCTTCCTTGTCGATCTGCCCCTCGCGGCTGACCCGCACGTCGGGCATCCAGCGCACCGGCTCGTAGGGGATGCGCAGCGACCGGAAGACGTCGTCGTAGAAGCCGTCCTCGCCGAGGAGCAGCTGGTGCAGCCGGCGCAGGAAGTCGCCGGACTCGGCGCCCTGGATGATCCGGTGGTCGTAGGTCGACGTCAGCGTGATGATCTTGGAGATGCCGAGGTCGGTGAGCGCCTCGGGGCTCATCCCCTGGAACTCCGCCGGGTACTCCATGGCGCCGACGCCGATGATCGCGCCCTGGCCGGCGGTCAGCCGCGGCACCGAGTGGACGGTGCCGATGGTGCCCGGGTTGGTCAGGCTGATCGTGGTGCCGGAGAAGTCCTCCAGCGTCAGCTTGTTCGCCCGCGCGCGGCGGATGACGTCCTCGTAGGCGCCCCAGAACGCGGCGAAGTCCATCTCCTCGGCGCCCTTGATCGAGGCGACGACGAGGGAGCGCGAGCCGTCGGCCTTGGGCAGGTCGATGGCCAGGCCGAAGTTCACGTGCTCGGGCTGCACCAGGGTCGGCTTGCCGTCGACCTCGGCGAACGCGGCGTTCATGTTCGGGAAGTCGTCGAGCGCCCGGACCAGCGCGTAGCCGATCAGGTGCGTGAAGGAGACCTTGCCGCCGCGGGAGCGCTTGAGGTGGTTGTTGATGACGATGCGGTTGTCGGCCAGGAGCTTGGCCGGCACCGCCCGCACGCTCGTCGCCGTGGGCACGGTGAGCGAGGCGTTCATGTTCTTGACGACGCTCGCCGCCGCACCGCGCAACGGCGTGCGCCTCGGGCCCTCGCCGGCCGGCTGCGCCGGCTTCGCCGCGGGCTTCGGCGCGGGGGCGGCCGCGGTCTTCTGGTCGGCACGGTCGGCCGCGCGGTCGACGACGGTGGCCTCGGTGCGCTCGGGCACCGGGGTGGACCGGACCGGGGCGGGGGTGGCCGGGGCGGCGGGCGCGGCCGCGGTGGGGGCCGAGGCGGCCGCGTCGGCGGCGGCCGGGCGCGCGGCGCCGTTCGAGGGCGCGGCGGCCTGGGCGGAGGCCTGGGCAGGTGCCGGGGCGGGGGCCTGCGGCCGTGCCGGGGCGGCGGCCTGCGCGGGCGCCGGGGCCTGCTCACGGTCGTCGCTGGCGGCGACCGGGCTGCCCGGCCGGTAGTCGGCGAAGAACTCGTGCCACGCCTGGTCCACGCTGGACGGGTCGGCGAGGAACTGCTGGTACATCTCCTCGACCAGCCACTCGTTGGTGCCGAAGCCCGCCACGGCCGAGGAGGCGCCGGTGGTGGACGGCCGGGATGCGTTGTCGCGTGACACGGGGTCGAGTGCCTTCTTCGTCGTCGGTGGGCGTCTCTGGACCGGGGACTGACTCTACGCCCGTCCCTCCCGGCCGACCCGGAGTGCGCAGCCGGTGTGCCGGGCCCGCGGCGAGGTCCGCGCGACCTCCCTCAGCTGCTCGCGCCGGCGGCCACCAGCAGGTCCACCAGCGCGTCGCGGGCACCGGCCCGACCTGCGTCGTCGCGCCGGTGGCGGGCCGCGGCGACCCGGCTGATGTCGAGGGCGCTGGCGCCGTCGCTGGTGGTGGCGTCGACGTCGGCCCCGGCGGCCAGCAGGAGCCGCACGACCTCGGGCGCGTCGCCCTCCGGCCCGGTCCCCGGGCCGGCCGGCGCGCCCGCCGGCGTCCCGGCCGACACCGCCTCGTGCAGCGCGGTGCGCCCGGTGTCGGGGTCGCGGCGGTCGGCGCGGGCCCCGGCGTCGAGCAGCGCGCGCACCAGGTCCGGCCGGCGGGCGGCGGCGGCCGCGGCGAGCGCACCGCCGTCGGGGTCGGCCCCGCGCTCGAGCAGCAGCCGGAGCGTCCCGGCCGCGCCGCCGGCGGCGGCGACGGTCAGCAGGTCCAGGCCGGTGACCGGGTCGGTGAGCGGGGCGCCGCCGTCGAGCAGGACCGCCAGCCGCGCGGCGTCGTCGAGGTAGGCGGCGGCCGGGGCGTCGACCGGCGCGCCGAGCTCCCCGAGCAGCGGCACGAGGTCCGGGGCCTCCAGGACGGCGACGTGCAGCGGCGTGCGGCCGGACTCGGTGCGCGCCCCGAGGTCGGCGCCGGCCGCGGCCAGGTCGCGCACGGCGACGGTCTGCCCGCAGGCGACGGCCACGTGCAGCGGCGTCCAGCCGCTCTCCCCGGCGCGCTCCACCGTGCCGGCCAGCAGCCGCGGCGCCTCGGCCACGGCCGCGCGGACCGCCCCGAGGTCGCCGGCCTCCACCAGCCGGATGAGTCGCTGCACCGTCATGCGGGTGGTCATGCAGGGGGTCCCCGTCCTCGGGAGTCGTGTGCGGGAGCGGCGCCGCGCCCGTGGCCGGGCCGGCGCCGGCGTCGGCGCTCGGGGCGTCGGTGCGGGTGGGCCGGGGCTCAGCTCACGTCGCGGCGGACGGCGAGCAGGGTGCCCAGCAGCGCCGCCACCAGACCGTAGCCGAGCAGCAGCACCGCCCCCTGCCACCGCTCGAGCAGGTCGGGGGCCTCGAACGTCGCCGTCATGGCCTCCAGCGCGCCACCGGGCAGCCACTTGTAGGTGCCGGCGGTCGCGGGGATCGACCGGATGATCGGCTCGATCACGAACAGGTAGACCAGCCCGCCGACGATCGCCCCGACCTGGTTGCGCAGCAGCGCGCCCAGGCCCACGCCGATGACGGCGTAGATCACCAGCGCCAGCCCGCTGTTGCCCAGCACCTGCAGGTTGTCCCCGGTCAGCGACGGCGCCGAGCCCCGCGCGCCCGCGGCGACGAGCACGACGACGTAGTTGACCACCAGTACGAGGAGCGCGAAGGGCACCGCGGCCGCGGCGTAGGCCAGGAGCTTGGCCACGACCACCCGGCCGCGCCGCGGCGTCGTGAGGAAGGTCGGGGTGGCCGTGCGGTGGCGGTACTCCTGGGTCATCCCGATGACGCCGAGGATCAGGAAGAGCACCGTCACGTTGGCGGCGACCGCGAGCGCCAGCTGCTCGTAGGCCGGGGTGCCGACGGCGGGCAGCCCGCTCTCGGGGTTGCCGGCGAAGGCGGTGAACAGGACGGCGAAGCCGATGGTCAGCGCGCACGCGCCGAGCAGCAGCCCGATCCAGACGCGGGTGGTGAACAGCTTGGTCCACTCGGCGCGGACGAGCGCGCTCATCGGGTCGCTCCCTCGGGGGCCGTGGGCCGGTCGGAGGTGGTCGCGGGCTGGTCGGGGGTGCCGGCGGCGTACTGCTCCTGGCCGGCGGTGAGCCGGAAGTAGAGCTCCTCGAGGCCGGTGCTCTCGGCGCGCAGCTCGTGCAGCTCCACCTGCGCGGCGAAGGCCCGGGCCCCGACGTCGGCGGGGCTCGCGCCCTCGACGGTGACCAGCCCGTCGTCGCCGCGGGCGGCGGACAGCCCGCCGGAGGTGAGGACGGCGGCGAGCCGGTCGGCCTCGGGGCTGCGGACGAGCACGGTGCCCGCGCCCTGCGCGCCCGAGCGCAGCTCGGCGATCGAGCCCTGCCGCACCAGCCGGCCGGCGCCGACGATGACCACCCGGTCGGCGGTCTGCTCCATCTCGGCGAGCAGGTGGCTCGACACCAGCACGGTGCGGCCCTCGTCGTGCGCCAGGTGCCGGAGGAAGCCGCGCAGCCAGAGGATGCCCTCGGGGTCGAGGCCGTTGGCCGGCTCGTCGAGGACCAGCACCGGCGGGTCGCCGAGCAGCGCGGTGGCCAGCGCGAGCCGCTGCCGCATGCCGAGGGAGTAGCCGCCGGCACGGCGCCGCCCGGCGGCGCTGAGGCCCACCCGCTCGAGCGCCTCGTCGGCGCGGGCGACCGGCAGGCCCGCGGCGCGGCAGTAGACGCGCAGGTGGTCACGGCCGGAGCGGGCCGGGTGGAAGGCGGTCTCGAGCACCGCGCCGACGGTGCGCACCGGGTCGGGCAGCGCCGCGTAGGGGACGCCGTCGAAGGTGGCGCGGCCGCTGTCGGGGGTGACCAGACCGAGGACCATCCGCAGCGTCGTCGTCTTCCCCGCGCCGTTGGGGCCGAGGAAGCCGGTGACGGCACCGGGCTCGACGGTGAACCCGAGGTCGGACACCGCCCGGACCGAGCCGAACGTCTTGGTCAGGCCGGCGACCTCGATCCGCACCGGCCGTGGTCCGGCGGTGGTGCCGCTGGGCATCGGTCCTCCTCGTCTGTGCGTGCACCCCCGTGCGTGAGTCATCCAAGCGCACCCGGCCGACCGTTCCGACCCCTCCGGCCCCCGGGCCGCGGCCTCCGCACCGGCCGGCCACCCGCCGTCCACCGGCCGTTCCCCCGCGGCCCCGAGCGGGTGCGCCGCCGTGACCACGGGCACAGCCGGTCCGGCCGGTCACTACAGTGCGGCCGTGAGCGCCTACCGGACGGTCGTCGTCGGTACCGACGGCTCGGACTCCTCCCTGCGCGCGGTCGCGCGCGCGGGCGCCCTGGCCGGTGCGTGTGGTGCCGCCCTCGTCGTGGCCTGCGCGTACCTGCCGACGGAGGAGGACGAGCGGGAGCTCGCGCGGGCCCGGGACGTGCTGCGCGACGAGGCCTACCAGGTGGTCGGCTCGCACCCCGCCGAGGACACCGTCCGCCGGGCGGGGGAGGCGGCGCTGGCCGCGGGCGCAGGGGAGGTGCGCACGGTCGCCGTCGTCGGTTCGCCCGTGGAGGCGCTGCTCGACGTGGTCCGCCGCGAGGGCGCCGACCTGCTCGTCGTCGGCAACCGGGGGCTCGCCGGCATCAGGGGGCGGCTGCTGGGCTCGGTCCCCGCCGACGCCACCCGGCGCTCGGCCTGCGACGTCCTCGTCGTCCACACGACGGGCTGACCCGGAGCCGGACGTGGACCCCGCCGGCCCCGATCCCGACGTCCGGGAGTCGCTGGAGCGCCTGCTGCTGGGCGGGCCGCGCCGGCTGACGCGCCTGGAGGTCGCCGCGGCGGCCGGCATGCCGCCGGAGCGGACCCAGCGGCTGTGGCGCGCGCTCGGCTTCCCCGACGTCGCCGACGACGACCCGGCCTTCACCCTCGCCGACGTCGGCGCGCTGGCGACCGTCTCGGCGCTCATCGACTCCGGCTTCGTCGAGCCGGGGACCGAGGCGTCGATCGCCCGGGCCACCGGGCAGGCGCTGTCGCGGCTGGCCGACTGGCAGACCGACCTGCTCGCCGCCGCGCTGCTGCGCCAGGGCCGGGACGCGGAGGGACCGGTCGACGTCGTGGCCGCGGCCGAGACGCTGCTGCCGCTGCTGGCCCGCACGCAGGACTACGTGTGGCGCCGGCACCTCGCGGCCAACGTGGACCGGCTGATGTCGGATGGGGCGCCCGGCGACCGCCGCGAGCTCGCCGTCGGGTTCGCCGACCTGGTCGGCTACACCTCGCGCTCCCGCGGCATGGGCGGGCGCGAGCTCGGCGCGATGGTGGAGGCGTTCGAGGCCACCGCGACGGAGGTCATCGCCCGGCACCGGGGCCGGGTGGTCAAGACCGTCGGCGACGGCGTCCTCTACACCGCCGTCTCCGCCGTCGACGCCGTCGAGATCGGCCTGACGCTGCCCGGCGCCTGGGAGGCCGAGGACCGCCCGCCGCTGCGCGTGGGCGTCGCCTACGGGTCGGTGCTCACGCGGCTCGGCGACGTCTACTCGCCGGTGGTGAACCTGGCCAGCCGGCTCACCTCGCTGGCCCGGCCCGGCACGCTGCTCGCCGACCGCGTGCTGGCCGGGCACCTGCGGGGCCTGCGGCAGTACCGGGTGCGCCCGCTCCGGCGGGTGTCGGTGCGCGGCTACGACCACCTGCAGCCCTGGCTGGTGCGCCGCCGGCCGCCGGGGGAGGAGGACAACGCGCTGGAGTCGATGCTCGACGAGATGGCCGACGACGTCCTCGCCGGCGACGCCGAGGACGACGTCCGGGACGACCGCGAGGACGACGCCGGGAACCCGCACGACGGCTGAGCGCGCCCGCGCTACCGTGGTCGCGTGCTGTGACCCGCGGACCCGACGTCGTCCCTCCTCCGACCGTCCTCCCGGGAGCACCCCATGAGCGCCACCCTCGTCGCGCGCGCCCTCTCCGCCGGCCACGGCGCCCGCGTCCTGTTCTCCGGCCTCGACCTCGTCGTCGCGCCCGGTGACGTCGTCGGCCTGGTCGGCGTCAACGGCGCCGGCAAGTCCACGCTGCTGCGCACCCTGGCCGGCGAGCTGCCCGCCGGCGGCGGCTCGGTGTCGCTCAGCCCGCCGGCGGCGACCGTCGGGCACCTGCCGCAGGAGCGCGACCGCCGCGAGGGCGAGACCGTCGCCGCGGCCGTCGCCCGGCGCACCGGCGTGGCCGCCGCGCAGGCCGCCCTCGACGCGGCCACCGCCGACCTCGCCGAGGGGCGGCCCGGTGCCGACGACGCCTACGGCGAGGCGCTGGAGCGGTGGCTGGCGCTGGGCGGCGCCGACCTCGACGACCGGCTCGGGGCGGTGCTCGCCGAGGTGGCCCCCGGCGTCGCGCCGGACGCGCCGATGCCCGCGCTGTCCGGGGGGCAGGCCGCCCGCGTGGGCCTGGCCTCGCTGCTGCTGTCCCGCTACGACCTGCTGCTGCTCGACGAGCCGACCAACGACCTCGACCTGACGGGGCTCGACCAGCTCGAGCGGTTCGTCGCCGGCAACCGCGCCGGCATCGTCGTGGTCAGCCACGACCGCGAGTTCCTGTCCCGCACCGTCACCCGCGTCGTCGAGCTCGACCTCGCCCAGCAGCTCGTTCGGGTGGTCGACGGCGGCTACGAGGCCTACCTCGCCGAGCGCGAGGTGGCCCGGCGGCACGCGCGCGAGGAGTACGAGGAGTACGCCGGGACGCGGGCCGAGCTCGAGGCCCGCGCGCGCATGCAGCGCAACTGGCTGGCCAAGGGCGTGCGCGACGCGGTCAAGAAGAAGAAGGACCCGGACAAGCACATCACCGCGCACAACCGGTCGACGGCGGAGAAGCAGGGCGCCAAGGCCAAGCAGACCGAGCGGCGCATCGAGCGGCTGGAGGTGGTCGAGGAGCCCCGGAAGGAGTGGGAGCTGCGGATGACGATCGCCGCGGCCCCGCGCGCCGGCGCCGTCGTCGCCACCCTGCGCGACGCCGTCGTCCGCCGCGGCGGGTTCACCCTCGGGCCGGTGAGCCTGCAGGTCGACTGGGGCGACCGGGTGGCCATCACCGGCCCCAACGGCTCGGGCAAGACGACGCTGCTCGGCGCGCTGCTCGGCCGGGTGCCGCTGGACTCCGGCGCCGCGTCGCTGGGCCCGGCGGTGCGGCTGGGCGAGGTCGACCAGGCGCGCGGACTGTTCACCGGCGACCGGCTGCTGCTGGACGCCTTCGGCGCGGAGGTGCCCGACTGGCCCACCGCCGAGGTGCGCACCCTGCTGGCCAAGTTCGGCCTCACCGCCGAGCACGTGCTGCGACCGGCCGCGACCCTGTCGCCGGGGGAGCGCACCCGCGCGGCCCTGGCCCTCCTGCAGGCCCGCGGGGTGAACGTGCTGGTCCTCGACGAGCCGACCAACCACCTCGACCTGCCGGCCATCGAGCAGCTGGAGTCCGCGCTCGCCGCCTACCCGGGCACCCTGCTGCTGGTCACCCACGACCGCCGGATGCTCGACGCCGTGGCCACCACCCGCCGGTTCGCCGTCGAGGACGGCCGGGTCACGGAGTCCTGAGCCTCGGTCGAAGGACCTCCCTGCCCCCCACCGCTCGCGAGCTCGCGGCGGGACCCTGCAGGGAGGCCGGGGAACGGGAGCGGAGGTCAGCTCAGATCTTGGCCGAGTGCCTCGTCGAGGCCGACGGTGGCCATGCCCGACCACGTCTCGTCGACGTGGTGGGCCAGCACCATGAGGTCGCGCAGCTGCCCCTCCCGGTCGCGGACGTGGTCGCGCAGCAGCGCCTCCCCGGTGAAGCCCAGGCCGGTGAACAGCGCCAGCGCGCTGCCCTGCTCGGCGACCACCTCGACGACGAGCTTGGTCAGCCCGTCGCCGACCGCCGTCACCAGGGCGTGCCGGGCCAGCGCCCGTCCGAGGCCCGAGCCGCGGCGGGCGGGGGAGACCACGAGCCGGACCTCGCCGACGTGCGAGGACCAGCCCGTCAGCCGCCGGATCGCCACGTAGCCGGCGACGTCGCCCCCCGGGTCGTCGCCGTCGACGGTGACGAACCGCCGGGCGCTCCCGCCGCCGGACGCCCAGGACCGGACGACGTCGGGGTCGGTCACCTGCTCCTCGATGAAGGTGAGGTCCTCCTCCGGCAGCGACCGGAAGAACCGCAGCAGCGCGTCGCAGTGCGCCTCGCCGAGCTCGACGACGTCCACGCTCACCCCTCCTGCCCGGCGGCGCGGCCGGGCGTGTGCTCGTCGCTGCGCTGGCGCAGGAACCCGATGATCTCCGGCACGGTGGTCTTGGCCGCCGTCCGGCCGACCACCAGCCCCATGTGCCCGGCGTGCAGCCGCAGCTCGTGCTTGTCCTCCGACCCGACCAGGTCGATCAGGGGCGCCGTGGCAGCCGGCGGGACGATGTGGTCGCGGTCGGCGCGCACGGTGAGGAACGGCAGCCGGATGTCGGACAGGTGCACGCGGTCCCCGCCGACGGTCAGCCGGTCGGTGACCATGCCGTTGTCGCGCACGAGCATCTGCACGGTCTCCCGCGCGGCCGCGCCGGGGAACGGGATGTGGTCGTCGGACCAGCCGGTCATCGCCTGGTAGGCCGCCACGTACTCGTCGTTCCAGAGCCGCTCCCACAGCGTCACGTAGCGGGTGACCTCGGCGGTGGGGGTGAGGGTGCGGAAGCCCTGGACGACGATGCGCGGCGGGACGTTGCCGTTCTCGTCGACCACGTCGTCGACCTCCATCCCGCCGCTGCGGAAGATGTCGGCCATCGGCCCCATCTCCGTGAAGTCGACGGGGGTGGCCAGCACGCTCAGGCTGCGCACCGGGGCGTCGGGGTGGTGCGCGGCGTAGAGGAGCGAGAGGTCGCCGCCGAAGCAGTAGCCGAACAGGTTGACCTCGTCGGCGCCGGAGATCTCCCGCACCCGGTCGACGGCCGCGGGGACGTAGTCGTCGACGTAGTCCTCGAGGCGGTTCTGCGCGTCGCGCTCGTCGGGCTCGCCCCAGTCGACCATGTAGACGTCGAAGCCGGCGTCGAGCAGCTGCTCGACGAAGGAGTTCCCCGGCGTCAGGTCGAGGATGTAGCTGCGGCTGATCAGGCTGAACACGATGAGCAGCGGCGGCGAGTACCGCACCTTCTCGCTGCGGTAGTGCCACAGCTGGGTGCGGCCGCGCTGCCAGACGACGTCCTTGGGCGTGAGCCCGACGCCGGGCCGGTCGACGCCGGCGGCGAGCTTGATGCCGTTACGCGCGCGGAGGGCGTTGCGCTCGACGTCGCGGCGCACGCGGTCGAGCACCGCCTGGGGAGTGGGGACCGTCGGCATCGGGCTCCTCCGGGGTGGGGTCGGCGGCACGGGCACGTCGTTCGTTCTCCAGCTGCACGGTCAGCCGGCGCACCTCGCGGTCCAGCGCGCCGATCTGCGCCCGCAGCCGCGCCAGGTCGCTGCCGGCGGGCAGGTTGACCAGGTGCCAGGCGCGGGCGGACACCCCGCGTGCGGTGTCGCGCGCCATCGTCTGCGCGCGGCGCAGCAGGGTGACGCCGGTGGCGAACCCGGGGGTCCGCACCAGGTTCTCCGCGTGCGGGGTCACCGCCTTCTCGGCGGCGTCGAACGCCTGCCGCCACAGCGGCGTGCCCGGTGGCTGTGCCGACGTCATGCCGACTCCCTCCCCGCGGGTCCTGCTGCCCGCGCAGCACCCCCTACCCGCCCGGGCGGTGATGTACCGCACAGCCCGGATACGGTCCCGGGGACGGCATGGTCGGCGAGGGGAGTGCACGGTGGCGGACAAGAGCGTCCTGGACATGTTCCGGCTCGACGGCAGGGTGGCGATCGTGACGGGGGCGTCCTCGGGGCTGGGCGTGGTGTTCGCCCGGGCGCTGGCGCAGGCCGGGGCCGACGTCGCCCTCGGCGCCCGCCGCGAGGACCGCATGGCCGCGACGCGGGAGGCGGTCGAGGCGGAGGGCCGGCGGGCGATCACCGTGCGCACGGACGTCGCGCGGGTGGAGGACTGCCAGGCGCTGGTCGACGCCACGATGGCGGAGTTCGGGCGTGTCGACGTCCTGGTCAACAACGCCGGCATCGGCACCGCCGCGCCGGCCACCCGCGAGAAGCCGGAGGAGTTCCGGTCGGTCATCGACGTGAACCTCAACGGCTGCTACTGGATGGCCCAGGCCTGCGGGCGCGTGATGCAGCCGGGCAGCTCGATCGTGAACATCTCCAGCGTGCTGGGGCTGACCACCGCCGGGCTGCCCCAGGCGGCGTACGCGGCGAGCAAGGCGGGGCTGATCGGCCTGACCCGCGACCTCGCGCAGCAATGGACCGGCCGCAAGGGCATCCGGGTCAACGCGCTGGCGCCGGGCTTCTTCGCCTCGGAGATGACCGACCAGTACCCCGAGGGCTACCTCGACCAGCAGATGGGCCGGGTCCTCGCCGGCCGCGCCGGCGACCCGATGGAGCTCGCGGCCGCCCTCGTCTTCCTCGTCAGCGAGGCCGGCGGCTACGTCACCGGGACGACGATCCCGGTGGAGGGCGGCATGCTCACCAGCTGAGCCCGGTCCGGGGCCCCGCCGCGCGGCGGGGCCCCGGGAGGTCAGGCCCGCTCGACCCGGTCGACCAGCGCGGCGACCCGGTCGACGATCTGCGGCCACACCTCGCGCGGCAGGTCGTGGCCCATCCCGTCGACGACGAGCAGCTCGGCGCCGGGGATCGCCGCCGCCGTCGCGCGGCCGCCGGAGACGTCCACCAGCGCGTCCTGCTCGCCGTGCACGACCAGCGTGGGGACGGCGACCGACGCCAGGTCGGCGGTGCGGTCGGGGCTGGCGAGGATCGCGGCGAGCTGGCGGGCGACGCCGGCCGGGTCGTGGGCGCGGTCGAAGGACAGCCCGGCGCGCTCGCGCAGGCCGGCCTCGTCGAACTCGAAGCCCGGCGACCCGATGACGCGGTAGGTGTCGACGGCCCGCTGCAGCGCGGACTCCCGGTCGGTGGCCGGCGGGGCGAGCAAGACGCCCATGGCGGCCTCGGCAGGCGAGCCGACGGCGGGGTCGCCGGTCGTCGACATGATCGAGGTCAGGCTGCGCACCCGCTGCGGGTGCCGGATGGCCAGCGTCTGGGCGATCATCCCGCCCATCGAGCCGCCGACGACGTGCGCGCTGTCGAGGCCGAGCGCGTCGAGCAGGCCCGCGGTGTCGTCGGCCATGTCGGCCAGCCGGTAGGCGACGCGGCTGTGGTCGCCGCCCATGACGGCGAGCACGTCGGGCGCGCCGGCGTCGTGGAGGTGCGTGGACAGGCCGATGTCGCGGTTGTCGAACCGGACGACGTACAGGCCGCGGTCGGCGAGCATCCGGCAGAACCCGTCGGGCCAGCCGACCATCTGGGTGGCCAGGCCCATGACCAGCAGCAGCGGTGTGTCCTCGGGCGAGCCGAAGGTCTCGTAGGCGATCTCGACGTCGCCGGCGCGGGTGGTCTGCACCCCGGTGTGCTCCATGCGGCGACGCTAAACCGGCACCGCACAGGACCGTCGGGCGGCTCGGTGGCGGCCGTGACCGGGCACACGGGAACCGCGGCGGCGCGCGCGACGACCAGAGGGGGGAGAGGTGCGGCCCGCCGCACCCGACCACCGACCCGAGGAGAACCGTGTCCCGCACCATCCACCGGCTGGCCGTCGTCCTGGCGGCCGGCCTGGCCGCGCTCCTGGCGACCGCCGGGGTCGCCTCGGCGCACGTCACCGTCTCGTCGCAGGACGCGGCCGCCGGCGGCTACGGGAAGCTGACCTTCCGCGTGCCGAACGAGAGCGACACCGCCAGCACCGTGGCCGTCCGGATCTCCGTCCCGGAGGAGGCCGCGATGGCCTCGCTGCGGGCCATGCCGGTGCCCGGCTGGACGGTGTCGACCACCCGGGCGCAGCTGGCCGAGCCGCTGGAGTCCCACGGCCAGGAGATCACCGAGTACGTCTCCGTCGTGGAGTTCCGCGCCGAGGAGGGCCAGGGCATCGGCCCCGGCGAATTCCTGGAGTTCGCGTTGTCCGGCGGCCCGTTCCCGGACGCCGACGAGGTGAGCTACCCGGCCGTGCAGACCTACAGCGACGGCACGGAGGCCGCCTGGATCGAGCCCACGGTCGGCGGCGAGGAGCCCGAGTACCCGGCGCCGGTGCTGACGCTGGCCGGTGCCGCGGCCGCCGACGGCGACGGCGGCGGTGACGCCCCCACCACCGACGTCGCCGAGGCCTCCGCGAGCGGCGACGGCGGCTCCGGGACCGCCACGACCGCGCTGGTGCTCGGCGTCGTCGGCGCGGTCACCGGCATCGCCGGCCTGGCGCTGGCCTGGACCACGCGCCGGCGCACCCCCACCGCCTGAGCCGGCCGCGGCGGCTCAGGCGGTGGGGAGCCGCCGCTCAGGTGACCCGGACCGCCAGGGGCGGCGGCACCTCCCCGCCGTGCAGGAGCGCGGCGAGGACCTCCACGCCGTCGACCAGCCGGGGGCCGGGGCGGACGACCACCGCGTTGCCGTCGACCGCCCAGACCGGCACGCCGGGCAGCCGGCCCGCGACGTCGGCCGCCTGCCCGGCGGCCCCGTCCAGGCCGAAGCCGCAGGGCGCGACCACGACGACGTCGGGGCGGGCCGCGGTGAACTCGGCCCAGGGGACCGGCGCCGACCGCTGCCCGGGGCGGCACGCCACCGGCTGCCCGCCCGCGGCGGTGACCAGGTCGGGGACCCAGTGCCCGGCCGGGAACGGCGGGTCGACCCACTCGACGACGGCCACCCGCGGGCGGGGCCGCCCGGCCACCCGGCGCGCGACGGCGTCCAGCCGGGCGCGCAGCGACGCCACGAGCTCCGCGGCCCGCGGCGCGGTGCCGGTGCGCTCGCCGACGGTGGTGATCGTGGCCAGGACGTCCTCGAGGGTGTGCGGGTCGAGGGTCACCACGTCGGCGCGGCAGCCGAGGTGCGCCAGCGCGGCGTCGACGGAGCCCGCGGGCAGCGCGCAGACGCGGCAGAGGTCCTGGGTGAGGACGACGTCGGGGTCCAGCGCCGCGAGGGCGCCGGCGTCCAGCGTGTACAGGTCCTCCCCGGCGGCGACGCGGGCGCGGACGGCGGCGTCGACGTCCGCCGGCGTCATCCCCGCGGTGTCCAGCCCGCCGACGACGACGGTCTTCTCGGCGCGGGCCCGCGGCGGCTCGTCGCACTCGAACGTGACGCCGACGAGCTGCTCGCCGAGGCCCAGGGCGTAGACGATCTCGGTCGCCGACGGGAGCAGGGAGACGACCCGCACGGGCCGGCCCGGTGTCAGCGGGCCCGGGGGTCGGGCGCGAGGCGCTGCTGCACCCGGCGGGCCAGCGCGCGGGCCACCCGCAGCGCGGGCGGCTCGCTGCGGTACCGGCGGGCGGCGCCTGTCGGCCCCCCGACGGCGGACTCGACGGCGGCCAGGCGCGTCTCCAGGTCGAGCACCCGCGCGTCGACCGGGACCGGGCGGGCCGGCGCGGCGGCCAGCTGGGCGAGCCCCTCCGACAGGCCGGACACCAGGTCGGCGGCCTCGTCGGGCCGCAGCTTCACGGTGCCGACGCACACGTCGTCGCGCCAGATGCTCAGGTTGAGCAGCCCCTGGGCGGCGTGCGCCGAGACGCGGACCGCGCGGGTCCGGTCGCGCGCGTCCCAGACCCACCTCCCGCGCGAGGGCAGTGCGGTGACCGTCATCACCCGATCATCGACCACCGGGGGCCGCACGGCCAGGAGGACCGCCCGGCGGGGTGCCGCGCACCGGCACGGTGCATGGACCCGCAGGTCCGGGGGGTAGGGGGGCGCCGCGGCGCGCTCGCGCCGGAGGACCGCGGGGGTGGGTGGGCGAGTGGTGCAGCGCGGCGGAGCAGACGCCGACCGGCTGGTCGGCGACGCCTCCGCCGTCCGCGTCGCCTACGACCAGATGCCGCTGATCCTGTGCGTCTACGGCGGCCCGGAGCACGCCGTCGTCGCGGCGAACGGCGCGATGCGGGCGTTCTTCGGCCGCGACGACCTGGTCGGCCTGCCGATCCGCGACGCCCTGCCCGAGCTGGAGGGGCAGCACATCTTCGAGCTCCTCGACGAGGTGTTGGCGACCGGCCGCGACCGGGTGGCCCGGGAGTGGCGGCTGCAGGTGGACCCCGGCGGCACCGGGGAGCTGCAGGAGGTGTTCCTCGACTTCCACCTCGCGCCGACCCGCTCGGCCGACGGCGAGGTCGACGGCGTGGCCACCTTCGCCCACGACGTCACCGAGCAGGTGCTCGCCCGGCAGGCGGCGCAGGAGCAGGCCGCCGACGCCGAGCGGCGCTTCCGGGACGCGCGGGCCCTGGTCACGACGCTGCAGGAGGCACTGCTGCCGGCCACCCTGCCGGTGCTGCCCGGTGCCCGGATCTCCGCCCGGTACCTGGTGGCCGCGGGCGACCAGGTGGCCGGCGGCGACTGGTTCGACGCGATCCCGCTGCCCGCGGGGACCGTGGCGCTCGTCGTCGGCGACGTCGTCGGGCACGGGGTGGCGGCCTCGGCGGCCATGGGTCAGCTGCGCGCGGTCCTCGGCGACGCGCTGCTCGCCGGCCTCGGACCCGCCGAGGCGCTCGCCCGGGCCGACGCCTTCGCCGCGCGCAACCCGCGGCTGCACGCCGCGACCGTGGCGCTCGTCGTCCTGGACCCGGCGACCGGCGCCCTCCGCTACGCCTGCTGCGGCCAGCCGCCGCCCCTCGTGGTCGACGGGGAGGGGACGACCCGCTTCCTCGCCCCCGGGGCGGCGGGACCGCTGGGCACCGCCGCCCCGGGCTCCGTCCCCGAGATCACCGACGACGTCCTCGCCCCCGGCGAGACGGTGCTCCTGTACAGCGACGGGCTCATCGAGCGGCCGTTCCGCAGCATCGCCGACGGCATGGCCGAGCTCGCCGGCGTCGCCTCCGACGCGGCCGCCAACCGGGCCCTCCCGCTCGGCGCGCCGGGCGCCCCCGACGAGCGGCTGTGCCGGCTGACCGTCGAGCTGCTCACCCGCACCGGCTACGACGACGACGTCACCACGCTGGCCGCGCACCGCCTGGCGGTGCCCGTGCCGCCCCTGCACGCCGACTCCGGCACGGCCCGCGACGAGGTGCGGCGGCTGCGGCGGACCGTCGACGCGTGGCTCGACGAGCTCGACCCGGCCGCCGACGACCGGGGCGCGGTCGAGCTCGCCGTGTGGGAGGCGGTGGCCAACGCCGTCGACCACGCCTACCCGCGCGGCGAGACCGGCCCGGTCCGGCTCGACGCGGTGCTGCTGCCCGACGGGGTGCTCGAGTGCCGCGTCGCCGACGAGGGGCGGTGGCGCGACCCCGACCCGGGCGCCTCGCACCGCGGGCGCGGGTTGCTGCTCGCCCAGCAGCTCACCGACTCGCTGCACGTGCAGCGCTCCGACGGCGGCTCGGGGACCGTGGTCACGCTCCGGCACCGGCTCCACCGGCCGGCGATGCTCGGCGCCGACGCCGGCCCGGGCGCCGCCGCGCCGCCCCGCGAGCCCTTCGGCGTGGTGCCCGGGGAGCCCGACGGCACCCCCGGCGCGGTGCGGTTGCGGGTGAGCGGGCCGGTCGACGTCACCAGCGTCGACGAGCTCGACCGCACGGTGGCGGCCGCCACCCGCGGCGGCGTGCTGTCGCTGACCCTCGACCTGTCCGCGGTCACCCTGCTGGCCAGCGCGGGCGTGCAGGTCCTGCACCGGGTGCGCGACCAGCTCGCCGGGCACGGCCGCGAGCTCGTGCTGCTCGCGCCGCCGGGCAGCGCGGCCCGGGCGGTGCTCGACCTGGTGCGGCTGCCCGCCGCGGGCTGAGGCGCCACAGGCCGGTGATCGCTACGCTCCGCCGGCACGGCCGGGCCGACGGAGCGGGGGCAGCGTGGCGGGAGCGTCGGACGACGAGGCGAGGCGGTTCGCCGAGGGCCTGCAGTCGCTGCTGAACTGGCTGCACGCCCCGGCGCAGGGGGCCAACGAGGTCGTGGCCCTCGTGCGGGGGTCGCTCGGCGCGGCGGGGCTGGCGGAGTCCGTCGTCTCCCGGACGCTGTCGGGCTTCGAGCACGTCAACCTGCAGACGGCGCTGGACGCCTGGACGGCCGCCGAGGGGCGCACGGTCGAGGTGCACGGCGTCGTCCTCCCGCCGCACTACGGCGACATCTCGCTGCAGCAGCTGATGACCGGCGAGGCGCTGCCGCCGGTGCGGCTGTCCGCCCCGACGGTGGTCGACCTGCCCGACGGCCCCGGCTCGACGCTCGCGTGCCTGCGGCTGGCGCTGCTGCTGGTCACCGACGACACCGGGCGCTACGTGCTCCTCGTGCAGGGCCCCGGCGAGCACCGGCCCACCCTGTCGGTGGAGGTGGCGGGGCTGCCGGTCCGCGCGGCGCAGGAGGTGCTGGCCGAGCTCGACCGGCTGCGCCGCGAGCGCAACGTCTACCGCGGGCAGCTGGTCGAGGTGACGCCGACGCCGATGGGCGGCGTCGAGCTCACCTTCCTCGAGCCGCCGGGCCTGACCCGTGACGACGTCGTGCTGCCCGCCGTCGTCCTGGACCGGGTCGAGCGGCACGCCGTCGGGGTCGCCGAGCACCGCGCGGGCCTGCGCGCCGCCGGCCAGCACCTCAAGCGCGGCCTGCTGCTCTACGGCCCGCCCGGCACCGGCAAGACGCACACCGTGCGGTGGCTGCTCGGCCGGATGGACGACTACACCCGGCTACTGCTCACCGGCCGCTCCCTCGGGGCGATCGGGGCGGTCGCCGAGCTCGCCCGCGAGCTGCAGCCGGCCGTCGTCGTCCTGGAGGACGTCGACCTCGTGGCCGCCGAACGCTCGTTCGGCCCCGGCGGCAGCCCCGTGCTGTTCGACCTGCTCGACGCCATGGACGGCGCCGCCCCCGACGCCGACCTGCTGTTCGTGCTGACCACCAACCGGGCCGACCTGCTCGAGCCCGCCCTCGCCGCGCGGCCGGGGCGCATCGACGTCGCGGTCGAGGTCGGCCTGCCCGACGCCGCCGCCCGCCGCGACCTGCTGCGGCTCTACGGCCGGGCGGTGCCGCTGCGGCTCACCGGCGACGACGTCGAGCGGGCCGTCGAGCGCACCGACGGGGTGACGGCGTCGTTCCTCAAGGAGCTGCTGCGCCGCGCGGTGCTCGAGGCGCTGCACGAGCAGGACCCGGTCGAGGTGGTCACCGGGGCGCACGTCGACCGCGCCCTCGACGACCTGCTCGACTCCACCCAGCAGGTCACCCGGGTGCTGCTCGGCGTGGGCGCCGAGGAGGTCGTCGCGGCGGCCGACGACCTCGACGGCGGGCCGCGGCCCGGGCTCGCCCCGCCCGACGCCTTCCCGGGCGGCTGGGTCGCCTACCCGGGCTGACCGCCGTCGGCCCGCTCAGCCGAGCTGCTCCGCCCGGCCGCGCACCGCGGTGAGGAAGGCGGCCAGGGCCGGGGGAGCGGGCTGGTCGCGGGTGAGCAGCACGAGCCGGCGCCGGACGGCGGCCCCGGCGACGTCGCGCACGGCCAGCGCCGGGTCGCCCCCGGGCAGGGTGAGCGCGGGGAGCAGGGCAACGGCGCCGGTGCGGCGCACGAGCTCGAGCTGGACGTCGGCGTCGTCGGACCGGTGCCGCAGGTCCGGCTCGAACCCGCCCAGGGAGCGGCAGGCGCCGACGACCAGCGCCGTGTGCCCGGTCCCGGCGCCGGAGGCCGCCCAGGCGTCGTCGCGCAGGTGCGCCAGGGCGACCGGGCCTCCCGGGACGGCCGCGGGGTGGTCGGCGGGCAGGACGAGGTGCAGCGGCTCCTCGTGCAGCACGGCGAACCGCAGCCCCGCCGGCCGCGGGCGCGGGTGGCCGTCGTACTCGTCGCTGACGACGACGTCGAGGCTGCCCGACCGCAGCTCCGGCAGCGCCTGCTCGAGCTCCAGCTCCGACACCTCGACCCGCACCCGCGGGTGCTCGCCGCGCATGCCGGCCACCGCGGGGACGAGCAGGTGGCGGGTGGCCGACTGCAGGCCGCCCGCCCGGACCGTGCCGCGGACCTCGCCGCCGAACGCCGCGAGGTCCGCGCGCGCCGCCTCGGCCGCGGCGAGCAGGACCCCGGCGTGCCGGGCGAGGAGGCGCCCGGCGTCGGTGAGGCGCACGCCCCGGCCCGCCCTCTCCAGCAGCGGCGTGCCGGCCTCCCGCTCCAGGACCGCCAGCTGCTGCGAGATCGCCGACGGCGTGTAGCCCAGCGCGGCGGCCACGGCGCCGAGGGTGCCGCGCAGCTCCAGCTCCCGCAGCACGCGTAGCCGGCGGAGATCGAACTCGACCATGCAGGGACGCTAACCAGTGCGGTCCACGAACCGTCGCTGGAGCTGACGGGACGTGCGGGCGAGGCTGTCCGGCGTGGGTCTCGCACTGTGCCTGCTGTCGGCGGCCTGCTTCGGCGCGATGGGGGTGTTCGGCAAGCTCGCCTACGCCGCCGGGGTCGGGCCCGAGGCGCTCCTCGCGCTGCGGTTCCTCCTCGCCGCGCTGCTGCTGGCCGGCGTCCTCGCGCTGCGGCCCGGCCTGCGGTCAGGCGGCCCGGGGCCGCGGCGGCCGCTCGGCCGGCGGCTCCTGCTGACCGCCCTGGCGCTCGGCGCCGTCGGGTACGCCACCCAGGCCACCCTCTACTTCACCGCACTCGAGCGGATCGACGCCTCGCTGGTGGCGCTCGTGCTCTACACCTATCCGGCGCTCGTCACGCTGGCCGCGGTGCTGCTCGGCCGCGACCGGCTGACCCCGGCGCGCGCCGCGGCGCTGCTGGTCGCGTCCGGCGGGACGCTGCTGGTCCTGCTCGGCGCCGGCGGCGTGCGGTTCGACGGCACGGGCGTGGCCCTCGCCTTCGGCGCCGCCGTCACCTACACCTGCTACATCCTCGTGGCCGACACGGTGGTGCACCGGCTGGCGCCGGTGGTGCTGTCCGCGCTGGTGATGGCCGGCGCCGCCGTGGCGCTCACCGGCCGGGCGATCGCCGGCGGCGGGCTGGACCTCGGCTTCGGGCCGGCCGGGTGGCTGTGGGTCGGCTGCATCGCCGTCGTGTCGACCGTCGTCGCGATGCTGGCCTTCTTCGCCGGCCTGCGCCGCACCGGCCCGTCGACCGCGGCCATCCTGTCCACCGCCGAGCCCCTCGTCACCGCGGCGCTGGCCGCCGTGACGCTGGGGGAGTCCCTGACGCCGGTCCAGCTCGCCGGCGGCCTGCTGGTGCTGGCGTCCGTGGTGGTCGTGCAGCTGCGCCCGCGCCGCCGGACGGCCCTCCCGGCGGAGGCCCCGGCGGCCGCCGTGTCCTGACCGGTGGGTCAGCGTCCCTGTTGGCGCCGGGCGACGAGGACGAGCACGCCGAGCACCAGGGCCAGGGGCGCCCACGCCGGCAGCGCGAAACCGCCCAGCAGCAGCTGCGCGACGCCGAGGAGGAGCTGGAAGGCCAGCCAGAACCCGACCAGCAGGACGAGCCAGTAGAGCACCGGGCGCTCGGAGCGCAGGCGGTTGAGGTAGTCCATGTCCCCTCCTCGGGCGCGCGCCGGGGGCGGGCGCGTCGTCCGGAGAGCACAACGCCGGGCCGGGCGTCCCGCGTTCCTGGCCCGCCGGGGGTCCTCCTCCCGAGGGGTGCCGGCCCTCCGGTCAGCCCCGGGACAGGCAGGCCCAGACGTGCTTGCGGCCGTCGTGGACGTCCCAGCCGCACGCGACCGACAGGTCGGCCACCAGGTTGAGGCCCATCCCGCCCTGCGCGGGGTCCCGCCCCGTCGCCGGCTCCGGCGCGCACTCGGGCGCGGCGTCGCTGACGGCGAGCAGCAGGTCGTCCGCCGAGGACGCGACGCTCACGCGCACGGGCGGGAGCCCGTGCCGCAGGCCGTTCGACGCCAGCTCGTCGAGGGTCAGGAGCAGCTCGTCGAGCAGGTCGGGGTCACTCGTCACGGCGGGCAGCCAGTCCCGCAGCCCGGCGCGCATGGTGCGCAGCTGTGCCGCGGAGGCGAGTTCGTAGTCGTAGCGGGATCCCGTGGTCTCGGGGCAGGGCCGTCGCGGCCAGGTGCGTGCGGTCATCGGCTCGTTCCGGTCGGCGTCGTCCGATACCGCTGTTCCCCGTCCCGGAGATCGGCAACCCCCCGGTGCCGTCCGCTACCGGCGCGTCACGCCAGGGTGGCCGTGTCGATCACGAAGCGGTAGCGCACGTCGGAGGCCACCACCCGGTCGAAGGCCTCGTCCACGCGGTCCACGCCGATCGTCTCGACCTCCGCGGCGATGCCGTGCGCGGCGCAGAAGTCGAGCATCTCCTGGGTCTCGCGGATGCCGCCGATGTTGGACGCGGCGTAGGAGAGGCGACGCATGAGCAGCGAGGCGACGTCCAGCGACTGCGGGTGCTCGGGGATCCCGAGGTTGACCAGCGTGCCGTCCACGTCGAGCAGGGACAGGTACGCGTCGACGTCGACCGACGCGCTGACGGTGTTGAGGACGAGGTCGAACGAGCCCGCCAGGCGGGCGAAGGTGTCCGGGGCGCTCGTGGCGGCGTAGTGGCCCGCCCCCAGGCGCAGGCCGTCCTCCTGCTTCCGCAGGGACTGGGACAGCACCGTGACCTCGGCTCCGAGCGCGGCGGCGACCTGGACGGCCACGTGCCCCAGCCCACCCAGCCCGACGACGGCGACCCGGGTCCCCGGGCCCGCTCCCCAGTGGCGCAGCGGGGAGTAGACGGTGACGCCCGCGCACAGCAGCGGGGCGGCCACGTCGAGCGCCAGGCCGTCGGGGATGCGCAGGACGAAGTCCTCCGTGACGACGATGCCCTCGGCGTAGCCGCCCTGGGTGGGCCGCCCGTCCCGCCCGGTGCTCGAGTAGGTCTCGACGTAGCCCTCGGTGCAGAACTGCTCGTCCCCGCGCCGGCAGTAGCGGCACTCCCGGCAGGAGTCGACGAGACAGCCGACGCCGACGCGGTCGCCGACGCGGAACCGGCTCACCTCGGCGCCGACCTCGGCCACCACCCCGGCGATCTCGTGACCGAGGACGACGGGGTAGCGCGTGGCGCCCCACTCGCTGCGCGCGGTGTGGATGTCGGAGTGGCAGATGCCGACGTACCGGATGTCGATGCGCACGTCGCGGGGGCCGACGTCCCGCAGGTCGATCGTCGTCGGCGCCAGCGGATCGGTGGGCGACGTGGCGGCGTAGGCGCGGACGGTGGTGGGCACGGGTCCTCCAGGGGGCGGGACGAGGGCACCCGCGTGTCGCCGGACCCGATCGACCGCTACGGTAATCCCCATGCAGTCGGTCGGGATTGTGCGGTTGGCGCTCGTCGAGCGCCGGCACGTCGACCTGCTGCGGTGCGCGAGCGCGCTCTGTCGGGCCTGAGGACCGTCCCCCGTCCCGTCCAGCCGCATCCCCCGGAGTCCTCGCATGACCCTGCTCGCCGCAGCCCCGACCCAGCCCGCCGACGTCCACGCCGACGTCGCCGCCCTCGAGCTCGAGCGCCTCGAGCCCACCATCGGCGCCCGCGTCCACGGCCTCGACCTCGCCCGCGCCACCGACGAGCAGGTCCGGGCCGTCCGGGCCGCGCTCGCCGAGTACAAGGTGCTGTTCTTCGCCGGCCAGCACGACCTGCACCCCGACGGCCAGATCGCGCTGGGCCGCCGGCTCGGCGAGGTCACCGAGTCGCACCCCGTCGTCCCGGGCGTCGACCAGGAGCACCCCGAGATCTACGCGCTGGACAGCGCCACCGGCGGGTTCGCCGACATCTGGCACACCGACGTCACCTTCGTCCGCCGGCCCCCGCTCGGGTCGGTGCTGCGCGCCGTCGTCCTCCCGCCCACCGGTGGCGACACCCAGTGGGCCGACCTGGAGCTCGCCTACCGCTCCCTGTCCGAGCCGGTGCAGCGGCTGGCCGACCAGCTCGTCGCGGTGCACGACGGCACCCGCGAGTTCGGCTACTACATCGCCCAGCGCGAGGAGCGCACGAAGTGGGAGGGCGAGGAGTACCGCGCCCTCGTCCCGGTCGCCCACCCGGTCGTCCGCGTGCACCCCGAGACCGGCCGCAAGGGGCTGTTCGTCAACCCGGGCTTCGTGTCGCACATCGAGGGCGTGTCCGACGCCGAGAGCCGGTACCTCCTCGACCTCTTCTACGCGCACATCACCAAGCCGGAGCACGTCGTCCGGCACCGCTGGTCGGTCGGCGACGTCGTGATGTGGGACAACCGCTCGACGGTGCACTACGCCAACCGCGACTACGGCGACCAGCGCCGTGTCATGCACCGCATCACGCTGCGCGGCGACGCCCCGGTCGGTCCCTCCGCCGGGTGACGGCGGGGCACCTCCGCCCAGCACGACCGCCGCCTCAGGCGCAGGCTCTTCCCAGAGAGGGGCCTGCGCCTCGTCGCGCGCGCCTCCCTCCGCCGCGGCCTCCCGGGCCCGACGACCTCCAGGAAGAGACCCCATGCAGCGCACGACCCTCCGGCCCCGCGCCTCCGCGGTGGCCCTCACCGCCGTCCTGGCCGCCGCCGTCGCCGGCTGCACGAGCGAGCAGCCCGACTCGGGCGCCGGTTCCGGCAGCGGCGACGGGATCACCGTCCAGACCGCGCAGTTCAGCTGGACCGCGGCCGGCCTGACCACCGGCATCCTCGGTGAGATCGCCGCCGACAACCCCGACCTCGGGGTCGCCTCGCTCGCCACCACCCAGCTCGACCCGGCCGCCGCCTGGGCGGGCGCCCAGCGCGGTGACATCGACCTGCTCACCGAGGTCGCCCTGCCCAACCAGCAGGAGCTCGCCGACTCCGCCGCCGACCGCGTCGAGATCGTGTCGGAGACCTACGGGGACGCCTCGCAGGGCTGGTTCGTCCCCGCGTACGCGCTGGAGCCGGGCGGCCCGCTCGAGGGGCTGACCAGCGTCACGCAGCTCGACGAGTACGCCGACCAGCTCGGGAACAAGTTCTACGACGCCGACCCCGGCTACATCACCACCGAGCAGAACGCCAAGCGCCTCGAGGGCTACGGCATCGGGCTCGAGCACGTGGTGTCCAGCGAGGCCGCCGAGCTCGCGCAGCTGGCGAACAGCTACAGCCGCGAGGAGCCGATCGTGCTGTACCTGTACCACCCGCACGCGGTCTTCGCGCAGTACGACATGGTGCAGCTCGAGGAGCCCACGCCCTACAGCGACGGGTGCCTGACCACCGGCGACGGCGCCTGCGCGATGCCCTCCTACAGCGCCAACATCGCCGCCAGCGACGAGCTGCGCGAGCAGGCGCCGGCGTTCGTCGACCTGCTGACGGACTTCCGCATCTCCGTCGAGGAGATGGAGGAGATGCAGAAGCGGGTCGACGTCGACGGCGAGGACGTGGCCGCGGTGGCGCGCGACTGGGTGGACGCGAACGCCGACCAGATCGACGAGTGGATCGGCTGACGTGACGGCCCCGGTGCTGCGGGTCACGGGCCTGACGAAGGTCTTCGGCGCGCGGGAGCAGGAGGCGCTGCGGCTGGCCGGCGAGGGGCTCGGGCGCGACGAGATCCTGCGCCGGACCGGCGCGACGCTCGCCGTGCACGACGTCGGCTTCGCCGTCGAGCGCGGTGAGCTGTTCGTCGTGATGGGCCTGTCGGGCTCGGGCAAGTCGACGCTGGTGCGGCTGCTCAACCGGCTGATCGAGCCGAGCGCCGGCACCGTCGAGGTCGAGGGCCGCGACCTGCGCGCGCTCGACGACGCCGAGCTCCGGACGGTGCGCAACGAGAAGATCAGCATGGTCTTCCAGCACTTCGCGCTGCTGCCGCACCGGACGGTCCGGGAGAACGCCGCCTACGCGCTCAAGGTCCGCGGGGCGCCCGCGGCCGTGCAGCGCGAGCGCGCGGACTGGGCGCTGGAGACCGTCGGCCTCATCGACCGCGCCGGTGCCCGGCCCGAGGAGCTCTCCGGTGGCATGCGGCAGCGGGTCGGGCTGGCCCGGGCGCTGGCGGCCGACTCGGAGGTGCTGCTCATGGACGAGCCGTTCTCCGCCCTCGACCCGCTGATCCGCCGGGACATGCAGGACCTGCTCGAGCGGCTGCAGTCGGAGCTGGCCAAGACGATCGTGTTCATCACGCACGACCTCAACGAGGCCATGCGGCTCGGTGACCGGATCCTGATGCTCAAGGACGGCCGCACCGTCCAGCTGGGCACCGGTCCGGAGATCATCTCCGCGCCCGCGGACGACTACGTCGCCGACTTCACCTCCGACGTCGACCGGACCCGGGTGCTGACCGCCGGCGACCTGCTGCGCGAGCCACGGATGACCGCCCGGCTCGGCGACCCGCCGGGGGAGGTGCTGCGGCGGCTGGGCACCGCGGAGGCCAACGGCGTCTACGTCCTCGACGGCGACCGGCGGGTGGCCGGCGTCGCCCGGGACGACCTGCTGGCCCGCGCCGTGCAGGAGGGCCGCGACGCGCTCGGCCCCCGCGAGCTCGTCCCCGACTACGCGACGATCGGCGCCGACCGGCCCGTCGTGGACTTCGTGCACCTGGTCGGGCGGCACACGGTGCCCCTCGGCGTCCTCGACGACGACGGCCGGCTGCTCGGCGTCGTCCCGCGGGCCGCGGTGCTCGATGCCCTGTCGGCCGTCCCGGCCCGGGGGAGGCGGTCCTGATGCCGCACGTCCCGCTCGGCCGGTGGGTGTCGGACCTCATCGACTGGCTGCTGGCCACGGTGCCGTGGCTCTTCGACGCCGTCTCGGCGGTCATGTCGGCGCTCGTCGAGGGCCTGACCGACCTGCTGGTCACCCCGCCGCCGGTGGTCTGGATCGTCGTCTTCGCCGTCGTCGCGCTGCTCCTGCGCGGACCCTGGCTGGCGCTCTACACCGTGCTGGCGTTCCTCCTGGTGGTGTCGCTCGAGCTGTGGGCCGAGACGATGCAGACCCTGGCGCTGGTCCTCGTCGCGGCGGTCATCGCGGCGGCGATCGGGGTCCCGCTGGGCATCCTCGCGGCCCGCAACCGTGCGGTGAGCGTCGTCGTCCGGCCGGTCCTGGACTTCATGCAGACGACGCCGGTCTTCGTCTACCTGATCCCCGCCGTCTTCTTCTTCGGCGTCGGGGTGGTGCCGGGCGTGGTGGCCACGATCCTGTTCGCCATCCCACCCGGGGTCCGGCTGACCGAGCTCGGCATCCGGCAGGTCGACCGCGAGGTCGTCGAGGCCGCGCGGGCGTTCGGCGCCCGGCCGGGGCAGGTGCTGCGCGAGGTGCAGCTGCCGCTGGCCCTGCCGTCGATCATGGCGGGCGTCAACCAGGTGATCATGCTGGCGCTGTCGATGGTGGTCACCGCGGGCCTGCTCGGGGCCGCGGGGCTCGGCGCGGTGGTGGTGCGGGCGGTGACCCAGCTCGACGTCGCCGCCGGCTTCGAGGGCGGCCTCGCCGTCGTGCTGCTGGCGATCTTCCTCGACCGGCTGACCGGGGCGTTCGGGCAGCGGGCCGCGCTGTCGCGCTTCCGCGCGGCGCGGGCGCAGCGCAGCCTGCGCGACCGGGAGCCGGCGGCGCAGGCGCCCGTCACGGGGGCCGCTCCGGCGGCCTCCCCGGCGCTGGAGACGGCGCCGGACCGCTGACGCGGTCGCCGCGGAGACCCGGAACCGAGAACGGCCCGGACGGAGGACCGTCCGGGCCGTTCTCGCGTGGGTGCCCCCGGCAGGATTCGAACCTGCGCACCCGCCTCCGGAGGGCGTCCGGGGGGCCTTGTCTACCTCGCTAGGTACCGCGGATCTGGCTGCTGAGCAGCGCATATGCGGTTGGTCGTTACTGGTCGCAAGGGGCGGTTGCGGGCCGTTCTGCGGACTTCCTGCGGACTCCCTGCGGACCGTGAATCCTGGTGCTGGCGCCCGACAGTCGAGTGGTCCACGTCCAGCGGGCAGAGGCCTGCGGACTGGCGCGGACTAGCCGGGCTACCAGGGTGTCCTCGCACGGCGCTCGACCGCCTCCATGACGCCCCGGAGGACGGGAGCGAGCACGGCGAGGTCGCGGTCGTAGACGCGCCCGTCGTCGACCTGTGCAGCGAACTCGCTGAGCAGTCCCAGCCAATCTCGCCGCGTCGGGATGCAGGGCACACGGACCTCCACGCGGCGCTCGACGACCTCGATCGCTGATCGTCCGGATGCCGCCGCGCGGCCCTGCTCCCAGGCTCGGCGTCGGCACCCGACTGAGCACCACTTTGGTAAGGGACCCCGGCACCCCGGCGTGATGGCGGCGCCGCACCACGCGCAAGACACCGCGGCCGCACGTCGTGCGGGGCCCTGAGCGATAGCGCCGGCCGGTGTTGGTGGGCCGGCAACCTGCTCGCTGTCGTGTCTTCGGAGCGCCTGCGCTCGTCGCCGCTTCTCGGTCTGCAGCCGACGATTGCGGTCGCTGTCGCCCTTCTCACCCGCCATGCCTGCAGCGTCGGGGACGAACCTCCGGAAAGCCGTCCGACGCATTGGCAGCCGCCGAGTGCATGAGGTGTGTCGCCTCCGAGTCTCGGCTTCTCCAGCTCTTGAATACTGGCGTTGGCTCGGCGTGAAGGACGTGGCGTTGACCCTGCCGCGGCGTCCGCAGGCGGTCGTCGGGCCGGACGTAGACGACGTGCACGGAGCGCTGTCGCATCACCAGGTGGGACCGGCACCACGTCCGCCGGTGTCTGTCAGGGCGGCTTCGCGCTACACATGGCCACGGCAGCGCCCATTGTGCGGTCGGCCGGCGCTTTGACCAGCCGGCGACCGAGCCACTCGGACTGCCAACTGCGGTGTTTCCCGCCTGTGCCCGAGCACTGTCGGTGGTCTCCTTCATCCCCGCTCCCCCTCCAGCCGGAGAAGCCGAGGACATGGCTGATATCTGCCCCTTTCCGCAGAAGGAACGGCTGACCAAGCAGACGGCGCAGACGCGGGCGATGGTGCTCAACCGTCGCGCATACGACGGCCGGCAAGTACACGCCTACCGATGCCTCGCCGGCGGCCACCACCAAGTCGGACACCCACGGACGAGCCGTCGACGCAGGCGCTGGTAGCGACGCGTCCTCACCCTCAGGGCGGTAGTCACGCCGGCGGCCGTTCGCGCCACCGAGCGCTCGGTCGGACGGAGGCTGGCGACGGCGGAAACGCGCTCGGCCTTCGGCAGTGTGTGCGGGGCGTTGCTAGTGGCCGCTCCTTGACGACTGTCCCTGAAGGCGGCTTTCGACCAGCGCCTCGAAGGTTGCCTCCTCCAAGCGGATCAGGCGCACATGAACCGGCTCGAAGAGCTCCTCGAGCCGGTCGCGACGCGCTTGCTCGGACCCCGACGCATCGTTGTTGAGCCAGTAGCTGCGGAACGAGGTGAAGTCGCGGAACGGGACGGTGGACATGATGCCGAGACGTCGCAACACGGCACGCAGCGCAAGAAGCGCGGTCTTGATGTCATCGTCGTCGAGCTGCAGGTCGCCTCTTGTGCCGTGGGCCTCAAGATTCTTGTGCACAAGCCCAGCAAGCGCGATGGCCACGCTGAGGTCGTCTCGACCCTCGAGCTCTCCGCGGCGCAGCGCCTCGGCCAACTCGATGTCGAAGCGTGCAACGGCGTCCATGGATCAGCGCCAGGTGTTTCGACGCATTGGTTCCCAAAGGAGTCCCCGGCCTCATCGCAGTTGATCATGACAGCTGCCTTGATAGTGCCTCAGTCGTCATCGGCTTCAGTGATTACCAGCGGGACTGCGTTGTCGAGCAGCAACCTTCGCCGCCCGTCACCGCCGCGGTCGAGCTGCGCCCCTGCTTCCAGCTTTGCGGCCTGGTCTCCACGCCAGCACCGGAGAGTTGCGAATCGGTCCGTTACCTGGGTACGGGTGGACTATTGGACCGGGACCCACCCCTTCTGGGGGAGGGGCGCTCAGGACGCATGGCGCGAGAGACGACACATCTTTCATGCCATACCCGTCGCGTCCTCAGCTCACGGCACTGCCTGAGTTCGCCGGCACGGCGACCACGCGACCTGACCCGGACGTCCAGCGACGCGTCGAAGCTTTCATCGTCCAGCAGTACGCCGCTGGTCGATCCCTACGTGAGCTCGCGGAGCTGACTGATCGCTCGTTCTCAGCGGTGCGCAACATCCTCAGCAGACACGGAGTGCGCCGGCGCGAAGCTGGGGCGGAGCCCCTCCGGCGCACCAGCTCGCTCTAGCGCGAGGATCACCCGGCGGGGCAAGGTGCCACTGAAGGGTGAAGTCCACCTGATCGGGCAGTGCCACGGGCGAGCAAACCTGCTCTGCTCTTCACTGTGCACATCCTGGCAGTCGCCACCCCAAGTGCCGGGGACGCGATCGCTGAGGTCGTGGGCTCGACTGACGTCGGAGGAGTCGGCCTAGCCGCAGCGCTCCTTATGGCCGTCTACGCCGTCATCCGCGTCGCTCCCCAGCTCCTGCGGGAGTGGAGCCTGCTTCGGTCGCGACTCAGCCGCGACCGGATCGCGGAGGACAACGCCAGGACCGCACGAGACTTGGCCAAGATTGTGAACACGATGGCCAGGCAAGCGGACCGGCCCGTGAGCGTCCCTGAGATGACGAAGCTCGTCGAGACGCTCCTTGCAGGAGCCGGCCTTACTCAGCCCACGATGGAAGCCGCCGGTGATGACGAGCCGGAGCCAGGTCCACCCGAGGACGAGGCACCTTCTACGCCCAAGCTGAGATCCGTCCGCAACACTCGCGCTTGAGCCTGCCCAACGCCATCTGTACCTGCGCCATCGGAGACGTAGACGGAGGGCACTAAGACGACGACCTTTCCGGGCACCCCTCTGGCGTCAGCTCGGGAGTGAACGGCAGGTGGATCGGCCAGTGCGATCCGCTGGGCGACGTCGACGAGCAGATCGCCGGTGCTCATCTGCGTTGCATATCCACGCCAGCTCGGCGACCGCCTCGGATTTGACTGGTTGAGCGGGCGGTCACGTCGCCGATCGACGCGCCAGCCATCGCAACCCGACTGCGTACTGCGCTCCGACGCCGCCTACCCACAACACCGTCCCCAGGACGCGCGCGGCCGGGGCGTCCCGGGTGGTTAAAGCCACGACAGCGAGGGACCATGCCGGGGCCCACGTCAGGACCCGCGACGTCGTCCGACGGTCCCAGTCCGTCAGCATGACGACGCCGCCCCGGCTAGCCCCCCAGCCAGCCCCCCAGCGATCCCGCCGAGGACCGTGGCGCCTGCCTGGGCTGGCGGCGGCGCTCCGCTAGACAACTGCTTGCCGGCTGACGCACCGGCGAGGACGCCGGCACCTGCCCCTCCTGCGATGCCGGCCAGGCACTTGCCCCAGCGCTGCCACCGGCTGCCCTTCGGCTTCGGCTTCGGCTTGTTCTCCTTCTTCAACACGTCCGGCATCTCAGGGCCCTTCGTCCCGTGCTGCAGGCGGAGTCTCTATGACGACCCCAGGATCCACCGCGCGGGCGTCCCGCGCAGCGTCTTGTCTCCTGTCGACCGCCCTCGCCGGAGCCAGCATGAATCGCCGCGGGCGGACAGGCACGGGACGGCGTCCCTGTCCGCAGATAAGGGACGTCATCTCACGGTCGGTGTCGCGCCTCGCGGCTAGCGTCGGAATCGTGACTGAGTCACCCACCGAGGACGACCACGAGGACAGCGGCTTTGGCTTCGAGCTGTCCGAGGAGGACCGCCAACGACTTGCCGAGGCTCTTGCTCCGATGACCAAGGAACTCAGCGAGGCGCTCGGCGCGGCAGTCGCTCCCTTTGCCGCGCGCATCCGTGAGCAGTGGGCAGAGACCTTCTCCGGCTTGGACCTCCGCCCCCTGCTTCCTGCCTTCGAGTTTCCGCCGGAGTTGGTCGAGCGGCTCAGGCGATGGGCGGGGTACCGGCCGTCGAATTGGCCGCCAGGCGTTGACGTGGACCGGATGACAACGGCGATCACGGTAGACGGCATCCCCTTGGTCTGGGCACCTCGCGAGGACGTGGTCGCCGACGTGCTGAACGCGACCGATTGGACTGCGCGCGTCGCGGTCCTGGTCGAGCACCAAGACGCCGTCATCGAGGACTGCCAGGCCGTGCTCGACGAGGTGACCTCCCCGACCTACGAAGGCAAGGTGCTGCTCGCCCGTCAGGCGCTCAATGCCCTCAAGGCCGGCCATCCGCAACCGGCGCAAGCGCTCGCTGTTGTGGTGACGGAGTCCGCGGTGGCTAGAGCAATCCACCCGACCTACGACAGGGTCAAGAACAAGGTTCGCCTCGCGGACCTTGAAGACGTACACATCTACGAGCTGCGCCTGCGGGCTGCGCTCGCCCCCTTACACCGCTTCTACACGGAGTGGACAGAAGGCAAAACACCTGGGGACATGCCGAAGGCGCTGAGTCGCCACGTCACGGTTCACTCGGCCGCGCCGGAGCACTTCACCGAAGCCAACGCCGTCCTCGCGGTGCTCACGGCCTCAACCGTTCTGCGCGCGTTGCAAGAGCTCGAAGAGGTCCGCATCGCCTGGAAGGACCCCACATGGCTTCCGAAGTAGCTTTCGACGTCCCCATCTCCGTTCCGGTGCCCGCCGCTCGGCCGGCTCCCCTCGACCGGCTGCCGGGATCAAGCAACGACGACCCGTTCCTCCGTCTCACTGCTGGCTGGCTGGTCGGCCGCGCCGACAAGACGGCCACTGCCTACCGACGCGACCTCAAGGCGTGGGCCAAGTGGTGCGCGCACATAGGCGGGCACCCGCTCGCGGTC
Organism: Geodermatophilus nigrescens; assembly: GCF_900129495.1. Classification (GTDB taxonomy): domain Bacteria; phylum Actinomycetota; class Actinomycetes; order Mycobacteriales; family Geodermatophilaceae; genus Geodermatophilus; species Geodermatophilus nigrescens. Next base: position 897,960 of record NZ_FQVX01000003.1, read on the forward strand.
GAGCGCCACACGTCGATGCCTTGGGTGCCTCACCTGACCGCGACACCGCAGCCGCGCATTGACGGACGACTGAACCGGTGAGTAGTTCACCCCTGCTGCCTCCCGAGCAGCTCTTCGCACATATCGACGCATGGCTAGACCTGAGCGCGCAGCTGCCACCGACCACCGAGGACAGCAGCCCGCTTGCCGGTGATGCAAAGCGGAGCCCTGTTCACCGTGTCGACAACGCTGCCTGGTCAGCAATCACCTATTCGATCGACCACCTTGCGGCGGTCAAAGCGCTCGTCATCGATGCCGAGGTGCTACACCCGTTCGCGTCCTTCTCCCTGCTCCGTGCAGCAATCGAGAACGCCGCTACCGCCGTGTGGTTACTCGCGCCTTCGGACCGCAAGACACGTCTCGAGCGACGGCTGCGGCTCGCATGGAACGAGGTCAGCGAGGTTGGGAAGGCAAGCGAATTGATCCCGACGGCGTTCGCCGGCATCCGCACGGCGGAGGAACGGAAGGACGAGGTCAAGAAGCTCGCCAAGACCCTCGACCTTGACCTAAGCCGGGTCTGCGGCACCTTCAGCTACGAGAAGATCGTCGAGGCCGCGGGTGGAGCGAGCAGACTTGGCGGACGAGAGGCCAAGGTGCACTGGCGGGTCTGTAGCGGGTTCGCGCACGGTCGAAGTTGGGCGATGCTCGGGATGCTGAATCGCCAGGAGCACCCGACCGCGGACGGCGATGTTGCAGCAGTTCAGCTGACGACGAGCGTTGAGCAAGTCGCCACGATGACCCACGTCCCCTTCTCCATGACGAACCATGCACTCCACCTATTCGAGCGTCGTCGACGTTCGCCATACAGCTGACGAGGCCCCGCGGGCGGTCTCGGCAAGTACCTATGGCGTAACGGTGAGCAGGTGAGCGCGGTGAGTCGCCCTGGTCTGGACGGGCCCAGTTACCGCTCCACTTCAGGTACGGGATCACTTCCGCCGTCGGCCGTGGCGTCCCCGGTGCCGGCCCCCCCGCCTCCATGCAGGTCGGTGCTCCGAACGGGGTGCCCTTGGGTGACCGCGTCCCTGAAGCCGCCTCTAAGCACATGCTCTAGGCGTGGAGTGCTCGTTTCCTAAGTCGGCCACTCAAGAACCGGCGACGACTTCATGGGAGCACTGGAGAAGCGCTACAGCTCACGTCCGACCTGAACCCGCAGTCTGTTGTCCACAGGCCTCAGCGCGTCCACAACTTCGCTCGGCACGACCAACGGGTCGTCCCCTCCCACTACACGGGTCACGACGACAGGGCTCGAGCGGGATGAGGACGAGTGGCAAGCGTTGCGAAGCGAACCGACGGCCAGTGGCGGGCGCGGTACCGGGACGCCGCCGGCCGCGAACACGCCCGTCACTTCCGTCGCAAGGTCGATGCGCAGCGCTGGCTGGACGGTGTCACCGCCGCCGTCGCGAGCGGCACCTACGTCGACCCACGTGCCGGACGCATCGCCGTGGGGGAGTGGGCCGGCCGGTGGCTGGAGGGCCAGGCCCAGCTCAAGCCCACGACGCGCGCCCGCTACCGAGGCATCCTCGACGGACACGTGCTCCCGCGCTGGGCCGACCGGCCGCTGACGACCCTCTCCCATGCCGAGATCCAGACCTGGGTGGCGGAGCAGCGTGCAGCCGGCATGGCAGCGGCCACCGTGCGCAAGCACTTCCGTGTGCTCAGCCTGGTCCTGGATCTCGCCGTCCGCGACGGCCGGCTGGCCCGCAATCCCTGCACCGGGGTCAACCTGCCCCGTGCCGAGCAGGCCCGGCGCCGCTACCTGACGCACGAGCAGGTGCACCTGCTGGCCGCCGAGACGGCCCGGCCGCGTCCCGGGACCCGCCTCCCGTTCCGCGAGCGAGCGGTCATGGACTCCTACCGGCTCGTCGTCCTGGTCCTGGCCTACTGCGGTCTCCGTTGGGGCGAGCTGGCCGCGCTGAAGGTCGACCGCGTGGACATGGCGCGACGGCGGCTCGAGGTCGTGGAGTCCGTCGTCGAGGTCGACGGCGTCCTGGTCTGGGGCGTGCCCAAGGGCTACGAGCGCCGGTCTGTCCCGGTCCCGGCGTTCCTACTGGAGGAGCTCCGGAGGCACCTGGAGGGCCGGGATCCCGACGAGCTGCTCTTCACTGGTCTCCGGGGCGGGGGAGTGCTGCGCAACCGGATCTTCCGGCGCGCCGGCTTCGACCGAGCAGCGGAGGCGCTGGGGCTTGAGGGGCTTGTGCCGCACGAGCTACGCCACACGGCCGCGAGCCTCGCCGTCTCCTCGGGCGCCAACGTCAAGGCCGTCCAGCGGATGCTCGGCCACGCCTCGGCCGCGCTGACCCTCGACACCTACACCGACCTGTTCGACGACGACCTCGACGCGGTGGCGCATCGGCTGGACGACGCGGCCCGGCACGTCCGGGCCGGTCTTGCGGACTAGATGCGGACCAGACGCCAGAACGGCCCGGACGGAAGACCGTCCGGGCCGTTGCGACAAGCCGCTGACCTGCGGTTTCGAACTGTGCCCCCGGCAGGATTCGAACCTGCGCACCCGCCTCCGGAGGGCGGTGCTCTATCCCCTGAGCTACGGGGGCCCGGGCAGGAGAGAAGTTACCAGCCGCCCCCGCCCGTCCCGACGGCGGGCGTCAGGGCGCCGGCAGCGGCGTCCCGCCCCGCGCGGTGAGCATCCCGACCATCGTCGTCACCTCGGCGGTCTGCGTCTCGGCGATCGACCGGGCGAGCGTGCGCACCGCCGCCTCCGAGGCGTTCTCCGCCGCGTACTGCGCCATGTCGAACCCGCCCTGGTGGTGGCGGGTCATCAGCCGCAGGAACTGCACGTCGAACTCCGTGCCGGTCAGCGTGCGCAGCTCGGCGAGCTCGGTCTCGGTGGCCATGCCGGGCATGAGCGCGCCGTCGGTGTCCGACGACATCCCGGACATGTCGTGGCCGGCGTGCCCGTCGCCCATCCAGGCCATGTGGTCGCCGCCGGAGCGGGGGAGGCCCCACAGCGCCAGCCAGCCCTCCATCTGCCCGGCCTGGTTGGTCTGGGTGCTCGAGATGTCGAAGGCGAGCTGCCGCACCTCGGGGTCGGCGCTGCGGTCGAGCGCGAGGTTGGCCATCTCCACGCCCTGCCGGTGGTGCACCGCCATGTCGCGGGAGAAGCCGGCGTCGACCGAGTCCGCCGTGGGCGTCCCGCTCGCGCCGATGCCGAGACCGACCGCCAGCCCGCCGCCGAGCGCCACCAGCGCGACGGCGATGACGGCGAGCAGCGCCGCCCGCAGGCCGCGCCCGCGGGGGCCCGGCGCCGGAGCCGGCGCGTCCTGCTCGGGACGGGTGGCGGTGGCGGTCATCGCGGCCTCACTCCGTGGTGCTCTCGGTGGTGCCCTCGGCGCCCATGGTCGGCGTGGTCGGCGCGTCGCTCGGGCCGACCGGGGTGCTCGCGTCGCCGGCGACCAGCGGGCTGGCGGCGAAGTCGGGGTTCTCGCAGCTCGCGCCGATCTCGGGGTAGTGGCCCTCGACGTCGCCGTTGAAGGTCAGGAAGTCGGCGAACTGCTCGATGCGCGGGTCGTCGGCGGAGTCCACCTTCAGCTGGTGGTTCCACGACTGCAGGCTCACCGCGGCGTCCAGGCCCTCGTAGGGCGACATCAGCCGGCCGGAGATCCCGTCGACGAGCCCCGACAGCCTCTCGACGTCCTCGTCGGAGACCTCGTCGGGGTTGTACGCGATCCAGACGGCGCCGTGCTCGAGGGAGTGGACGGCGTTCTCGTGCCGGACGTCGACGTCGTAGACGGTGCCCGTGCAGTCGGCCCAGTTGCCGTCGTGCGGGCCGCCCACCGGCGGCGACTGGTCGTACTCGACCGGGGTGGTCACGTGCTCCTGGCCCGCGGCGTAGTCGAAGCTCTCGATGCCGGCGATCTCGTCGATCGCGTCGATCCGCTCGGCGTCGGCCTGGCGCACCTGCACCACCGCGTAGGTGATCGCCGCGGCGGCGAAGACCACGACGGCGACGGCGGCGGCGATCAGGCCCCACGGCCGCTGCTGGGTGACCACCTGCGTCGGCGGGCGGGTGCGGCCCCGGCCGGACGGGCGTGCGCCGGCGCCGCCCTTCGTGGTGGAGACCGGCCGCGCGCCGGAGCCGCCCCTGCCCGGCGCGCCGCCGGAGCGACCCGCCCCGCCTCCGCTGCGGCCGGCGTCGGGCTTGCGGTCCTTGGCCACGTGCTCTCCTCGTCCTCGTCTCGCTGGCGGCGCCCCGAGTGGTGCGCGCGTGCGCGGTGGCCCACGATGGGGGCCCGTCCGCGCGGGGCAGCGCGGCTGCGCCGCCGCTCCCGCCCGCGAGCATAGGTCGGTCGCCTGTGCGTGCCCGGGCACCGCGGGTGTGACGGAAGTCGGGTCGCGGCCGCTGACTACGATGTCGCGGTGACACCCGAGCAGTTGCGCGACCTCGTCCGGGCCGTCGTCGCGGCGGTGGTCGAGCGCGGCACGCTCGCCGTCGCCGTCCCCGACGACGTCCTCGTCGAGCGTCCCAAGAACCCCGAGCACGGCGACTACGCGACCAACGTCGCCCTCCGCCTGGCCAAGCCCGCCGGCATGCCGCCGCGCGCGGTGGCCGACCTGCTCGCCGCGGAGCTGCGCGAGCAGCCCGGCGTCGCCCGGGTCGACGTCGCCGGCCCCGGCTTCCTCAACGTCACCCTCGCCCAGGGCGCCCTCGGGCAGATCGCCGTCCAGGCGGTCACCGCCGGCGAGGCCTACGGCCGCACCACCCCGCTGGCCGGGCAGACGCTCAACCTCGAGTTCGTCTCGGCCAACCCCACCGGCCCGGTGCACATCGGCGGCAGCCGGTGGGCCGCGGTCGGCGACGCGATCGGGCGGCTGCTCGAGGCCAGCGGCGCCGCGGTGACCCGCGAGTACTACATCAACGACGCCGGCGCGCAGATCGACCGCTTCGCGCGCAGCCTGCAGGCCGCCGCGCAGGGCCGGCCGGTGCCCGAGGACGGCTACGGCGGCTCCTACATCGGCGACATCGCCGCGTCGGTGGTCACCGCCGTCCCCGACGTCCTCGACCGCGACGACGACGCCCAGCGGCAGGCGTTCCGCGACACCGGCGTCGCGCTGATGCTCGACGAGATCCGCCGGTCGATGGAGGGCTTCGGCGTCGACTTCGACGTCTGGTTCTCCGAGAAGTCGCTGTACGAGACCGGCGCGGTGGACAAGGCGCTGGCCCGGCTGCGCGAGCAGGGGCACGTCTACGAGTCCGACGGCGCGGTGTGGCTGCGCACCACGACGTTCGGCGACGACAAGGACCGGGTGCTGGTCAAGGCCGACGGCGAGACGACCTACTTCGCCTCCGACTGCGCCTACTACCTCGACAAGCGGTCCCGGGGCTTCGACCGGGTCGTGATCATGCTGGGCGCCGACCACTCCGGTTACGTCGGCCGGTACAAGGCGCTGGTGGCCGCCACCGGCGACGACCCCGACACCCACCTCGAGATCCTCATCGGCCAGCTGGTCAACCTGCTGCGCGACGGCGAGCCGGTCCGGATGAGCAAGCGCGCGGGCACGATCGTGCTGCTCTCCGACCTCACCGACGCGATCGGCGTCGACGCCGCCCGGTACGCCCTCGCCCGGGCGTCGGTGGACCAGATGATCGACATCGACGTCGAGCTATGGAGCCGGAAGACCAACGACAACCCGGTCTTCTACGTCCAGTACGCGCACGCCCGGATCGCCTCGGTGCTGCGCAACGCCGCCGACCTCGGGCTCGCCCTGGGGGAGCCCGGCGACGTCGACCCGGCGCTGCTGGCCCACGAGCGGGAGAACGACCTGCTCCGGGCCATCGCCGAGTTCCCGCGGGTGGTGGCCGCGGCCGCCGAGCTGCGGGCGCCGCACCGGGTGGCCCGCTACCTCGAGGAGCTGGCCGGCACCTACCACCGGTTCTACGACGCCTGCCGGGTGCTCCCGCGCGGCGACGAGGAGGCCGGCCCGCTCACCACCGCCCGGCTGTGGCTGTGCTCGGCCACCGCCGTGGTGCTGCGCAACGGCCTGGGCCTGCTCGGCGTCTCCGCGCCGGAGCGGATGTGAGGGCGCACCCGGCGGGGCCGCTGCACGGCGCCTTCGCCCCGCCGCCGTCGGCCGGGATGCCCCCGGCCGACCTCGGCGCGCTCGACCCGCAGGTGTGGCCGCGCTCGGCCCGCCGGGTCGACGGCGAGCTGCACCTCGGCGGGCGGGCGGTCACCGACCTCGCTCGCGCCCACGGCACCCCGCTGTTCGTGCTCGACGAGGACGACTTCCGCGGCCGCGCCGCCGACTTCGCCACCGCCTTCGACGGCGCCGACGTGCACTACGCGTCCAAGGCGTTCCTCTGCGGCCAGGTGGCCCGCTGGATCGCCGACGACGGCCTGCACCTCGACGCCTGCAGCGGCAACGAGCTCGCCGTCGCCCTGGCCGCCGGCTTCCCCGCGGAGCGGATCGCGCTGCACGGCAACAACAAGTCGCTGGTGGAGCTGCAGCTCGCCGTCGACGCCGGCATCGGCCACGTCGTCCTCGACTCCTTCGACGAGATCGACCGGCTGGTGCCCATGGCCGCGGCGCGGGTGGCCGCCGGCGGCGCCCCGGTGCCGGTGCTGGTGCGCACCACGGTCGGCATCGAGGCGCACACCCACGAGTTCATCGCCACCGCCCACGAGGACCAGAAGTTCGGCTTCTCGCTGGCCACCGGCGACGCGCTGACCGCCGCCGTCCGGGTCATCCGCGAGCCCGCGCTGCACCTGTCGGGCCTGCACAGCCACATCGGCTCGCAGATCTTCGACACGGCCGGCTTCGAGGCCGCCGCGCACCGCGTCGTCGGCCTGATGGGCCAGGTGCACCAGGCCACCGGCGAGGTGCTGGAGGAGCTCAACCTCGGCGGCGGCTTCGGCATCGCCTACCTCTCCGACGACGACCCGGTGACCCCCGGCGACGTCGCCCGGCGGCTGCGCGCCGTCATCGCGATGGAGTGCGCCGCGCTGGACCTGCCGGTGCCGCGGCTGGCCGTCGAGCCCGGCCGCGCCATCGCGGGGCCCGGCACGGTCACCCTCTACGAGATCGGCACGATCAAGCCGGTCCGGCTGGGCAGCGGCGGGCAGGGCGCCCCGCAGGTTCGCAACTACGTGTCGGTCGACGGCGGGATGAGCGACAACATCCGCACCGCCCTCTACGACGCGAGCTACACCTGCGTGCTGGCCAACCGCACCTCCGACGCCCCGCCGGCGCTGTGCCGCGTCGTCGGCAAGCACTGCGAGAGCGGCGACGTGCTGGTCCGCGACCTGTGGCTGCCCTCCGACGTGCAGCCCGGCGACCTGCTCGCCGTCGCCGCCACCGGCGCCTACTGCTGGTCGATGGCCAGCAACTACAACTACCTGCTCAAGCCGCCGGTGGTCGCCGTGCGGGAGGGCGCCGCCACCGAGATCGTCCGGCGTCAGACACTGTCCGACGTGTTCGCCCTCGACGCCGTCCTCGCGGGCCGGCCCGCGCCCTCGCCGGCGGTCGACCAGCCGGCGCCCGAGCACCCGGTGGGAGCCCGCTCGTGACCGGACCGCTGAAGGTCGCCCTGCTCGGCTGCGGCACCGTCGGCAGCGCCGTGCTGCGGCTCGTCGACGAGCAGGCCGCCGACCTCGCCGCCCGCGTCGGCCGCGCCGTGGAGGTCGTCGGCGTCGCCGTCCGCCGGCCCGACCGGCACCCCGAGGTGCCCGCCGGCCTGCTCACCACCGACGCGCACGGCCTGGTCACCCGCGACGACGTCGACCTCGTCGTCGAGGTGATCGGCGGCATCGAGCCCGCGCGCTCGCTGATCCTCGCCGCGATCGAGTCGGGCAAGTCGGTGGTCTCCGCGAACAAGGCGCTGCTCGCCGAGGACGGCGTCGCGCTGCACGCCGCGGCGGCCAAGGCCGGCGTCGACCTGTACTACGAGGCGTCGGTGGCCGGGGCGATCCCGCTGCTGCGCCCGTTGCGCGAGTCGCTGGCCGGCGACCAGATCCGCCGGGTCGTGGGCATCGTCAACGGCACGACGAACTACATCCTGTCCCGGATGGCCGAGACGGGCGCCGGGTTCAGCGAGGCGCTCGCCGAGGCCACCGAGCTCGGCTACGCCGAGGCCGACCCGACCGCCGACGTCGACGGGTTCGACGCCGCCGCGAAGGCCGCGATCCTCGCGTCGCTGGCGTTCCACACCGCCGTCACCGCCGCCGACGTGCACCGCGAGGGCATCTCGTCGGTCACCGCCACCGACGTCGCCCGCGCCGCGGAGATCGGCTGCACGGTGAAGCTGCTGGCCATCTGCGAGCGGGTGGCGGGCCGCCCCGACGAGGCCGAGGGCGACACCGTCGCCGTCCGCGTGCACCCGGCGATGATCCCGACGTCGCACCCGCTGGCCGCCGTCGGCGGGGCGTTCAACGCCGTCTTCGTCGAGGCCGAGGCCGCCGGGCAGCTGATGTTCTACGGCCAGGGCGCCGGCGGCGAGCCGACCGCCAGCGCCGTCCTCGGCGACCTCGTCGCCGTCGCCCGCAACCGGGTCGCCGGTGCCGCGGGCGCCGGCCCCAGCGCCTACGCCGAGCTGCCGGCCCGGCCGATCGCCGAGACGCCGACGCGGTACCACGTCAGCCTCGACGTCGCCGACGTGCCCGGCGTGCTCGCGACCGTGGCCACCGAGTTCGCCCGGCACGAGGTGAGCATCGCGACCGTCCGCCAGGACGGGTACGGCGACGCCGCCACGCTGGTCATCGTCACGCACAGCGCCCCCGACGCCGCCCTCTCGGCGACGATCGCGGCGCTGCGGGAGGTGCCCGCGGTCCGCGGGGTCACGAGCGTGCTGAGGGTGGAGGGTCTGTCATGACGGGGACGCTGCGCGGTGCGGTCTCGCCCTTCTGGCCGGGGCTGATCGAGGCCTACCGGTCGCGGCTGCCGGTCACCGACACGACGCCGGTGGTCACCCTGCAGGAGGGCGCCACCCCGCTGGTCCGCGCCGTGGAGCTCTCGGAGCGCACCGGCTGCGAGGTGTTCCTCAAGGTCGAGGGCGCCAACCCGACCGGCTCGTTCAAGGACCGCGGCATGACCATGGCCATCACCAAGGCCAAGGAGGAGGGCGCGCAGGCGGTCATCTGCGCCTCCACCGGCAACACCAGCGCGAGCGCCGCGGCCTACGCCGCGCGCGCCGGCATGGTGTGCGCCGTCCTCGTGCCGCAGGGCAAGATCGCGCTGGGCAAGCTCGCCCAGGCGCTGGTGCACGGCGCCAAGCTGCTGCAGGTCGACGGCAACTTCGACGACTGCCTGGCGCTGGCCAGCAAGCTCGCGATCGACTACCCGGTCAGCCTGGTCAACAGCGTCAACCAGTACCGCATCGAGGGGCAGAAGACCGCCTCCTTCGAGGTCGTCGACGTCCTGGGCGACGCCCCCGACGTGCACTGCCTGCCGGTCGGCAACGCGGGCAACATCACCGCCTACTGGCAGGGCTACCGCGAGTACGCCGACGACGGCCCGGCCACGCGGCGCCCGCGCATGTGGGGCTTCCAGGCCGCCGGCGCCGCCCCGATCGTCACCGGGCAGGTGGTCGAGCAGCCGAGCACCATCGCGACGGCGATCCGCATCGGGAACCCGGCGTCGTGGACCAAGGCGCTGGCCGCCCGCGACGAGTCCGGCGGGCGCATCGACTCCGTCACCGACCGCGAGATCCTCGCCGCCTACCGGCTGCTGGCCCGCCGCGAGGCCGTCTTCGTCGAGCCGGCGTCGGCCGCGTCGGTCGCGGGCCTGCTCAAGGCCGCCGCGGCCGGGGAGCTCGAGCCCGGCCAGCGGGTGGTCTGCACGGTCACCGGCAACGGCCTCAAGGACCCGGAGTGGGCGATCTCCGGCGCGCCCGCGCCGGTCACCGTGCCGGTCGACGCCGCCGCGGCCGCAGCGCAGCTCGGTCTGTGAGCTCCGCCGTCCGGGTCCGGGTCCCCGCCACCAGCGCGAACCTCGGCCCCGCGTTCGACTGCGCGGGGCTGGCGCTCACGCTGCACGACGTCGTCGAGTTCGCCGTCACCGACGGCGGGCTGACCGTCGAGGTGTCCGGCGTCGGCGCGGGGGAGCTGCCCACCGACGAGCGCCACCTCGTGGTGCGCGCGTTCCGCGCCGCCTGCGAGGAGCTCGGCTGGACGCCGGCGGGCCTGGCGGTCCGCGCGGAGAACGCCATCCCGCAGGGGCGGGGGATGGGCTCGTCGGCCGCCGCCGTCGTGGCCGGCGTCGTCGGCGCGTGGGCGCTGTGCCCGCACGTCGAGGCCGTCGACACCGGCGCGGTGCTGCGGCTGGTCGACCGGATCGAGGGGCACCCGGACAACGTCGCGGCCTGCCTGCTCGGCGGGGCCACGCTGTCGTGGTCGACGGACGACGGCGCGCAGGCCGAGCAGCTGCCGGTCAGCGACGAGGTGCTGCCGGTGGTCCTCGTGCCGGAGGGGACGCTGTCGACGCACCTCGCCCGCACGCTGCTGCCGGCCTCGGTGCCGCACGACGACGCCGCGTTCAACGCCGCCCGCGCCGCGCTGCTCGTGCACGCGCTGACCAGCGAGCCCGGCCTGCTCCTCGAGGCGACCGGCGACCGGCTGCACCAGCGGCAGCGGGCGGCGGCGATGCCGGACACGCTCGCGCTCGTCGACCGGCTGCGGGCCGCCGGCCACGCGGCCGTGGTCTCGGGCGCCGGCCCGAGCGTCCTGGTGCTGACCCGCCGCCACCCGGACGACGCGCTTGGCGACCCGGCGTCGGCCCGCCGGGTTCGTGAGGTGAGTTCCCTCACCCCGGACGGGTGGCGCGCGTACCCCCTGCAGGTGGACCACGGCGGCGCCCGCGTGTCCCGTGTGACGCCTGGGGTATCGTTGGCGTAACGAGGAACACTCCGCTGGCCAGCGGTGTTGTCCCGTCTGTGGGGCGAGTCTAGTCTTCTCGGCGTAGCCGCCTCTCGGGCGAGCCTCGCGCGGAACGTTGCCGACGACCCTTCCTGTCGACGCAGATCCCCGCTCCGCACCCACTCGATCCGCCGCTCTGCCCTGCCCTCAACCGGTCGGCAGGGGCGGCGCCGGGTCACCTCCTGTGCCGGTAGGCGCAGGTCACCGCAGGGAAGGACCTGTACGTGAGCGAAACCACCGACCTCGCCACCGCCGACGCCCCCGCGGGCGCGACGGGCGAGGCGCCTGCCGCGGGCCGGTCCCGCCGCCGTGGCAGCGGGCTCGCCGGGATGCTGCTCCCGGAGCTCCAGCGACTCGCGTCCGAGCTGGGTATCTCCGGCGTCGGCCGCATGCGCAAGGGCGACCTCGTCGCCGCCATCTCCGCCCGCCAGGTGGGCAACGGCACCCCGGCGCCGAGCGCGCCGGCCGACGCCGCGCCCGCCGACGCCGCGCCCGCCGGCATCGCGCCCGCCGACGCCGCGCCGGTCGAGACCGCGCCTGCCGTGAGCGCGTCCGCCGGGGACGCCCCGCGGGGCATCGCCGCGACCGCCGCGCCGGTCGAGGCCCCCGTGAGCGGTGGCGCCAACGGCGGCCCGCTGACCGCCCCGGCCGCGAGCGCTCCCGCCGAGGCCGCGCCGGCCGAGACCACGCCGCGCCGCCGCCGTGCGGCCAGCCGCCCCGCCGGCGCGCCGGCCGGGACCGCCGGGCCCACCGCCGGGACCCCCGTCGTCGTCGAGGCCCCCGCCGAGGCGCCGGTCGCCGAGGCCCCGGCCCCCGCGTCCGACACCGCGCCGCCCGCCGAGCGCACCGAGGACGAGCGCGCCGACGGCGACCGCCCGTCCCGCCGCGACCGCAACCGGCGCGACGGCCGCGACCGGGACGGCGAGCGCGCCCCCCGCGACGGCGACCGTGCCCCGCGGGACCGCGACGGCGAGCGTGCCGAGCGCACCGGCCGCGACGGCGACCGCCCGCAGCGCGACGGCGACCGCCAGCGGGACGGCCGTGACGGCAGCCGCGGCGCCGAGCGCGGTGAGCGCACCGCCCGCCCGGACGGCCGCGCCGACCGCGACGGCCGTGCCGACCGCGACGGCCGTGCCGACCGCGCGGACACCCGCACCGACGGCCGTCCCGACACCCGGGGCGACAGCCGCAACGACAGCCGTAACGACGAGGACGACGACGACTTCGAGGGTGGCCGCGGCCGCCGCGGGCGCCGCTACCGCGACCGCAACCGCCGCAACGGGCGCGACCGCTTCGACCAGCCGAGCGAGCCCACCGTCAGCGACGACGACGTCCTGCTGCCGGTCGCCGGCATCCTCGACGTCCTCGACAACTACGCGTTCGTCCGGACCTCGGGCTACCTGACCGGCCCGAACGACGTGTACGTCTCGCTGTCGCAGGTGCGCCGCTACGGCCTGCGCCGCGGTGACGCCATCACCGGCGCCGTCCGCCAGCCCCGCGAGGGCGAGCGCAAGGACAAGTACAACGCGCTCGTGCGGCTCGACACCGTCAACGGCCTCGACCCCGAGCAGGCGCGCAACCGCCCCGAGTTCACCAAGCTCACGCCGCTGTACCCGCAGGAGCGGCTGCGCCTGGAGACCGACCCGCACCAGCTGACCACCCGGGTCATCGACCTGGTCATGCCGATCGGCAAGGGGCAGCGCGCGCTCATCGTCTCGCCGCCCAAGGCCGGCAAGACGATGGTGCTGCAGGCGATCGCCAACGCGATCACCACGAACAACCCCGAGTGCCACCTCATGGTCGTCCTCGTCGACGAGCGGCCCGAGGAGGTCACCGACATGCAGCGGTCGGTGAAGGGCGAGGTCATCGCCTCGACCTTCGACCGCCCGCCGTCGGACCACACCACGGTGGCGGAGCTGTCCATCGAGCGGGCCAAGCGCCTGGTCGAGATGGGCCACGACGTCGTCGTCCTGCTGGACTCGATCACCCGCCTGGGCCGCGCCTACAACCTGGCCGCGCCCGCCAGCGGGCGGATCCTGTCCGGTGGTGTCGACTCCACGGCGCTCTACCCGCCCAAGCGCTTCCTCGGCGCCGCCCGCAACATCGAGAACGGCGGCTCGCTGACCATCATCGCCTCCGCGCTGGTCGAGACCGGCTCGACGATGGACACGGTCATCTTCGAGGAGTTCAAGGGCACCGGTAACGCGGAGATCAAGCTCGACCGCCGGCTGGCGGACAAGCGGGTCTTCCCGGCCGTCGACGTCAACGCGTCGGGCACGCGCAAGGAGGAGATCCTCATGTCGCCCGACGAGCTGGCCATCGTCATCAAGCTGCGCCGGGTGCTCGCCGCGCTCGAGCCGCAGCAGGCGCTGGAGCTGCTGCTCGACAAGCTGCGCAAGACGCGCAACAACATCGAGTTCCTCATGCAGATCCAGAAGACGGCGCTGGGCCCGGAGAGGGACTAGCCACCACCGCTGCGGCAGGGCCCGGCCGTCTGGGACACTGGACGGCCGAGCCCCGCTGCGCGCCCGGAATGACCGGCCGGCCGCCGGCGTTCAGCCAGACAGCACCGACGTCCCCGGAAGAGGCAGCATCATGAAGCCCGGCATCCACCCCGACTACCACACCACCACGGTGACCTGTGGTTGCGGGAACACCTTCACCACCCGCAGCACCGCCCCTGGCGGCACGCTCACCGTGGAGACCTGCTCCGCGTGCCACCCGTTCTACACGGGCAAGCAGCGGATCCTCGACACCGGCGGCCGCGTGGCCCGCTTCGAGAAGCGCTTCGGCAAGCGCGGCGCGAACGCCGAGAAGTAGCACCCCCGACGGCGCCCGTCCCACCTCGCGTGGGACGGGCGCCGTCGTCGTGTCCGCACCCCGTACGGCCCTCCGAGAGGTACCCGATGAGCAGCACCCCCGACGCCGCTCCCGACCGGCTGCGCGGGCTGCTCGACGAGCACGCCGCGCTCGAGTCCGAGCTCGCCGACCCGGCCGTGCACGCCGACGCCGGCCGTGCCCGCCGCCTGGGCCGCCGGTACGCGCAGCTCGCGCCGGTCGTGGAGACCGCCCGGTCGCTCGACGCCGCCCGCGACGACCTCTCCGCCGCCCGCGAGCTGGCCGCGGAGGACCCGTCGTTCGCCGAGGAGGCGCGCGGCCTCGAGACGAGGATCGACGAGCTCTCGGACCGGCTGCGCGAGCAGCTGCTGCCGAAGGACCCCGACGACGACAAGGACGTCATCCTCGAGATCAAGGCGGGGGAGGGCGGCGCGGAGTCGGCGCTGTTCGCGGGCGACCTGCTGCGCATGTACCTGCGCTACGCCGAGCGCCGCGGCTGGGCCACCGAGGTCCTCGACGCCGTCCCCGCCGAGCTGGGTGGCTACAAGGACGTCTCGATCGCGGTGAAGTCCCGCACCGACGAGGGCATCTGGTCGCGGCTGAAGTTCGAGGGCGGCGTCCACCGGGTGCAGCGCGTGCCGGTCACCGAGTCGCAGGGCCGCATCCACACCTCCGCGGTCGGCGTGCTCGTGCTGCCCGAGGCCGAGGAGGTCGACGTCACCGTCGACCCGAACGACCTGCGCATCGACGTCTTCCGCTCGTCGGGCCCCGGCGGGCAGAGCGTGAACACCACCGACTCCGCCGTGCGCATCACCCACCTGCCCACCGGCATCGTGGTGAGTTCGCAGAACGAGAAGAGCCAGCTGCAGAACCGGGAGTCGGCGCTGCGCGTGCTGCGCTCCCGGCTGCTGGCCGCCGCCCGCGAGGAGGCCGCGGCCACCGCCAGCGACCAGCGGCGCAGCCAGGTGCGCACCGTCGACCGCAGCGAGCGGGTGCGCACCTACAACTTCCCGGAGAGCCGCATCTCCGACCACCGGGTCGGCTTCAAGGCGCACAACCTCGACGCCGTCCTCGACGGCGAGCTCGACCCGGTCATCGACGCGCTCACCCGCGCGCACACCGCCGAGCTGCTGGCGGCCGGGTCCTAGTCCCCATGTCCCCGAGTCCCAGGACGCTGCTCACCGACGCCGCCCGGCGGCTCGCCGACGCCGGGGTCGCGTCCCCGCGGGTCGACGCCGAGCTGCTGCTCGCGCACGTCCTCGGCCGCTCCCGCGCCGCGCTGCTCACCCTCGACGGCGTCGACGACGACGCGGCCGCCCGTTTCGGCGCGTTGCTCGACCAGCGCGCCGCCCGCGTCCCGCTGCAGCACCTCACCGGCCGGGCGCCGTTCCGCCACCTCGAGCTCGCCGTCGGGCCGGGGGTGTTCGTGCCCCGGCCGGAGACCGAGCAGCTCGTCGAGTGGGCGCTGGCCCGGCTGGCCGGCGTCGCCGAGCCGGTCGTCATCGACCTGGGCAGCGGATCGGGCGCGATCGCGCTGTCCATCGCGCACGAGCACCCCGGCGCGCGGGTCACCGCCGTCGAGCGCGACCCGCAGGCGATCGAGTGGACCCGGCACAACGCCGCCCTGCGCGCCGCGGCGGGGGACGCCCCCGTCACCGTGCTCGCCGGCGACATGACCGACCCCGGCCTGCTCCGCGATCTCGACGGCGCCGTCGACCTCGTCGTCTCCAACCCGCCCTACGTGCCCGACGGCGCGCGCGTGCCCCGCGAGGTCGCCGACCACGACCCGCCGCTGGCGCTGTGGGGCGGCCCCGACGGCCTCGACGTCGTCCGCGGGCTGCTGCGCACCGCGGCCCGGCTGCTGCCGGCCGGCGGCGGGCTGGGCATCGAGCACGCCGACGCCCAGGGCGACTCGCTCCCGGCGCTGGTCCGCGGCAGCGGCGACTTCGGCGACGTCGCCGACCACCCCGACCTCGCCGGTCGCCCGCGCTTCACCACCGCCGTCCGCCGCTGACGGTCAGGGGCACCAGCGGGTGACCGCGCCCGGCTCGCCGGGCGGGCGCACGTCGCGGTCCCGGCGCACGACCGCGACGCCGTCGAGCCCGGCGGCGCAGGCCGCCGCGAACGGACCGTCGGCGTACTCGACCGCCAGCACGACGTCGTAGGCGGCGGCGTAGGCCCCGCACTCGCCGTACGCCGCGCACTCCTCGGCGACGGCGAAGTCGAACCCCAGGTCGGTCCCGGCCAGCTCGGCGGCGTTCTTCTGCGCCGCGGCGAGCCCCGCCTCGTGCGCCCGCGCGGTCAGCGCCCGGGCGACCGCCTCGGCGTCGGAGCGGGTGAGCAGGCCCGCCGACCGCGTCCAGCTGTCCAGGTTGTCGAGCTCGACGGCGTCGAAGCCGTCCGCCGCGCACCCCGCCACCCAGCCGCCGACGAGGTCCACCACGCGGTCGCGTGCGCCGTCCGCCGACACGTCGAGCAGGAACTCGCCCGGCCAGTCGGGGTCCTCGACCGGGGCGCCGCCCGGGGTCCGCAGCAGGTCCGGCGGCACCCCGTCCCCGCCCGGCTGGGTCTGGAAGGCGTTGACGTAGCAGACCGAGTAGAGGCCCGCGGCCGGCGCCGCGGTCCGGTCGCGGACGACGATCCCCACACCCTCGCCCGGCTCCGACGCCCCGCCGAGCTGGTAGTCCCAGCGGACGCCCGCCGGCGGCCCGGCCGGCGACGGGGGTGCCGCGGTCGCGCAGCCGGCCGTCAGCAGCGCCCCGACCAGCGACGCCGCCTCCCTGCGCACGGCGCGGACGGTACGTGGGGGAGACTCGCGTCCCGTGGCCGATGTCTACGACTGCACCGACCCCGAGGCCCGAGCCGCCGGCCTCGACGCCGCCGCGGCGGCGATCGCCCGCGGCGAGCTGGTCCTGCTGCCCACCGACACCGTCTACGGCGTCGGCGCCGACGCCTTCTCGCCCGCCGCGGTCGCCCGGCTCCTGGGGGCGAAGAACCGCGGCCGCGCGATGCCGGTGCCCGTCCTCGTCGGCGAGGCCTCCACGCTCGCCGGGCTGACGATGAGCGTGCCGCAGCCGGCGCAGCGGCTCGCCGAGGCGTTCTGGCCCGGCGGGCTGACGATCGTCGTCGAGCACGCCCCGTCGCTGGCCTGGGACCTCGGCGACGCCGAGGGCACGGTGGCCGTCCGCCTGCCCGACGACGACGTCGCCCGCGACCTGCTGCGCCGCACCGGCCCGCTCGCGGTCTCCAGCGCCAACCGGTCCGGCCGCCCGGCCGCGACGACGGCGGAGGAGGCGGTGGCCCAGCTCGGCGAGCACGCCGCCGTGGTGCTCGACGGCGGCCCGCGCGCGGGCTCCGCGGCCAGCACGATCGTCGACTGCACCGGCCCCGTGCCGCGGGTGCTGCGGGTGGGCGCCGTCCCCGTCGACCGCGTGCGCGAGGTGCTGCCCGACACCACGGACTGATGGAGGACCCCTCCGCCCCCCACCACGCGCTCCGCGCGCGGCGGGGCCCTGCGGAGGGGCCGACGTCCCGCTCCGGTCCCGCCCCGGGGGATACCGTGGGGAGTCCGCTGTCGTCGTCTCGCCCCGGGAGCACCGTCGCGATGAGCCCCTCCGCCGCGCGCCCGGCCGGGGTCCCGCGCGGTCCCGAGCGGGGCTGAGCCGTGCGCGAGTACGCCGTCGTCCTGCTCACCGCTGCGCTGGTGACGTTCCTGGCGACGCCGGTGGTCCGCGTGGCCGCCGTCCGGCTGCGGATGATGGCCGCCCCCCGCGAGCGCGACGTGCACGTCATCCCGACCCCGCGCGGGGGAGGGGTCGCCATGTACCTGGGCGTGGCCGCCGCCGTGCTGGTCGCCACCCGGCTGCCGGCCCTGCAGCGCACGTTCGAGGACTCCCAGACCGCCGCGGTGCTTGCCGCGGGCGGCCTGATCTGCCTGCTCGGCGTGCTAGACGACAAGTTCGGCCTCGACGCGCTCACCAAGCTCACCGGCCAGATCGCCGCGGCCGGCGTGATGGTGCTGCTCGGCGTCCAGCTGGCGTTCCTGTTCCTGCCGGTCGCCGACATCGGCACGATCTCCTTCGGCCCCGACGTCGGCGTGCCGCTGACGATCCTGCTGACCGTCCTCGTGGTGAACGCGCTCAACTTCATCGACGGGCTCGACGGGCTGGCCGCCGGCGTCTCGGCCATCGCGGCCCTGGCGTTCTTCGCCTACAGCTACAACCTCGGCCGGGTCGGCTACGACGAGGTGGCCAGCGCCCCGGCCCTCATCACGGCGGTGCTCGCCGGCGCGTGCCTCGGGTTCCTGCCGCACAACTTCAGCCCGGCGCGCATCTTCATGGGCGACTCGGGCTCGATGCTCGTCGGCCTGATGCTGTCGGCGGCCGCGGTCAGCGCCACCGGCCGCGTCGACGCCCAGACCTTCGACTCCGCGGCCAGCCTGCTGCCGCTGACGCTGCCGCTGCTCGTGCCGGTCGCGGTGCTCTTCATCCCGTTCGTCGACCTGGTCCTGGCCGTCGTCCGCCGGACCCGCCGCGGACAGTCGCCGTTCTCGCCGGACAAGATGCACCTGCACCACCGGCTGCTGTCCATCGGGCACTCGCACCGCCGGGCGGTGCTGACCATGTACTTCTGGGCGGCTCTCCTGTCCTTCGGCGCGGTGGCCCTCTCGATCACCGGCGGGACGGCGGAGCTGCTCGTCGTGATCGGAGTCCTGCTCGCCGTGGGTGTCGTCGTCGTCCTCAGCCCGCACACCCGACGGGCGGCCCGCGAGGCCCGGGCGGCCGAGATCGCCGCGCAGCGCCGGCGCAGCCGGGCCGCGCACCCCACCGCCCGCGCCACCCGCGAGCGCCGGCCGGCCGGCCCGGTCGCGGCGCCACCGCCCTCACCCAACGGCGCGACGGCGCCCGGGACGACCGCGCCGCGCGCGGCCGGCGCCGGGCAGGTGACCCGGTGAGCGCGCCGCGCCCCGGAACCGAGGTCCCCTGGGACCTCTCGTTCCTCCGCGTCGGCGCGCTGGTCACCGGCGCCGTCGCCGCGGTCGCCGCGCTCGTCGTCGGCCTGACGCTCGGCTGGGCCGACGCCGTGGGCGTCCTGGTCGGGGCCGCCGTGGTGACGGCGTTCTTCGTGGTCAGCGGCGTGGTCATCGCCTGGGCCGGCCGGATCAACGACACGTTCACGCTGCCCGCCGCGCTCGGCATGTTCTTCGTCAAGGCGCTGGTTCTCTTCGCCGTGCTCGACGCCCTGCCCGAGGACGGCTGGCTCGACCGGCTCACCCTCGCGTGGACGGTGATCGTCGGGGCGCTGCTGTGGAGCGTCGTCCAGCTCCGCTGGGTGTGGACCCGGCCGCTGTACTACGTCACGCCTCCCGCGCCACCCGGTCAGGGGACCGGCTCCCCGGCACCGGGAGGGCCCGCGACACGCGGCTGATAGTGTCCGGGCGATGGCCGAGGACGACCTCACCCGTGGGGAGCCCCGGCCCCGACCTGCGCGACCAGCCGCTCCTCGGGGCAGCGGTGCCGAGACCGGCTATGCGGTCATCGGGACGATGATCTCCGGGCTGGCAGTGTGGGGCGGAGCCGGCTGGCTGATCGACCGGTGGCTGGACACGCGGGTGTTCCTGCCGGTCGGGATCCTCCTCGGCATCACCGTGGCCATCTACCTGGTCGTCAAGCGGTACGGCGGTCCGCCTCCGACACCGGGGGCGACCGAGAACAGCAGGACCCCGGGCGGACGACGGAGCCGGCCCAGGACGCAGAAGGGACAACGGTGACCTCCAGCGCCCTCGCGCTCGTGGACGTGCTCGCCGCCGAGGGCGGTGGCGCCGGCGACGGCTTCCAGGCCCCCGGCCTGAGCGAGTTCTACCCCGAGCCGATCGCCGAGTTCTCGCTGCTGGGCGTCGACTTCGCCATCACCCGCATCACGCTGGGGCTGTGGTTCGCCACGCTCGCGATGCTGGTCTTCATGGTCATGACGGTGCGCAAGCCGTCCATCGTCCCCGGCAAGATGCAGTTCATCGGTGAGAGCGGCTACTCGCTCGTCCGTGACGGCATCGCCCGCGACGTCGTCGGCCCCCGGGGGATCCCCTTCGCGCCGTTCCTCGCGTCGCTGTTCTTCTTCATCCTCGCGAACAACCTGATGGCGATCATCCCGTTCGCGCAGATCTCCCCGATGTCGAAGTTCGCCTTCCCGCTGGTGCTCGCCGCCATCTGCTGGGTCATCTACATCTACATCGGCATCCGCGAGCAGGGCGCCGGCCGGTACTTCAAGGACATCCTGTTCCTGCCCGGTGTGCCCAAGCCGATGTACATCCTGGTCACCCCGATCGAGATCCTGCAGAACTTCGTCGTCCGACCGTTCACCCTCGCGGTCCGGCTCTTCGCGAACATGTTCGCCGGCCACATGCTGCTGGTCGTCTTCTCGCTCGGCGCGGTCTACCTGTTCAGCCGGGACAACTTCTCGATCGTGTTCGGCCCCATCTCGGCGCTGATGGCGATCGTGATGACCTTCTTCGAGCTGCTGGTCATCTTCCTGCAGGCCTACGTCTTCACCGTGCTGATGGGGACCTACCTCAACGGCTCCATCGAGGCCGAGCACTGAGCCCCGGGGCTTCCCCGCGCACCACCCGGACCGCACCACCCGCACGACCCCCGCAAGCCGCCCGGACGACACCGGGCGACGACACAGGAGGAACACCCCGTCATGGATCTTCTCGCTGAGCTGACCGGCAGCATCGGCTCCGTGGGCTACGGCCTCGCCGCCATCGGCCCCGGCATCGGCGTCGGCATCGTGTGGGCGGCCTACATCCAGGCCACGGCCCGGCAGCCCGAGTCGGCCGGCCTGACCCGCACCTACGCCTTCCTCGGGTTCGCCCTCTCCGAGGCGCTCGCCCTGATCGGCTTCGTCGTCCCCTTCGTCTTCGGCACCTGATCCCCGCCTCCGGGTAGGGACAGCGACCACAGAGACAGGACACTGAGACCATGAGCATCCTCGCTGCGGAGAGTGCCAACCCGCTCATCCCGCCGCTCGGCGAGATCATCATCGGCCTGATCGCCTTCGCGATCGTCATGGTGGTGTTCTTCCGGCTCATCGCGCCGCGCTTCGAGCAGGTCTTCCGCGCCCGCCGTGAGGCGATCGAGGGCGGCATCGAGCGCGCTGAGGCCATGCAGGCCGAGGCGAAGGCGGCGCTGGAGCAGTACCGCGCCCAGCTCGCCGAGGCCCGCACCGAGGCCGCACAGATCCGCGACCAGGCGCGCGCCGAGGGCCAGCAGATCCTCGAGGAGCTGCGGACGCAGGCGCAGGAGGAGTCCGCGCGGATCGTCGCGCGCGGCGAGGAGCAGCTGGCGGCCAACCGCCAGTCGGTCATCAACGAGCTGCGTGGCCAGATCGGCACGCTCGCCGTCGACCTGGCCGGCCGCGTCGTCGGGGAGTCCCTCGAGGACGAGGCGCGTCGCCGGGGCACCGTCGACCGCTTCCTCGACACGCTCGACGGCATGAGCGCCGGCGGCGCCACCGACGGGCGGACCGGCAGCACCGTGTTCGTCCCCGGCACGGACCGCTGATGGACGCCTCGAGCCGGGAGGCGCTCGCGGTCACCCGCGAGCGCCTGGCGGCGACCACCCGCGGGGCGGCCGGCCCGGGCCTGCTCGCCTTCGCCGACGAGCTGTTCGCCGTCGCGCGGCTGCTCGACGGCAGCGTCGCGCTGCGGCGCGCGCTGTCGGACGCGGCCGTCAAGCCGGCGGACCGCGCCGGCCTGGCCCAGCGGGTCCTCGGCTCGCGGGTGTCGGAGGCGACCGTCGACCTGGTCCAGACCGCGGCCCGGCAGCGCTGGTCGCGCCCGCTGGACCTGGTCGAGGCCACCGAGGTGCTCGCCACCGAGGCGGGGCTCGACGCCGCCGAGGCGCGCGGCGAGCTCGAGGGCGTCGAGGACGAGCTCTTCCGGTTCGGCCGGATCGTCGGTGGCGACCCCGAGCTCAGCCGCATCCTCGGTGACGACCGCGCGCCCGTGGCGGGCAAGTCGGCCCTGCTCGACCGGCTGCTCACGGGCCGGGTCAGCCCGGTCACCGAGTCGCTGCTGCGGAACTCGCTGACCGCGCGGCACGTGGGGAACGCGGAGAACCGGATCGTCCGGCTGTCCGAGGCGGCCTCCGCCCGGCGCGGCCGCTCCGTCGCCCACGTGACGACGGCGGTGGCGCTGACCACGGCGCAGGAGCGCCGGCTGCAGGACGTGCTCGGCCGGATCTACGGGCGGACCATCGGACTGCAGGTGACCGTCGACCCGACGGTGCTCGGCGGTCTCGTCGTCCGCGTCGGTGACGAGGTCATCGACGGCAGCGTGGCGAACCGGCTCGAGGTCGCGAGCCGCCGGCTCGCCGGCTGACCCGCCCCACCCCAGACCACAGACAGCACGACCCAGCAGGGAAGAGGACGCGAGCCATGGCCGAGCTGACGATCTCCGCAGACGAGATCCGCAGTGCCATCCAGAACTACGTCACCGAGTTCTCCCCGGACGTGTCCCGGGAAGAGGTCGGGATCGTCACCGAGGCCGGCGACGGCATCGCCCGGGTCGAGGGCCTGCCCTCGGTCATGACCAACGAGCTGCTCGAGTTCGAGAGCGGCGTCCGCGGCCTGGCGCTGAACCTCGACGTCCGCGAGGTCGGCGTCGTCATCCTGGGTGACTTCGCCGGGATCGAGGAGGGCCAGCAGGTCCGCCGCACCGGCGAGGTCCTCTCGGTGCCGGTCGGCGACGGCTACCTCGGCCGCGTGGTCGACCCGCTGGGCAACCCGATCGACGGTGCCGGCGAGATCGCCACCACCGGGCGCCGGGCCCTGGAGCTGCAGGCCCCGACCGTGGTGCAGCGGCAGTCGGTGCACGAGCCGATGCAGACCGGCATCAAGGCCATCGACGCCATGACGCCGATCGGCCGCGGTCAGCGCCAGCTGGTCATCGGCGACCGCCAGACCGGCAAGACGGCGATCGTCACCGACACGATCATCAACCAGAAGCAGGCCTGGGAGACCGGTGACCCGGCCCAGCAGGTGCGCTGCATCTACGTCGCCGTCGGCCAGAAGGGCTCGACGATCGCGGCGATCCGCGCCTCCCTCGAGGAGGCCGGCGCGATGGAGTACACGACCATCGTCGCGGCGCCCGCGTCGGAGTCGGCCGGCTTCAAGTACATCGCCCCCTACACCGGCTCGGCCATCGGCCAGCACTGGATGTACGAGGGCAAGCACGTCCTCATCGTGTTCGACGACCTGTCCAAGCAGGCCGAGGCCTACCGCGCCGTCTCCCTGCTGCTGCGCCGCCCGCCGGGCCGCGAGGCCTACCCGGGCGACGTCTTCTACCTCCACTCCCGCCTGCTGGAGCGCTGCGCGAAGCTCTCCGACGACCTGGGCGCCGGCTCGATGACGGGTCTCCCGCTCATCGAGACCAAGGGCAACGACGTGTCGGCCTACATCCCGACCAACGTCATCTCGATCACCGACGGGCAGATCTTCCTCGAGACGGGTCTGTTCAACTCCGGTGTCCGCCCGGCCATCAACGTCGGCATCTCGGTGTCCCGCGTCGGCGGCTCGGCGCAGATCAAGGCGATGAAGTCCGTCGCCGGCCGGCTGCGCCTGGACCTCGCCCAGTACCGCGAGCTCGAGGCCTTCGCCTCCTTCTCGTCCGACCTGGACGCCTCCAGCCGCGCCACGCTGGACCGCGGCCAGCGCCTCGTCGAGCTGCTCAAGCAGGGCCAGTACCAGCCGTACCCGGTCGAGCGCGAGGTCGTCTCGCTGTGGCTGGGCACCACCGGCAAGCTCGACCGCATCCCGGTCGGCGACGTCCGGCGCTTCGAGTCGGAGTTCCTCGACCACATCGGCCGGGCCGAGCCCGGCGTCTACGACGAGATCCGCACCTCGCGAGCCCTCGGCGACGACGCCGTCAACAGCCTCGAGCGCGCGGTGCAGTCGTTCTACGGCTCGTTCACGACGTCGGACGGCTCCTCGCTCACCGACGACGGCGACGGCGGCGCGACCGCCCAGGGCGTCTCGACGACGAAGAGCGCCTGACGTGGCCGGTTCCCTCCGCGCGCTGCGGCGCCGCATCCGCTCCACCCAGTCGACGAAGAAGATCTTCTCGGCCCAGGAGCTGATCGCCGGCGCCCGCATCGTCCGCGCCCAGGCCCGGGTGGAGGCCTCCAAGCCCTACGCCCGGGAGATCACCCGCGTGCTCTCGGCCCTGGCGTCCTCCGCGACGCTGGAGCACCCGCTGCTCAACGAGCGGACCGAGACGCGCCGGGCGGCGGTCCTGGTGGTCACCTCCGACCGTGGGTTCGCCGGCTCGTACAACGTCAACGTGCTGCGCCGCACCGAGGAGCTCCTCGGCCAGCTGCGCCAGCAGGGCAAGGAGCCGGTGCTCTACGTCGTCGGCCGCAAGGGGGAGACCTACTACTCCTTCCGCGACCGGCCCGTCGAGCAGACCTTCACCGGGTTCTCCGAGCAGCCGGCCTACTCCGACGCGCAGGAGGTCGGCCGCGCGCTGATCGACGTGTTCGCGCCGGGGGACGACGCCGACCGCAGCGGCGCCGTCGACGAGGTGCACATCGTCTACACCGAGTTCGTCTCGCTGCTGTCCCAGGTGCCGACCGCCCGCCGGCTGGCCCCGATGGACACCTCGGAGCTCGAGGACGCGGGGGAGGAGGACGGCGAGCGCCCCGGCGACTCCGGCGTCCCCACCTCCTACGAGTTCGAGCCCTCACCCGAGGCGCTGCTGGACGCGCTGCTCCCCAAGTACGTCACCACCCGCATCTACGCGGCGCTGCTCGAGGCCGCGGCCTCGGAGTCGGCGTCGCGCCGGCGGGCGATGAAGTCGGCGTCCGACAACGCCGAGGAGCTGGCCAAGAACCTGTCCCGCCAGGCCAACCAGGCCCGGCAGGCGGAGATCACCCAGGAGATCAGCGAGATCGTCGGTGGCGCCGACGCGCTGGTCGCAGCGAACGCCGACGACTGACCACCCCGCCCCGTCGCCCGCGACGGGGAGTCCGGACCTGAGATCCCAGGAGCACCCCATGACCGTCACCGAGGACCGTCCGACCACCCAGACGACCGGCCGCGTCGTCCGGGTCACCGGGCCGGTCGTCGACGTCGAGTTCCCGCGCGACGCGATGCCCGACCTGTTCAACGCCCTGCACGTCGACGTCACCCTCGCCGACCTGGGCAAGACCCTGACCCTCGAGGTCGCCCAGCACCTGGGTGACAACGTGGTCCGCACCATCTCCATGGCCCCGACCGACGGCCTCGTCCGCGGCGCCGCGGTCACCGACACCGGGTCCCCGATCTCGGTGCCCGTCGGCGAGGGCGTCACCGGGCACGTGTTCAACGCCCTCGGCGAGTGCCTCGACCAGCCCGGCTACGGCAGCGACCTCACCCGCTGGTCGATCCACCGCCACGCGCCGCGGTTCGACCAGCTCGAGGGCCGCACCGAGCTGCTCGAGACCGGCATCAAGGTCATCGACCTGCTGACCCCCTACGTGGCCGGCGGCAAGATCGGCCTGTTCGGCGGTGCCGGCGTGGGCAAGACGGTGCTCATCCAGGAGATGATCCGCCGCGTCGCCCAGGAGTTCGGTGGCGTGTCGGTGTTCGCCGGCGTCGGCGAGCGCACCCGCGAGGGCAACGACCTCATCACGGAGATGACGGAGTCCGGCGTCATCAACTCGACCGCGCTGGTCTTCGGCCAGATGGACGAGCCGCCGGGCACCCGCCTGCGCGTGGCGCTCTCGGCGCTGACGATGGCGGAGTACTTCCGCGACGAGCAGAACCAGGACGTGCTGCTCTTCATCGACAACATCTTCCGGTTCACCCAGGCCGGGTCCGAGGTCTCCACGCTGCTGGGCCGCATGCCCTCCGCCGTGGGGTACCAGCCGACCCTCGCCGACGAGATGGGCGAGCTGCAGGAGCGGATCACCTCGACGCGTGGTCATTCGATCACCTCGCTGCAGGCGATCTACGTGCCCGCCGACGACATCACCGACCCGGCGCCGCACACCACCTTCGCCCACCTCGACGCGACGACCGTGCTCTCGCGGCCGATCTCGGAGAAGGGCATCTACCCGGCCGTCGACCCGCTGGACTCCACCAGCCGGATCCTCGACCCGCAGTACGTCGGGCAGGAGCACTACCAGGTCGCCCAGACGGTGAAGCAGATCCTGCAGCGCTACCAGGAGCTGCAGGACATCATCGCCATCCTCGGCATCGACGAGCTCTCCGAGGAGGACAAGGTCACCGTGCAGCGCGCGCGGCGGATCGAGCGGTTCCTCTCGCAGAACATGTTCGTGGCCGAGGCCTTCACCGGTCAGCCCGGCTCCTTCGTGCCGCTGTCGGAGACCCTCGAGGCCTTCAAGGCGCTCACCGAGGGCAACTACGACCACGTGCCGGAGCAGGCCTTCTTCATGTGCGGTGGGCTCGAGGACCTCGAGCGCAACGCGGAGAAGCTCAAGCGCGGCTGACCTCCCGCGGTCCGGCGACGGCCGGGCACCCCGAACGGGGGTGCCCGGCCGTCGCGCTTCTCCGACGCTCCGCTCCGCCGTTACGGGTCCGTGACCTGCATCGACGTCCTCCGTGCCGGACCGGTGACACAGCGTCGGGACCTGCCCGGGCGCGCCGGGACGGGTGGTTGGGCGGGGCACCCCCGTGGGCAGGTGGCTGGCGGATCGACCCTCAAGAGCGGGAGCCTGCGTGCCGACACAGCAGGTGGCGCCCCGGAGGGACCGGAAGCGCAGCACGGGAGTGACGATGGACTGGCTGGACGGGACGAGCACGCACGGCACGGTGAGCCGGCTGCCGGTCAGCACCCCGGACCCCGGCTGGACCTGGCCGCCGTCGGCGCCAGTCTCCTCCGTCGACGACATCTGCTACGACACCGACGACTGGGCGCCGGCCTCCACGGTGCGCCACCCCTGGGTCCGCGTCGGCCGCTGGACCCTGCTCTACCGCCGCGCCGCCTGAGCACCCGGGCACGCCGCCGCCCGAAGGGGTGGCCGCAGCCGACCCGCGCCGGACGCCGCGACGCACGCGGCTAGAGTGAGGTCGACCGTCGCCGTGCCCGTCCGGCCGGCGTCCCAGCACCGCAGCGTCGGTGGACCCGGAGGAGTGTCGTGGCGACCCTGCAGGTCGAGTTGGTGGCCGTCGAGCGGACCATCTGGTCCGGCGAGGCGAGCATGGTCATCGCCCGCACCACCGAGGGTGAGATCGGCGTCCTGCCCGGCCACGCCCCGCTGCTCGGCGAGCTCGCCCCCGGCGGCGTCGTCACCATCCGCAGCACCGAGGGCCAGGACGTCGTCGCGGCCGCCCACGGCGGCTTCCTGTCGGTGACGCCGCAGGGCGTCTCGATCCTCGCCGAGACGGCGGAGATCAGCTCCGAGATCGACGTCGAGCGGGCCCGCGAGGCCCTGCGCCGCGCCGAGTCGGAGGGGGACGACCCCGACGCGCTCGCCGCCGCCCGCCGCGCCCAGTCCCGGCTGCGCGCCGCCGGCCAGGCCTGACCCGGCCGGCCTGACCCGACCGGACTGCTCCCGCACGACCCGCCGGTGACCACCGCCCTCCTCGTCGTCGCCGCGGCGCTGGTCGTCGCCCTGGTGGTCGCCTTCCTGCTGCGCCGCCGGTTCCTGCTCTCCGGCCTCGGCGCGGTGACCATGTGGCTGCGCCCCGGCGGCAGCTCGCGCTGGGCGGTGGGCGTGGCCTGGTACGGCGGGGACGCGCTGCTCTGGTACCGCGCCGTGTCGCTGTCGGTGCGCCCGCAGCAGCGGCTGTGCCGCACCGAGCTGCACGTCGCCGGTCGCCGGGCGCCCGGTCGCGACGACGTCGCGCTGCCCGACGACGCCGTCGTGGTGTCCTGCGAGACCGACAACGGGCCCCGCGAGCTGGCGATGGACCCCGCGACGGTGACCGGCTTCCTGTCCTGGGTGGAGTCGGCCCCGCCCACGGCCTAGCGGCCGGGCGGGCGAGCCCGGCGGCCGGCCCGGGCGGTCAGCCGCGGGCGGCGCGCTGGGCGTGCACCCCGCTGTGCGCCCCCGGCTCCCAGAGGACGTCGCCGTCGGGGTTGGCCTCGCGGGCGAGGATGAACACCAGGTCCGAGAGCCGGTTGAGGTAGCGCGCCGTCTCGGGGTTGGTGCGCTCGCCGTCGGCCTCCAGCAGCGCCCAGACGCTCCGCTCGGCCCGCCGGACCACCACCCGCGCCTGGTGCAGCAGCGCCGCGAGCGGGGTGCCGCCGGGCAGCACGAAGCTGGTCAGCTTCGGCAGCGCCTCGTTGTGCTCGTCGCAGGCGGCCTCCAGCCGCTCGGTGTAGGCGGCGGTCACCCGCAGCGGCGGGTACGCCGGGTCCGGGACGATCGGGGTGCAGAGGTCGGCGCCGACGTCGAACAGGTCGTTCTGCACGCTGCGCAGCAGCTCGGTCAGCTCCGGCGTCGGCGAGCCGAGCGCGAGCGCGACGCCGATGACGCTGTTGGCCTCGTCGACGTCGGCGTAGGCGACCAGTCGCGGGTCGGTCTTCGACACCCGGCTCATGTCGCCGAGGTGGGTCTGCCCGGCGTCACCGGTCTTCGTGTAGATGCGGGTGAGCCGGACGGTCATGGCCAGGAGACTAGGCGCTGGCCGGAGGCCGCCGGCGGGCCCGCCGTAGGGTGGGCCGGTGCAGTGCTTCGAGGTGACCGGGGGCACGGCCCTCACGGGCAGGGTCCGCGTCACGGGCGCCAAGAACAGCGCCCTCAAGCTCATGGCCGCGGCGCTCCTGGCCTCCGGCCGGACGACCATCGACGAGGTCCCCGACATCCTCGACGTGGCGATCATGAGCGAGGTGCTGCGCCGGCTGGGCTGCGGCGTCACCTACGAGCGGTCGGGGCAGCCCGGGGGCGGCGGCCGGGTCGTCGTCGACGTGCCGGAGCAGCCGGCCACCGAGACGGACTACGACCTAGTCCGCAAGATGCGCGCCTCGATCAGCGTGCTCGGCCCGCTGGTGGCCCGCTGCGGCAGCGCCAAGGTCGCGCTGCCCGGCGGCGACGCGATCGGCTCCCGCGGCCTGGACATGCACATCTCCGGCCTCGAGCGGCTCGGCGCCTCCATCCACAGCGAGCACGGCTTCCTCGTGGCCACCGCGCCGCGGCTCCAGGGCACCTCGATCTGGCTGGACTTCCCGTCGGTCGGCGCCACCGAGAACCTGCTCATGGCCGCGGTGCTCGCCGAGGGCACGACCGTCATCGACAACGCCGCGCGCGAGCCGGAGATCGTCGACATCTGCTCGATGCTCACGGCGATGGGCGCGCGGATCGACGGCGCGGGCTCCTCCACGCTGACCATCGAGGGCGTCGACGCCCTGCGCCCGGTCACCTACAGCACCGTCCCCGACCGGATCGTCGCCGGCACCTGGGCGATCGGGGCGGTGATGACCCGCGGCGACGTCGTCGTGGAGCGGGCCGTGCCCGACCACCTCGCCGTCCCGCTGGACAAGCTGGTGAGCGCCGGGGCGACCGTCGAGGTGGTCGAGAACGGCATCCGGGTGGCCATGGAGGAGCGGCCCCGTGGGGTCGACGTCGTCACGCTGCCCTTCCCCGGGTTCCCCACGGACCTGCAGCCGATGGCGGTCGCGCTCGCCGCGGTGTCCACCGGCACGGCGCTGATCACCGAGAACGTGTTCGAGGGCCGGTTCATGTTCGTCAACGAGCTGGTCCGGCTGGGCGCCGACGTGCGCATCGACGGCCACCACGCCGTCGTCCGGGGCCGGGAGCGGCTCTCCAGCGCGCCGGTGCTGGCCACCGACATCCGCGCCGGCGCCGGGCTGGTGCTCGCCGGGCTGCTCACCGACGGCGTCACCGAGGTGCAGGACGTGCACCACGTCGACCGCGGCTACCCCGACTTCGTCGAGCTGCTCACCGGCCTCGGCGCCGAGATCCGCCGGGTCGAGCGCCCCGACTGAGGAAGGACCCCCGTGCCCCCGGACCTCGCTGCGCTCGGCCCGGGCCCCTGCACGGGGCCGCTAGCGGGCCGGGAACGAGGCCGCGAGCTCGCGGGCGCGGGGGGCGTCCTCGGGGAAGACGAGCACGTCGGCCCGGTGCGCCTCGGGGAAGCGGATCGTCGAGCGGATCCCGGCGTCGGACAGGACGGCGCGCAGGGCCAGCGCCGACTCCCGCCGCGACAGCGTGGCCACGCGGGTCAGCAGGCCGTCGTCCGACGGCGTGGGACGGCCGCGGCGCATGCCGCCGGTCGAGCTCCCGCCGAAGGCCCAGCGCATGAACAGCGCCAGCAGGACCATGACCACGATCGCGATGACCGGCCCGGCGATGTAGCTGAGACTGCCCGGCTGCAGCATCCCGGCCCCCTCCGTCGACCCCGGCCGCGCCCCGCCGGCACGGTCGTCCACGATCGAGTGTGCCACCGCCGGAGCTCCCGGACCGGTGCTGCTACTGGCCGGTAACAGCCCTACACTCCGCGGGCATGCCGTTCCCTTCAGCGCCGAAGGACCGCGACCGCCCCTGGGTCATGCGCACCTACGCCGGCCACTCGTCACCCGCCGAGTCGAACGCGCTGTACCGGCGCAACCTGGCGAAGGGGCAGACCGGGCTGTCGGTCGCCTTCGACCTGCCGACGCAGACCGGCTACGACCCCGACGACGAGCTCGCCGTCGGCGAGGTGGGCAAGGTCGGCGTGCCGGTGACGCACATCGGTGACATGCGCGCGCTGTTCGACGGCATCCCGCTCGACGAGATGAACACGTCGATGACGATCAACGCCACGGCGATGTGGCTGCTCGCGCTCTACCAGGCCGTCGCCGAGGAGCACGGCCACGACGTCGCGAAGCTCGCGGGGACGACGCAGAACGACATCATCAAGGAGTACCTGTCGCGGGGGACCTACGTGTTCCCGCCCGGGCCCTCGATGCGGCTGATCACCGACATGGTCGCCTACACGGTGACGGCCATGCCGAAGTGGAACCCCATCAACATCTGCAGCTACCACCTGCAGGAGGCCGGGGCGACGCCGGTGCAGGAGATCGCGTACGCGATGAGCACCGCGATCGCCGTCCTGGACTCCGTCCGCGACTCCGGCCAGGTGCCGCAGGAGCGCTTCGGCGAGGTGGTCGCGCGCATCTCCTTCTTCGTCAACGCGGGTGTCCGCTTCGTCGAGGAGATGTGCAAGATGCGCGCCTTCACCCAGCTGTGGGACGAGCTGACGCAGGAGCGCTACGGCGTGCAGGACCCCAAGCACCGCCGGTTCCGCTACGGCGTGCAGGTCAACTCCCTCGGCCTGACCGAGGCGCAGCCGGAGAACAACGTGCAGCGGATCGTGCTGGAGATGCTCGCGGTCACGCTGTCGAAGGACGCCCGCGCCCGCGCGGTGCAGCTGCCCGCCTGGAACGAGGCGCTCGGCCTGCCGCGGCCGTGGGACCAGCAGTGGTCGCTGCGGCTGCAGCAGGTGCTCGCCTACGAGACCGACCTGCTCGAGTACGACGACCTGTTCACCGGCTCGGTCGTCGTGGAGCGGAAGGTGTCCGAGCTGGTCGAGGGCGCCCGCGCCGAGATCGCCCGGGTGCAGGAGATGGGCGGGGCGGTGGCCGCCGTCGAGTCCGGCTACATGAAGGGCCGGCTCGTCGCCTCGCTGGCCGAGCGGCGGCGCCGGATGGAGAACGGGGACGACGTCGTCGTGGGCGTCAACCGGTTCGAGGGCACCGAGCCCAACCCGCTGCTGGCCGACCTCGACGCCGCCATCCAGGTCGTCGACCCCGCCGTCGAGGACGCCGCCCAGGAGGCGGTCCGCCGGTGGCGGGCCGAGCGCGACCCGGCCCCGGTCGAGGCCGCGCTGGCCGCCCTGCGGGAGGCCGCCGGCAGCGACGTCAACCTGGTGCCCGCGACGCTCGCGTGCGCCCGCGCGGGCGTGACGACGGGGGAGTGGGCGGGGGTCCTGCGCGAGGTGTTCGGCGAGTTCCGCGCCCCGACCGGCGTGGCCGCGGCCACCGGCGGCGGCGAGGCCGACGAGACGCTGGTGGCCGTCCGCGAGCGGGTGCGCGCCACCGGCGAGGAGCTCGGCGGGCGGCTGCGGTTCCTGGTCGGCAAGCCGGGGCTCGACGGGCACTCCAACGGCGCCGAGCAGATCGCCGTCCGGGCCCGCGACGCCGGCTTCGAGGTGGTCTACCAGGGCATCCGGCTGACGCCCGCGCAGATCGTGTCGGCGGCGGTCGAGGAGGACGTCCACGTCGTCGGGCTGTCGGTGCTGTCCGGCTCGCACCTCCAGGTGGTGCCGGCGGTGCTCCAGGGCCTCCGGGACGCCGGGCTCGACGACGTCCCGGTCGTGGTCGGCGGGATCATCCCCGACAGCGACGCGCGCCGGCTGCGCGAGCAGGGCGTGGCCCGGGTGTTCACGCCCAAGGACTTCGGGCTCACCGACATCATGGGCCAGGTCGTCGACGTCGTCCGCGAGGCGAACGGCCTCGACGAGCGGGTCCCCGCGCCCGCCTAGGCGGTCTGCTCGTCGGCCGCCCGGTCCAGCGGGGCCGGGCGGCCGAACAGGTGGCCCTGCCCCAGCCGGACGCCGCGGGCGAGCAGCGCGTCCCGCTCGGCGGCGGTCTCCACGCCCTCGGCCACCAGCGCGGACCCGGTCTCGGCGGCGAAGGCCACCATCGCGGCGGTCATCGCCTGCCGGGCCGGGTCGGCGTCCACGCCGCTGACCAGCGCGATGTCGAGCTTGATGGTGTCCGGGCGCAGCCGAAGGATGTGCCGCAGGCTCGCGTAGCCGGCGCCGGCGTCGTCGACGCTCAGCCGGATGCCCGCCCGTCGCAGCGGCTCGACGGCGACCAGCACGGCCGGGTAGTCCTCGATCGGCGAGTGCTCGGTGACCTCCACCGTCAGCGGCGTGGCGGCGGCGCCCTCGACGAGGGTGCGGCCCACGGCCGGCACGAGCAGCGCGTCGGGGGAGAGGTTGACCGCCAGGCGGGTGCCGGGCGGCAGCCGGTCGGCCAGCTCCAACGCCGAGCGCACCGCCAGCAGCTCCAGCTCCACGCCCAGCCCGACCGCCGCGGCGTCGGAGAACAGCGTCGCGGGGCCCTCCTCCCGGCCGGGGAAGCGGGCCAGCGCCTCGTGCGCCACCACCCGGCCCGAGCGCATGTCCACGACCGGCTGCAGGTGGATCGTCACCGCCCGGCGGGTGAGGACGTCGACAACGCGGTCGCGCCGCGCGGTGAGCTCGGCCTCGGCGAACTCCTCGGCGGCCAGCCGCTCGCCGATCAGGTCGGCCAGCATCTCCACCGTGCGCACCGCGGCGCCGTCGAGGTGCTCACCGGCGTCGCGGCTGAGGCAGCAGAGCATCCCCAGCGGGCGCCGGTCGACGTCGCGGACCGGGGCGCCGACGTAGGAGCCGATGCCCAGCGCCTCGGTGACCGCCAGGTCGCGGGTGACCGGGTTGCGGTCGGCCGCGGTCACCACGGGCGGCAGCTGGCCGGAGAGCACCCGCACGCAGAAGGACTCCTCCAGCGGCAGCGACATCCCCTCGCTCACGTTCATGGCGTCGAGCGCGCCGGTGGCCGAGGTGACCTCCTGCCGGCCCTCGGTGAACACCGACAGCCACGCGACGTCCATGTCGAGCCGGGTCCGGGCGAGGTCGAGCAGCCGGTGCACCCAGTCGTCGGAGGGAGCGGACGTCGGGGGAGCGGCGAGCGACCGGGGAGAGCCCACCCCGGCATCCTGACGGTTGGGAGAGCGCTTGCCCAGCGGTGGCGGAACGGCGTCGGACGGCTACCGGCGCGGGCCGAAGCGGACGTCGACGCCCGGGGAGAACAGCACGCTGTCCGGCGGGCCGCCGACCCCCGGCAACCCGGCGGCGGCCAGCAGGTCGCCGTCCCAGGTCAGCAGCTCGGCGCGGTGCAGCGGCCAGGCCGGGTGCTCGTTGGGCCAGTAGCGGGTGCGGCCGAGCGTCGTCTGGTGCAGCCCCCACCGGCCGGTGAGGAACCGCTCGAGCGGGCCGGGCGCGGCCAGCCGCTCGCCCACCCGCAGCTCCACCCGCCCGCCGGCGCCGCGGGGGCCGGGCCAGCGGCGGCGCGAGGTGTAGGTGAGCCGGTCGCCGTCGCGGGCGAACCGCATCCGCGACCACAGGTAGGGCAGTCCGGCGGCCCGGGCGACCAGCACCGGCAGCAGCCGGTCGGCGTCGAGGGACCGGAAGACGACGCCGCGGCGGCCCTGCGCGTCGACGGAGTACAGCCGCACGTTGGTCTCGAGGAACGAGCCGACCCACGGCAGGCCGGGGGAGCCCAGGACGCCGATGCGCCGCATCCGGAACGGCACGAGGCCCACCCAGCTCGCGCCGTCGTGCACGTCGGGCTCGGTGCCGGCGGGCAGCAGCGGCGCGACGACGGCGGGGTCGACCGCCCAGTGCACGAACGCGACGTCGCGCCAGCCCTGCGTGAACAGCGTCCGGCCGGCGGCGCGCGGCGCGGTGTCGGTGACCTCCTCGGGCTGCACGCCTCCAGCCTCCCCAGCGGCGTTGCCCGCGGCGACCCCGCCGTGGTGAGGTCGGCCACATGACCGCTGAGGGTGCGCCCCGCGTCGAGCGGGACGGCGACGTCGTCCGCATCACCATGTGCCGGCCGCGGAGGCGCAACGCGCTGTCCCGCGACCACCTGGAGCAGTTGCTGGCCGCGGTGCGCGAGGTGGGGGAGGGCGACGCCGCCGGCATCGTGCTCGCGGGCGAGGGGCCGGTGTTCAGCGCGGGCCACGACTTCGCCGACGTCCTCGACGCCCCGCTGACCGACGTGCGCAGCCTGCTGGCGCTGTGCACCGAGCTCATGCAGGCGATCGAGCAGGTGCCGCAGGTCGTCGTCGCGCGGGTGCACGCGCTGGCCACCGCCGCCGGGTGCCAGCTGGTGGCCTCTTGCGACCTGGCCGTCGCCGCCGAGTCGGCCGGTTTCGCCGCGCCGGGCGGGAAGGGCGGCTGGTTCTGCCACACGCCGATGGTGCCGATCGCCCGCAACGTCGGCCGCAAGCGCGCGATGGAGCTGGCGCTCACCGGCGACGTCATCGACGCCCGCACCGCGCTGGACTGGGGCCTGGTCAACCGGGTGGTCCCCGACGACGAGCTGGACGCCGCCGTCGACGAGCTCGTGGCGCGGGCGACCCGCGGCTCGCGGGCCAGCAAGGCGTGGGGCAAGCGGACGATGTACGCCCAGCTCGACCGGCCCGAGCGCGACGCCTACGCCACGGCCGTCGAGGTCATGGCCGCGGCCAGCCAGCTCGACGGCGCCCGCGAGGGCATGGCCTCGTTCCTGGAGAAGCGGCCCGCGGTCTGGACCGACTGATCGGGGGACCCTGCCGGGCCGCCCGCGGCCGCGTCGGATAGACAGTCCGCATGTCCGAGGTGACGCGGTCCGACGCCGGCTGGCTCTCCCGCGAGGAGATGGACCTCGCGCGGGAGCGCCTGCCGATCCTGTACGTGGACGCCGTGCCGGTGCGGGTGGACGGCCAGGGCGTCGTCACCGCCGTCGGCCTGCTGCTGCGGATCGGCGAGGACGGGCAGGTGAAGCGGGCGCTGGTCTCGGGCCGGGTGCTGCACCACGAGCGGGTCCGCTCGGCGCTGCTGCGGCACCTGGAGAAGGACCTCGGCCCGCTCGCGCTGCCGCGCGTCCCCCCGGCACCGCAGCCCTTCACCATCGCGGAGTACTTCCCGACGCCGGGCGTGACGCCGTTCCACGACCCCCGCCAGCACGCCGTCTCGCTGGCCTACGTCGTGCCGGTCGAGGGCGACTGCGCGCCGCAGCAGGACGCGCTGGAGCTCACCTGGTTCACCCCGGACGAGGTGCGCGGGTCGACCGTGCTGGCCGAGCTGGCCGGCGGGCAGGGCACGCTGCTCCTGCAGGCGCTGGCCCACCTCGGCGTCTGAGCCACCGGGTCAGCGCCCGAGGTCGGCGCAGCCCGTCTCGTGCGGGAGGACCGGCCGGAACGTGACCGACCAGCGGGCGCCGTCGGGCGTGACCCACGGCGTGAGGGCGTTCGCCGACGCGGCCGCGGCCAGCACGTCGGCGCCCTCGCGGCCGGTGGCGCTCACGCAGGTCAGGCCCGCGCCGAGCGGCGTCCCGGGCAGCTCCGGCCCGGGCCAGGCGACGTCGGGCTGCGGCAGCTCCGGGTCGCCGCCGGGATGCGGCTGCACCACGGCGGCGACGGTCTGCGGGACGTAGGGCTCGCTCGGCCCGGTCTGCGAGGTGAGCTCGTCGACCAGCCCGCGCAGCCGCGTGCGGGCCTCCGCCTGCTCCGGCGTCACCGAGTCGTCGGGCGTCTCGGACAGGGCGTAGACCTCCCGCACCGCCGTGCCGCCGCCGGTGACCAGGGTGAAACGGGTCGTCGGCGCGTCGGCCACCGGTGGGTCGCCGAGGTCGCCGGACTCCTCGACGCCGGCGTCGACGGCGGCCTGCACGAGGTCGCGGACGACGTCCTCGCCGACCTGCTGCACCTGCACGTTCGGCAGCGCCGGCGCCGGCCAGATCTCGATCTGCGGGCCCTGGGTGAGGATCCGCCCGTCGCCGTAGACGCTCACCACGGGCAGCCGGGCGGCGAGCTCGTCCGGCGTGGTGAAGCCGCCCGTGTGCGCCACCTGCAGCACCAGCCCGGGCGGCAGCGGCGCCGGGTCGGGGGAGGGTGCCGCGGCGTCCCCGCCGCCCCCGGCACAGGCCGCGAGCGAGAGCGCCAGGGCGAGCAGGCCGGCCGCGCGGGCCGTCGACGTCGTCGTCACGGTCGTGCGACGCCCGACCCCGGCCGCGGGGTTCCCGTCGTGACCGGACCGGTACCGTCGGCGCCCGTGCGCCTGGTCATCGCCCGTTGCTCGGTCGACTACATCGGGCGGCTGACCGCCCACCTGCCCCTCGCCACCCGGCTGCTGCTGGTGAAGGCCGACGGCTCGGTGTCGGTGCACGCCGACGACCGCGCCTACAAGCCGCTCAACTGGATGACCCCGCCCTGCACCCTCAAGGACGAGCTCGTCGACACCCCCGACGGCCGGGCCGGCACCTGGACGGTCACCAACAAGGCCGGGGAGCAGCTGGTCATCACGATCGAGGCGGTCGAGCACGACAGCTCGCACGAGCTCGGCGTGGACCCGGGCCTGCAGAAGGACGGCGTCGAGGCGGAGCTCCAGCGGCTGCTCGCGCTGCACGTGGAGACCTTCGGCGCCGGCTGGACGCTGGTGCGCCGGGAGTACCCGACGGCGATCGGCCCGGTCGACCTGCTCTGCCGGGACGCCGACGGCCGCACGGTGGCGGTGGAGATCAAGCGGCGCGGGGAGATCGACGGCGTCGAGCAGCTCACCCGCTACCTGGAGCTGCTCAACCGCGACCCGCTGCTCGCGCCGGTCAAGGGCGTGTTCGCCGCGCAGGAGATCAAGCCGCAGGCGCGGGTGCTGGCCGGCGACCGCGGCATCGACTGCGTGACCGTCGACTACGCCGTCCTCAAGGGCACCGACGACCCGACGCAGCGCCTGTTCTGAGCCCTACCCAGGGGTAACCGCCGCCGTCCCGGGTGGGAGACTGCCCCGGTCGGAACGGGTACGGAGGGATGGCAGCGTGGCCAGAGAACTGACCGAGGTCGGCGTGGTGGGGCTCGGCACCATGGGTGCGGGCATCGCCGAGGTCCTGGCCCGCGCGGGCCTGTCGGTGACCGCCGTGGAGATCAGCGAGGACGCACTCGGCCGCGGCCGCGGGCACGTCGAGCAGTCGACGGACAAGGCGGTCTCGCGCGGCAAGCTGGAGCCGGCGGAGCGCGACGCGATCCTCGGCCGCATCCGGTTCAGCACCTCGCTGGAGGACCTCGCCGCCGCCGAGCTGGTCGTCGAGGCCGTCCCGGAGCGGATGGAGCTCAAGACCGACCTGTTCGCGAAGCTCGACAAGATCTGCCCGCCGGACACCATCCTGGCCACGAACACCTCGAGCCTGTCGGTGACCGAGCTGTCGGTGGCCACCGGCCGCCCGAGCAAGGTCATCGGGATGCACTTCTTCAACCCGGCGCCGGTCATGAAGCTGGTCGAGGTGGTGCGCACGGTGGTCACCGAGCCCTCGGTCATCGAGGACGTCGAGGCCCTGGCCGCCCGCCTCGGCAAGGTCGACGTGACGATCGGCGACAAGGCCGGCTTCATCGCCAACGCCCTGCTGTTCGGCTACCTCAACCACGCGGTCTCCATGTACGAGAACCGCTACGCCAGCCGCGAGGACATCGACGCCGCCATGCGGCTGGGCTGCGGCCTGCCCATGGGCCCGCTCGCGCTCATGGACCTCATCGGCATCGACACCGCCTACGAGATCCTCGACACGATGTACAAGCAGTCGCGCGACCGGCTGCACGCCCCGAGCCCGGTGATCAAGCAGATGATGACCGCGGGCCTGCTGGGCCGGAAGTCCGGCCGCGGCTTCTACACCTACGCCGGCCGCGACTCCGCCGAGGTCGTCCCCGACGCCGCCACGCCGCCGGCCGGCGGCGCCGCCGAGGGCGCGCGCCCGGTCTCGCTGGTCGGCGTCGTCGGCTCGGGCACGATGGCCACCGGGATCATCGAGGTCGTCGCCAAGGGCGGCTACGACGTCGTCTTCCAGGCCCGCTCGCCGGAGAAGGTCGAGGCGGTCCGCACGGCGCTGGCCCGGTCGCTGGACAAGCAGGTGGCCCGCGGGCGCCTGGACGAGGCCGGCCGCGACGAGGTGCTCGGCCGGGTCCGCGGCACGACGTCGCTCGACGACCTCGCCGACCGCGACCTGGTGATCGAGGCCGTCGTCGAGTCGCTGCCGGTCAAGCAGGCGCTGTTCGCGGCGCTGGGGGAGATCGCCAAGCCGGGCGCGGTCCTCGCGACGACGACCTCGAGCCTGCCGGTCATCGAGTGCGCCAAGGCCAGCGAGCGCCCCGGCGACGTCGTCGGCCTGCACTTCTTCAACCCCGCCCCGGTGATGAAGCTCGTCGAGGTGGTCAGCACCATCGCCACCGCCCCCGACGTCGCGGCCACCGCGCACGCGGTCTGCGCGCAGCTGGGCAAGCACGCGGTCTCCTGCACCGACCGCGCCGGGTTCATCGTCAACGCGCTGCTGTTCCCCTACCTCAACGACGCGGTGAAGATGCTCGAGGCGCACTACGCGACCGCCGACGACATCGACGCCGCCATGAAGGTCGGCTGCGGCTACCCGATGGGTCCCTTCGAGCTGCTCGACGTCGTCGGCCTCGACGTGTCGCTGGCGATCGAGCGGGAGCTCTACACCGAGTTCCGCGAGCCCGGCTTCGCGCCGGCGCCGCTGCTCGAGCACCTGGTCACCGCCGGGTACCTCGGCCGCAAGACCGGCCGCGGGTTCCGGGACCACTCCGGCCGCTGAGGCCGTGCCGCGCCGGGGACGACGGAGCAGCGGGGGGCGGCCGGGGGGCCGCCCCCCGCTGTCGCGTCGCCCCGAGCCGGTCGAGGAGGCCAGCGACGGCGACTGGGTCGTCCGGCAGCTGAGCGGCGCCGCGAGCACCAAGGCCTACCGCTGCCCCGGCTGCGACCAGGAGATCCGGCCCGGCACGCCGCACGTGGTCACGTGGCCCGCCTACGCCCGCGACTCCGACCTCGAGCCGTGGGACACCGACTCCGCGGCCGACCTGCGCCGGCACTGGCACACCGCCTGCTGGCGGGCCCGCGACCGCCGCCGTTAGACGAGCCGCGCGAAGACCACCACGTTGTCCTCGTAGCTGCGCACCGAGCGGTCGAAGGCGCCGCCGCAGGTGACCAGCCGCAGCTGGGCGTCGGCGGTGGGGCCGTAGACCGCCTCGGTGGGGAAGGCGTCCTTCGGGTGCCGCTCGACGCCGGTGACGGTGAACCGGGCGGTCGTGCCGTCGGAGCGGTCGACGAGCACCTCGTCGCCGGGGGCGAGCTCGCGCAGCCGGAAGAACACCGCGGGGCCCGCGGTCGAGTCGACGTGCCCGGCCACGACCGCGGGGCCGGTCTCGCCGGGCACCGGCCCGTCGGCGTACCAGCCGGCCAGCGCGAAGTCGGCGGGCGCCTCGAGCGCGCCGGCGCCGTCGAGGCCGAGGTCGACCAGCGCGCTGTCGACGCCGATCGCCGGCACCCGCACCCGGGTGGGCACCGCCGTCGTCGCGGGCGGCCGGGCGGCCAGCACCACCGGGCCGGCCGACGACGGGGCCGGCGACGGGGCCGACGACGGTTCCGCCGCGCCGGCCGGGGATGGCGACCCGGGCGCCAGCAGGACGGCCGCCCCGGCGGCCAGGGCGAGCACCCCGACGACGGCGCGCAGCAGCACCGCCCCCCGCCGGCGGGGTGCGCGGTGCCGCGCGCGGCGGGGGGCGGTGCGCTGCCGGGTGGAGGTCACCGCGCCCGCGGGCCGGCGGCGTGCCGGGCGCGGGCGGCGTGCCCCGGGCCGGCGGCTGCGGTGCGCCGGGAGGCGACCAGCAGCAGCCCGCCGCCCGCGGCGAGCGAACCGGCCGTCGCGGTGAGCACGACCGGCAGCGACGGGGAGTCCCCGGCCGTCCCGCCGGCACCCGCCTCCACGCCGCCCGCGGGGACCACGCCGGGGCTGGCCGCGTCGAGCGCCGTCTGCACGCTCAGGCCGCCACCCGGGCGGTCGAGGACGAGCACGCTGTAGACCGAGCCCGCGTCCACCTGCACCGGCAGGTCGGTGGCCTGCCCGCCCTCGGGCGTGACGCTGATGCTGGTGGCGCCGGCAGGCACGTCCACGTAGCCGGTGGTCTCGGCGAAGGCGAGGTCGGTGGCCACCGACGGGCCGCCGGGCACGGCGACGTCGAGGGTCGGCGCGCTCGCCGCGGCGGCGATCACGCGCACCCGCG
Organism: Geodermatophilus nigrescens; assembly: GCF_900129495.1. Classification (GTDB taxonomy): domain Bacteria; phylum Actinomycetota; class Actinomycetes; order Mycobacteriales; family Geodermatophilaceae; genus Geodermatophilus; species Geodermatophilus nigrescens. The sequence goes on from NZ_FQVX01000003.1 coordinate 938,512, forward strand.
AGGACCCGGCCGCGGGCGGCGTCAGGTCGTCCTCGAGCACCTCGAGGCCCAGGTCGGCGAAGGGCCCGACGCCGGCCACCGTGCGGGCGGAGTCGGTGCCCACCTGCACCGTCGTCGACAGCACGGGCGGGCTGTCGGGGGCGGCGCCCGCGGCCCGCATGCTGATGGCGTACGTGCCGACCGGGACGGTCTGGTAGTCCGACACCGTGCCGTAGCCGACCGCCGGGAACACCTGCCCGGCGGCGGGGTCGGCGACCGAGTCGACGTACACGTCGACCGCGGGGGTGTCGGGCGACAGGTGCGCCAGGCGCAGCAGCCCCCCGTCGGCGGCGCTCGCCGCGGGCAGCGGCAGGCCCGCCAGGCCCGCCGTCAATGCCGCCACCGCCAGGACCCGGCTCGTCCTCGTCACTGCGTCCTCCCCGTGTACGAACCCGCGCTGCTCGCGGCACCCCGCGCACCGGCGGAGCCGGGCGACCGCCCCACGTCTACCCCCCGCCCGGGCGGGTCGCACGCCGAGGTCCGTCCGGGCGCGCCGTCAGCCCGCCGCGGCGCTGACCAGGGCGTCGGGCGTGGAGGCGTAGTGGAAGGACACCAGCACGCCCGCGTCGGTCACCTGCACGTCGTCGGGGCGGTAGGGCGGCAGCTGGGCGTCGAGCCACTCGCGCAGCGACGCCGTGGCCGCCGCGTCGGCGGGCACGGGCGCGCCCGCCACGGCGCCGACCAGCACCCGCCGGGCCGGGGCGTCGCCGGCCTCCTCGCCGGGCAGCGCGGGGAACCCGGCGATGCGCACGCCCTCCCGCGCGGCGACGGCGGCGAGCATGCTCAGCAGCCGCGCGTCGACGTCGCCGGACCGCAGGACGGCCGTGACCGCGGGGTCCTCGCCGGTGGCCGGGTTGGCCAGCAGCGCGTCGGCCAGCGCGCGGCGGCGGTCGAGCTCCTCGGCGGTCGGCTCGGCCGGCGCGGGGTCGACCACCAGCATCCGGCTGCCGTCCCCGGGCCGGTCGAAGGCGGCCACCACCCGCGCGCCCTCCGGCGCCGGCCCGACGACGGCGAGCAGGCTCCCCGAGGACGCGCTCTGCTCGGCGGGGCGCAGCCGGTCGGCCGGCACGCCCTCTGCCGCGAGCTCCTCGCGGACGCCGGCCGTGGCGGCGAGGTCGGTCGACGGCGGGAGCGCGGCGGCCAGCCAGTCGGCAGGTGAGGTCGCGCCGGCGGCGGGAGACGCCGCGGCGGCGGTCGACCCGGACGACGGCGCGGCCGGGGACGGGCCGGTGGTGCTGCCGCCGGCGTCGCCGGTCAGCCGCGGGACGAACGCGGCGCCGACGACCAGTACGGCGAGCACGAGGGCCAGCAGCGTGCCCCGGCCCGGCGGTCCCGACAGGGCCGGGCGCCGCCGGTGCCGGGCGCGGGAGGGCGTCCGCGCCGGGGCGGCACCGGGCGCGGGGCCGTCGTCGTCCTCGGGAGCGGCGTGCCGTGGTCCGGTGCCCTCCGGTCCGGCGGCGTCAGGCACGGGTCCTGCCTACCCTGCCGGGCCGCCGTCCGCGCGCCGGTCGCGCTGCGTCGCCGGAGAAGTGCGGGCGGGTCTCAGCGCCGCCCGGGGACGGCCGGCTGGCTGCCGGTGTCCCGCGGGTCGACGGCCGGCTGGACCTGCGTCTGCGGGTCCTCGCCCGGGGCCCGGGACTCCTCGGCCGGGGCGCCCTCGGGCCGGGCGCTGTCGGGCCGGGCGCTGTCGACGCGGGTCGAGCCGCCGGAGTGCCGGCCCTCGTCCTGCGCGCTGGTGTGCACCGGGCGGATCGACTGCGTCTGCTCGGGCGAGGCGCCGGGCGGCTGCGTGGCCGGCTGGGTCACCGGCTGCGGCGCGGTCGCCGCCCGGCCGGGCGCGGGCCGCGGCGGCGCCGTCTGCGGGCCCCCGGCGGGCTGCGCCGCGGGCTGGACGGCCGTCTGGACGGCGGTCTGCGGGCCGACCGCCGGCTGCATCCCGGTCTGCGGGCCGACGGCGGGCTGCATGGCCGTGGGCGGGCCCTGCGGCTCGCGGCGGGGGAGGCGCGCCTCCTGGGTCGCCCCCGGCCGCGGCTGCTGCGCCGGGGCCTGCGGGGCCGTGCCCTGGGCCGCCGGACCCTGGGCCGCCGGGGCCTGCTGGCCCTGCGGGGCGGGACCCTGCTGGGGCTGCTGCGGGCCCGCCGGGCGGCGCTGCGGGCGGTCGCCGAGCTCGGGCAGGGCGGACAGCACCCGCCGGGCCTCGACGAGGCGGCCGGTCAGCTCGTCACGGATGCGGCGGATGGCGGCGGCGGAGGCCTCGGCCTCGCCGACGATGCGGGCGGCGTGCGCTTCGGCGGCGGCGACCCGGTCCTGCGCGGCCTGCACCGACGCGCGCTCGCGCTCGTCGGCGGCGCGCGCGGCCTCGTCGCGGCGGGCGCGCTGCGCGATGTCGAAGTCCTGCTCGACCTTGGTGCGGCGGGCCTGGGACTCGGCGTCGAGGCGGGCGACCTTCTCCTGCGCCTTGGTGACCAGCTCGTCGGCGCGGATCTGCGCCTTGCTGGCGATCTGCTCGGCGTTCTGCCGGGCCTCGGCGAGCATCCGTTCGACCTCGGCCCGCCCGGCGGCGTGCCGCTCGAGCATCGCGCGCTCCTCGGCGGCGGTCTGCTCGCGCAGCGCGCGGGCCTCCTGCTCGGCGGCGCCGCGGATGTCGGCGGCCTCCTCCTCGGCGAGCCGGAGCATGTGCGAGATGCGCTCGCTCATGTTCTCGAACGTGGCCGGGCCCTGGTTGGCGGCCCTGCGGCGCAGCTGGTCGATCTCCGCGTGCATCGCCGAGAGCTGCCCGGCGAGGTCGCTGACGCGGCCGGCCGCGGCGTCCCGGTCGGCGAGCGCCACCCGGATGTCGGCCTCGAGACGCTCGATCGTCTCGGCCACCTGGTGGCGGTCGAAGCCCCGCAGCACCACGTCGAACGAGTGCTGTGCCTCGCGCATGGGCAGCAGGTCGCGGCGGGGATCGGTCATGCGGTTCATCCTCGCAGAGTCGGGGGGTGTCGTCAGCGTGTCGGACGGGGCCCGCGCCGCGGGCCACCGAGCCCCCGGACCGCGCCCCGTCGGTCAACGAAGCGGTCCCCCCCGGGGTGCCCGGGCGCCCGCGAGGGGCGCCCGGGCGGGCAGCATGCCACGGTCCCCGGACCCGGTCGACCGGGCCCGGGGACGGTGGTCACACGCCGCGGAAGCGGTTGATCGCGGCGAGGTGCTTCTCGCGCTTCTCGGCGTCCTTGACGCCGAGGCCCTCCTCGGGGGCGAGGGTCAGCACGCCGACCTTGCCCTGGTGGAGGTTGTGGTGGACGTCGTAGGCGGCCTGGCCGACCTCGTCCATGGCGTAGGTCTTCGACAGGGTCGGGTGCACGAGCCCCTTGTCGATGAGCCGGTTGGCCTCCCACGCCTCCTTGTAGTTGGCGAAGTGCGAGCCGACGATCCGCTTGAGGTTCATCCACAGGTAGCGGTTGTCGTAGGAGTGCATGTAGCCGCTGGTGGAGGCGCAGGTGACGATCGTGCCGCCCTTCTTGGCGACGTAGACGCTCGCGCCGAAGGTCTCGCGGCCGGGGTGCTCGAACACGATGTCGACGTCGTCCCCGCCGGTCAGCTCGCGGATCCGCTTGCCGAAGCGCTGCCACTCCCTGGGGTCCTGGGTCTGCTCGTCCTTCCAGAACCGGTAGCCCTCGGCGGAGCGGTCGATGACCAGCTCGGCGCCCATCGACCGGACGATGTCGGCCTTCTCGGGGGAGGAGACGACGCAGACGGGGATGGCGCCGCCGTTGAGCGCCATCTGGGTGGCGTAGGAGCCCAGGCCGCCCGAGGCGCCCCAGATGAGGACGACGTCGCCCTGCTTCATGGCCGCGCCGTTGCGGCTGACCAGCTGCCGGTAGGCGGTGGAGTTGACCAGCCCGGGGGCGGCCGCCTCCTCCCACGACAGGTGGGCGGGCTTGGGCATGAGCTGGTTGCTCTTGACCAGCGCCAGCTCGGCGAGGCCGCCGAAGTTGGTCTCGAAGCCCCAGATCCGCTGCTGCGGGTCCATCATCGTGTCGTCGTGGCCGGCCGGGTCCTCGAGTTCGACCGACAGGCAGTGGGCCACGACCTCGTCGCCGGGCTTCCACTTGTTGACGCCCGCGCCCACCTCGAGCACGACGCCGGCGAGGTCGGAGCCGACCACGTGGTAGGGCAGGTCGTGGCGCTTGGTGAGGTCGTTCTGGCGGCCGTAGCGCTCGAGGAAGCCGAAGGTGCTGACCGGCTCGAAGATCGACGTCCAGACGGTGTTGTAGTTCACCGACGACGCCATGACGGCGACGATCGCCTCGCCCGGGCCGAGCTCCGGGGTGGCGACCTCCTCCACGTGCAGCGACTTGCGGGGGTCCTTCTCCTTGGGAGGCAGGCCCGCGAACATGTCCTGCTCGTCCTTGCGGACCAGCACGGCCTTGTAGGACTCCGGCACCGGCAGGCCGCCGATGTCACTGAGCTGGTCGGCGAGGATGGCGTCCCTGATGGCGTCCACGTGTGTCTCCCGGGTCTTCATTGGCTCGGAGGGTGGTGCGGTGCGGCGGAGGTTACCGATGGGTAACCGGGCGTCGCGAGGGCGGTCGGCGAGACCGTGGCGGACGTCTCACCCGGCCCGGCGACGGGTCAGTGCGCGGTGCGGGCGGGCTCGACGAGCTCGACGAGCACCCCGCCGGCGTCCTTGGGGTGGACGAAGTTGACGCGGCTGTCCGACGTCCCCCGCCTCGGGGTGTCGTAGAGCAGGCGCAGGCCGCGCTCGCGCAGCGTGGCGCTGACGGCCTCGACGTCGTCGACGCGGAAGGCGAGCTGCTGCAGGCCGGGGCCCGACCGCCCGATGAACTTGGCGATCGTCGACTCGGGGGTGAGCGGGGCGAGCAGCTGGATGCGCGTCTCCCCGGTGCCGACGGCGAGCATCGCCTCCCGGACGCCCTGCTCCTCGTTGGTCTCCTCGTGCACCGAGCGCACGCCGAGGGTGTCCGCGTAGAAGGCGATCGCCTCGTCCAGGTCGGGGACGGCGATCCCGACGTGGTCGATGGTCGTGAACAGCTCGGCGGGCAGACCCGCGGGGGCGTCGGCGGTCATCGGGCCATCTTGGCGCAAGACGTCTGAGACGACTCTCCCGTGTGGCGGGCATCACGCCCCGCGGGTCCGCCCCGGACCGCCCGCTGCCCGGCGGACGACGGGACCCCCGGGCGGCCCGTCGACCCGGTTGGAGAACCGATCTATCCTGACCGGCAGCCCGTTCGCCGCGACTCGCTGTCCTGCGGGTGCGGCCCGATCCGCGGTCGCCAGCGTCGGCGACGCGCCCTTGGAGGCAGCATGTCCCGCTCGGTCATCGTCGGCGGCGCCCGGACCCCGATGGGCCGGCTCCTCGGCTCGCTCAAGGACTTCTCCGCCGCCGACCTCGGCGGCGTCGCCATCAAGGCGGCCCTCGAGCGCGCGGGCATCAGCGGCGACCAGGTCGACTACGTGATCATGGGCCAGGTCATCCAGGCCGGCGCCGGCCAGAACCCGGCCCGCCCGGCCGCGGTCGCCGGCGGCATCCCGATGACGGTCCCGTCCTTCACGCTCAACAAGGTCTGCCTGTCCGGCCTCGACGCGATCGCGCTGGCCGACCAGCTCATCCGCGCCGGCGAGTTCGACGTCGTCGTCGCCGGCGGCATGGAGTCGATGACGCAGGCGCCCCACCTGCTGCCGAGCTCCCGCACCGGCACCAAGTACGGCGACGCCACGCTGGTCGACTCGATGGCCCACGACGGCCTGTCGGACACCTTCGACCAGATCGCCATGGGCGCCCTGACCGAGCGCGCCAACGCGCAGTACCAGCTCACCCGCGAGGAGCAGGACGCCTTCGCCGCGGAGAGCCACCAGAAGGCCGCCCGCGCCCAGAAGAACGGGGTCTTCGACGAGGAGATCACCCCCGTCCTCATCCCGCAGCGCAAGGGCGACCCCATCGAGTTCCGCGAGGACGAGGGCATCCGCGCCGACACCACGGTCGAGACCCTCGCCAAGCTCAAGCCGGCCTTCGCCAAGGACGGCACCATCACCGCCGGCACCGCCTCCCAGATCTCCGACGGCGCGTGCGCGGTGGTCGTCATGTCCGCGGAGAAGGCCGCCGAGCTCGGCTGCACCGTGCTCGCCGAGATCGGCGCGCACGGCGTCGTCGCCGGTCCGGACGCCACGCTGCAGAGCCAGCCGTCGCGGGCGATCCAGAAGGCCTGCGCCCGCGAGGGCATCGACCCGAAGGACCTCGACCTCGTCGAGCTCAACGAGGCCTTCGCGGCGGTGGGCATCGTGTCCACCCGCGAGCTCGGCATCGACCCGGAGAAGGTCAACCCGAACGGCGGCGCGATCGCGCTGGGCCACCCGGTCGGCATGAGCGGCGCCCGGATCGTCCTCGACCTGGCCCTGGAGCTGCGTCGTCGCGGCGGCGGCGTCGGGGCGGCCGCGCTGTGCGGCGGTGGCGGCCAGGGCGACGCGCTGATCCTGCACGTGCCCGCGAAGGCGTGACCTCGGACGGCGTCGTCCTGGACGGCACGGCCGTCGCGACGCCCGGCCCCGTCGCCCCCCGTGGGCGGCGGGGCCGGCGCGCTGTCGACGTCCCCAACCTCGTCGCCCGCGCCCGCGACGGCGAGGCCCGCGCGGTCGCCCGGCTGATCTCGCTGGTCGAGGACGCGAGCCCGGTCCTCCGCGAGGTCGCCGCGGCGCTGGCCCCGCACACCGGGCACGCGCAGGTCATCGGCCTGACCGGTTCGCCCGGGGTGGGCAAGTCCACGACGACGACGGCGCTGGTCCGCGCGCTGCGGGCCGCCGGCCGGCGGGTGGGCGTGCTCGCCGTCGACCCGTCCTCGCCGTTCTCCGGCGGCGCCCTGCTCGGCGACCGGGTGCGGATGCAGGACCACGCCGGCGACCGCGGCGTCTACATCCGGTCGATGGCCTCCCGCGGCCACCTCGGCGGGCTGGCCTGGGCGACCCCGCAGGCGCTGCGCGTGCTCGACGCGGCCGGCTGCGACGTGGTGCTGGTGGAGACCGTCGGCGTCGGGCAGTCGGAGCTGGAGATCGCCTCGCTCGCCGACACCACGCTCGTGCTCGTCGCGCCCGGGATGGGCGACGGCATCCAGGCGGCGAAGGCGGGGATCCTCGAGGTGGCCGACGTGTTCGTCGTCAACAAGGCAGACCGCGACGGCGCCGACACCACCGTGCGCGACCTGCGGTACGCGCAGTCCCTCGGCGGGCGGCACACCGGCCCGGGCGCGTGGCGACCGCCGATCGTGCGGGCCGTGGCCTCGCGCGACGAGGGGATCGACCGGGTCCTCGCCGAGGTCGGGGAGCACCGCCGCTGGCTGGACTCCTCCGGCGAGGGCGCCCGCCGCCGCGCCGAGCGGGCCGCCCGCGAGATCGAGGCGATCGCGCTGGCCGGGTTGCGCGAGCGGATGGGCGAGGTGCGCGGGTCGGCGGCGCTGGGCGCGCTCGCCGCCGAGGTGGTGGCGGGGGAGACCGACCCCTACCGCGCCGCCGACCGGCTCCTCGCCTCGTTGTGACCGGGCGGCTCCCAGGTCCCGCGGGCAGACTGTCCCGGTGAACGGGAAGCCGGACGCCGTCGTCGTCGGATCGGGACCCAACGGCCTGGCCGGAGCCCTCCGGCTGGCCGCCGCGGGACTGCGGGTGCAGGTGGTCGAGGCGGCCGACAAGCCCGGTGGCGGGATGCGCACCGAGGAGCTCACCCGGCCCGGCTACCGGCACGACACCTGCTCGAGCGTGCACCCGATGGCCGCCGCCGCGCCCTTCTTCCGCGAGTTCGACCTGCCCAGCCGCGGCGTGCGGCTGGTGCACCCGGAGATCGCCTACGCGCACCCGCTCGACGGCGGGCGGGCGGCGGTGTCGCGGTACTCGCTGGAGGAGACCGCCGAGGGCCTCGGCTCCGACGGCGCGGCCTACCGGCGGCTGTTCGAGCCGCTCGTCGAGCACGGCCAGGACGTCATCGACTTCTTCCTCATGAGCCGGCTGCGGCGGCTGCCCACCCGCAGCGTCGGCGCGATCACGCACTTCGCGCTCAACGCGCTGCCCAACGTGCGCTGGCTGGTGCACCGGTACTTCGAGACCGACGAGGCGCGGGCACTCATCGGCGGGGCGGCCGCGCACGGGATGCTCGACCTCGGCCGGCCGCTCACCGCGGGCCTGGGCATGGTGCTCGGGATGCTGGCCCACCACCGCGGGTGGCCGCTGGTCGAGGGCGGCTCGCAGCGGCTGGCCGACGCGATGGTCACCGCGCTCGAGCAGCAGGGCGGCGAGGTGGTGACCGGCCACCGGGTCACCGACCTGCGCGAGTTCGACGGCGTCCCCGCGGTGCTGCTCGACACGACGCCCGGGGCCTTCGTCGAGATGGCCGGCGACCGTGTGAACCCGGGCTACCGGCGCTGGGTGTCGCGGTACAAGCACGGGCCGGGCGTCTTCAAGGTGGACTGGGTCCTGTCGGAGCCGGTGCCCTGGACCAACCCCCAGGTGCGCCGCGCGGGCACCGTCCACGTCGCCGGCGACCTCACCGAGACGATCGCCGGCGAGGCGGCGTCCGCGGCCGGCCGGATCACCGACAAGCCCTACGTGCTCGCCGTCCAGCCGACCGTCGTCGACCCGACCCGGGCGCCCGAGGGCGGGCACGTGTTCTGGGCGTACGTGCACGTGCCGCACGGCTCGCCGGTGGACATGACCGACGCCATCGAGGCGCAGGTGGAGCGCTTCGCCCCCGGCTTCCGGGACACGATCGTCGCGCGGGCGGTGAAGAACGCCCCGGCGATGGAGGCGTGGAACCCCAACCACGTCGGCGGGGACATCTCCAACGGCGAGGCGTCGCTGCGGCAGATGCTCGCCCGCCCGGTGCCGCGGTGGAACACCTACAAGACGCCGGTCGACGGCGTGTACCTCGCCTCGGCGGCCACCCCGCCCGGGCCCGCGGTGCACGGCGCGTGCGGCGACAACGCGGCCCGCGTGGCGCTGCGCGAGGTGTTCGGCGTCCGCGATGTCCCGCGCCTGCGCCCCGCCGCCTGACACCCGCTCTGCCGCTCCGGCCCGCCGCGTCGAGATCCGTCCGAGGGTCGTTCTGCGCCCCTGATGACGCCCCTCAGGCGGATCTCGGTGCGGCGAGCAGTGTCCGCAGGCGGGTGAGCAGTTGCGCGGGGTCCCGCAGGTCCGCGGCCGTGACGAAGACGACGAGCCAGCCGGCCGCGGTGAGGCGGTTGAGCCGCTGCCGGTCGGCGCGGAACTGCACGGGGTCGGCGTGCCAGAGCCCGTCGTACTCGACGGCGATGCGCCGGTCGGGCCAGGCGAGGTCGACCCGGGCGACAAAGCGCGTGCCGTCACGGACGACGTGCTGGGCGACGGGTCGCGGCAGCCCCGACCTGAGCAGGAGCAGCCGGAGCCTCGTCTCCTGAGGGGACTCGGCGAGCCCGTCGGCCAGCGCCAGGACGCTCCGGACGTGGCGGCAGTCCCGGCCCGTCAGCGCGGCCGCCGCCTCGCGCAGGGCCGCCAGGTCGAGGAGCCCGGTACGGAGGAACCGGTCGACGTCGACGACCGCGTCCTCGAGCGGGCGGGTTCGGGCCAGGTCCAGGGCCGTGCGGAGGGGCGTGGTCACGCGGGTGCCGCGCCGGGTCGCTGTCTCGTCCGCGCGGAGGTGCCGCCGGGTGAGGACGATCCCGGGCACCTCGCCTGCGCGGACGGAGGGCGTGACGGTGCAGGTGACGTCGTCAGCGGCCTCCGCCAGGGCCACTCCCCACAGGACGGCGGCGCTGCGCCCGCTCACGACGGCGCCCGGGAGCAGCAGCCGGCTCACCGCCAGGGCCCGGACGGCGTGGTCCACCTGCGCCGTGGTGCACGCGTAGACGTCGGGGAACAGGCGCCGCCAGGCCGAGCTGCGCAGCTGCGACCGCGTCAGGAGCCCGGCCCGGACGACAGCGGAGCCGCGGAAGACCCGGCCCACCAGCTGGGTCGGGCGGGCCGGCGGTCGGGACACGGGTGGGGATGCTGCCGCTCCCGCCGGCGCGACGTCGGCGTCGTCCACAGGCGGCACCGAGATGCGGTCCTGGGCGGTCATCGGGGCCCGGGTGACGACGCTGAGCCGCATCTCGCCGGGGGACGGACGATCAGCCCAGGTAGCGTCGGGCGCATGGTCCGGGCGCTGGGGCTGCCGTTCGACCCGATCGAGCGCGCGGGGGAGACCTGGGAGCAGCACTTCGGGCCCGCCTCGGCGATGCGCGCGGCGACGTCGGTCTTCCGGGTCCAGCAGATCCTGCTCGCCCGCTTCGACGAGGTGCTGCGCCCGCACGGGCTGACCTTCGCCCGCTACGAGGTGCTCGTGCTGCTCACCTTCAGCCGCACCGGGCAGCTGCCGCTCAAGGTCATCGGCAGCCGGCTGATGGTGCACCCGACGAGCGTCACCAACGCCATCGACCGGCTCGCCGCGGCCGGCTACGTCGACCGCCGACCCAACCCCGCCGACGGCCGCGGCGTGCTCGCCGGCATCACCGAGCGCGGCCGCGCCGTGGTGGAGGCCGCCACCGGGGAGCTGACCGCGCTCGGCTTCGGCCTCGACGACCTGCCCGAGGCCGAGCAGGAGACGCTGTTCGAGCTGCTGCGCCGGGTCCGCCTGGGCGCCGGCGACGTCGCCGGGCTCGACCCCGCCCCGTCCGCCGAGGGCTGACACGGCGCGTCCGCGCCGGTGGGATCATGGGAGCCATGCAGCCCACCCGTCCCGGACGCCCCGACCCGCGCGCGCAGGCCCAGCAGGCACAGCTGGCCGCCTCCCTCGCCGGTGCGGTCGACCTCGCCGCCGTCAAGGCGCGCTCCGAGGCCGCCGCCCGGGCCCAGGCAGCGCCGCCGCCCAGCGCCGCGGCCCCCGCGGGCGCGCCCGGCTCGGCGGTCGTCGACGTCACCGAGGCCACCTTCCAGACCGAGGTCCTCGACCGCTCCTTCCAGGTGCCGGTCGTCCTCGACCTGTGGGCCGAGTGGTGCGGCCCCTGCAAGCAGCTGTCCCCGGTGCTCGAGCGCCTCACCGCCGAGGGCGGCGGCTCGTGGGTGCTCGCCAAGGTCGACGTCGACGCCAACCCGGCGCTGGCCCAGGGCCTGCGCGTGCAGGGCATCCCCGCGGTCAAGGCCGTCTGGCAGGGGCAGCTGGTCGCCGAGTTCACCGGCGCCATCCCCGAGGAGCAGGCCCGCCAGTTCGTCACCGAGCTGGTGCGCGCCACCACCGGCGGCGCCGTCCCCGGCGCGGCCGAGGGCGAGGACGACGGCCTCGAGGACCCCCGCCTCGACGCCGCCGAGGCCGCGCTCGAGCGCGGTGACCTCGAGGCCGCCGAGGCCGCCTACGCCGCGATCCTCGAGGCCGAGCCCGACCACCCGGTCGCCGGTCTCGCGCTCAGCCAGGTGCGGCTCATCCGCCGAGCCGAGGACGCCGGCCCCGACGCCGTCGCGCAGGCGGACGCCGCCCCCGACGACGTGGCGGCGCAGACCCGCGCCGCCGACTTCCTGCTCGGCACCGGCGACGTCGAGGGCGCCTTCGCCCGCCTGGTCGACACCGTGCGGCGCACGGCCGGCGAGGACCGCGACGCCGCGCGCGTGCACCTGGTCGGGCTGTTCGACGTCGTGGGCGCCGAGGACCCCCGGGTCGTCGCCGCCCGCCGTCAGCTGATGGCCGCCCTGTACTGACCCGGGGTCACACGCCGACGTCGCAGCTGGCCGCGCCGTTCAGGAAGCCGGCGCGGAACAGGTCGACGAGCTGGAAGCCGGTCAGCTCGACGTCGGCGAGCACGTCCGGGTCGTTGCCGTACTCGAGCAGGAACTGCACGCTCTCGTCGAGGTCGCCGGGCGAGATCGTCACCGAGGTCAGCTGGGCGTTGTAGACCTGCGCGGAGTACCAGCCGGTGAGGCAGACCGCCGACTGCAGGGCCGCGGTGTCGTCGGTGGACAGGTCGAGCTGGTCGCGGGCGGCGAGCGAGTACGGGATCGCGACCCCGGTGACCAGCGCGAAGTCGCCGAGGTCGTAGGCGGCCGAGGCGAAGTCGGCGTCGTAGGCGACCAGGCCCGACCCGTCGCCGCCGTCGGGGCAGTACACGAGCGCGACGTCGGACGGCGCGCAGGACGGCGGGCCGTCGGTGCTCTGCAGCTCCGGCTCGGTGAACTGCGCGTCGAGGACCTCGGTGAACGCGCGGTCCCAGAACTCCGGCAGCGATGCCGCGAGGATGTCCTCGGTGTCGGGGAAGGGCGCGTTGCCGCCGCTGGCGAAGTCGGCGTCGCTGGTGAACTCGCCCTGGGTGAAGACCCGGTCGGGGCCGAAGCGGTCGCGGCAGGCCGTCGCGCCGTCGTCGAAGCCCTCCTGGAAGGCCGAGACCCGGTCGAAGTAGGAGCCGTGCGCCTGCTGCTCGCCGGAGCCGGTGCCCACCGGGTCGCGCAGCAGGAAGTAGCCGCGCAGCAGCTGGTCGAGGTCGGCGGTGTCGACCGAGGAGTACTCGCCGTTGCCGTCGGCCACCCAGGCCGTCCACGCGCCGGCGAGGCAGTCGGCCTGGGTCTCCGTGGCGATCGACGTCCGCGGGTAGCCCACCCGCCCCTGCACGGCGTGGCCGAACTCGTGCGCCATCACCAGCTGCGGCAGCACCTCGCCGTACTGGGAGGCCAGCTCGCCGAGGAAGGCGCGGTCGTAGCTGATCGAGTCGGAGTTCGGCACGCCCTGCGAGGAGCAGTAGAAGGCGTTGTTCTCCAGGTCGCGCGGGTCGGTGCCGCAGCCGATGCCCTCGGGGTAGGCCGCCGGGTCGATGTCGTCCGGGTCGACGCTGAAGTAGCCGCCGGCCAGCGGCGGGAACTGCTCGCCGTAGACGTCGGGGAACGTCTGCGACCAGTAGGTCTCCAGGTCGGCCAGGGCGTTGCGCGACAGCGCGTCGATCGGGTTGTCGGTGGAGCCGACGATCTGCAGCGTCCCGTCGTCGACCGACTGCGAGGGCATGCCCTGCAACGACGGCGTGCCGATGACGACGTAGGAGCACGCCGACGTCGCGAGGACGCCGAGCGTGGCCACGGCGGCGAGCAGGCCCCGGGAGCGCGCTGTCTGGCTCATCAGCGCGCCCTTACCCGCGCCGGCGCCGTCCGAACGCGGCGCCGGCGCGGGTGGGGAGGTCAGAGCCCGATGTCGCAGCCGGCCCCGCCCTCGAGGAAGCCGTCGCGGAAGGCGTCGACCATCTCGAAGCCCGACAGGTCGGTGTTCGGGAAGACGCCGTCCTCCTGGCCGTAGGTGAGCAGGAAGACGGCGGCCTCGTCGACGTCGCCGGGGGAGAGGCTGCCGATCTGCTCGAAGTCGCCGGTCCAGAACCGGGCGGTGTACCAGCCGGTCAGGCAGACGGCCGACGAGATCGCGGCGGCGTCGTCGACCGGCAGGTCCAGCTGCGCGCGGACGGCCTGCGCGTAGCCGACCGAGACGGCCGCCGCGACGGCGAAGTCGCCGATCTGCTCGTAGGCGCCGCCGAGCAGCTCGCCGTCGACGTAGACGGTGTCGTCGGCCTCGCAGTAGCCGACGTCGCGGTCCTCGGCGCCCATGTCGCCGCAGTCGGGCGCCGTGCCCTCGAAGGTCTCGATGGCCGGCGCGGTGAACTGCGCGCCCAGGCCCGGGAACACCGACTCGTAGAACGCGGGGAGGGTCTGCTCGACCAAGCCGCCGATCTCGTCGATCGGGGCGTTGCCCTCGTTGTCGAGGTCGTCCTCGGTGAGGAACTCGGTGGCGGTGAACAGCCGGTCCTCGGTGAAGTCGTCGCGGCAGGTGCCGACGCCGCCCTCGAAGCCGGCGTAGAAGCCCGACAGCCGGTCGAAGCCCGAGCCGTGCGCCCGGTCGTCGTCGGGGGCGAGACCCACCGGGTCGCGCAGGCCGATGAAGCCCAGGACGACGCTGTCGAGCTCCGACATCCGCAGCGCCGTGTGCTCGGCGTTGCCGTCGACCACCCAGCGGGTGAAGGCGCCGGCCAGGCAGTCGGCCTGGGTCTCGACGACGATCGTGGAGTCGGCGAAGCCGAACCGGCCCTGCATCGCGTGGCCGATCTCGTGCGCCATCACCGCGGGGCCGAGGTAGGGCCCGTTGGCCTCGCTGAGCTGCTGCAGCAGCGCCCGGTCGTAGGCGACGACGTCGCAGTTCGGGTCGTAGTGGGCGTTGTTCGCGACGCCCTCCGGGTCCTCCGGCGCCTCCGCGCAGCCGATCCCGGTGGCCGGGTAGGCCGACTCGTCGATCGCGGTGGAGTCGACCGAGAAGTAGCCGCCGGTGATCGGCTGGTACTCCTCGCCGAAGAACTCCGGGTACGCCTCGGACCAGAAGGCGTCGAGGTCGGCGAGGGCGTTGCGCGCCCGCCGGTCGGCCTCGGTGTCGGCCGAGCCGGTGATCGGGAAGTCGGCGGCGGCGACGTCGGCCGGCACCCCCGGGCCGGGGGCCGCGGCACCCGCGACGGTGCCCGAGCACCCGGCGAGCAGCACGCTGCCCACCGCGAGCACGGCGAGTCCGGGGCGTCGGGCATGCCTCATCGCGCGGTGTTCCTCCTCTGCCGGTGCCGGCAGCGGAGCCGGCGGGACCGTCCGGCGCCGCCGGGGGCGGCGCGGAGCCGGGCCATGATGCACGGACCGGGAGGAGCGCGGAACGGGTCTGCGCGCGGCCCCGCCGCGCGGGGAGCGCGGCGGGGCCGGGGGAGCGGAGCCGGGGAACGCGGGCGGGCGTCAGCCCTCGTGCAGCAGCCAGAGGGTGCCGAGCGGGGGAGCGGAGACGGTGGCCGAGAACGGCTGGCCGTGCCAGGACTCCTCGACGGCGTCGACGCCGCCGTAGTTGCCGACGCCGGAGCCGCCGTAGCCCTCGGCGTCGGTGTTGAGCACCTCGCGCCACCGGCCGCCGCGCGGCAGGCCGATGCGGTAGCCGTGGTGCGGCGACCCGGAGAAGTTGCAGACGACCGCCAGCGCCTGCCCCGGCGTCTGCCCGCCGTCGGGCGTCGTGCCGCTGTCGCCGGACTCGGCCGCCTCCGTGGGCGTGGGGACGTCGGCGACCTTCGGCCGGCCGTAGCGCAGGAAGGTGACGACGTTGCCGCCCGCGTCGTTGGCGTCGATCCACTGGAACCCGGCCGGGTCGACGTCGAGCGACCACAGCGCCTCGGTCTCGCGGTAGCGGGCGTTCAGGTCGGTCACCAGCTCCAGCACGCCGCGGTGCGCGGGGTCGTCGAGGTGCCACCAGTCCAGCGAGCGGCTCTCGGCCCACTCGCCGTCCTGCGCGAACTCCGAGCCCATGAACAGCAGCTGCTTGCCGGGGTGGGCCCACATGTAGGCGAGGTAGCCGCGGACGCCGGCCAGCTGCTGCCACCGGTCGCCGGGCATCTTCCGCAGCAGCGAGCCCTTGCCGTACACGACCTCGTCGTGGCTGATCGGCAGCACGTAGTTCTCGGAGTAGGCGTACATCATCGAGAACGTCAGCTGGTTGTGGTGGTAGCTGCGGTGCACCGGCTGGCGGGCCACGTAGGCCAGCGAGTCGTGCATCCAGCCCATGTTCCACTTGAAGCCGAAGCCCAGGCCGCCGAGGTGGGTGGGCCGGGTGACGCCCGGCCAGGCGGTCGACTCCTCGGCGATGGTGACGACGCCGGGGACCTCGCGGTAGATCGTGGCGTTGACCTCCTGGAGGAAGGACACCGCCTCCAGGTTCTCCCGCCCGCCGTGCACGTTGGGCACCCACTCGCCGTCCTCGCGCGAGTAGTCGAGGTAGAGCATCGAGGCCACCGCGTCGACGCGCAGGCCGTCGATGTGGAACTCCTGCGCCCAGAACAGCGCGTTCGCGACGAGGAAGTTGCGCACCTCGGTGCGGCCGAAGTTGAACACGAACGTGCCCCAGTCCGGCTGCTCGCCGCGGCGGGGGTCGGCGTGCTCGTAGAGCGCGGTGCCGTCGAAGCGGCCCAGCGCCCAGGCGTCCTTGGGGAAGTGCGCGGGCACCCAGTCGACGATGATCCCGAGGCCGGCCTGGTGCGCCCGGTCGACGAGGTACCGGAAGTCGTCGGGGCTGCCGAACCGCGACGTCGGCGCGTAGTAGCTCGTGACCTGGTAGCCCCACGAGCCGCCGAACGGGTGCTCGGCGACGGGCAGGAACTCCAGGTGGGTGAACCCGGCGGAGACGGCGTAGTCGACGAGCTCCTCGGCCAGCTCCCGGTAGGACAGCCCCTGCCGCCACGAGCCGAGGTGCACCTCGTAGATGCTCATCGGCCGCTCGTGCCAGCCGCCGCGCTCGCGCGCGGCCAGCCACTCGTCGTCGCGCCACTCGTGGGTGGACTCGGTGACGACGGAGGCGTTGAGCGGCGGCACCTCGGTGGCGAACGCCATCGGGTCGGCCTTCTCGCGCCACACGCCGTCGGCGCCGAGCACGTGGAAGCGGTAGCGGCTGCCGGCCTGCACGCCGGGCACGTAGATCTCCCAGACGCCGATCGAGCCGAGCTGGCGCATCGGGTAGGAGCGGGCCTCCCAGTAGTCGAAGTCGCCGGTGACCTTCACGCCCTGGGCGTTGGGTGCCCACACGGCGAAGGAGACGCCCTCGACCCGGCCGCGCGGGGTGTCGTAGCGGCGGACGTGCGCGCCGAGCACCTCCCAGAGCCGCTCGTGCCGGCCCTCGCCGACCAGGTACTGGTCGAGCTCGCCGAGGGTCGGCAGCCAGCGGTAGGGGTCGTCGACGAGGAAGGTGTCGGTGCCGCCCTCGCCGTTGCCGTAGCTGACGTCGAGCCGGTAGTCACCGGGCTGGCTCGGGAGACGGGCCTCGAAGACGCCGCCCGGGTGGATCTGCCGGGCGTCGTAGCGGGCGTCGTCCTGGTCGACGACGGCCACGGCGGCGGCGTCGGGGCGCAGCGCGCGCACCACCCAGCCGTCGCCGGACGGGTGCGCGCCGAGGACCCGGTGCGGGTCGCGCGACCAGCCGTCGACGATGGCCCGCAGGTCCTCCTCGGTCACCTCGTCGACGGGGTCGTGGTCGCCCTCGCCGCCGGCGCCGGAGGCGAGCCCGCCCCCGTCGCCGGGGGCCGGCTCGGCCGACGCGTCGGAGGGGGCCTCCGACGGCGACTGGGACGGGGCCTCCGACGGCGACTCGGACGGCGACTCCGACGGCGACTCGGACGGCGACTCCGACGGGGCCTGCGGCGTCATCGGCGTCGCCGGGTCGGGGTCGGGCGCCTCCGGCTGCTCCGCGGGGGCGCCGGTCGGCGACCCGGGCTCGGCGATCGGCGCCGGCGCCACCACCGGCGTCGCGGTGCCGCCCTGCTCGGCGATCACCTGCTCGGCGGGCTCGGCGGCGGTGTCGGCGACCGTCCGCTTGGCCGGCGCGCGCTTGCGGGTGGCCTTCGCGGGGGCGCCGTCCCCGGCGGCCGCGGCGGCCTTCTTCGTCGTCCGCTTCGCGGCCCTGGCCGGTGCGGCGGGCTCGGCCGCGCCGTCGCCGTCCGCGAGCGCGGCTGCGGCGGCCTTCTTCGCCGGGGCCTTCTTCGCGGCGGCCTTCTTGGCCGGGGCGCGCTTGCGGGCCGGCGTCGGGTTCACGATCGGCTCGCTCTCGGCCGCCTCGGCGGCAGCCGCCTTCTGCTCGACCACCCGCTGCAGCTCGTCCTTGGTCGCCGGCGCCTCGGGGGTCTCGTGGCCGGTGGAGTCGCTCGTCGTCATCGTCGGGGTGCCGTCCTCTGCTGCCGTCGTCTCGTCTGCGTGCGGTGCGGTGCGGGCCTCAGGCCTCGCCGGCGGTGAGCCGGGAGAGCGACTGGAGCGGGATCATCAGCCAGTTCGGCCGGTTGCGCGCCTCGTAGACGCACTCGTAGACGGCCTTGTCCGCCTCGAAGGCCCGCAGGAGAGGGGAGTCCCCGCACGGGTCGATCCCGCTCGCCGCCGAGTAGCCCGCACAGAAGGCGCCGCGGTTGCGCACTGCCCACTCCTGCGCCCGGTACGCGCGCTGGGGGTCGTCGGGCTGCTCCACGAGCATGTGACGTGCGGCGTAGTCGAAGCTGCGCAGCATGCCCGCCACGTCGCGCATCGGGCTGTCGAGCTGCCGCCGCTCGGCCAGCGGCCGGGCCGGCTCGCCCTCGAAGTCGAGCACCACCCAGCCGGTCGCGGTGCGCAGCACCTGGCCGAGGTGGAAGTCGCCGTGCACCCGCTGGCGCACCACCGTCTCGGGGCTGTCGGCGACCGCGGCGTAGACCGCCCGCAGCCGCTCGAGGTGCTCCTCCAGCTGCGGGACGACGGCCAGCGCCGCCTCGAGCCGCTCGCCCATGCCCCGTGCGGTGGCGGCGAACCAGTCGCGGTCAGCCGCCTCGGTGGGCAGCACCCGCGCGAGGTCGGCGTGCACCGACGCCGTCGCCGCGCCCAGCCGCTCGCTGTCGGCGGCGAAGTCGCCGCCCACCTCGTCGGCGTGCAGGTCGCCCTCGGCGTAGAGGTCGCGCACGCTCGCGGTGGCCAGCCGCCAGCCGTCGCTGGCGTTCGGCACGAAGGTCTGCAGCATCGCCACGGTGGCGGGCTCGCCGTCGGGGGTGTCGATCTCGACGTGGCCGAGCAGCGGGGCGATGTGCGGGTTCTCGGTGCGGCGCAGCGCCTCGCCGATCTCGACGTCGGGGTTGAGCCCGGGCTCGAGCCGGCGGAACAGCTTGAGGATGGCGTCCTGGCCGTAGACGAGCGAGGTGTTGCTCTGCTCGGTGGAGATGACGTCGCCGGGCACGCCCTCGGGGATGGCGGAGCTCCCCGACGGGGAGAAGTGCATCGGCCCGACGGTCGAGGCGGCGGCCAGGTGGGTCAGCCACGGCGTCGTGGCGTCGCGGTCGCGCAGCGCGTCGTAGGCGTAGTTCTCCCGGTCGGCGCCCTCGGCGTCCTTCACCGGCACGGCGCCGACGAAGGCCGAGGTCAGGTCCTCCTCCGGGTGCGCCCGCCACGACAGCGGCACGAGGTAGGTCTCGACGGCGCCGTCGGCGTAGGTGACCCGGACGCGGTGGACCGAGAGCACCGGCTCGGAGCGGGAGAGGAAGAAGCCCTCCTCGCTCACGTCGGCCCACTCGCGGCCCTTGCCGCCGAACCAGCGCTGGTGCGGCATCCAGTCCCGCAGGACGTGGGCCAGGGCGGTGCTCATCGGGGTCCTCCGGTGCTGGGCGGGACGTCGTCGCCGGTGCGCGTGTCGCTGCCGCCGGGGATCTGCTCGGCCTCGCTGACGAGGCCGGCGGCGAGCAGCGCGTCGGCGACCGGGCTGGTCGCGGACTCCGGCTCCGCGGCGGGCTCCTCGACCGGCTCCGCCGGCTTGGCCAGCTCGAACCAGTAGAAGCCGTGCCCGGCGAGGGTGAGCATGTAGGGCAGCACGCCGATCTGCGGGAACTCGACCCGGCCGGTGAGCTCGATCGGCGTGTAGCCCTCGAACCGGCGCAGGTCGAGCTCCACCGGCTGCGGGAAGCGCGAGAGGTTGTTGACGCACAGCACGACGTCGTCGCCGAACTCGCGGACGAACGACAGCACCGTCGGGTTGCGCGAGCCGATCTCCTCGTAGGTGCCCCGGCCGAAGGTCGGGTGCTCCTTGCGGACGGCGATCATCCGGCGGATCCACTGCAGCATCGAGTTGCTGTTGCGCAGCTGCGCCTCGACGTTGG
Organism: Geodermatophilus nigrescens; assembly: GCF_900129495.1. Lineage (GTDB taxonomy): Bacteria > Actinomycetota > Actinomycetes > Mycobacteriales > Geodermatophilaceae > Geodermatophilus > Geodermatophilus nigrescens. The sequence continues at coordinate 958,173 of NZ_FQVX01000003.1, forward strand.
TGGTCTGGTAGCCGTAGACCGGGTCCTGGTTCAGCGGCAGGTACATCCGCTGCGGGTCGGCGGTGGAGAAGCCGCCGTTGCGGTCGGGCGTCCACTGCATCGGCGTGCGGACGCCGTCGCGGTCGCCGAGCCAGATGTTGTCGCCCATGCCGATCTCGTCGCCGTAGTAGAGGACCGGCGACCCGGGCAGGCTCAGCAGCAGCGCGTTGAACAGCTCGAGGGTGTTGAGGTCGTTCTCCAGCAGCGGCGCCAGCCGGCGGCGGATGCCGATGTTGGCCTTCATGCGGGGGTCCTTGGCGTACTCCGCCCACATGTAGTCGCGCTCCTCGTCGGTGACCATCTCCAGGGTCAGCTCGTCGTGGTTGCGCAGGAAGATGCCCCACTGGCAGTTGTCGGGGATCGGCGGCGTCTGGGCCATGATCTCCGAGATCGGGAACCGCTGCTCCCGGCGGGCGGCCATGAACAGCCGCGGCATGACCGGGAAGTGGAAGGCCATCTGGCACTCGTCGCCGTTCTCGCCGAAGTACTCGACGACGTCGGCCGGCCACTGGTTGGCCTCGCACAGCAGCACGCGGTCGGGGTAGTCGGCGTCGACCACCTTGCGCACGTGCTTGAGGAACTCGTGGGTGCGGGGGAGGTTCTCGCCGTTGGTGCCCTCCTCCTCGAACAGGTAGGGCACCGCGTCGAGCCGGAAGCCGTCGATGCCCAGGTCCAGCCAGAAGCGCAGGGCGTCGATGATCGCCTCCTGCACCTTCGGGTTCTCGAAGTTGAGGTCCGGCTGGTGGGAGAAGAAGCGGTGCCAGAAGTACTGCTTGCGCACCGGGTCGAACGTCCAGTTCGAGCTCTCGGTGTCGACGAAGATGATCCGCGCGTCGGCGTAGCCGGTGTCGTCGTCGGCCCACACGTAGAAGTCGCCGTAGGGGCCCTCGGGGTCGCTGCGGCTGGCCTGGAACCAGGGGTGCTGGTCCGAGGTGTGGTTCATGACGAAGTCGATGATCACGCGGATGCCGCGGGCGTGGGCCGCCTGCAGCAGGGCGCGGAAGTCGTCGATGTCGCCGAACTCGGGCAGCACCGCGGTGTAGTCGCTGACGTCGTAGCCGCCGTCGCGCAGCGGCGAGGCGAAGAACGGCGGCAGCCACAGGCAGTCGACGCCGAGCCACTGCAGGTAGTCGAGCTTGTCGAGCATGCCGCGCAGGTCGCCGATGCCGTCGGCGTTGCTGTCCGCGAAGCCGCGGACGAGCACCTCGTAGAAGACGGCGCGCTGGAACCACAGCGGGTCGCTGCCGCGCGGCGGCAGGCCGGAGGTCGAGTCGGTGGGATCGGGCACGGGGAGCGTCATCGGAGCGGGTCGTCCTCGCGGTTCAGCGGTGGTCCGGGGAAGGGGCGGTCGGCGCTCAGCGGACCGGTGGGGGCCAGGTGACCGGCCGGGGGAGGTGCACCGAGAAGACGTGCGCGGGCTCCCAGTAGGGGTCGAGCTCGACGTAGTTGAACTGGCCCCAGTCGTAGCGCGCGCCGGTGATCTCGTCGGTCACGGCGAACCGCTCGTGCCAGTCGAGACCGAGCGCCGGCAGGTCCAGCGACGTCGTCCCGATCTGCCGGTTCTGGCTGTCGAGCGCGCAGACCACGAGGACGGCGTCCTGCGAGCCCGGGTCGGTCTTGGAGAAGCAGAGCAGGTTGCCGTTGTCGACGCCGTGGAAGCGCAGCGTGCGCAGCTGCTGGAGAGCGGGGTGCGCGCGCCGGATCTCGTTGAGCCTGCGCAGGTAGGGCGCCAGGCTCCGCCCGGCGGCCTCGGCGCCGGCCCAGTCGCGGGGACGCAGCCGGTACTTCTCGCTGTCGAGGTACTCCTCGCTGCCCGGCTTGACCGCCACGTGCTCGAACAGCTCGTAGCCGCTGTAGACGCCCCAGGTCGGGCTCATCATCGACGCGAGCACCGCACGGATCTTGAACATCGGCGGGCCGCCGTACTGCAGGCTCGCGTGCAGGATGTCCGGGGTGTTCACGAAGAAGTTCGGCCGCATGTAGTGCGCGTTGGAGGCGAGCTCCCGGCCGTACTCCTCGATCTCCTCGCGGCCGGTCCGCCACGTGAAGTACGTGTAGGACTGCGTGAAGCCGATCCGCGCGAGCTGGTGCATCATCGCCGGCCGGGTGAACGCCTCGGCCAGGAACAGCACGTCGGGGTCGGTCTCCTTGACCTTCCAGATCAACCAGTGCCAGAAGTCCAGCGGCTTGGTGTGCGGGTTGTCGACGCGGAAGATCCGCACGCCGGCGTCCATCCACACGCGCACGACCCGCAGCACCTCGGCGTAGATGCCCTCGGGGTCGTTGTCGAAGTTGACCGGGTAGATGTCCTGGTACTTCTTCGGCGGGTTCTCCGCGTAGGCGATCGTGCCGTCGGGCTTGGTCGTGAACCACTCCGGGTGCTCGGCCACCCACGGGTGGTCGGGCGCGGCCTGCAGCGCGAGGTCGAGCGCCACCTCCATGCCGAGGGAGCGGGTGCGCTCGACGAAGGCGCGGAAGTCCTCCATCGTCCCGAGCTGCGGGTGGACGGCGTCGTGCCCGCCCTCGGCGCTGCCGATCGCCCACGGCGAGCCGACGTCGTCGGGGCCGATCTCGTTCGGGTTGCCGCCCGGGAACTGGGCGGTGTTCGGGCCCTTGCGGTTGACCGTGCCGATCGGGTGGATCGGCGGCAGGTAGACGACGTCGAAGCCCATGTCGGCGATCGCCGGCAGCCGGTCGGCGGCGGTGGTGAAGGTGCCGTGCGTGGGCTGCCCGCCGACGACGGCGCCCTCCGAGCGGGGGAAGAACTCGTACCAGGAGCCGTAGAGCGCGGTCGGCCGGTCGACCCACACCTCGTGGTCGGCGGTCGGGGTGACCAGCTCGCGGACCGGGTGGCCGTCGAGGTACCGCTGCAGGCCGGTGGCCAGCGCCGGGGCGACGCGCTCGTGCAGGCCGCGCGTCTCGTCGCGCAGCGCGGTGACCGCGTCGGTGAGCCGCCCGCGCCACTCGTCGTCGGCGTCGGCGGCCACGCGCTCGAGCAGCCGCGCGCCCTCCTCGAGGTCGTTGGCGAGCTCGGCCGGGCCCTGGCCGGCGTCGATCTTCACCTCGACGGCGTGGTGCCAGGTGGCCAGCGGGTCGCTCCACGCCTCGACGCGGAAGGTCCAGCGGCCCTCCCGGTCGGGCACGACCGTGGCGATCCAGCGGTCGGGCTCCTCGCCGTAGCGGCGCATGCGGGTGAAGGCACCGCGCGTGCCGTCGGGAGCGGTCCAGACGACGTCGGCGGCGACGGCGTCGTGGCCCTCGCGGAACACGGTGGCCGTGATCGGCAGGTGCTCGCCGACCACGGCGCGGGCCGAGAAGGACCCGCAGGACACGACGGGGGCGACATCGGAGATGCCGAGGCGGAGGTCAGGTCGGCGAGTCATCGCGGCCACGCTATCCAGCCGGGGGGTCGCCCACACCTCGGCCGGGGGCCGCCCACCCGTCCGGTTCCGGCACGTCCCGGTGCCGTGACGGGTGTGATCCGTCCACCCTGTCGCGCGGGGCCCGCCTGACTAGGCTCGCGCCGTGCGAGCACTCCGTCGGTTCACCGTCCGGGCGGCCCTCCCCGAGGCCCTCACACCCCTGTCCCAGCTGGTCATGAACCTGCGCTGGTCCTGGCACGCCGAGACCCGCGACCTGTTCGAGACGCTGGACCCCGACCTCTGGCGCCGGTGCGGCAACGACCCGGTGAAGGTCCTGGGGGAGGTGTCGGCCGAGCGGCTGGCCACGCTCTCCACCGACCGCCGGTTCCTGCGCCGCCTCCAGGACGTCGTCGACGACCTCGAGGACTACCTGTCCGCCGAGCACTGGTACCAGTCGCTGGGGCCCGACGCCCCGCGGTCGATCGCCTACTTCTCCGCCGAGTTCGGCATCACCGAGGTGCTGCCGCAGTACTCCGGCGGCCTGGGCATCCTCGCCGGTGACCACCTGAAGGCCGCCTCCGACCTCGGCGTCCCGCTGATCGGCGTCGGGCTGCTCTACCGGGCCGGCTACTTCGAGCAGGGTCTGTCGGCCGACGGCTGGCAGCTCGAGCACTACCCCTCGCTCGACCCGCACGGCCTGCCGGTGAAGCTGCTGCGCCAGCCCGACGGGTCGGCCGTCGTCATCTCCGTGCCGCTGCCCGAGGGCCGCACGCTGCACGCGCACGTCTGGCGGGCGCAGGTCGGCCGGGTCTCGCTGCTGCTGCTCGACAGCGACATCGAGGAGAACACCCCGGCCGAGCGCGTCGTCACCGACCGGCTCTACGGCGGCGACGAGGACCACCGGCTGCGCCAGGAGATGCTGCTCGGCATCGGCGGCGTGCGGGCGCTGCGCGCCTACTGCCAGCTCACCGGCACCCCGCAGCCGGAGGTGTTCCACGCCAACGAGGGCCACGCCGGCTTCCAGGGCGTCGAGCGGATCCGCGAGCTCACCGAGTCGCACGGGCTGACCTTCACCGAGGCGCTGCAGGCCGTCCGCGCGGGCACCGTGTTCACCACCCACACGCCGGTCCCGGCGGGCATCGACCGCTTCCCGCGGGCGCTGATCGAGCGCTACTTCGCCGGCTTCGGCGTCCCGCTCGAGCACCTCATCCCGCTCGGCGCCGAGGACGACCCGGCGAAGTTCAACATGGCGCACATGGGCCTGCGGCTGGGCCAGCGGGCCAACGGCGTCAGCGAGCTGCACGGGCACGTCAGCCGCGGGATGTTCAGCGACCTGTGGCCGGGCTTCGACGAGACCGACGTCCCGATCGGCTCGATCACCAACGGCGTGCACGCCCCCACCTGGACCGCCCGGGAGCTCGTCGAGCTCGGCACCCAGACCTCCCGCAGCGGCGACCCGTTCGAGGGCGCCGGCGCCGCGGTGTTCGACGGCGTGGACCGGATCCCGGCGCTGGAGCTGTGGAACACCCGCCGGATGCTGCGCGGGCGGCTGGTTGAGGAGGTCCGCCGCCGGCTGCGGGAGACCGCGCTGTCGCGCGGCGCGGCCGAGGCCGAGGTCGGCTGGACCGACACCGCCTTCGACCCCGACGTCCTCACCATCGGCTTCGCCCGCCGGGTGCCGTCCTACAAGCGGCTCACCCTCATGCTGCGCGACCCCGAGCGGCTGCGGGCGCTGCTGCTGGACCCCGACCGGCCCGTGCAGCTGGTCATCGCAGGCAAGAGCCACCCGGCCGACGACGGCGGCAAGCAGCTGATCCAGCAGATGGTGAAGTTCGCCGACGACCCGGCCATCCGGCACCGCATCGCGTTCCTGCCCGGCTACGACATCGGCATGGCCCGCTACCTCTACTGGGGCTGCGACGTCTGGCTGAACAACCCGCTGCGGCCGCTGGAGGCCTGCGGCACCTCGGGCATGAAGGCCGCGCTCAACGGCGGGCTCAACCTCTCCATCCGCGACGGCTGGTGGGACGAGTGGTTCGACGGCCAGAACGGCTGGGCGATCCCGACCGCCGACGGCGTCAGCGACCCGACCCGCCGCGACGACGTCGAGGCCCGCGCCATCTACGACCTGCTGGCCACCCAGGTGCTGCCGCGGTTCTACGAGACCGACCGCGACGGCATCCCGACCCGCTGGGTGGAGATGGTGCGGCACACGCTGCGCGAGACCGGGCCGAAGGTGCTGGCCACCCGGATGGTCCGCGACTACGTCGAGCACCTCTACGTCCCGGCCGCGGGCTCGGCCCGGTCGATGGCCGACGGCGGCTACGCCCCGGCGCGCGACGAGGCGCAGTGGCGGGCCCGGCTGCTGGAGAACTGGAGCAGCGTGCGGGTGGCGCACGTGGAGGCCACCGGCGCCGGTGACACCCCGGAGATCGGCTCGACGCTGGCGCTGCGCGCCGAGGTGGAGCTGCCGCACCTGACGCCGGGCGACGTCGAGGTGCAGGCCGCCTACGGGCGGGTCGACGACGCCGACGGGCTGCACGAGGTGACCACGGTGCCGATGGCGCACGAGCACACCGAGGGCTCCCGGCACTGGTTCACCGCCACGCTGCCGCTGGAGCGCACCGGCGCCTTCGGCTACACCGTGCGCGTGCTCCCGCACTCCGAGCACCTGGCCGACCCGGCCGAGCTGGGGCTGGTCCGCTCGGCCTGACCCGGGATCACCCGTCACGCCGGTCGCAGCGTCCCCACCGGGCGCGCGCGACCGGCGTGGCGGTGGCCGCCGGGCCGCGCGGACCCCGGCCCGGTCACTAGGCTGGCGCGCATGCCCGACCGCTGTGAAGTCCTGCCCGGAGACGCCGTCGTCGCCCGACGCGGCGGTGGCCTGCTCTGGGTGGACGCTCCCGGCTCGCCGGCGCTCGTCGCCGCCCTGCACGCCTGCCTGGGCGTCGCCGGCCCCGGCGCCGACCGCGTCCTGGCCGCCGTCGCCGCGCAGGTGCACTCCCTGGGGAGCGGGTCGGCGTCCTTCGCGCTCGTCCTGACCGACTCCCAGGGTGGCGCGGGCACCGGCGTCGCGCTCTGGTCGGGCAAGGGCCAGCCCGCCGTCGACGGCGTCCCGGTCTCCGGCCAGCCCACCGAGGGCTGCAGCCTCGCCGCGGGCTTCCCGCTCGGCGGCACGCTGTACGTCGGCCCCGGCCAGGCCGCCCCGTCGATGCCGCCCGGCGTCGCCTACGACCTCACCGAGGGCACCGTGCCCGGCTCCGGCGCGCTGCTGCACCTCGCCGCCGCCGCGTCCGCCGGCGCCGCGGTCCCGCCGTCGGCCCCCGCGCAGCCGTCGTCGTTCACCGCCGGCTCCGACGCCGGGTTCGCCGGCCCCTCCTCCTTCGGCGCCGCGCCGTCCTACACCCCGGGCGGCTCCTCGGCCGCGTCGTCGGCGCCCTCCCGCGCCGACGAGGGCGAGGAGACGGCGTTCTGGAAGCCCGACAGCGCCTCCGCGCCGGTGCTCCGGTTCGACGACGGCCTCGTCGTCACCGTCGACGAGGACCTGGTGCTCGGCCGCCGCCCCGACAGCCACGAGCTGGTGACCGCGGGCAACGCCCGCCCGGTGCCGATCGCCGACACGCAGAACGTGCTGTCCTCGGCGCACGCCGCCATCCAGCGCCAGGGCCGCGAGGTCACCCTCACCGACCTGGGCTCGCTCAACGGCACGCACGTCGCCGGCCCCGAGGCCACCGAGTGGACGCAGCTCGAGCCCGGCGTCGCCCACCCGCTCTCCGACGGCGACCGTCTCCTGCTCGGCTGGACCGTGATCACGTACGAGCAGCCGCAGGAGTAGCGGCACCGCTCCCGGCGAGAGCCCCGGTCCCCGCGGACCGGGGCTCTCGCCGTGTCAGGGCCGGCGCAGGACGCGCAGCAGCCAGACGCAGCGCGCGGGGACCTCGATTGGGCCGGGCGCGACGACGGCCGGGCGCGGGGGGACGCCGGTCGGGTACTCGGTGCTGACGACGAACTCGTAGCCGTCGGCCCACGGCGGCCCGGGCAGGTGCACGGTCACCGGGTCGGGGCCGGCGTGCAGCTGCACCAGGTAGGAGTCGTCGACCACCCGGCGGCCGCGGGCGTCGCGGTGCCGGATGCCGCGCCCGTCGAGGTACATGCCGACGGTCTGCAGGCCGCCGTCGAACCACTCCGCCGTCGTCAGCTGCCCGCCGCCCGGGGCGAACCAGGCGACGTCGCGGGTGCCGCCGGTGCCGGGGATCTCGTGGCCCTCGAAGAACGCCTCCTGGCGCAGCACCGGGGCGCCGCGGCGGACCGCGACCAGCCGGCTGACGAACTCCAGCAGCTCGCCGTCGACGGCCTCCCAGTCGATCCAGGAGATCTCGTTGTCCTGGCAGTAGGCGTTGTTGTTGCCGCCCTGGGTGCGGCCGAGCTCGTCGCCGGCGGTGAGCATCGGCACGCCGGTGGACAGCAGCAGCGTGGCCAGGTGGTTGCGCACCTGCCGGGCGCGCAGGGCGGTGACCTCCGGGTCGTCGGTGGGGCCCTCGACGCCGCAGTTCCAGTTGCGGTTGTGGCTCTCGCCGTCGCGGTTGTCCTCGCCGTTGGCCTCGTTGCGCTTGTGCTCGTAGGTGACGAGGTCGGCCATGGGGAAGCCGTCGTGCGCGGTGACGAAGTTGACGCTGGCGAAGGGCCGGCGGCCGTCGGAGCGGTAGAGGTCCGACGAGCCGGTCAGCCGGTAGGCGAGGTCGCGCACGCCCACCCGGGCGCCGGACCACACGTCGCGCACCGTGTCGCGGTACTTGCCGTTCCACTCGGTCCACAGCGGCGGGAAGTTGCCCACCTGGTAGCCGCCCTCGCCGATGTCCCACGGCTCGGCGATGAGCTTCACCTGGCTGACCACCGGGTCCTGGTGGACGACGTCGAAGAACGCCGACAGCCGGTCGACGTCGTGCATCGAGCGGGCCAGCGCCGCGGCGAGGTCGAACCGGAAGCCGTCGACGTGCATCTCGGTGACCCAGTAGCGCAGCGAGTCCATGAGCATCGCCAGCACCTGCGGCCGGCGGACGTCGAGGGTGTTCCCGCACCCGGTGTAGTCGGTGTAGCGGGCCCGGTTGGCGCCGTCGAGCCGGTAGTAGCCGGGGTTGTCGATGCCGCGCAGCGACAGCGTCGGCCCGGTCGAGTCGCCCTCGGCGGTGTGGTTGTAGACGACGTCGAGCACGACCTCGATGCCCGCGGCGTGCAGCGCCTTGACCATCGCCTTGAACTCGGTCACCTGCGCGCCGCCCGAGCCCGCCGAGCTGTAGCCGGCGTGCGGGGCGAAGTAGCCGAGGGTGTTGTAGCCCCAATAGTTGGTCAGGCCCCGGCGCAGCAGGTGCGGCTCGCTGACGAACTGGTGCACCGGCAGCAGCTCGACGGCGGTGACGCCCAGGGACTGCAGGTGCTCGACGAACGCGGGGTGCGCGAGGCCGGCGTAGGTGCCGCGCAGCGCCGGGGGGACGTCGGGGTGGCGCATCGTGGCGCCCTTGACGTGCACCTCGTAGATGACGGTGTCCGACCACGGCGTCGCCGGCCGCCGGTCGCCGTCCCACGGGAAGGAGTCGTGGACGACGACGCCGCGCGGCACGAACGGCGCGGAGTCGCGCGGGTCGGGGGAGGCGGCGTCGACGCCGTCGGGGCGGAAGCCGAACAGCGCCGGGTCGAGGGCGAGCTCGCCGTCGACGGCGCGGGCGTAGGGGTCCAGCAGCAGCTTGGCCGGGTTCCACCGCGACCCGGCGCCCGGGTCGTAGGGGCCGTGCACCCGGTAGCCGTAGCGCTGGCCGGGGCCGACGCCGGCCAGCCGGCCGTGCCACACCTGGTGGGTGGTCTCCTGCAGCCGGTGGCGGGACTCGGTCCCGTCGGGGTCGAACAGGCACAGGTCGACGGCGCTCGCCCCTGCCGACCACAGCGCGAAGTTGGTGCCCGTGCCGTCCCAGTGCGCGCCGAGCGGCGCGGGGGAGCCGGGCCACACCTCCGGGCCGCCGCTGCCGTGCTCAGGAGTCCTCACGCCGCGATCGTGCCCGGTCCGCCTCCCGGGCGGCGGGACCAGGGGTGCTGTTTGGATGGGGCCGTGTCGAGCAGCGCCGCACCCCCCGGAGCCGAACCGGTCGTCGAGATGCGCGGGGTGGACGTCGTGCGCGGCACCTCGCACCTGCTGCGCGGGGTCGACTGGACCGTCCTGCCCGACCAGCGCTGGGTGGTCCTCGGTCCCAACGGCGCGGGCAAGACGACGCTGCTGCAGCTGGCCGGCGCGCACATGCACCCGACCCGCGGCGAGGTGCGGCTGCTCGGCGAGACGATGGGCGCCGTCGACGTCTTCGAGCTGCGGCCGCGGATCGGCCTGACCAGCGCCGCCCTGGCCCAGCGCATCGAGCCGGGCGAGCGCACCGGCGACGTCGTCCTGTCGGCGGGCTACGCCGTCGTCGGGCGGGGCAGGGAGCGCTACGACATCCACGACCTCACCCGTGCGGCGCTGCTCATGCAGCAGTGGGGCGTGCAGTCGATCGCCCACCGGCCGTTCGGCACGCTCAGCGAGGGGGAGCGCAAGCGGGTGCAGATCGCCCGCGCGCTCATGCCCGACCCGGAGCTGCTGCTGCTCGACGAGCCCGGCGCCGGCCTCGACCTCGGCGGCCGCGAGGACCTGGTCAGCCGGCTGTCCGACCTCGCCCGCTACCTGTTCGCCCCGGCGCAGGTGCTGGTCACCCACCACGTCGAGGAGATCCCGCCGGGCTACACGCACGCGCTGCTGCTGCGCGGCGGCGGGGTGGTGGCCTCCGGCCCGCTCGGCCAGGTGCTCACCGGCGAGACGCTGTCGGAGACCTTCGGCCTGCCCCTGCAGCTCACCCGCGACGACGGCCGGTTCACCGCCCGCCGCCGGTCCTGACGCCTCCTGCCTGGCTAGGGTGCCGGGCATGGCTGGAACACCGGAGTTCGTGACCCTGTCGGTCGAGGACGGGGTGGGCACGATCCGCCTCGACCGGCCGAAGATGAACGCCATCGACGAGCAGCTGCACACCGAGGTGCGCGCCGCCGCGGTGCAGGCCGCCGAGCGCGCCGACGTCCGCGCGGTGGTGCTCTACGGCGGCGAGCGGGTGTTCGCCGCGGGCGCCGACATCAAGGCCATGTCGCAGCTCGACGGCACCGCGATGGTCGCCTGGGGCCGCGAGCTGACGAACTCCTTCACCGCCGTCGCGCGGATCCCCAAGCCCGTCGTCGCGGCGATCACCGGCTACGCCCTCGGCGGCGGCTACGAGCTCGCGCTGTGCGCCGACTTCCGGGTCATGGGCGCCGGGGCGAAGGTGGGCCAGCCCGAGATCCTGCTCGGCGTCATCCCCGGCGCCGGCGGCACGCAGCGCCTGGCCCGCCTGGTCGGCCCGGCCAAGGCGAAGGACCTCGTCTTCACCGGCCGGCACGTCGGCGCGGAGGAGGCCCTGGAGATGGGCCTGGCCGACGCCGTGGTCCCCGACGCCGAGGTGTACGACACCGCCGTCGCCATGGCGCGCAAGTTCGCCGCCGGGCCGCCGCTGGCCCTCGCGGCGGCCAAGCGGGCGGTCGACGAGGGGCTGGACCTGCCGCTGCAGGGCGGCCTGGAGCTGGAGAGCCGGTTGTTCGCCGAGCTCTTCGACACCGAGGACCAGGCCACCGGCATGCGCTCGTTCCTGGAGAGCGGCCCGGGCAAGGCGACCTTCACCGGCCGCTGAGGGCTTCCCGTCGCCGACTGTTCCGCCGCCGGCCACCGGATCCCGCCTCCCGGACGGTCCGGTTCTGTCACCATCCGCACGGCCTTCCGGCCGTTCCGTTCCCTTCCCCTGGAGGACCCCGTGCGAAGCACCCCCACCCTGAGGACCGCGTCCGTGCTGGCGGCCGCTGCCCTCGTGCTCACGGCCTGCGGAGGGGGGAGTGACGACGGCGGCTCCGGCGGCGGGGGCGGCGGCGACGCGGCGAGCGCGCGCTCGGCCGAGGACCTCGGCGGCATGGACGCCCTGGTCGAGGCCGCGCAGGCCGAGGGCGAGCTCAACGTCATCGCGCTCCCGCCGGACTGGGCGAACTACGGCGAGATCATCTCCGCCTTCGAGGAGGAGTACGGGATCACCGTCAACAGCGCGCTGCCCGACGGCTCCAGCCAGGACGAGCTCAACGCCGTCGAGAGCCAGCGCGGCCAGGACCGGGCGCCCGACGTGCTCGACCTCGGCACCGCCTTCGCCCGCCAGGCGCAGGCCCAGGACCTCCTCGCGCCGTACCAGGTGGAGACCTGGGACGAGATCCCCGAGGGCCAGAAGGACCCCGAGGGCCACTGGTACAACGACTACGGCGGCTACATCTCCATCGGCTGCAACGCCACGGTGATCGCCGAGTGCCCGACCAGCTTCGCCGACCTGCTCGACCCGCAGTACGCGGGCCAGGTCGCGCTCAACGGCAACCCCACCCAGGCCGCGGCCGCGTTCGCCGGCGTCTGGGCGGCCTCGCTGGCCAACGGCGGCAGCCTCGACGACATCGGCCCGGGCATCGACTTCTTCGCCCAGGTGAAGGAGGCCGGCAACTTCAACCCGGTCGAGATCACCCCGGCCACCATCCAGAGCGGTGAGACGCCGCTGGCCATCGACTGGGACTACCTCAACGCCGGCCTGACGGAGACCCTCGCCGCCGACGGCGTCGAGTGGCAGGTCGCCGTCCCGAGCGACGGCCTGTTCGGCGGCTACTACAGCCAGGCGATCAGCGCCTACGCCCCGCACCCGGCCGCGGCGCGGCTGTGGCAGGAGTTCCTCTACTCCGACCGCGGCCAGAACCTCTACCTGGCCGGCGGCGCCCGCCCCGTCCGGCAGGCCGCGATGGAGGAGGCCGGCACCGCCGACGCCGAGGCGCTCGCCGCCCTGCCGCCGGTCGAGGGCACCGCGGAGTTCCCGACCCAGGAGCAGGAGACCGCCGCGCAGCAGGTGGTCGCCACCCGCTGGAACCAGGAGATCTCGGGCTGAGCACCGTCGTCGAGAGCCCCGCGCCGGCGTCCCCCCGGGGGCGCCGGCGCGGGCGTCTGCTGCCCCTGCTGGGGATCGTGCCGTTCCTGCTCTACGTCGCGGTCTTCCTGCTGCTGCCGGTCGGCGTGCTGGCCGTCGAGGCCTTCCGCGCGGTCGACCCGGTCACCTTCGAGGAGTCCTGGTCGACGGCGAACCTCGGCGCGATCGCCGAGGGCGCCTACGCCCGGTCCTACGCCGGGAGCCTGCGGCTGTCGGCGATCACCGCGGTGCTCGGCGCCGTGCTCGGGCTGGCGCTCGCGTTCGCCGTCGTCACCAGCCGCCGCGGCCGCCTGCTGCGCCGCCTGGTGCTCACCGCGTCCGGCGTGCTGGCCAACTTCGGCGGCATCCCGCTGGCGTTCGCCTTCATCGCCACGATCGGCACGCAGGGCGTGGTCACCGCGGTGCTCACCGGCCCGCTCGGGCTCGACGGCTTCTCGCTGTACTCGATGACCGGCCTGGCGCTGGTCTACCTCTACTTCCTGGTCCCGCTGATGGTGCTGACGATCGTCCCGGCGATCGAGGCGCTGCGGCCGCAGTGGCGGGAGGCCGCCGAGGTGCTCGGCGCGAGCCGCTGGCAGTACTGGCGGCACGTCGGCGGGCCGGTGCTCGCCCCGCCGGTGCTCGGCGCCACGGTGCTGCTGTTCGCCTCCGCGTTCGCCGCCTACGCCACCGCCCGCGCGCTGGTGGGCAGCAGCGTGCCGCTGGTGACCCTGCAGATCGCCGACTCGCTGTCGAGCAACGTGATCGTCGGCGCGGAGAACCTCGGCAAGGCGCTGGCACTCGGGATGGTCGTCCTCGTCGGCCTGGTGATGGTCTTCTACACCTGGGTGCAGCGGCGCGCGTCGCGGTGGCTCGCGTGAGCGCCACCTCCGCCGGCCTGTCCACCGCGGCGGTCGCCGGCGCCGGCGGGGTGGAGCCGGAGACGCCGGTCCGCGCCGCCCGCCGCGGCCGCGGCTGGTGGCGCTGGGCGGTGTTCGCCGTCCTCGGCCTGTACTTCCTCGTCCCGCTGGCCGCCTCGACGTGGTTCACCCTGCGCAGCCGCGACGGGGTCACCGCCGACGTCTACACCGGCATCCCGACGGCGGAGGGGTTCGCCGAGAACCTCGGCCGCTCGCTGCTGCTCGGCGTGCTCACCGTGGTGATCGCGCTGCTGCTCATGGTGCCCACGGTGGTGCTCGTGGAGCTGCGGCTGCCGCGCTGGCGGCCGGTGGTCGAGCTGCTCACCCTGGTGCCGCTGCTGCTGCCGCCGATCGCGCTGGTGGTCGGCGTGCGCAGCGTGCTCGCCTGGGCGCCCGACCACTTCTACGGCACCCCGCTGGCCGAGGCGTTCTTCGCGCTCCAGGAGCCGGCGCTGCCGTGGATCCTGGTGCTCGTCTACGTCGTGCTGGCGCTGCCGTTCGTCTACCGCGCGCTCGACGCCGGCGTCCGCGGCGCGCAGCTGCGCACGCTCACCGAGGCGGCGCGGGTGCTCGGCGCCTCGTGGCCGCGGCTGATGCTCACCGTCGTCCTGCCGGTGCTGCGCACGTCGGTGCTCAACGCCGCCTTCATCACGCTCGCGCTGGTGATCGGCGAGTTCACCGTCGCCAACATCCTCGGCTTCGAGACCTTCCCCACCTGGATCGTGCGCATCTCGGGCTCCCAGCCGCGGCTGTCGGTCGCGGTCTCGGTGCTGTCCCTGCTGCTCACCTGGGCGCTGCTGCTGCTCATCTCCGCGCTGGACCGCCGGCGCCGCGAGGAGGACCCCGCATGACCGCCGTCCGACCGGCCGCGCCGGCCGACCTCCGGGAGGCGCCGGGCGTCGCCGTCCGGCTCGAGGGGCTGACGCGCCGCTACGGGTCGGTGCTCGCCCTCGACGGCCTGGACCTGGAGATCGCCGGCGGGGAGTTCCTCGCCCTGCTCGGCCCGTCGGGCTGCGGCAAGACGACGGCGCTGCGGGCCATCGCCGGCTTCGAGGTGCCCGACGCCGGCCGGATCCGGTTCGACCGCCGCGACGTCACCGGGCTGCCCCCGGCCAAGCGCGACGTCGGCATGGTGTTCCAGGCCTACAGCCTGTTCCCGAACATGACCGTGGCCGACAACGTCGCCTACGGCCTGCGGGTGCGCCGACGGGACAAGGCCGAGCGGGCGGGCCGGGCCGCGGAGCTGCTCGAGCTGGTCGGGCTCGCCGACCGCGGCGGCCGCTACCCGCACCAGCTCTCCGGCGGGCAGCAGCAGCGGGTGGCCCTGGCCCGCGCGCTCGCCGTCGCCCCGCAGGTGCTGCTGCTCGACGAGCCGCTGTCAGCCCTCGACGCCCAGGTGCGCGTGCAGCTGCGCGAGGAGATCCGCCGCATCCAGCTCGAGCTCGGCACCACCACGGTGTTCGTCACCCACGACCAGGCCGAGGCCCTGTCGGTGGCCGACCGGGTCGGCGTCATGCGCGCGGGGCGGCTGGAGCAGGTGGCCTCGCCCGACGAGCTCTACGAGCGCCCGGCGACGGCGTTCGTGGCCGGCTTCGTCGGCACGATGAACCGGATCCCGGCGCAGCTCGGCGACGGCGACGTGGAGTTCCTCGGCGTGCGCCGCGAGGTCCTCGGCGCCACGGCGGCGGCCGGCCCCGCGACCGCGCTGGTGCGCCCCGAGGCGCTCACCGTGACCGCCGACCCGGACGGCGCCGGCCGCGTGGTCACCCGCACCTTCTCCGGCGCCACCACCCGCCTGGCGGTCGCGCTGCCCGACGGCGTGGAGGTGCAGGCCGACGTCGCGAGCGCCGACAGCCAGGGCCTCACCCCCGGCACCGCGGTCACCGTCACGCCGGCCGAGCGGCCGGTGCTCGTGGAGCCCGCGTCCGCGGACTGAGGCTCACGCGGTCAGCTGGTAGACCACGACCGTGGCCTCGTTGAGGTTGGTGACGTAGGCGCGCTCGCCGTCGGGGGAGACCGCGACGCTGGTCGGCCCGTCGCCCGTGTACGGGTTCGCGGTCACGGTCAGCGTCTCGGCGTCCACCACGGACATCGTGTCGGACCCCACGTCGGCGGTGTAGAACCGGCGCCCGTCCGGCGCCCACGTCAGGTCCTGGGGGCTCGTGCCGACGGGCCCGTAGTCGACGACGTCCCCGGTCGTGGCGTCGATGACGTGGACGTCGCTGCTGTCGTAGGCGACGACGGCCACGCGGGTGCCGTCCGGGGAGACCGCGACGCTGTGCGGTGAGACCCCGGCGGGGATCTGCTGCAGCACCCGGCCGCCGTCGGTGAGGTCCAGCACCGAAAGCACGTTCGACTCGTGGTTGGCCGTCCAGGCGCGCGTCCCGTCGGCGGAGACGGCGATCCAGTGCGGGTTGCGCGGGACGTCGTAGGAGTCGACGTCCGTGGCCGTCGCGGTGTCGAGGACCTCCACCCGGCCCTCGTCGTGCAGTGGCACGTACAGCCGCGTCCCGTCGGGGGAGGTCTCCGGCGCGTAGGGCCGCAGGCCGACCTCGACCGTGTCGATCACCTCGTTGGTGGCGGTGTCGACGAACGCGACGTGGTTCTCGGTGTAGTCGGCGTTGGTGACCGTGATGTAGGCGCGGCTGCCGTCGGGGGAGAAGGTGACGAACTGCGGCGGCCCGGCCTCGATCCGGATGCGCGAGACCACCTGCAGGGAGTTGGTGTCGAAGACGCTGACGATGCCCTCCGCGCGGTGGGCGATGTAGGCGTAGCGGCCGTTGGGCGCGACCGCCATGTAGCCCGGCGTGGGCGGGACCGAGATGGGCCCACCCAGCTGGGTGGGCACGGCCACGCTGGGGGCGGGTCCGGCGCTCGGCCGGGGCGGCGCGGTGGTGCTGTCGGGGGCCAGCGTCCCGGACGCCTCCCCGCTCGTCCCGGCCGCCGCGGCGGGGTCGCCGTCGCCTCCCTCGGGCCACAGCCACCAGGTGAGGCCGCCGGCGGCGAGCACGAGCGCGGCCGCCGCGGCCAGGGCGGCGCGGCGGGCACGGCCGCGGCGGGCCGGCCGGCCGGCCGGGACCGGCCCCGGCGGCACCGGCCCCGGCGGCACCGGTCCCGGCGGCGGGGCGAGCGGCTGCACGGAGCTGTGCGCGCCGTCGCGGGAGTGCACCCCGAGCACGGTGGGCGCCGCGCCCGACAGCCCTGCACCCGGCAGCCCGGCGGCCGGGACGGTCCGCGCCGGCGCCTCCCGCGGGGCCCCCCGCGCGCCGTCCCGCAGCGCCTCCCGGGCCGCCGCGATCAGGGCGGTGGGGGTGGGGTAGCGGTCCTCGGGCCGCTTGGCCATCCCGCGCGCGACGACGTCGTCGAGCCCGGGCGGCAGCCCCGGCACCACGTCGCTGGGACGTGGCGGCTCGGCGTAGAGGTGCGCGTAGAGCAACGCCGGCAGGTCCTCGCCGCCGAAGGGCTTGCGCGCGGTCAGCGTCTGGGCGAGCACGCAGGCGAGCGAGTAGACGTCGACCCGGCCGTCGATCGGCTGGTCGGTGAAGCGCTCGGGCGCCATGTAGTCCAGCGTCCCGACGGTGGCGCCCGTGATGGTCAGCGACGTCCGCGTGCTGCCCACCGACCGGGCGATGCCGAAGTCGACGACGTAGACGAAGTCGTTCGGGGTCACCAGCACGTTGCTCGGCTTGACGTCGCGGTGCACCAGGCCGTCGGCGTGCGCGGCCTCGAGCGCCTCGGCGACCTGGGACAGCAGCGCCAGCGCCCGCGCGGGCGGCAGCGGCCCGTCGCGCAGGATCGCGCCGAGGTCGCGGCCGTCGACCAGCCGCATGTCGATGTAGAGCCGGCCGTCGATCTCGCCGAAGTCGTGGATGGGGACGACGTGCGGCTCGCGCAGCCGGGCGGCGACGTGCGACTCGCGGCGGAAGCGCTGGGCGAACTCCGCGTCGTGGTTGAGCGCCTCGGGCAGCAGCTTGAGGGCCACGAGCCGGTCGAAGCGGGTGTCGCGGGCCCGCCACACCTCGCCCATGCCGCCGGCGCCGATCATCTCCTCCAGGACGTAGCGGCCGAACTCGCGGGGCATGGGCGCGCTCCTCGGCTGCCCGGCCCGCGGACCGCGGCCGGGCGTGGACGTCCGGGTCGCGCGGAGACTAGGAACCGCGGCGTCCCGCCGGGAGCCGCGTCCGCCCGGCGCCGGCTCCCCGCCCGGCGGGACCGCCGCGTCCCGCCGCTGCGCCACCCCGCCGCGACGGAGGGTGCGCGCCGCCGTCCGGCCGGCCTGCACGAGGATGGCCGGGTGGAGCACCCCGGCACCGGCGACGTCGACCGTTCCGACCCCGCCGGCCGCGCGTGGGTGGAGCGGGCGATCGCCGCCGTCGAGGCCGACGCGGTGCGCAGCGCCGACACCCACCTGCTCGTCTACCCGCTGCCGCCGGAGTGGGGCGTCGACCTGTACCTGAAGGACGAGTCGACGCACCCGACCGGCAGCCTCAAGCACCGCCTGGCCCGCTCGCTGTTCCTGCACGCGCTGTGCTCGGGCTGGATCACCGAGGGCAGCACCGTCGTCGAGGCCTCCAGCGGGTCGACGGCGGTGAGCGAGGCGTACTTCGCCCGGATGCTGGGCCTGCCCTTCGTCGCGGTGATGCCGGTCTCCACCAGTCCGGAGAAGGTCGCGCTCATCGAGTTCCACGGCGGGCGCTGCGCGTTCGTCGACGACGCGTCGGCGATGTACGACGAGGCGCGCCGGCTGGCGGCCGAGACCGGCGGCCACTACCTCGACCAGTTCACCCACGCCGAGCGGGCCACGGACTGGCGCGGCAACAACACCATCGCCGAGTCGGTGTTCGAGCAGATGGCCCTCGAGCGCCACCCGGTGCCGGAGTGGGTCGTCGTCGGCGCGGGCACCGGCGGCACGAGCGCGACCTTCGGCCGCTACCTGCGCTACCGGCGGCACCCGACCCGGCTGGCCGTCGTCGACCCGGAGGGGTCGGCGTTCTTCCCCGGCTGGGTGGAGGACGAGCCGGGGTGGACCACCGGCACGGCCTCGCGCATCGAGGGGATCGGCCGGCCGCGCGTGGAGCCGTCGTTCCTACCCTCGGTGGTCGACCGGATGATCCGCGTGCCCGACGCCGCCTCGCTGGCCGCGGTGCGGCACCTGGAGCGGGCGACCGGCCGGCGGGCCGGCGGCTCGACCGGCACCAACCTGTGGGGCGCGTTCCGGCTGGTCGCCGAGATGGTCGCGGCGGGCCGCACCGGCAGCGTCGTCACCCTGCTCTGCGACGGCGGTGAGCGGTACGCGCACACGTACCACTCCGACGCCTGGGTGGCGTCCCGCGGGATGGACCTCGCGCCGTACGCAGCGGTACTGGACGAGTTCGCCGCGACCGGCCGCTTCCCGGCGTGACGGGCCTCACCCGCACCCCGGCACGGCGCTCCGTTACCCCGCAGTAACCTCCACTATCGGAGCCAGGCGGGCCGCGGGCCCGCGTCCCCCATGACCGATCGCGGAGGTAGGTCTGGCGATGAACATCGTCGTTCTGGTCAAGCAGGTCCCCGACTCCGGCACCCAGCGCTCGCTGGACCCGTCGGACAACACCGTCGCCCGCGCCACCGCGGACAACGTCATCAACGAGATCGACGAGTACGCGATCGAGGAGGCACTGCAGGTCCGCGACCGCGAGGGTGGCGAGGTCACCGTGCTGACCGTCGGTCCCGCCTCGGCCACCGACGCGATCCGCAAGGCCCTGTCGATGGGCGCGGACAAGGCCGTCCACGTGGTGGACGACGCGATCCACGGCTCGTGCGCGATCCAGACCTCCGGGGTCCTGGCCGCGGCGCTGCAGCAGATGCAGTACGACCTGGTGCTCACCGGCGCCACGTCCACCGACGGCCAGGTCGCCGTCATGCCCGCGCTGCTCGCCGAGCGGCTCGGCCTCCCGCAGCTGTCCGGTGCGCAGAAGCTCACCGTCGAGGGCTCGACCGTCAAGGTCGAGCGGCAGACCGACGGCGGCTTCTGGGCACTCGAGGCGCCGCTGCCGGCGATCGTGTCCACCTGGGACACCATCAACGAGCCGCGCTACCCCTCCTTCAAGGGGATCATGGCCGCCAAGAAGAAGCCGGTGGAGACCAAGTCCCTGGCCGACCTCGGCGTCGACCCCTCCGCCGTCGGCCTCGCCACGGCGACCAGCCAGGTCGTGGACTTCTCCGGCCGGCCGCCGAAGGGCGAGGGCGTGAAGGTCACCGACGAGGGCGACGGCGCCGAGAAGCTCGTGGGCTTCCTCGCCGAGCAGAAGCTCGTCTGACCCGGCCCGGATCGAAGCGAAGAGGAGACTGAACATCCATGGCAGAGGTCCTGGTCCTCGTCGAGCTGAACCCGGCCGACGGCACCGTCCGCAAGGGCACCCTCGAGGCGCTCACCGCCGCGCGGGCACTCGGTGAGGTCTCGGCGGTCGTCGCCGGCGGCCCCGGTGTCCTCGGCGGCACCCGCGAGCAGCTCGCCCAGTACGGCGCGGCGAAGGTCTACGTCGCCGAGTCCCCGGAGATCGACGAGTTCCTCGTCGCCCCCAAGGCCGAGGTGCTGGCCCAGCTGGTGCAGCAGGTCTCGCCGGCCGCCGTCGTCATCCCGTCCTCCCCGGAGGGCCGGGAGGTCGCCGGCCGGCTCGCGCTCAAGACCGGCAGCGGCTTCCTGACCGACGTCACCGAGATCGCCGCCGACGGCACCGCCACCCAGGTGGTCTTCGCCGGCGCGCAGATCGTGCACTCGAAGGTCACCGTCGGGACGCCCATCTACACGCTGCGCGGCAACTCCGTCGCCCCCGAGCCGGCGCCGGCCGCCGGTGAGGAGGTCCCGGTCCAGGTACAGCTCTCCGAGCAGGCCAAGCTCACCCGCGTCGTCGACAAGGTCGTCGAGCAGAAGAGCAACCGCCCCGAGCTGACCGAGGCCTCGATCGTCGTCTCCGGCGGCCGCGGCGTGGCCAGCGCGGAGAACTTCTCGATCATCGAGGCGCTGGCCGACTCGCTCGGCGCCGCCGTCGGTGCCTCGCGCGCCGCCGTCGACTCCGGCTTCTACCCGCACAGCTTCCAGGTCGGGCAGACCGGCAAGACCGTCTCGCCGCAGCTCTACATCGCCGTCGGCATCTCCGGTGCGATCCAGCACCGCGCCGGGATGCAGACCTCGAAGACCATCGTGGCCGTCAACAAGGACCCCGAGGCCCCGATCTTCGAGCTGGCCGACTTCGGCGTCGTCGGCGACCTGTTCCAGGTCGCCCCGCAGGCCACCGAGCTCATCAAGGTCCGCAAGGGCTGACGAAGGACCTCCCTGCCCCCCACGGCTCGCGAGCTCGCCGCGGGACCCCGCAGGGAGGCCGTTCCATCGCGTTCCGTGGGCGCCGACCCCCTCCCGGGGGTCGGCGCCCGTCGGCGTTCGGGGCACTCGTAGAGGGACAGGGGGACCGGTGGGCGGGCGGGACGTGGCGACGGCGAGCATCTGGGACGCCGCGCACCGGCGGACGACGGTCGGCCTGCTGACGCTGGTCACCCTGGTCGCCTTCGAGGCGATGGCGGTCGGGACGGCGATGCCGCGCGCGGTCGCCGAGCTCGACGGCGTCGCCTGGTACGCGTGGACGTTCAGCGCGTTCCTGGTGACCTCGGTCGTCGGCATGGTGGTCGGCGGCGAGGTGGGGGACCGCCGTCCCCCGGGACCGGGCGTCCTCGCGGGCGTGGTGGTGTTCGCCGCCGGCCTGGTCGTCGCCGGCCTCGCGCAGCACATGGCCGTGCTCGTCCTCGGCCGCGCCGTGCAGGGACTGGGCGCCGGGGTGGTCATCGTGCTGCTCTACGTCGTCGCCGGGCAGGCCTACGACTCCCGGCTGCGCCCCAGCCTGTTCGGCGCGTTCGCCGCGGGCTGGGTGCTGCCGGCGCTGCTCGGGCCGCTCGCGGCCGGGCTGCTGACCACGCACGTCGGCTGGCGGGCGGTCTTCCTCGGGCTGGTGCCGCTGGTCGCGGCCGGCCTGGTGCTGCTCCTCACCGGGGCGCCCGGCGGGACCCCGCCCGCGGACGCGGCGCCGTGGCGGAGCCGGGCCGGGTGGGCGCTGCTGGCCGGTGCCGGCATCGCCGCGCTGCAGTACGCCGCGCAACGGCTCGACCTCGCCGCCGCCGGCATCGCCGTCCTCGGGGCGGCCGCCCTCGCCGCGGGCCTGCGCCGGCTGCTGCCGCGCGGCACCGTGCGCGCCCGCCGCGGCATCCCCGCCGTCGTCGCCTCCCGCGGGCTGCTGGCCGGGGCCTTCTTCGGCATGGACGCCCTGCTGCCGTTCGTGCTGACCGAGCAGCACGGGTGGAGCGCGGCCACCGCCGGGCTGCCGCTGACCGCGGGCGCGGTCGGCTGGGTGGTCGCCGCCCAGCTGCAGGGCCGGCGGCCCGACGTCCCCCGGCAGCGGGTGCTCCGGCTGGGGGCCCTGGTGCTCACCGTCGGCGTGGCCGCCACGGCCACCGTCGCGGTCCCCGCCCTGGGCGGCTGGCCGGCCTACCTGACGTGGGGGCTCGCCGGGGTCGGGATGGGGCTCGGCATGCCCAGCGTCGGGGTGCTGCTGCTCGACCAGTCGCCGGAGGCCGAGCGCGGGGCCAACTCCGCCGCGCTGCAGATCTCCGACGCCACCGCGTCGGCGATCTGCGTCGGGCTCTCGGGCGTGCTGGTGGCCGGCGCCGCCGACGCCGGGGGGCCGCTGTGGCCGGCCGTGTTGGCCGCGGTCGCCGTCCTGACCGTCCCGGCGCTGCTGACCGCCCGGGTGGCCGGGCGCACGGTCGCGCCGGCGGCGGATCCGTCGTGCGCGACTAACCTGGGCCGGTGACCTACCTCGACCACGCGGCCACCACGCCGGTGCTCCCCGAGGTGCTGGCCGCCATGACCGAGCAGTGGGGCCGGGTCGGCAACGCCTCGTCGCTGCACGCGAGCGGCCGCGCCGCCCGGCGGGCCGCCGAGCAGGGCCGTGAGCGCCTCGCCGAGGCCGTGGGCGCCCGGCCGTCGGAGGTGCTGTTCACCGGCGGCGGCACCGAGAGCGACAACCTCGCGGTCAAGGGCCTGTACTG
Source organism: Geodermatophilus nigrescens (assembly GCF_900129495.1). Taxonomy (GTDB): domain Bacteria; phylum Actinomycetota; class Actinomycetes; order Mycobacteriales; family Geodermatophilaceae; genus Geodermatophilus; species Geodermatophilus nigrescens. Next base: position 980,592 of record NZ_FQVX01000003.1, read on the forward strand.
GGCGCGGCGGGACGCCGACCAGCGCCGTCGCCGGCTCGTGGTCAGCCCGGCCGAGCACCACGCCGTCCTCGACAGCGCCGAGTGGCTGGCCAAGCACGACGGCGCCGAGGTCACCTGGCTGCGGCTGGAGCCCACCGGCCGGGTCACGCCCGACGCGCTGGCCGACGCGCTCGGCGACGGCACCGACGTCGCGGTCGCGAGCGTGATGTGGGCCAACAACGAGATCGGCACCGTCAGCGACGTCGCCGCGCTGGCCGAGGTGGCGCACGCCGTCGGCGTCCCGCTGCACACCGACGCGGTGCAGGCCGTGGGTCAGGTGCCGGTCGACTTCGGTGCCAGCGGCGTCGACGCGCTCACCCTCACCGGGCACAAGCTCGGCGGGCCGATGGGCGCCGGCGCCCTGCTGCTGCGCCGCGACGCCGAGTGCGTGCCGCTGCTGCACGGCGGCGGCCAGGAGCGCGACGTCCGCTCCGGGACCCTCGACGTGCCGGCGATCGTCGGTCTCGCCGTCGCGGCCACCACCGCCGTCGCCGCGCGCCCCGAGCGGGCCGCCCGGCTGGCGGCGCTGCGCGACCGGCTGGTGGCCGGGGTGCTCGAGCAGGTGCCCGACGCGCAGCTCAACGGCCCCCCGCTCGACGACGTCGTGGCCGGCGGGCCCGGGCGGCTGCCGGGCAACGCGCACCTGTCCTTCCCCGGCGCCGAGGGCGACGCGCTGCTCATGCTGCTCGACGCCCGCGGCATCGAGTGCTCCACCGGCTCGGCGTGCAGCGCCGGCGTCGCCCGGCCCAGCCACGTGCTCACCGCCGTCGGCGCGCAGGCCGACCGGGCGCGCAGCTCGCTGCGGTTCAGCCTGGGCTCGCCGAGCACGGACGACGACGTCGACGCGCTGCTGGCCGTCATCGCCCCGGTGGTCGAGCGCGCCCGCCGCGCGGGGATGGGCCGCTGATGCGCGTCCTCGCCGCCATGAGCGGGGGCGTGGACTCGGCGGTCGCGGCCGCGCTGGCCGTCGACGCCGGCCACGACGTCACCGGCGTGCACCTGGCGCTCTCGCCCGACCGGCAGACGCTGCGCAGCGGCGCCCGCGGCTGCTGCAGCGTCGAGGACGCCCACGACGCCCGCCGGGTCGCCGACGAGCTCGGCATCCCGTTCTACGTGTGGGACCTCGCCGAGCGGTTCACCGAGGACGTCGTCGACGACTTCGTGGCCGAGTACGCCGCCGGCCGCACGCCCAACCCGTGCCTGCGCTGCAACGAGCGGATCAAGTTCACCGCGGTGCTCGACCGGGCGCTCGCGCTGGGCTTCGACGCCGTCGTCACCGGCCACCACGCGCGGCTGGAGGACGGCCGGCTGCGGCGCTCGGTCGACGCGGCCAAGGACCAGTCCTACGTGCTCGGCGTGCTCACGCCCGGGCAGCTCGCCGGCGCCCGGTTCCCGCTCGGGTCGATGACCAAGGAGCGGGTGCGCGCGATCGCCGCCGAGCGCGGGTTCGCCGTCGCCACCAAGCCGGACTCGCACGACATCTGCTTCATCCCCGACGGCGACACCCGCGGCTTCCTCACCCGCCGGCTCGGGTCGGCGCCCGGCCCCGTCGTGGACGCCGCCACCGGGGCGACCGTGGGCACGCACGAGGGCACCCACGGGTTCACCGTGGGCCAGCGGCGGGGCCTCGGGATCGCCGTGGGCGACCAGCGGCCGCGGTACGTGCTGTCGATCGAGCCGGTCACCCGCACGGTGACGGTCGGGACGGCGGAGCTGGCCGGGGTCGACGTCGTCCGCACGGCGCCGCCCACCTGGACGGGGGAGCCGCCGGTGCTGCCGCTGCGCGCCGAGGTGCAGCTGCGGGCGCACTCCGCCCCGGTGGCCTGCGAGGTCACCGCGGCGCCCGACGGCGGGCTGGTGCTCGCGCTGGCGGACGCGCAGCGCGGGGTGGCGCCCGGGCAGTCGGCGGTGCTGTACGCGCCCGACCCGGTGCGCGGTGACCTGGTGCTCGGCCAGGGGACGGTCCGCTCGTGAGCGAGCCGCTGACCTGGGGCGGGGCCACCGGCGTGGGGTCGGTGCCCGGGACCGACCCGGCCGAGGCGCTGCGGGTGGTGCTCGGCGAGCTGCCCGGCCTGCCGCACCTGCCCGAGCTGCCGGCCCGCGGGCCCGGCGCCGACCTGGTGGGGCGCAGCGCCGCGCTGCTGGTCGACCTCGCCGTCGACCTGACGCCGGCCGGCTGGCGGCTGGTGCCGCGCGGGGGCGTGGACCTGCGCCGGGCGCAGGAGCTGCTGGCCCGGGACCTCGACGCCCTGCACGACGTCGCCGAGGGCCACTCCGGGCCGTTCAAGGTGCAGGCCGCGGGCCCGTGGACGCTGGCCGCCTCGCTGGAGCGCGAGCGCGGGGAGCGGGCCGTCGTCGACCCGGGCGCCCGGCGCGACCTGGGCCAGTCGCTGGCCGAGGGCATCGCCGCGCACGTGGCCGCGGTGCGCGCCCGGGTGCCCGGCGCGCAGGTCGTCGTGCAGCTCGACGAGCCGTCGCTGCCCGCGGTGCTGCAGGGCGCCCTGCCGACGGCGAGCGGCTTCGGCCGGCTGCCCGCGGTGGCCGCGCCCGACGTCGAGGCGGAGCTCGGGTCCGTCGTCGGCGCGCTGCCCGGGCCGGTGGTCGTGCACTGCTGCGCGCCGCGGGTGCCGCTGGACCTGCTGCGCGCGGCCGGTGCCGCCGCCCTGTCGTTCGACCTGGGCCTGGTGCAGGACCTCGACGCGCTCGGCACCGCCGTCGACGCGGGCGTGCACCTGCTGCCCGGCGTCGTCCCCGGCACCGACAGCGCGCTCCCGCAGGCCAAGGCGACGGCGTCGCGGCTGCGGGCGTGGTGGAGCGAGCTCGGCTTCCCCGCCGACGACCTGCACGCCGCGGTGACGCTCACCCCGTCGTGCGGCCTGGCGGGCGCCTCGCCGGCGTACGCCCGGGCGGCGATGACGCACGTGCGCGAGGCGGCGCGGTACCTCCTGCCGGAGTGACCCGGCCGCGTGACCGCGCCGCCGACCCGGCCGGGGGAACGACCGGTTCGCCGTCGGAGGCGGCGGATACCGTCTCCGGCGTGAGCACCGACGCCGAGCTGGACGCCCCGCAGGTCGCCGCGGTCGCCGACCGCGAGGACCTCACGCAGGTCCCCGACGACGCGCGCACCCGCCACCGCGACCTCTCCGAGGAGCTCGACCGCTACGCCTTCGCGTACTACGTGCGCGACGAGCCGCTGGTCAGCGACGGGCAGTACGACGAGCGGATGGCCGAGCTCAAGGCCCTCGAGGCCGCGCACCCGGCGCTGGTCACGCCCGACTCGCCGAGCCAGAAGGTCAACGGCGGGTTCACGGCCACCTTCGCTCCGGTGCAGCACCTGGAGCGGATGCAGAGTCTCGACAACGTCTTCGACAGCGACGAGCTGTCGGCGTGGGCCGGGCGGGTCACCCGCGACGCCGGGGCGGGCGTGAGCTGGCTGTGCGAGCTGAAGGTCGACGGCGTCGCGGTGGCGCTGGTGTACGAGAACGGCCGGCTGGTGCGGGCGGCCACCCGCGGCGACGGCACCACCGGCGAGGACGTGACGGCGAACGTCCGCACGATGGCCGACGTCCCGCAGCAGCTGACCGGGGACGACCTGCCCGAGCTGCTCGAGGTGCGCGGGGAGATCTACTTCCCGATCGAGGGCTTCGCCGACGTGAACGCCGGGATGGTCGAGCAGGGCAAGGCGCCGTTCGCCAACCCGCGCAACGCCGCCGCGGGCTCGCTGCGGCAGAAGGACCCGCGGATCACCGCGTCCCGGCCGCTGCGGCTGGTCGTGCACGGGCTGGGCGCGCGGCGCGGCTTCGAGCCGGAGCGGCAGTCGGAGGCCTACGAGCGGCTGCGCGCGCTGGGGCTGCCGGTGAGCAGCCGCTACGAGGTGGTCGGCGACCTCGAGGCGGTGTGGGCCTACGTCGAGCGGTACCGCGAGCAGCGCCACTCGGTGGAGCACGAGATCGACGGCGTCGTCGTCAAGGTCGACCAGGTGTCGCTGCAGCGGCGGCTCGGGTCGACGGCGCGGGCGCCGCGCTGGGCGATCGCGTTCAAGTACCCGCCGGAGGAGGCCACGACCAAGCTCCTCGACATCCGGGTGAACGTCGGGCGCACCGGGCGGGTGACGCCATTCGGGTACATGGAGCCGGTGAAGGTGGCCGGGTCCACGGTGCAGCTGGCCACGCTGCACAACGCCAGCGAGGTGCGGCGCAAGGGCGTGCTCATCGGCGACACCGTCGTCCTGCGCAAGGCCGGCGACGTGATCCCGGAGATCCTCGGGCCGGTGGTCGCCGCGCGCACCGGCGACGAGCGCGAGTTCGAGATGCCCACGCACTGCCCGGAGTGCGGCACCGAGCTGCGGCACGAGAAGGAGGGCGACGCCGACATCCGCTGCCCGAACGCCCGCTCGTGTCCCGCGCAGCTGCGGGAGCGCGTCTTCCACGTGGCCGGGCGCGGGGCCTTCGACATCGAGGTGCTCGGCTACGAGGCGGCGATCGCGCTGCTCGCCGAGCACCTGCTGGAGGACGAGGGCGACGTCTTCGACCTGACCGAGGACGCGCTCCGCCGCACCGCCTTCTTCACCAAGAAGGACGGCAGCCTCTCGGCGAACGGGCAGCGGCTGCTCACCAACCTGCAGGCCCGCAAGGACGTGCCGCTGTGGCGGGTGCTGGTCGCGCTGTCGATCCGGCACGTGGGCCCCACGGCGGCGCAGGCGCTGGCCCGCGACTTCCGCTCGCTCGACCGGATCATGGCCGCCTCGGAGGAGGAGCTGGCCGCGGCCGACGGGGTCGGGCCGACGATCGCCCGCTCGGTGCGCGACTGGTTCGCCGTCGACTGGCACCTCGGCGTCGTGGAGAAGTGGCGGCGCGCGGGCGTGCGGCTGGCCGACGCGGGGGAGGACGCCCCGCCCGGGCCGCTCACCGGGGTCACCGTGGTGATCACGGGCTCGCTGCGCGACCTGTCCCGCGACCAGGCGATCGCCGCGGTGCAGGAGCGCGGCGGGAAGGTGACCGGCTCGGTGTCGAAGAAGACCGGGTTCGTGGTGGTCGGCGCCGACCCGGGCAGCAAGTACGACAAGGCCGTGCAGGTGAAGGCGCCGGTCCTCGACGACGACGGCCTGCGGGTGCTGCTCGACGAGGGGCCGGAGGCGGCGCGCGCGGTGGCCACGATCGGCGACGGGAGCGAGCCGGCGGCGGAGTGACCTGTCCGCCGTCCGCGCGCGTTCGGGGAGGCCCGGTGCGGGGGTAGGGGCGGGGCCCACCCGCTCCGGAAGGACCCCGCGTGTCGCTGCCCGACGCCCTGCTCGACCTGCTCCGCCGTCCCAGCCCCTGCTTCCTCGCGACGCTGATGCCCGACGGGTCGCCGCAGCTGACCCAGACGTGGGTCGACACCGACGGGCGCGACGTCCTGATCAACACCGTCCGGGGCCACCAGAAGGTGCGCAACGTCGAGCGGGACCCGCGGGTGTCGCTCAACGTGGCCGACCCCGACGACCCGAGCCGCTACTTCGAGGTGCGCGGCCGTGTGGTCGAGGTGACCGAGGAGGGCGCGCGCGAGCACATCGACGAGCTCGCGCAGCGCTACATCGGCGGGCCGTACCCGTGGTTCGGCGGCCGGGACCAGGTGCGCTTGATGGTGCGGATCAGCGCGGACAAGGTCACCTCGCCGCGCGGCTGACCCCCGGTTCCTCCGGCCCTTCCCCCGGCTTCCGCCACGCGGAGACGTGCGCGCGGCTGTCCGAGGTGAAGGGCCGGCGGTGCCAGTCCGCCCAGCGGCCCGCGGGCACGAGGCCGGCGAGCCGCGCCATGAGGTCGAGCTCGGCGGGCCACACGTAGCGGAACGGGATGGACCGCGCCTCGGGGCGGCCGCCGGTGAGCGTCCAGTGGTGCGAGACGAGGCGCTGCTCGGCGACGTCGTACTCGTCGACGCCCAGCCGGTCGGCCGAGACGGAGAACGGGCGGGCGCGCTCGCCGGGCGGGAGCCGTTGCAGGTCCGGGACGCCGACCTCGACGACGACGTGCCCGCCCGGCCCAGGTGGCGCGCGGCGTTGGCGAAGCAGGCGACCTGTTCGTCCTGGCTGGTCAGGTTCATCACCGTGTTGACGACCAGGTAGACCGGAGGGAAGGTGCCCTCGACCCGGGTGGTGGCGAAGCCGCCGACCGTGACGCCGATCCGCTCGGCGCTGGGCTCGGCGCGCAGCCGGGCGAGCATGTCGGGGGAGAGGTCGATGCCGTGCACGGGGACGCCGCGTGCGCTGAGCGGGAGGGCGAGCCGGCCGGTGCCGATGCCGAACTCGAGCGCGGCGCCGTCGCCGGCCAGGTCGACCGCCGGATCGACCACCGCGGGCGCGGACATCGCGGCGGAGGACTCGTCGTAGTGCTCGGCGACGGGCCCGGCGAAGTGGTCGACGGCCATACCGGTCACCGTGCCCCCGCGCCGGGGCGGGGTGCGAGCCTTTTCGGCTCCCTCACCAGGGCGGCGGCTCCGTGCTCGCGGTGAGGCCGCTGGGGGTGGTGACGGTGAGGGTGCCGTCGGGCTGCAGCGTGTGCGTCCAGCCGGGGGCCTGGTGCTTGCCGCGGTGGTGGCCGGTGCAGAAGCCGGTCAGGTTGGCGGCGGAGGTGGGTCCGGCCGGCCAGGGGGTGGCGTGGTCGAGTTCGCCCTTTCTCGGGACGGGGCGGCGGCAGCCGGGGAAGCGGCAGCGGCGGTCGCGGGCGCGGACGTGCCGGTCGAGGGCGGCGCCGGGCCGGTAGCCGTCGGTCCCGGCGGGTGCGTGCAGGCCGGTCCCGGCGCGAGTGGCGCGGCGGAGGCCGGGCAGGTCGGTGAGGGCCAGCAGGGCGCCGGTGAGGGCGTGGGTGACGGCGATGCGGGGCCGGTCGGCGAGGCCGCCGCCGGCGGTGCGTCCGAGCAGGTCGGCGAGCTCCGCTCGGGTGGCGTCGGTGGCTCGCGCCAGGGCGGTGATCGCGTCGGCCGCTGCGGTCACGCGGCCGGCCGGGCCGTGCGCCCAGGCGCCCTCGTCACTCGCGTCGGCGCGTTCGGCGGTGGCCACCAGGCGACGGGCACGACCGATCGCCCGCTCGGCGTCGAGCAGCGCGGCACTGGCGTCGCTCACGGCGTCATCGGCGCGGGCCCACCAGCCGTCGGGCTCGGGTGGGCCGGGGCGGTCGGGCGGTAGGTCTGGGTCGTGGTCGGCCCGGTCGTCGGGATCGAGGTCGCCCCGGGGTGGTGACCATCCGGGCGGTGGCCCGGGGTCGTCATCGAGCGCGGGGTCGAGGTCGGCGTAGAGCTCGCCGGTGGCGACGCGGCGTTCGATCCCGGCCCACCAGGCGGCGTCGGCCTCCAGTTCGGCGATGTGCTGGGCGATGGCGGCGTCGCTCAGGCCGCGCAGCGGGTCCTCGCCCTTGACCAGGCTGACGCCGGCGGTGGCGGTGCCGGAGGTGGTCGGCTCCGGGGGATCGGTGTCGTCCGCGGTGGTGGCGGCGCTCGGTGCGGTGGCCCCTGCGGGGTTCGCGCCGGCGAGGTCCTGCTCGGCGGGGTCCTGCTCGGCGGGGTCCTGCTCGGCGGTGTCCTCGACGGCGGTGTCCTCGGCGGGTGCCGGGGCATCCTCGGTGGCGCTGTCCTCGGCCGCGGTGGCGTCGGAGGCGGTGACGCGGGCGCCGGTGAGGGCGGCGAGCAGGGCGCGGACGACCTCGGCCGGGACGACCTGGCCGTCGATCTCGCACGGCTGGTCACCACCGAGCAGCGCGCCGATCGGGGCGACCACGGTGAGCACCACCTGCACCGGCGACAGCCCGTTCTCCCCGGGCCGCAGCACCAGGTCGAGCAGGGCGTCGGCCATCTTCTGGCCCCGCGTGCGGCCGTCGTCGGGCAGGGCGTCGGCGTAGGCGCCCAGCGCGGCCATGAGCGCCGCGGCCTCGGGCGTCGTGAGCAGGGCGGAGACGACCGCCATGCCGTCGCAGGAATCGGGCCGGCACGAGAGGCCGCGGCGCGTGATGGCGCGCGCGAGGTCGTCGGCCGCGGACCGGGCCTTGCGCTTGAGCACCTCGCGGCGGGCCTTGTCGCGCAACTGCGCCGGCGTGCACACCGCGCCGCGGCGGGCGGACCAGGCGAGCAGGTCCCGCTCCAGCGCGGCGCGCACCGTGTCGTCGGCGACCGGCGCGACGTGGTCGAGCAGCGCGGCCACGTGCCCGGCGTGGACGGCACCGGCCTCGAGCGCGTCGAGGGTGGCCGGTAGCCGGTGGACCAGCGTCAGCGACCGCACCAGCAGCGCCTCGGCGGCGTTCGAGGTGAGCGACAGCGCCACGCACAGCTCCTGGGTGGCCCACTCGCTCACCGAGCGCAGCAGCTCCGGCCGCGCCGCCCACCGCTCCGCCGCCATCGCCCCGCGCGTGCCCTGCGGCCGATCCACCGACGACGGCCGGGAGAGCGCGAACGCCGCCACAGCCCGGTACCGCAGCGCCGCCTGCCGCGACACCTCCCGATCACACGCCTGCACTGACCCCAGCGGCCCGGACGCCCACCCCGCGGCAGGCGCCCCGGCGGGAGCGGGCAGGACCGTCGTCACGCCTTCGATCATACGTTCGAACCGAGACCCGAACAACCTCTGTGGACGGACGAACCCGCAGGTCAGACCGGTGGCAGGTGGGCGACCGACGTCGCGATGCCCGTCAAGTGTGTGAGCCGCAGCAGCTCCGACCGGCGGAACGCCGGCCCGCCGGACCGGCCCAGCAGCACGGCCGTGTCGGGGGCGCCGAAGGGGGCGGCCATCATCTCGATCGCCATCTCCTGCCAGCGCTCAGGCACCCAGTCGTCCTCGCTGGGCAGCAGCAGCGGCGAGGACAGCGGCAGCCACGGCAGCGCCATGCCCTCCAGCGCGGGCGCGGCGTCGGAGGCGGCGAGCACCACGGCCGAGCCGTCGCCGGAGGCCTGCAGCACGGCTGCCCACCCGGCGTGGAACACCCGCGGCATCTCGGCGGCCAGCAGCTTCACCGCGGTGCCCTCGGCCGCCCGCGCCAGCGCCTCGAGCAGGTCGAGCTCGCGGTGGGTGTCCAGCGGCCCGGCGAAGGGCCGCAATGACTCCACCTGCACGCCGGGCACCGCCTGCGCGGCGGTGATCAGGCTGTCGGGCAGCCGGTCGGGCGGCAGGTCGACGACGATGTCGTCGACGGCCACGCCGCCCCCGCGCTCGAGCACGTCGACGGAGACGATGTCGATCCCCGCGGTGCCCAGCGCGGTCGCCACGGCACCCAGCAGGCCGGGCCGGTCGGGGACCACCAGGCGCAGGAGATAGGACACGGTTCCTCCGCTGACGACATCGAGGTGCAGGACGATCCGCGTCGATCGAGTAGGCAGCTTCCCCCATGGCCGGGTCCCGGGTCGAGGTGCGACGCGGGGACCGGGGCGTGGGATGCGTCCCCTCGGCGGTCGGAGCGGCCCGGGCGCCGCCGCGTAGGCTGAGCGGGTTGCGTCCCTGGCGCCGGCGCGGCGCCGACGACAGGAGTCCCGCCCCAGCATGAGCACCGAGTCCACCCCCGACCGCGGGGCGACGCCCGCCCTCGGCCGCCAGGACATCGCGCACCTCGCGCGACTGGCCCGGCTCGCCGTCACCGACGAGGAGCTCGACCGCTTCGCCGGCCAGCTCGGGGCGGTGCTCGACGCGGTGGCCCAGGTGCAGCGCGCCGACGCCGGCGACGTCGCCCCCACCACGCACGCCGTCCCGCTGACCAACGTCCTGCGGCCCGACGTCGCCACGCCGAGCCTGCCCCGCGACGTCGTCCTGGCCGGCGCCCCCGCCGCCGAGGACGACCGCTTCCGCGTCCCACGCATCCTGGGGGAGGAGGAGTGAGCGACCTCACCGCCCTGACCGCCGTCGAGCTGCAGGCGGCGCTGTCCGCCGGCGAGACCTCCGCCGTCGAGGTCACCCGCGCGCACCTCGACCGGATCGCCGCCGAGGACGGCGCCCTCGGCGCCTACCTCTTCGTCGACGACGACGCCGCGCTCGCCCGCGCCGCCGAGATCGACGCCTCCGGCGCCGCCGGCACCGGCCTGGCCGGCATCCCCGTGGCGCTCAAGGACGTCTTCGTCACCGAGGGCGTGCCCACCACCAGCGGCTCGCGGATCCTCGAGGGCTGGCGCCCGCCGTACTCGGCCACCGTCGCCACCCGGCTGCAGGAGGCCGGCACGGTGCTGCTCGGCAAGACCAACATGGACGAGTTCGCCATGGGGTCCTCCACCGAGAACTCCGCCTACCGGCCCACCCGCAACCCCTGGGACCACGACCGGATCCCCGGCGGCTCCTCGGGTGGGTCGAGCGCCGCGGTCGCCGGCCGGCTCGCGCCGCTCGCGCTCGGCACCGACACCGGCGGCTCGATCCGGCAGCCGGCCGCCGTCACCGGGCTCGTCGGGCACAAGCCGACCTACGGCTCGGTGTCGCGCTACGGCCTCATCGCCTTCTCCTCGAGCCTCGACCAGGCCGGCCCGATGGCCCGCACGGTCATGGACGCCGCCCTGCTGCACGAGGCCATCGGCGGCCACGACCCGCGCGACTCCACGAGCATCGACGCGCCCGTCCCCACCGTCGTCGAGGCGGCCCGCCGCGGCGCCACCGGCGACCTGGCCGGCCTGCGCGTCGGCGTCGTCCGGGAGCTCGGCGGCGAGGGCGCCCGCGAGGGCTACGAGCAGGGCGTGCTCGACCGGTTCGCCGAGGCGGTCGCGCTGCTGGAGGCCGCCGGCGCCGAGGTGCGCGAGGTGACCTGCCCGTCGTTCGGGCTGGCGCTGCCCGCGTACTACCTGATCGCGCCGAGCGAGGCGTCGTCGAACCTGGCCCGCTTCGAGGGCATGCGGTTCGGCATCCGCGTGGGCGACGACGGCAGCCGCGACGTCGACGAGGTCATGGCGCTCACCCGCGAGCAGGGCTTCGGCCCCGAGGTGAAGCGCCGGATCATCCTCGGCACCTACGCGCTGTCGGCCGGCTACTACGACGCCTACTACGGGCAGGCGCAGAAGGTGCGCACGCTGATCACCCGCGACTTCACCGCCGCGTTCGACGGCGGCGTCGACGTCCTGGTCAGCCCCACCAGCCCGACCGTGGCCTGGTCGATCGGCGCCCGCGTCGACGACCCGCTGGCCATGTACGCCGCCGACCTGTGCACCCTGCCGGCGAGCCTCGCCGGCGTCCCGGCGATCTCGGTGCCGTGCGGCCTGTCCGACGGCCTGCCGGTGGGCCTGCAGGTGATGGCGCCCGCGCTGGCCGACGACCGCTGCTACCGCGTCGCCGCCGCCGTCGAGGCCGCCCAGGGCGCGCCGCTCACCGACCGCCTCGCGGAGCGTGCCGCGTGAACGGCGCCCTCAAGGCCGCCTGGGGCCTGACCGCGTTCGTCGTCCTCGCCGGGCTCGTGCTCTGGCTGACCACCGGCCGCGCGGTGTTCGCCGTCTTCATCGTCCTGGGGCTGCTGACCGGCGTCGGCGCCTGGCTGACCGGGCGCAGCACCGCCCCGAAGGGAGACCCCACCCCGTGAGCGAGACCCGCAGCGAGACCCTGGTCGAGTTCGACGACGTCCTCACCCGGTACGAGCCGGTCATCGGCCTGGAGACCCACGTCGAGCTGGGCACCGAGTCGAAGATGTTCTGCGGCTGCGCGACCACCTTCGGCGCCGAGCCCAACACGCAGACCTGCCCGGTGTGCCTCGGCCTGCCCGGCTCGCTGCCGGTGGCCAACGCCGCCGCCGTCGAGTCGACGATCCGCATCGGCCTCGCGCTGGGCTGCCGGATCGCGTCCTGGTCGCGCTTCGCCCGGAAGAACTACTTCTACCCGGACATCCCGAAGGGCTTCCAGACCAGCCAGTACGACGAGCCGCTGTGCACCGCCGGGCACCTCGACGTCGAGGTCGACGGCGAGACCTACCGCGTGGAGATCGAGCGGGTGCACCTCGAGGAGGACACCGGCAAGAACCTGCACGTCGGCGGCGCCACCGGCCGCATCCACGGCGCCGACCACTCGCTGGTCGACTTCAACCGCGCCGGCATCCCGCTGGTCGAGATCGTCACCCGCCCGGTCGCCGGCGCCGGTGCGAAGGCCCCCGAGGTCGCCCGCGCCTACGTGACCGAGCTGCGCGAGATCATCCAGGCGCTCGGCGCCTCCGACGTCCGGATGGAGCAGGGCAGCCTGCGCTGCGACGTCAACACCTCGCTCGCGCCGATCGGCAGCCTGGAGTGGGGGACCCGCACCGAGACCAAGAACGTCAACTCGCTGCGGTCGGTGGAGCGTTCGGTGCGCTACGAGATGCGCCGCCAGGCCGCCGTCCTCGACGCGGGCGGGCGGGTCGTGCAGGAGACCCGGCACTTCCACGAGGACACCGGCAGCACCTCGTCCGGGCGGAGCAAGGAGGAGGCCACCGACTACCGGTACTTCCCCGAGCCCGACCTCGTGCCGCTCGCGCCCGACGCCGAGTGGATCGAGAAGCTGGCGGCCGGCCTGCCCGAGCTGCCCGCCGCCCGCCGCCGCCGGCTGCAGGAGGAGTGGGGCCTGTCGGCCACCGAGCTGACCTGGCTGGTCAACGCCGGGGCGCTCGGGCTGGTCGAGCAGACCGTCGCCGCCGGGGCCACGCCGGCCGACGCCCGCAAGTGGTGGCTGGGGGAGCTGGCGCGCCGGGCCAACGACGCCGGCGTCGAGCTGGCCGACCTCGCCGTCACCCCGGCCCAGGTCGCCGAGCTGACCGCGCTGGTCGCCGAGGGCACGATCAACGACAAGCTGGCCCGCCAGGCGCTCGACGGCGTGCTGGCCGGCGAGGGCGACCCGCGCGCCGTCGTCGAGGCCCGCGGCCTGGCGGTGATGGGGGAGTCCGACGAGCTGGTCGCCGCCGTCGAGGCCGCGATCGCCGGCGCGCCGGACGTCGTGGAGAAGGTGCGCGGCGGGAAGGTCCAGGCGCTCGGCGCGCTCGTGGGCGCGGTCATGAAGACCACCCGCGGCCAGGCCGACGCCGCGACCGTTCGCCGGATGCTCGAGGAGCGCGTGCGATGACACTGCGGTCCTACCGGACCGCACCGCGGCCACGTGCCGTCCCCGACGTGCGCTGAGCCCGTCCGCCGCACCCGCCGGGGACCCCTCCGGGGCCCGCCACCGGGCACGGCACCGCGGGCCGCTACAACGGCGAGTTGCCGGTCGAGGACGGCGGCAGGATGCGCAGCACCTTGTCGTCGTCCTCGGCGGGCGCGCCGATCCCGTCTCGGTTCGACGTGGTGATCCACAGCGCGCCCTCGCCGTCGAGGACGACGGTGCGCAGCCGGCCGTAGCGCCCGGTGAGCAGCTGCTCGGGCTCCTCGCTCACGGTGCCCTCGCCGTCGACCTGGACGACGGTCACCTGCTGCCCGTCGAGGGTGCCGAGGAAGACCGTGGTGCCGACGGCGGCGCAGCCGCCGAGCCCGCCCGCGGCGTTGTCCACCTCGAACACCGGCTCGATCGTGCCGCCGCCGGCGGTCGGCCAGCCGTGGTCGGTGCCCTCCGAGAGCTCGTTGAGCTCGTCGGGGCCGGCCGCCGACTCGTCGACGGCGTAGATCGTCGAGGGCAGGTCGGCGGTCGGGCAGATCGCGGTGACGTCGGCGAAGCCGCTGCTGAACACCGGCCCGGCGGCGTTGGACGGCCGCCCGAAGACGTCGATGCGCAGCACCTTGCCGCCCAGGGACGCCGGGTCTTGCCCGAGCGCCGGGTTGCCGGTGTCGCCGGTGCCGACCAGCAGCGTGCCGTCGGTGCTGAACGCCAGCCCGCCGCCGTTGTGCGTCTCGCCGCGCGGGATGCCGGTGAACACCGGGTTCGGGGTGCCGCCGATCGGGAAGCGGACGACGCGGTTGTCCGTCGCCGTCGACACGTAGGCGTAGAACAGCCCGTCCTCGTCGAACGTCGGGGAGAGCGCGAGGCCGAGCAGGCCGCCGTCGCCACCGGTGTCGACGCCCGGCACCACCATGAGCTCACGGGCCGGCGAGCGGTCGGGGAAGACCTGCAGCAGCCGGCCGGTCTCCCGCTCGCCGACCACGGCGCTGCCGTCGGGCAGCACGACCAGGCCGGTGGGCACGGTGAGCCCGGACGCGACGACGTTGGGGTCGCCGCCGGCCTGCCCGGAGCCGGGGTCGGCGGGGTCGCCGGGCGCCGGGGCGGGGGAGGACTCCGTGGGCGGGCCGACCTCCGGGGGCGCGCCCTCCGGCAGCGGCCGGAACGGGCCGCTGGGCTCGTAGCCCTCCTCGCCGCAGCCGGCGAGGACCAGGGTCAGGGCCACCGCGCACGCGGCGCCGGCCGCCCGCCGCCCCCGCTGCCGCCTCACCCGACCCACAGTACGGCCGGGCACGGTGCGGCCGGGTGGAGCGCGGCTGCCTACGCTCGGACCCCGTGGCACCCGAGATCCGCGGCACCGACATCGCCGGCCCCGACGAGACGCTGACCGTCCTCGTGCCCTCGCGCGAGATGGCCGACGCCGTCGCGGCCCTCGACCCGCGGGTGCGCGCACACGTCACCCCCGACGACGGCCCGCCCACGGGCGAGGCCGCGGCCGCGCGCGTGTGGGTGCCGGCCTTCGGCGGCGCGCAGCCGGACGAGGCGTTCCTCGCCGCGCTGCCCGACCTGCGCCTGGTGCAGCTGCTCAGCGCCGGCGCCGAGCGGTTCACCGGCCGGCTGCCCGACGGCGTCGTGCTGTGCAACGCCCGTGGCGCGCACACCCCGTCGACGGCGGAGTGGGTGCTCGCCGCCACCCTCGCCGCACAGCGCGGCCTGCCGGAGTTCGTCCGCGCGCAGGACGCCGGCCGCTGGGCGCCCGGCACCCACCGCTCGCTGGTCGGCGCGCGGGTGCTCGTCGTCGGCGCCGGCGACATCGCCCGCCGGATCGGCGCGATGATGTCCGGCTTCGACGCCGAGCTCACCTACGTCGGCCGCACCGCCCGCGACGGCGTCCACGGCACCGACGAGCTGCCGGACCTGCTGCCGTCGGCCGACGTCGTCGTGCTCATCGTGCCGGTCACCGCCGAGACCACCGGCATGGTCGACGCCGCGTTCCTCGCCGCCATGCCGGACGGCGCGCTGCTGGTCAACGCCGCCCGCGGGGTGGTCGTGGACACCGACGCGCTGGTCGCCGAGCTCACCTCCGGCCGGCTGCGCGCCGCCCTCGACGTCACCGAGCCCGAGCCGCTGCCCGAGGGCCACCCGCTGTGGACGGCGCCGGGGCTGCTGCTCACCCCGCACGTGGGCGGCGCGGTGCCGCAGACGCGGGCCCGCGCGCAGGAGACCGTCCTCGCCCAGCTGCGGCGGGTGCTGGCCGGCGAGCCGCTGACCGACGTCGTCGGCGACTACTGAGGGATCATCGGCGGACGTGGCTGTCCATGCGCGGATGCGGCTGAGCCGGGTCGCCCTCGTCCCCGTCGTCTTCCTGGCCGTCTGCGTGCTGCCCTTCGCCGCGGCCTCCCCGTGGGCCGCGCTCGTCCTCCTGCTGCCGCTGGCCGCCGCGGTGTGGGTGCTGCGGGTGGGCGTCGACGTCGACGACGAGGCCATCACCACCCGCGGCGTGCTCGGGCAGCGCCGCGTGGCGTGGGACGACCTGGCCGGGATCCGCGTCGTGCGCAACGCGCGGCTGCGGCTGGTCACCCGCGGCGGCGGCGAGGTGCGGCTGCCGGTGCTGCGCGCCCGCGACCTGCCGCGGCTGGCCGGCTGGTCCGGCGGCCGCTTCGAGGTGCCTCAGCCCCCGGCGGCCTGACCGGCGGCCTGACCGGCGGCCGGGCCGGCGAGCCGGGCCAGCCGCGCGGCGGTCTCGCTGCCCGCGGCCGCGGTGTAGACGACGACCTGCAGACCCGGCGCGTCGGCCGGCGCGAGCTGGTGGTGCTCGAGCAGCAGCGTGCCGACCTCCGGGTGCTCGAAGCGCCGCTCGGCGGAGGTGAACCGGTCGACGTCGTGGCTGGCCCAGCCGGCGCGGAACGCGGGGCTCGCCGCCTCGAGCCGGGTGACCAGGTCGACCACCGGCGGGTCGGCCAGCCGCGGCCCCACCTCGGCGCGGAACTGGGCGAGGAACCGGCGGCTGTCGGTGTCCCAGTCGCCGAGCAGCGCCCGTACGGCCGGGTCGGTGAAGACCAGCTCCAGCAGGTTGCGCCGGTCCGGGGCGACGGCGGCCACGCCGGGGTAGAGCCGCTCGTAGGCGCGGTTCCAGCCGGCGATCGTCCAGTCGGCGGTGATGGCGTAGGCGGGGGAGGGGCCCAGCGCGTCGAGCAGCCGCTGCACGTGGCCGGGCATGCCGTCGCCCGGGTCGCCGGGGGCGGCGCCGCCGTGGCCGGTCAGCCGCAGCACGTAGCCGTGCTCGGCCGGCGTCATGCGCAGGGTGGCGGCCAGCGCGTCGACCACCTGCCGGGAGGGCCGGATGTCGCGGCCCTGCTCCAGCCACGTGTACCAGGTGGAGCTCACGCCCGAGAGCAGCGCGACCTCCTCGCGGCGCAGCCCCGGCGTGCGTCGCGCGCCCCCGGCCGGCAGCCCGGTGTCGCGCGGGTCGAGCTGGGCGCGCCGGGAGCGCAGGAAGTCGGCGAGTTCACGACGGGCGGTGGCGAACAGCGCTCCTCCTCGGTGGTGGTGGCGGTACCAGTATCAGCGGCATCTGGGACGGCCCCCCGAACGCGCCTACCCTCGTCGTCCGTGACCACCGTGGACGAGCCCCGCACCACCGCCGACGTCAAGCCGCGCAGCCGCGAGGTGACCGACGGCATCACCCGGGCCCCGGCCCGCGCGATGCTGCGCGCCGTCGGCATGGGCGACGACGACTGGGAGAAGCCGCAGATCGGCGTCGCCTCGTCCTGGAACGAGATCACCCCCTGCAACCTCTCCCTCGACCGGCTGGCCAAGCGGGCGAAGGAGGGCGTGCACGCCGCCGGCGGGTTCCCGCTGGAGTTCGGCACGATCTCCGTCTCCGACGGCATCTCGATGGGCCACGAGGGCATGCGCGCCTCGCTGGTCAGCCGCGAGGTCATCGCCGACTCGGTGGAGACGGTCATGTTCGCCGAGCGGCTCGACGGCTCGGTGCTGCTCGCCGGCTGCGACAAGTCGCTGCCCGGGATGCTCATGGCCGCCGCGCGACTGGACCTCGCGAGCGTGTTCCTCTACTCCGGCTCGACGCTGCCCGGGAAGCTCGGCGACCGCGACGACCTCACGATCATCGACGTCTTCGAGGCCGTCGGCGCCTGCGCCCGCGGGCTGATCACCCAGGACGAGCTCGCCGCCGTCGAGCGGGCCGCCTGCCCCGGCATGGGCTCCTGCGGAGGCATGTACACCGCCAACACCATGGCCAGCGTGGCCGAGGCGCTCGGCATGGCGCTGCCCGGCAGTGCCGCCCCGCCGGCCCCCGACAGCCGCCGCGACGCGTTCGCCGTCGCCTCCGGCGAGGCCGTGGTCAACCTGCTGCGCAAGGGCATCACCGCCCGCCAGATCATGACCCGGGAGGCGTTCGAGAACGCCATCACCGTCGTCATGGCGCTCGGCGGCTCCACCAACGCCGTGCTGCACCTGCTGGCCATCGCGCACGAGGCGCAGGTCGACCTCACGCTCGACGACTTCAACCGGATCGGCGACCGCACCCCGCACCTGGCCGACGTCAAGCCGTTCGGCCGGTTCGTCATGACCGACATCGACCGCGTCGGCGGCGTCCCGGTGGTGCTGCGGGCCCTGCTCGACGCCGGCCTGCTGCACGGCGACGCGCTCACCGTGACCGGCAAGACCATGGCCGAGAACCTCGCCGAGATCGCCCCGCCGGACCTCGACGGCACGATCGTGCACGCGATGGAGAACCCGATCCACAAGACGGGCGGGCTGACCATCCTGCGCGGCTCGCTCTCGCCCGAGGGGGCCGTGGTCAAGTCGGCCGGCTTCGACGCCGAGGTCTTCGAGGGCACCGCGCGGGTCTTCGACGGCGAGCAGGGCGCCATGGACGCCGTCACCGAGGGCACGCTGCAGAGCGGCGACGTCGTCGTCATCCGCTACGAGGGGCCGCGCGGCGGGCCGGGCATGCGCGAGATGCTCGCCGTCACCGGCGCCATCAAGGGCGCGGGCCTGGGCAAGGACGTCCTGCTGCTCACCGACGGCCGCTTCTCCGGCGGGACCACCGGCCTGTGCGTCGGGCACGTCGCGCCCGAGGCCACCGACGGCGGCCCGATCGCGTTCGTCCGCGACGGCGACCGGATCCGGCTGGACCTGACCACCCGCACGCTGGACCTGCTGGTCGACGACGACGAGCTCGCCCGGCGCCGCCAGGGCTGGCAGCCGCTGCCCCCGCGCTACACCACCGGGGTCCTCGGGAAGTACGCCAAGCTCGTCGGCTCCGCGGCGAACGGCGCCATCTGCGGCTGAGACCCGGGGGAGTCCCCCCGATGGGGTGAGCGGCGGCGCCCCGCGCTGTTCCGGCCCGCCCGCGGTGCCGACACCGGGACTGTGGACAGACGGACCAGGTGGCTGCTCGCGGCTGCCGTGCCCGCCGCGGCGGCGTGCGTGCTCGCCGCGCTCGTCCCGCCGCTGACCCCGCTCGGCGACGCCGTCGCCGCCCTCGCCGGGGTGGCGACGGCGGCCGTGCTGTTCGCGACGAGCCGCTCGGGTGCGGCCGGCGACCGGCCGTGGCGGCTGCTCGCCCTCGCCCCGCTCTTCCCCGTCCTCGCGCTCGCGGTGGGCGCGGTCGTGCAGCCGGAGACGGTGCTGCAGCAGGTCGTCCTGCGCTGGCTGCCCACCGTGCCCGGCTACGCCGTCACCGTCGTGGCGCTGCTGCACATGGCCGGGCGCTCCGGCCTGCGCCGCACCTGCTCGCGCACGTCGCTCGAGCTGGCGCTGTTCGGCACCGCCGCGGTCGTGGTCATGCAGCTGCTGCTGGTCGGCCCGGGCAACAGCTGGGCCGGCCTGACCGTCGGCGCCCAGCTGGTGCTCGGCGCCGCCGTCGCCGCCACCGGCGCGGTCATGGCCGCCGCGCTCACCGTCCTCGGCTCCGTGGCGGCGCACCGCCAGGGGATGGCCGCCGTCCTGCTCGGCGGCCTGGTGCTGCTGTGCCTGGGCCGCGGCACCGCCACCTCCGCCGCGCTGCTCGGCGCGCCCCACCTCGTCGCCGCCACCCGGATCGCCGTGGTGCTCGGGCTGGCGCTGGTCGTGCTGGCCCGCCTCCGCGACGCCGCCGCCTCCTCCTCGACCGGCGCCGCCAGCGGCCGCGCCGTCCAGCTGCGGTCGGTCCTGCCCCAGCTCGCGCTCGTCGCCGTGGTCGGGGTCGTCGTCGGCCCGCTCGCGTTCGGCGTCCGGCCCACCCGGGTCACCCTCGCCGGCGCGCTGCTGTGCGTGGCCCTGTCGGCGGCGCACCGCTGGGTCACCGCCCGCGAGGACCACCAGCGCGGCGCCCGCCTGCGCTCGGACGAGGCGTACTTCCGCAAGCTCCTGCAGTCCACCCGCGAGGCCGTGCTCGTCCTCGACCGCCGGCTGCGCGTCGGCTGGGTCTCCGCGGCGCTGGCCGACCTGCTGGGCACCACGCCCGCCGAGCTGGCCGGCCGCGACCTGCTCACCGGTGGCACCGCCCGCCCCGGCACCGTCGACCCCGCCGACGCCGCCGCGCTGCGCCGGCTGCTCGCCGGCCCCGCCGGGGCGCCCGGCCTGCTGACCCTCCGCGTCCGCACCACCGACGGCGGCACCCGGCACCTGGAGGCGAGCGTCGCCGACCTGCGCGACGAGGCCGCGGTCGGCTCCGTCGTGCTGCACTGCCGGGACGTGACCGAGCGCGAGGCCCGCGAGCGCGCGCTGGCCGAGGTCGCCTACACCGACGCCCTGACCGGCCTGCCCAACCGGGCCGGCTGGGAAGCCGCACTGGCCGGCACGGGCGCCGGCCACGCCGTGCTGCTCGTCGACGTCCGCGGGCTCGACGACGTCCGCGAGCACGCCGGCCGCGACACCGTGACCACCGTCCTGGTCGAGCTCGGCCGCCGGCTGCGCGCCACCACCCGCGGCGAGGAGGTCGTGGCCCGCACCGTGGGCGGCACCTTCGGCATCCTCGCCGAGGGCGACGCCGACACCGCCGCGCTGCTCGCCGACCGCTGCCTCGCCGTGCTCGAGCAGCCGGTGACCACGCCCGCGGGCGTCTTCGACCTCACCGCCGACGTCGGCGTCGTCGTCGCCGAGGACGGCCTCGACGTCGCCGGGCTGACCGCGCGCGCCGAGCTCGCCGTCGCCGCCGCGCGCACCTCCGGCCGGGCCCGGGCCACCGTGTGGACCCCGGAGCTCGGCGCGGCCGCGGCCCGCCGGGACCGGCTGCGCGAGGACGTCGCCGGAGCCGCCGCGCGCGGGGAGCTGTGGCTGGCGTTCCAGCCGATCGTGTCGATGGGGGAGCAGCGGGTGACCGGCGTAGAGGCGCTGCTGCGCTGGCGGCACCCCGACCTCGGCGAGGTCCCGCCGCGGGAGTTCGTGCCCGTCGCCGAGCGGGCCGGCGTCATCGCCGACCTGCAGCGCTGGGCCCTGCGGGAGGCCACGACCACCGTCGCCGGGCTGCCCGCCGTCGACGGCGTCCCGCTGCGGCTGGGCGTCAACATCTCCGCCGCGCACGTCGCCGCCCGCACCCTGGTCGACGACGTCGCGGGCGCCCTGCGCTGCTCCGGCCTCGGGCCCGAGCGGCTGGTCCTCGAGATCACCGAGGCCACCGTGCGCGCGGCCGGCACCGCCGTCGACGGCGACATCGCCGCGCTGCGCCTCATGGGCGTGCACGTGGCCCTCGACGACTTCGGCACCGGCTCCTCGTCGCTGCTGCACCTGACCCGCCTGCCCATCGACGTCGTCAAGCTCGACCGCGCGTTCGTCTCCCGCGTGGACCGCGACCGGGACAGCCGGGCGCTGTGCGAGTCGATGGTCACCATCGGCCGCGCGCTCGGCCTCGACGTCGTCGCCGAGGGCGTGGAGACGCCGGCCCAGCTCGGCGTGCTGCGCGGTCTCGGCGTCGGCTTCGCGCAGGGCTTCCTGCTCGCTCGCCCGCTGCCGGCCGCCGACCTGGCGCAGGTGCTGCGCGAGAACGCCGGCGCGCTGTGGCCGGGGCTGGTCGGCTCCTCGGCCGGCCCGGCCGCGACCCTGATCGCCGGGGAGACCGCCGACTCCTCCGTCCTGCGGGAGGCGTCCGGTGCCTGACGCCGCCAGCCGCGCCGTCGTCGTCCTGCTCGCAGTCCTCGGCGCCGGCACCACCGCGCTGCAGCTGTCCGGGGCGCAGGAGGCCGGCCGGCTCGTCCCGGCGGCGCTCGCGCTCGGCTCCGGCGCTGCCGCCGCCGTGCTGGCCCGCCGCGCCGCCCGCCTGCCCCGGACCGCCCGCCGGCCCTGGCAGGCGCTCGCGGCCGCCGGCGCGCTGCTCGCGCTCGGCCAGGTGCTCGCCCTCGCCCGGCCCGACCGCGACATGAGTGCCGGCGGGGTCGAGGACCTGCCCGCCCTGCTCGCCGTCCCGGTCGCGGTGTCGGCCGCCGTGCTGCTCCTGCCGCCGCGGGCCGAGCGCCGGCTGGGCACCCGCGTGGTGCTCGACGGCCTCGTCGTCACCATCGCCGTCGCGCTGCTCGGCGACGTCCTGCTCGCCGACCTGCTGGCCGCCGTCCGCGGCCCCGCCGAGGGCCTGATCGCCGTCGGCTACCCGCTGGTGGGCGCCGTCCTGTGCGGCATCGGCCTGGTCACCCTCACCGCGGTGTCGGAGGACCGCCGCCGCGCGGCCGGCTGGCTGCTCGCCTCCTTCGTGGCGATGGCCGTCGTCGCCCTCGGCGGCGCGGCCGGCCGCACGGCCGAGGGCGCCGCCCCGGTCGCCGGGGTGGTCACCGTGCTCGCGTGGCTCGCCATGCTCGGCACCGCCCTGGGTGCGGCCGCCGCCGACCCTCCCGTGCCGGCCGCCGACTTCCCGCCGGGGTCCCGGCGGGCGCTGCCCCTGCGCGGCGGCGTGCTCGCCCACGGCGCCGCGACCGCCGCGCTGGTCGGGCTGACCGCCGGCGTCGTCGCGGGGCGGCCGCTGCAGGCCGCCGAGGCCGGCGCCGCCACCGTCCTGCTGCTGCTGGCCGCGGTCCGCACCCTGTCCTGGGTGCTCGACGCCGCCCGGCTCACCCGCCGCCTCGAGCGCACCGAGGGCTGGTTCCGCGCGCTGGTGCACAGCGGCGACGCCGTCACCGTCGAGCTCGACGCCGCCGGCCGGGTGACCTCGGCGACCGGCGCGGTCGAGGCCCAGCTCGGCCGCCCCGAGGAGGACCTCCGCGGACGCCTGCTCGTCGGGCTGCTGCACGAGGAGGACCGCGACCTCGTCGTCCGGGTCGCCGCGGCCCTGCGCGACGGCGCCCCCGACGGCCTGCCCGCCACCGGCCGGCTGCGCACCGCCGACGGCGCGTGGCGCGAGGTCGAGGTGTCCGGTGCCGCCCGCACCGGCGGCCGCCGCACCGGCGACGGGCTGGTGCTGCACCTGCGCGACGTCACCGAGCGCCGCGCCAGCCACCGCGAGCTCGAGCGGCTGGCCTACACCGACTCGCTCACCGGCCTGCCCAACCGCGCCCGGTTCATGGCCGCCCTCGACGGCGCCCTCGCCCGCGCCGGCCGCGGCGCCCGCGCCTGCGTGCTGCTCGTCGACCTCGACGGCTTCAAGGCCGTCAACGACCTCGCCGGCCACGACGCCGGGGACCGGCTGCTGGTCGAGGTCGCGGCCGCACTGCGCGCCGAGGCGCGCGGCACCGACCTGGTGGCCCGGCTCGGCGGCGACGAGTTCGCCCTCGTCGTCGACGGCGGCCCCGACGAGGCCCTCGCCCTGGCCGAGCGGCTGGTCGCGAAGCTCGACCGCACGAGCCGGCACGCCGCGCCGGGGGAGCCGGAGACTGCGGGCCCCGTGCTGCGGGTGTCGGCCAGCGTCGGCGTCACCGAGGTGCTGTCCGGCGCGGACGCCTCGGCCACCGTGCGGGAGGCCGACCTCGCGCTGCGCACCGTCAAGGCGCAGGGCAAGAACGGCGTCCGGGCGTCGGGGGAGGCCCTCGTCGAGGAGTCCGCCCGCCGCAGCCGGCTGGCCCGCGACCTGCCCGGCGCCATCGCCCGCGGCGAGCTGCGGATGGTCTACCAGCCGGTCGCCGGCGCGGAGGAGCGGCGCGTGCTCGGCGTCGAGGCGCTGGTGCGCTGGGACCACCCCGAGCTCGGCCCCGTACCGCCGGAGGAGTTCATCGGCCTGGCCGAGGACGACGGGCTCATCGTGCCGCTGCAGCGCTGGGTGCTCGCGACCGCCACCGCCGAGCACGCCCGCCTCGTCGCCGGCGGCCGCGACCTCAAGCTCGGCGTCAACATCTCCGTGCGCCACCTGCAGGCCCGCTGCCTGGTGGAGGACGTCACCCGCGCGCTGGAGGGCTCCGGCCTGCCGGCGCACCTGCTCATGGTCGAGGTCACCGAGAGCGTCCTCATGGACGACGACGAGCGGCTGCTGGCCGAGCTCGCCGAGCTGTCCGCGCTGGGCTGCGTGGTCTCCCTCGACGACTTCGGCAAGGGCTACTCGTCGCTGGCCTACCTCGCCCGGCTGCCCGTGCAGGTGCTGAAGATGGACCGCGGGTTCGTCTCCGGCATCGACACCGACCCGCGCGTCGCCGCCCTCGTCGGCAGCGTCGTCGACCTCGGCCGCACGCTCGGCATGGACGTCGTCGCCGAGGGCGTGGAGACCCGCGCCCAGCTCGAGGTGCTCACCGCGCTGGGCTGCCGCTTCCTGCAGGGCTGGCACATCGGCCGGCCGGTGCCCGCCGCGGACCTGCCCGCCCGGGTCGACGGGTTCGACCCGGCCCTGGTCGGCGGCCCCGAGGCGGTCGCCGTCCCGTAGCGGGCGCGGAGCGTCGTCCCAGGTTCCGCTCGACACGGTCCCACGGTGTGGGACGGGCTGGTTGACGTCCCGACGGCGGAGGCGCACAGTGTGGTCGTGCCCTCCGCCTGCCTGCTCCTCGTACTCGCCTAGCGCGCCGGTCGCCCGACCGACGCGCTGACCCCTCCGTGCCCGTGGCACGAGGGGTTTTTTGTTGCCCGAGCAGGCACCCGACCGCACCCTCCCTGCACGTCCGGCCCAGGAGACGCCCCCCATGACCACGACCCCGAGCGAGTCCGCCACCCGAGAGGCCGCCGAGGCGCTCACCGGTGTCGAGACGACGGCCCGCTCGATCGCCGAGTCCGCTCACCTGCCCGCGACCGGCATCACCGGCGCCCAGAGCCTGGTCCGCTCGCTCGAGGCGGTCGGCGTCGACGTGGTGTTCGGCATCCCCGGCGGGGCGATCCTGCCGGCCTACGACCCGCTGTTCGACTCCCGCGTGCGCCACGTCCTGGTCCGCCACGAGCAGGGCGCCGGCCACGCCGCCACCGGGTACGCGCAGGCCACCGGCCGGGTCGGCGTCTGCATGGCCACCTCGGGCCCGGGCGCGACCAACCTGGTCACCCCGCTCGCCGACGCCTACATGGACTCGGTCCCGATCGTCGCGATCACCGGGCAGGTGCCCAGCGCCGCGATCGGCACCGACGCCTTCCAGGAGGCCGACATCCGCGGCATCACGATGCCGATCACCAAGCACAACTTCCTGGTCACCGACCCCGCCGAGATCCCGCAGCGGATCGCCGAGGCCTTCCACCTCGCCGCCACCGGCCGCCCCGGGCCGGTCCTGGTCGACATCCCCAAGGACGTGCTGCAGGCGCGCACCGACTTCGCCTGGCCGCCGCGGCTGGACCTGCCCGGCTACAAGCCGACCACCCGCCCGCACGGCAAGCAGGTCCGCGAGGCCGCCGCGCTGATCGCCGGCGCCCGCCGCCCGGTCCTCTACGTCGGCGGCGGCGTGCTCAAGGCCTCCGCCACCGCGGAGCTCGCCGAGCTGGCCGAGCTCACCGGCGCGCCCGTCGTCACCACGCTCATGGCCCGCGGCGCCTTCCCCGACAGCTCGCCGCAGCACCTGGGCATGCCGGGCATGCACGGCACCGTCGCCGCCGTGACCGCGCTGCAGAAGGCCGACGTCCTCGTCGCCCTGGGCGCCCGCTTCGACGACCGCGTCACCGGCCAGCTGTCGACCTTCGCGCCCGGTGCCCTGGTCGTGCACGCCGACATCGACCCGGCCGAGATCGGCAAGAACCGCAAGGCCGACGTGCCGATCGTCGGCGACGCGAAGGAGACGATCGCCGAGCTGGTGACCGCCCTGCGCGCCGAGCACGAGGCCGGCCGGCGCGCCGACCTCACCGCCTGGTGGACCCAGCTCGACGACTGGCGCGACCGCTACCCGCTCGGCTACGACTGGCCCGAGGACGGCTCGCTGTCGCCGCAGTACGTCATCGAGCGGCTCGGCGCGATCGCCGGCCCCGACGCGATCTATACCTCCGGCGTCGGCCAGCACCAGATGTGGGCCGCGCAGTTCATCCGCTACGAGAAGCCGGGCACCTGGCTCAACAGCGGCGGCGCCGGGACGATGGGCTACGCCGTCCCCGCGGCCATGGGCGCCAAGTACGGCTGCCCCGACACCACGGTCTGGGCGATCGACGGCGACGGCTGCTTCCAGATGACCAACCAGGAGCTCGCCACCTGCGCGATCGAGGGCATCCCGGTCAAGGTCGCCGTCATCAACAACGGCAACCTCGGCATGGTCCGGCAGTGGCAGACCCTCTTCTACGAGGGCCGCTACTCCAACACGCGGCTGCACGCGCGCAACGCCGACGGCACGCCCAAGCCGGTGCGCATCCCCGACTTCGTCGCGCTCGCCGAGGCGCTCGGCTGCGTCGGCCTGCGCTGCGAGTCCAAGGACGACGTCGACGCCGTCATCGAGAAGGCCATGGCGATCACCGACGCCCCGGTGGTCATCGACTTCGTCGTCGGCGCCGACGCCCAGGTGTGGCCGATGGTCGCCGCGGGCGCCAGCAACGACGACATCCTGGCCGCGCGCGACCTGCGGCCCGTCTTCGGAGAGGACCAGGTCTGACGAAGGACCCCGTTCGTCCCCACCACTCGCACGCTCGCGGCGGGCCCCTGGAACGGGGCCGGACCGCGGATCGGAAGAAGGTCCCCCGATGACCCGCCACACCCTGTCGGTCCTCGTCGAGAACAAGGCCGGCGTCCTGGCCCGCGTCTCGGCGCTGTTCAGCCGGCGCGCGTTCAACATCGAGTCGCTCGCCGTCGGCCCGACCGAGAACCCCGACCTGTCCCGCATGACGATCGTCGTCGACGCGGAGTCCGCCCCGTTGGAGCAGGTGACCAAGCAGCTGAACAAGCTCGTCGAGGTCATCAAGATCGTGGAGCTCGACGGCGGCGCCGCCGTCCAGCGCGAGCTGCTGCTGGTCAAGGTCCGCGCGCCGCTGGCCGAGCGGACCACCGTGCTCCAGACCGCGGAGCTCTTCCGCGCCCGCGTCGTCGACGTCAACACCGACACGGTGACCCTCGAGGCCACCGGGACCCCCGACAAGCTGCAGGCCCTGCTCGCGGTCCTCGCCCCGCTCGGCATCAAGGAGATGGCCCAGTCGGGCACCGTCGCCCTGGGCCGCGGACCGCGCTCGATGAGCGGCGCCGGTACCTTGCGGCCGGTCGACCGCACCGCCTGACGAAGGACCCCCTCGCCCCCCACCGCTCGCGCGCTCGCGGCGGGACCCTGTGAGGGGGCCGTTCCATCCACTCACCTGAACCGACCGAAGGAGCACCACCGCATGGCCGCCGAGATCTTCTACGACGACGACGCCGACCTGTCGATCATCCAGGGGCGCACCGTCGCCGTCATCGGCTACGGCAGCCAGGGGCACGCGCACGCCCTCTCGCTGCGCGACTCGGGGGTCGACGTCCGGGTGGGCCTGCCCGAGGGGTCGAAGAGCCGGGCCAAGGCGGAGGCCGAGGGCCTGCGGGTCGTCACCCCGTCCGAGGCCGCCGCCGAGGCGGACCTGATCATGATCCTGGCGCCCGACCACGTGCAGCGGACCCTCTACACCGAGTCGATCGAGCCCAACCTGCAGGACGGCGACGCGCTGTTCTTCGGCCACGGCTTCAACATCCGGTTCGGCTACGTCAAGCCCCCGGCCGGCGTCGACGTCGCGATGGTCGCCCCCAAGGGCCCCGGCCACCTCGTGCGCCGCGAGTTCGAGAACGGCAAGGGCGTGCCCTGCCTCGTCGCCGTCGAGCAGGACGCGAGCGGGCAGGCCCTGCAGCTCGCGCTGTCCTACGCGAAGGCCATCGGCGGCAGCCGCGCCGGCGTCATCAAGACGACGTTCGCCGAGGAGACCGAGACCGACCTGTTCGGCGAGCAGGCCGTCCTCTGCGGCGGCGCGAGCGCGCTGATCACCGCCGGCTTCGAGACCCTCACCGAGGCCGGCTACCAGCCCGAGATCGCGTACTTCGAGTGCCTGCACGAGCTCAAGCTGATCGTCGACCTCATGTACGAGGGCGGCATCGCCAAGCAGCGCTGGTCGGTGTCGGACACCGCCGAGTACGGCGACTACACCTCCGGCCCGAAGGTCATCGACGCCCGCGTCAAGGAGTCGATGAAGGAGGTCCTCGCCGCGATCAAGGACGGCTCCTGGGCCGCCGCCTTCATCGCCGACCAGGACGCCGGCGCGCCGGACTTCAGGCGCCGCCGCGCCGAGGCCGAGGCGCACCCGATCGAGGAGACCGGCCGCAAGCTGCGCGGCCTGATGAGCTGGGTGTCGAGCTCCGACGACTACACCGGCACCGCCGCCCGCTCGTAACGTCGGCACACGGGAACGGCCCCCGCTGCCCGATGGCAGCGGGGGCCGTTCCCGTACGTGCGGGGATCAGTAGCTGATGCCGCGCGAGGCGTAGTACTGCCGGGCCTGCGGCTGGCGCAGCAGCGCCACGACGACGACCGGCAGGATGAACCCGAGCAGGCCGTTGGCCGCCGAGGCGCCGTCGCTGATCAGCGACAGGAGCAGCGAGATCACGTTGATCCCGATGGCCACGTAGCTGATGAGCAGCAGCAGCCGGGGCGACTTGCCCTGCAGCGTCTGGATGCCGCCGACGAGCAGGCCGACCGACAGCGCGGTCGACAGGAGCACGAGCAGCCCCACCACCGCGTTGATCTGGAAGGCCAGCGACAGGCTGATGATCCCGAACAGCGTGCCGAGGCCACCCCAGACGATGCCGACGACCGCGGCGCCGGTGACGACGCCCGGGCGCCTGCCGGCCGGCGCGCCGTAGGGGGAGGGGCCGCCGAAGCCGCCCGGCTGCTGGCCGTACGGCTGCGGCTGGCCGTAGGGCTGCTGGCCGTACGGCTGCTGGCCGTACGGCTGCTGCTGGCCGTAGCCGGGCTGCTGGCCGTAGGGCGGCTGACCCGGCGCGGGCTGGCCCCCGTAGGGGGAGTCCTTGTCGAAGCTGGGACCTGTCATGGGGTTCCTTCCGGGAGAGCCGGCGCGCCGGGTCGGCGGTCGGCGGCGGAGTGTAGGGGCCTGCGGGGGCCCGGGTCGTCGCCCGGGCGGGGGATCGGTGCAGGTCAGGGGCGCGAGGTCCGGCGCGGGAGGTCAGGCGCGGGGCCGGCTGAGGAACTCCCGGGACGCCGGCCGGTTGAGCAGCACGACGACGCCCGCGCCGGCCGCCGCCAGGACCAGCGGCCACACGGCGAGCGTGCCGTCCAGGACCGAGGTGACGACCCCCAGCAGCGACAGAGCGGCGACCGCCACCCCGCCGGCCGCGAGGAGGCGGCCGCCCCGCCCGGTCAGCGCCTGGACGCCGCCCGCCACGCACAGCACGGTGATGCCGAGCCAGACGGCCGCGATCGCGGCGAGGACGCCGTCGGAACGGGCCGCCGAGAACAGCAGCGCCGCGTACAGCAGGGCCCAGAGGCCGAGCAGGAAGCCGAGCAGCGTCGCGACGAGCAGCGGGGCCGGGCGCGGGACGGGACGCCCGCCCCGCCCCGGCCCGTCCCGGCCCGGCGTCCCCGCGGACATCGTCAGCGGCCGCGCCGGGCGCGGTGCGCGGCGAAGAACGCGGCGGCCGGCTTCAGCGACAGCAGGACGACGATCGCCAGCGCGGCGAGGAAGAACAGCAGGCTGGTGATGATCCCGCCGGCCCCCGCGGTGTCGGCGTCGGACAGGTTGCCGATGAAGCCGAGCAGGGTGAACGCCAGCGCGATCGAGCCGCCGACGAGGAGCATCACCCGGCTGCGGCCGGACAGCGCCCAGACCGAGCCCCAGATCATGACGACGGTCCAGATCAGCACCACCAGGCCGAAGGCCAGGATCACCCCGCCGACCGCGCCGGCGACGGCGCCGAAGCCGGGGATCTCGTCGTCGATCCCGTTGCCCGCACCGCTGGCCACGGCCCCGGCGAAGACCAGCAGGAAGCTCAGCAGCACGCCGATGGCGCCGAACACGAAGCCGAGGACCGCCGCCGTCACCACGCCGCCGGGCTTGGCCGGCACCGCGCCGGCGCCGTACTGCTGGGCGTAGCCGTACTGGCCGTACTGCGGGTCCTGGCCGTACTGGCCGTACTGCTGGGGCTGCTGGCCGTACCCCTGCCCGTATCCCTGCTGCCCGTAGCCCTGCTGGCCGTACTGCTGGGGCTGCTGGCCGTACCCCTGCTGGCCGTACTGCTGGCCGTAGGGCTGGGTCTGGCCGTAGCCCTGCTGCTGTCCGTACTCCTGGCCGTAGCCCTGCTGGCCCTGCTGCTGGCCGTACTGCTGGCCCTGGGGCTGCCCGCCGTACTGGCCCGCCTGCTGGGGGTCCTGGGAACCGCCCTGGCCGGAGGCCGAGGCCCCGCCGCTGTCCTTGCTGAAGTCGGTCATGGTCTCCTCCGGGTCGCCGGCCGGTGCCGGCTGGTCGCGGCCAGGATGCGGGGCACCCCTACCCACATCAAGCGAGCCACCCGGCGGGGGCCCGTGCTGGGGCCCGTGGGGCACCGCGTGCCCGCCCCGTGACCCCTCCCCGTGCCCGCCCCGTGACCCCGCCCGTGCCGGTGCCCGTGACCTGCGCGTCCCTAGGCTCTACCCCCGTGAACCGGAGCGCGCCCGTCGTCCTCATCGCCGAGCAGCTGGCGCCGAGCGTCCTGGAGGTGCTCGGCACCGACGTGGAGATCCGCCACGTCGACGGCGCCGACCGCGCGGCCCTGCTGCCGGCCCTCGCCGACGCGGCCGCGGTGCTGGTCCGCAGCGCCACGCGCATCGACGCCGAGGCCCTCGCCGCCGCCCCCGGGCTGAAGGTCGTGGCCCGCGCCGGCATCGGCCTGGACAACGTCGACGTCGCCGCGGCCACCGAGCGCGGCGTCCTGGTGGTCAACGCCCCGACGTCGAACATCGTCAGCGCCGCCGAGCACGCCGTCGCGCTGCTGCTGGCCGCCGCCCGGCAGATCCCGGCCGCCGACGCGTCGCTGCGCGAGGGCCGGTGGGCGCGGTCGCGGTTCATGGGCGTCGAGGTCACCGGGAAGGTCGTCGGCGTCGTGGGGCTGGGCCGCATCGGCCAGCTCGTCGCGCAGCGGCTGGCCGCCTTCGGCACCACGCTGATCGCCTACGACCCCTACATCCAGCCCGGCCGCGCCGCGCAGCTCGGCGTCCGCATGGTGTCGCTGGAGGAGCTGCTCCGCGAGGCCGACTTCATCACCGTCCACCTGCCGAAGACGCCGGAGACCCTCGGGCTCATCGGCGCCGCGGAGCTGGCCACCACCAAGCGCGGCGTGATCGTGGTCAACGCCGCCCGCGGCGGGCTGGTCGACGAGGCGGCGCTCGCCGACGCCCTGCGCTCGGGCCAGGTCGCCGCCGCCGGGCTCGACGTCTTCGCCACCGAGCCCACCACCGACAGCCCGCTGTTCGGCCTGCCCAACACCGTCGTCACCCCGCACCTGGGGGCCTCCACCACGGAGGCGCAGGACAAGGCCGGCACCGCCGTCGCCCACTCGGTCCGCCTGGCGCTGCAGGGCGAGTTCGTGCCCGACGCGGTCAACGTGCAGGCCGGCGGCGTCGTCGCCGAGGACGTGCGCCCCGGCCTGCCGCTGGCCGAGCGGCTGGGCACCGTGTTCACCGCCGTCGCCGGCGGGCTCGCGCAGTCCCTCACCGTCGACGTGCGCGGCAAGCTCGCCGAGTTCGACGACTCGGTGCTGCAGCTGGCCGTGCTCAAGGGCGTCTTCGCCGACGTCGTCGAGGAGCAGGTCACCTACGTCAACGCGCCGCTGCTGGCCGGGCAGCGCGGCCTGGAGGTGGCGCTGACCAGCGACGTCGAGAGCCCCGACTACCGCAACCTCGTCCGGGTGCGCGGCGCGATGGCCGACGGCCGCGAGGTGTGCGTCTCCGGCACCCTGTTCGGCAAGAACCAGGTGCCCAAGCTCGTCGAGGTCGACGGCTTCGACATGGACCTCGACCTGTCCGGGCACCTGCTGTTCTTCCTCTACACCGACCGGCCCGGCGTCGTCGGCACCGTCGGCGCGGCGCTGGGGGAGGCCGGGATCAACATCGCCGGCGCCCAGGTCAGCCGCACCACGCGCGGCGGCGAGGCGCTCATGGCCGTCGTCGTCGACAGCCCGGTCGCCCCCGAGCTGCTCGCCGACATCGCCGGCCGCATCGGAGCGCGCGAGGCCCGCTCCGCCGACCTCGACCCCCGCTGACCTAGGGTCCTCGCCATGCGCCTGGCTGTGATCGCGGGAGACGGCATCGGCCCGGAGGTCGTCTCCGAGGGCCTCAAGGTCCTCGGGGCGGTCGCCCCCGGCCTCGAGACGACGCCCTACGACCTGGGCGCCGCCCGCTGGCAGCGCACCGGCGAGCTGCTGCCCGACAGCGTGCTCGACGAGCTGCGCGGGCACGACGCGATCCTGCTCGGCGCCATCGGCGACCCCAGCGTGCCGCCCGGCATCCTCGAGCGCGGGCTGCTGCTCCGGCTGCGCTTCGAGCTCGACCACCACGTCAACCTGCGGCCGGCCAAGCTCTACGACGGCGTCCGCAGCCCGCTCGCCGAGCCCGGCGAGATCGACATGCTGTGCGTGCGCGAGGGCACCGAGGGGCCCTACGTCGGCAACGGCGGCGTGCTGCGCCGCGACACCCCGCACGAGGTGGCCACCGAGGTCAGCCTCAACACCGCGTTCGGCGTCGAGAGGGTGGTCCGCTACGCCTTCGAGCGGGCCACGGCCCGGCCGCGCCGGCACCTCACGCTCATCCACAAGACCAACGTGCTCACCCACGCCGGGTCGCTGTGGTCGCGGACCGTCGAGGAGGTGGCCGCCGAGTTCCCCGAGGTCACCGTCGCCTACCAGCACGTCGACGCCGCGTCGATGTTCTTCATCACCGACCCGGGCCGCTACGACGTCATCGTCACCGACAACCTCTTCGGCGACATCGTCACCGACGTCGCCGCCGCGGTCACCGGCGGCATCGGCCTCGCCGCCAGCGGCAACCTCGACGCCTCCGGCACCAACCCGTCGATGTTCGAGCCGGTGCACGGCTCCGCGCCCGACATCGCCGGGCAGGGCATCGCCGACCCGACGGCGACCGTGCTGTCGGTGGGCCTGCTGCTCGACCACCTCGGCCACGCCGACCTCGCCCGCAAGGTGAACGCCGCCGTCGCCTTCGACCTGTCCACCCGCGACCCGCGCGCCCAGGTGCGCACCGCGGAGGTCGGCGACCGGCTCGCCGCCCTAGCGGGAGGCTGACGGGGCTGAGCGGCGCGTCGCCGCGGGGTTAGACTCCGCGGCGATGCACGTCCCCGGCACCACCCTCATCATCGTCTAGCGCGCGGTCAGCACCCCCGACCGCGCGCCGACCTCCCGTTCCCGGGGGGTCTTCTTCGTGTGAGGGGCCTGATCGGCGTCGAACCCCCGGGAGAGCCCGTGGCCACCGACCTCGACACCGACCTGCACGTCTTCGACACGACGCTCCGCGACGGCGCCCAGCGCGAGGGGATCAGCTTCTCCGTCGCGGACAAGCTCGCCGTCGCGCGGCTGCTCGACGAGATCGGCGTCGGCTACATCGAGGGCGGTTGGCCGGGGGCGCTGCCCAAGGACACCGAGTTCTTCGCCCGCGCGCGCACCGAGCTCAAGCTGCGGCACGCGGTGCTCGTGGCGTTCGGCGCCACCCGCAAGGCCGGCGTCCGGGTGGAGGACGACCCGCAGGTGAGGGCCCTGCTCGACGCCGAGACGCCGGTGGTCTGCCTGGTCGCGAAGTCCGACGTCCGGCACGTCCGCGACGCGCTGCGCACCACGCTCGAGGAGAACCTCGCGATGGTCGCCGACACCGTGGCCCACCTCGTCGCGCACGGCCGGCGCGTGTTCGTCGACTGCGAGCACTTCTTCGACGGGTACGCCGCCGACCCGGACTACGGCGTCGCGGTGCTGCGGGCGGCGTTCGGCGCGGGCGCGGAGGTCGGCGTCCTGTGCGACACCAACGGCGGCATGCTGCCGATGGGCGTGGGCCGGGTCGTGGCCGACGTGCGCTCGCGGGTCGAGGGGCGGCTGGGCATCCACTGCCAGGACGACACCGGCTGCGCGGTCGCCAACTCGCTGGCCGCCGTCGAGGCCGGGGTGACGCACGTCCAGGGCACCGCCAACGGCTACGGCGAGCGGGCGGGCAACGCCGACACGTTCGCGCTGGTCGCCAACCTGGTGACCAAGATGGGGCTGCCCGTGGTGCCCGCGGAGTGCCTGGCCGAGCTGCAGCGGGTCAGCCACGCGATCGCCGAGCTCGCGAACATCGCGCCCGACGACCACCAGCCCTTCGTCGGGGCGTCGGCGTTCGCGCACAAGGCCGGCCTGCACGCCAGCGCCATCAAGGTCAGCCCCGAGCTCTACAACCACCTCGACCCGGCCGTCGTCGGCAACGACATGCGCATCCTGGTCACCGAGATGGCCGGCCGGGCGTCGGTCGAGCTCAAGGGCCGCGAGCTCGGCGTCGACCTCGACGGGCATGCCGAGGTCGTGGGCCGCGTCGTCGACCGGGTGAAGGTGCTGGAGGCCGACGGCTGGTCGTTCGAGGCGGCCGACGCCTCCTTCGAGCTGCTGCTGCGCTCGCAGCTCCCGGGTGCGCCGGCGCCGCTGTTCCGGCTGGAGAGCTACCGGACGACGGTCGAGCACTGGGGCAACGGCGTGGTCGTCAGCGAGGCGACGGTGAAGGTGCACCTGCCCAACGACGACGGCAGCTCCGAGCGGGTCATCAGCACCGCCGAGGGCAACGGCCCGGTCAACGCGCTGGACAACGCGCTGCGCCAGGCGCTGGTCGGCCGCCACCCCGGCCTCGCCGACGTCTCGCTGGCCGACTACAAGGTGCGCATCCTCGGCTGGAAGGGCGGCACGAGCGCCACCACGCGGGTGCTGGTCGACAGCACCGACGGCGTGGGGGAGTGGACCACCGTCGGCGTCCACGACAACATCGTCGAGGCCTCCTGGCACGCGCTGGTCGACGCGCTCACCTACGCCGTCCACTGCCGCTAGGCCTCCCCGGCCCGACAGCGTGCGCCGAGGTGCGGTCCCGGAGGCCCTGCCCGCACCTCGGCGCACGGTGTCGCCGTCCGTCCACAGATCGGGCGGTGGATCGTCCGCCCGCGCGTCCGGCCCGCAGGGTCGCGGGCATGGACGTGGACCTCGTCGTCGGCCCCGCGGGCTGGGCCACCCGCGCGGAGCTGCTCCGGCACGTCAGCGCACGGACCCTCTCCACCTGGGTCACCCGCGGCCGGCTGGTCCGGCTCGCGCCCGGCGTGCTGGCCACCCCGGTGGCGGCGCAGCGGTGGCGGGTGCGGGTGGCCGCGGCGCTGGCCGGTCGCGGCGCCGTCGCCAGCCACGGGACGGCGCTGGCGCTGTGGCAGCTCCTCCCGCCGCCGCCCGGCCCGGTGCACGTGACGGTCGCGGACGGCCGCAGCGCGCGCGGGCCGGCCGGCGTGGTGGTGCACCGGAACGCGGCGGCGGTCGCCGACCGGCGCCGGGCGGGCGGCTTGCCGGTGACGTCGGTCGAGCGGGCCGTCGTCGACGCCTGGGGCGCCGGCCCGCCGACGCGCACCGACGTCCGCGCCGCCGCGATCACCGCCGTCCGGCAGCGGCTCTGTCGGCCCGCCGACCTGGCGTACGAGCTGGAGCGGAGCACCCGGCTGCGAGGGCGGGCCGAGCTCGCGGCGCTGGTCGGCCTGCTGGCAGACGGCTGCCGCAGCGAGCTGGAGATCTGGGGCTGCCTGCGGGTGCTGCGCGCGCCGGGCATGCCGCCGTTCACGCAGCAGCGCCGGCTCGCGGTGCGCGGCGAGACCTTCTTCCTGGACGCCGCCTACGACGACGTGCAGCTCGCGGTCGAGATGGACGGTGCCGCCTGGCACGGCTCGAGGGAGCAGCGCGAGTCCGACATCCGCCGCGACTCGCTCGTCGCGACCGCCGGCTGGCAGACCCTGCGGTACGGCTACCGCCGGCTCACGACAGCGCCCGACGAGTGCCGGCGCGACGTCCTCGCGGTGTACCGGGCCCGGCGGCGGCTGCTGGGTGGCGACAGCGTGCGCTGAGGTGCAGCGACCGGGTCTCGCAGTGCACCTCCGCGCACGCTGTCGCCCGCCGGCGGATCAGGTGCGGGGCTGGACCTCGCCCATCGGGCCGAAGCCGGGCACCGACGGTTCGTCGACGTAGATGATCTGCGGCTGCTCGGCCACGAGGTCCGACATCCAGTCGAAGGCGGCCTTCGCGTGCGGGGTGGCCACGTGCGAGGCGCCGGCGTCGGAGTCCCGGAAGCCCTCGATGCAGACGAAGGTGTTCGGGTCGAGCACGCTGCGCGACCACTCGAAGAACAGGCTGCCCTCCTCGGCGTTCACCGCCGCGGCGTACTCGTCGGCCTTGGCCCGGAACTCGTCGATCCTGTCCGGCCGGACGGGGAACTTGATGACGATCAGGATCACGGGACTCTCCTCGGGTCGGGGGTCACAGCGGGTCGAGACGGCGGCTCAGCAGGCAGAACGGGTTGCCCTCCGGGTCGGCGAGCACGTGCCAGGACTCCTCGCCGGTCTGGCCGACGTCGGCGCGCGTGGCCCCGAGGCCGAGCAGCCGCTGCAGCTCGGCGTCCTGGTCGCGGTCGGTGGCGTTGACGTCGAGGTGCAGGCGCGGCTTCGCGGGCTCCCAGTGCTCCACCGGGGTGAAGACCAGCGTGGGCGCCGGGCCACCGAAGCCGGCCTCCGGGCCGATCTCCACGGCGCCGTCCTCGTCGCGCCCGAGCACCCGGTAGCCGAGCACCTGCGCCCACCAGGCGGCGAGCGCCTCGGGGTCCCGGCTGTCGACGACGATCTCGCTCAGGCGGCAGGCCACACCGGTCACCGTAGGGCGGGCGGCGGGCCCGCGCGGGGTCAGTAGCCTCGACCTCGTGCGCATCGTCCGCTTCGCCTCGCCCTCGGGCATGTCCTTCGGAGTCCTCGACGGCGACGGCCAGGTCGCCCAGATCGAGGGCCACCCGTTCGGCACCATCTCCTTCACCGGCCAGCGCTTCGCCCAGGCCGACGTCCGGCTGCTCTCGCCGATCCTGCCGAGCAAGGTCGTCTGCGTCGGCAAGAACTACGCCGACCACGTCAAGGAGATGAACACCGGCGACGCCCCCGAGCGCCCGCTGCTGTTCCTCAAGCCCTCGACGTCGGTCATCGGCCCCGGCGACGCCATCCGCATCCCGGCCGGCAGCACCAACGTGCACCACGAGGTCGAGCTCGCCGTCGTCATCGGCGCCCGCGGCGCCCGCAACCTCACCCCGGAGCAGGTCCCGGGCAGCGTCTTCGGCTACACCATCGGCAACGACGTCACCGAGCGGGACATGCAGAAGGCCGACGGGCAGTGGACCCGCGCCAAGGGCTTCGACTCGTTCTGCCCCCTCGGTCCGTGGATCGAGACCGACCTGCGCGGCCTGGGCAAGGACCCGGCCGACCTGGAGATCACCTGCACCGTCGACGGCGAGCGGCGCCAGGCCGGGCGCACCAGCCAGCTGCTGTTCGACGTCCCCACGCTGGTCTCCTACATCTCGCAGGTCATGACGCTGCTGCCCGGCGACGTCGTGCTCACCGGCACCCCGGCGGGCGTCGGCCCGATCCGGCCCGGCCAGCGCGTCGAGTGCGCGATCGAGGGCCTGGGCTCGCTGACCAACGGCGTCAGCGGCGCCGACACCGCCTCCACGGCGGGCGGCGCGCGATGACGGGCGTCCGCACCCGCTTCTGCCCCTCGCCGACGGGCATGGTGCACGTCGGCCTGCTGCGCACCGCCCTGTTCAACTGGGCGCACGCGCGGCACACCGGCGGCGCGTTCGTCTTCCGCATCGAGGACACCGACGCCGCCCGCGACTCCGAGGAGTCCTACCGGCACCTGCTCGACAGCCTGCGCTGGCTCGGCCTGGACTGGGACGAGGGCCCCGAGGTCGGCGGCCCGCACGGCCCCTACCGGCAGTCCGAGCGCTCGGAGGTCTACCGGGAGGTCGCCGGGAAGCTGCTCGAGGCCGGGCACCTCTACGAGTCCTTCTCCACCAACGAGGAGGTCGAGGCGCGGCGCCTGGCCGCCGGGCAGGACCCCAAGCTCGGCTACGACAACGCCGACCGGTTCCTCACCGACGCGCAGAAGGCCGCCTTCCGCGCCGAGGGCCGCGAGCCGGTGCTGCGGCTGCGGATGCCCGACGAGGACCTCGCCTGGACCGACCTCGTGCGCGGCGAGGTGCGCTTCGCCGCCGGCTCGGTGCCCGACTTCGTCGTCGTCCGGGCCAACGGCGCGCCGCTGTACCCCTTCGTCAACCCCGTCGACGACGCCCTGATGGGCATCACCGACGTGCTCCGCGGCGAGGACCTGCTGCCCTCCACGCCCCGCCAGCTCGCGCTCTACGCCGCGCTGCAGGACGTCGGGGTCGCCGCCGGCACGCCGCGCTTCGGCCACCTGCCCTACGTCACCGGCGAGGGCAACAAGAAGCTGTCGAAGCGCGACCCCACGTCCAACGTCGACGCCTACCGCGAGCGCGGCTTCCTGCCCGAGGGCTTCGCCAACTACCTGGCGCTGCTGGGTTGGTCGATCGCCGAGGACCGCGACGTGTTCTCGATGGCCGAGATGGCCGCGGCCTTCGACGTCACGCGGGTGAGCGCCAACCCCGCGCGCTTCGACGTCAAGAAGGCGGAGGCGATCAACGCCCAGCACGTGCGGGCGCTGCCCGCCGACGACTACGTCGCCGCCGTGCTGCCGGTCCTCGCCGGCGCCGGGCTGGTCGCCGACCCGCCCACGGCCGAGCAGGAGCGGGTGCTGCGGGCCATCGCGCCGATGGCCCAGGAGCGCACGGTCGTGCTGTCCGACGTCGTCGGGCTGCTCGGCTTCCTGTTCACCGAGGACGTCGAGGTCGACCCCGCCGCCGCGGCGAAGAACCTGCGGCCCGAGGACGGCGAGGTGCTCGCCGCCGCGGCCGCCGCGCTGCGCGACCTGCCCGGGTGGAGCACGCCGGCGATCGAGCAGGCGCTCAAGGACGCCCTCGTCGAGGGGCTGGGCCGCAAGCCGCGCCAGGCGTTCGGGCCGGTGCGGGTGGCGCTCAGCGGCCGCACGGTGTCCCCGCCGCTGTACGAGTCGATCGAGCTGCTCGGCCGGGAGCGGACGGTGCGCCGCCTCGAGGCCGCCCGCGAGCTGACCGCGAGCTGATGACCGCCCCCGAGGGCCCGGCGCCCTGGGCCGCCGACGAGCCGTACACCGGCCCGCCGCCCACCGGGCCCTACGCGGCGCCGCCGCGGGTGCCCGGGCTCCTCGGCGCGGACGCCCCGCACTGGGCCGGCGCGCCCGCCGGCCCGGTGCCGTGGCCGCTCGGCCCGGTGCCCCTGCCCCCGGGCCCGCACGGGCCGGCCGGCCCGGGGCCGCTGCCGGTGCCGCACGGCGCGTACCCGCCCGGCGCGTTCGGGCCGGGGCCGCTGCCGCCGGGGCTCCGGCTGGCGCCGCCGCCGGGCACCCCGCCGCACGACGAGCCGGTGCCCTTCCTGCGGGCCATGCGCTCGCGGGACTGGGCGTGGTGGAGGCCGCTGCTCGGCCTGCTGCTGTTCGTCGTCGCCTACTCGGTGGCCGCGTTCGTCGTCGTGCTGCTGGTGCTGCTCACCGGTATCGAGCCCGACCTCGCGCTGCTCGACCTGGTCGACCCCGGCGTGCTGCTCGTGACCAACCTCTCGCTGATCGTCGCGATCCCGATCGTCTGGCTGCTGTGGGCCGTCGCGCACGGGATGCGCCCGGGCTGGTCGTCGTCGGTGCTGGCGCGGCTGCGCTGGCGGCTGTTCGCCCCGTACACGCTGCAGGCGCTGGCCACCCTCGGCGTCGGGATCGCCCTGTCGGTCGTGCTCGGCTTCGCGTTCGGCGACGCCGCGGCCACCGGGCCGGTCGACGACCTGCTCTGGCTGCTGCTCGTCGTGGTGCTCACCACGCCGCTGCAGTCGGCGGCCGAGGAGTACGTGTTCCGCGGCTACCTGAGCCAGGCGGTCGCCGGGTGGGTCCGCGACCCGCGGGCGGGGGCGCTGACGGCGGCGGTGCTCACCGCGGCGCTGTTCTCGCTGGCGCACGCGCCCGGCGACGTCGCCACCTTCCTCGACCGGTTCGCCTTCGGCCTGGCCGCCTCGGCGGTCGTCTGGCTGACCGGCGGGCTGGAGGCGGCGATCGTGCTGCACGCGGTCAACAACGTGCTGGTCTTCCTGCTGGCCGGCTCGCTCGGCGACGGCGTGGCCACCCAGGAGCTCCCCGCCGGCATCGGGCTGCTGTCGCTGGCGGTCTCGCTGGTGGCCATGGGCGCCTACGTGGCGCTGGTGGCGACCTCCCGCCGGCGGCTCCGCCCGGAGGTGCTCACCCCCGCCCTCGACCTGCGCGTCCCCGCCCGCGACCCGCGGGCCGGGGGGTGGTGACACGTCCCGCGGGGACGTCGGGTATCGTTCTCCCCGGCGCCGCGAGGTGCCGGCCAAGACCTTGGGGTATGGGGTAATTGGCAGCCCGACGGATTCTGGCTCCGTTAGTCTAGGTTCGAGTCCTGGTACCCCAGCGAGGAAGCACCACCTCCTCAGCACCACAGCACGACCAGCACCACCGCACGGCCCCGTCGTCTAGCGGCCCAGGACGCCGCCCTCTCACGGCGGTAGCGAGGGTTCGAATCCCTTCGGGGCTACGCACCGAGAGCCCCCGGTCCCCGGACCGGGGGCTCTCGCCGTTCCCGGGCCCCTGCCACGGGGCGGGCGCCGTGGTGTGGCAGAATCGTGCTCGTCCGGCCCCGTCGTCTAGCGGCCCAGGACGCCGCCCTCTCACGGCGGTAGCGAGGGTTCGAATCCCTTCGGGGCTACACCACAGCAGGGCCCCCGGCTCCCCGGCCGGGGGCCCTGCTGCGTTCCCGGACCCCCCGAGTGGCCCATGATCGCCAGCGGACGTAGCGTTCCCGGGGCCCCTCCTCGGGCCGGGAACGGAGGCGCGGCAACGGTGAACCGGACGACTCGCCGGCTGGCGGACGGCCGGGAGATCCTCTACTTCGACGCCGACGGCAGCACCGCCGCCCACGACGCCGAGGACACCCGGGACCTCCCGCCGGTCAGCACCCGGTCGCAGCTGCGCCACGACGCGCTGCTCGGCGAGTGGGTCGTCGTCGCGGCGCACCGGCAGACGCGCACCTTCCTGCCGCCGGCCGACCAGTGCCCGCTGTGCCCCTCGCGGCCCGGCCGACCCAGCGAGGTGCCCGACAGCGACTACCAGGTCGTCGTCTTCGAGAACCGCTTCCCGTCGCTGGCCACCGGGGTCGACACCGACGTGCCGCCCACCGCCCCCGGCGCCCCGTTCGCCGAGCTGCGCCCCGGCTTCGGGCGCTGCGAGGTCGTGCTGTTCACCAGCGACCACGACCAGCACTTCGCCGGCCTCGGCCGCGACCGCGCCCGGCTGGTGGTCGACGTCTGGGCCGAGCGGACGGCGGAGCTGTCGGCGATCGACGGCGTCGAGCAGGTGTTCTGCTTCGAGAACTCGGGCGAGGAGATCGGGGTGACGCTCTCGCACCCCCACGGGCAGATCTACGCCTACCCGTTCGTGACCCCGCGCGTGGAGCGGGTGCTCGCCTCGGTGCGCCGGCACCGCGAGACCACCGGCGGCGACCTGTTCGCCGAGGTCGTCGAGGCCGAGCGCACCGGCCCGCGCGTGGTGGCCGCCAACGACTCCTGGGTCGCGTTCGTGCCCGCCGCGGCGCGGTGGCCCTACGAGGTGCAGCTGTTCCCGACCCGCCGGGTGCCCGACCTGCCGGCCCTCGACGACGCCCAGCGCGACGACCTGGCCGCGATCTACCTCGACGTGCTCGGCCGGTTCGCGCACCGCTTCGACACCCCGATGCCCTACATCGCCTCCTGGAACCAGGCGCCGGTGCGGGAGGGCCGCGAGGACTGGTGGCTGCACCTGCAGCTGTTCTCGCTGCGCCGCGCGCCCGGCAAGCTCAAGTACCTGGCGGGCTCCGAGTCGGGCATGGGCGCGTTCATCACCGACACCAACCCCGAGGACGTCGCCGAGCAGCTGCGCGCGGTGGTCGTCCCGTGAGCGACGCACCGGCCGACGACGCGGCCGCGGCCGGCGCCGCCGCGGCGGCCTTCGCCGAGCGCTTCGGCGCCGCGCCCGAGGGCGTGTGGGCCGCGCCCGGCCGGGTGAACGTCATCGGCGAGCACACCGACTACAACGGCGGCTCGGTGCTCCCGGTCGCCCTGCCGCACACCGTCCGCGCCGCGGCCGCCCGCCGCGACGACGGCCGGCTGGTCCTCGTCTCCGCGCAGCACCCCGGCGAGGACGCCGACGTCGCGGTCGCCGACCTCACGCCCGGCACCCCCGGCGGCTGGGCCGGCTACCCGGCCGGGATCGTGGAGCAGGTGCGCGAGGCGGCCGCCGGCGGGCTGTCGCTGCTCGTCGACGGCGACGTGCCGGCCGGCGCGGGGCTGTCGTCGTCGGCGGCGCTGGAGTGCGCCGCGGCGCTCGCCGTGCGCGACCTGCTCGGCCTCGACTGGGGCCCCGACGACCTGGTCGATGTCGCCCGCCGGGCCGAGAACGACTTCGTCGGCGCCCCCACCGGCATCCTCGACCAGTCCGCCTCGGTGCTGTGCACCGCCGGGCACGCGCTGCACCTCGACACCCGTGACCGCTCCTGGGACCAGGTGCCGCTCGACCTCGAGGCCGCCGGGCTGGCGCTGCTCGTCGTCGACTCGGGCACCACGCACAGCCACGCCGAGAGCGGCTACGGCGAGCGCCGGCGGCAGTGCGAGGAGGCCGCGCGCCGCCTCGGCGTCGAGTACCTGTGCGACCTGCCGGGCACCGACGCGCTGGCCGCCCTCGACGACGGCACCGACGAGGGCGCGGTGCTGCTGCGCCGGGCGCGGCACGTGGTCACCGAGGACGCCCGCGTGGCCGAGGTGGTCGACCTGCTGCGCGCCGGCGCCGACCCGCGGGAGACCGGCCCGGTGCTCACCGCCGGGCACGCCTCGCTGCGCGACGACTTCGAGGTGTCGGTGCCCGAGCTCGACGCCGTCGTCGAGGCCGCGCTGGCCGCCGGCGCGTACGGCGCCCGGATGGTCGGCGGCGGCTTCGGCGGCAGCGCCGTCGCCCTGGTCGACGCCGGCGCCGTCGAGGCCGTGTCCGCCGCCGTCGCCGAGCGCGCCGGCGCCCCCCGTTCCTACGTCGTGGTCCCCGCAGCGGGGGCCCGGCGGCTGAGGTGACGCACAACCGAGTGGAGGCCTGAGTGGGCGATCTGAGACTGGACGCCGGGTTCGTCGACTACCTGCTGGTGGCCGCCTACTTCGCCGTCGTGCTGCTGATCGGACTCGCCGCGCGGCGGCGGGTGTCCGACAGCCTGGACTTCTTCCTGTCCGGCCGGTCGCTGCCCGCGTGGGTGACCGGCCTGGCGTTCATCTCCGCCAACCTGGGCGCCGTCGAGATCGTCGGCATGTCGGCCAACGGCGCCCAGTACGGCATGAGCACCATGCACTACTTCTGGATCGGCGCGGTCCCGGCCATGCTGTTCCTCGGCGTGGTGATGATGCCCTTCTACTACGGGTCGAAGGTCCGCAGCGTCCCCGAGTTCATGCGCCGCCGGTTCGGCACCGGCGCCCACCTGGTCAACGCGCTGAGCTTCGCCGTCGCCCAGATCCTCATCGCCGGCATCAACCTGTTCCTGCTGGCCACCATCGTCAACGCGCTGCTCGGCTGGCCGCTGTGGGTGTCGCTGATCGTGGCCGCGGCCGTGGTCCTCAGCTACATCACCCTCGGCGGGCTGTCGGCCGCGATCTACAACGAGGTCCTGCAGTTCTTCGTGATCGTCGCGGCGCTGCTGCCGCTGACCCTCATCGGCCTGCACCGCGTCGGCGGCGTCGGCGGGCTCATCGACGAGGTCCGCGGCGCCGGCCGCGGCGAGGAGCTCACCTCGTGGCCGGCCACCGAGCTGTCGGGCATCGGCAGCCCGGTGCTGTCGGTCATCGGCATCGTCTTCGGCCTGGGCTTCGTGCTGTCCTTCGGCTACTGGACGACGAACTTCGTCGAGGTCCAGCGGGCCATGGCGACCAAGTCGATGTCCGCCGCGCGCAGCACGCCGATCATCGGCGCCTTCCCGAAGATGTTCATCCCGTTCATCGTGGTGATCCCGGGCGTCATCGCGACGGT
The DNA here is from genome assembly GCF_900129495.1 of Geodermatophilus nigrescens. Taxonomy (GTDB): domain Bacteria; phylum Actinomycetota; class Actinomycetes; order Mycobacteriales; family Geodermatophilaceae; genus Geodermatophilus; species Geodermatophilus nigrescens. The sequence continues at coordinate 1,024,145 of NZ_FQVX01000003.1, forward strand.
CCTGGTCGACGACGTCGCCGCCGCGCGGGCCAGCGCCGACCCCGACTTCGACTACAACAACGCGCTGCTCCTGCTGATCCGCGACACCCTGCCCAACGGCCTGCTCGGCGTCGCGCTCGCCGGCCTGCTCGCGGCGTTCATGGCCGGCATGGCGGCCAACATCTCCGCCTTCAACACCGTCTTCAGCTACGACCTGTGGCAGCAGTACGTGAAGAAGGACCGGCCCGACTCCTACTACCTGGCGGTGGGCCGCTGGGCGACCGTCGGCGCCACCGTGGTGGCGATCGGGACGGCGATCATCGCCTCGGGCTACAGCAACCTGATGGACTACCTGCAGACGCTGTTCGGCTTCTTCAACGCCCCGCTGTTCGCCACGTTCATCCTCGGCATGTTCTGGAAGCGGATGACGCCGACCGCGGGCTGGATGGGCCTGGTGTCGGGCACGCTGGCCGCGGTCGCGGTGGCGTTCCTCAGCGAGGACGCCTTCGGGGCGGCGTCGCTGGGCGTGCTGCCGCTGGGCGGCCAGGGCGCGAGCTTCGTCGCGGCGAGCGCGGCGTTCGTCGTCGACATCGTCGTGAGCATCGCGGTCAGCATGGTCACCGCCCCCAAGCCGGTCGCCCAGCTCGCCGGGCTCGTCTACTCGGAGACGCCCAAGGAGCAGCGCACCGACCCCGACGCCCACCGGCTGCCCTGGTACCAGTCGCCGACCAAGCTGGCCGGCATCGCGCTGGTCATGGTCATCGTCCTCAACGTGATCTTCCGCTGACAGGAGTGCGGTCATGAGCAGCAGCACCACCCGCGCCGGCGGGTCGAAGCACTCGGCGGGCGCGTTCGACGTCCGCAACGTCATCGCGGCGCTGATCGGGTTCTACGGCGTCGTGCTGGTCCTCATGGGGCTGTTCGGCAACACCCCGGCCGAGCAGGAGAAGACCGGCGACACCAACGCCAACCTCTGGGCCGGCATCGCGATGCTGGTGTTCGCCCTGGTCTTCCTGCTGTGGTCGCGGCTGCGGCCGGTCGTCGTCGAGGAGCCGGCCGGCCGGCAGGACCCCGAGGACGACGGCAGCGGCCGGACCGCGGCGCACTAGCCGGGTCCGGCCCGCCGGTCAGCTCGCGGCGCGGGCGATGGCGGCGGCCGTCTCCAGGACCGCGCCGACCACCTCGGGGCTCGGCCGGCGGCCGAGCCGCTCGACCGGCCCGGAGATCGAGACCGCGCCCAGGACGGCGCCCGCGGGGTCGCGCACCGGCGCGGACAGGGAGGCGACGCCGGCCTCGCGCTCGGCCACGCTGTGCGCCCACCCGCGCCGGCGGACGTCGAGCAGCGTGCGGGCGGTGAAGCTCGCGCTCGGCAGCAGCGGGGTGACCTCCTCGGCGGGCGCGAACGCGAGCAGCGCGTGCGCCGCCGAGCCCGCCGTCATGGGCAGCCGGGCGCCCACCGGGACGGTGTCGCGCAGGCCCGAGGTGCGCTCGGCGGCGGCGACGCAGACGCGCGAGCCGCCCTCGCGGACGTAGAACTGCGCGCTCTCGCCGCTCGCGTCGCGCAGGGCGACGAGGTGCCGGCCGGCCACCTGGGCGAGGTCGACGCTGCCGTGGCTGAGCTCGGCCAGCGCCGGGCCGGGCGCCCAGGCGCCCGCCGGCGTGCGGCGCAGCAGGCGGTGGCCCTCCAGGGCGACGGCCAGCCGGTGCGCGGTGGCGCGGGGGAGCGCGGCGCGCTCCACGAGGTCGGCGAGGGTGGCCGGCTCGTGCGCCACGGCGCGGAGGATGGCCACTGCTTTGTCCAGCACGGCGACGGGGTTAGGCTGTCCCACACAGCGATACTCTCATCCCACGCAATGGGATGCGCGCTCGGTGGGACCTGGAGGGAACGTGCCGAAGACCCTGGCGGAGAAGGTCTACGACGCCCACGTGGTGCGCAGCACCGCGGGCGAGCCGGACCTGCTCTACATCGACCTGCACCTCGTGCACGAGGTCACCAGCCCCCAGGCGTTCGACGGCCTGCGCGCGGCCGGCCGCCCGGTGCGCCGGCCCGACCTCACCATGGCCACCGAGGACCACAACGTCCCGACGCTCGACGTCCTCGCCCCGATCGCCGACCCGGTGAGCCGGGCGCAGGTCGAGGCGCTGCGCCGCAACGCCGCCGAGTTCGGCATCCGGCTGGCCCCGATGGGCGACCGCGACCAGGGCATCGTGCACGTCATCGGCCCGCAGCTGGGTCTCACCCAGCCCGGCCTGACGATCGTCTGCGGCGACAGCCACACCTCCACCCACGGCGCCTTCGGCGCGCTGGCCTTCGGCATCGGCACCAGCGAGGTCGAGCACGTGCTGGCCACCCAGACGCTGCCGCAGTACCGGCCGAAGCAGATGGCGGTCACCGTCGAGGGCGAGCTGCCCGAGGGCGTCTCGGCGAAGGACGTGATCCTCGCCGTCATCGCGCGGATCGGCACCAACGGCGCCGCCGGGCACGTCATCGAGTACCGCGGCAGCGCCATCCGGGCGCTGTCGATGGAGGCCCGCATGACGATCTGCAACATGTCGATCGAGGCCGGCGCCCGCGCCGGGATGATCGCCCCCGACGAGACGACCTTCGCCTACCTGCAGGGCCGCCCGCACGCCCCGCAGGGCGCCGACTGGGACGCCGCCGTCGGGTACTGGCGGACGCTGCACACCGACGAGGGCGCCGCCTTCGACACCGAGGTCGTCCTCGACGCCGCCGAGCTCGCGCCGTTCGTCACCTGGGGCACCAACCCCGGCCAGGGCCTGCCGATCACCGGGCGGGTGCCCGACCCGGCCGACCTCGCCGACGACAACGAGCGGCGCGCCGCCGAGCAGGCGCTGGCCTACATGGGCCTGACCCCGGGCACGCCGCTGCGCGAGATCGAGGTGGACACCGTCTTCCTCGGCTCGTGCACCAACGGCCGCATCGAGGACCTGCGCACCGCCGCCGAGCTGCTGCGCGGCAAGCGGATCGACGCGAACACCCGGATGCTCGTCGTCCCCGGGTCGATCGGCGTCAAGCAGCAGGCCGAGGCCGAGGGCCTGGACCGGGTGTTCACCGAGGCCGGCGCCGAGTGGCGGGGCGCCGGGTGCTCGATGTGCCTGGGCATGAACCCCGACCAGCTGAAGCCGGGGGAGCGGTCGGCGTCGACCAGCAACCGCAACTTCCAGGGCCGGCAGGGCAAGGGCGGGCGCACCCACCTGGTGTCGCCGTCCGTGGCCGCCGCGACCGCGCTCACCGGGCGGCTGACCGCCCCCGCCGACCTCGAGATGGCTGGAGTCTGAGTCCGATGCAGCCCTTCACCACGCACACCGGCACGGCGGCCCCGCTGCGGCGCAGCGCCGTCGACACCGACCAGATCATCCCGGCCGAGTACCTCAAGCGGATCACCCGCACCGGCTTCGAGGACGGCCTGTTCGTCGCCTGGCGCACCAACGAGCCCGACTTCGTGCTCAACCAGCCGCAGTACGCCGACGCGACGGTCCTGGTCGCCGGCCCGGACTTCGGCACCGGCTCCTCCCGCGAGCACGCCTGCTGGGCGCTGCTCGACGGCGGCTTCCGCGTGGTCATCAGCTCGCGGTTCGCCGACATCTTCAAGAACAACTCGACCAAGTCGGGGCTGCTCACCGTCGTCCTGCCGCAGGCCGACGTCGAGGCGCTGTGGCAGGCCGTCGAGGCCGACCCGGCCACCCCGGTGACGGTCGACCTGGGGGCGCGGACGGTCTCCTACGGCGACACCACCGTGCCGTTCGAGGTCGACGAGTACACCCGCTGGCGGCTGCTGGAGGGCCTCGACGACGTCGGGCTCACCGAGCGGCACCTCGGCGACATCGAGGCCTTCGAGGACCGCCGCCCCGCGTGGCTGCCGAAGGCGCTCCCGGCGCTCCCGGCCGGGTGACGTCCCCGGCGCCGGCGCCCCCTCAGCGGGGGGCGTCGGCGTCCGGGTCGAACTCGCGGTAGTAGTCGGCGAGCAGCGCGCCCGGGCGCCCGCCGAGCGCCCACACGCTGCCCTTGGCCGCGGGCGGGTGCAGGCGGGTGCCCTCGAAGCGCACCCCGAGGCTCATGAGCACCGACGGGATCGCCCCGCCCTGGCTGCACACCACCCGCACCCCGGGCTCGGGCGACGGCGCGAGCATCGCCTCGACGGCGTCGAGCCCGGCCCGCGGGTCGGCGGCGTACTCCTCCTCGCCGAGGGCGTGCAGCGTGTGCAGCTCCAGCCCGGTCGCGGCGGCCAGCGGCTCCAGCGTCTGCCGGCAGCGCACCCGGTCGGCGGTGTGCAGCTCCCGCGGCCCGAACAGCGGCAGCACCGCGGCGAGCTGCGCGGCCTGCCGGCGGCCCTGGCTCTCCAGCGGCCGCTCCTCGTCGGGGCCGTCCCAGTCGCGGCGGCTGCCGGCCTTGGCGTGGCGCACCAGCAGCAGCGACGGCGCCCGCGGGACGTCCTCGCGCGCGAGGTCCGCCAGCACGGCGCGGTCGTGCGCGTGGGTGACCAGCCGGGAGGCGTCGTCGACCGGCAGCCAGCGCAGCTCGTCGACCTCGTCGTTGGGCGTGAACTCCTCCCCGCCCACGGCCCGCATGAGCCAGTAGTCGACGTGCTTGGGGCCGGCGGCGACCTCGTAGTGCGTGCGCACGCTGCGCCGCCCGGCCACCACCTGCAGCCCGGTCTCCTCGCAGACCTCCCGGACGGCGGCGGTCAGCGCGTTCTCGCCGGCGTCGAGCTTGCCCTTGGGCAGCGACCAGTCGTCGTAGCGCGGCCGGTGGACGACGACGGTCTCGATGCCGCCGCCGTCGGCCGGGCGCCAGACCACGCCGCCGGCCGCCGCGACGACCGCGCGGGTGCGCTCAGCCGGCATGCTCGGTCACCGCCCGCATGAGGCCGGCCTGGTAGTCGCGCTCGCCGCCGCGGACCCACGCGCCGTCGGGGCCGAGCTCCCAGCAGCGCACGCCCGGCGCCATCGCGGCGTCGAACATGCCCTGCAGCTGCCGCTGCGCGGTGTCGTCGCAGACCCGCAGGAGCACCTCCACGCGCCGGTCGAGGTTGCGGTGCATGAGGTCGGAGCTGCCGATCCACCACTCCTCGTCGCCGCCGTTGACGAACGCCATGACGCGCGAGTGCTCGAGGAAGCGGCCCACGATCGAGCGGGCGCGGACGTTCTCCGACAGCCCGGGCACGCCGGGGCGCAGCGCGCAGATGCCGCGGATGAACAGCTCGACCGGCACCCCGGCCCGCGACGCCTCGTACAGCGCGTCGATGAGCCGCTCGTCGACCAGGGAGTTCACCTTGATCCGGATGCCCGAGGGCCGCCCCTCCGCGGCGTGCCGGGCCTCGCGGCGGATCTTCTCCAGCAGCCCGGCGCGGATGCCCTGCGGCGCCACCATGAGCTGCCGGTAGGACGTCTGCCGCGAGTAGCCGGTCAGCACGTTGAACAGGTCGGTGAGGTCGGCGCCCACCCGCGGGTCGGCGGTGAGGATGCCGAGGTCCTCGTACAGCCGCGCCGTCTTCGGGTTGTAGTTGCCCGTCCCGATGTGCGCGTAGCGGCGGATGACGCCGTTCTCCCGGCGCACCACCAGCGCCGTCTTGCAGTGCGTCTTGAGCCCCACGAGGCCGTAGACGACGTGGCAGCCGGCGCGCTCCAGGGACCGGGCCCACGTGATGTTGGCCTCCTCGTCGAAGCGCGCCTTGACCTCGACGAGGACGACGACCTGCTTGCCCGCCTCGGCCGCCTCGATGAGCGCGGTGACGATCGGGGAGTCGCCCGACGTGCGGTACAGCGTCTGCTTGATCGCCAGCACGTGCGGGTCGGCCGCGGCCTGCTCGATGAAGCGCTGCACGCTCGTGGCGAACGAGTGGTACGGGTGGTGGACCAGCACGTCGCCCTCGCGCAGCGTGGCGAACACGCTCATGGGCGTCTCGCCCTCGGACAGCCGCGGGTGGGTGGCCGGCACGAACGGCTCGTCCTTGAGCTCCGGGCGGTCGATGTCGTACAGCGCCCACAGGGAGGCGAGGTCGAGCAGCCCGGGCACGGTGACCACGTCCTGGGGGTCGACCTCGAGCTCGGAGACGAGGACCGACAGGATCTGCGGGTCCATCGTGCTGTGGACCTCGAGCCGGACCGCGGGGCCGAACCGGCGGCGGGCGAGCTCGCGCTCGAGGGCCTGCAGCAGGTCCTCGTCGCGGTCCTCCTCCACCTCGAGGTCGGCGTTGCGGGTGACCCGGAACAGGTGGTGGTCGATCACCTCGAGGCCGGGGAACAGCAGCGCCAGGTGGGCGGCGATGAGGTCCTCGAGCGGCAGGAACGTCGCCTCGTCGTCCGATCCCACCGGCACGAAGCGCGGCACGTTGTTCGGCACCTTGAGCCGGGCGAACCGTGGCGCACCGGTCTCGGGGTCGCGCACCGAGACGGCGAGGTTGAGCGACAGGCCGCTGATGTAGGGGAACGGGTGCGCCGGGTCGACCGCCAGCGGGGTGAGCACGGGGAACACCTGGTCGCGGAAGTACTCGCGCAGCCGCCGGCTCTCGGACTCGGCCAGGTCCTCCCAGTGCACGATCCGGATGCCCTCGGCCTCCAGCCGCGGCGTCACGTCCTGCTCGAAGACGACGGCGTGCCGGTGCACCAGCTCCTGCGTCCGCGCCGTGACCCGGGCCAGCTGCTCGCGGATGGTCAGCCCGTCGGGGGAGCGGACGGTCAGGCCGGTGCTCAGCCGGCGCTTCAGCCCGGCGATGCGCACCATGTAGAACTCGTCGAGGTTGCCGGCGAAGATCGCCAGGAACTTGACCCGCTCGAGCAGCGGCATCGACTCGTCCTCGGCCAGCTCGAGCACCCGCGCGTTGAAGTCCAGCCAGGACAGCTCCCGGTTGAGGAAGCGGTCGGCGGGCAGGGCGGTCGACCCGTCGGCGGGGGCGGGGGTCTCCGGCCCGGTCACCACGGGTGTCGTCTCGGCAGCCACCCGGTCATCGTGCCCCACGCAGGTGAACGGCGAGGGACCGCGCCCGGGGGCCTCAGGCCGCCGGCCGCGGCAGCCGGGGCAGCAGCGCCGCGGTGGCCGGCCCGAGCCCGAGGCCGGTGGCCTCGCGCAGGTCGGCGGGGGTGTCGACGTCGCGGCGCAGCCCCGGCCAGTCGCCGGTCAGCGCCAGCGCACCCGCGGCGGTGTGGGCGGCGGCCGAGCCGCTGCCGAAGTGCGGGTCCAGCGGCACGCCCGAGGCGGTGAGCAGCGTGGTGCCGGTGCCCGCGGCGTCGGCGACGAACCCGCGGGGGACCGCCGCGGCGGCGTCGAGCGCGGCGGCGAGCTCGGCCGGCCGCAGCGCCGGCAGGTCCGACGACAGCGCGGCCACCGCCGCCGCCCCGGTCGCCCGGGCGCCGTGCGCCAGCGCCGGGTTGAGCCCGCGGTCGGGCTCGTCGGCCACGGTGCGGGCGCCGAGGGCGCGCACGGTGGCCGCGGCCCGCTCGTCGTCGGTGACCACCACGACGGCGGCCACCGCGGGGCAGGCGCGCGCGGCGGCGACGGTGTCGGCCAGCAGCGCCAGCACCAGGCTCGCGTGCAGGTCGGGCCGGTCGCCGCGGCCGCCGCCGGTCAGCGGCGCCAGGCGGGTCTTGGCCGCGCCGAGCCGCTTCGCCGGGACGACCAGGGACCACCGCACACCGCCCATGTGAGCACACGCGGGCGCCGGGCCGTCGCCGCGAGGGGACCCGCGAGGGGACCCCGGTGCGACCACCGGCCCCCGGGAGGGTCGATCATGTGCCGGTCGTCACGACCAGCGGAGGGATGCCGGTGACCGAGGACCCGACCCCGGGGACCCCCGCGGTCCCGGGGCAGACACGGCCCCGCGCCCTGCACGAACGCGGGCGGCTGCCGTGGTCGCTGCGCCTGGCCGTCGTCGTCATCTACCCGGTGGCCTCGCTGCTGTTCCGGCTGCGCTACCGGCACGGAGACCGGCTGCCGCGCACCGGGCCGGTGCTGCTCGTGGCCAACCACGTCTCCGTGCTCGACCCGCTGGCCTGCGCGCGGCTGGTCTACGACAACGGGCGGGTGCCGCACTTCCTGGCCAAGGAGGCGGTGTTCAAGGGCCTGGCCGGCGCGATCCTGCGCGACGCGGGGCAGATCCCGGTGGCCCGCGGGTCGTCGGAGGCCCGGGGCGCGCTGGCCGCCGCGGCCGCCGACCTCGAGGCCGGCAACGTCGTCGTCATCTACCCCGAGGGGTCGGTCACCCGCGACGAGGACTGGTGGCCGATGCAGGCCCGCACCGGCGTCGCCCGGCTGGCGCTGACCACCGACGCCGTCGTGCTGCCGGTGGCGCAGTGGGGCCCGCAGCGGGTGCACGACTACCACAGCAAGAAGCTGCACCTGCGGCTGCGGACGCCCACGGACTACGCGGTCGGCGAGCCGGTCGACCTCACCGCGCTGCGCGAGGAGGTCCGCGCCGGACGCCCGCTGACGCCCGACCTGCTGCGCGAGGTCACCGACACCATCATGGGCCGGGTGCGTGACCTCCTGGCCGACGTCCGCGGCGAGACGGCGCCGCCCGGTTTCGCCGCCCGGCCGCGGCGTGCGCTGCCCGGCGACCTGCCGGGGAGCGCCGCGTGAGCGGCACGCGCGCCGCCGTCCTCGGGGCCGGGTCCTGGGGGACGACGTTCGCCAAGGTGCTCGCCGACGCCGGGTGCGCGGTGACCCTGCACGCCCGCCGGCCCGAGCTGGCCGCGGCGATCACCGAGACCGGGGAGAACCCCGACTACCTGCCCGGCGTGCGGCTGCCCGGCGCGCTCAGCGCCACGACCGACGCGGGGGTCGCCCTCGACGGCGCCGACGTCGTCGTGCTGGCCGTCCCGTCGCAGTCGCTGCGGGCCAACCTCGGCGAGTGGGCGCCGCTGCTGCCGCCCGACGCCACGCTGCTGTCGCTGATGAAGGGCATCGAGCTCGGCAGCACCAAGCGGATGAGCGAGGTGATCGGCGAGGTCACCGGCGCCGGCCCGGAGCGGGTGGCGGCGCTGTCGGGGCCGAACCTGGCGCGCGAGATCGCCGAGGAGCAGCCTGCGGCCACGGTCATCGCCTGCCCCGACGACGACCGCGCGACGGCGCTGCAGGCCGCCTGCCACACGCCGTACTTCCGGCCCTACACCAACCGCGACCTCGTCGGCTGCGAGCTCGGCGGCGCGGTGAAGAACGTCATCGCGCTGGCCTGCGGCATCACCGAGGGGATGGGCTTCGGCGACAACACCCGGGCCTCGCTGATCACCCGCGGGCTGGCCGAGACCGCCCGGCTGGGCCTCGCGCTCGGCGCGGAGCTGACGACGTTCGCGGGCCTGGCCGGCCTCGGCGACCTGGTGGCCACCTGCAGCTCGCCGCTGTCGCGCAACCGCACGTTCGGCGAGAAGCTCGGCCGCGGCCTGTCGCTGGAGGAGGTGCAGGCCACCACCCGGCAGACCGCCGAGGGCGTGAAGAGCTGCCGGCCGGTGCTCGACCTCGCCCGCGCGCACGGGGTGGAGATGCCGTTGACGGAGGCGGTCGTGCGGGTCTGCCACGAGGGCGTCCCGGCGGCGCAGATGGTGAAGGAGATCATGAGTCGCGAGGCGAAGCCGGAGTGAGCGACCGCACCACCGGCCGAGCCCGAGTGAGCGACGGCACCACGGGCGGAGCCCGAGTGAGTGGACTGCCTGGTGGATGGGGGGACGGCACCCGGTCGGTGCACGCCGGTGACCCGGCTCCCGAGCCCGGCGCCCCGCTGCGTCCCTCGCCGGTGTTCGCCGCGCCGTACCACCTGGGCGACCTGCCGCCCCGCGCCGGCGGCCGCGACGCGTACGCCCGCACCGAGCACCCGACCTTCCGGGCCTTCGAGGACGCCGTGGGCGAGCTGGACGGCGGCCGCTGCCTGTCCTTCGCCACCGGCATGGCCGCGATCTCCGCCGTCGTCCTGGGGCTGGTGTCGGCCGGCGACCGGCTCGTGCTGCCCAGCGACGGCTACTACACGACCCGGCTGCTGGCCCGCGACGAGCTGGAGCGGCTGGGCGTCCGCGTCGAGTACGTGCCCACCCTCGAGATCGCCGGCGTCGCCGCGCGCGGTGACCTCGACGGTGCCCGGATGGTGGTCCTGGAGACGCCGAGCAACCCGATGCTCGACGTGTGCGACGTCGCCGCCGTCGCCCGGGCCACCCGGGCCACCGGCGCGCTGCTCGCCGTCGACAACACCACCGCGACCCCGCTCGGCCAGCGGCCGCTGGCGCTCGGCGCCGATGTGACGATGGCGGCCGACACGAAGGCGCTCACCGGCCACAGCGACCTGCTGCTCGGCCACGTGAGCACCTCCTCAGACGAGGTGTACGACCGGCTCAAGGGCTGGCGGGACCACACCGGCGCCACCCCGGGCGCGTTCGACGCCTGGCTCGGGCACCGCTCGATGAGCACCCTGGACCTGCGGCTGGCCCGGCAGGGGGAGACCGCGGCGGCGGTGGCCGAGACGCTCGCCGCGCACCCCGCCGCCACCGGCGTGCGCTGGCCGTGGCGGGCGGAGGACCCCTCGTACGCGCTGGCGGCGCGGCAGATGCTGCGGCCCAACGGCGTCGTGTCCGCCGAGCTCGCCGACGAGGCGGCGGTCTCCCGGTTCCTCGCCGCCACCCGGTTGTGGGTCGCGGCGACGAGCTTCGGCGGGGTGCACAGCACCGTCGACCGCCGGGCGCAGTGGGGCGGCGACGCCGTCCCGGGGGGCTTCCTGCGGTTCTCCTGCGGGATCGAGGACACCGGCGACGTCGTCGCCGACCTCACCGCGGGGCTCGACGCCGCGTCCGCTCCCTGAGCCGGGCCGGTGATGTGCGGGCGCGGTGCGTTCCGGCGTCCGGATGCGCCTCAGGTGCACATCGCCTCGCGCCGGCCCGACGGTGTGCGCCCACGCCGCATCCACGGGCGACGGATGCGGGGTCAGCGCACACGCTCGCGCCGGTGACGTGCGGTCGCGTCGCGTCCTGGCGCCCGGCTGCACCCCAGGTGCGCATCACCGCCCGCATCACCGCCCGGGACGTCAGGCGGCGCGGGCGGCCCGGCGGCGGCGGTGGGCGGCGCGGGCGGTGAGCCACCCGCTGAAGGCCAGGTAGTAGACGACGTAGGCGAACGACAGCACCACGACGAACGGGTTCGGGTCGGGCAGCTGGACGACGAGCACGGCGTAGCAGACGAACCAGACCGCCGTCAGCAGCATGCTCAGCTGCCACAGGGCCTCGGTGCGCGACGGGTACAGGTAGCGCACCGGCACGAACACGAGCACCGAGCAGACGACGAGCGTGATCGCGACGGCCGGCTGCGACAGGTCGAGCACCACCGCGTAGAACGCCACGACGTTCCAGTAGCTCGGGAAGCCGAGGAACGTGTGGTCGTCGGTCTTCGCGTCGACCCGGCAGAACTGGTAGCTCGACGCCAGCAGCGGGAGCGCGGCGAGTACCCAACCCCACGGCCCGTGCGGCAGCGCGCCGGTCGTCCAGAGCAGGACGATCGGCGCGAAGACGTAGGTCAGGTAGTCGACGATGTTGTCGAGCAGGGCGCCGTCGAACCAGGGGATCGTCTCCTTGACCCGCGCGCGGCGGGCGAGCATCCCGTCGGTGCCGTCGATGAACAGCGCGGCCAGGCCCACCCAGAGCGCGGCCTCCACCTCGCCCTCGAGCGCGGCGAGCACGAACAGCAGCGCCAGCACCGAGCCGAGCGCGGTGTAGGCGTGCACGGCCGCGCCGGCCAGCCGCAGACCGAGGGAGTGCGGACGCGCCGGACGGTCCCCGTGCCCCTGGTGCGCCGTCGTCGCCGGAGGTCGGGGGTCCACCGGAGGGGCCACGTTCTCCCGCATCCCGACGAGGTTCCCACACGGCGCGGGCCCCGGCCCCGCGGGAGACGCGGGACGCGCTCGGGCGTCGACTAGGGTCGGCCGCGATGAGCGGGACAGGCAGGGTGCGGGTCGCGGTCGTGTTCGGGGGGCGCAGCGCGGAGCACGCGATCTCCTGCGTCTCGGCGGGGAGCGTGATCGCCGCCCTCGACCCGGAGCGCTACGAGGTGGTGCCGGTCGGCATCGCCCGCGACGGCCGCTGGGTCCTGCCCGACCCCGCGCAGCGGCTCGCGATCACCGACGGGCAGCTGCCCGAGGTCACCGGCGGGACGGCGGTCTCCCTGGTCGGCGACCCCGCCGGGCGCGGGCTCGCGGTCCTGGAGCCGGCACGGGGGATCGGCGCGGCGCTCACCGAGGTCGACGTCGTCTTCCCGGTCCTGCACGGCGCCTACGGCGAGGACGGCACCATCCAGGGCCTGCTGGAGATGAGCGGCCTGCCCTACGTCGGGTCGGGCGTGTTCGCCAGCGCCGCCTCGATGGACAAGGAGTTCACCAAGAAGCTCCTCGCCTCAGCGGGGCTGCCGCAGGGCGACCACGTCGTCCTCCGCGACGCCGGCGGCGCGCTGTGGGCGCACCCCGACGCGCTCTCCGCCGACGACCGCGAGCGCCTCGGCCTGCCGGTCTTCGTCAAGCCGTCGCGGGCCGGCTCGAGCATCGGCATCACCCGCGTCACCGACTGGGCGCAGTTCCCCGAGGCGGTGGCCACCGCGGCCGCCGTCGACGGGAAGGTCGTCGTCGAGGCGTCCGTCCCGGGCCGGGAGGTCGAGTGCGGGGTGCTCGCCGGCCGCGACGGCGGCGCCCCCGAGGCGAGCCTGCCGGCCGAGATCCGGCTCAAGCCCGGCACCGACTGGTACGACTTCGACGCCAAGTACCTCGAGGACGCCGTCGAGTTCGACGTGCCGGCCGACCTCACGCCCGAGCAGACCCGCGCGGTCCAGGAGGCCTCCTGCCGCGCCTACCTCGCCATGGACTGCGAGGGGCTCGCGCGCGTCGACTTCTTCCTCGGCACCGGCCCGGACGGCGAGGACCGGCTGGTGGTCAACGAGGTCAACACCATGCCCGGCTTCACACCGATCTCGATGTTCCCGCGGATGTGGGCGGCCAGCGGGGTGCCCTACCCCGAGCTGGTCGACCGGCTGGTCGCCTCCGCGCTGGCGCGGGCGGGCCGGCCGGCCCCTCGGTGACCCGCGGCCGCCGGGCCGTCCTCTCCGCCGGCCTGCTGCTGGCCGGCCCCCTGGTGGCCGCCTGCACGGCCTCCGAGGCGGAGGGCGTGCGGTCCGAGGCCGTCCCGACGCCGGGCAGCGTCGAGGAGCTCGGCGACCTGGTGCTCGCCGAGGTGCCCTCGGGCCTGCCGCGCATCCCCGACGCCGACCTGCAGCCGCCCGCCGGCGCCAAGACCGTCGACGACGTCGCCACTTACGCCGAGGACCCCGAGCGCGAGCGGGACGTGCTGCGCGACTACGGGTACCGGCACGGCTGGGAGCGCTTCTGGGGCTCCACCACCGGCCCGCTGACCAGCGTCTTCCTCGACCAGTTCGACGACCCCGCGGGCGCCGCCACCTACGCCGAGGACCTCGCCGGCAACGACGCCGAGGTGTACGAGGGGGTGCTGCGCCACGACCCGCCCGGCCTGCCCGCCGGGTGCAGCCTGCTCACCGTGCCGGAGGCCGACCCCGCCACGGGCCTCGCCGGCCCGGCCGCCTTCGCCTGGTGCGGCCACGGGTCGTTCAGCGTCGCGGTCACCGCGGTGGCGGGCACCGAGGAGGAGGCCGTCGCCGAGGTCCGCGACGTGGTGGCCGCGCAGCTCGAGGAGCTGCCGCCGGCCTGAGCCCGGTGGGTCAGCGCGCCGGCAGCGCGCCCGCGATGACCCCGCTGAGCGCGGTCACCGGGGCGCTGTCGAGGTCGGGCGGCAGGGTCACCTCGACGTACACGGCGCGGTCGACCGCGGTCCACACCGTGGCGTCGGGATCGGACTGGTCGACGAACCAGGTGACGCCGTTGATGGTGAACAGGCCCTCGCCGGGCACCAGCCCCTCGGGCGCGTCGACGCCGCAGACCAGCACGACCGGCGGCTCGCCCCACGCGGCGGCGTAGGGGGTGTCGGACTGCACCATCCGGCCCGGCTCCTCGAGCAGGTCCAGAGGCAGCGAACCCATGAGCGCCGGGCAGTTCGCGTCCGCCTCGGGGGTGGCCGGCGGGACCTCGACCGGCAGCACCGGCAGGTCCTCGCGCTGCTGCCCCGTCGTGGGGCCGAGGTCGGCCACCGGGGCGTCGTCCGCCGCGGGGTCGTCGTCGCCCCCGCTCACCAGGCGGACGACCAGCAGCACCAGCAGGACCGGCACGACGACGGCGGCGGCCAGCAGGGCCAGCCGGCGCAGCGGGTCGGGCGCGGTCCGGTCGGCCGGGGCGGGCTCGCCCTCGGCGGGGGTGTGCTCGCTCAGCGGCTCAGATGTTGACGACGGGGCAGGTCAGCGTGCGGGTGATCCCGTCCACCGACTGCACCCGCGCGACGACCAGCCGGCCGAGGTCGTCGACGCTCTCGGCCTCGGCGCGCACGATGACGTCGTAGGGGCCGGTGACGTCCTCGGCCTTGGTCACCCCGGCGATCTCGCTGATCGTGGACGCCACCTGGGCGGCCTTGCCGACCTCGGTCTGGATCAGGATGTAGGCGTGGACCACGGGACGACCTTCCTCGGACGAGTCTGCGGGTGGCTGCCTGCCACCGGCAGGCTGACCGGCTCGCAACGTACCCCAGCGGCCGGGTGGGGCCGGTGACACGGCCCCGTCCGCTGACCGGCCGCGGCGACCTGGCCGACACCGTCCGGGTGGTGGGGGAGTTCGGCGTCATCGCGCGGGTGGTCGCCCGCGCGGGCTCCGCGGCGGCCGCCGAGGTCGGTCCCGGCGACGACGCCGCCGTGCTGCGGGTGCCCGACGGCCGGGTGGTCGCCACCACCGACGTGCTCGTCGAGGGCCGCCACTTCCGGCGCGACTGGTCCTCGGCGGAGGACGTGGGACACAAGGCCGCCGCGGCCAACCTCGCCGACGTCGCCGCGATGGGCGGGGTGGCCACCGCGCTGCTGGTCGGGCTGGCCTGCCCCGCGGACACCCCGACGTCGTGGCTGGAGGGGGTGGCCGCCGGCATGGCCGCCGAGTGCGCGCCGCTCGGCGCGGCCGTCGTCGGCGGGGACACGGTGGCCTCGGCACCCGACAGCGGCGCGATCGTGCTGTCGGTGACCGCGCTGGGCGACCTGGGCGGCCGCGCGCCGGTGCTGCGCTCGGGGGCCCGGCCCGGCGACGTGCTCGCCGTCGCCGGGCGGCTGGGCTGGTCGGCGTGCGGGCTGGCCGTGCTGCGCCGCGGCTTCAGCAGCCCGATCGCCGCCGTCGCGGCGCACCGCCGGCCCGCGCCGCCCTACGCCGCGGGCCCGGCCGCCGCCGACGCCGGGGCGAGCGCGATGTGCGACGTGAGCGACGGCCTGCTCGCCGACGCCGGGCACCTGGCCGACGCGAGCGGCGTGGCGATCGACGTCGACCGCGCGGCCCTGGTGCGGACGATGCTCGAGCCGCCCGGCCCGATGCAGCAGGTGGCGGCGGCGCTCGGCGCCGACCCGCTGTCCTGGGTGCTCACCGGCGGGGAGGACCATGCCCTCCTGGCCACCTTCCCGCCCGGCGCGGCGCTGCCCGCGGGCTGGACGGTCATCGGAGGGGTCCGCGACGGCGCGGCCGGCGTGTTCGTCAGCGGCGAGCCGGCGGCCGACGTCGCGCAGGCCGTGGGCGCAGGGAGGACCGGGCATGTCCACTTCGGCTGAGGTCGCCGGGCGCAGCGTGCGGCTGCGGGACGGGCGGACCGCGGAGCTGCGGGCGGTGCCGTACGACGACCCGCTGGCGCGCGACCTGGTCGGCCGGGTGCAGCAGGAGTACGTCGACCGCTACGGCGGGCCCGACGAGGCCGCCGTCGACCCGGCGGAGTTCGTGCCGCCGGCCGGGCTCTTCCTCGTCGCGGAGGTCGACGGCGAGCCCGCCGGCTGCGGCGCCTGGCGACGGCACGGGGAGGGGCACGCCGGCACCGAGGCGGAGGTCAAGCGGGTCTACGTGGTGCCCGCCTTCCGCCGGCTGGGCCTGGCGCAGCTGGTCGTCACCGCGCTGGAGGACTCCGCCCGCGCCGCCGGGTACCGCTCGGTGGTGCTCAACTCCGGGGACCGGCAGCCCGAGGCGCTCGGGCTGTACGCCGCGATGGGATACCGCCCCGTGCCGGGGTACGGCATCTACGCGGGGGAGGCCGGGGCGGTCTTCCTCGGCCGGCAGCTGACCGATCCCGGGGAGGAGCGGCCGTGGGCGTCGTGACGATCTCCGCGTCCTACGGCGCGGGTGGCCCGGAGGTGGGGCCGGCGGTCGCCGACCGGCTGGGCCTCGCCTTCCACGACCGGGCGATCCCGGCCCGGGTGGCCGGCCGCCTGGGCGTCTCCCAGGACGACGCCGAGGCCAACGACGAGCGCGTCGTGCGCGGGCTGTGGCGTCTCGTGGCCTCGCTCGGGGCGATGCCCGACCCGATCGGCGGCGTCGTCCCGCTGACCGGCGAGCCCGACGAGCGCGCCTACCGCGAGCAGACCGAGCGGGTGCTGCGCGAGATCGCCGACGGCCCCGGGGGAGTGGTGCTCGGCCGCGCCGGGGCACTGGTGCTGCGGGACCGGCCCGACGCGCTGCACGTGCGCCTCGACGGGCCTCCGGAGGCGCGGCTGCGGGCGGCGGTGGAGCGCTACGGCCGGCCGGAGGAGGAGACCCGGCGGGAGATGCAGGCCAACGACACCACCCGCGAGGCCTACGTGCGGCACTTCTACCGCTGCGACCCGGCCGCCGTGCGGCACTACCACCTCGTCGTCGACGGGACGGCGCTGCCGCCGGGCACCGTCGTCGACCTGGTGGTCGCCGCGGCGCGGGCGCGGGGGATCGGCTGACCGCAGGGACGACGAAGGACCCCGGAGGTCGGGGACCTCCGGGGTCCTCGGTCGGACCCTCACCCCCTCACGGGGGCGGCGCGATCAGGCGCGGACGACCTTGCCCGCGCGGATGCACGAGGTGCAGGCGTTGATCCGCTTGCGGTTGCCGGGGGCGACGAGCGCCCGCACCGACTGGATGTTCGGGTTCCAACGGCGCGGCGTGCGGCGGTGCGAGTGCGACACCGACATACCGAAACCGGGCCCCTTGCCACAGACATCGCACACGGCAGCCACGGTGGATCACTCCCAGAGAATCGTTCGAAAGACGGCGGCGCACCGACGGCGACCGCTAGACCGTCGACCATCCTAACCGGTCCGGCGCGACGGTGTCGCCGAGGCCCGGGACCGCCGTCGCGGGGAACGGGACCGTCGTCGTCCGTGGGTACCCTCCGCCCGTGCTGCAGGCGCTCGACGACGCCGCGGTCGGTCAGTGGTGCCGCACCGCGGTCGCCGCGCTGTCCGGGGCCCGCGACCGCATCGACGAGCTCAACGTCTTCCCGGTGCCCGACGGCGACACCGGCACCAACCTGCTGCTGACCGCGCAGGCCGCGGTCGCGGCGCTGGAGGCCGCGGGGCCCGCCGAGTCCGCCTGGACGGCGCTGTCGCGGGGCGCGGTGCTCGGCGCCCGCGGCAACAGCGGCACGATCCTCGCCCAGCTGCTGCGCGGCCTGTCCGACTCCCTCGCCGGTGCCGGTCCCGCCGACGGCCCGGCGCTGGCCGCAGCCCTCCAGCAGGCCGCCGACGGCGCCTACTCGGCGGTGGCCGACCCCGAGGAGGGCACCTTCCTCACCGTCGCCCGGGCCGGCGCCGAGGCCGCGTGCGCCGCCGTCACCGCGGGCGGCACCGCCCTGGCCGACGTCGTCACCGCCGCCGCCGACGGCGCCCGCGCGGCGCTGGAGGCCACCCCCGGCCAGCTCGACGTGCTGCGCACCGCGGGCGTGGTCGACGCCGGCGGCGCGGGCCTGAGCCTGGTCCTCGACGCGCTGGTCACCACGGTGACCGGCGTCGAGCCCGCCCGCCCGCCGCTGCACCGCCGCCCGCAGCGGGGCGGGCACGGGCACGGCCACGTCCCGCACCAGCCGCCGCCGGGCCCGGGCAGCGAGGTGCAGTACCTGCTCGCCGACGCCGACGAGGCCGCCGTCGCCGTCCTGCACCGGCGGCTGGCCGCGCTCGGCGACAGCCTTGTCGTCGTCGGCGTCGACACCCCCACCGGCCGGCAGTGGAACGTGCACGTGCACACCTCCGACGTCGGCGCGGCCATCGAGGCCGGCATCGAGGCGGGGCGCCCGCACGGGATCAGCGTCACGCCGCTGGCGCCGGTGCGGCCGGCCGAGCCGGTGCCCGGGCGGCGCGCGGTGGTCGCCGTCGTCCCGGGCGACGGGCTGGCGCTGCTGTTCGCCGGGGAGGGCGTGCGGGCGGTCACCTGCGGTCCCGACGGCGTCACCGAGGACCAGGTGCTCGCCGAGGTGGTCGCCTCCGCCGCCGCCGAGGTCGTGCTGCTCCCGAACGACCCGGCGCTCACGCCGGCCGCCTCCCGCGCCGCCGAGCGCGCCCGCGAGCTCGGCCGCGACGTCGCCGTCGTGCCCACCCGCTCCCCGGTGCAGGGGCTGGCCGCCGTCGCGGTCGCCGACCCCGGCCGCCGGTTCGGCGACGACGTCATCGGCATGGCCGAGGCCGCGGCGGCCACCCGCTGGGCCGAGGTAGCCGTCGCCGAGCAGGAGGCGCTGACCAGCGCGGGCCCCTGCCGCCCGGGCGACGTCCTCGGGTCGGCCGAGGGCGACGTCGTGGTCATCGGCGCCGACCTCGCCGCCGTCGCCTGCGACCTGCTCGACCGGCTGCTGTCGGCCGGCGGGGAGATGGCCACCGTGCTGGTCGGCCCCGACCCCGCGCTCGGCGACGCCGCCTGCGCGCACCTGGCCGCCGCGCACCCGACCGTCGAGGTGGTGCGCTACGAGAGCGGGGCCGCGGTCCCGCTGCAGATCGGGGTGGAGTGACGTGGCGGTCACCCTGGAGACCGACCTCTCCCGCGTGCTCGGCGCGAAGACGGCCAAGGCCATGGCCGAGTCGCTGGACCTGCGCACCGTGCGCGACCTGCTGCGCCACTACCCGCGCCGCTACGCCCGCCGCGGCGAGATCGCCCGCCTCGACGACCTGCAGGTCGGCGACCGCGTCACCGTGCTCGCGCAGGTCCGCAAGGTCACCAGCCGGCGCATGCGCAACCGCCCGGGCACGCTCACCGAGGTCACCGTCGGCGACGGCGCCGGGCAGATGCAGCTCGTCTTCTTCAACCGGAAGTTCGGGAAGCTCGAGGAGGGCTCCTGGGGGCTGTTCGCCGGCACCGTCGGCGAGTACCGCAACTCCAAGCAGTTCGCGCACCCCGACTTCCACCTCATCACCGGCGACGACGACGAGGACTGGGCCCGCGCGCTCATCCCGATCTACCCCGCGAGCAAGGACGTCTCGTCCTGGGTGATCCAGAAGTCGGTGAAGCTGCTGCTCGACGCCACCGGCGGCTTCGGCTTCGTCGAGGACCCGCTGCCCGAGGACCTGCGCTCCCGGCACGGGCTGCTCAGCCTCGCCGCCGCACTGCTCGACGTCCACCGGCCCACCTCCGCCGAGGACGTCGAGCGCGCCCAGGACCGGCTCAAGTGGGACGAGGCGCTCACCCTGCAGCTCGTGCTCGCCGCCCGCCGCCGGGCCGCCGCCCTGGAGCCGGGCACCGCCCGCCCGCGCCGGTCCGGCGGGCTGCTCGACGCCGTCGACGCCGCCCTGCCGTTCTCCCTCACCGAGGGGCAGCGCGAGGTGGGGGAGGAGCTGGCCGCCGAGCTGTCCCGCGACCAGCCGATGCACCGCCTGCTGCAGGGCGAGGTCGGGTCGGGCAAGACCGTCGTGGCGCTGCGGGCGATGGCCCAGGTGGTCGACGCCGGCGGGCAGGCGGCGCTGCTGGCGCCCACCGAGGTCCTGGCCGCGCAGCACGCGCGCAGCATCTCCGCGATGCTCGGCCCGCTCGCCCGCGCCGGCGAGCTCGACGGCGACCCCGCGGGCACGAAGGTCGTGCTGCTCACCGGCTCGCTCAAGGCCGCGCCCCGCCGCGCCGCCCGGGCCGCGGTCGCCGACGGCAGCGCCGGCATCGTCGTCGGCACCCACGCGCTGCTGCAGCAGGGCGTCGAGTTCGCCGACCTCGGCCTCGTCGTCGTCGACGAGCAGCACCGCTTCGGCGTCGAGCAGCGCGACGCGCTGCGCGCCAAGGGCGAGCGGCCGCCGCACGTGCTGGTCATGACGGCCACGCCGATCCCGCGCACCGTGGCCATGACCGTCTACGGCGACCTCGAGACCTCCGTCCTGCGCCAGCTGCCCAGCGGTCGCGGGGGCGTGGCCAGCTCCGTGGTGCCGGTCGCCGACAAGCCGACGTGGCTCGACCGCGCCTGGGAGCGGCTGCGCGAGGAGGTCGCCGCCGGCCGGCAGGCGTACGTCGTCTGCCCGCGGATCGGCGACGACGAGACCGGGGACGACGAGACCGACGCCCCCGACGACGCCGACGGCGCACCCGGGGACGCGAAGGGCGGCGACGACGACCGGCGCCCGCCGCTGGCCGTCCTCGACGTCGCCCGCGCGCTCGACGAGGGGGCGCTGGCCGGCCTGCGCCTCGCGGTGCTGCACGGCCGGATGACGCCGGAGGCCAAGGAGGCGACGATGCGCGCCTTCGCCGCCCGCGAGGTCGACGTGCTCGTCGCCACCACCGTCGTCGAGGTCGGCGTCGACGTGCCCAACGCCACGGTGATGGTCGTCATGGACGCCGACCGGTTCGGCGTCAGCCAGCTGCACCAGCTGCGCGGACGCGTCGCCCGCGGCAGGCACCGCGGGCTGTGCCTGCTGGTCACCGAGGCCCGCGAGACGACGTCGACCGGGCAGCGGCTGGCCGCCGTCGCCGGCACCTCCGACGGGTTCGAGCTCGCCCGCCTGGACCTCGAGACCCGCCGCGAGGGCGACGTGCTGGGCGCCGCGCAGTCCGGCCGCCGCTCCGGCATCCGGATGCTCTCGCTGCTGGAGGACGAGGAGCTCATCGCCGCCGCGCGCACCGAGGCCACCGCGCTGCTGGCCACCGACCGCGGCCTGGCCGACCACCCGGGCCTGGCGATGGAGGTGGCGGCGCTGGCCACCGACGAGCGCGCCGAGTACCTCGAGAAGGCATGACGCGCCTGATCTCCGGGGCGGCCGGCGGGCGGCGGCTGACGGTGCCGCCGAGCGGCGTCCGGCCCACCGGCGACCGCGCCCGCGAGGGCCTGTTCAACAGCCTCGGCACGCTGCTCGACCTCGACGGCGCCACCGTCCTCGACCTCTACGCCGGGTCGGGTGCGCTGGGCCTCGAGGCGCTCTCGCGCGGGGCGGCGCAGGCGGTGCTCGTCGAGAACGGGCCCCGGGTGCTGCCGGTGCTGCGCGCCAACGTCGCCGCCGTCGGGCTGCCCGGCGCGCGGGTGGTGGCGGGCTCGGTGCCCACCGTCGTCGGCGGCGCGCCGCCGACCCGCTTCGACCTCGTGCTCGCCGACCCGCCCTACGCCGTCCCCGTCGCCGAGGTGCTCGGCGTCCTGGGGGCGCTGGTCACGGGGGAGTGGCTGGTGCCGGGAGCGGTGGTCGTCGTCGAGCGGTCCTCCCGCGAGGAGCCGTGGGAGTGGCCGACACCGCTCACCGGGATCCGCGACCGCCGCTACGGAGAGGCGTTGCTCCGGTACGGTCGCCTCCCGTGAGGCGAGCGGTGTGTCCCGGGTCCTTCGACCCGGTCACCAACGGCCACGTCGACGTGATCGCGCGGGCCGCCGGGCTGTACGACGAGCTGGTGGTCGCCGTGCTGGTGAACCCCGGCAAGGCCGGCCTGTTCAGCGTCGACGAGCGCATGGAGCTGCTGCGCGAGGCGGTCGCCGACCTGCCCAACGTCGTCGTCGACAGCTTCAGCGGGCTGCTCGTCGACTACTGCCGCAGCCACGACGTCCCCGTGGTGGTCAAGGGGCTGCGGGCGGTCGGCGACTTCGAGTACGAGCTGCAGATGGCGCAGATGAACCGCGAGCTCGCGGGCATCGAGACGCTGTTCGTGCCCACCGCCCCGCAGGTCGGGCACCTGTCCTCCAGCCTGGTGAAGCAGATCGCCACCTTCGGCGGCGACGTGTCCCGGCTGGTCCCCAAGGCCGTCCTCGACCGGCTGCTCGCCAAGCGGGACGGTTCGGCGTGACCGAGGTCGTCTACCGGCTCTACGAGACCGTCGACGAGCTCAGCCGACTGATCGAGAACGCGCGCAGCGTGCCCATGTCGGGCTCGTGCATCCTGCCGCGCGACCAGCTGCTCGACCTGCTCGACGACCTGCGGGAGAACCTGCCCGACGAGGTGCACGCCGCCGGCGCGATCGTCGAGCAGCGCACCGAGATCCTCGAGCAGGCGCAGGCCGAGGCCGAGCAGCTGACCGGCCGCACCCGCGAGGAGGCCGACCGGCTCGTCGCCGGCGCCCGCCGCCAGCGCGAGGAGATCCTCGGCACGGCCCGCCGCCAGCGCGACGAGCTGCTCGCCCGCGCGCAGGCCGAGGCCGACGAGCTGCTCGAGCAGGCCGAGGCCGAGGCCGACCGGCTGCTGGCCGAGGCCCGCGACCACCACGCGGCGGTGCTGGCCGACGCCGAGGCCCAGCAGGCGGAGCTGCTCGCCGTCGCGCAGGCCGAGCACGAGCGCCTGGTCACCGAGACCGAGGTCTACCGCGGCGCCGTCGCCCGCTCCGACGAGCTCGGCGCGCAGACCGTCGCGGAGGTCACCCGCATGCGCACGGAGGTCGACGAGTACGTCGACACCCGCCTCGCCGACTTCGGCTCGACCCTCGAGCGGATGCTGCGCTCGGTGGAGAAGGCCCGGGAGACCCTGCGCGACTGAGCGGGGCCGGACGGCACCCCGGCAGGATCGGGTAGTCTCGGTTGCTGGTCCACCGGTGACCTCCCCGGACCGGATCCCCTCCTCCTGACGACCGCGAGTACCGACATGCCTGCCGCCCCATCCCGCCGCCCCGGCGCCGCGAGCCCCGACGCCCGGCGTCCCGCCGCCAACCCCTGGGCCGTGGAGCTGCGCGAGCTCGGCCGCCGGGCGGGCTCCATGCAGGAGCTCGACCGGACGGTCCCCGCGCCCGACGGCTGGCGGCTCGAGCTCGTCGGCGTCCCCGAGGGCGCCCCGGTTCACCTGCGCCTGCGCCTGGAGTCGGTGATGGAGGGCGTGCTGGTCTCCGGCGACGTCGAGGTCCCGGTCGAGGGCCAGTGCGCCCGCTGCCTCGAGCCGGTCCACGACTCGCTCCAGCTCGACGTCCAGGAGCTCTACGCCTACCCGGGCAGCACCACCGAGGCCACGAGCGAGGAGGACGAGGTCCGCCTCGTCGAGGGCGAGCGCATCGACCTCGAGCCGATGGTCCGCGACACCGTCGTCCTGGCCCTCCCGCTCTCGCCCACCTGCACCGACGACTGCGCGGGCCTGTGCTCCGGCTGCGGCCAGCGCATCGACGACCTCCCGGCCGACCACTCGCACGAGCTGGTCGACCCCCGCTGGGCCGGCCTCGCCGGCCGACTCACCACCGGAGCGGTCACCGACCGTCCGGACGACCCTGAGGAGAACTGACCGTGGCCGTCCCGAAGCGGAAGATGTCCCGCGCCAACACCCGCGCCCGCCGGTCGCAGTGGAAGGCGAGCGCCCCCACGCTCAGCCCCTGCCCGAACCGCGCCTGCGGTCAGCTCAAGCCGCCGCACCAGGCCTGCCCGAACTGCGGCCAGCACGCCGGCCGCCAGGTCCTCTCCGTCTGACGACGGCGTCCGTGGGCAGCGCCGCCCGCACGCCGGTGGTCCCCGAGGGCGGGTCGCCGGCGGGTCAGGCGCACGCCGACCGAGCAGCCGCCTGGCTGCTCGACGCACTCCGCGTCGAGCTGCCCGGCGGCCTGCTGGCGTTGGCGCTGACCCACCGCTCCTGGGCCTACGAGAACGGCGGCCTGCCGACCAACGAGCGCCTGGAGTTCCTCGGCGACGCCGTGCTCGGCCTGGTCGTCACCGACGAGCTCTACCGCAGCCAGCCCGACCTGCCCGAGGGCCGGCTGGCGAAGCTGCGGGCGTCGGTGGTCAACATGACCTCGCTGGCCGGCGTCGCCCGGCGGCTCGGCGCCGGCGGCCTCGGCCCGCACCTGCTGCTGGGCCGCGGCGAGGAGACCACCGGGGGCCGGGAGAAGGACTCGATCCTCGCCGACGCGCTCGAGGCGCTGATCGGCGCCATCCACCTGGGCCTGGGCCTCGACGCCGCGGCGGCGATCGTGCACCGGCTGTTCGACCCGCTGCTGGTCGAGTCGGCCAAGCGCGGCGCGGGCCTGGACTGGAAGACCAGCCTGCAGGAGCTCGGTGCCGCCCGGGGCCTCGGTGCCCCGGTCTACGACGTCACCGACGAGGGCCCGCCGCACGCCAAGACGTTCACCGCGTCGGTGTCGCTGGCCGGCGTCCTCCGGGGCACCGGCAGCGGCCGCACCAAGAAGGCCGCCGAGCAGGAGGCCGCCGAGGCCGCCTGGCAGGCCGTCTCCAGCGAGGGCCCCGCGGCGGACCCGGCGGCGGACCCGGCGGCCAACCCGGTCGCGCCACCCGCGGAGTAGCCCCCGTGCCCGAGCTGCCCGAGGTCGAGGTGGTCCGGCGCGGTCTCGAGCGCTGGGTCGCCGGCCGCACCGTGGCCACGGTCGAGGTGCACCACCCGCGCGCCGTCCGCCGGCACCTCGAGGGCGCCGAGCACTTCGTCGGGGCCGTGACCGGCCGCACCGTCGCCGCCGCGCACCGCCGCGGCAAGTACCTGTGGCTGCCGCTCACCGAGCCCGACGGCGCCCCCTCCGGCCGGGCGGTGGTCGCCCACCTCGGCATGAGCGGGCAGCTGCTCGTCGAGAAGCGCAGCCAGCCCGACGAGACCCACCTGCGCGCCCGGTTCACCTTCACCGACGGCGGGCGCGAGCTGCGCTTCGTCGACCAGCGCACCTTCGGCGGGCTGGCGGTGGAGGAGTGCGCCGGGGGCGGTGCGGCGGGTGAGGACACAGCCGAGCGGATCCCGTCGCGCCTCGCGCACATCGCCATCGACCCGCTGGACCCCTCCTTCGACGAGGCCGGCTTCAGCGCGGCGCTGCGCCGGCGGCGGACCGAGGTCAAGCGGGCGCTGCTGGACCAGACGCTGATCGGGGGCGTCGGCAACATCTACGCCGACGAGTCGCTGTGGCGGGCCCGGCTGCACGGCGCGCGGCCCACCGACCGGCTGACCCGCGCCCAGGTCGGCGACCTGCTCGACGGCGTGCGCAGCGTGCTCGGCGAGGCGCTCGCCCAGGGCGGCACGTCCTTCGACTCGCTCTACGTCGACGTCAACGGGCAGAGCGGCTACTTCTCCCGCTTCCTCGCCGTCTACGGCCAGCTCGACCGGCCCTGCCCGCGCTGCGGGACGGCGATCATCCGGGAGTCGTTCATGAACCGCTCGAGCTACAGCTGCCCGCAGTGCCAGCCGCGCCCGCGCGCGAGGCGGTCGTGAGCCCGGACGTGCGGGTGCGCGTGCTGGTCAGCGGCACCGTGCAGGGCGTCGGCTACCGCTGGTTCGTCCGCGGCCTGGCCGACGCGGCGGGGCTGGCGGGGTCCGCGCGCAACCTCCCCGACGGGCGCGTCGAGGTCGAGCTGGAGGGGCCGGCCGACGACGTCCGGGCCGTCGTCGCCGCGCTCGACGGGCCGCGCGCGCCCGGTTCGGTCACCGGCGTGGTGTCCGAGGACCGCGCGGTGCAGGGGGGACAGGGCTTCACCACGGCGTGACGAAGACGACATCCACCCGACACGGGAGGTGTCCAGTGTGGCCGTTGACCTGCGTGTCGGGTGCTGTCACCCTGGAGGCACCGAGCCCGCGCCGACCGACTTCCCGGGGCGGCGGGCACCCCTCCCGCTGTCGAAAGGCCGCTGTCGCCATGGCCAAGGCCCTGTTCGGTTCCGTCGTGTCGCCCGCGGAGCTCCGCGTACTCGAGGAGAACGCGGCGCTGCGCGCGAAGGTGCGCCGCCTGGAGCAGGAGCTCGGCGAGCTGCGCGCCCAGCGCGACGCCGCCCGCGACGCCGTCATCGCCTCCGAGCTGCTGAGCATGGCCGGCGACACCACCGCGCCGGCGCTCGCGTAACACCTGCACCACCACCCGGCGCGCGGATCCGCCGCCGGGTGAGAGCCTCCCTCCCGTGCACCTGTCGAGCCTGACGCTCAAGGGCTTCAAGTCCTTCGCGTCCGCGACGACGCTGCGCCTGGAGCCGGGCATCACCGCCGTCGTCGGGCCGAACGGCTCGGGCAAGTCCAACGTCGTGGACGCCATCGCCTGGGTGCTCGGCGAGCAGGGCGCGAAGTCCCTGCGCGGCGGCAAGATGGAGGACGTCATCTTCGCCGGCACCGCCGGGCGCTCCGCGCTCGGCCGTGCCGAGGTGACGCTCACCATCGACAACGCCGACGGCGCCCTGCCGATCGACTACACCGAGGTGTCGGTCACCCGCCGCATGTACCGCTCCGGCGAGAGCGAGTACGAGATCAACGGCGACAAGGTGCGCCTGCTCGACGTGCAGGAGCTGCTCAGCGACGCCGGCATCGGCCGCGAGATGCACGTCATCGTCGGCCAGGGCCAGCTCGACGCCGTCCTCTCCGGCCGCCCCGAGGACCGCCGGGCCTTCATCGAGGAGGCCGCCGGCGTCCTCAAGCACCGCAAGCGCAAGGAGAAGGCGCTCCGCAAGCTCGACGGGATGCAGGCCAACCTCGACCGGCTGGCCGACCTCACCGCCGAGCTGCGCCGCCAGCTCAAGCCGCTCGGGCGCCAGGCCGAGGTGGCCCGCCGCGCCGCCGGCGTGCAGGCCGACCTGCGCGACGCGCGCCTGCGGCTGCTCGCCGACGACCTGGTGGGCCTGCGCGACGCGCTCGACAAGGACGTCGCCGACGAGGCCGCGGCCCGCGCCCGCCGCGCCGTCGTCGAGGCCGAGCTCGCCGGCGTCGCGCGCCGGGAGGCGGACCTCGACGCCGCCCAGGCCGCCGACGCCCCGCGCCTGGGCGCCGCGCAGGACACCTGGTACCGGCTGTCCGCGCTGACCGAGCGCTTCCGCGGCATCGCCTCGCTGGCCGCCGAGCGCTCCCGGCACCTCTCGGCCCCCGTCCCCGGCGGCACCGGCGGGCGCGACCCCGAGCAGCTCGAGGCCGAGGCCGACCGCTTCGACGCGACCGAGGCCGAGCTGGCCGCCGGCCTCGCGGCCGAGCGCGGCCGGCTGTCGGCCGCCGTCGCCGCCCGCACGGAGCTGGAGGAGGCGCTCGCGGCCGAGGAGCGCGCCTGGGTCGTGGCCACCCGGGCGATCGCCGACCGCCGCGAGGGCCTGGCCCGCCTGTCGGGGAAGGTCGCCGCCGCCCGCTCCCGGGCCGCCGCCGGGCAGGCCGAGGCGCAGCGGCTGGCGCAGGCCGCCGCGGAGGCCGTCGCCCGCGCCGAGGCCGCGCAGGCCCGGCTCGACGAGCGCCGCGCCGGCACCGGCGACGCCGACGACGAGGACGTCGCGCTGGTCACCGCGCACGCCGACGCCGTCGCCGCCCGGACCGCCGCGGCCCGCGCGGTCACCGAGCTGGCCGACGCCGAGCGGGCCGCCGAGCGCGACCGGGCCTCCTGGGCCGCCCGCCGCGACACGCTCGCGCAGGGCCTCGCCCCGGCCGACGGCGCCGCCGCCGTGCTCGCCGCCGGGACCTCCGGCGCGCTGGCCGGCGTGCTCGGGCCGGTCGCCGAGCGGATCACCGTCGCCCCGGGCGCCGAGGTGGCCCTGGCCGCGGCGCTCGGCGGGCTGGCCGAGGCGGTCGCCGTCGCCGGGGTCACCGGCGCCGCCGACGCGCTGGCGCACCTGCGCGACGTCGGCGGCGGCCGGGCCGCGCTGCTGGTCAGCGGCGGCCCGGACGCCCCGTCGCGCGCCGGGGAGCCCGCGCTGCCCGAGGGCCTGCGCTGGGCGGTCGACCTCGTCGAGGCGCCCGGCGACCTGCGGCCGGCCCTGGCCCGGGCGCTGCACGGCGTCGTGGTCGTCCCGACCCTGGGGGCCGCGGCCGCGCTCGTCGGGGCCCACCCGACCGTCCGCGCGGTCACCGTCGACGGCGACCTGGTCGCCGCCGACCGCGCCTCCGGCGGCGCTGCCGAGGCGCCGTCGGGCCTGGAGGTGCGGGCGCGGGTCGACGAGGCCGAGCGCGAGCACACTGCCGCGGCCGCCCGCGCCGCCGACCTCGCCGCACGACTGGCCGCCGCCCGGGAGACCGCCCAGGCCCGCTCGGCCGACGTCGAGGCCGCGCAGGCCGCCCGCCGGGCCGCCGACCGCACCCGGTCGAAGCTGGCCGCCGAGCTCGCCGAGCTGGGCGCCGCCGCCCGCTCGGCCGCCGCCGAGGCCGACCGCTCCGACGCCGCCCGGCGGCGCGCCGAGCGGGCGCTCGAGGAGTCGGCCACCGGGCTCGCCGAGCTCGAGGCCCGGCTGACCGAGGCCGAGGCGGCGCCCGCGGCCGAGGAGCCCGACCCGGGGCAGCGCGACCGGCTGCGGCTGGAGGTCGCCGCCGCCCGGCAGGCCGAGACCGAGGCCCGGCTGGCCGTCCGCACCGCCGAGGAGCGCGCCCGGGCGCTGTCGGGCCGCGCCGAGGCGCTGCGCCGGCAGGCCCGGCAGGAGCGCGCCGCCCGCGAGCGCGCCGCCGCGGCCGCCCTGGCCCGCCGGCGGGGCGCCGAGGTCGCCACCCGCGTGCGCGCCGGCGCGGAGGACGCCCTCACCGCCCTGGCGACGTCGCTGGCCCGCGCCGCCGCCGAGCGCGACGAGCTGGCCCGGCAGCGCAGCGCCCGCGAGGCCGAGCTGCTCGAGGTGCGCACCCGCGTCCGTGCGGCCACCGCCGAGCTCGAGCGGCTGACCGACGAGGTGCACCGCGACGAGGTGGCCCGCGCCGAGCAGCGGCTGCGCATCGAGGCCCTGGAGGAGCGGGCCGCCGAGGAGTTCGGCGTCGACCTGCCCACGCTGGTCGCCGAGTACGGCCCGGCCGCTCCGGTGCCGCCCTCGCCCGCCCGGCTCGCCGCCGCGGAGGCGGCGGGTGAGCCCGCGCCCGGGCCGGTGCCCTACGACCGCGTTACCCAGGAGCGCCGCGCCGCGCAGGCCGAGCGCGACCTGGTCACGCTCGGCCGGGTCAACCCGCTGGCGCTGGAGGAGTTCGCGGCCCTGGAGGAGCGGCACACCTTCCTCGCCACGCAGCTGGAGGACCTCAAGGCCACCCGCCGCGACCTGCTCACCGTCGTCCGCGAGGTCGACGGGCGCATCCACGACGTGTTCGCCTCGGCCTTCGCCGACGTCGCCCGCGAGTTCGAGGGCGTCTTCGCGACGCTGTTCCCCGGCGGTCAGGGCCGGCTGGTGCTCACCGACCCCGAGGACATGCTCACCACCGGCGTGGAAATCGAGGCGCGCCCGCCCGGCAAGAAGGTCAAGCGGCTGTCGCTGCTGTCCGGCGGCGAGCGCTCGCTGACCGCCGTCGCGCTGCTCGTGGCCATCTTCCGGGCGCGGCCCTCGCCGTTCTACGTGCTCGACGAGGTGGAGGCGGCGCTCGACGACGTCAACCTGGGCCGCCTGCTGACCCTGGTCGAGCAGCTGCGGGCGACGTCACAGCTCATCGTGATCACCCACCAGAAGCGCACGATGGAGATCGCCGACGCGCTCTACGGCGTGAGCATGCGCGGCGACGGCATCACCGGCGTCATCAGCCAGCGGCTGCGCGAGCCCGACCCGGCCCAGGCATAGGAAGCTGTTCGCACGTCTCGGGCGCGAGAACGTGCGGACAGCTTCCTATGCCTGGCCTCAGACGCCGGACGGGACCAGCAGGTCGACCACGAGCGGCAGGTGGTCCGAGGCGCCGGCACCGTCGAGCACGCGGGCCGCGACCACCTGGATGCCCGGGGTCACCCACACCTGGTCGATGCGCACGTGCGGCGCGCGCGCCGGGTGGGTGTGGCCCTCGTCGCGCTGCCAGAACCGCCAGCGGGCCTGGTCGTCGCGGTCGCCGGCGAGGGTCCACGCGTCGGAGAAGTCGGCCCGCAGCGCCGACAGCTCGGGCGCGTCCGGGGCGGCGTTGAGGTCGCCGACCACCACGCCGGTCTCCATCGAGTCGGTGTGCAGGTCGCGCAGCAGCTGCACCTGCCGCGCCCGCTCCTCGGCCGACCGGGTGGTCAGGTGCGTGGTGGTCACCCACAGCGCGCCGCCGTCGAGCTCGACCAGCGTGCGCAGGGCGCTGCGCGGCTCGCCGGTGCCCGGCAGCGGGTGCACGTCGCTGATCAGGATCGGCAGCCGCGACAGCAGCGCGTTGCCGTACTGGCGGCGCGGGGCGTCGCCCGGCCGCTCCTCGTCGATCGCCGGGCCCCACGCCAGCTGCATGTCCAGCGCGCGGGACAGCAGCAGCGCCTGGTCGACGTCCTCGCTGCGGTCGCCGAAGTGCCGGTCCACCTCCTGCAGGCAGATGACGTCGGCGTCGGCGGCGGCCAGCACCTTGGCCAGCCGCGGCAGGTCGTGCCGGCGGTCGTCGCCCACCCCGTGGTGGGTGTTGAAGGTGACCAGCCGCACCGGGATGGGCGGCTGGTCGGGACCGGGGGCGGGCTTCACGCCGGAGGGGTCGGTCACCCCGTCAGCCTGTCACCCCTGCGCGGGCACCGTCGCCGGGACCGGGTCGGCCAGCGGCAGGTCGAGCACCTGCTGCAGGCACTCCTCGCCGTCGGGGCGGTGGTCGCTCACGTGCAGCACGAAGCGCGCCTGCCGGCCCTCGAGCACCAGCTCGCCGACCTGGTTGCCGAAGAAGGGGCCCGCCGCCTTGGCCCACTCCACCGACGGCGGCCGCACCCGCGCCGCCCGCGCGACCGCGGCGGTGAACCGCCGCGCCCACCGGCTCCAGCCGATCCGGAACCCGACGCGGATGGGGTGCGGCGCCTGGTTGTGCAGCGGGGAGACGGTCAGCTGGTGCACCCGGCCGGTCAGCCCGCCGGGGGAGACGACCTCGGCGGCGTAGGCGTGGTGGACGTCGCCGGAGAGCACCAGCGCGGTCGCCGGGGCGCGGCCGTGCTCCCCGCGGGCGACGGCGAGCAGCGCGGCCGCGAGCCGGTCGAAGCTGTGCCCGAAGGCGGCCCAGTGCTCGAGGTCCGCGGCCTGGCGCACCGCCTCGGCGGCCTTCCCCCGCCAGCGGCCCTCGTGCCGGACGGCGACCGCCTCGTCCACCCGCTCGATCGAGTCGATGGCGTGGGGGAGCAGCCACGGCAGCGAGGTGCCGACCAGCAGGTGGTCGACGCCGTCGGCGACCGCCTGGCGCATCTGGTCCTCGATCCAGGCGAACTCGTCGTCGTCGACCATGCGGCGGCCCTGCTCGTCGAGGACCCGGCCGGCCCGGCTGTCGACCATGACCAGCCGCGCGTCGCCCCAGTGGCGCACGTAGCTCCAGCGCACCGTCCGAGGCTCGCGGTCGGCGGCGACGGCCATCTCGCGCAGCAGCGGCTCGGCGTCGGTGCCCTCGGGCAGGGCGAGCACCGCCTGCCAGGTGCGGTCGGCGGCGAGCTCGGCCGGGCTGAGGTTGCCCAGGTGCTGGTGCACCCAGTAGCTGACCAGCCCGCCGGTGATCCGCTCGGCCCACCAGTCGGTGGCCGTCACCTGCCGCCGCCACGCCGCCGAGGTGTTCCAGTCGTCGATCATCTCGTGGTCGTCGAAGACCATCGACGACGGGATCGTCGACAGCAGCCAGCGCACCTGCGGGTCCATCCAGGACTCGGCGTACAGCCGCGTGTACTCCTCGCGGTCGCGCACCTGCGCGTCCTCGGGCACCGGCTCGCCGCGGTGCACGGTGAGCCAGGCGCGCGTGGCCGAGGTCAGCTCGTCGGCGTAGACCTGGTCGCCGAGCAGCACCAGCGCGTCGGGCCACTCCTCCTCGGGGAGGTCGGCCACCCGCTGGGCGTAGGCGTCGAGCGCGTCGGGCGGGATGCCCTCGCCGAGGTCGACGGTGCTCGGCGCGGCGTAGCGGCAGGAGCCGAAGGCCAGCCGGAACGGGCCGGGCCGGCCGGGGGTGCGGATCCGGCTGGGCGGGAACGGGGAGCTCTCCTCGGGCCACACCCGGACGCCGTCGGTGCCGTCGGCGGAGAGGCGGACCTCGTAGGGGGTGGTGCTGCCCGGCTCCAGCCCCTCGACGACGACGAGCGCGTACCAGTGGCCGCCCACGCGGAAGGTGCGCGCGGTGCGGCCGAGGACGTCGACGGTGCAGGGGCGGTCGGTCTCCACCCACACCGTGGCCGACACCGGGTCGACGTGGCGCAGCAGCGGCCCGAGCAGCAGGGCGGGGCTGTCTCCCGCGGGGAACGTCACGCCGCCCAGCGTGCTCCACGCACCCGGGTTCCGCCCAGAGCCCGCCGTGCGGCGGCTGGGAGACTGGGCGGCATGGAGTTCGTGCTGATCGCGATCGCGATCGTCCTCGTGGCCCTGGTCGCCGGGGTGGGCCTGCTGGTCGGCCGGGGCCGCCGCACCACCCGGCTCGACGACGACGCCGTCGCGGGCACGACGCTCACCCGCCCGCGGCCGCCCGCCGCGCCGCCGGCGCCCCCGGAGGACCGCCCGGCCGGGGCCACGGCGTCCGGGCTGGGCCTCGCGCCGGCCGAGCCCGACGCCGTCGCGCCCGAGGCGCCGCCCACGGTCGACCTGCCGCCCGCCGTCCCGGAGCCGGGCCTCGTCTTCGAGACCCCGCCGCCGTCGGCCGGCCGGCTGGTGAGGCTGCGCTCGCGGCTGGCCCGCTCGCAGTCCTCCCTCGGCCGCGGCCTGCTCACCGTGCTCGCCCGCGAGCGGCTCACCGAGGACGACTGGGAGGAGGTCGAGGAGACCCTCCTGGCCGCCGACGTCGGCGTCGCCGCGACCACCCAGATCGTCGAGCGGCTGCGCACCCAGTCGATGGTGCTGGCCACCGCGACCCCGGCCGACCTGCGCGCGCTGCTGGTCCGCGAGCTCACCGCCGTCCTCGGCCCCGACCTCGACCGCACGCTCGGCACCGACCGCCGCGAGGGCCGCCCCGGGGTGCTCCTCGTGGTCGGGGTCAACGGCGCCGGCAAGACGACGACGGTCGGCAAGATCGCCCGCGTGCTCGTCGGCGACGGCCGCAGCGTCGTCCTGGGCGCCGCCGACACCTTCCGCGCCGCGGCCGCCGACCAGCTCGAGACCTGGGGCGAGCGCGTGGGCGTGATGACCGTGCGCGGCCGCGAGGGCGCCGACCCGGCGTCGGTGGCGTTCGAGGCGGCGCGCACCGGCGTGGAGGCCGAGGTCGACACCGTCGTCGTCGACACCGCCGGCCGGTTGCACACCAAGTCCGGGCTCATGGACGAGCTCGGCAAGATCAAGCGGGTCGTGGAGAAGGTCAGCCCCGTCACCGAGACGCTGCTGGTCCTCGACGCCACCACCGGCCAGAACGGCATCGTGCAGGCGCGGGTGTTCACGCAGGCCGTCGACGTCACCGGCGTCGTGCTCACCAAGCTCGACGGCACCGCGAAGGGCGGCATCGTCGTCTCCGTGCAGCGCGAGCTCGGCATCCCGGTGAAGCTCATCGGGCTGGGCGAGGGCGCCGACGACCTCGCGCCGTTCGAGCCGGAGGCCTTCGCCGAGGGCCTCGTCGGAGGCGCCGACTGAGGCCGCCGCGGGCTCAGGCCCGCGAGGGGTCGAAGCCGTAGGGCAGCTCGAGCCGGTGCGCGGCCAGCAGGTCGGCGTCGGCGAGCACCTCGCGTGTCGGGCCGTCGGCGACCACGACGCCGCCGTCGAGCACCACCGAGCGCGGGCACAGCTGCAGCGCGTAGGGCAGGTCGTGGGTGACCATCAGCATCGTCACCGGCAGGCCGGTGAGGACCTCGGCGAGCTCGCGCCGCCCGGCCGGGTCGAGGTTGGAGGAGGGCTCGTCGAGCACGAGCACCTCCGGGTGCATCGACAGCACGGTGGCGACGGCGACCCGGCGGCGCTGGCCGAACGACAGGTGGTGCGGCGGGCGGTCGGCCGACCCGGCCATGCCCACCTGCTCCAGCGCCGCGGCCACCCGGGCGGCCACCTCCGGCTCGGGCAGGCCCAGGTTGCGCGGGCCGAAGGCGACGTCCTCGCCGACGGTCGGCATGAACAGCTGGTCGTCGGGGTCCTGGAACACGATGCCGACCCGGCGGCGGACCTCCGGCAGGTTCCGCTTCTCCACCGGCAGCCCGGCCACGCTCACCCGCCCGCGGCCGCCGGCGAGGATGCCGTTGAGGTGCAGCACCAGCGTCGTCTTGCCGGCCCCGTTGGGCCCCAGCAGCGCCACCCGCTCGCCGCGCTCGAGGCGCAGGTCGACGCCGAACAGCGCCTGGTGCCCGTCGGGGTAGGCGAAGGCCAGGTCCTCCACGAGGAGGGACGGCGGGGTGCTCACGCCCCGAGCATCCCCGCCGCCAGCAGGGCCGCCGCCGACAGGGGGAGCGCCAGCCCGGTCAGCCAGGTGCGCGCGGGCACGGCGAGGGCGGGCCCGGCGGGCAGCCGGCCGTCCCCGCCGCGGGACAGCATCGCGAGGTGCACCCGCTCGCCGCGCTCGTAGGACCGCACGAACAGCGCCCCCGCGGTGCCGGCGACGACCTTCAGCGCGCCGGGGCCGCGGCCGCGGAAGCCGCGGGACTCCCGCGCCACCCGCATGCGGCGCAGCTCGCCGGCCACGACGTCGGCGTAGCGGACCATGAACGACAGGATCTGCACGAGCACCGCCGGCAGCCGCAGCCGCTGCATCCCGCGGACCAGGTCCTGCGGCGTGGTGGTGGCGGCGAGCACCGTGGCCGCGAGCACCGACAGCGTCGCCTTGGCCAGCAGGCCGCCCGCGGCGAGCAGCCCGCTCTCCGACAGCGACAGCCCGAGGACCTCCACGCGCGGGCCGCGGGCGACGACCGGCAGCAGCAGCGCGAACACGACGAACGGCAGCTCCACCGCCAGGCCGCGCAGCAGCCGGCCGGCCGGGACGCGGGCCAGCGCCGCGGCGCCGAGCACCAGGACGGCGTACCCGGCGTAGGCCGGCGCCCAGGCCGCCCGCACCGGCGTGGCCACCACGACCAGCGCGAACGCGACGACGGCGACCAGCGCCACGTGCGCCGGCAGCCGGTGGACGACGGTGTCGCGCGCGACGTAGGCCGAGCCGAGCGGGCCGCCGTGCCCGGCGCCCACGCTCAGTCCCGGTCGGCGGTGCCGGTGCGGCGGCGCAGCACCAGCGTGAGGCCGCCGGCGAGCACGAGGGTGACCGCGACGCCGATGACGCCGGCCAGCCCGCCCGACAGCCGGCCGTCGTCGACGCCCTCGACGCCGTAGTCGGCCAGCGGGGAGCCGGCGACGGCGCTGTCGCGGGCCGTGTCGGCGAAGCCGCTCTCGCCGGCGGCCCACTCCAGCCCGTCGGGGTGCGCGCTCGCGTAGTAGCTGACGAACCCGGCGACCAGCAGGGTGACCACGAGCCCGGCGATCCAGAACGCGCGGCGGCTCCTCGTCGCGCTGCCGCTCGTCGCGGTGCCGCTCGTCGCGGTGCCGCTCATCGGAGGGCCCCCTCGGCGCGCAGGCCCGGGCGGGTGGCGAGGTCGGCGGGGCGGCGCAGGTGCCGGGCGCCGTGCACCAGGTCCGGCCGCACCGAGAGCACCGCGGTGAGCACGGCGACGGTGATGACGGCCTCGCCGATGCCGATGAGCAGGTGGATCCCGCCCATGGCGGCGAGCACGGTGCCGAGCGGGACGTCGGCGACCCCGCCGGCGGCGAACAGCCCGACGAAGGCCAGCGCCGCGGCCGGCACCGACAGGAAGGCGCCGGCGCCCGCGGCGCCGAGCACCCCGGAGCGCGTGCGCGGCAGCAGCCGCACGAGCAGCCGGAAGACGCCGTAGCCGGCGGCCACCGCCACCAGGCCCATGAGCGTCACGTTCGTGCCGAGGGCGGTGAGCCCGCCGTCGGCGAACAGGACGGCCTGGACCAGCAGGACGACGGTCATGCAGAGCACCGCCGTCCACGGCCCGACCAGCACGGCGGTGAGCGCGCCGCCGATCAGGTGGCCGCTGGTGCCGGCGCCGACCGGGAAGTTGACCATCTGGACGGCGAAGACGAAGGCGGCCGTGAGGCCGGCCAGGGGAGCGGTGCGCTCGTCGAGCTCGCGGCGCGCGCCGCGCAGGGCGAGGGCCACGGTCCCGGCGGCCACGGCGCCGGTGGCCACCGACGTCGGGGCGTCGAGGAACCCGTCGGGGACGTGCACGCGGACCTCCGCAGGCTGAGAGGACCGGCCCGGTGCCGACCCGACGGGCACCTTATTGCACATCGCTTGCAGGTGCACCGCCCTCGCAGGTCCGCCCGGTCCCACCTCCCCGTGCGGCGCGCAACACGGCCGTCACACGGGTGCGGGACACGCGACCGGGAGTTCACCGCCCGGAAACGCGGCGACGACGTCCCCGGAAACACCGCCCCGGCACCGTGAACGCCGCGTCGCCGCCAGGGAGGGCAGCGACCGCGACCCGCCCCGACCCCGGCCCGCCGGGGCCCGTCCTCGTTGCGGCCGACGGCCCACGACCCACCTCAGGAGGTTGCCGTGGTCAACACCGGCGACACCGCCTGGATCCTCACCAGCGCGGCCCTCGTGCTGCTGATGACCCCTGGCCTGGCGCTCTTCTACGGCGGCATGGTCCGCGCGAAGAGCGTCCTCAACATGATGATGATGAGCTTCGGCGCCCTCGCCCTGATCACGGTGCTCTGGGTGCTCTACGGCTACTCGTTCGCGTTCGGCGACGACGTCGGCCTGGGCCTGCTCGGCGACCCCGGCGAGTTCTTCGGCCTCAAGGGCCTGATGGAGGACACCACCAGCGAGGCCGGCGGCCTGCCCTCGATGGCCTTC
Organism: Geodermatophilus nigrescens; assembly: GCF_900129495.1. Lineage (GTDB taxonomy): Bacteria > Actinomycetota > Actinomycetes > Mycobacteriales > Geodermatophilaceae > Geodermatophilus > Geodermatophilus nigrescens. Next base: position 1,060,929 of record NZ_FQVX01000003.1, read on the forward strand.
GTCGGCTTCCAGGCGGTCTTCGCGATCATCACCGTCGCCCTGATCTCCGGCGCCATCGCCGACCGGGCGAAGTTCGGCTCCTGGATGGTCTTCGCCGGCATCTGGGCCACCGTCGTCTACTTCCCGGTCGCGCACTGGGTCTTCGACTTCACCCTCACCGACGACGACGGCGTGGTCACCCACACCGGCGGCTGGATCGCGAACGACCTGGCCGCCATCGACTTCGCCGGCGGCACCGCGGTGCACATCAACGCCGGCGCCGCGGGCCTCGCCCTGGCCCTGGTGCTCGGCAAGCGGCGCGGCTTCGGCCGCGAGGCGATGCGCCCGCACAACCTGCCGCTGGTCATGCTCGGCGCCGGCCTGCTGTGGTTCGGCTGGTTCGGGTTCAACGCCGGCTCCGCGCTCGCGGCCAACAACACCGCCGCCGTCGTCTGGGTCAACACCCTCGCCGCCACCGGCGCCGCCGTCCTCGGCTGGCTGGTCACCGAGAAGCTGCGCGACGGCCACGCCACCTCGCTGGGTGCCGCCTCCGGCGCCGTCGCGGGCCTGGTCGCCATCACCCCCGCCTGCTCCGCCGTCTCGCCGGTCGGCGCGATCATCGTGGGCGTCATCGCCGGCGCGCTGTGCGCCCTCGCCGTCGGCCTGAAGTACCGCCTCGGCTACGACGACTCGCTCGACGTCGTCGGCGTGCACCTCGTCGGCGGCCTGTGGGGCACCCTGGCCATCGGCTTCCTGGCCGACCCGGACGCCCCGGCCGGCGTGGAGAGCCTCTTCTTCGGCGGCAGCGTCGACCAGCTCTGGCGGCAGGCCGTCGGGGCCGGCGCGGTGCTCGTGTTCTCCTTCGTGCTGACCTACGTCATCGGGACCCTGGTCAAGGCCGCCATGGGCTTCCGCGTCAGCGAGGAGGACGAGGTGGCCGGGATCGACACCGTCGTGCACGCCGAGTCCGGGTACGACTTCACCAGCCTCGGTGGGGGCAGCGGGTCCGCCCTCTCCCAGGCCACCACGCCGAAGACCACGGAAGGGGTCCGGGCATGAAGCTCGTCACCGCCATCATCAAGCCCTTCAAGCTCGACGACGTGAAGAACGCCCTCGAGCTGATCGGGATCACCGGGCTCACCGTCAGCGAGGTCCAGGGCTTCGGCCGCCAGCGCGGCCACACCGAGGTCTACCGCGGCGCGGAGTACCAGGTGGACTTCGTCCCCAAGGTCCGCATCGAGGTCGTCGTCGGCGAGATCGAGGCCGCCCGGGTGGTGGACGCCGTCGTCGAGTCGGCCTCCACCGGCCAGATCGGGGACGGGAAGGTCTGGGTCACCACGATCGACGAGATCGTGCGGGTCCGCACCGGCGAGCGCGGCGAGGACGCGCTCTGACCCGGGACTGACCCCGGAGCACGTCGCGTCGGCCGGGGTGGTGGGGAGACCACCGCCCCGGCCGACGCCGTTCCCGCACCGCTGACCGAGGGGGAGACCGTGCCGGACCTGGCCTCGCTGCCCGACCTGCCCCGCGCCGGGCGGGTGCAGCTGCTCGACGCGTGGCTCGGCGACCTGCTCGCCGACGCCGTGGCCGGCACCCCGCCGCCGCGGCAGGGCCGGGGCGCACCGGCCCCGCGCACCGGCACCGACGGCGTCGCGCTCGTCGCCGTCGGCAGTCTCGGCCGGCGCGAGCCCCCGCCGCACGCCGACCTCGACCTGGTGCTCGTCCACGACGGCCGGCCCGAGGTCGCCGCGCTCGCCGACGCCGTCTGGTACCCGATCTGGGACGCCGGCGTCCGGCTCGACCACTCGGTGCGCTCGGTCGCCGAGGCCGTCTCGGTCGCCTCCACAGACGTCAAGGCCGGCCTCGGGCTGCTCGACGCGCGGCTGGTCGCCGGCGACGCCGGGCTGGCCGCCGCGCTGCGCACCGCCACGCTCGCCAGCTGGCGCCAGTCGGCGTCGCGGCTGCTGCCCCAGCTGCGCGACCTGCGCCGCGGCCGGGCCCGCCAGGTCGGCGAGCTGGCGTTCCTGCTCGAGCCCGACCTCAAGGAGGCCTACGGCGGCCTGCGCGAGGGCCAGGTGCTGCGCGCGGTCGCCGCCGCCCAGCTCGGCGACGAGCCCTCCGCGGAGGCCGAGGCCGCCTACGCCTTCCTGCTCGACGTGCGCGACGAGCTGCGCCGCCGTGCCGGCCGGCCCACCGACGTCCTGGTCCGCCAGGAGCAGCGGCCGGTCGCGGCGGCCCTCGGCCTGCCCGACGAGGACGTGCTGCTGCGCGAGGTCAGCCTCGCCGGCCGGCGGCTGGCCTTCGTCGCCGACGACACCTGGCGGCGCGTGGACGCCGCCCTGGTCCGCCGCCCGCGCGCCCGCTACCGCCGGGTGCGCCGCGAGCCGCTGGCCGAGGGCGTCGTCCGGCAGGGGGACGAGGTGGTGCTGGCCCGCGACGCCCGCCCCGCCACCGACCCGGGCCTGGTGCTGCGCGGCGCGGCCGCCGCCGCCCGCGAGGACCTGCTGCTGTCGCCCTACACGCTCAAGGTGCTCGCGGTGCACGCGCCGCCGCTGCCGGAGCCCTGGCCCGCGGAGGTCCGCTGGTCGTTCCTGCGGCTGCTGGCCAGCGGCCGCTCCGCCGTCCCGGTCATCGAGCAGCTGGACCAGGAGGGCCTGCTCACCCGCCTGCTGCCGGAGTGGGAGCGGGTGCGCTCGCTGCCGCAGCGCCACCCGTGGCACCGGTTCACCGTCGACCGGCACCTGGTCGAGGCCGCCGCGGCCGCCGCCGAGCTCACCCGCGACGTCGACCGGCCCGACCTGCTGCTGGTCGCCTCACTGCTGCACGACGTCGGCAAGGGCTGGCCCGGCGACCACAGCGTCGTCGGGGAGCCGATCGCCGCCGGCATCGCGGCGCGGATGGGCTTCACCCCGGCCGACGTCGCCACCGTGGGCACCCTCGTGCGCCACCACCTGCTGCTGCCCGACACCGCCACCCGCCGCGACATCGACGACCCGGCCACCATCGAGCGGGTCGCCGACACCATCGGCCGCGACGCGCAGGTGCTGCAGCTGCTGCACGCCGTGGCGCAGGCCGACGGCGCGGCCACCAGCACCTCGGCCTGGTCGCCGTGGAAGGCGCACCTGGTCGCCCACCTCGTCGCGCGGGTGCAGGCGCACCTCGGCGGCACGCCGGTCGAGGGGCCGGAGCCCGTGCTGCACCCCACCGAGCCGAGCGTGACCAGCCCGGGGGAGGGCGCGGTGACCGTCGGCGTGGAGGACGTCGCCGACGGCCAGCAGGTGACCATCGGCGCCCCCGACGAGCAGGGCCTGTTCAGCCGGCTGGCCGGGGTGCTCGCCCTCAACCAGCTCGACGTGCGCGCCGCGAAGGTCAACGTGGCGGGCGGCCGGGCCACCGCGGTGTTCGCCGTCCGCCCCCGGTTCGGGCGGGCGCCGCAGCCGGCGATCCTCGCCGACGCCGTCCGGGCCGCCCTCGAGGGCACGCTGCCGCTGGCCGACCGGCTGCGGCAGCGCGAGGCCGACTACCGGCAGGACGCCGCCCGCTCCGCGCCGCCGCGGGTCTCCTGGCACGACTCGGAGGTCAGCGGGGAGGCCACGAGCATCGTCGAGGTGCGCGCCGGCGACCGGGCGGGCCTGCTCTACCGGCTCACCGCCGCGCTGGGCGCCGAGGGCCTCGACGTCACCTCCGCGCGGATCGAGACGCTCGGGGCCGACGCCGCCGACTACTTCTACGTGAGCAACCCCGCCGGCTGCCCGATCGACGCCGCGCAGCGCGGGCGGGTGGAGGCGGCGCTGGTGGCCGCCGCGCGGGGTGCGGTGCCCGACCCGGCGCACAGCGGGGGAGGGGACACGCCGCGCTGAATCCGCGGGACTGTCGGTGGCCCGTGCGACCGTCGCGGCAGATGCGGGACGGACCGGTCCCGCCACCGACGGCGAGGGGAGTCCCCGTGCGGTCCCAGACCTGGCCCTGCCCCACCTGCGGCGAGGACACCGTGTTCGAGCAGCCCGGGTGTGCCGACGGGCACACCGCCGACGGCGGCGAGTGCCCCGAGTGGGCGTGCACCGACTGCGGCACCGCCTTCCTGCTCGGCGGCCTCGACGTCGTGGTCGAGGCGGCGGTGCGCCGCGCGGCCTGAGCGCCCGCACGGCCGGGGCGGGACCGCCCGGGTCGATACGCTGGAGTCAGGAGGCGCGGCCCGTCGGGGCCACGACAGCGCCCGTGACTGCTGAGGACTGCTCGTGTTCGAGACACTCTCCGACCGCCTCGACAAGGTCTTCACCGGCCTGCGCGGCAAGGGCCGGCTGACCGACGCCGACATCGACGCCACCGCGCGCGAGATCCGCATCGCGCTGCTGGAGGCCGACGTCGCGCTGCCGGTGGTGCGCGCCTTCATCACCGCGATCAAGGACCGGGCGCGCGGCGCCGCCGTCTCGCAGGCGCTCAACCCCGCCCAGCAGGTCATCAAGATCGTCAACGAGGAGCTCGTCGAGATCCTCGGCGGCGAGACCCGCCGGCTGCGGTTCGCCAAGCAGTCGCCGACGGTGATCATGCTCGCCGGTCTGCAGGGCTCCGGTAAGACCACGCTCGCCGGCAAGCTCGGCCGCTGGCTGAAGTCCCAGGGCCACGCCCCGCTGCTGGTGGCCTGCGACCTGCAGCGCCCGAACGCGGTCAACCAGCTCACGATCGTCGCCGGCCAGGCCGGGGTCGACGTCTACGCCCCGGAGCCGGGCAACGGCGTCGGCGACCCCATCCGGGTGGCCGCCGACTCGATCGAGCACGCCCGCCGCACCATGCACGACGTCGTCGTCGTCGACACCGCCGGCCGCCTCGGCATCGACGCCGAGCTCATGGCCCAGGCCGCCGGCATCCGCGACGCCGTCCGGCCGGACGAGACGCTGTTCGTCGTCGACGCGATGATCGGCCAGGACGCCGTCACCACCGCCGAGGCGTTCCGCGACGGCGTGGGCTTCTCCGGCGTCGTGCTCACCAAGCTCGACGGCGACGCCCGCGGTGGTGCCGCGCTCTCGGTCCGCTACGTGACCGGGCAGCCGATCATGTTCGCCTCCACCGGCGAGAAGCTCACCGACTTCGACGTCTTCCACCCCGAGCGGATGGCCTCGCGCATCCTCGGCATGGGCGACGTGCTCACCCTCATCGAGCAGGCCGAGCAGGCCTTCGACGCCGACCAGGCCGAGAAGATGGCCGGCAAGCTCGTCAGCCGCGAGGGCTTCACGCTCGAGGACTTCCTCGAGCAGATGATGGCCATCCGCAAGATGGGCCCGATCGCCAACCTGCTCGGCATGCTGCCCGGCGCCGGGGCGATGAAGGAGCAGCTCAAGCAGGTCGACGACCGCGACCTCGACCGCACCGCGGCGATCATCCGGTCGATGACGCCGCAGGAGCGCGTCGACTCGAAGATCATCAACGCCTCGCGACGCGTGCGCATCGCCAACGGCTCCGGCGTGACCGTCACCGAGGTCAACCAGCTGCTGGAGCGCTTCGCCCAAGCCCAGAAGATGATGGGCCAGATGGCCGGCAGCATGGGCCTGCCCGGCATGGGCCCCATGTCCAAGAAGGCCCGCGGCCGGCAGATGCAGGCCCAGTCGTCGAAGAAGGGCAAGGGCAAGAAGGGCGGCAAGGGCAAGGCCCCGGCCCGCCGCCCGATGGGCGCCCCCGGGCTGCCCCCCGGCGCCGGCTTCCCGGGCCAGCTGCCCGGCGGCATGCCCTCGCTGCCGCCCGGCCAGGCGCTGCCGGACCTGTCCAAGCTCGACTTCAGCAAGTTCGGGGACGAGCGGCCCGGGCGGTGAGCGCGCCCGCGCTGCACCTCTCCGGCGTCGTCCTCCCCGAGGGCGCGCACCGGGACCTGTGGGTGCGCGACGGCCGGCTCACGTCCGACCCGGTGCCCGGTGCGGAGACCGTCTCCCGCGGCGGCTGGCTGCTGCCCGGCCTGGTCGACGCGCACTGCCACGTCGGCATCGGCCGCGGCGGCGTGCACGTCGAGGACCTCGCCGGGCTGCGCGAGCAGGCCGTGGCCGAGCGCGACGCCGGCGTGCTGGCGCTGCGCGACTGCGGCTCGCCGGTCGACACCCGGGCCCTCGACGACGAGCCCGACCTGCCGACGATCATCCGGGCCGGCCGGCACCTGGCCCGCACCCGCCGCTACATCCCGGGGCTGGCCGTCGAGCTGGAGCCCGAGGACCTCGTCGCGCAGGTGCGCGAGCAGGCCCGCCGGGGCGACGGCTGGGTGAAGCTCGTCGGCGACTGGATCGACCGCTCGGTGGGCGACCTCGCGCCGGAGTGGCCGGCCGACGTCGTCGCCGCCGCGATCGCCGCGGCCCACGAGGAGGGCGCGCGGGTCACCGCGCACACGTTCGGCACCGACGCGCTGCCCGACCTGGTCCGCGCGGGCATCGACTGCGTCGAGCACGGCACCGGGCTGACCGAGGACCTCGTGGCCGAGATGGCCGCCCGCGGCACCGCCGTCGTCCCCACGCTGGTCAACGTGGAGAACTTCCCCGGCTTCGCCGCGGCGGGGGAGAAGCGGTTCCCGGCGTACGCGAGCACCATGCGGCGGCTGTACGCGGGCTCGGGCGCCGTCGTGCGCGCCGCCCACGAGGCCGGCGTGCCGGTGTTCGCCGGCACCGACGCCGGCGGCGGCATCGAGCACGGCCGGATCGCCGACGAGGTGCGGGCGCTGTGCGAGGCGGGGCTCCCGGCCGAGGCGGCGCTGGGCGCGGCGTCGTGGGCGGCCCGCGCGTGGCTCGGGCTGCCCGGCATCGAGGAGGGCGCGCCGGCCGACGTCGTCGTCTACGACACCGACCCGCGCGTCGACCTGCACACCCTCACCCGGCCGGTGCTGCGGCTGCTGCGCGGCCGCGTAGTCTGACGCCTCCCGACGCTGCCGGGAAACCGCTTCGCCGGTGCTGGGACACTGCTCCCGTGCTCCTGCGGATGTCCACGCTGTTCCTGCGCACCCTGCGCGACGACCCCGCCGACGCCGAGGTCCCCAGCCACCGGCTGCTGGTCCGCGCCGGCTACATCCGGCGCGCCGCGCCGGGCGGCTTCACCTGGCTGCCGCTGGGCTACCGGGTGTTCCGCAACGTCGAGCGCGTCATCCGCGAGGAGATGGACGCGATGGGCGCGCAGGAGGTGCACTTCCCGGCGCTGCTGCCCCGCGAGCCCTACGAGGCGACCAACCGCTGGACCGAGTACGGCCCCAACCTCTTCCGGCTCCAGGACCGCCGGGGCGCGGACTTCCTGCTCGGCCCCACGCACGAGGAGATGTTCACGCTCCTGGTGAAGGACCTGTACTCGTCGTACAAGGACCTGCCGCTGTCGCTGTACCAGATCCAGACCAAGTACCGGGACGAGGCGCGGCCCCGCGCCGGCCTGTTCCGCGGCCGCGAGTTCACGATGAAGGACAGCTACTCCTTCGACGTCGACGACGCCGGGCTGGACAAGAGCTACGCCGCGCACCGCGACGCCTACATCCGCGTGTTCGACCGGCTCGGCCTCGAGTACGTCATCGTCTCGGCGATGTCGGGGGCCATGGGCGGGTCGCGCAGCGAGGAGTTCCTGCACCCCACCGACATCGGCGAGGACACCTTCGTCCGCTCGGCCGGGGGCTACGCGGCGAACGTCGAGGCGGTCGCCACCGTCGTCCCCGAGGCCGTGCCGTTCGACGGGCTGCCCGAGGCGCACGTCGAGGACACCCCCGACACCCCGACCATCGAGACGCTGGTCGCGGTCGCGAACGAGCTGTTCCCCGACGCCGGGTACACCGCCGCGCACACGCTGAAGAACGTCGTCGTCACGCTCGTGCACCCCGACGGCACCCGCGAGCCCCTGGTCATCGGCGTCCCCGGCGACCGCGAGGTCGACGCCAAGCGGCTGGAGGCCCAGGTGGCGCCGGCCGAGGTCGAGCCGTTCGCCGACTTCGAGAAGCACCCCGCGCTGGTCAAGGGCTACATCGGCCCGCAGGTGCTGGGCAGCGGCAGCGAGTCGGGCATCCGCTACCTCGTCGACCCGCGCGTGGTCCCCGGCAGCCGCTGGGTCACCGGCGCCAACGCCCCGGGGAAGCACGTGTTCGACCTCGTCGCCGGCCGCGACTTCTCCTGGGACGGCACCGTCGAGGCCGCCGAGGTGCTGCCCGGCGACCCCGCGCCCGACGGCTCCGGCCCGCTGGAGCTCGCCCGCGGCGTCGAGCTCGGGCACATCTTCCAGCTGGGCCGGAAGTACGCCGAGGCCCTCGGCCTCGAGGTGCTCGACGAGAACGGGAAGCTCGTCACGGTCACGATGGGCTCCTACGGCATCGGCGTCTCGCGCGCCGTGGCCGCGATCGCCGAGTCCACCCACGACGAGCTCGGCCTGGTGTGGCCGCGCGAGGTCGCCCCGGCCGACGTGCACGTCGTCGCCACCGGCAAGGACGCCGCCGTCTTCGAGGCCGCCGAGTCGCTGTCGCGGGAGCTCGTCGGCGCCGGGCTGACCGTCCTCTACGACGACCGGCCGAAGGTGTCGCCCGGCGTGAAGTTCAAGGACGCCGAGCTGCTCGGCATGCCGACCATCGTCACCGTCGGCCGCGGCCTGGCGCAGGGCGTGGTCGAGGTCCGCGACCGCGTGAGCGGGGAGCGCACGGAGGTGCCGGTCGCCGACGCGGCGGCCGCCGTCCTGGCCGCCGTCCGTCAGGGCCCGGCGACCAGCTCGACCTCATAGCCGTCGGCGTCCTCGAGGTAGGCGGCCCGGTGGTCCGGGCCGCCGGCGTACGGGTGGCGGTCGGCGAACAGCAGCCGCCACCCGTGCGCCGGGGCCTGCTCCACCAGCGCGTCGAGGTCGCCGTCGCTCCCGGCCCAGAACGCCAGGTGGTTGAGGCCCGGCCGGCGCCGCTCGTGGACGCCCGCCGCCAGGTCGGGGGAGCGCTCGACCACGACGTACACGTCGCCCAGCCTCCAGGACCGGCCGTGCTCCCACGACTGGTACGGCGCCGCGCCCAGCGCGGTCAGCAGCCAGCCCCACGAGCGCTCCGCCCGGTCGAGGTCGGGCACCCACAGCTCCACGTGGTGGAGCAGACCCCGGCTGGTCACGGCGGACCTCCTCGCGTCTGGCATCATGGTCGGTCGAACACGGCGGTGCGCGGCCCTCTCACCGACGCCGGCCGTGTCCCTGGCTCCGCCCCGGCGTAACCCCACGCGTCCGTCCGGCGAGCACCGACGAACAGCGTTCGAGGAGAGTTCGAGCCACCGTGGCCACCAAGATCAAGCTCATGCGTCTGGGCAAGATGCGTGCTCCGTACTACCGCATCGTCGTCGCCGACTCGCGCACCAAGCGCGAGGGTCGCGTCATCGAGACGATCGGCAAGTACCACCCGAAGGAGGACCCCTCCTTCATCGAGGTCGACAGCGACCGCGCGCAGTACTGGCTCGGTGTCGGCGCGCAGCCGACCGAGCCCGTCGCGGCCATCTTCCGCGTCACCGGTGACTGGCAGAAGTTCAAGGGCGAGGCCGCCCCGCCGCCCATGAAGGTCGCCGCCCCCAAGCCCGACCGCAAGGCCCTCTACGAGGAGGCCGTCCGCGGCAACGGCGAGGAGCCGGCCGCGGGTGCCACCACCCCGAAGAAGAAGGCCGCCCCCAAGGCCGACGCCGACACCGCCGACAGCAGCGCCGCCGACACGGTGGCCGAGGCCGCCGGTGCCGGTGGCGAGGGCCCGGCGGCCGGCGCCACCTCGACGCCCGCCGAGTAAGACGTGCTCGAAGAGGCGCTCGAGCACCTGGTCAAGGGCATCGTCGACCACCCGCGCGACGTCACCGTCGACCTGGTCGGCGGTCGCCGCGGCAAGACCCTCGAGGTCCGGGTGCACCCCGACGACCTCGGCAAGGTGATCGGCCGCGGCGGGCGCACCGCCAAGGCCCTGCGCACCGTCATGGCCGGCGTCGGCGGCCGCGGCCTGCGGGTCGACGTCGTCGACACCGACGGGCGCTGAGCCCCGCGTCCCGCACGTGGGAACCCCTCCCCAGGACACCGTGGTGGTCGGCCGGATCGGCCGGCCCCACGGTGTCCGTGGTGAAGCGACCGTCGAGGTGCGCACCGACGACCCCGGTGCGCGCTTCCGCGTCGGCGTCGCCCTCCGCACCGACCCCGCCGGGCGCGGGCCGCTGACGATCACCGCGGCCCGCTGGCACCGCGACGTGCTGCTGCTCGCGTTCGAGGGCTACGACAGCCGCGAGGCCGTCGAGGCCCTGCGCGACACCCTCCTCGAGGTCCCCGTGGCCGAGCTCCCCGACCTCGAGGACCCCGACGCCTTCTACGACCACCAGCTCGTCGGGCTCGCCGCCCGGCTGCCCGACGGCACGCCGCTGGGCGAGGTCACCGCCGTCCGCCACGAGGGCGCCGAGCTGCTCGTCGTGCGCCGCGTCGACGGCGGCGAGCTGCTCGTCCCCTTCGTCGCCGCGATCGTGCCCACGGTCGACGTGCCCGGCGGGTTCGTCGTCGTCGACCCGCCCGAGGGGCTGCTCGACCTGTGAGCGAGCCGTACCGCGTCGACGTCGTCACGATCTTCCCCGAGTACCTGGCGCCGCTGCGCCAGTCGCTGCTCGGCAAGGCCGCCGACCGCGGCCTGGTCGCCGTCGGCGTGCACGACCTGCGGCAGTGGACCGACGACGTCCACCGCACCGTCGACGACGCCCCCTACGGCGGCGGCCCCGGCATGGTCATGCGCCCCGAGCCGTGGGCCCGCGCGCTGGAGGCCGTGCGCCCGCCCGGCACCCGGCTGGTCGTGCCGACGCCGGCCGGCCGCCCGTTCACCCAGGCCGTCGCCGCCGAGTGGGCCGCCGAGCCCGGGCTGGTCTTCGCCTGCGGCCGCTACGAGGGCATCGACCAGCGGGTCGCCGACTGGGCCGCCTCCGCCGGGCCCGTGTCCGAGGTCTCGATCGGCGACTACGTGCTCGCCGGCGGGGAGTCCGCGGTGCTGGTGATGGTCGAGGCGGTCACCCGGCTGCTGCCCGGCGTCGTCGGCAACCGCGAGTCCGTGGAGTTCGACTCGCACGCCGACGGGCTGCTCGAGGGCCCGTCCTACACCCGCCCGGCGTCCTGGCGCGGGCTCGACGTCCCGCCGGTGCTGCTGTCCGGCGACCACGCGGCCATAGCCCGCTGGCGGCGCGCGGAGTCGCTGCGGCGCACCGCCACCCGGCGCCCGGACCTGCTGGCCGCGCTCCCCGGGGACGCGCTCACCCCCGCCGAGCGGGCGGTCCTCGACGGTGCCTGACCGCGCGGAGGTCGCCCGGGCGGTGGTCCGGCCCACGGCGCGTGTCGTCGTCCTCGACCCCGACGGCCGGGTGCTGCTGCTCGGCGCCCGGCTGACCGACCCCGCCGTCCCGCCCGGTGACGTGCTGTTCTGGTACACGCCCGGCGGGGGAGTGGAGGACGGCGAGAGCGTGCGCGTCGCGGCCGCCCGGGAGCTCGCCGAGGAGATCGGCCTGGTCGTCGACCCCGCGGCCCTCGAGGGCCCGGTGTGGTTCCGCCGGCACGTGGGCCCCTTCGCGGGCGTGCAGGTCGACTCGCGCGAGACCTTCTTCGTGCTGCGCGACGTCGTCCACGAGGTCGACCCGGCCGGCCGCACCGAGCTCGAGCTGCTCGGCGAGGAGCCGCACCGCTGGTGGACCGCGGCGGAGATCGCCGCGGCCGACGTGGAGTTCGCGCCGCGCGAGCTCGCCGCCGTGCTGCCGGAGCTGCTCGCCGGGCCGTGGCGCCGGCCACCCCGCGTGGTCGACTGAACCCGTCGCCCGGGGGCCGCGCTCGGCAGGGTGGCGCGGATGTGGCACAGTAGAGAGTCGCTGCAGACCGGAGGCGCCCGCCGACGGGCAACTCCCTCCCGGAGTCGCAGCCGACACCTGGTCCGGAGTGGGGCGCCCCGCTGCCCGGGCCGACGACCAGCCACACGCTGAGACCGAGGAATGCTGCGATGAACACCCTGGACGTACTCGACGCCGACTCGCTGCGCGACGACATCCCCGAGTTCCGCCCCGGGGACACCGTCAAGGTGCACGTCCGCGTCGTCGAGGGCAACCGCTCGCGCATCCAGGTCTTCCAGGGTGTGGTGATCCGCCGCCAGAACGGTGGGATCCGCGAGACCTTCACCGTCCGCAAGGTCAGCTTCGGCGTGGGCGTCGAGCGCACCTTCCCGGTGCACACCCCGGTCGTCGAGAAGATCGAGGTGCTGACCCGCGGTGACGTCCGCCGCGCCAAGCTGTACTACCTGCGCGAGCTCCGCGGCAAGGCCGCCAAGATCAAGGAGAAGCGCGAGACCGTCGCGCGCTGACGCGACCTCCGTTCCCCGGCCGGCTCCGCCCGGCCTGACCGCGGCGGGTCCACCGCGGCCGTACGCTGACTCCCGATGAGCAGCGACCGGTCCGGTGGGCCCGCCGACGTCGTCCCGGGGGAGGACCCGCCGCCCAGGACGGCGGCCCGACGGTCCCTCTGGCGGCGCCGGCCCGCCCAGCCGGAGAAGAAGAGCTCCCTGCTGCGTGAGCTGCCCGTGCTGCTGCTTGTGGCCTTCGTCCTGGCCCTGCTGGTCAAGACGTTCCTCGCCCAGGCGTTCTTCATCCCCTCGGGGTCGATGGAGCAGACGCTGCACGGCTGCCCGGGCTGCACCGGCGACCGCGTGCTGGTGAACAAGGTCCCGTACTGGTTCGGCGAGCCCGAGCCCGGCGACATCGTCGTCTTCGAGGGCCCCGACACCTGGGTGCCCGAGGTCGACTACCAGGAGCCCTCGAACTGGTTCACCGGCGGCCTGCTGTGGCTCGGCCGCGCCGTGGGCGTCGCGCCGCCGAGCGAGGACGACTACGTCAAGCGGGTCATCGCCACCGGCGGGCAGACCGTGCAGTGCTGCGACGCCGAGGGCCGGGTGACCGTCGACGGCGAGCCGCTCGACGAGCCCTACATCTTCGAGGACACCCCGCTGGAGAGCCGCCCGTTCGGCCCGGTGACGGTCCCCGAGGGGCGCCTGTGGGTCATGGGCGACCACCGCTCGGCGTCGGCCGACTCCCGCGCGCACGTCGGCGACCGCTACGGCGGCACGATCGCCGTCGACGACGTCATCGGCAAGGCGGCGCTCATCGTCTGGCCGGTCGACCGCTTCGGCACGCTCGACTCCCCGGACATCCAGGCCGCCGAGGCCGCCGCCACGAGCGGCCGGATCGGCCAGGTGCTGCCCCTGGGCGCCGGCCTGGTCGGTGCGCTGCCGGTCGCGGTGTGGAACCGGCGACGGCGGCTGCGCCGCGCCCCACCGGGCTGACCCGCCCCCCGTGCGCTCCCTCGACGGCGCCGTCCCTCCCCGGGGCGGCGCCGTCGCCGTTTCCCGTCCGACCATTCCGCAGAATGGTCGTCCCCATGTCGACAATCGCGAGTCGGTGACCGGTGCGCGTTTCCCGTGTGACGACGGCCGCACCGGAAAAGGCAGAAAAAATCCCCAGGAAGTGTTCAAGCGATCGCCAATACCGCCCGATGGAGTAATCGAGAGCAACACCGGTTTCCCGAAATGGAGTAAGTCGTGTCCGCACCCCTGGCGAGCGCCACCCGCGGCGTCACCCGCGTGCTCCTCCTCGCCGACGCCCCCGTCCTGCGCCGCGGCCTGGTCAGCATGGTCAACGAGACCGCCGGCATGCAGTCGGTGGGCACCCCGGGCGAGCTCCGCCGGGCGCTGACCCTCGTCGAGACCGCCCGCCCCGACGCCGTGGTCGTCGAGCTGGGTGCCGGTCGCGCCGCCACCCTCAACGTCGTCCGCGACCTGCGCCGCCGCTTCCCCCGGGTCGCCGTCGTCGCGCTGGCCACCTCCGAGGACCCGGCCGTCGTGAACGAGGCCGTCGCCGCCGGTGTCCGCGGCTACCTCATGCTCAACACCTCGCCGACCCTGCTCGGCTGGGCGATCCTGGCCGCCCGTGCCGGCCGCACCGTGGTGGACCCGCAGATCCGCCGGGTCGAGGGCGCCGCCGCCGCGCCGGTGGCCAAGCCGCTCACCCCCGAGGTGCCGCTGACCCGCCGCGAGCAGGACGTCCTCGACGAGCTGCTGCAGGGCCAGTCCAACCGCCAGATCGGCCGCAACCTGTTCATCAGCGAGGACACCGTCAAGTCGCACGTCAAGGCGATCCTGCGCAAGCTGGGTGCCCGGGACCGCGCGCACGCCGTCTCCCTGGTCCTGTCCTCGCGCGGCACCGCCGCCTGCAGCTGCGGCGCCCACGCCGTGGCCGCCGCCTCCGCCCCCGTGGAGGTCTGAACCTCCATCCGCTCTGCCCGGACCGTCCGCCTCCTCGGCGGTCCGGCACCGCGGGCCTCTCGGTCCGCTCCGGTCCGCGGGCCGGTCCCCACTGACCCGGGGGCCGGCCCGCGGCCGTGTGGTGCGGGCTTCCCGGGCCCGGTCCGGTCCGTCGGTGCCGGGTCGTACTGTCGGACGGCGATGGCAGGCCGTCTTCCCCCCGCCCACCGGGCCGCCGCCGTGCCGGCCGCCCGGACCCGCCGTCCGGCACCGCCGGAGCCGCCCGGCAGCGACGCGCTGTGGGACATGGAGCGCTCGCTGCGCCGGCGCGGGTTCTCCGCCGTCGCCGGCGCCGACGAGGCCGGCCGCGGCGCCTGCGCCGGCCCGCTCGTGGCCGCCGCCTGCGTGCTGCCCGCCGGCCGCCGCGGCCGCGTTCCGGGGCTCGCCGACTCCAAGCTGCTCACCGCCGCCGCCCGCGACCGGGCCTACGACGAGATCGTCGACCGCGCGGTCTCCTGGTCGGTGGTGGTCATCCCGGTCGAGGACCTCGACGCGCGCGGCATGCACGTCACCAACCTCGAGGCGCTGCGCCGCGCGGTGAGCGCGCTCGACCCGCCGGCCGACTACGTGCTCACCGACGGCTTCCCGGTGCCCGGCCTCGGCGTGCCCACCCTCGCCGTCTGGAAGGGCGACCGGGTGGCGGCGTGCGTGGCCGCGGCGTCGGTGCTGGCGAAGGTCACCCGGGACCGGATCATGCTCGACCTGCACGAGCGGTTCCCCGAGTACGACTTCGCCGTGCACAAGGGCTACACGACCGGCGCGCACACGGCCGCGCTGGAGCGTCACGGCCCCTGCCCGGAGCACCGCTCGCGCTTCGTCAACGTCGCCCGCGCCCGCGACGCGCACGCCGGCCGGGAACTCCACCTCACCGCCGCGGGCGGCATGGTCGATGATGGGGGCATGCGCACGATCTCCGGAGACCCGCGATGAGCACCGAGGACCTGGAGAAGTACGAGACCGAGATGGAGCTGCAGCTCTATCGCGAGTACCGGGACATCGTCCGCCAGTTCACCTACGTGGTGGAGACCGAGCGGCGCTTCTACCTGGCCAACTCCGTCGACCTGCAGGTGCGCGAGGCCGGCGGCGAGGTGTTCTTCGAGCTCAAGCTCTCCGACGCCTGGGTGTGGGACATGTACCGCCCGGCCCGCTTCGTGCGGAACGTGCGCGTGCTGACGTTCAAGGACGTCAACGTCGAGGAGCTCGACAAGCCCGACCTCGAGCTGCCCGACGGGCCCCGCATCACCTGACGTCGCCTCCACGCCCCGGACGCTGACCGGCGGGGCCGACGGGACCGCCGCGGCCGTCCACAGGCGCATCCGGTGTCCACAGACGTCGCCGGACGCCCCCGACCGGGGCCGGCCGCGGTGACGGTCGGCGGGTGCCCACTCCCTCCGAACTCGGCAGCCGCGGCGAGTCGATCGCCGCGACCTACCTCACCGACGCCGGCCTGCGCGTCCTCGACCGCAACTGGCGCTGCCGCGACGGCGAGCTCGACATCGTCGCCCGCGACGGCGCGGCGATCGTCTTCTGCGAGGTGAAGACCCGCCGCGCCACCGGCTTCGGCCACCCGGTCGAGGCGGTGCCGGCCGCCAAGCAGCGGCGCCTGCGCACGCTGGCCCGGCGCTGGCTCGCCGCCCACGACGAGCACGCGCCCGACCTGCGCTTCGACGTCGTCGGCGTCCTCGTCCGCCCGGCGGGCCCGGCGCTCGTCACCCACCTGCGCGGGGCGTTCTCGTGACCCTGGCCCGCACCTGGTCGGTCGGCCTGGCCGGCGTCACCGGCGCGATGGTCGAGGTCGAGGTGGACATGTCGGCGGGCCTCCCCGGCGTCGCGCTGGTCGGCCTGCCCGACGCCGTGGTGCGCCAGTCGGTCGACCGGGTCCGCGCCGCCGTGGTGAACACCGGGGCGTCGTGGCCGATGCGCCGCATCACCATCGGGCTCTCGCCGGCCTCCATGCCCAAGCAGGGGAGCGGGTTCGACCTCGCGCTGGCCGCCGCGGTCCTGGCCGCCGCGGGCGCGGTGCCCGCCGACGCGGCCGACGGGCTGGTCCTGCTCGGCGAGCTCGGCCTCGACGGGTCGGTGCGCCCGGTGCGCGGCGTCCTGCCGGCCGTGCTCGCCGCCAGGCGCGCGGGGCACCGCACCGTCGTCGTCCCGGCCGGCAACGCCGACGAGGCGGCCCTGGTCGACGGCGCGGAGGTGCTGCCCGCCGGGACGCTGGGCGACCTCGTCGACCACCTGTCCGGGCGGGCCCGGCTCGCGGCGCACGCCCGTGGTCCGCTGCCGCCCCCCGCGCCGGTGCCCGACCTCGGGGACGTCGTCGGCCAGGCGGCCGGGCGGCGCGCGGTCGAGGTCGCCGCGGCCGGCGGGCACCACCTGTTCCTCACCGGCCCGCCCGGCGCGGGCAAGACGATGCTCGCCGAGCGGCTGCCCGGGCTGCTGCCGGTCCTCGACGAGCGCGCCGCGCTGGAGGTCACCGCCATCCACTCGGTGGCGGGCACGCTCCCGCCCGACGCCCCGTTCGTGAGCCGGCCGCCCTTCGAGGCGCCGCACCACTCGGCCACGATGGCGGCCCTGGTCGGCGGCGGCTCCGGCGCCATCCGCCCCGGCGCCCTGTGCCGCGCCCACCGCGGCGTGCTGTTCCTCGACGAGGCGCCGGAGTTCCCGCGGGCGACGCTCGACACCCTGCGCCAGCCGCTCGAGCGGGGCGCGGTGACCATCAGCCGGGCGGCGGGGTCGGCCACCTTCCCGTGCCGCGCCCAGCTGGTGCTGGCCGCCAACCCGTGTCCGTGCGCCAGCGCCGCGGGGGACGCGGCCTGCACCTGCAGCCCGCTGGAGCGCCGCCGCTACCAGGCGCGGCTGTCGGGCCCGCTGCTCGACCGGATCGACCTGCGGGTCGAGCTGCCGCCGGTCGGGCGCGCCGCGTGGCTCGGCGCCGGTGCCGAGCCGGAGTCGACGACGACCGTGGCGGCCCGGGTCGCGGTCGCGCGGGAGGCCGCCGCCGCCCGGCTGCGGGGCACCGGCCTGGCGCTCAACAGCCAGGTGCCCGGCCGGCTGCTCCGGGAGCGGTGGCCGGTGCCCCGGCCGGCACTGGCGCTGGCCGAGCGCGCGCTCGACCGCGGCCTGTTGTCGGTGCGCGGCCTCGACCGGGTGCTGCGGGTGTCCTGGACGCTCGCCGACCTCGACGGGCGCCCCGTGCCGCACGCCGACGACGTGACCGAGGCGCTCGGCATGCGGCTGCAGCGGGTGGCCGCGTGACCGGCCTGGAGGACGACCTCGCCGCGGCGGTCGAGGCGCCGGGCACCCCCGACGGCGCGGCCGGCGTGCGCCGGGCCCGGGCGTGGCTCACCCGGGCCGCCGAGCCCGGCTCGGTGGCCCTGTGGCGGTACGTCGAGGACGTCGGCCCCGCGGCGGCGGTGCGCGCGCTGCGCGACGGCACCGCGCCGGCCGCCCTGCGCGCCCTCGTCGGCGCGCGGGCGGAGCAGGACGCCAGCCTCGCCGACCTCCGCCGCGCCGAGCGCTGCGGCGCCCGGCTCGTCGTGCCCGAGGACGAGGAGTGGCCGGCGTTCGCCCTGCACCCGCTGACCGTGGCCGCGCACGCCGGCGGGGGAGACGGCGGGGACGACGGCGGGGGAGACCTCGACCGCACGAAGGCGCTGGTGCCGCCGATGGCGCTGTGGGTGCGGGGCGAGGCGCCG
This sequence comes from Geodermatophilus nigrescens, assembly GCF_900129495.1. Lineage (GTDB taxonomy): Bacteria > Actinomycetota > Actinomycetes > Mycobacteriales > Geodermatophilaceae > Geodermatophilus > Geodermatophilus nigrescens. The sequence goes on from NZ_FQVX01000003.1 coordinate 1,078,905, forward strand.
CTCGACGCGGCCGTCGACCGCTCGGTGGCCGTGGTCGGGTCACGGGCCTCGACGTCCTACGGCGAGCACGTCGCCGCCGAGTTCGGCGCGCAGCTGGGGGAGCGGGGCTGGACGGTGGTCTCCGGCGGCGCCTACGGCATCGACGTCGCCGCGCACCGCGGGGCGCTGGCCGCCGGTGCGCCGACCGTGGCGGTGCTGGCGTGCGGCGTCGACCGCGCCTACCCGGCCGCGCACTCGGCGGTCTTCGCCCGCATCGTCGACGGCGGCGGGCTGCTGGTCAGCGAGTGGCCGCCGGGCGCCGCGCCGCACCGGCACCGCTTCCTGGTCCGCAACCGGCTCATCGCCGGGCTCACCCGCGGCACCGTCGTGGTGGAGGCCGCGGCCCGCTCCGGCGCGCAGGCCACCGCCCGCCGCGCGCAGGCGCTGGGGAAGCGGGTGCTGGTCGTGCCGGGCCCGGTCACCTCGGCGCTGTCGGTCGGCTGCCACGAGCTGCTGCGCGACGCGGAGTCCGGCGCCCGGCTGGTCTCCAGCGCCGCGCAGGTGATCGAGGAGGTGGGCGACCTGGGCAGCGACCTCGCCGCCCCGCCCGGCCGGCCGGCCTCCCCGCGCGACGGGCTGTCGGACCTCGCGCGGCGGGTGCTCGACGCCTGCCCGGTGCGCGCCGGGGTGAGCGCCGAGCGGCTGGCGGCGGTCGCCGGCTGCGGGCCGCTGGAGGCGATGCGGGTGCTGCCCGGCCTGGAGATCTCCGGGCTGGTCGAGTGGACCGGCACCGGCTGGCGGCTGGCCCCGCCGCCGGAGCGGGCGCGGCGCCGCTGAGGACGGTGGGACGCCCGTTCCGTCGCGGGCGACCGACCGGCGCGGCGCCTTGACCGGGCGGGGGTGTCGTCGGACGGTCGGGACGTGACCGCCCGGACCGCCGACGCCCGCGCCGCGCTGCCGCCGGCGCTCGCCGCGGCGCTCGAGGGCTACGAGGACGCCCTCACCGGGGAGCGCGACCTCTCGCCGCACACCGTCCGGGGATACGTCACCGACGCGGTCTGGCTGCTCGACCACCTCGCCCGGCGCGGCGGCACCCGCGTCGACGAGCTCGACCTCGCCGTGCTGCGCAGCTGGCTCGCGCAGGGCCGGACGAAGGGCGCCAGCCGGGCGACCACCGCCCGCCGCGCCGCCGCGGCCCGCTCGTTCACCGCCTGGCTGCGCCGCGCCGGCCTGACCCCCGAGGACGTCGGCCTGCGGCTGGTCAGCCCCAAGGCCCACCGCACGCTGCCCGACGTGCTCGCCCCCGACCAGGCCCGCGCGGTCGTCGAGTCCACCGCCGGGGCCGACGACCCGGTGGGCCTGCGCGACGCCGCCGTCCTGGAGCTGCTCTACGCCAGCGGCATCCGCGTGAGCGAGCTGGTCGGCCTCGACGTCGACGACGTCGACCGCGGACGCCGGCTGCTCCGGGTGCTCGGCAAGGGCCGCAAGGAGCGCAGCGTGCCCTACGGCGCCCCGGCGGAGCGGGCGCTCGACGCCTGGCTGGTGCGTGGCCGGCCGGCGCTGGCCACCCCCGACTCCGGCCCCGCCCTGCTGCTCGGCGCACGCGGGCGCCGTCTGGACGCGCGCGAGGCCCGGCGCACCGTGCACGCCGCCGTGGCGAAGGCCCCCGGGGCGCCCGACGTCGGGCCGCACGGGCTGCGGCACTCGGCGGCCACCCACGTGCTCGAGGGCGGCGCCGACCTGCGCTCGGTCCAGGAGCTGCTCGGCCACGCTAGCCTCGCGACGACGCAGATCTACACGCACGTGACGGTCGAGCGGCTGCGGGCGGTGCACGCCCAGGCCCACCCGAGGGCCTGAGCGCCCGCCGTGCCCGAGACCATCCGGCCCGCCCCGCCGCACCGCGGGGACCCGACCGACCACCACACGGGGAGCGCAGACGTGCCCGAGGCGACCATCCACCGGATCGGGGGGTCCGACGAGGACGCCGACGCGGCGCTCGCCGACCTCTGGGCGCAGTACGTCGCCGACCGGTCACCCGCGCTGCGCGACCGGCTGATCCTGCACTACGCCCCGCTGGTGAAGTACGTCGCCGGCCGGGTCGGCAGCGGGCTGCCCGCGCACGTCGAGCAGGCCGACCTCGTCTCCTACGGCACCTTCGGCCTCATCGACGCGATCACCCGCTACCAGCCCTCGCGCGAGGTCAAGTTCGAGAGCTACGCGATGGCCCGCATCCGCGGCGCGATCATCGACGAGCTGCGCAGCACCGACTGGATCCCGCGCTCGGTGCGCAACCGCGCCCGGCAGTTCGAGCGCACGGTCGCCGCGCTGGAGAGCCGCCTGCGGCGCAGCCCCACCGACGAGGAGATCGCGGCGGAGATGGACCTCGACGTCGAGGAGGTCCGGAAGTTCCTCGGCCAGCTGTCCCTGGTGAACGTCGTCGCGCTCGACGAGCTGCTCACCGACGACGAGGGCGGCGCCCCGCGCCTGGTCGACACGCTGCAGGACGCCAACGCCCTGGACCCGCAGGCCGTCGCCGAGCACGGCGAGTCCCGCCAGCTGCTGGCCCGCGCCGTCGAGCAGCTGCCCGAGCGGGAGAAGGTCGTCGTCAGCCTCTACTACTTCGAGGGCCTGACGCTGGCCGACATCGGCCGCGTCCTCGGCGTCACCGAGAGCCGGATCTGCCAGCTGCACACCAAGGCCGTGCTGCACCTGCGCACGAAGCTGGCGGACATCGCCTGACCGCCCCTCACGGGCGCAGCGGCAGCAGCCGGACCCGCGGCGGGCGCAGCAGCGCCAGCGGGTCGAGGTACACCTCGCCGCGGCGCAGGCCCCAGTGCAGGCACGCCGCGGCCGGACACCCGGCGTGCCCCGGCGCGAGCGTCCCCAGCGGGTCGCCCCGCGCCACGCCCTGCCCCGCGGCGACGGAGGCGGCCACCGGCTCGTAGGTCGTCCGCAGCCCGCCGGCGTGGTCGACGCTGACCACCGGCCGCCCGGCGACCATCCCCGCGAAGACGACGACGCCGTCCCCGGCCGCCCGGACGACGTCGCCCGGCACGCCGCCGAGGTCGGCGCCCCGGTGGCCCGGGCCGTACGGCGTCGGCGGCGGCTCGAACGGCCGGGTCACGGCCGGCGGGTCGCCCAGCGGGGACACCCACGGCGACCCCGCCCCGGCGACGGCCCCGGCCACGGGCCCGGCGGCCGGCTCGGCCACCGCGGTGGCCGGCGCGAGCAGCGCCGCGAGGGCCAGGAGCAGCGCCGGCAGCAGGCGGGGGAGCACGCCGGCGAGCCTCGCGCCTCCCCGGACGCGGCGGGGCCCGGAGGGCCGGCCTGTGGACGGACCCGACGGCGGGGGAGGGGCCCGGACGGCGCCGCGTATGCTGTCAGGCGCGACCCGTCTGTGCGGGTCGACTCCGCGCGTCCTCCTCCCGCCTCGCACGGCGGGGCAGCCCCACCTCGGTCCCGCACCGGGTCGGTGGGTCAGCAGGACGCCAGGGCGGGCAGCCACCCGGCGCCCGCGTCAACCGAGGAGCGCGGCCGTCCTGCGGCCGCGCGCAGACAGGAAGGCGACCATGGCAGTCGTCAGCATGAAGCAGCTGCTCGACAGCGGCGTCCACTTCGGGCACCAGACCCGTCGCTGGAACCCGAAGATGAAGCGCTTCATCTTCACCGAGCGCAACGGCATCTACATCATCGACCTGCAGCAGACGCTCGGGTACATCGACTCGGCCTACGAGTTCGTCAAGCAGACGGTCTCGCACGGCGGCACGATCCTGTTCGTCGGCACCAAGCGCCAGGCGCAGGAGGTCGTCGCCGAGCAGGCGCAGCGCGTCGGCATGCCCTACGTCAACCAGCGCTGGCTGGGCGGCATGCTCACCAACTTCTCCACCGTCCACAAGCGGCTCCAGCGCCTCAAGGAGCTCGAGGACATGGAGCAGACCGGCGTGATGGCCGGCCTGTCCAAGAAGGAGCAGCTCGGCCTGACCCGCGAGAAGGCCAAGCTCGAGCGCAGCCTCGGCGGCATCCGCGACATGCAGAAGGTGCCCAGCGCCATCTGGATCGTCGACACCAAGAAGGAGCACATCGCCGTCGGTGAGGCCCGCAAGCTGGGCATCCCGGTCGTCGCGATCCTCGACACCAACTGCGACCCCGACGAGGTCGACTACAAGATCCCGGGCAACGACGACGCGATCCGCGCGATCAACGTGCTGACCCGCGTGGTCGCCGACGCCGTCGCCGAGGGCCTCATGGCCCGCTCGGCGTCGCAGGCCAACGCCGGCCGCGAGGACGGCGGGGAGCAGGCCATCGGTGGCGACGAGCCGCTGCCGGACTGGGAGCGCGAGCTGCTCACCGGCGGTGCCGGCACCGACGGCGCCGCCACCCCGCTCCCCGAGACCCCGGCCGCCCCGCCGGCCGTCTCGGCCGACGCGGTGGCCCCGGTCGAGGGCGTGCCCGCCACCGGCGACACCTCCACCGGCACCCAGGGCGCCCAGAACGGCTGACCCCGCCGGCGCCGCCGTCCCGCCCCCCGCGGGCCGGGCGGCGGCGCCGCGGCACGTCCGCACCACCCCCTTCAGACCCGTGAGGAAGTGACATGCCCGCCTTCACCGCTGCCGACGTCAAGCGCCTCCGCGACGCCACCGGCGCCGGCATGATGGACGCCAAGAAGGCCCTGACCGAGGCCGACGGCGAGTACGACAAGGCCATCGAGCTGCTGCGCATCAAGGGTGCCAAGGACGTCGGCAAGCGCCTCGAGCGCTCCACGACCAACGGCATCGTCGTCAGCAAGCACGGCGCCCTGCTCGAGCTCGACTGCGAGACCGACTTCGTCGCCAAGAACGCCGACTTCGTCGCGCTGGCCGAGCGGCTCATCGAGATCGTCCTCGAGCAGTCCCCGGCGACCCTGGACGACCTCATGGCCGTCCAGGTCGAGGGCCAGACCGTCGCCCAGCTGATCGAGTCCGAGTCCGCCCGCATCGGCGAGAAGCTCGTCCTCTCCCGCTTCGCCACCTTCGAGGGCCCGACCGCGGTGTACCTGCACAAGCGGGCCACCGACCTGCCGCCGGCCATCGGCGTCGCCGTGCAGTACCAGGGCGGCGACGAGGAGGCCGCGCGCTCGCTGGCGATGCACATCGCCGCCGCGCGTCCGCGCTACCTGACCCGCGAGGAGGTCCCGGCGGAGGCCGTCGAGACCGAGCGCCGCGTGGCCGAGCAGACGGCGAAGGAGGAGGGCAAGCCCGAGCAGGCGATCGTCAAGATCGTCGAGGGCCGGGTCAACGCCTACTACAAGGACTTCGTCCTGCTCGAGCAGCCGTCGATCACCGAGCCCAAGCGCACGGTGAAGCAGATCGTCGACGAGGCGGGCCTGACCGTGCAGCGGTTCGCCCGCTTCGAGGTCGGCCAGGCCTGACCTCCAGGCAGCACGAGGCACCCCACCGGCCCCGTCCCGCACCCGGGACGGGGCCGGTGGCCTGTCCGGGCCCGGCTGGCGCCGCGCGGCCCGTTTGGCAGGATCACCGGAACGACGTCGAGCGAGGGATGGACCGTTGACCGACACCGCCGCGCCGCAGACCGCGCCGCAGAGCCCACCGCTCTCGGCCCCCAGCGCCTTCCAGCCCGCCGACGGCGCGGGCTACCAGCGGGTGCTCCTCAAGCTCTCCGGTGAGGCCTTTGGGGGCGGGAAGGTCGGCGTCGACTCGGGCATCGTCCACGACATCGCCACCCAGCTGGCCGCCGTCGTCGACTCGGGCACGCAGGTCGCCGTCGTCGTCGGCGGGGGCAACTTCTTCCGCGGCGCCGAGCTGTCGCAGGCGGGCATGGACCGCCGGCAGGCCGACTACATGGGCATGCTCGGCACGGTCATGAACGCCCTGGCCCTGCAGGCGTTCTGCGAGCAGGTCGGCCTGCAGACCCGGGTGCAGACGGCGATCGAGATGGGCCAGGTCGCCGAGCCCTACATCCCGCGCAAGGCCGTGCGGCACATGGAGAAGGGCCGGCTGGTCATCTTCGGCGCCGGCGCCGGCATGCCGTACTTCTCCACCGACACCGTCGCCGCCCAGCGCGCCCTGGAGATCGGCTGCCAGGTGCTGCTCATGGCCAAGAACGGCGTCGACGGCGTGTACGACGACGACCCGCGCACCAACCCGGCGGCGACCATGTACCGCGACCTCGACTACGCCACGGTCCTCGCCGACCAGCTCAAGGTCGCCGACGCCACCGCGATCAGCCTCTGCATGGACAACCGCATGCCGATCGTGGTGTTCAACCTGCTGCGTGACGGCAACATCGCCGCCGCCGTGGCGGGTGAGAGGATCGGGACGCTGATCAGCTGAGCGGGCGCCTCCCGGGCGCCGGCTCCGCAGCACACCGCACCGCACCGCAGGACGACGGCGGACACCGCCCGCCGCAGGAGGAGAGACCCGTGATCGACGACACCCTGCTCGACGCCGAGGAGCGGATGGACAAGGCCCTGTCGGTCGCGCGGGAGGACCTCGGCTCGGTGCGCACCGGACGCGCCGCCCCGTCGATGTTCAACAAGATCCTCGTCGACTACTACGGCGCACCCACGCCGGTGCCGCAGATGTCGTCGATCACCGTGCCCGAGGCGCGGATGGCGGTCATCAAGCCCTACGACAACAGCCAGCTCTCGGCGATCGAGCGGTCGATCCGCGACAGCGACCTGGGCGTCAACCCGACCAACGACGGCCAGATCATCCGCGTGGTGTTCCCGCAGCTGACCGAGGAGCGCCGCCGCGACCTGGTGAAGCAGGCGCGCAGCAAGGGCGAGGACGCCAAGGTCGCCATCCGCAACGTGCGCCGCCGGGCCAAGGAGGAGCTCGACCGCATCGCCAAGGACGGCGAGGCCGGCGAGGACGACGTGCGCCGCGCGGAGAAGGAGCTCGACGACCTCACCGCCCAGCACGTCGCGAGCATCGACGAGGCGGTCAAGAACAAGGAGACCGAGCTGCTCGAGGTCTGAGCCGCTCCGCCCCGCCCCTCCGATGACCTCCCGTCCCGACGCCGCCGGGGCCGGTCCGTCCGGCGCAGCCCCCGAGGGGGCAGCCGACACCGGGCCGATCCCGGCCGTCCGGCGTGCGCCCACACCGCCACCGCCGCCCGCGGGCGGCCACGGTCCGGCGACCGGTCCCGTCCGGCCGGTGGCCCCGCCGACCAGCCCGATCGCGGTGCCGCGGGCCGAGCCGCCCGGCACCCAGGAGATCGCCGTCCCGGCACCCGCCGTCCCGGCCACCGACGCCCCGGCGGCCGACGCCCCGGTGGAGGCGGACGACCACGACACCCACGGCGGCCCGGTGATCGCCCCGGTGCCCGGCCCCGACCCCGAGCCGGACCTCGTCCCGCCGAAGAGCAGCCGCGCCGGGCGCGACCTGGTCGCGGCCATCGGCGTGGGCCTCGGCCTCGGCGCGGTCATCATCGCCTCGCTGCTGGTCTACCCGCCGGCGTTCCTCGGCGTCATCGCCGTGGCGATCCTCGTCGGCGGCGTCGAGCTGGTCCGGGCGCTGGAGGCCGGCAACGTCCGGGTGCCGCTCGCGCCGGTCCTCGTGGGCACGGTGGCGATGCTCGCGCTGGCCTGGACCCGCGGCACCGACGGGCTGGTCGCCGGGTTCCTGTTCACCGTCGTCGCCGTCCTGCTGTGGCGGCTCGGCGACGGCCCCGAGGGCTACCTGCGCGACGCCACCGCCGGCGTCTTCGTCGCCCTCTACGTCCCGCTGCTCGCCGGGTTCGCCGTGCTGCTGCTGGTGCCCGACGACGGCGCCGCCCGGGTGCTGGCGTTCATCGCCACCGTGGTCGGCAACGACGTCGGCGGCTACGCGGCCGGCGTCCTGTTCGGGCGGCACCCCATGGCGCCGACGGTGAGCCCGAAGAAGTCCTGGGAGGGGATGGCCGGCTCGATCGTGGCCTGCGTCGCCGTGGCCACGCCGATCGTCACCCTCGCCCTCGGCGGGCCGTGGTGGGGCGGCGTGCTCTTCGGCGTCTGCCTCGCGGTGAGCGCGACGGTGGGCGACCTGGGCGAGTCGCTGATCAAGCGGGACCTCGGCATCAAGGACATGGGCACGCTGCTGCCCGGCCACGGCGGGATCATGGACCGGCTCGACAGCCTGCTGCCGTCGGCCGCCGTCGCCTACCTGCTGCTGGCCTGGGTGGCGCCGCCCGCCTGACGCCGGGCCATCTCCCACACCGAACCGGCGACGGCGAAGCCGCGCCGGGCGTACCAGTGCCGCGGCCAGTCGGCGGCGTCGGCCTCGAGCACGACCAGGTCGCACCCGGCGTCGGCGGCCAGCCGCACGAGGCGGGCGAGGACGGCGTCGGCGGCGCCCCGCCCGCGGGCGGCGGGCTCGGTCTCCACGGCCTCGATCGCCGCCGTCGCGCCGTCGACCCGCAGCTGACCGGCGGCGACGACGCGGCCGCCGTCCCGGACCGCCACCTCGTGCACCGCCACGACGGTGCCGGTGAGCGGCTCGCGGCCGACGAGCTGGGCGACCACCTCGTCCCGGTCGGGCAGGCCGGCGGGCAGGTCGCGCCGCCAGGCCTCGGTGCGGAAGGCGCGCACCTGCGGCTCGGCCAGCACCTCCGCCCGCTCGCCGCCCGGCAGCGGCGGGTGGGTCGGGCGGGTCATGACCAGCAGCTCCGTGGCCTCCCAGCCGGAGGTGGCCAGCTCCGCGGCGACCGCCGCGGCGCCGGGCCAGGACAGCAGCGCGGCGGGCACGGACAGGTCCGCCGCGGCCGCGGCGACGGTGCCCGCGTCGACGGGGGAGCCGAGCAGCAGCCTGTTGTTGTCGTACGAGTGCGGGAAGCGCGGGTCGCGGACCGCCACGCCGCCGGGGACGTCGCGCACGTCGGGGGCCCGGCGCACCGGCAGGGACAGCGACAGGGCGAGCGCCCGGCCGAGCGCGTCGCCGGGCTCGGGCAGCACCGGCGGGACCGGCGGCCGGTGGGGCACGACGGCGACCACGGCCGACGTCGGCAGCGGCCCGTACAGGTGCGGGAAGCGCATGCCGCCGGGGTCGCCCGCGACGCCGGGCTCGTCCACGACGGGATCGGTCAGGCGGGCGGGGTCGACGACGAGCAGCACGAGGTCGCGGCGCCCCGGGAAGAGCCGCTGCGCCGGCAGGTGCACCTGCTCCGGCCGCGACAGGTGCACGAACGGCCCGGGCGGCCGCAGCGCACCGGCGTCGAGGGCGGCCCGCCACTCGCCGCTGGTGCACAGGTGGAGCAGGACGCTCACGGAGCGGGCGCGTCCGGGTCGATGCCGCGGGCGGCGAGCCCGGCCTCGATCGCCTCGCACACCGCCCGGACGACGGCGACGCGGGCGTGGCGCTTGTCGTCGGCGGGCACCACGGTCCAGCGCCCGCCGGGGTGGTCGGTGCGCTCGAGCATCTCCTCGACGGCGGCCTCGTAGGCGGCCCGCTTCTCCCGGTTGCGCCAGTCCTCGTCGGTGAGCTTCCAGGCGCGGTACGGGTCGGCGGCGCGGGACTCGAAGCGGCGCAGCTGCTCCTCGGGGGAGACGTGCAGCCAGAACTTCACCAGGATCGTGCCCTCGGCGGCCAGCGTGGTCTCCAGGTCGACGATCTCGCCGTAGGCCCGCTGCCACGCCTCGTCGGAGGCGAAGCCCTCCACCCGCTCGACCAGCACCCGGCCGTACCAGGTGCGGTCGAGCACGGCCATGCCGCCCCAGCCGGGCAGCACCGGCCAGAAGCGCCACAGGAAGTGGTGCCGCTTCTCCGTGGGCGTGGGGGCGGCGAACTGGGCGACCCGCACGTGCCGGGGGTCGAGCTCGTCGACCAGCCGCTTGATCGCCCCGCCCTTGCCCGAGGCGTCCCAGCCCTCGAAGAGCACGCACACCGGCGGCCCGATCGGCCCGCCGAGCTGCCCGCCGAGGAACAGCCGCAGGTGCACCAGCCGTCGCTGCGCCTCGGCCAGCTGCTTGTTGCCGTCCTTCTTCGACAGCTCCAGGGTCAGGTCCACGTCGTCGAGTCGGCCCACCCCGCCGAGGGTGGCGCACCCGGCCCGGACGCGCGCGTCAGGGCAGCCGCGCGTGCCGGCGGACCCAGGCGTGCATGGCGATCCCGGCGGCCACGCCGGCGTTGATCGAGCGGGTGGAGCCGAACTGCGCGATGGACAGGACGGCGTCGGCCAGCCCGCGCGCCTCCGGCGAGAGCCCGGTGCCCTCCTGGCCGAACAGCAGCACGCACGCGCGCGGCAGCTCGGCGGTCTCCAGCGGCACGGCGCCGGGGAGGTTGTCGACGGCGAGCACCGGCAGGCCGGCCTCGCGCGCCCACGCGCCGAGGGCGACGGCGTCGGGGTGGTGGCGCACGTGCAGGTAGCGGTCGGTGACCATCGCCCCGCGGCGGTTCCAGCGCCTGCGGCCGACCACGTGCACCTCGGCGGCGAGGAAGGCGTTCGCCGTGCGCACGACCGTGCCGATGTTCAGGTCGTGCCGCCAGTTCTCGATGGCGACGTGGAAGGCGTGCCGGCGCGGGTCGAGGTCGGCGACGATCGCCTCGACCGTCCAGTAGCGGTACCGGTCGACGACGTTGCGCCGGTCGCCGTGCGCGAGCAGCTCGGGGTCGTAGCGCGGGTCCTCGGGCCACGGGCCCTCCCACGGCCCGACGCCGACCGTGTCGAGCGGCCCCGCCGCCGCCGTCTCCCCATCCGTGGCCTCGGGCACCCGGGGGACGCTAGCCCGGCCGCGCCTCCGCCTCCCGGGCGCCCTCGTCCGGCACCATCACTCCGACCTGTGAGCGGGGGATGACCATGAGTGACTGCGAGGTGGGATGACGGCACAGCAGGACGACGAGGCGCCGGGCGCCGCCGCCGCGGCCGCGACCCCGTTCGTGGACGACGACGGCCTGATGCCCACGCAGGACCTGCGGGACCTGCTGCCCCTCTGGCTGGCCGCGGAGGACGACGCCCCTGTGGGGGATGGCGCCGCTGAGGACGAGGTCGGTGCTGAGACGCCGCTCGAGGAGGCCGCGGTCGGGGATCCCGTCGCGGAGCAGGCCACCGCCGACCCGGCCACGGTCGAGCCGGCCGCGGCGGAGGAGCCGTCAGACGAGGCGGTCCCGGTCGAGGCGGTCCCGGTCGCGGCCACGGTGGCCGTCGATGCGGAGCCCGGCCTCGACGAGCCCGCCGTCGGGGCGGTCGCCGCCGAGGAGCCTGCCGTCGGGGAGCCCGCTGACGAGGAGCCCGCTGACGAGGAGCCGGCGGCCGGGGAGGCGGTGGCCGAGGAGACCGTGGTCCTCGACGTCGCCGACGGCTTCGCGTACGCCGCCGACCTCGGCGCCGACCTCGACGCCGACGTGGACGAGCCCGACGACCCCGTCCGGACGTCCGCGGTGCCGGTGGTGGCGCCCCGGGTCGTCGTCGCCCCGCGGGTGCGACCGCGCCGCCGCACCGGCACGGCGGTGGCCCTGGGCCTGCTCGCCGCCGGCGGGATCACCGGCGCGGTGCTGCTGGCAGGCTCGGCGTCCGGCCCGGTGCCGACCTCCGCCGTCCAGGCCTCGCCGACGGCCACCGCGACCGCCACCGCCACGGCGACGCGCGCGCCGCGGCCCGTGCGCCCCGTCCTCCCGCCGCCGGTCCCCGCCGCCCCGACGACCGCCGTCGAGACCGCGGCGCCGCAGCCGGAGGCCGTCCCCGCGCCGGCGCCCGTGCTCGCCGCCGCGGCGACGAGGGCCCCGGCCGCGGTGGCGCCGCCCGCCGTCCCGCCGGCCGTCGTCCCGCAGGTGGTGCCCGTCCCGCCGCCGGTGGTGGTCCCGGCGCCCCCGCCGGAGCCGGCGCCGGTCCCGGTGGCCCTCCCGACGTCGGCCCCGGTCCCCACGCCCACGCCGACGGCGACCCCGGAGCCGACGCCCAACGCGACGCCGACCCCCACCGCGACGCCGGAGCCGACCCCGACGGAGACGCCCGAGCCGACCCCCACGGAGACGCCGGAGCCGACCCCGACGGAGACGCCGGAGCCGTCGGCGACCCCGGAGCCGAGCGGGGACCCGGCCGCACCGCCCTCCTGAGCGAGCGACCTCACCCGCGGCGCGTCCCACGGCGCCGGGCGGGGTGGGACGATGGAGGGCGCCATGACTGCCCTGCCCCTCGTCTTCGACGCCCCGCGCCGGGGGAAGCCGCCGCGCCACCTCGCCGACCTGACCCGGGAGGAGGCGCGCGCCGTCGTCGCCGACCTCGGGCAGCCGGCGTTCCGCGCCGACCAGCTGGCCCGGCACTTCTTCCGCGGTGTCACCGACCCCGCGCAGATGACCGACGTCCCCGCGGCGGTCCGCGAGACGCTCAGCGAGGCGCTGCTGCCCGGCCTGCTGACCCCGGTGCGCACGCTCAGCGCCGACGGCGGCCGCACCCGCAAGACGCTGTGGCGGCTGCACGACGGCGCCCTGGTCGAGAGCGTGCTCATGCGCTACCCCGACCGCGCCACCGTCTGCATCTCCAGCCAGGCCGGCTGCGGCATGGCCTGCCCTTTCTGCGCCACCGGCCAGAGCGGCCTGACCCGCAACCTGTCGGCCGCCGAGATCATCGGCCAGGCGGTGGCGGCCTCGGCGGCGATGGCGAACGGCGAGGTCCCCGGCGGGCCGGGCCGGCTGTCCAACGTCGTCTTCATGGGCATGGGCGAGCCGCTGGCCAACTACCCGCGGGTGCGCGCCACGCTGCGCGCGCTGCTCGGCCAGGCGCCCTACGGCCTCGGCCTGTCGCAGCGGTCGGTCACCGTCTCCACGGTCGGCCTGGTGCCCGGCATCCGGAAGCTCACCGAGGAGGGGATGGCGGTGACCCTCGCGGTCAGCCTGCACGCCCCCGACGACGAGCTGCGCGACACCCTCGTGCCGATCAACACCCGGTGGAAGGTCGCCGAGGTGGTCGAGGCCGCCGACGACTACGCCGCGCGCACCGGCCGCCGCTACTCGGTGGAGTACGCGCTCATCCGCGACGTCAACGACCAGCCCGAGCGGGCCGACCTGCTCGGCCGGCTGCTCGCCGGGAAGCTGGCGCACGTCAACCTCATCCCGCTCAACCCGACGCCGGGCAGCCCGTGGGACGCGAGCCCGCTGCCGGCGCAGCGGGAGTTCGTCGCGCGCCTGCGGGCGGCGGGCGTGCCGACGACGGTCCGCGACACCCGCGGCCAGGACATCGACGGTGCCTGCGGCCAGCTCGCCGCCGCCGACCTCGGCGACGACGCCGGCGTGCCGACGGTCGCCACCCCCGCGCCCATGCTGGAGGCACCGGTGCCGCTGGGCGCCGAGGCCGACGCGTGAGAGCCCCCGCGTGAGCGCCGGGACCGCCGAGGAGTCCGCGGCCGGGGAGCCCGCCGCGCTGCACGAGCACCACCACGGCGACGTCTCCGGCGGCTGGCTGCGCGCCGCCGTCTTCGGCGCCATGGACGGCCTGGTCACCAACACCGCGCTGGTCGCCGGCGTCGGCGGCGGGGGAGCGGCGCCGCGCACGATCGTGCTCACCGGCGTCGCCGGGCTGGTCGCCGGCGCGATCTCCATGGCGCTCGGCGAGTACACGTCGGTGAAGACGCAGAACGAGCAGCTCGACCTCGAGGTGGCCAAGGAGCGGCGCGAGCTCGAGCGGCACCCGCAGGAGGAGCTGCGCGAGCTGGTCGGGATGCTGCGCGACCGTGGCGTCGACGCGGACCTCGCCCACGAGGTCGCCGTCCAGCTGTCCCGGGACCCCGAGGTGGCGCTGCGGCTGCACGTCGTCGCCGAGCTCGGCGTCAGCCCCGAGGACCGCCCCTCACCCCGGACGGCGGCCGTCTCGTCGTTCCTGACGTTCTCCCTGGGCGCGGTGCTGCCGCTGCTGCCCTACCTCTTCGGGCTCTCGCTGCTGTGGGTGGCGCTGCTGTGCGGCGCGGTCGGCCTGGTGGCCGCCGGTGCGCTGTCGTCCCGCTTCACCCCGCGGCCGTGGTGGTACGCCGGGCTGCGCCAGCTGCTGTTCGGCGCGCTGGCCGCCGGGGCCACCTACCTGATCGGCGCCGCGATCGGGGTCACCGCCGCCTGAGGCGGCCCCGACACGCGACGGCCCTGACACGCGACGACCCGGCCCGGCGGGTGCCGGACCGGGTCGTCGCGGGACGTCTCGGGGACTGCTGGCGCTACGGGCGCCAGGCGGTGCGCTTGCGGCGGAGGTCCCACAGCAGCATCACGACGAGGCCCGCGGCGATGCCGAACAGCCACAGGTCCTCCATGCGGCCCTCGTGGTTGCCCCACGTGTAGGCGAGCATCGAGAGCACGGTGAGCCAGCCGGCGATCTGCGCCCACTTGCCGGAGCGGCCGTGCCAGCCCCAGTCCTCGGGGCGCTCCTCCTCGACCGGGTGCTCCCCGGCGCGGACGACGCCCTCCTCGCGGTTGGGCTGGTTGACGCGCGTGGTCAGCGCGTTGTCCTGACGGACCCCCGGGCCGTGGTGCTCGCTCACGGGCCCCATCCTGCCAGCCCCGCCCGGAGGCCACCGGTCGAGGTGGTGCGGCGCGTCGGGGAGGATGCGCCGTATGAGCGAGCCGCGCGAGGTGACCGTGCTGGGCTCGACCGGGTCGATCGGCCGGCAGGCGATCGCGGTCGCCGAGCAGAACCCCGACCGGCTGCGGATCACGGCGCTGGCGGCCGGCGGGGGCGACGTCGCCCGGCTGGCCGAGCAGGCCCTCGCGCTCGGCGTGCGCACGGTGGCGGTGGCCCGGGCGACGGCGGCCCAGGACCTGCAGCTCGCCTTCTACGCGGCGGCGTCGCAGCGGGGCTGGGCGCGCGGGGAGTACGCGCTGCCGGAGATCCTCGCCGGGCCGCGCGCCGCCGAGGAGCTGGCCGCCCGCCCCGCCGACGTCGTCCTCAACGGCATCACCGGCTCGATCGGCTTGGGGCCGACGCTCTCCGCGCTCCGGTCCGGCAACACCGTCGCCCTGGCCAACAAGGAGTCGCTGGTCGCCGGCGGCGAGCTGGTCACCGCGGCCGCCGCGCCCGGCCAGCTCGTGCCGGTCGACTCCGAGCACTCGGCCCTGGCGCAGTGCCTGCGCGGCGGGGACCGGGGAGAGGTCGCCCGGCTGGTGCTCACCGCCAGCGGGGGCCCCTTCCGCGGGCGCCGGGCCGCCGACCTCGCCGACGTCACGCCCGAGCAGGCGCTGGCGCACCCCACCTGGGACATGGGCCCGGTGGTGACGATCAACTCCGCGACCCTGGTCAACAAGGGCCTGGAGCTCATCGAGGCGCACCTGCTCTTCGGCGTCCCCTACGCCGACATCGACGTCGTCGTGCACCCGCAGTCGATCGTGCACTCGATGGTGACCTTCGCCGACGGCGCGACCATCGCGCAGGCCAGCCCGCCGGACATGCGGCTGCCCATCGCGCTCGCGCTGGCCTGGCCCGACCGGCTGCCGCACGTGCAGCCGGCGCTGGACTGGTCGGCCGCGAGGACCTGGGAGTTCGCGCCGCTGGACGACGAGGCGTTCCCGGCGGTGCGCCTGGCGCGGGCCGCGGGGGAGGCCGGCGGCGTCGTCCCCGCGCTCTACAACGCGGCCAACGAGGAGGCGGTCTCCGCCTTCCTGGGGGGACGGCTGCGTTTCCCGGACGTCGTGGGCCTCGTCGCGCGTACCCTCGACGACGCGCCGGACCTCGGCGCCCCCACCTGCGTGGACGACGTGCTGGCCGCTGAGCGCTGGGCCCGGCAGCACGCCCGCGCCGCTCTCGCCGGAGGCCCGAGCTGAGCATCGTCCTGACGGTCCTCGGGATCGTCGCGTTCTTCGTCGGCCTGCTCGCCTCGATCGCCTTCCACGAGTACGGCCACTTCTACTGGGCGCGGAAGTTCGGCATGCGCGTGCCGCAGTTCATGGTCGGCTTCGGCCCGACCGTGTTCTCCCGCCGCCGCGGCGAGACCGAGTACGGCGTCAAGGCCATCCCGCTCGGCGGCTACATCCGCATCGTCGGCATGATCCCGCCCGCCGAGGAGAACGAGAGCACGCGGGCCACCCGCATGCGGACCTTCATCGCCGAGGTCCGCGGCCAGGCCCTCGACGACGTCCTGCCCAGCGACGCCGGCCGGGTCTTCTACGCCAAGCCCTGGTGGCAGCGCGTCATCGTGATGTTCGCCGGGCCGTTCCACAACCTGGTGCTGGCCGCCGTGTTCTTCGCGGTGCTGCTCACCGCCATCGGCACCAACGTCATCACCACCCAGCTGGCCAGCGTGCCCGCGTGCGTGGTGCCGGCCGGCGCGGAGAGCATCGACGTCGCCGCCGAGCAGGACACCGACGTCTGCGGCATCCCGATCGTGACCAGCGGCGCCGACGCCGGGCAGCTGTGCGAGGAGGGCACCCCCGGCTGCGCGGAGCCGGTCGCCAGCCCCGCCGCCGAGGCGGGCCTGCAGCCCGGCGACACGATCGTCGCCATCGACGGGCGGACGCTGGACCCCACCGCCTACGACAGCTGGACGGCGGTGCAGCAGGCGATCCGCGGCTCGGAGGACGAGCCGCTGGCGCTCACCGTGGAGCGCGACGGCGAGACCCGCGAGCTCACCGTCACCCCGATCGAGAACGTCGTCGCCACCGACGACGGCGAGGGCACCATGACGGCCGGCTACCTCGGCGTCAGCCCGGTGTTCGGCTTCGCCCGCCAGTCCTTCTCCGACCTGCCCGGCTACTTCGGCATGGTCGTGTCGCAGTCGGTGCAGCGGCTCGTCGAGATCCCCGAGCGCGTCCCGCAGCTGTTCCGCGCCGCCTTCCTCGGCGAGGAGCGCGACGTCGACGGCCCGATCGGCGTCGTCGGCGTCGGGCGGATCTCCGGCGAGGTGTTCGCCATCGAGGAGTTCAGCGGCGCGCAGAAGCTGAGCTTCTTCCTCGGCCTGCTGGCCAGCGTCAACCTCGTGCTGTTCCTGTTCAACCTGCTGCCGATCTACCCGCTCGACGGCGGGCACGTCGCCGGCGCGCTGTACGAGAAGGCGCGCTCGGTGGTCGCCCGGTGGCGCGGCCGGCCGGACCCCGGGCCCTTCGACATCGCCCGGCTGATGCCCGTGGCCTACGTCGTCGCCGGGTTGTTCATCGCGCTGTCGGGCCTGCTGCTCATCGCCGACGTCGTCAACCCGATCACACTGCAGTAGCGCGCGGCGCCGACCTGCGGAGAACGGGGATACTCGGGGGCATGTCCACCGTCGTCGGTCTCGGCATGCCCGCCGCACCCCCGCCCGTCCTCGCGCCCCGTCGCACGACCCGTCAGCTGATGGTCGGGAACGTCGGGGTCGGCAGCGACCACCCGGTCAGCGTCCAGTCGATGACCACGACCAAGACCGCCGACGTCAACGCGACGCTGCAGCAGATCGCCGAGCTGACCGCCTCGGGCTGCCAGATCGTGCGCGTGGCCGTCCCGGACACCGACGACGCCGAGGCGCTGCCGATCATCGCGCGGAAGTCGCAGATCCCGGTCATCGCCGACATCCACTTCCAGCCGCGCTACGTCTTCGCCGCGATCGACGCCGGCTGCGCCGCGGTGCGCGTGAACCCCGGCAACATCAAGAAGTTCGACGACAAGGTCGGCGAGATCGCCCGCGCCGCCAAGGGCGCCGGCATCCCGATCCGCATCGGCGTCAACGCCGGGTCGCTGGACAAGCGGCTGCTCGCCAAGTACGGCAAGGCGACGCCCGAGGCGCTGGTCGAGTCGGCGCTGTGGGAGTGCTCGCTGTTCGAGGAGCACGACTTCCGCGACATCAAGATCTCGGTCAAGCACAACGACCCGGTGGTCATGGTGCGCGCCTACGAGCTGCTGGCCGCCCGGTGCGACTACCCGCTGCACCTCGGCGTCACCGAGGCCGGCCCCGCCTTCCAGGGCACGATCAAGTCCGCCGTCGCCTTCGGCGCGCTGCTGTCCCAGGGCATCGGCGACACCATCCGCGTCTCCCTCTCCGCGCCGCCGGCGGAGGAGGTCAAGGTGGGCACCCAGATCCTCGAGTCGCTGAACCTGCGCCAGCGCGGCCTGGAGATCGTCAGCTGCCCGTCGTGCGGCCGCGCGCAGGTCGACGTCTACAAGCTGGCCAACGAGGTCACCGCCGGGCTCGAGGGCATGGAGGTCCCGCTGCGGGTCGCCGTCATGGGCTGCGTCGTCAACGGCCCGGGCGAGGCCCGCGAGGCCGACCTCGGCGTCGCCTCCGGCAACGGCAAGGGCCAGATCTTCGTCAAGGGCGAGGTCATCAAGACCGTGCCGGAGTCGCAGATCGTCGAGACCCTCATCGAGGAGGCCATGCGCCTGGCCGGGGAGCAGCTCGACGACGACGGCGTCCCCTCCGGCCCGCCCGTCGTCACCGTCGGCTGACGCGCCGCCCCGTCCGCCCTCCCCGGTCCCCTCCGTGCTGCGCTCGCCGGCCGCCCGTGTCCTCGACGAGAGCGACGAACCGGCCGTCCGCCGCCTGCTGTCCGCCGACCCGGTCGCCGCGTGCGTGCTCGCCGGGCGGGTGGAGGCGGCCGGCACCGCCCCCGCCTCGCTCGGGGCGCCGCTGTGGGGCATCGGCAGCGGCCGCAGCCTCGACGCCGTCTGCCTGGCCGGCGCGAACCTGATCCCGTTCAGCGTCCCGGGCGCCGAGCGGGCGGCCGCGGCCGCGTTCGCCGAGCGCGCCCGCCGGGCCGGGCGCCGCTGCTCGACGATCGTCGGCCCGGCCGCCGCCGTCGACCCGCTGTGGGAGCTGCTCGAGCCCTCCTGGGGTCCGGCGCGCGACCACCGGCCGCGGCAGCCCCTCCTGGCCATCGAGGGCCCGCCCGCGGTGGCGCCGGAGCCGCGGGTGCGCCCGGTGCGGCCGGCCGAGATCGACGTCCTGCTCCCGGCCGCGGTGGCCATGTTCACCGAGGAGGTCGGCGTCAGCCCGCTGCGCGCCGACGGCGGGATCGGCTACCGCATGCGCGTCGAGGACCTGGTCCGCGCCGGCCAGTCGCTGGCGTGGATCGAGGACGGGCGGGTGCTGTTCAAGGCCGAGATCGGCGCGGTGTCGCGCGCGGCCTGCCAGGTGCAGGGCGTGTGGACCGCCCCGGAGGCCCGCGGCCGCGGCATCGGCGCCGCCGGGATGGCCGCCGTCGTCGACTACGCCCGCACGGTCATCGCGCCGGTGGTGAGCCTGTACGTCAACGACTTCAACGCCCCCGCCCGCGCCGTCTACCGCCGGGTCGGGTTCCGCGAGGTCGGCCGCTACGCCAGCGTCCTGTTCTGAGGCGCCTCCCGGGGAACGCCGCCGCCGTCTGACAGGCTCTCCGGACGTGGCAGCACGACGCACGGCGGTCCTCGGCTCGGTCCTCACCCTCCTGTCCGCACCGGTCCTCGCGGCCTGCTCCGGCAGCTCCGAGGACGACGTCCGCGCCGCCGCGCAGGCCTTCCTCGACGACTGGGCCGGCGGCGACGCCGCGGCCGCCGCGGACGCCACCACCGACCCCGCCGCCGCCACCGCGCTGCTCGAGCAGACCGCCGCTGACCTGCCCGGCGCGGCGCTGTCCGCCGAGCTCGGCGCGGTCACCGTCGAGGACGGCACCGCCACCGCCGCGTGGACCGCCACCTGGGACCTGCAGGCCGCTCCCGACTGGACCTACGACGCGACCCTCGAGCTGCGGGAGGGCGAGGGCGACGGCGCGGAGGCCTGGCAGGTCGTCGCGGAGCCGGCGCTCGTGCACCCCGAGCTGGGGGAGGGCCAGCGCCTGCAGCTCACCCGCGCGCTGCCCGAGCGCGCCGCGGTCACCGACGCCGCGGGGCAGCCCCTGTTCACCCCCACCGAGGTCGTGAACGTCGGCGTCGACACCGGCCAGGTGACCGACCTGCCGGCGCTGGCCGCGGGCCTCTCGGCGGCCACCGGCATCCCGGCGGAGGACATCACCGCCGACGTCCAGGCCGCGCCGCCCGGGCAGTTCGTGCCGGTCATCACCCTGCGGCGCCCCGACTTCGAGGCCATCCGCGCCCAGGTGTTCGACCTGCCCGGCGCGGTGTTCCCGACCGACACCCGGCTGCTCGCCCCCTCGCCGCGGTTCGCCTCCGCGCTGCTCGGCCGGGTCGGCGCGGCCACCGCCGAGGTGATCGAGGAGACCACCACCGAGGAGGCCGGCCCCGCCTACGCCGCCGGCGACCAGGTGGGCCTGTCCGGCCTGCAGCGGGCGTTCCAGGAGCAGCTCACCGGCACACCCGGGTTCACCGTCTCCGTCGTCAGCACCGACGAGGCCACCGGCGATCCCGGCCGCGAGGTGGCCGCCGTCGCGCCGGTCGCCGGGCAGCCGCTGCAGACGCCGCTGGTCCGCCCCCTGCAGGAGGCCGCCGACGCCGCCGTCGCCACCGAGGCGCGGGCCACCCATCTCGTCGTCGTCCGGCCCGGCACCGGGGAGGTCCTGGCCGTCGCGTCGAACGAGGCGGCCGTGCCGGCCAACGCGCTGTCCGGCCAGTACCCGCCCGGCTCGAGCATGAAGACGATCTCGGCCACCGCGCTGCTGTCCACCGGGACGGTGGCCCCCGACGCCCCGGTCGCCTGCCCGGGGACGACGGTCGTCGAGGGCCGCGAGTTCGAGAACCAGGACCAGTTCGACCTCGGCACCGTGCCCTTCACCGAGGCGTTCGCGCAGTCCTGCAACACCACGTTCATCCAGGAGGGCCTGGAGCTGCCCGACGACGCCCTCGCCGCCGCGGCCGCCTCCTACGGCGTGGGCACCGAGTGGCAGCTGCCGGTCGGCGTCTTCTCCGGCAGCGTCCCGTCGGACTCCACCGGCACCACCAAGGCGGCCAACGCCATCGGCCAGGGCCAGGTGCTGATGAGCCCCGCGCAGATGGCGCTCGTGGCCGCCGGCATCGCCAGCGGCACCCCGGCCGCGCCGGTCGAGGTGGTCGGCGCCGAGCCCGCCGGACCCGCGCCCGCGGGACCGGGGCAGGCCGTGCTCGACCAGCTGCGGCCGATGATGCGCCAGGTGGTGCTGAGCGGGACCGCGACCGCCCTGGCCGACCGCGGCGAGGTGTACGGCAAGACCGGCACCGCCGAGTACGGCACCAACACCCCGCCGGACTCGCACGGCTGGTTCGTCGGCTACCGGCTCGGCGGGGCGCAGGGCGACATCGCCTTCGCGGTGCTCGTCGAGGGCGGGCAGTCCAGCAGCGCCGCCGTCGCGGTCACCGACGCCTTCCTGGGCGCCGTCGGCTGACGCCCCGCCGGGGCGGGCCCGTCAGGAGTCGGGCAGACCGGGCAGCGCCGCGGTGACCGGCGTGCGCCCGGCCGCCCGGCGCCAGCCCACGGCGCGCGCCTCCGCGGCGCCGAGCGCGTCCACGGCCAGCTGGCGGACCGCCGGCTGCTCCGCGGCGCCCAGCAGCGCGACCCACGAGGCGCTCACGCCCTCCTCGAGCGCGGCGCCGAGCGCCGCGGCGTCGACGTCGGACAGCACGGGGAAGGGCAGCTCGTAGCCGGCCTCCGCGGGCACCGGGTCGGCGTCGCGCTCCTCGAGGAGCGCCGCCAGGCCGTCACGCAGGTCGCGGTGGGCGAGCTCGCCGTCGACGGCCGGCCCGCGCGCGTCCGGCGGCAGCGCCGCCCCGACGACGCCGTATCCCCACACCGCCGCGTGCTCGGCGGCCAGCGCCTCGCGCAGCGCGGCGTCCTCGCCGCCGGCGGCGGTCCCGTCATCGGCCACGTCGGCCCCTCCTCCCGCGAGTCCTCGTGCGAGCCTTCGTGCGAGCCCTCGTGCGGGCCCTCATGCGAGCGCCGCCTCGTGGCCGCGCAGCCCGGCCGCCACCGCGCCGAGCAGCGCCGCCCGGGCGCCGGTGGCCTCCACGCACGCGGCGGCGTGCCCCGCCGCGGCGGCGGCCACCTGCTCGCGCAGCCAGCCGCGCACGTCCCCGCCCGCCGGCGGGGCGGGGGCCGACGCCCCGGACGACGACGCCCCGGACGACGACGACCCGGACGACGACGACCCGGACGACGACGCGGCCGCCCCGGGCGCGGCGGCACGCAGCCGCTCGAGCTGGGTGCGCGCCTGCTCGGCCAGCGGGGCCACCTCGCCACCGAGCGCCGGGTCGGCGGCCACCGCGGCGTCGTAGGCGGCCACGACCGCCTCCTGCACCGGCAGCTGCGCGGCCAGCCGGTCGTCCTGCGCCGACGTCTGCGCGGCCGCCCCGCCGCCGTCGCCCGCGGTGCACCCAGCCGCCAGCAGGGCCAGCCCGGCCGCGCCGGCGAGCAGCCGGCGCCGCGAGAAGCCGGCGGGGGAGCCGTCGGGGAGGGAGGTGGACATCACCGCCATCCTCCCAGGCGCCCCCGCGCGCCGCGGGCAGCGACGGGCGGGTCGGCCCGGTCGGTCCGTCCGCGCCGAGCGGCCGCGGCCGGGCCCGCGGCGGAGCGGTAGCCTGACCACTTCCCGGGTACGCCGCCGGGCGGTGCCGTGCGCGCCGCCGGCCGGCCCGGGTGCGGTCCGCCGAGCACGAGCTCCGACCGGTCAGGAGGGAGGGAGCCCGTGTCCGCAGCGAAGGGTCAGGACCCGGCAGCGCGGGGTGGGGACCCGGCCGCGACGCGGCTGGCCGGCTGGATCACGCCGGTCGTCGCCGACGCCGGGTACGACCTGGAGGAGCTGGTGGTCACCCCCGCCGGCCGCCGCAGCGTCGTGCGCGTCGTCGTCGACCGGGACCAGGGGGTCTCCCTCGACGACGTCGCCGAGGTCAGCCGGGCCGTGTCGGCCGTGCTCGACCGCAACGACGGCGAGCTCGGCCGCGCGCCGTACGTGCTCGAGGTGACCAGCCCCGGCGTCGACCGGCCGCTGACCGAGCCGCGGCACTGGCGGCGCAACACCGGGCGGCTGGTGGCGGTCGCGGTCGGCGGTGACCAGCTGACCGGCCGCGTCACCGCCGTCGACGACTCGGGTGTGACCCTGGCGGTGGAGAAGCCGGGCAAGCCCGGCGCGAAGAAGAAGGCGCCCACCCCGCGGCACGTGCCGTGGGCGCAGCTGGGCGCCGGCCGGGTGCAGGTCGAGTTCGGCCGGCCCGGCAGGGACGAGAACGGACCCGCGGACGGCGACCCGGGCCACGGCGACGTCGACGACGTCCTGGACGACCTCGGGGACGACCTCGACGGCGACACGGACGACGACGACCTCGACGAGGACCTGCTGGACGACGACGAGGGCGACGACGGAGGACGACAGTGAACATCGACCTGACCGCCCTCAGGGCCATCGAGCGGGAGAAGGACATCCCCGCCGACACGGTGATCGAGGCCATCGAGACGGCGCTGGTGACCGCCTACCGGCACGCCGACGGCGCGGCCCGGCACGTGCGGGTGCACGTCGACCGCAAGAGCGGCGAGGTGGCGGTGCTCGCCCAGGAGCTCGGCGACGACGGCCAGGTCGTGCGCGAGTGGGACGACACCCCCTCCGACTTCGGCCGGATCGCGGCCAGCACCGCCAAGCAGGTCATCGTGCAGCGGCTGCGCGACGCCGAGCACGAGCAGACCTTCGGCGAGTACGCCGGCCGCGAGGGCGACATCGTCAGCGGGGTCGTCCAGGCCGACGCGCGCCGCAACGCGCAGGGCGCCGTGCTGCTCGACATCGGCAAGGTCGAGGCGGTCATGCCGTCGGCCGAGCAGGTGCCGGGGGAGCGCTACCCGCACGGCAGCCGGCTGCGCGCCTACGTCGTCTCCGTGGCCCGCACCCACCGCGGCCCGCAGGTGACCATCTCGCGCACCCACCCGAACCTGGTGCGCAAGCTGTTCGCCCTCGAGGTCCCCGAGATCGCCGACGGCAGCGTCGAGATCGTCGCCGTCGCCCGCGAGGCGGGGCACCGGTCGAAGATCGCCGTCCGCACCTCCGTGCCGGGGCTCAACGCCAAGGGCGCCTGCATCGGCCCGATGGGCCAGCGCGTGCGCAACGTCATGAGCGAGCTGCACGGCGAGAAGATCGACATCGTCGACTGGTCCGACGACCCCGCCACCTTCGTGGCCTCGGCGCTGAGCCCGGCCCGCGTGGCCTCGGCGACGCTGGTCGACCCCAAGGCGAAGGCCGTGCGGGTGGTCGTGCCCGACTACCAGCTGTCGCTGGCGATCGGCAAGGAGGGCCAGAACGCCCGCCTGGCCGCCCGCCTCACCGGCTGCCGGATCGACATCCGCAGCGACGCCCAGGCCGACGACGCCGCGCCGTCGCCGGGCGTGGGCCGGCCGCCGCTGCGGTCGGGTCCGCCGTCGGTGCGCGCCGGGGCCCCCGGCGGCCGCCCGTACCCCGGTGGAGGGGCGCCCCGGACCGGTCAGCGACGCCCGGAACACCGGGGCCCCGCCGCGCGCTAACATGACGGGTGGCCGAAACGTCGATCCCGGTGCGCACCTGTGTGGGCTGCCGGAAGCGCGCTCCGGTCACCGACCTGCTGCGTGTCGTCCTCCGCTCCGGCGCCCTGGTGCCCGATCCGCGGAGGAGGCTCCCCGGTAGGGGTGCGTCCCTGCACCCCACGCCGGAGTGCCTGCACGCAGCGGAGCGACGCCGGGCCTTCCCCCGGGCGCTGCGCCTCCCCGGAGGCGGCGCCGCGGTGGAGGCCGGTCCGCTCCGGGAGCACGTCCTCGGCGCCTCCGCGCCGGGCGACCGCGACCCGGGGCGGGCGACACCGGACGAACGACAGACCGCACTTCCCCAGACGGACCGGCACCCGGCCGGTCCGCACGTCGAGAGCAGGACGTCGTCGGATGAGCACGCCGTGAAGTCCCCACGATGACAAGCCAGACCATGCACCACTGACGACGAGGTCGCGCGGGCGAGCCGCCGGCCTCACCAGAGGAGATCCGTGCCAGGCAAAGCCCGCGTCCACGAACTCGCCAAGGAGTTCGGGGTCGACAGCAAGACCGTCCTCGCCAAGCTCAAGGAGCAGGGCGAGTTCGTGAAGTCCGCCTCCTCCACCGTCGAGGCCCCCGTGGCCCGGCGGCTGCGGGAGGCCCTCGGCGCCGCCACCGGCGGCGGCAACGGCGGCGGCAACGGCGGGAGCGCTCCTGCGCCCCGTCCCACGCCCCCGGCCGCGCCGCGCCCGTCGGCGCCCGCGCCGGCCGCACGCGCCCCCCAGGCGCCGGCCGCGCCGTCCGTGCCCGCCCCGTCGGCCGGCCCCGCGCCGGGCCCGCGTCCGGGTGCCCCGCGCCCCGGTGCCCCCGTGCCCGGCCCGCGCCCGACCCAGCAGCCGGTGCAGCAGCCGGCCGCCCCGCAGGCGCCGGCCGCGAGCGCGCCGACGCAGCAGCCGGCCGCCCCGCAGGGCCCGCGTCCGGCCGCGCCCGGTGCCCCCCGTCCGGGCGGCCCCGTGTCGCGTCCGGCCGGTGGTCCCGTGCCCGGCGGCGCCCGTCCGGGCGCCCCGCGTCCGGCCGCTCCCGGCGCCCCGCGTCCCGGCGGTGCCGCGCCCGGTGCCCCGGGTGCCGGTCCGCGTCCGGGTCCCCGTCCGGCCCCGCGGCCGGGCAACAACCCCTTCAGCAGCGCCCCGCGTCCGGGTCCGGCTGCCGGTGGCCCGCGTCCGGGTCCCGCGGCCGGCGGTCCCCGTCCGGGCCCCGGTGCCGGCGGTCCCCGCCCGGCGCCCGGTGCCGGCGGTCCGCGTCCCGCGCCCGGTGCCGGTGGTCCCCGTCCGGGTGGCCCGCGTCCCGCGGCCGGCCCGGGTGGTCCCCGGCCGAACCCGGGCATGATGCCGCCCCGGCCCAACCCCGGCATGATGCCGCCGCGTCCGGCCGGTGCCGGGCGTCCCGGCGGCGGTCCGGGTGGTCCCGGCGGCCGTGGCCGTCCGGGTGGTCCCGGCGGCGGCGGTGGCTTCCGTCCCGGCGGCGGTGGCGCCCCCGGTGGCGGCGGCGCGCCGGCCGGCGGTGGCTTCCGCGGTGGCGGCGGTGGCCGTGGCCGCGGCCGCGGTGGCTCGGGTGCGGGCACCGCGGGTGCCTTCGGGCGTCCCGGTGGCCGCGGTCCGGTCCGCGGGCGCAAGAGCAAGAAGCAGCGGCGTCAGGAGTTCGACTCCATGGCGGCGCCCAGCATGGGCGGCGTCAGCCTGCCGCGTGGCCACGGGCAGGTCGTCCGGCTGCCCCGCGGCGCCTCGCTGACCGACCTCGCCGAGAAGATCGGCGCCCAGCCGGCCGCGCTGGTCACCGCCCTGTTCCACCTGGGCGAGATGGTCACCGCGACCCAGTCGGTCAACGACGAGACGCTCCAGCTGCTCGGCGCCGAGATCGAGTGGGACATCCAGGTCGTCAGCCCGGAGGACGAGGACCGCGAGCTCCTCGAGACCTTCGACCTCACCTTCGGCGACGAGGGCGACGAGGAGGACTGGGAGGCCCGCCCGCCGGTCGTCACCGTCATGGGTCACGTCGACCACGGCAAGACGAAGCTGCTGGACGCCATCCGCAACACCAACGTGGTGGCGCGCGAGGCCGGCGGCATCACGCAGCACATCGGCGCGTACCAGATCGTCACCGAGCTGGAGGACAACGAGCGTCCGATCACCTTCATCGACACCCCGGGTCACGAGTCGTTCACCGCGATGCGTGCCCGCGGCGCGAAGGTGACCGACATCGTCGTGCTGGT
Source organism: Geodermatophilus nigrescens (assembly GCF_900129495.1). Lineage (GTDB taxonomy): Bacteria > Actinomycetota > Actinomycetes > Mycobacteriales > Geodermatophilaceae > Geodermatophilus > Geodermatophilus nigrescens. The sequence continues at coordinate 1,105,385 of NZ_FQVX01000003.1, forward strand.
CGTGGCCGCCGACGACGGCGTCATGCCGCAGACGGTCGAGGCGCTCAACCACGCCCAGGCCGCCGAGGTGCCGATCGTGGTCGCGGTCAACAAGATCGACAAGGAGGGGGCCAACCCCGCCAAGATCCGTCAGCAGCTCACCGAGTACGGGCTGGTGGCCGAGGAGTACGGCGGCGACACGATGTTCGTCGACGTCTCCGCGACCACCCGCCAGGGCATCGACGAGCTGCTCACGGCGATCCTGCTGACCGCCGACGCCTCCCTGGACCTGCGCGCGAACACCGAGCAGGACCCGCAGGGTGTCGTCATCGAGGGCAAGCTGGACAAGGGCCGCGGCCCCGTCGCGACCGTCCTCGTCCAGCGCGGCACGCTGCGCCAGGGCGACTCGATCGTCGCCGGCGACGCGTACGGCCGTGTCCGGTCGCTGCTCGACGAGCACGGCAACAAGCTGAAGGAGGCCCTGCCGGCCCGCCCCGTGCAGGTCGTGGGTCTCACCTCGGTGCCGCGTGCCGGTGACACGTTCCTCGTCGTCGAGGAGGACCGCGTCGCCCGGCAGATCGCCGACCGTCGTCAGGCCCGCATCCGCAACGCGCAGAACGCCTCCATGCGCAAGCGGATCAGCCTCGAGGACCTCGACGCGGCGCTCAAGGAGAACCGCCAGCTCAACCTGATCATCAAGGGCGACAACTCGGGCACCGTGGAGGCGCTCGAGGAGGCCCTGATGAAGATCGAGGTGAGCGACGACATCTCGCTGCGGGTCATCCACCGCGGCGTCGGCGGCATCACCAAGAGCGACATCGACCTGGCGCTGGCCGACGACGTCATCGTCCTGGGCTTCAACGTCCGGGCCGAGGGCCAGGCCACCGAGCTCGCCAACCGCGAGGGCGTCGACGTCCGGTACTACTCGGTCATCTACCAGGCGATCGAGGAGATCGAGGCGGCCCTCAAGGGCATGCTCAAGCCGGAGTACGAGGAGGTCGCGCTCGGCACCGCCGAGGTCCGCGAGGTCTTCCGCGTGCCGCGCATCGGCAACGTGGCGGGCTCCATCGTCCGCAGCGGCGTCATCACCCGGAACTCGAAGGCCCGGCTGGTGCGCGACGGGGTGGTCGTCGCCGACAACCTCACCGTCGAGTCGCTGCGCCGCTTCAAGGACGACGTGACCGAGGTCCGCGACGGCTACGAGTGCGGTATCGGGCTCGGGTCGTTCAACGACATCAAGATCGAGGACGTCATCGAGACGTTCGAGATGCGCGAGAAGCCGCGCGCGTAAGACCGCGCCGGACGTCGCCCACGGCAGGTCCCAGGGAGGAGACCGGGTGTTCACCGGGTCGCTGACCGCCGACCTGCTGCTGGGCGACGTCCACTCGCTCAAGGGCAAGCGCGCCGTCGTCCGGCCGATCGTGGCCGAGCTGCGGCGCCGCTTCGCCGTCGCCGCGGCCGAGGTGGGCGACCTCGACCTGCACCGCCGCGTGCAGGTCGGGGTCGCCACCGTCGCGGGCGACGCCGGCCAGGTGACCGACGTCCTCGACGCCTGCGAGCGGTTGCTGGCCGAGCGGCCGGAGGTGACGCTGCTGTCGACGCACCGGCAGCTGTTCTCCGACACCGACTAGCCACACCGGCCGGTCGCACCGACCGGCCGCAGTCCCACGCCCGTCCGGGCGCGCCACCCCGGCGCGCCCCCGACCCCCGGAGGTCCGCCGTGGCCGACCCCGCCCGCGCCCGCAAGCTCGCGGTGCGCATCCGCCAGATCGTCTCCGCGGCGATCGAGTCGCAGATCAAGGACCCGCGCCTCGGCATGGTCACCGTGACCGACGCCCGGGTGACCAGTGACCTGCGCGAGGCCACGGTCTACTACACCGTCTACGGCGACGAGACTGTCGTGGCCGACTCCGCCCGCGCCCTGGCCAGCGCCACCGGCGTGCTGCGCTCCACGGTCGGCCGCCAGACCGGCATCAAGTTCGTGCCGACGCTCACCTTCGTCGCCGACATGGTCCCCGACACCGCCCGTGAGCTCGACGAGGCGCTCGAGCGGGTCCGGCACGCCGACGCCGAGCTCGCCCGCCTGCGCGAGAACGCGAGCTACGCCGGCGAGGCCGACCCCTACCGGCACCCGGACGAGGACGACGACGAGGACGCCGACACCTCTCCCGAGCACAGGAGCGCCTCATGAGCGAGAACGACCCCGACCCCTACCTGCCCGGCGAGGGCCAGGGGCTCTCGGAGCTCGGCGGCCGGCAGGAGCCGAACGCCGGCGACCCCACCGACGGCGGCCGCGAGGGCCAGATCGGCACGGCGCCGAGCATCGCCTCCGACCTGCCCGACGACGGCGGCCCCGCGCTGGCGCCCGGTGGGGGCACCGTGTCCGAGGACGAGGACGCCGCCCCGGTGTCCGACCCCGGCCCCGACGCCTGACGCCGGTGACCCTCCCGTCCGCCGGGGTGCCGCCGCGCACCCCGGCCGCCGTGCTGGCCGCGGCCGCCGACGCCGGCGCGACCGTCGTGCTCTCCGGCCACGTGCAGCCCGACGCCGACGCGCTCGGCAGCACGCTCGCGCTCGCCGAGGGCCTGCGCCGGCGCGGCGCCCGCGTCACCGCCACCTTCCCGGGCCGGCCGGAGCTCCCGGCGTCCCTGGGCTGGCTGCCGGGTGCCGAGGGGCTCACCCCGGCCGCCGCCGTCGACCCCGCGCCGGACGTCTTCGTCAGCCTCGACGTCGCCTCCCCGGCGCGCCTGGGCGAGCTGGCGGTGCTGCTCGAGCGGGCCGGCACCTCCGTCGTCGTCGACCACCACGCCAGCAACCCGGGCTTCGGCGACGTGCGGCTGATCGACGGCGCGGCGCCCGCCACCGTCGTCCTGGTGGCCGGGCTGCTCGACGAGCTCGGCGTCCCCCTCGACGCGCCGCTGGCCACGCTGCTGTACGCGGGCCTCGCCGCCGACACCGGCTCCTTCCGCTTCGGCAGCACCCGGCCCGACACGCACCTGCTCGCCGCCCGGCTGCTCGGCACCGGCATCGACCACGCCGCGATCAGCCGGCGCCTGTTCGACACCGCGCCCTTCGGCTGGCTGCGGCTGCTGTCGGCGGTCGCCGGCCGCGCCGTCCTGGAGCCGGAGGTCGGACAGGGGCTGGTGTGGACCTGGTCGAGCACCGCCGAGGCCGCGGAGCACGGCCTGCCCGGCGAGCAGCTCGAGGCGCTGGTCGACGTCGTCCGCGCGACCGCCGAGGCCGACGTCGCCTGCGTGCTCAAGGGCCAGGACGACGGCTCGTGGTCGGTGTCGCTGCGCTCGCGCGGGGCCACCGACGTCGCCCGCGTCGCCACGGCGCTCGGCGGCGGCGGGCACCGCGCCGCCGCGGGCTTCACCTCGCACCTCGACCGGGAGGCGACGGTCGCGGCGATCCGCGCCACGCTCCGCGCCACGGTCGGGGCCACGACCCGGGGCACGGTCGGGGCCGAGGGGACACCCGCGACGCTCGCCCGGTGACGGCGCGGGCGCCGTCGGTCCTCGGGCTGGCCGTCCCGGCGCTGGTCGTGCTGGCCGCCGAGCCGCTGTACCTGCTGGTCGACACCGCCGTCGTCGGCAACCTGGGCACCGTCCCGCTGGGCGGGCTCGCCGTCGGCGGCGGGCTGCTGGCCTGGGCCGCCGCGCTGCTCAACTTCCTCGCGTACGGCACCACCGCCCGCGCCGCCCGCCGCGCCGGGGCCGGCGACCGGGCGGGCGCGGTCGCCGAGGGCGTGCAGGCCACCTGGCTGGCGCTGCTGCTCGGCGCCGCCGTCGTGGTCCTGTTCCAGGTGCTGGCCGGCCCGCTGACCCGCGCGCTCGCCGGCGGCCCGGGCGAGGTGGCCGCGGCGGGGGAGGGGTGGCTGCGGATCGCCGGGTGCGGCGCGCCGCTGCTGCTGGTGTCCCTCGCGGGCAACGGCTGGCTGCGCGGGGTGCAGGAGCTGCGCCGGCCCGTGCGCTTCGTCGTCGCCGGGAGCCTGCTCAGCCTGGTGCTGTGCCCGCTGCTGGTGCACACCGCGGGTCTCGGGCTGAACGGCTCCGCGGTGGCCAACCTGGCCGGCCAGTCGCTGACGGCGGCGCTGTTCGTGCGGGCGCTCCTCCGCGAGGGCGCCGACTGGCGCTTCCGCCCGGCGGCCGTCCGCGCGCAGCTGGTCCTCGGCCGCGACCTGCTGCTGCGCGCCACCGTCCTCCAGGTGGCCTTCCTCACCGCCGCGGGGGTGGCCGCCCGCGCCGGGCAGGCGCAGCTCGGCGCCCACCAGATCGCGCTGCAGCTGTTCCTCTTCCTCGCCCTCGTGCTCGACGCCTACGCCATCGCCGCGCAGACGCTCGTCGGCCACGCCCTCGGCGCCGGGCGGCCGGAGGAGGCCCGGGCCACCGCCCGGCGGGTGACGCTGTGGGGCCTGGGCACCGGCGCGCTGGTCGCCGTGCTCCTGCTCGCCGGCCGCGACCTGGTCGTGCCGCTGTTCACCGGCGACCCGGCCGTCCGGGAGCAGGCGGAGCTCGTCTGGTGGTTCCTCGCCGGCTTCCAGCCGCTGGCCGGGGTGGTGTTCGCCCTCGACGGCGTGCTCATGGGCGCCGGCGACGTGGCCTACCTGCGCACCGTCACGGTCGGGGCGGCGCTGCTCGGGTTCCTGCCGCTGTCGCTGTTGTCCGGCCCGCTCGGCTGGGGGCTCGCCGGCGTCTGGACCGGCCTGACCCTCTTCGTCGTGCTGCGGCTGGTCGCCGTCCTCGCCCGGGTGGCGGGGGACAGGTGGCTCACCGCACCTGCGACGGTGGGGACATGAGCTCACCCCACGAAGACGCTCCGCCGGCGCTCCACGTCTTCGCGGGGACCCCCAGATGAGCCGCCGTCGCGCCGCCGACGCCGACGTCACCCCCGGGATCCTGCTGGTCGACAAGCCCGGCGGCATGACGTCCCACGACGTCGTCGCCCGCGCCCGCCGCGTGCTGTCGGTCCGCCGCGTCGGGCACGCCGGCACCCTCGACCCGATGGCCACCGGCCTGCTCGTCCTCGGCGTCGGCGCCGCCACCCGGCTGCTCGGCCACCTCGGCGGCTCGGACAAGGTCTACGAGGCCACCGTCCGGCTCGGGCAGACCACCGTCACCGACGACCGCGAGGGCGAGGTGCTCACCACCACCCCCGCCGACGGGGTCGCCGACGAGGCCGTCCGCGCCGCGCTCGCCGCCCAGACCGGCCCGCTGCTGCAGGTGCCCTCCTCGGTGAGCGCGGTCAAGGTCGGCGGGCGGCGGTCCTACGACCGGGTGCGCGCCGGCGAGGAGGTGGTCCTCGAGCCGCGGGCGGTCACCGTGCACCGCATCGACGTGCACGCGGTCACCCGCCCCGCGCCCGGGCTGGTCGACGTCGAGGTCACCGTCGCCTGCACCGCGGGCACCTACGTGCGCGCGATCGCCCGCGACGCCGGCGCCGCCCTCGGCGTGGGCGGCCACCTGACCGCGCTGCGCCGCACCGCCTCCGGGCCCTTCACCACCGCGCAGGCCGCGCCGGTGGAGGAGGCCGCGGCCGCGCTCGCCGCCGGCGGGGGACCGGGCGTGCTGTCCCTGCCCGACGCCGCGACGGCGATCTACCCGGAGCGGCGGCTCACCGACGACGAGGCGCGGGCCCTCGGCTACGGGCAGCGCATCCCCGCCACCGGCCGCCCCGGCCTGGTGGCCGCGCTCGACCCCGCCGGGCGGCTCGCCGCGCTGGTCGAGGACGCCGGGGCCACGGCCAGAGTGGCCGTGGGCTTCCCGCCCTCCTGACCGGCGCCTCGGCGCCCGGCGCGTCAGCCGCGGGCGGCCTTGCCGATGAGCGAGTCGTCGAGGTGCTCGAGCAGGTCGGCCGGGGTGGCGTACACCTCGTCGGCGCCCTCCTCGAGCAGCTCCTGCCGCGAGATCCCGCCGCAGGTGAGCGCGATGCACGGGAAGCCGGCGTCGCGGGCCGCCCGCACGTCCCAGATCGTGTCGCCCACGGCCACCGTCCGGCGGGGGTCCAGTCCGTTCTGCTCGGCCGCCGTCCGCAGCAGGTCCGGAGCGGGCTTGGCCGACTCGACGTCGGCCGAGGTGGTCGAGCCGTCGACGACGTCCTCGCCGCCGATCGCCGGGACCATCCACTCCAGGTCGGACTCCTTGCCGCTGGTGGCCAGCACGACGGCGAGGTCCCGCTCGCGGCAGGCGGCGAGCAGCTCGTCGACGCGGGGGAAGGCGGAGACCAGCTCCCGCAGCGGCTCGTAGCGCCGGGTCTTGGTCTCCGAGATCTCCTCGGCGTCCTCGGCGTCCTCGCCGAGCAGGTGGGTGACCAGCTGCTCGCTCGCGATGCCGATGGCGCGGTGGCAGTCGGCCATGGACACGTCGTCGTGCCCGGTGTCGCGGAAGGCCTGCCACCACGCGAGGACCTGCAGGTAGTTGGTGTCGAGCAGGGTGCCGTCGACGTCGAACAGCACGCCGGGCCGCGGGTCCTGGGTCACCGGGCCATCCTCGCCCGGGACCGGCGGCGCCGCAGGGGCGTGCGTGTGACCGGCCGCCACGCCGGGAAGGAGCCGCGCATGAGCGTCGTCAAGATCAACGCGATCGTGGTCCCGCCGCACGCGCAGGAGCGCTTCGAGGAGCGCTTCCGCGGCCGGGGCGGCCTGGTCGAGAAGACCCCCGGCTTCGAGTGGTTCGAGCTGCTGCGCCCCCTGGAGGGCACCGACCAGTACCTCGTCTACACCCGGTGGGAGAGCGAGGAGGCCTACCAGGCCTGGGAGGGCGGGCAGGACTTCGCCCGGGCGCACTCCGGCGGCGGCGACGAGCTCGCCCCGGCCGCCAGCGACTCGCACCACCTGTGGTCCTACCAGGTGATCGAGAGCTCGGCGCCCGACCGGCCCTGAGCCGGCCGGGTGGGTACGGCGGCGGTCGGCTCCCGGCCGCCGCCGGACCCGGGGCTACTGTGAGCCCGGGGCCGGCCCTCCGCCGGCCCGGCGCCCGCACGAGCTCACCCAGGTGGGAGACATGACCGACACGCTCGCCGACAGCCGCACCTCCTCCCGGATCTTCACCGAGGGCGTGCCGGTGACCGTGGAGCCGGTGACCCGCCGTCCCGCCGCCGACCGGGAGGCCGTGCTGGCCGACCCGGGCTTCGGCCGCTCCTTCACCGACTCGATGTTCGTGGCCCGCTACGAGGCCGGCCGCGGCTGGCACGACGCCCGGCTGACGCCCTACGGGCCGCTGCAGGTCGACCCGGCCACCGCCGCGCTGCACTACGCGCAGTCGATCTTCGAGGGGCTCAAGGCCTACGCCCAGCCCGACGGCAGCGTCGCCACCTTCCGGCCCGAGGCCAACGCCGCCCGCTTCGCCCGCAGCGCCCGCCGGCTGGCCATGCCGCCGGTGCCCGAGGAGGCCTTCCTCGCCGCCGTCGACGCGCTCGTCGACGCCGACCGCGACTGGGTCCCCACCGGCCCCGACCAGACGCTGTACCTGCGGCCCTACCAGCTGGCCAGCGAGCCGTTCCTCGGCGTGCGCCCGGCCACCGAGTACCTGTTCCTCGTCATCGCCAGCCCCGCCGGCGCCTACTTCCCGCGCGGCGTGCACCCGGTGAGCGTCTACCTCTCCGAGGACTACATCCGCGCCGCGCCCGGCGGCACCGGCGACGTCAAGTGCGCCGGCAACTACGCCGCGAGCCTGCTGGCGCAGGAGCAGGCGATCGCCGCCGGCTGCGACCAGGTCGTGTGGCTCGACGCCGTCGAGAAGCGGTACGTCGAGGAGATGGGCGGGATGAACCTGTTCTTCGTCCTCGGCTCCGGCGACGACGCGGAGCTGGTCACCCCCGAGCTCACCGGCACCCTGCTGCCCGGCATCACCCGCGACTCGCTGGTCACCGTGGCCCGCGACCGCGGCATGCGGGTGACGGAGCGGAAGTTCAGCGTCGACGAGTGGCGCGCCGGCGTCGCCGACGGCACGGTCACCGAGACCTTCGCCTGCGGCACGGCCGCCGTCATCACCCCCGTCGGCGAGGTCAAGGCGCGCACCGGCGACTTCACCGTCGGCGACGGCACCCCCGGCCCGGTGACCATGGGCCTGCGGGAGCACCTGCTCGACATCCAGCACGGCCGGGTGCCCGACACCCACGGCTGGCTGCACCGGGTCGCCTGAGCGACCCCGGCGGACCCCCAGGAGGACGGCGCGTGCGGCGCTGGCGCGGGCTGGCGGCCACCCCGGCCGACCTCGGGCGGACGGTGGTCACGGTGGGCCAGTACGACGGCGTCCACCGCGGCCACCAGCAGCTGATCGGCACCGCCGTCGAGCGGGCCCGGTCGCTGGGCCGGCCCTGCGTGCTGGTCACCTTCGACCCGCACCCGAGCGAGGTCGTGCGGCCCGGCTCGCACCCGGCGATCCTCACGTCGCTGGACCGCAAGGCCGAGCTGGTGGCCGGGCTCGGCGTCGACGGCATGTGCGTCATCCCGTTCACCCTGGAGTTCAGCCGGCACACCCCCGAGGAGTTCGCGCACGGCGTGCTCGTCGAGCAGCTGCACGCCTCGGCGGTCGTCGTCGGCGAGAACTTCACCTACGGGCACCGGGCCGCGGGCACCGTCACCACCCTCGCCCAGGAGGGCCGCCGGTTCGGGTTCGCCGTCGAGGGCATCCCGCTGGCCGGCGACGACTCCGCCGACGGCGAGGTCACCATCTCCTCCACCTACATCCGCGCCTGCGTCGCGGCCGGGGACATGGAGAGCGCGGCGCGGGCGCTGGGCCGCCCGCACCGCGTCGACGGCGTCGTCGTCCGGGGCGACCGGCGGGGCCGGGAGCTCGGCTACCCCACGGCCAACGTCGAGAGCCCGCCGTGGACGGCGATCCCCGCCGACGGCGTCTACGCCGGGCACCTGGTCACCCTCGACCCCTCCGGCGCGACGCTCCGCAGCGCCCCGGCGGCGATCTCCGTGGGCACCAACCCGACGTTCCAGGGGTCGCGGCGCACCGTCGAGGCGTACGTCCTCGACTTCACCGGGGACCTCTACGGCGAGCACGTCGGCGTCGAGTTCGTCTCCCGGCTGCGGCCGATGACCTCCTTCACCGGGGTGGACGCCCTCGTCGAGGCCATGGCCGGCGACGTCGCCCGCACCCGTGCCGTCCTGGGGCTGCCCCCCGCCGGGTGATCACCGGCACGGGCGGCCGCGGGCACGCTGGTAGCCTCGGAGCGTCGGGCACCGCCCGACGTGTGTGCGAGCTGCCCCCGTGAACCAGACCGGGGGCCACACCTGACCAGGCCCGGAGGCCCGCCCATGGCGCTCGACAGCGCGACGAAGCAGCAGATCATGACCGAGTACGCGACGGTCGAGAAGGACACGGGCTCGCCCGAGGTCCAGGTCGCGATGCTCACCCGCCGGATCAGTGACCTGACCGAGCACCTCAAGCAGCACAAGCACGACCACCACAGCCGGCGGGGCCTGCTCCTGCTGGTCGGCCGCCGCCGGCGGCTGCTGAACTACCTGGCGAAGACCGACATCAACCGCTACCGCTCGCTCATCGAGCGGCTCGGTCTGCGCCGCTGACCCCAGAGGGGACCGTCCCACCGGGACGGTCCCCTCTCTCGTGGGGCGTCCGCCCCACGGGACCACGGCGCCCGCCGCGCGCTCCGACGCCGGCCGGTCCTCGGTGGTGGCCTCCGGGCATGCCCTCCCGTCGCGGGGGGAACGTCCCCGGGGGCTTCGATCGAAGACCGGTCACCCGGGAGCAGTCCGGCGCCGGGCGCCACGAAGAGGACGTCGCCGCATGCGACGTAGGAAGAGGACGACGTGTCCGCACCCACCACCGCCAGCAGCACCGCTGCCGAGTACGACCCCGAGGACGGGGTCACCACCGCCACCGCGGTCATCGACAACGGCAGCCACGGCAGCCGCACGATCACCTTCGAGACCGGGCGGCTGGCCAAGCAGGCCGCCGGCTCGGTCGTCGTCAGCATGGGCGACACCATGCTGCTGTCGGCCACCACGGCCGGCAAGCACCCCAAGGAGCACTTCGACTTCTTCCCGCTGACGGTCGACGTCGAGGAGCGGATGTACGCCGCCGGGCGCATCCCCGGCTCGTTCTTCCGCCGCGAGGGCCGCCCCAGCGAGGACGCGATCCTCACCTGCCGGCTCATCGACCGCCCGCTGCGCCCGACCTTCGCCAAGGGCCTGCGCAACGAGGTCCAGGTCGTCATCACGGTCCTGTCGCTGGACCCGGCGCACCTCTACGACGTGCTGGCCATCAACGGCGCCTCCGCGTCGACCCAGCTCTCGGGCCTGCCGTTCTCCGGCCCGGTCGGCGGCACCCGCGTCGCGCTGGTCGACGGCCAGTGGGTCGGCTTCCCCACCCACGAGGAGCTCGAGGACGCCGTCTTCGACATGGTCGTGGCCGGCCGCCTGCTCCCCGACGGCGACGTCGCGATCATGATGGTCGAGGCCGAGGCCACCGAGAAGACGATCCAGCTGGTCTCCGGCGGCGCCACCGCGCCCACGGAGGAGGTCGTGGCCCAGGGCCTCGAGGCCGCCAAGCCGTTCATCAAGGCGCTGTGCGAGGCCCAGGCCGCGCTCGCCGAGAAGGCCGCCAAGCCGGTCGCGGAGTTCCCGCGCTTCCTCGACTACCAGGACGACGTCTACGCCGCCGTCGAGTCCGCCGCCCTCGAACGGCTGACCGAGGCGCAGGCCATCGCCGGCAAGACCGAGCGCAACGACGCCACCGACGCGCTCAAGGACGAGGTCACCGCCTCGCTCGCCGAGCAGTTCGCCGGCCGCGACAAGGAGGTGTCGGCCGCGTTCCGCGCCGTCACCAAGAAGGTCGTGCGGCAGCGCATCCTGCGCGACAAGGTCCGCATCGACGGCCGCGGCCTGACCGACATCCGGCCGCTGTCGGCCGAGGTCGAGGTGCTGCCCCGCGTGCACGGCTCGGCGCTGTTCGAGCGCGGCGAGACCCAGATCCTGGGTGTCACCACGCTGAACATGCTGCGCATGGAGCAGCAGCTGGACACGCTGTCGCCGGTGAACCGCAAGCGGTACATGCACAACTACAACTTCCCGCCGTACTCCACCGGGGAGACCGGCCGCGTGGGCTCGCCGAAGCGCCGCGAGATCGGCCACGGCGCGCTCGCCGAGCGGGCGCTCGTGCCGGTGCTGCCCGACCGCGAGGAGTTCCCCTACGCGATCCGGCAGGTGTCGGAGGCGCTGGGCTCCAACGGCTCCACGTCGATGGGCTCGGTCTGCGCCTCGACCCTCGCGCTGCTCAACGCCGGTGTCCCGCTGAAGGCCCCCGTCGCCGGCATCGCCATGGGCCTGGTGTCCGACGAGGTCGACGGCAAGACCCAGTACGTCGCGCTGACCGACATCCTCGGCGCCGAGGACGCCTTCGGTGACATGGACTTCAAGGTCGCCGGCACCAAGGACTTCGTCACGGCCCTGCAGCTCGACACCAAGCTCGACGGCATCCCGTCCGACGTGCTCGCCCAGGCGCTGACCCAGGCCCGCGCCGCCCGGCTGCACATCCTCGACGTGATGAACGAGGCCATCGACGCCCCCGACGAGATGAGCCCGTACGCCCCGCGGGTGACCACGGTGCGCATCCCGGTCGACAAGATCGGCGCGGTCATCGGCCCCAAGGGCCAGATGATCAACTCGATCCAGGACGAGACCGGCGCCGACATCACCATCGAGGACGACGGCACGATCTACGTCGGCGCCTCCGACGGCCCCTCGGCGCAGGCGGCGGTCGACCGCATCAACGCGATCGCCAACCCGCAGATGCCGAAGGTCGGGGAGCGCTTCCTCGGCACCGTCGTCAAGACGACGCCGTTCGGCGCCTTCGTCTCGCTGCTGCCCGGCAAGGACGGCCTCGTCCACATCAGCAAGCTCGGCGGCGGCAAGCGCATCGGCAAGGTCGAGGACGTCGTCAACGTCGGCGACAAGCTCCAGGTGGAGATCACCGACATCGACGCCCGCGGCAAGATCAGCCTCGTGCCGGTCGCCGCCGAGGGCGCCGCTGACGGTGCCGCCCCCGCCGACACCGCGGCTCCGGCCGACGCGTCCGCGGAGGCCTGACACGGTCGCCGACCCGACTCCTGCCGGGGCCGGGACGGGCGCGGGGTCTGCCGACCTCGCGTCCGTCCCGGCCCCGGTCGGTGTCACCCGTGTCCTCGACGTCGACGAGGTCGGCGGCCGCGTCGAGCGCACCGTGCTGCCCGGCGGGCTGCGGGTGCTCACCGAGACGATGCCCGGCGTCCTCTCGGCCACCCTCGGCATCTGGGTGGGCGTGGGCTCCCGGGACGAGAGCGACCGGGTCGCCGGCGCCTCGCACTTCCTCGAGCACCTGCTGTTCAAGGGCACGCGCAGCCGCAGCGCCCTGGAGATCGCGACGGCGATGGACGCCGTCGGCGGTGAGATGAACGCCTTCACCGCCAAGGAGCACACCTGCTACTACGCGAACGTGCTCGCCAGCGACCTCCCGCTCGCGGTCACGCTGCTCGGCGACCTGGTCACCGAGGCGCTCAACACCGCCGAGGACCTCGAGTCCGAGCGGACGGTGGTGCTCGAGGAGATCGCCATGCGCGACGACGAGCCCTCCGACCTCGTGCACGACCTGTTCGCCGAGACGCTCTTCGGCGACACCGCGCTCGGCCGCTCGGTGCTCGGCACCGTCGAGTCGATCGAGGGCCTGACCCGTGACGACGTCGACGGCTGGTACCGGTCCCGGTACGCGCTCCCGTCGATGGTGGTCACCGCGGCCGGCCGGGTCGACCACCAGCAGGTGGTGGACCTGGTGACGGCGGTCTTCGGCGACCGGCTGTCGGGCTCCGTGCCGCCGGCGCCGCTGCGCCGCGGCGACGAGCTGGTGCTCGGCCGCCCCGCCCGGCCCGCCGGCCTGGTGAGCAGGAAGACCGAGCAGACGCACCTCCTCCTGGGCAGCGTGGGGTTGAGCCGGTTCGACGAGCGCCGCTACGCGGCCGCGGTCCTGGAGACGGCGGTCGGCGGCGGGATGAGCTCGCGCCTGTTCCAGGAGATCCGCGAGAAGCGCGGGCTGGTCTACAGCGTCGGGTCGGCGCTGACCTCCTACGCCGGCACCGGGTCGTTCTCCGTCTACGCCGGGTGCGCCAAGAAGCGGGTGCCGGAGGTGCTCCGGCTGGTCCGCGAGGAGCTGGCCCGCGTGGCCGCCGAGGGGATCACCGCCGAGGAGGTCGCCCGCGGCCGCGGCCAGCTGCGCGGCGGCACGGTCCTCGGCCTGGAGGACACCGGGTCGCGGATGAGCCGGCTGGGCAAGAGCGAGCTCTCGCACGGGGAGTACGTGCCGGTGCGCGAGGTGCTCGAGCGGATCGCCGCCGTCGACGAGGAGCAGGTGCGTGCCGCCGCCGCGGACCTGTTCGGCCGCGACACCTGCCTGGCCGTCGTCGGCCCGTACCGCGAGTCCGACCTCGACCGGCTCTGAGAGGCCGCCCGCACCATGGCCCGACCCCATCCCGCCCTGCGCGTGCACGGCGCCCTGTCCCGCGGCGTCCTCGCCGTCACGGTGCTCGTCTCGCTCGCCGTCCTCTTCGCGCCGGCGGCGGACGTGCCGTCGTCGCCGCCGGGGGTGGACAAGGTCGTGCACCTCGGCCTGTTCCTGGCGCTGACCCTCGCCGGCCGCTGGGCGGGGATCCGGCCGGTGCCGCTCGGGGTGCTGCTGCTCGGGTACGGCGCCGTCAGCGAGGTGGTCCAGGCCCTGCCGCTGCTGGGGCGCTCGGGCACGGTGACCGACTGGCTGGCCGACGCCGCCGGTATCGCCCTCGGCCTGGCCGCCTGGGCGGTGGGGGAGCGGCGGGTCCCCGCCGTCTGAGGACGGCCCGACACTTGCGCCGTCCGGGGACCCCGGGAGACTGACCGGGTGACCACGAGCACCCCGACCCCCGACCAGCAGGCTCCCGGCACCGTGGTGGGAGAGCCGCCACGGATCTCGGTCGGCGTCCTCGGCGCCCGGGGGCGGATGGGCACCGAGGTGGTCAAGGCGGTCAACGCCGCCGACGACCTCGAGCTCGTGGCGATGGTGGACGAGGGCGACTGGCTGTTCAACGTCGCCGACGCCGGCGCGCAGGTGGTCGTCGACTTCACCCGCCCGGACGTCGTCATGGACAACATCCGCTTCTGCATCGACCAGAACATCTCCTGCGTGGTCGGCACCACCGGCTTCGACGAGCAGAAGCTCGCGACCGTCGCCGAGTGGCTCGAGCCGAAGCCCGACGTCGGTGTCGTCATCGCGCCCAACTTCGGGATCGGCGCCATCCTGCTGATGCGCTTCGCCCAGGAGGCCGCGCGCTTCTTCCCCTCGACCGAGATCGTCGAGCTGCACCACCCGAACAAGGTCGACGCCCCCTCGGGGACGGCGGTGCGCACCGCCCGCCTCGTGGCCGCCGCGCGGCGTGCGGCCGGCCTGCCCGCGTCCCCGGACGCCACCACCGACTCACTGCCCGGTGCCCGCGGGGCCGACGTCGAGGGGGTGGCCGTGCACGCCGTGCGGCTCACCGGTCTGGTGGCGCACCAGGAGGTGCTCATGGGTGCGGCGGGGGAGACGCTGACCTTGCGGCACGACTCGTACGACCGGGCCTCGTTCATGCCCGGTGTGCTCCTGGCCGTCCGCGAGATCGGCCGGCGCCCGGGTCTGACCGTGGGCCTGGAGTCCTTCCTAGGGCTCTGAGGGCCCGTCCAGGGGAGGTGTCCGGGGTGTGTCCGGCGTCCCACCGGACCCCCCGTGCAGACCCCCTCGGAGTTGGTGTACTGTTCTCTTCGCGCCGGACGGAGCCCGCGAGGGCCACGGAGGAGCACCCCGAGGGTGCAGAGCCTCTGGACACGGCGTACGGTAGGATAAACCGCTGCTGACGGAGCCCGGAAGGGTCGAGTTGGTGTGCGTCCGCTCCTTGAGAACTCAACAGCGTGCCGAAAGTCAGTGCCAAGTAATACCCCGTCCCGGGCTTCGTGCCTGGGTGGGATTCCTTTGGTTGATGACATCGAGAGTGCTAGCTCTCGGTTCTCGGCCAGATCAAATCATCTACGGAGAGTTTGATCCTGGCTCAGGACGAACGCTGGCGGCGTGCTTAACACATGCAAGTCGAACGGTGAACCTCTTCGGAGGGGATCAGT
>NZ_FQVX01000005.1 GCF_900129495.1 Geodermatophilus nigrescens
AGCGTCCACTCCGCAGCCCGGGGCAGCAGGCGGGACTCGACCTGTCGGGCCAGCGCCGGGGCGGTCCACTGCAGCACGTCCACCAGCACCATCGCCCGGCGCTCGTCCAGCTCCCCGGCGGCCAGCGCGGCCCAGGTGGCCGGCAGCGACTCCCGGTAGGTCCACGCCCGCTTGGCCAGCGTGGAGGCGGTGGGGCGGCCGACGTTGAGCACGACCGCCAGCTCGGCGGTGAAGAACTCCGACACCCCCGGCAACTCGGGATCCGGCGCCCACGACCCCGACCGCGCACCCGGCGTGCCCGGCGGCGGGTCGTCGTCGTCGGGGGAGTCGTCGGCCAGGCCGAGGACGAGTTCCGCCTCGTAGGCGGCGGTCTGGGCCTTCAGCGCGGCCAGGCGCTGCAGCTCACGTGCCTTGTGCTCCCGCGAGAGCAACGCCACCGGCAGCCGGCGGAAGGGAACGGGTCGCTCGGCGAGCAACGCGGCAAGGCCACGCTCGAAGCGCGACCCGCCTGCTGACATGACCCCAACCTACGGCGGGGGTACGACAGAAACGGCAGGTCAGTGGCCGGATCGGCTCACATCCGCGTCGGGTCCACGGTCACCTCGACGGTCACGACGTCGCCGTCGTCCTTGCCGCGGCGGACCCGCGCGGGGACGGCCAGCAGCCACCCGGCGCGGCGGTCGCGCCAGACGCTCGTGGCCCACGTGCTCCCGTCGACGGTGGCCGTCACCGGCACGCGGCCGAAGGGGCCGGCTGAGTCGGGCGCGTGCTCGGCGGGCACCGGCGCGAAGACCCAGCCGCCGGAGCCGGGCGAGCGGACGAGCGTCGTCTCGAAGGGCACGCGCACACCCTGCCGCGGGGCACCGACAGCTCAGCCGGCGAGCAGCGCCAGCGCTACCTCCGGCTCACACCCCGCGGCCTCAGCAGCGGCGTCCTGAGTCGACCTGCCAGGTCGAGTCCGGCCCCTGGACGGCGTGCAGGGTGACGTCGCCGGCGCTCAGCTCGACGCCGGTCGCGTCCTCGTCCACCACCCGCCAGCCCGTAGAAGGCACGTCCCCGGGGCCGGCGTACGCCTCCGCCGCGGCCACCGGGGAGGCGGCGCCGCCCCGGTCCGACGCGAGGGACACGGCGAACTGGTCGCAGCCGCCCAGGTCGCAGGCGGCCGTCAGCGGCAGGAGCCACAGGACGGCGAGCACCGGCAGCGTGCGCACGGTCGGAGCATGACGGATCGGCGCTCACTCCGGGGCGCGGTGCCGCCCGCCCGAGGGTGGGGGAGGAGGCGTCGCGCGGGCCCGCTCCTCCTCGCGCTGCAGCCACCGCCAGCGGGCGGTGTCGGACGGCTCCGCCGGGAGGCCGGCCGCCTCGCGGGCGGCGCGGGCGGCGTCGGTGACGGCGATCTCGCCGGTGCGCGGACCGCGCGCGTCGACCCGTGCCTCGGCCCGGGCCGCCAGGCGCCGCGCGCGCCGGGTGGGCCGCTCGGGCGCCTGCTCGTCCACGCGACCTCCCCCCGCCGGCCGCGCCGGCCGGCGTGCGCATCGTCGCACGTCTCTCGGCAGGACCTGCCGTCCGACCAGCACCGATCCCGTGGCATCTCGCCGTGGGCGGGAGGGGACAGTGGGGCGACTGCGCCGTCCGTGACGAGCGGGACGACGCGGGGAAAGCGCCCGCGGTACCGCCCGGGACCGGTGTCCGCGCTGTGTCAGCGTCCACGCCGTGCCCGCCTCCCGCCCCCGGACCGCCCGGTGACCGGCCCCGCGCCGGTGCTGGTGCCGGTCCTGGCGGCGCTGGCCGGGGCGGGCGTCGGCCACCTCGTGGACCGGGCCGCCGCGCGCTTCCCGTGGCCGCGCCCGGCGACCGTCGGCGCCGTGCTCGGCGGCCGCGGTGGCGCCGCCCCGCGCGGGCTGCTCGAGGCGGCGACGGCGGCCCTGTTCCTCCTCGCCGCCCTCCGCTTCGGCCCGACGGCGGAGCTCCCGGCCTGGCTGTGGTTCGTCGCCGCGGGCGTCCTGCTCAGCGTGATCGACCTGCGCGAGCAGCTGCTGCCGAACCGGGTGCTGCTGCCCGCCGTCGCCGGCGCCCTGGTCCTGCTCACCGTCGCCGCCGCCGCGGGCGACCGCTGGGACGACCTGCTGCGCGCGGTCCTCGCCGGTGCAGCCGGTTACGGCGTCCTCCTCGCGCTGGTCCTGATCTCGCCGTCGGGCATGGGGATGGGCGACGTCAAGCTCGCCGGCCTGCTCGGGCTGCTGCTCGGCTGGCTCGGCTGGGCCGTCGTCCTGGTCGGCTTCCTCCTCGGCTTCCTCTTCCAGGCCGTCCTCGGGCTGGCGCTTATGGCGGCCGGCCGCGCCGGGCGGCGCACCGAGCTGCCCTTCGGGCCGGCCCTCGCGGCCGGCGCCCTGGCCGCCGCGGTGCTCGCCGGCACCTGGCAGGGCCTGCTGTGACCGCCGAGCGGCGCCCGTGCCCCTGGACGGGTACTGCGCGCCACCCGTCCCGGTGCTCCCGCGCACGTTCCGTGACCGGAGGAGACCCGGGGTGGCCCCCGCGGCGCGGGCCCGCCCCCGGAACGGGCGAACGCTCCACTGACCTGCGGAGACGCACCTGAACCGCCGGACCTGAGCGGGCCTGTGGAGCGCCCGGCCTCACCCCCCGGGGGGAGACGCCGCGCCACCTGCTTCACCCGCCCGGTCGACCGGCCGAACACCACTGCGACGCCGCGACACCGGTTCACACCGACCCGGACCGCCGACGGCCGACCCTCTAGGAGAGCACCCCGTGACCAGCATCTTCGCCGCCCTGCAGACCCTGTCCTTCGTCGTCTCGGACCGCCTCGCGGCGGTCAAGGAGAACGAGAAGGGCGCCACGATGGTCGAGTACGCGCTGCTCGTCGCCGCCATCGCCGCGGTGGTCGCCACCGCCGTCGCCGCCTTCACCGACGACCTCACGGGCCTCTTCGAGCGCATCATCCCCTGACCCGTCGCGGCCCAGCCGCTCCCGAAGGGTCGTGCGAGGCGGTGCGGTGCCCTCCCGGCACCGCGCCGCCTCCACCCCTCTCGCCCCATCCCGCCGGCCCGCCCGGCATCCCTGCCCTGACCACCCCGAGAGGACGTGCACCGGCCATGCGCTCCCGGTCGAGCCGCCGTCCCCGCACCCTGCGCACCCGTCTGCTGGGGGAGCGGGGCGCCGCCGTGGTCGAGTTCGCCCTCGTCGCCCCGGTCCTGATCCTGCTGCTCATCGGCATCGTCGAGTGCAGCAAGATGTTCCAGGCGCAGAGCACCCTGTCCGCCGCCGCCCGCGAGGGCGTCCGCGTGATGGCCCTCACCAACAGCGCCGGCACCGCCCGCACGGCCGCGGTGAACGCCGCCAGCTCGCTCGGCGTCCCGGCCGGCTCGGTGACCTTCACCTTCTCCCGCGGCACCTCCTGCTCCGGCGCGACGCCGACCGACACGGTCACCGCCCGGGTCACCTACCGTCAGACCTTCGTCTCCGGCTTCCTCGGCCGCACCGGCGTCGACCTCTCCGGCACGGCGAGGATGCGATGCGGCGGCTGATCACCTCGCCGTTCCGCCGCCTCGCCCCGCGCCGCCTCGCCGAGGAGCGCGGGGCCACGGCCGTCATGACGGCGATGCTGCTCGTCCCGCTGCTCGCCTGCGGCGCCATCGCCGTCGACGTCGCCTCCTACTACTCCGACCGCGCACAGCTGCTCAACGCCGCCGACGCGGCGGCCATCGCCATCGCCTCGGACTGCGCCCGCGGCGCCTGCGGGGACACCACGACCACGGCGACGACGCTGCAGACCGCCAACGCCTCCGTCGCCGACTCCTTCGACGCCACCCTCCGGACGCCGGCCGTCACCGTGGGCACCCGCCGGGTCGACGTCACGACGTCGGCCGACGCCGCCCACTGGTTCGCCCCGCTGCTCGGCCGCGACGCCAGCCGGGTCACCGCCACCAGCCGCGCCACCTGGGCCCCGACCTCCGCCGGGACCGCCCGGTTCCCGCTGGTCATCAGCTGGTGCGAGTACGTCGGCCAGATGCAGCGCGACCCCAACGGCAACGCCACCATCCGCGTCAACGCGACGACCGACCTCGGGTCCCCCGAGACCTGCATCGGCCCGGACGGGGTCACGCCGGTCCGTGTCGGCTACGCGGTGACCAACGGCGACGGCAGCAACGCCGCCTGCGGCACGACGTCGAGCATCGGCGGCTGGGTCAACCAGTACACCGGCATGTACACGACCTCCTACCGCTTGCCGGTCAGCTGCACCGAGGCGTACCTCGGCAGCCTGATCGGGACGACGGTGATCGTCCCGATCTGGGACCGGGTGGAGGGCGTGGAAGGGAGCGCACGGCTGCACGTCTACGCCTACGCCGCCTTCTACCTCGAGGGTTACGACTACATCAACCGGCTCGACGACCCGGCGCTGGTCGGCCGCTTCTCGCGCGCCGCCCTGCCGGCCGCCTCCGGCACCCCGGCCACCGTCTCCCGGACGGCGCCGGACCTCACCACCTTCGACGCGCAGTACCGCGGCGCGTACTCCGTCTTCCTCGAGCCCCAGGGATAGGACCCATGCGACGTCGACTGCTGGCCGGCTTCACGGCCCTCGCGATCGCGCTCTTCGGCGTGATCGTGCTCGTCCGCTGGGTGCAGGACGCCGACGAGCGCGCCCGCGCCGGCGAGGAGCTCGTCTCCGTGCTCGTCGTCGACGAGGCCGTGCCGGCGGGCGCGGATGCCATCACCGTCGGCAACGCGGTCCGCACCGAGGAGGTGCCCACCCGCCTCCGGGCGGAGGGCGCCATGACCGACATCAGCGCCGCCTCCGGCAAGGTCACCACCGCCCAACTGCTCCCCGGCGAGCAGTTGCTCGAGCAGCGCTTCGCCGACCCGGCCGCGCTGCAGCCGGAGGGCACCGTGCGCGCACCCGATGGCACTGTCGAGATCAGCCTGACCCTCGAGCCGCAGCGTGCTGCTGGTGGCCGGCTGCAGGCCGGTGACCGCGTCGGCATCTACGTCTCCACGCCCCAGACGATCCCGGGTACCACGCAGAGCCAGCCGGTCATCGCGCGACTCGACATAGATACGAACCCTGATCTCGTGACATTCGTGGTGACCCACGTGTCCAGCACGATGCCCGCCGACCCCGACGGCGGCACGGCGATCCCCGGGTCCCCCACGGACACCGTGACCGTCACGCTCGCCGTCCCCCCGACGCTCGCCCCTCTCGTCGTCGCGGGCGGTGAGCTCGGGACGACGTGGCTGACGTTCGAGGGCGCCGCGCCTCCCGCCGACACGGCCGTCAACACCGCTACCACCACCTCCGGAGGCGACAAGTGACCCAGGTCCTCACCGTCGGCGTCGGCGCCGACCTCGTCCAGCGCTTCGCCCACGCCAGCAACGGCGCGCTGCTGAACCTCGGCGTCGAGTCGCTCGACGCCGAGGGCGGCCTGCTCGCCCGGATCGCCGAGGCCGGCAGCCCGCAGGTGGTCGTGCTCGGTCCCGCCGTGCCGCTCGAGCGGGCGTTCCTGCTCGCCGGCCACGTCGACGTCGCCGCCCCGACCACCAGCGTCGTCGTCGTGGCCCCGGCCGACCCCGACCTGTGGATGGCGGCCATGCGCGCCGGCGTCCGCGACGTGCTGGCCGCCGACGCCGGCCCGGGCGACGTCGCGGCTGTCCTCGGCCGCGCCGGGGACCTCGCGCGCGCCCGGTGGGAGGCCACCCAGGCCGGCACCGCCTCGCGTCCCGACCACCGCGTCATCGTCGTCGCCTCGCCCAAGGGCGGCGTCGGCAAGACCACCGTGTCGACCAACCTCGCCGTCGGACTGGCCAAGGCCGGCGTCGGCCCGACCGTCATCGTCGACCTCGACGTGCAGTTCGGCGACGTCGCCAGCGCCCTGGCCCTCGCGCCGGAGTACTCGCTGCCCGACACCGTGCACGGCGCGGCCAGCAACGACCCGCTGGTCCTCAAGACCTTCCTCACCCGGCACCCCAGCGGCCTCTACGTGGTCGCCGGCAGCGAGTCGCCGGCCGCCGGCGACGCCGTGACCGCCGAGCAGGTCGGCCGGCTCATCGAGACGCTGAGCCACGAGTTCCGCTACGTCGTCGTCGACACCGCGCCGGGCCTGTCCGACCACACGCTCATGGCGCTGGAGAAGGCCACCGACCTGGTGCTCATGAGCAGCATGGACGTGCCGGGCGTGCGCGGGCTGCGCAAGGAGCTCGACGTCCTGCAGGAGCTCGGCCTCGTCCCGGCCGGCCGGCACCTGGTGATCAACATGGCCGACTCCGCGGGCGCGCTGTCGATGGCCGACGTCGAGACGACCGTGGGCGCGCCGCTCGACGTCGTCCTGCCGCGCACCACCGCCGTCCCGCTGTCGACCAACACCGGCGCGCCGCTGCTGGAGTCCGGCAGCCGCGACGCCGTCGCCCGCGGACTGCAGACCCTGCTCGGCCGGATGCTGCCCGACGCCGGCCCGCGGAAGGCCGGCCTCTTCGGCCGCCTGCGGGCGGGCTCGCGGTGAACCTCAACGACCGGGTGGCCCTCGCGCGCGGGGAGGCGGCCCTCGGCGCCGACCCCGTGCGGGTGGCCCGCAGCACGCCCGAGGTGATCGAGCACGGCTCGCTCGCCACCCGGGCCGCGGCGGCGCACCCCGTGCCCGAGCCCGGAGCGCTGCCGGGCCCGCGGCCGGCCGCCGACGCCGCGGTGGCCGGCGGCGACGCCCTCGGCCGGCTGAAGGACCGCGCCCGCCGGTCGCTGTTCGAGCGGCTGGGCGCCAAGCTCAGCGACGGCAACCTGCCCGAGGACCAGCTGTTCGCGATGGTCCGCGCCGAGCTGCAGCGGGTGGTCGCCAACGAGCAGACTCCGCTGTCGGCCGAGGACCGCCGCCGGCTCATCTCCGAGCTCACCGACGAGGTGCTCGGGCACGGCCCGCTGCAGCCCTACCTGGACGACCCCGCCGTCAGCGAGGTCATGGTCAACGGCCCGGACTCGGTCTACGTCGAGCGCAACGGCCGGATCAGCCGGACGACGGCGTCCTTCGCCGACGAGCAGCACCTGCGCCAGGTCATCGAGCGGATCGTGTCCCGGGTCGGCCGCCGCATCGACGAGTCCTCCCCGCTGGTCGACGCCCGCCTCGCCGACGGCTCCCGCGTCAACGCCGTCATCCCGCCGCTGGCCTTCAGCGGCTCGACGCTGACCATCCGCAAGTTCAGCCGCGACCCGTTCCAGGTGGCCGACCTCATCTCCTTCGGCACCCTATCGCCGGACATGGCCGAGCTGCTGCGCGCCTGCGTCGAGGCCCGGCTGAACATCGTCGTCTCCGGCGGCACCGGCACCGGCAAGACGACGCTGCTCAACGTCCTGTCGTCGTTCATCCCGGAGAACGAGCGGATCATCACCATCGAGGACGCCGTCGAGCTGCAGCTGCAGCAGGAGCACGTCGTCCGGCTGGAGTCCCGCCCCGCCAACATCGAGGGCAAGGGCGAGATCACCATCCGCGACCTGGTGCGCAACTCGCTGCGCATGCGCCCGGACCGCATCGTCGTCGGCGAGGTCCGCGGCGGCGAGAGCCTCGACATGCTGCAGGCGATGAACACCGGCCACGACGGCTCGCTGTCGACGGTGCACGCCAACACCCCACGCGACGCCATCGCGCGGCTGGAGACCCTCGTGCTCATGGCCGGCATGGACCTGCCGCTGCGGGCCGTGCGCGAGCAGGTGGCCTCCGCCGTCGACGTCATCGTGCAGATCAGCCGGCTGCGCGACGGCACCCGCCGGGTCACCCACGTCACCGAGGTGCAGGGCCTGGAGGGCGACACCGTCACCCTGCAGGACGCCTTCCTCTTCGACTACTCCGCCGGCACCGACCTCAACGGCCGGTTCCTCGGCCGCGCGGTGCCGACCGGCGTGCGCCCGCGGTTCACCGAGAAGTTCGCCGAGCTCGGCATCAGCCTGTCCTCCCGGGTCTTCGGCGTCTCACCGCAGCGGCCCGCCTTCGGGGGCCGCGGCTGATGACGCCGATGCTGTGGGTCGCCGTCGGCGCGGTGGCCCTCGGGCTGGCGACCGGCGTGCTGGTGCTCGCCGTGCCGCGCCCGCCGCGGGTGGGCCTGGAGCGGCTCGCCCCCGGCGCGCGGCCGCAGCAGACCACCCGGCTGGGCGGCGCCGCCGACGACACCGCGGCGCTGGCCGACCGGGTGCTGCGGCGGCTCGGCCGCGCCGAGCAGCTCGAGCTCGCGCTGGAGCGCGCCGGGATCTCCCGGCCGCCGGCCGAGGTGGCGCTGGTCGTCACCGGGGCCACCGCCGGCGCGGCGCTCGCCGGGGGCGTGCTGGGCGGGGTGGTCCTCGGCGTGCTGCTCGCGGTGCTCCCGCCCGTCGCCGCCGTCGTCTGGGTCAACGGCCGGCGCGACCGGCGGCAGGCCGCCTTCGCCGACCAGCTCGACGACGCCCTGCACCTCATGGCCAGCAGCCTGCGGGCCGGGCACAGCGTGTTGCGCGCGCTCGACGCCGTCTCCCGCGACGCCCCGGAGCCGACGTCGATCGAGTTCTCCCGCGTGGTCAACGAGACCCGCGTGGGCCGCGACGTCAACCGGGCGCTGGAGGAGGTGGCCGAGCGCACCGCCAGCCGCGACTTCGCGTGGGTCGTGCAGGCCATCGCGATCCACCGCGAGGTCGGCGGCAACCTGGCCGAGGTCCTCGACCGGGTCAGCACCACCATCCGCGAGCGCAACGCCCTGCGCCGGCACGCCCGCTCGCTGTCGGCCGAGGGCCGCATGTCCGGCCTGGTGCTCATGCTCATGCCGGTCGGCGTCTTCTGCTTCCTGTCCCTGATCTCGCCGACCTACTTCGACCAGATCACCGGCACCTCGGCCGGCGTGGTGATGCTCGTCGTCGCCGCGGTGCTGATGCTGCTCGGCGGGCTGTGGCTGCGGGCCGTCGTCAAGGTGAGGTTCTGATGCCCGGGATCGTGCTGGCCGGCGTGCTGGCGATCGTCCTGCCGCTGGGCCTGTCGGTGCACGTGGCGCTGTCCCGCTCGGGGCGGGTGCTGTCGATCGCGCGGCGCAACCTCACCCGGGGGCTGTTCTCCACCACCTACGAGGTCGGCTCGCTGGAGGCGCGGCGCACCGGCTGGGGCGCGGTGCTGCGGGCCCTCACCCCCGACCCGGCGGCGCGCCGGGTCCGCCGGCTGCTCGACCTCGCCGGCCGGCCCGAGGGCTGGACGATGACCCGCCTGCTGTGGGCCAAGCTCGCGCTGGGCGCCGCCGCCGTGCTCGTCGCGGCGGTCGCGTTCACCGAGAACCCGGGGCTGCTGGTCGGTGTGCTGTGCGTCGCCGGCGTCGCCGTGGCCTACCACGTGCCGGAGATCCTGCTGCACGGCCGCGGCCAGGAGCGCCAGGCGGCGATCGCCCTGGAGCTGCCCGACGTCCTCGACCAGATGACCATCGCCGTCGAGGCGGGGCTGGGCTTCGAGGGCGCGCTGGCCCGCGCCGCGGCCACCGGCACCGGCCCGCTGGCCGGCGAGCTGGTGCGCACGCTGCAGGACGTCACCGTCGGCCGCCCGCGGCGCGAGGCCTACGAGGCGCTCGTCAAGCGCACGCAGGTCGAGGACCTGCGCCGCTTCGTCAGCGCCATCAACCAGGCCGACGCCTACGGCATCGCCGTCGTCGACGTGCTGCGCGTGCAGGCCGACGAGATGCGGCTCAAGCGCCGCCAGCGCGCGGAGGAGCAGGCCGCGAAGGTGCCGGTGAAGGTCACCTTCCCGCTGATCGCCTGCATCCTGCCGGCGCTGCTGATCATCGTCGTCGGGCCGATGATCGCCGGTCTCGGCGAGGTCATGTAGCTGCCCGGCCCCGGCGCTCCGGGGCCCGGACGCAGGCGGCCGCGCACCCCGGGGGGTGCGCGGTCTCCTGCACGAGCGGGACCGCTCGGGTGCGGGACCGGTCAGCCCGTCAGCGCGGCTGGCCGGGGTTGGTCGGGTCGCCCTGCGACGGCGGGTTGATCTTCGGGCCGGTGGTCGCCTCGGACACCTTGGAGCCCCCGCTCGCGTGCGCCGGGTCGTCGGCGGCCGCGGCCGCCGGGTCACCGCCGGAGGGCTGCGCGCCCTCGTGCAGGGACGCCAGCCGGTTCTCCATGGCGGTGACGACCTGCAGGCGCCGGGCGTGGGAACGCTCGTAGTCCAGCAGTGTCTGCAGGCCGGTCGCGTCCAGCGTGCGGATCCGGGAGATCAGTCCCCCCACCGGCAGGTGGTCGTAGTCGGGCAGCGGCAGCTGGTCGTGCTCGGTCATGGGGCAGCGCCTACCCGTCCCCTCCCGTTCCGACACGGTGTGTGGGGGTGGGGCCGGTGGGTAGGCGGCGGACAGTGCGCGTCCCGCCGAGGACGCCGTCCCACCGATCCGCACCGAGGAAGTGGTCCCACCCATGGACGTGTCGTTCCTGGCACCCGTCTTCGACGCCGCCGGCCCCTACGCCACGGTGACCGCCGACGTCACGCACACCACCGAGACCGCCGACACCGAGCTGGAGCTCAAGGTCCGCGCGGTCGCCGAGAAGCTGACCGAGCAGGGTGCGCCGGAGGCCGTCGTCGAGGCGGTGCGCGGCCGGCTGCTCGAGGGCAACGACGGCGGCGAGGCCGGCACCGTCCGCGGCCGCGCGGTCGTGGTGGCCGCCGACGGCACCGTCGTCTTCGACTCCCAGCTCGCCGACGTGCCGCGGCAGGAGCTGGCGCAGTGGTCGCCGACGCCGGACCTGCTGCCGGTGCTGCGCGCGCTGCCCGGCCGGATCCCGCACGTCGTCGTGCTCACCGACCGCACCGGCGCGGACCTCACCGTCGCGAGCCTCCCCGGGCACGCCGAGGAGGAGGAGACGGTGAAGGGCGACACCTTCCAGATCCGCAAGTTCCAGGGCGGCGGCTGGGCCCACCACCGGTACCAGCACAACGCCGAGAACAAGTGGGTGCACAACGCCGAGGACGTCGCCCAGCACGTGTCCTCGGTGGTCCGCCGGTTGCACCCGCGCTTCGTGCTGCTCGCCGGTGACATGCGGGCCCGCCAGATCCTCACCGACCGCGCCAGCGACCTGTGGTCGGACCTCATCGTGTCCATCGACGAGGGCGGGCGGGCCGCCGGCGCCGACCGCGAGCCCGTGGAGCGCAAGGCCGCCGAGCTGGTCGCCGAGCACGAGGCCCGGGACGAGGCCGACGCCGTCGAGAAGATCAGCTCGGCCGGTGCCCACGGCCTCGCGGTGACCGGCACGGCGAACGTCGTGGAGGCGCTCCGCAAGGCCCAGGTGGAGACGCTCGTGCTCGCCGAGCCGGCCGACGACGAGGAGCTCCTCGTGGGCGGCTCGCCGCTGGAGCTCGGCGTCGCGCAGGCCGACATGGACGCCCTCGGCGTGCAGGAGGCGCGCTCGGTGCCGGCCACGAACGCGCTGCTCGCGGCCGCCGTCGCCAGCACCGCCGGCGTCGTCGTGGTCCCGCGCGCGGCCATGCCCGGCGACATCCCGGTGGCGGCGATCCTGCGCTACACCGACGACTCGACCCCCACCCCCCAGTGACGGAGGCAGCAGCCATGACCGACCCCCACCAGGAGGGCACGCCCGCCGGCACCAGCCCGGCCGACGTCGACCACCGCGCGGCCATCGCCGAGGCGCTCGGCAAGGAGGTGTGGCCCGCCGACCGCGACGCGCTCGTGGCCAAGGCGCAGGAGTCCAACGCTCCCGACCGCGTGCTCGGCGACCTGCGCCGCCTGCCGGAGGGCCAGACGTTCGAGAACGTGCAGGACGTCGCCCGGGCGCTGGGCATCGGCACCGAGCAGCAGCGGTTCTGACCCGGTGACCACCAACAAGGAGCCCAGCCCCGAGGCCCTCGCCAACGTCACCGAGCACAACATCGAGACGCGCGCGGACCTGCTGCCGGAGGAGGCGGCGGTGCGCGGCACGGGCATGGAGGAGGTCGCCGCCGAGGTGATCCTCGCCGAGTCCGAGGAGCGCACCGTGCACCCCGACCCCGACGACGCCCAGGGCGCGCACCGGCAGTCGGCGGAGACGGCGGACCTGCCCTGAGCGGAGGGGGCGGCGAGCCGCACGAGCACCCGGTCCAGCTGCGCTGGTCGGACACCGACGTGTTCGGCCACGTCAACCACGCCCGGGTGCTCGGGCTGCTCGAGGACGCCCGCCTGGCGATGGCCGACCCGTCGCCGGGCGCGGGGATCATCCTCGCCCGGCTGGAGATCGACTACCTGCGGCAGGTCCACTACCGGGTGGCCGAGCACCTGACGGTCACCAGCACGGTGACCCGGCTGGGCCGCAGCTCGATCGGCATGCGCCAGGACCTCACCCAGGACGGCGAGGTGGCGCTGCGCGCGGAGATGGTGCTGGTCACCTTCGACTACGCGGCCGACCGCTCGGCGCCCATGACCGAGGCGCAGCGGGCGTACTGGGCCCGCTGGCAGGTGGGCTGACCCCGCTCCGGCGGGGTCAGCCGGCCGGGGGAGCGGTGCTGTCCCGGACCACCAGGCGGGTGGCCAGCTCGATGCGCGGGGTCTCCACCGGCTCGCCGCGCACCATCCGCAGGACGGTGCGCGCCGCCAGCGTGCCCATCTGCGCGAGTGGCTGGTGCACCGTGGTCAGCGGCGGCGAGGACCACTGCGCCTGTGGCAGGTCGTCGAAGCCGACGACGCTGAGGTCCTCGGGCACCCGCAGGCCCCGGCGGCGCGCGGCCTCGTAGACGCCGAGCGCCATCTGGTCGTTGGCGGCGAACACCGCCGTCGGCCGGTCGGGCAGCGCCAGCAGGCGCTCGCCGCTCTCCGACCCGGAGCGGTAGCCGAAGTCGCCCTCGACGACGAGGTCGGGGTCGACGGCGACGTCGACCGCGCCCAGGCCGGCGCGGTACCCGTCCATCCGGGCGCGGCTGGACCACAGCGGGGCCGGCCCCCCGACGAAGCCGATGCGCCGGTGCCCGAGGCCGGTCAGGTGGTCGGTGGCGCTCAGGCCGCCGGCCCAGTCGGTCGCGCCGACGGTGGGGACGTCGAGGGAGGGCACGCCCGCCGGGTCGATCACCACGGCCGGCACCTGCAGGCCGCGCAGCTCCGACGCGAGCACCGGGTCGAGCTCGCTGGTCACCAGGATGACGCCGTCACTGGCGCGGGCGGCGAGGTTCTCCAGCCACGCGCGGGTGGCGCTGACGCGGCGGTGGATGGCCGAGACGACGGTGCCGACGCCCTCGGCGTGCGCGGCGTCCTCGACGCCGCGGATGATCTCCAGCGCCCAGGGGCTGTCGAGGTCGTTGAACACCAGGTCGACCAGGCGGGCGCGCTCCCGCGGACGGCCGCCGCGGCGCTGGTAGCCGTGCTCGCGCAGCAGCGCCTCGACCCGCTCGCGGGTGTGCGGGGCGACGTCGGAGCGCCCGTTGAGCACCCGGGACACCGTGGGCAGGGAGACGCCCGCCTCCGCCGCGATCGCCGCGATGGTGACGGCTCGGCCCTGACTCTCGGACACGCGTGCCTCCTGCCTCGGTGCTGGTCAGCCTAGGGCTGCCGCCTCCGGCACCGGCCGGACCCGGGGTCGGCCTTGACCCGTCCGGGTCGGGTTCGTAACGTGGCTCACGTTCCGGAACATTCCGAAAAGCAGAGTCGCTCCTCCCGGAAGGTCCTCCCCGCATGCGTTCCTCTCGCAACCGCACCCTCGCCCGCGGCGCCGTCGGGCTCGGGCTCGCGCCCCTCCTGCTGGCCGCCGCGGTGCTCCCCGCGTCGGCCGCCCCCGGCCCGCAGGGCCCGCCACCGCACGCCAACGAGGACCAGTCGTACGGCCAGGCCAAGAAGAACGGCCTGCGCACCGTCGCGCCCGACGACCTGGTCATCGGCACCGCGGCCGCCGGCGGCGGGCACCACGTGACGGCCGGCTACCCCGACCCGTTCACGTACGACCGGCAGTACCGGCGGATCCTCAACGCCGAGTTCAGCTCCGTCTCGCCCGAGAACCAGATGAAGTGGGAGTTCCTCGAGCCCGAGCGCGGCCAGTACAACTGGGGCCCGGCCGACGCGATCGTCGAGAACGCCGAGCGCAACGGCCAGGCCGTCCGCGGGCACACCCTCCTGTGGCACAGCCAGAACCCGGCGTGGCTCACCGAGGGCGTGGCCAGCGGCGAGATCGACGACACCGAGCTCCGGCAGATCCTCGAGGACCACATCCGGACCGTCGTCGGCCGCTACGCGGGCCGCATCGACCAGTGGGACGTCGCCAACGAGATCTTCACCGACGAGGCGACGCCGCGGCTGCGCCCGGAGAACTTCTGGATCCAGGAGCTCGGGCCGGGCATCATCGCCGACGCGTTCCGCTGGGCGCACGAGGCCGACCCGCAGGCGACGCTGTTCCTCAACGACTACGCCGTCGAGCACATCGGGCCCAAGAGCGACGCCTACTACGCCCTCGCGCAGGACCTGCTCGCCCAGGGCGTGCCGCTGCACGGCTTCGCCGTCCAGGCGCACCTGAGCTTCGAGTACTCGTTCCCGACCTCCCTGCAGGAGAACCTGCAGCGCTTCGACGACCTGGGCCTGGAGACGGCGGTCACCGAGCTCGACGTCCGCATGCCGGTCGCCGAGGGCGGGCCGACCGAGGCCCAGCTGGAGCAGCAGGCCGACTGGTACCAGCAGGCGCTGGAGGCCTGCCTCGGCGTGGAGGAGTGCAACTCCTTCACCATCTGGGGCTTCACCGACAAGTACTCGTGGGTGCCCTACTTCTTCGAGGGCACCGGTGCCGCGAACGTCATGTTCGAGGACTACGAGCGCAAGCCCGCGTACTGGGCGCTGCACGAGACCCTCGCCGCGGCGCAGGACTGAGCGGGGGAGCCCGATGACCTCGAGGCGGACCCGCCTGCGCCTTCTCGCCGTTCCGCTCGCCGTCGGGGCGCTGCTGTCCGGCGCCGCCCCGGCGCTGGCCGGCGGCACCGGGGCGGGCCCCGGCCAGGGCGGCCCGGCCACCGCCGACGTCGTCACCACCACGCGGCTGGGCGGGCAGGTCGCCGCCCTGACCTTCGACGACGGACCGAACCCGCACGACACCCCGCGGCTGCTCGAGGTGCTGGCCGAGAACGACGTGAAGGCGGTGTTCTGCCTCTGGGGTGACGTGGTGCGGCAGAACCCCGACCTGGTGCGGCAGATCGTGGCTGCGGGGCACACCCTCTGCAACCACACGATGCACCACGAGGACCTCGCCACCTGGACGCCGGAGGCCGTCCGGGCCGACCTCGAGGCCACCTCGGCGCTCATCCGGGAGGTGGCGCCCGGCGCGCCCATCCCGTACTTCCGCGCCCCGTACGGGTCGTGGGGGCAGAGCGCGCAGGTGGCCGCGGACCTGGGCATGCAGCCGCTGGGCTGGACGGTGACGATCGAGGACTGGGAGACCCAGGACGCCGACGTGCTCACCGAGCGGCTGGAGTCGCGGATCCGGGCCAACCCGGGCGCCGTCGTCCTGCTGCACGACGGGCCGGTGATGGACCGCAGCGGCACCGTCGAGGCGGTGGCGCGTGCGATCCCGGAGCTGCGGGCCGAGGGCTGGCGGTTCCACAAGCCCGACCGCCGGGGCTGACCGACGGGCTGCCCGGCCGTACCCCGGCCGGGCAGCCCGCCGTTCCGCGGCGTCGCGGCTGGGTAGGTCCGTCCCATGCCGAAGACGACGAAGAGCGGGAAGCCGAAGCAGGACGAGATCCCCAGCACACTGCAGCGCTCCGACGAGAAGGCGCAGCGCACCTTCGCCAAGGCGCACGACTCCGCCGCGGAGAGCTACGACGGCGACGAGCAGCGCGCCAACCGGGTGGCGTGGGCGGCGGTCAAGCACACCCACGAGAAGGTCGGCGACCACTGGGAGCCGAAGGACCACAACGGCCCGTCCGACGCGCAGGCCGAGGGCGGCGCCGACACCGACCGGGAGACCAAGGGCGGTGTCGACGCCAACGCCACCAAGGAGCACCTCATGGACGTGGCGAAGCGGCTCGACGTGCACGGCCGGTCGTCCATGACCAAGGACGAGCTCGTCGACGCCATCCAGAAGGCGAGCGACCGCGAGACCCGGAAGGCGCGCGAGGGCTAGCTAGCCGGCGGGGAGCGTCCAGAGCTCCCGCTGCGGGGAGCCGAGGAACGCGGTGCCGGTGGGCGTGAGCTCCACGCCCTCCTCCAGCGCCAGGCGCACGCACTGGCCGCCCCACTCGCGCACCGGCACGCGCACGGCCAGCTCGAGGGCGAAGACGGTGGCCGGGCGCAGCACCCGCTCGCCGTCGCCGGGGACGCCGTCCTGCCGGTCCCAGCGGCCGATCGCCGGGCCCGCGCCGTGCCCGTGCACGCCGACGGGGTGGGAGTAGACCTCCGCGTCGAGGCCCTCGGCGGCCGCGGCGGCGCGGGCGGCGGCGAGCACCTCGTCGCCGGTGCGCCCGGCCGCCAGGGCCTCGGCGGTGAGCGCGCGCACCCGGGTGCCGGCGGTCCAGGCCGCCCGCAGCCCCGGCGGCGGCGCCGTCTCGCCCTCCCGCAGCAGGTAGGCGCTGCGCTGCAGGTCGGTGGCCAGGCCCAGGCTCGCCAGGCCGGCGTCGCAGGTGACCAGGTCGCCGGGCCGCAGCACCGTGTCCTGGGGCAGCGCCGGCAGCGCGGTCCCGCCCTCGTCGGCCAGCGGGACACCGGCCCGCTGCACGGTCACGCCGGGGTGGAACCACGGCGGCACGCCGAGGTCGGCCAGCCGCTGGTGCACCGCCCACGCCAGGTCCGCGGCCGTCGTCGTGCCCGGGACGACGACGTCGGGGGAGAGGGCGTGCGCGAGCACCCGGTCGGTGAGCCGGTTGAGCGCGTCGAGGGCGGCGACCTCCTCCGGCAGCCGCGTCTCCAGCCAGCCGACGACGAGGTCCTCCGCCGACACCACCCGGTCCGCCCACGGGCCGAGGGCCTCGGTGAGCGCGCGGTGCTCGGCCACCGACAGCCCGTCGGCCGCCGCGCAGCGGGCGGAGACGTCGACGCCGATCCGGCGCGGCGCGGCCTGCTCGACGATCCGCCGGACCGCGGACCACTGCCCGCCGTCGCCGGGCGCCCAGCCGGCCAGGAACTGGCCCACCGGGTAGCGGGAGACCGCGACGGGCGTGACGCCGTCGTCGCTGCGGTGCAGGACGAGGACGGTGCGCCGGCGCGCCGAGAGCCAGCTGGCCGGCAGCAGGGTGGCGAGCACCGGGTCCTCGTTGTTCTCCCGGCCGGTGACGATCCACAGGTCGATGCCGGCGCGGTCCATGAGGCCGGGCAGGAGGTCGAGCAGGCGCTGGGTCAGCCACCGGTCGCGGACGTCGGCCTGCTGCCGCAGGGGCAGCGGGACCGTCCGTGTCGGGTCCGGGACGACCAGCGTCATGTAGGACAGGGAAGCAGAGAAACGCCGTCCCCACCGGGTGGGACGAGAGGTCAGCCGGCGTCGGAGGGCAGCGCCGGGCCGGGGACCGTCGGCGGGTCGACCCGCTCGTCGCGCGGCGCGGGGCGGGGGCGCGGCGGCGCCGGCCACCCCACCCGGTCGCGGCCGCCCTGCTTGGCGGCGTACATGGCGGCGTCCGCCCGGTCCACCAGCCACCACAGCTCCGCGGCGGCGTCGTCGCCGTCGGCGGGCCGGGTGAGGGCGACGCCGATCGAGGCGGTGACGGCGTGCCCGGCGTCGGTGCGGGCGGCGGACACCGCGTGCCTGAGCCGCTCGGCGAGCCGGCCCGCCTCCCCGGGGTCGCCGACCAGCCCGAGGACGACCATCTCCTCGCCGCCGAGCCGGGCGAGCACGTCGCTGGGGCGCACGCTGTGGCCGAGGGCGTCGGCCACCGCGCGCAGCACCGCGTCGCCGGCGGCGTGGCCGTGGACGTCGTTGACCTGCTTGAAGTGGTCGAGGTCGATCACCAGCGCGGCCACCCGCAGGCCCTCCCGGCGGGCGTGGCGCCACAGCCGCGGCGCCTGCTCGACCAGGTGGCGGCGGTTGGCCAGCCCCGTGAGCGGGTCGCGCTGGGAGAGCTCCTCGGTGGCCACGAGCAGCCGCTGCACGCGGCGGCGCAGCAGGAACACACCGGTGGCGACGACGTCGAGCATCCCGGCGTGCACCACGACCTGGACGGCGAGGTCGACCCGGTCGGGATAGCTGCCGGCCATGGCGACCAGGACCGACACCGGCGTGACCGCCAGCGAGACGGCGAACATCCAGCCGTCGAGGAACCAGGCGGCGGTGAGCGCGACGAACAGCAGCATCATCGGCGTCGCGTGCCGCACCGGGTCCTCGATGCACAGCGCGACCACGGCGTAGATGACCTCGCCGAGCAGCACCAGGCCGAAGGTCGACCAGCGGTCCACCCGGCGGCGCACCGCGAGCACGAGGGCCGCGACCAGGAGGGTGGCCATGGTGAGGCCGTAGGTCCAGCGCACGGTGCCCTCGCGGACGACGCCGTCCAGCGCGAGGTTCAGCAGGCCCATGCCGCCGCCGACCACCAGCAGCACCGCGAGCGCGAGGGCGGTGACCCGGTGGTCGGAGCCGGCGGACCCACCGGCGGCCGGCTGCGCGTCACCGGTGACGGAGCGTCGGTCGGAGGTCACGGCGTGAGGATGCCGCACGTCAGGGCCTCAGGGGGAGGTCGCACGCGCGGTCCGCGACACGCCCGGCGGTGCCAGGCTCCCCGGCATGTCGCACCCCGACCCCGCACTCGTCGACCTCCGGCTGCTCGCCGACCACCCGCTGGCCGAGGCCGGCACCGCCGCCCTGCGGATGGTGGCCCCCGGGAAGGTCACCGCCGGCCGGTTCGGGCTGGTCGAGTACCGGCTCGGCCCGCACTCGCCCGGCGCCGCGCCGCACTACCACCAGACCTTCTCGGAGTCCTTCTACGTGCTCTCCGGCCGGCTGACCCTGCACGCCGACGGGGAGTGGCGCACCTGCGGTCCGGGCGACTTCGCGCTCGCCCACGAGCGCGGCGTGCACGGCTTCCGCAACGACTCCGACGAGCCGGCGTCCTTCCTCATCCTGTTCACCCCGGGCATCGCCCGGGAGGAGTTCTTCGCCGAGATGGCCGAGATGCGCCGCAGCGGCCGGCGGCCCTCGCCGGAGGAGATGACGGCGTTCTACGCGCGGCACGACCAGGTGATGGTGGAGGGTTGAGCGCGGGGACCGGCTGGGCACGGCTCCTCGCGACACCCCGACACGAGGAGGTGCGCCGCGATGGCGCAGGGACCGTGGTTCTACTGCCTGAAGCACCACGCCGTGGAGACCCGTGACGGTTGCGCCGAGCGGCACCGCCTCGGCCCGTACGCGACGCGCGAGGAGGCCGAGCGCGCGCTGCAGTCGGTGGCCGACCGCAACGAGCGCCTCGACGCCGAGGACCGCGAGTGGCGGGAGGGCGACTGAGTGACCTCCGCGGCTGCCGACCGGATGGTCGACGACCTGCTCGTCGGGGTGCTCGGGGGCACCGGCCCGCTGGGGCGCGGGCTGGCGCTGCGGCTGGCCGCCGCCGGGCAGCGGGTGCTGCTCGGTGACGCCGACGCCGAGCGCGCCCGCGCCGTCGCCGCCGAGGTGGCGGGCCTCGCGTCCGCGGCCGGCGGCGGGGAGGGACCGGTGCAGGGCGGGGCCGACGCCGACGTCGCCGGCGCGGCCGACCTGGTCGTCGTGGCGGTGCCCTTCGCCGACCACGCCGGCACCCTCCGCGGCCTGGCCGAGGCGCTGGCGGGCAAGGTCGTCGTCGACGCGGTGGTCCCGGTGGGCACCGACGACCTCGGCACCTACCTCGTCGACGTCGAGGAGGGCAGCGCCGCCCAGCAGGCCGCTGCGCTGCTGCCCGACTCCGCCGTCGTCGGGGCGTTCCACACCGTGCCGGTCGCGGCGCTCGCCGACCTCGCCCGGCCCACCGTCGACGCCGACGTGCTCGTGGCCGGGGACGACGCCGCGGCGACCGCCACCGCCCAGGCGCTCGCGGGGCGCCTGCCGGGGATGCGCGGGGTGTACGCCGGGCCGCTGCGCAATGCCCGCCACCTGGAGGCGATGGCCGTGGTGCTGGGCTCGGTCGACGAGCGGTACGGCGCGGCGGCGGGGCTGCGCGTCACCGACGTCTGAGGGCCCGCTCCAGCAGCGCGGGCGCCACCTCGGCCGGCGCGGGCATGGCGGCCATCTCGGCGGCCACCTCGCGCGCCGCGGCGGCCAGGGCCGGGTCGCCGGCCAGCCGGCGCAGGTGCGTGCCGGTCACCTCGCCGGGGTCGGCGGCCAGGCCGGCGCCACGGGCGGCGAGCAGGTCGGCGTTCGTGCGGCGGTCGCCGGCGCCGCGGACCACCAGCTGCGGCACCCCGGCGGCCAGCGCGGTGAGCAGGGTCCCGGCACCGCCGTGGTGGACGACGCCCGCCGCGGCGGGGAGGACCCGCGGGAACGGCAGCCAGCCCGTCGTGGTGACCTCGGGCGGCAGCGGGCGCCGGGTCGCCTCCCGGTCGGGGCGGACGAGGACGACGTCGAGGCCGGTGCCGGCGGCCGCGGCGGCGACGTCGGCCATCAGCCGGTCGCGGCCCGGCGTCGCCACGGTGCTCCGGCTGACCAGCACCCGCGGCCGCGGCCCGGGCTCGGCGAACCGCCCGTCGGAGGGCCGCTCGGGTGCCCACGGGACGAAGCGCATCGGCCGGCCCGCGCGCTCGCCCACCAGGCTCGGTGGCGCGGTGGTGACGACCTCCACCGGCGGCGGCACCTCGCCCAGCCGGCGGGCGCGGGCGTGCACGCCGAGGGCCGCCTCGCGCAGGACGCCGGCGTCGAAGAGGTTGCCCTCGACCAGCACCGCGGGGACGCCGAGGCGGGCGGCGGCCTCGGCGCCGGCGGGGGCGAGCGGCTCGTGCACGACCAGGTGCGGCCGCAGGCGGGCGGCCAGCGAGACGACGCCGCGGGCCGTGCGGGCGCCGAGCCGGCCGAACAGCAGCCCGACGGCGTCGGTGCCGCCCCGGCCGGCCAGCTCCCGCCGGGCGAGCAGCGGGTGGCGCAGCATGAGCGAGCCGAACAGCGGCCCGAGCCGCAGGCCCGGCGCGACGTCGGCCGGCGACAGCTCCGGCGGGCAGACGGCCAGGCCGTCGCCCGCGGTGGCCAGGACGACCTCGGCGCCGGCGTCGCGCATCGCCAGCGCGAGCGGGACCAGCGGCAGGACGTGGCCGGTCAGGGGCGAGGCGACGACCAGGACGCGCACGCGGTCAGGCTGGCCGCGGTGCCCGGGCCGCACAAGGCGTTCCCCCGCGCCGCGGCCCGCGCGACGATGGGGCCGTGCTGGTGCTCGCGGGCGCGGTGGCGGTGCTGCACGGCGCCGTCGTCCTGTTCATGCTCACCGGGTCGCTGCTGGCGCTGCGGTGGCCGCGGCTGGTGGCGCTCCACGCCCCGGTGGCGCTGGCCGTGCTCGCCGTCAACCTCGCCGGGGCGCCGTGCCCGCTGACCACGCTGGAGCTCGCGCTGCGGGCCGCCGGCGGGGCCGCGCCCTACGACGGCGGCTTCCTCGGGGAGTACGTGTTCGGGCCGGTCGGGCTCGACGTCCGCTCGGCCGCCGTCCAGGTGGGGGTGTACGCCGTCGCGATCGGCCTCAACGCACTCGGCTACGGCCTGCTGCTACGGCTCTCGCGCCTCGAACGCGGTCAGGACGACCGACGCCGCGCCGACGCGGGAGGAGGGCGCCCCGGTGGGCGCCGTGGGAGCGGCCGCCGGGCCGCGTCGCCCGGACGGGTCAGCCCAGGAGCAGCGCGGCGGTGACCCCCGCGGCGAGGAGCAGCAGCGCGCCCAGCGCCAGGGCGGCGTGGCGGACGGGTCGGCGGTCGCCCTCCGAGACCGCCTCCGGGGCCAGCCGGGCGATCTCGGCCAGCGAGGTCAGCTCAGGGACGAACCGGCCCGGCAGGCCCGTGGCCCGGGCGAAGGCCTCCACCTCGCCGGGGTCCCAGGACGTGGACTGCAGGCGCACCAGCGCCCGGCCGTCCCGGTCGAGCAGCGCGAGCAGGACGGCGCCGGAGCGGCCGCCGAGGACGCGGGGCGCGCACACCAGCGAGGCGAGGTCGCCGCGGGGCACGACGCGAGTGCCGCGGAACCGACGGTGGACGACGGCGTCCGAGGTGAGCCGCAGCCCGGGCCGGCGCAGCACCAGGACCACGGCGGCTGCGGCCACCAGCAGGGCCAGTCCCCGCAGGACCAGGACGCCGCCCGGCGGCAGTCCCTCCTCCCGGGAGCCGAGCCAGGTCTGTGCCGCCACGAGGAGCAGCAGCGCCGGGGCCAGCAGGTACCGCGGCCGTGGCCGGAGCTCGACCGTCACCACGTCCTGACCAGCAGCACGGCGCCTCCGACCAGGAGGGCCGCGACGACGACCAGGACGCCGAGCGGGTGGCGCTCGTGCCACGGCAGCTCGTAGAGCCGCCGCCATCGCAGGTCCGCGGGCCGCAGGTCGCCGTCGACGACGTCGAGCGGCGCGCCGGTGGCCACGGCGATCTCCCGCAACTGCTCGCGCCCCCACCGCAGGCCGTCCAGGCGCAGCAGCGGCCGGCGGTCGCGGTCGAGCAGCACGAGCAGGCCCGTGGGCACGCTCCCGGACTGCCGGTAGCCCGGGACCAGCAGCGCCGAGGCGACGTCACCGCGGGGGACGGCGCGGGTCCGTGCGAGGAGGTCGTGCCGCCGGACCGAGGCGTCCGTGACGACCACCCGGCCGGCCGCGTGGCGCGCCCCGACGACCAGCGCGCCGAGGGACACGGTCACCAGCAGGAAGACGAGCGCCACGCCCGGTCCGGCGTCGCCGGTGTTCACGAAGACCTGCAGCACCCACAGCGCGACGAGCGTGACCGGCACCGGGGTCGCCAGCGTCCGCCACCACGTGCGCAGCGACGGGCGGAACTCGCGGACGCCGCGGGCGGTGGAGGTCACCCGGCCATGATCGCGGCCGGCGCCCCCGTCCCCAGCGCCGCCTACTCGAAGGAGTGCTCCGGGCCGGGGAAGACGCCGCCGCGGACCTCGTCGGCGTACTCGCGGGCCGCGCGCAGCAGCTCCCCGCGCAGGTCGGCGTACCGCTTGACGAACTTCGGCACCCGCCCGCCGTTCAGCCCGGCCATGTCCGGCCACACGAGCACCTGCGCGTCGCAGTCCGGGCCCGCGCCGATGCCGATGGTCGGGATGGACAGCTCGGCGGTGACCCGCCGGGCGACGTCGGCGGGCACCATCTCCAGGACGACGGCGAACGCGCCGGCATCCTGCACGGCGAGGGCGTCCTCGAGCAGCTGGTCGGCGCCGGCGCCGCGGCCCTGCACCCGGAACCCGCCGAGGGCGTGCTCGCTCTGCGGCGTGAAGCCGACGTGCGCCATCACCGGGACGCCGTTCTCCGTCAGCAGCCGGATCTGCGGCGCGACCCGCACCCCGCCCTCGAGCTTGACGGCCTGCGCGCCGCCCTCCTTCATCATCCGCACCGACGTCTCGAACGCCTGCTGCGGGCCGGACTCGTAGCTGCCGAAGGGCAGGTCGGCCACGACCAGCACCCGCTGCGTCGAGCGGGTGACCGCCTTGGTCAGGAGCAGCAGGTCCTCGACGGTCACCGGGACGGTCGAGGAGTGCCCGAGGACGACGTTGCCCGCGGAGTCGCCGACGAGCAGCACCGGGATGCCGGCCTCCTCGAACACCTGCGCGCTGTAGGTGTCGTAGGCGGTGAGCATCGCCCACTTCTCGCCGCGCGCCTTGGCCTGCTGCAGGTGGTGGATGCGCACCCGGGCGGACGACGTCCCGCCGTACAGCACCGACTCCGTCACGCCTGGGCTCCTTCGCGGACGCTGGGCAGGCTCTCCCGCCAGCGGTTGGTGATCGGGAGGCGCCGGTCGCGGCCGAACGCCTTGAGGCTGATCTTGGTGCCGGGCGCGGACTGCCGGCGCTTGAACTCCGCGATGTCCACGAGCCGCAGCACCCGCGCCACCACCTCCGGGTCGTGGCCGCGCTCGAGCAGGGCGGCCATGCCGAGGTCGCGGTCGACGTAGTCGCCGATGACGGCGTCGAGCTCCTCGTAGGAGGGCAGCGAGTCGCTGTCCTTCTGCCCGGGCGCGAGCTCGGCCGACGGCGGCTTGTCGATGGAGTTCTGCGGGATCGGCTCGGTCTCGCCGCGCTCGCGGGCGTACGCGTTGCGCCAGCGGGCCAGCTCCCACACCAGCGTCTTGGGGACGTCCTTGATCGGCGCGAACCCGCCGGCGGCGTCGCCGTACAGCGTCGAGTAGCCGACGGCGACCTCGCTCTTGTTGCTGGTGGCCAGCAGCAGGTGGCCGTGTTGGTTGGACAGCCCCATGAGCAGCGTGCCGCGGATGCGGGCCTGCAGGTTCTCCGCCGCGGTCCCGGAGAGCTCCACCTGCGACTCGAAGGCGTCGATCATCGGCGCGATCGGCACGGTGGAGAAGTGCAGGCCCAGCCGCCGGGCGCTGTCCTCGGCGTCGGACAGCGAGTGCTCGCTCGACCACCGCGACGGCAGCGCGACGCCGTGCACCCGGTCGGCGCCGAGGGCGTCGACGGAGAGGGCGGCCACCAGCGCGGAGTCGATGCCGCCGGACAGCCCGAACACCACCGACGGGAATCCGTTCTTGTCGATGAAGTCGCGCAGGCCGAGGACCAGCGCCCGCCAGACCTCCTCGGGGTCGGACAGCGGCTCGGCGACGTGCCCGGCCCGCGGCTCGAACGCCGGCACCGGCTCCTCGGACAGCACGGTGCGGGTGACCGTCATCGGCCCGATCCGGCCCTCGCGGCGCTGCGTCACCCGGCCGCGGTCGAGGGTGAGGTCGACGCAGAGCAGGTGCTCGACCAACTGCGGCGCGCGGGCGAGCAGCTCGCCGTCGGCGGAGACGGCCAGCGAGTCGCCGTCGAAGACCAGCTCGTCCTGCCCGCCGACCTGGTTGCAGTAGAGGACCGGCGCGTTCGCCTCGGCCGCGCGGCGGCGCACCAGCGGCAGCCGCAGGTCGTCCTTGGCCCGCTCGTAGGGGGAGGCGTTGGGGGAGACGACGAGGTCGACGCCGGCCTGCCCGGCCACGCCGCACGGGCCGCCCTCGACCCAGAGGTCCTCGCAGATGGTCAGCGCGACGTCGACGCCGCGGAAGCGCACCACCTGCAGCTCGGAGCCGGGCACGAAGTAGCGCGCCTCGTCGAAGACGCCGTAGTTGGGCAGGTGCCGCTTGGCGTAGCGGCCCACCACCCGGCCGCCGTGCAGCAGGGCGGCGGCGTTGCGGGGCTGGATGCGGCGCGGGTTGGCGTCGCCGGGGCGCTCCTCGTCGAGGGTCTCCTCGTCGCTGGGCGCGGTGTCGACCGTGGCCGAGCCCTCGGTGTGCGCCAGGTACCCGACGACGACGGCGACCTCGCCGAGCCCCTCGCGGTCCAGGGTGGCGGCGAGGTCGGTCAGCGCGCGCTCGCTGGCCTCGGCGAACGACTCGCGGAGCACCAGGTCCTCGGCCGGGTAGCCGGTGAGCGTCATCTCGGGGAACACCACGAGGTGCGCCCCGTCGTCGGCCGCCCTGCGGGACCACTCCACGACCAGCGCGGCGTTGCCCTCGAGGTCGCCGACGCGGGTGTCGACCTGGGCCATCGCGACTCTCAGCTGCACCGTCACGGCTCCATCCAACAACCGGCACCCGGGACCGGCCAGACCGGGGACGGGGACCCGGACCCGCCCGCCGACCGAGCCCGGCGCCCGCTCAGCCGTCGACGAGCGCGGCCAGCTGCTCGGCGTGGTCGCGCTGGTGGCCCGGGAGGAAGGCCAGCAGGTCGGCGAGGGTGACCGGGCCGTCGACCTCGTGCACGCCGACGGCGCCGAGCCGGTCGGGCCTTACGGCCGCGACCGCCCGTCGCAGCTCCGCCTGGGCGGCGGCCAGCTCGGTCAGCAGCACCGCGGGCGGGGTGGCGCGGTAGCCGGCGACGCGCGCGGGCTCGTCGGGGACGAAGTCGGGCAGCGCCGGGCTGTCCTCCGTGCCGATCCGCCGGATGCGGGCGGTGAAGACCCGGGCGCTGTCGCGCAGGTGGCCGGCGACCTCGTGCGGCGTCCAGTCCAGCTCGGTCGCGTAGGCGGGGAAGTGCCCGAGACCGACCAGGCGGTCGCGCGCCTCCGGGGACAGCTGCAGGGGACGCCCGCCGGCCCGCCCGAGGAGGGCGGACACCCGGTCCTGCTGCGCGGCCAGCGCGGTCGCGGCGGTGGTCACGGGATCGGCCGGGCGGGCCTGCGTCGTCGTCACGGTGGACAGGCTCGCCGACCGCGGGCCGGGACCACCAGCGTCCCGGCGGCCGCCGTCCGCCGGATTCCTGCCAGCCGAGGTCAGTCGCCCAGCACCACGCGCTGGGCCTCCGGCGGCCACCAGGCGACGATCTTCGGCCACAGCCGCGCTCCCAGGCGCCGGTACAGGCGCTGCGCAGCGGTGTTGTCCACACGCACCTCCCACCGGACGACGAGGTCCTCGGCGGTGGCCAGCCGGGCCAGCTCGGTCATGAGGAACCGGCCGACGCCGGCGTCGCGGTGCCCGTCGCGGACGAAGAGGTCGTCGAGGGCGAGGACGTCGGTACCGAGCCAGAGGTGCAGCCGGCGGACGGCGGAGACGTAGCCGACCGGCTCGCCGGCGCGCTCGGCGAGCAGCACCAGCACGTCGGGCCGGTCGAGCATCGCCGCCCAGGTGCCGGCCGTGCTCCGGACGTCGGACACGTCGCCCTCGTGGGCGGCGATCTCGCGGACGAGGGCCAGCACGACGCCGGCGTCACCGGGCCCGGCGCGGCGGGCGGTCAGGGGCGGGTCGTCGGTCACGGGTACTCCTGGTCGGTACGGCGGGGCGCGGACGTGTCCCCGGCGGGGCGGCCGTGTGCGAGCGGCCCGGACCGGGCAGGCTGTGTGCGGCGACGTCACACCCTGGAAACGAGCGGACCTGATCATGGCCAGCATGGACCGACAGCAGGAGTTCGTCCTGCGCACCCTCGAGGAACGCGACATCCGCTTCGTGCGGCTGTGGTTCACCGACGTCTCGGGCTACCTCAAGGCCGTGGCGGTGGCGCCGGCCGAGATCGAGGCCGCCTTCGCCGAGGGCATCGGGTTCGACGGCTCGGCGATCGAGGGCTTCGCGCGCGTCTACGAGTCGGACATGCTCGCCAAGCCCGACCCGGGCACCTTCCAGGTGATGCCGGCGACCAAGGGCGGCGCCAGCGACACCGCGCGGATGTTCTGCGACATCACGCTGCCCGACGGGTCGCCGTCGTGGGCCGACCCGCGGCACGTGCTGCGGCGGGCGCTGTCGAAGGCCGCCGACATGGGCTTCACCTTCTACACCCACCCCGAGGTCGAGTTCTTCCTGCTCGAGGACCTGCCCACCGACGGCGGCGCCCCGAGGCCCGCCGACAACGGCGGCTACTTCGACCTGTCCACGCACAACGTGGCGCACGACTTCCGGCGCGAGGCGGTCTTCGCGCTGGAGGCCATGGGCATCTCGGTGGAGTTCAGCCACCACGAGGTCGCGCCGGGCCAGCAGGAGATCGACCTGCGCTACGCCGACGCCCTGTCGATGGCCGACAACGTCATGACGCTGCGGCACGTCGTCCGGGAGGTGGCGCTCGCCCAGGGCGTTTACGCGACCTTCATGCCCAAGCCGTTCACCGACCTGGCCGGATCGGCGATGCACACCCACGTGTCGCTGTTCGAGGGCGACCGCAACGCCTTCCACGACCCGTCGGACCCGATCAAGCTCTCGGCCACCGGGCGCCAGTTCATCGCCGGGCTGCTCACCCACGCGCGCGAGTTCACCGCCGTCACCAACCAGACGGTCAACTCCTACCGGCGGCTGCTGGCCGGCACCGAGGCGCCGACGGCGGCCACCTGGGGCCGGGCCAACCGCTCGGCGCTGGTGCGGCTGCCGTCGTACAAGCCGTCGAAGGCGCAGTCGGCGCGGGTGG
Organism: Geodermatophilus nigrescens; assembly: GCF_900129495.1. Lineage (GTDB taxonomy): Bacteria > Actinomycetota > Actinomycetes > Mycobacteriales > Geodermatophilaceae > Geodermatophilus > Geodermatophilus nigrescens. Next base: position 27,890 of record NZ_FQVX01000005.1, read on the forward strand.
AGGTCCGCTCGCCGGACTCCGCGTGCAACCCGTACCTGACCTTCGCCGTCCTGCTCGCCGCCGGGCTGCGCGGGATCGAGAAGGGCTACGAGCTGCCGCCGGAGGCCGAGGACGACGTCTGGTCGCTCACCGACACCGAGCGCCGCGCCGCCGGCTACGAGGACCTGCCGGTGTCCCTCGGCGAGGCGCTGACGGCGATGCAGGGCAGCGAGCTGGTCGCGGAGACCCTCGGCGAGCACGTGTTCGAGTTCTTCCTCCGCAACAAGTGGGAGGAGTTCAACTCCTACCGCCAGAACGTGACGCCCTTCGAGCTGAAGCGCTACCTCCCCGGCCTGTAGCGGCCGACAGCGCTCCGCTCCTGGGGTGTTCTTCGTGCTCCTGCGGTGCTGCAGGACCGCAAGAGCACGTAAAGCGCCCCGAGAGTGCGGGCCGGTGAGGGCCAAGAGCGCGACAAAGGCCCTTCCGGCGGACCCGGCCGCGGGCACGTGCCGCCTCTCGCCCGCGGAAGGCCGCTCGGAGCCGCAACTGCCCGCGTTCCTCGTGGACTGCCGGTGCTGCAGGACCGGCAGTCCACGAGGAACGCCCGCAACGGCGGAGGCGGGCCGCGCCGGGCGGGCAGGGAGGCGGCTGACGGGCCGGGGGACGGCGGCGCACTAACCTCGGCGTCGTGCCGGAGACCGCCGCCCGCCTGCTCGTCGTCGTCCCGAGCGACACCGCGCCGCCCGCCCGGCTGGGGGAGTGGCTGCGCGCCGCCGGCCTCGAGCTCGACGAGCGGCACCTCGGGGCCGGCGACGCCCTGCCCGCGGACCTGTCGGAGCACGACGGCCTGCTGGTGATGGGCGGCCCGCAGTCGAGCGTCGACGACGCCGCCACCGAGCTCGAGCCCGTGCGGGACCTGCTGCGCCGCGCCATCGCCACCGATGCGCCGGCGCTGGGCGTCTGCCTCGGCGCGCAGCTCATGGCGCAGGCCGGCGGCGGACGGGTGCGGGTCGGCGTCGACGGCCCGGAGGTGGGCGCCGGGCTGGTCGCCAAGCGCGACGCCGCCGAGACCGACCCGCTGTTCGGCCCGGTGCCGCTGAGCCCCGACGTCGTCCAGTGGCACCACGACGAGATCTCCGAGCTGCCGCCCGGCGCCACCCTGCTCGCCGCCGGCGTGCGCTACCCGCACCAGGCCTTCCGCGTGGGCCGCGCCTGCTACGCGCTGCAGTTCCACGTCGAGACGACGCCGGAGATCGTCCGCGCGTGGGCCGACGGCGACCCGGTGGGCGTGGCCGCCACCCCGTTCGACGCCGCGGAGATCGCCGAGCGCGCCGCCGCGGTGCACCCCGACGTCGAGGCGGTCTGGGCGCCGTTCGCCGCCCGCTTCGCCGACCTGGTCCGCGCGGCCCGCGGCGCCACCGTCTGACGTGACCGCCTCCCGGGAGGTGCCGCGCCGCGCGGTGGTGCGGCTGGCCCGCTTCGGCTTCGACGACGGCGAGAAGGCGGCGCTGCTCCTGTCGGACCCGGCGCTGGGCCTGTGGGACCTCGACCGCAACGAGCCCGCCGACCCCGAGGCCGGCCCGGTCGTCTCGGCTCTGGCCCGGGCCGGCGACCCCGACCTCGCCGTCCGGTCGCTGTCGCGGCTGGTCGAGGCCCTCGACGCCGCCGACGACAGCGGCGGCGCCGCCGCCGGCCTGCTCGCCCGACTCCGCGGGTCCGGCGCCCTGCGCAGCCGGCTGCTCTCGCTGCTCGGCGCCAGCGCCGGCCTCGCCGACCACCTCGCCGCCCACCCCGCCGACTGGGCCGTCCTCGACGACGCCGACCACGGCCCCGTCCGCCCGGCCGCCTACGCGATCGAGCGGGACATGCTGGCCGCCGTCGGCGCCGACCCCGACGACCCGCCGTGGGGCGTGCGCCTCGGGAAGGCGGCGCCCGACGCCTCGCCGCAGCGGGTCGCGGCGCTGCGCGCGGCCTACCGCCGCGCCGTCCTCTCCCTCGCCGGGCGCGACCTGGGCGAGGGGCTGCCCGCCGAGGACGTCGCCGCCGAGCTCGCCGACATCGCCGCCGCGGTGCTCACCGCCGGCCTCGCGCTCGCCGTCGCCGAGCAGCCCGCCAGCGCCGCGGCTTGCCGGCTGGCGGTCATCGCGCTCGGCAAGACCGGCGGGCGGGAGCTCAACTACGTCAGCGACGTCGACGTCGTGTTCGTCGCCGAGCCGGTCGACCCCAGCGACCCCGAGGCCCCCGCCGTGCAGAGCGCCACCCGGGTGGCCGCCGCGCTCATGCGCATCTGCCACGAGGCGGCCTGGGAGGTCGACGCCGCGCTGCGTCCGGAGGGCAAGGCCGGGGCGCTGGTGCGGACGCTGGCCAACCACGTCGCCTACTACCGGCAGTGGGCGAGCACCTGGGAGTTCCAGGCGCTGCTCAAGATGCGCCCGGTCGCGGGCGACCCCGACCTCGGCCGCGCCTACGTCGACGAGCTGTTCCCCATGGTCTGGCAGGCCGGCGAGCGCCCCGGGTTCGTCGCCGACGTGCAGGCGATGCGCCGGCGGGTGGAGGACAACATCCCGCCCGCGCAGGCCGACCGGGAGATCAAGCTCGGCCGGGGCGGCCTGCGCGACGTCGAGTTCGCCGTCCAGCTGCTGCAGATGGTGCACGGCCGGGTCGACGTGCGGCTGCGGGTGGGCGGCACGCTGCCCGCCCTGCACGCGCTGCGCGCCGGCGGCTACGTGGGCCGCGACGACGCCGACACGCTCATCGCCTCCTACCGGTTCCTGCGCACCGTCGAGCACCGGCTGCAGCTGCTGAAGCTGCGGCGCACCCACCTGCTGCCCACCGACGAGCAGCAGCTGCGCTGGCTGGCCCGCTCGCTCGGCTACAAGCCCGACGCCCGCGGCACCGCCGTCGACGTGCTGCGCGCGGAGATGGCGCTGCACACCCGCGAGGTGCGGCGGCTGCACGAGAAGCTCTTCTACCGGCCGCTGCTGTCGGCGGTCGCCAAGGTGCCCGCCGAGGCCGCGCAGCTGGGCAGCGGGGCCGCCGGCGACTGGCTGCGCGCGCTCGGCTTCGCCGACCCCCAGGGGGCGCTGCGGCACATGGCCGCGCTCACCGGCGGACTGTCGCGGTCGGCGTCGATGCAGCGCTACCTCCTCCCCGTGGTGCTGCAGACCCTCGCCGACTGCGCCGACCCCGACGCCGGGCTGCTCGCCTACCGGCAGGTGAGCGAGGCGCTGGGCGACGACCAGTGGTACCTGCGGCTGCTGCGCGACGAGGGGTCGGTGGCCGAGCGGCTGGCCCGGTTGCTCGGGTCCAGCCAGTACGTGGCCGCGCTGCTCACCCGCACGCCCGAGGCGATGCGGATCCTCGCCGACGACGACGAGCTCGAGCCGCGCGGCGTCGAGACGCTGGCCCGCGCCTGGCGGCAGGCGGCCGGGCGCGCGCCCGACCCGCAGGCCGGCATCCGGGTGCTGCGCGGCCTGCGCCGCCAGGAGCTGCTGCGCATCGCCTCGGCCGACCTGCTGGGGCGCCTCGACGTCGTCCGGGTGGGGGAGGCGCTCACCGCGGTCGCCGTCGCCACGCTGCAGGTGGGCCTCGACACCGCCGTCCGCGCCTGGGCGCGCGAGACCGGCACCGACCCCGCCGACGTGCCCATGGAGCTCGCCGTCATCGGCATGGGCCGGCTCGGCGGCGGCGAGATGGGCTACGGGTCCGACGCCGACGTGCTCTTCGTGCACCGGGCGCGGCCGGGCGCCGCGGAGCCGCGGGCGACGCAGGCGGCCAACGCCGTCGCGCACACGCTGCGCCGGCTGCTCGGCGAGCCCGCGCCCGACCCCGCCTTCGAGGTCGACGCCGACCTGCGCCCCGAGGGCCGCCAGGGCGCGCTGGTGCGCAGCCTCGACGCGTTCCGCGAGTACTACGAGCGCTGGGTGTCGGTGTGGGAGGTGCAGGCGCTGCTGCGCGCCACCCCCGTCGCCGGCAGCGCCGAGCTGGGGGAGGCGTTCGTCGAGCTGGTCGACCCGCTGCGCTACCCGGCCGAGGGGCTCACCGACGCGCAGGTCGCCGAGATCCGCCGGATCAAGGCCCGCGTGGAGCGCGAGCGGCTGCCCCGCGGCGCCGACCCGGCCACGCACACCAAGCTCGGCCGCGGCGGGCTGGCCGACGTCGAGTGGACGGTCCAGCTGCTGCAGCTGCAGCACGCGGCCCGGGTGCCCGAGCTGCGGCAGGCCTCCACGGTCGGCGCGCTGGCCGGGCTCGCCGCGCACGACCTGCTGAGCGGCGAGCAGGCCGACGCCCTGCGCGAGGCGTGGGAGCTGGCCAGCCGGGCGCGCAACGCCGTCTTCCTGGTGCGCGGGCGGCCCAGCGACCAGCTGCCCCGCCCCGGGCTGGAACTTGCCGGCGTCGCGCGGGCCAGCGGCGCCGGTCCCGACGTCGACCCCGGGCAGTTCCTCGACGAGTACCGGCGCACCACCCGGCACGCGCGGACCGTCGTCGAACAGGTCTTCTACGGACAGGCGCCCGGCGCCTGACACGCCGGGCGCCCCTGGCGCGCCGTGCGCGGGCGCTGGCAGCCTGTCCCCGGCCCGCAGTGCAGCCGGCATCCGGTCCGGCGCGGGGGAGTGGCTGCGGACGTTCCCCGTGGAGTCCTCGTGTCCCCGACGCTCTCCCGCCAGGTCCTGGCGGAGTTCCTCGGCACCGCGCTGCTCGTCGTCGTCGCGGTCGGGTCGGCCGTGGCCGGCCTCGACGTGCTCGGCCCGACGGGCGTGGCGCTCGCCTTCGGGTTCGTGCTGCTCGCCCTCGCCTACGCCATCGGCCCCGTCTCCGGGTGCCACGTCAACCCCGCCGTCACCCTCGGCGTGCTGCTCTCCCGCGGCATGACCGCCGCCGAGGCGGTCGCCTACTGGATCGCCCAGGTGGCCGGCGCCGTGGCCGGCGCCGCGCTGCTGTGGCTGCTCACCGGCGACGTCGGCGGGGTGACCGACCAGACCGGGGCGCTGGGCGCCAACGACTGGGGCGACACCGTCACGGCCGGCGGCGCGTTCGTCGTCGAGGCGGTGCTCACCTTCGTCCTCGTCCTGGTCGTCCTGCTGGTCACCGCCCGGTCGGCGGCCCCCGGTTTCGCCGGGCTGGCCATCGGCCTGACGCTCACCGCGGTGCACCTGGTGGCGATCCCGCTCACCGGCACGTCGGTCAACCCCGCGCGGTCGATCGGTCCGGCGCTGTTCGCCGGCGGCGACCCGCTCGCGCACGTGTGGTTGTTCGTGCTCGCGCCGCTGGTCGGCGCCGTGGTGGCGGTGGCCGCCGCGCGCGTCCTGTCCGGGCCGGCTCCCGTCCTCGCCGATGGGACAGCCGACGGGACCGCCGCGCCGGCGGCCGCTGACGCCACCGGCGCGGACGTGCCGTCCGCTGCCGGGCAGCGCACCCCCGGGCGGGAGGACGCCGGGCGCCGGCCCGTCTGACCCGCCGGGTGTGCCGCCCGGCCGGGCGGGGCACGCTGGGGACGTGAGCTCAGCCCTGCCCGCCGACCCGCCCGACGACGCCGACCGGCCCGACGACGCCGCTGCCGGCGCCACCATCACGCCCTACCGCGACGGGCCGCTGATCGTGCGCGGCGACTTCCGGCTGGTCGACCAGGACGGCACCGAGATCGACCCGGGCCGGAAGACCGTGGCGTTGTGCCGGTGCGGGAAGTCGGGCATCAAGCCGTTCTGCGACGGCACGCACAAGCGCTCGGGCTTCTCCGCGCCCAGCGCCCCGAGCCGGCCGCGGCCCGCGGCGGCGATCCTGCGGGAGCGACACCGGCAGGACCCGGCCGGGGTGTACGGCCAGGACCCGGCCGGGGTGTACGGCCAGGACCCGGCCGGGGCGCACGGCCAGGACCCGGCCGGGGCGCACGCCCCGGACCCGGCCTGAGTGCGGCGGCGCGGACCGGCCCCCGTGCCCGGTCCGCGCCGCCCGCGCTCAGTGGGCCTGGATGGAGCGCGCCATCCGGACCTGCTCCTCGAGCACGTCGTTGATCCGCGCCTGCACCGCGTCGAGGCGGCCGATCACGTCGCTGGTGGCGTGGATGCCGGCGGTGACCTGCTCGCTGCTGGCCTGGATGCCAGCGATCTGGTCCGACACCTGCTGGGTGGCCGCGGCGGTCTCGCGGGCCAGGTCCTTGACCTCGCTGGCCACCACGGCGAAGCCGCGGCCGAGCTCGCCGGCGCGGGCGGCCTCGATGGTGGCGTTCAGCGCGAGCAGGTTGGTCTGGTCGGCGATGCCGGAGATGATCCGGATGACCTCGCCGATGGACGTCGACGCCTCGGTGAGGGTGGCCACCTCGGTGGTCATCGTGGAGGCCTGGGCGACGGCGCTGGTGGCCACCTCGCCGGCGGCCGCGGCGGCCTCGCGCAGCCGGTCGACGCTCTCGAGCAGCTCCTGCGAGCGGCGGGCGTCGGCCTCCGAGCGGCGTAGCGTGTCCAGCCGCTGGCTGACCAGCTGCTGCACGTTGCGCAGCGCGTCGAGCCGCGACTCGGACAGCTCGATGGTCTCGGTGACGAAGAAGTCCATGGTGCCGATGACCCGGCCGCCCACGGTGATGGGGAAGCAGACGCCGGACTTCACGCCGGCGCGCTGCGCGGCCGGCCGGCGCACGCAGTCGGTGACCTCGGCGAGGTCGCGCACGAACACCAGCTCGCGCCGCTTCCACGCCCGCCCCGACAGGCCCACGCCCTCGGCGAAGCTGGCGGCGAGGGTGACCTTGCGGAACTCCTCGCCGGCCGAGCCGGACTCGGTCGAGAAGCGCAGCACGCCCTCGGCCTCGTCGAGCGCCCAGAACGAGCCGTACGCCCAGCCGAAGGCGGTGCGCACCGTGTCCAGCGCGCTGCGCAGCGCGCTCTGCTCGTCCCGGGCCGCGCCGATCTCGGTGACCACGGTGGTGACGGCGACCCGGTCGTCGAGGGTCTCCTTGAGCGCGGAGGTGGCGAGGGCGGCCTTCCGGGCGTGCGACAGCAGCCGGGCGATGGCCCGCCACTTCTCCCTGCGGACGCCGAAGAAGGGCAGCGGCGTGGCGCTGTGGAACTCCAGGACCGCGGTGACCACGCCGTCGTCGACGGCGGGGGAGAAGGTGCCCTCCCGCGCGCCGGCCGCCCAGGCCGTCTCCCACCGGATGCACTGCCCGCGCCCGGCGGGGGCCTCGGTCATGTGCACCGGCTTGCGCTCGCGCAGCGCACGCCCGCCCATGCCGGCGGCCTCGGTGAGCCGGCCGTCACGCGGCCAGGCGGCGGACATGGTCCGGGTGAGCGGCCCGCCCTCCCAGGCCAGGACGAACGCGCCCGTGCCGTCGGGCAGCCAGACGGCGCCGTAGCCGAGGTCGCAGGTCTCCACGATGGTCCGGGCGACGGCGACGTGCGCGTCGAGGACCGTGGAGACGCCGTCGTCGAGGGCCTCGACGACCCGCTCCAGCGTCTCGACGTCACGCGGCATCGGCTGGGCCGCGGGCTGGCCGGCCGGTGCCGGGTCGGTACGCCGCCACATGGGGTCCTCCGGGGATCAGGGGACCGGGGGAGCGGGTCCCCACCGGTCCGTGCGCCCAGAGGATCGGCAGCGCCCGACTGAAGTCCAGCCGGGTGACCTCCTCGACACGGGACCTCAGGCGGCGAGCGCGGCCTCCCCGCGCAGGGCCGACCGGCCGGCCTCCCAGGCGCCGAGCAGGTGGCCGGCCGCCAGCCCGTCGAGGGCCAGCGAGCACGCCGCGCCGAACAGCACGTCGGCGGTGAGTGACGGGTCCTCCGCCACCAGCGAGCCGCACATGTCGACCGAGGCGATCTGCTCGTGGACGGCGTCGGCCTCGACGTGCTCGTCGTAGAAGACGGTCGTGTGCTCGTCGTGGCCGAGGCGGCGCAGGCCGGAGGAGTAGCGGCGGCTGGGCTCCGAGGAGGTCATCTCCACGCAGGCGAGGTGGCCGAGCGCCGCGCCCCGCCAGCGCCGGTGCAGGCCGAACAGCGACATGGTGTTGACCGCCGTGAAGGCCACGGCGGGCGCGACGTCCCACAGGGCGCCGTAGCCGGCATCGAGGCCGAGGTCGCGCATCATCCCGGCGAACAGCTCGCTGTGCATGCGCTCGGGCGACCCGCCGCCGTACTCGTCGGCCTGGATCTCCACCATCGCGGCCTTGGCCCGGCCGCCGAGGCGCGGGATGGCGAAGGTGTGCGGGTCGCCCTCCTTGAGGTGGTAGACCGACCGCAGGGTGAGGTACTCGCGCCACTGCTCCTCGGTGCCGCTGCGCGCCATGTACCGCGACAGCGAGGGGCCGTCGTCGGCGGCGATGAGCGCGGCCAGCTGCTCGTCGACCGGTTCGCCGGTCGCGGTCACCGGACCGGTCAGCGCGCGCAGTGCCGCGAGGTGCGCGCGCTCGAGGCGGGCGCGCAGGCCGAGCAGGTCGGGGTCCCACTCGAGGGCGTCGTCGACGTCGTCGAAGCCGCGGTAGTGCAGCTCGTAGCAGACCGCCAGCGCCAGCTGCAGGTCGTCGTCGTGCAGCGGGTCGGCCGACTCCTCCGCGGTGCGGCGGGCGAGCTCGACGGTGGCGGCGGAGACCTCACCGGCGAGCAGGTCGTCGCGCAGGGCGGCGGTCAGCAGGCCCCGGGGCTGGGGAAGGCGCATGCCCCGCCCATGCCCAGCCCGCGTGGCTTCGATGCACCGCGCGCGATGGGATGCCGCACAGGAGGAGCGGCGTCACCCGGACGGGGCTCTGGGAGGTTGGTTGCGTCAACCGATCGTCAACGGGGTAGAGCGCGCTCCGGTTCCCGAACTGGAGGTGCTCGATGACGAGCCTGTCGAAGCCGGCGGAGGCGCCCGGCGCGATCCGCAGCCTCATCCCGGCGCGGATCGACCGGTTGCCCTGGTCGCCGTTCCACACCCGCATGGTGGCCGCGCTGGGGACCGCCTGGATCCTCGACGGGCTGGAGATCACCGTCGCCGGCGCCGTCGTCGACCGCCTCACCGAGCCCGAGACCCTCGGGCTGTCGGGTACCGAGGTCGGCCTCATCGCGACCGTCTACCTGCTCGGCGAGGTCGTCGGCGCCCTCTGGTTCGGCCGGCTGTCGGACAAGCTCGGCCGCCGCAAGCTGTTCATGATCACCCTCGCCGTCTACCTCGTCGGGAGCGGCCTGACCGCGCTCACGCTCGGCAACGGGCCCGGCTGGGTGGCCTTCCTCTACGTCACCCGGTTCATCGCCGGCATGGGCATCGGCGGCGAGTACGCCGCGATCCACTCCGCCATCGACGAGCTCATCCCGGCGAAGTACCGCGGGCGGGTCGACATCATGGTGAGCGGCACCTACTGGGCCGGCGCCGTCCTCGGCACGCTCGGCACCTTCATCCTGCTCAACGCCCTGGAGCCCAGCACCGGCTGGCGCATCGCCTTCCTCATCGGCCCGGTCCTGGGCCTGGTGATCCTGCTGGTCCGGCGGCACCTGCCGGAGAGCCCCCGCTGGCAGGTCATGCACGGCCGGGAGGCCGAGGCCGAGGAGACCATCGCCTACATCGAGCACGAGGTGGAGCACGGCGGCCGGTCGCTGCCGGCGGTCGACGAGAGCCGCGCGATCGAGTTGAAGCCGACGCCGGACATCGGCTACGCCGCGCTCACCCGCGTGCTGTTCCGCGAGTACCCGGCCCGCGCCGTCTACGGCGCGACGCTGATGGTCACCCAGTCGTTCCTCTACAACGCGATCTTCTTCACCTACGTCCTGGTGCTCGGCACGTACTACGACGTCGACTCCGGGGACGCGCCGCTGTTCCTCATCGCCTTCGCGGTGGGCAACCTGGCCGGGCCGTTCGTGCTCGGGCACCTGTTCGACACCGTCGGCCGCAAGAAGATGATCGCCGGCTCGTACGTGCTCTCCGGCATCCTGCTGGCGGTCACGGCGGGGCTGTTCCAGGCCGGCGTGCTCAACGCCTACACCCAGACGATCGCCTGGTCGGTCATCTTCTTCTTCGCCTCGGCCGGCGCGAGCTCGGCCTACCTGACGGTCAGCGAGATCTTCCCGATGGAGGTCCGGGCCAAGGCGATCGCCGTCTTCTTCGCCATCGCGCAGTGCTTCGGCGCGCTCGGCCCGGTCGTCTACGGCTCGCTGATCGGCGACGGCTCCCAGCCGATCCGGCTGTTCTGGGGCTACATGCTGGGCGCCGCGGTGATGGTGGTCGGCGGCGTGGTGGCCGCGGTGCTCGGCATCGACGCGGAGGGCAAGTCGCTGGAGGACGTCGCCACGCCGTTCGCCGCCCGCCGTCCCGCCACCCGCGCGGAGGGTGCGGCCCGGCCGCGGGGCTGACCGCGCGGCAGGATCGCGGCGTGCCCTTCGACCCGCCCGCCGCGGTCCTCCGCACCTCCGGCGCCGACGGCTGGACGCTCGCCGAGCCGCTCATCTACCTCGGCCGGCGCGACCGGTTCGTCGTCCCGGCCGGCTTCGCCACGGACCTGGCGAGCGTGCCGCGGCCGGTGCTCTGGCTGGTGCCGGAGTCCGGCCCCTACACGCTCGCCGCGGTGCTGCACGACTGGCTGTGCACCGTGGGCATCCGCACCCGCGCGGTCACCTCCCGCGAGGCGGACGGGCTGTTCCGGCGGGCGATGCGGGAGGCCGGGGTCCCGGTGCTCCTGCGCTGGCTCATGTGGACCGCCGTGCGCTGGGGCGCCCTGGCCGACGCCGAGCGGCGGCCCGGGTGGCTGCTGTCGGCGCCCGGGGTGCTGGTGATCTCGGTGCTCGCCGCGCCACTGGTGCTGCCGCCGTCGCTGCTCGCGGTCCCGGGGCTGGCCGTCTACGCCGGACTGGAGCGGCTGGTGTCCGGCGACGACGGCGTGCGGCCGTGGACCCGGCGGCGGAACGGATCCGGCACCCCCTGGTGACGATGGGCGTACCGGTCCGTCACACTCCCGTCACCGGACGCGGGTGGAATGGCCGGCGTCCCTCCTCCAGAGACCCTGGGAGTCCTCCGCATGAGCCCCTCCGTCCTGCGCCGCGGCACCGTCGCCGCGGCCGTGACGACGGCGATGACCGGCCTGGTCGTCGCCGCCGCCCTCGCACCGGCAGCCGCCGCCCCGAACGGGCCGAAGCCGGTCGAGATCCAGCTGCTGGCCCTCAACGACTTCCACGGCGCCCTCGAGCCGCCGACCGGATCGGGTGGCCGCGTCCAGACGGGTCCGGACCCCGACGGCAGCGGCGGCCCGCTGCCCGCCCCGACGGTCGACGCCGGCGGTGCCGAGTACCTGGCCACGCAGTTGCGGCAGCTGGCCGAGGCGCAGCGCAGGCAGAACACGATCACCGTGGCCGCCGGCGACCTGATCGGCGCCTCGCCGCTGCTGTCGGCGGCCTTCCACGACGAGCCGACCATCGAGGCGCTGGGCCTCGCCGGCCTGGACTACGCCAGCGTCGGCAACCACGAGTTCGACGAGGGCCCCGCGGAGCTGCTGCGCATCCAGAACGGCGGCTGCCACCCCGTCGACGGCTGCGCCGACGGCACGCCCTACGAGGGCGCGGACTTCCAGTACCTGTCGGCCAACGCCTTCGTCACCGAGACCGGGCAGCCGCTGCTGGACCCCTACGCGATCCACAACGTGCAGGGCGTGAAGGTCGGCTTCATCGGCATGACGCTCGAGGGCACCAGCCAGATCGTCAGCCAGCAGGGCGTGGCGGGCCTCGAGTTCCGCGACGAGGTGGAGACGGCCAACCGCTACGCGGCCGAGCTGCAGGCCCGCGGCGTCGAGACGATCGTCGTCCTGCTGCACGAGGGTGGCGCGCAGAGCGGGCCCGACGCCTGGAACGTGGACGGCTGCAGCAACCTGGGCGGCCCGATCGTGCAGATCGCCAACGGCATGTCCGACGCCATCGACGTCGTGGTGAGCGGCCACACCCACCAGGCCTACAACTGCACCGTCGACGGCAAGGTCGTCAGCAGCGCCGGCAATAACGGCCGCCTGGTCACCGACATCGACCTCACCGTCGACAAGCGGACCGGCGACGTCATCGACTCCGCCACCCGGGTCGACAACGTGATCGTCGAGCGCGGCGTCGCCGCCGACCCGGCGCAGACCGCCCTGATCGCCCGGTACCGGGAGGCGCTCGGCCCGATCGCGACCGAGGTCGTCGGCGACGCGGCCACCGACATCCGGCGCACCGCCGACGCCGAGGGGGAGACCCCGCTGGGCAACCTGATCGCCGACGCCCAGCTGGCCGACACCCGGGACGAGGGCGCCGTCGCGGCCCTCATGAACCCCGGCGGCGTGCGGGCCGACCTGCTGGCAGGCCCGATCACCTACGAGGAGGCGTTCACGGTGCAGCCGTTCGCCAACAACCTCGTCACGCTGGACCTCACCGGCGCCCAGCTCGACTGCGTGCTGGAGCAGCAGTACGCCCGCGCCGGCAACCCGGTCGTCCTGCAGCCGTCCTCGGCCCTGCGCTACACCGTCTCCACCGGCGGGGCCGCCGGCCCGGCCGCCGACCCGTGCACCGGGCAGAAGGTGGGCGGGCTGACGATCGACGGCGTCGCCGTCGTCCCGACGCAGACCTACCGGATCACGGTGAACAACTTCCTGGCCGGGGGCGGTGACGGCTTCACCCAGCTCCGCACCGGGACGAACGCCGTGACCGGCTCCATCGACCTGGACGCCTTCACCGCGTACCTCGGCGCCAACCGCCCGGTCAGCGCCCCGGCGACCGACCGGATCACCACGGTCGCCTGACCCCGCACCACCCCGTCGCCGGCGGCGGTCCTCTCCGGAGGGCCGCCGCCGGCGCGCGTCCGGGGCGTCCTACGTCCGGGTCCGGACCGGCACCGGGTCGGAACCACCGTCGCCGGGGCCGCAGCGCCGCAGCCGCCGCACGGTGAGCAGCCCGCCGCGCAGCAGGCCGTGCACGCGCAGCGCCTGCAGGCCGTAGGTGGAGCAGGTCGGGGTGAACCGGCAGCACGGCGGGCGGGCCGGGCTGACCCGCTCCCGGTAGGCGACGACGAGCCGCGCCGGCCAGCGCGCCGCCCATGGCGTGCCGGCCGGGGCCGGGGTGACCAGGGCCGCGGGCAGCGCCAGCCACAGCAGCGAGAACAGGCCGATGGCGTCGCAGCCGTTCTCGCAGCCGTCGCACCCGTCGCAGCCGTCGGACCCGTTCTTCCTGCGTCGCGAGCGGCGGTTCCGGCGGCGGCACCCGGGGAGGCTGGTCACGGGGCGGCATCGTGCAGGGCGGCCGCCGTCCGCGGAAGGGCCGCGCGCGCGGGTCGGGACGGCAACGGTTCGTCACCGGCGCCCCACGGGTGCACCGCCGTCCCACCGGTGGTCGGGTGCCGCCTGCCGGCTGCCGACTCCTCTCCCACGACCCGAGGCCCGTGGGCCCGTCCGAGGGAGCACCCGATGTCGTCGTCGCCCCAGCCCAGCCGCCGGCTCACCGAGCTGCGCGCCGGCATGTCCGTGCTCACGAGCGCGGCCGCCGACCTGCAGGTGGGCGCCCAGCCCGAGGTGCGGGTGCTGTCCGACGGCCGGCTGTGGCTGGCCGAGCTCGGCGTCGCCGTCACCGCCGCCGACGTCTACCAGGCCGCCCGCGGGTTGGTCGCGGCGCAGCTGCACGCCATCGCGCAGGTCTCCGGCCAGCCGGTCGAGGACCACGCGCTCGCCTGGCTGGTGACCCTGCAGACCAACGAGGTCATGGTCGGCCTCGAGGACGCCCCCGTCCTGGAGGACGACGCCGCCTGACCCCGGCGGTCAGCGGGCCGCGGAGACCGTCGGCCGCAGCACCCGCCCGAGCACGAGGGTGACGACGCCGGCGAGCACGACGCCGAGCAGGCCCACCCGCAGGCTCGTCGCGTCGGCGACCGCGCCGACCAGCGGGGGCGAGGCGAGGAAGCCGATCCGCAGCAGCCAGTTGACCACCGTCAGGCCCACGCCGTGCCGCAGGCCGGGCAGCTCGTCGGCGGCGGCGTAGACGGCCGGCACGAGTGTCGCCACGCCGAGCCCGGCGAGCGCGAACCCGACGAGCGTCGTCGCCAGCGACGGCACCGCCAGCGCCAGCCCCATGCCGACGGCGATCAGCGCGCCGCCGCCGCGGGCCACCCGGCGCTGGCCGAAGCGGTCCACCACGCGGTCGCCGGTCAGCCGGCCGACGGTCATCGCCACCGACAGCGCGACGAAGCCCAGGCCCGCCGTGGCGACCCCGGTGCCCACCTCGCCGCGCAGGTACAGCGCGGCCCACGACGAGCCGGCGTCCTCCACGAACGCCCCGCAGGTGGCCAGCACGCCGAGCGCCGCCATCGCGCCGAGGGACGCCCGCATCCCCGCCCGTCCGGCCGGCGGGGCGCCGTCGTCGTCGACGGGTTCCTCGTGGTCGGGTCCGGGCAACATGCGGCGGTACGCCACCAGGGCGACGACGGCGAACACCGCCGCCACCACGCCGAGGTGCACGGCGAGCGGCACCCGCAGGCCCGCCGCGGCCGAGCCGAGCAGCCCGCCGCCCACCGCGCCGACGCTCCAGAGCCCGTGGAAGGCGTTGAGGATCGACCGGTCGTAGGCCCGCTGCACCCGCAGCCCGTGCGCGTTCTGCGCGACGTCGACGACGGCGTCCAGCGCGCCGGCGACGAACAGCGCGGTGGCCAGCAGCCACCACGACGGTGACACCGCCGCGCCCCAGATGGCTCCCGCCAGCGCGACGAGCCCCCACGAGGCCACCCGCGCCGACCCGAAGCGGCGCATGAGCGCGGCCGAGGCCAGTGCGCTGACCAGGGCGCCGAGGGGGAGTGCGGCGATCGCGGCACCGAGGGCTGCGTTGCTCAGGTCGAGGCGGTCCTTCACCTCGGGCAGCCGCGGCACGAGGTTGGCGTAGAGCACCGCGTTGACGAAGAAGCAGGTGGCGACGGCGGCGCGGGCGGCGCGCAGGTGCGCGGGGACCGCGAGGGTGTCCGACACGGGTGTCCTGTCCGGGAGGGTCAGCGCGCGACGCGGGCGAAGGCCGCGCGGATCTGGTCGGGTGTCATGGGGTCGGTCGACAGGGCGCTGTGCAGCACCAGGCCCTCGACCATCGCGTCGATCTCCCGGGCGGTGACCGGGTCGAAGTGGAGCTCCAGGCTCCGGCGGCTGCGCTGCATCCAGTCCTGGGTGACCGCGCGCAGCGCCGGCCGCCGGGCGGCCGCCGCGTAGAGCTCGACCATCAGCACGAAGTCGCGGTGGGAGACGAGCAGGTCGTCGGTGAGGTGGGCGACCAGCACCTCGAGCGCGGCGCCCGCGCCGTCCGCGGCCCGCATGCGTTCCTCGAAGCGCGGCGCCACCTCGTCGACGTGCCGGGTGAACGCCGCGGTGTGCAGCTCGTCGAGGGAGGCGAAGTGGTAGGTCAGCGACCCGAGTGGCACGTCGGCGGCGCGGGCGATGGCCCGGTGCGTGGCGCCGACGACGCCCACCTCGGCGATGACGTCGACGGTGGTGGCCACCAGCCGGTCGCGGCGTCCGGGATCGTGCCGTCGCGCCCGCCGCACGGGCGCCCGGGTCACGACCGCTCCAGCGTGCGGACCACCCGGGCGGGGTTGCCGACGGCGACCACCCCGGCCGGCAGGTCGCGGGTGACCACCGACCCCGCGCCGACGACGGTGTCCGCGCCGATCGTGACGCCGGGCAGCACGACGACGCCGCCGCCGAGCCAGACGTTGTCGCCGATGGTGATCGGCTCCGCGGCCTCCCACTTCTCCCGCCGCGGCCCCGGCTCCACCGGGTGGGTGGGGGTGAGCAGCTGGACGTTCGGCCCGATCTGGACGTCGTCGCCGATGGTGATGGCCGCGACGTCGAGGGCGACCAGCCCGAAGTTGGCGAAGCAGCGGGCTCCGATGCGGATCGAGGTGCCGTAGTCGACGTGCAGCGGCGGGCGGATCTCGGTGTCCTCGCCGACGGCGCCGAGCAGCTGCTCGAGCAGCCGGCGGCGCAGCGGGCGCTGCCGTGCGGTGGTGGCGTTGTAGGCCGCCGCGAGGTCCTGGGCCGCCGCGCTCGCCTCGGCCAGCTCGGGGTCGTCGGCGATGTAGAGCTCGCCGGCGAGCATGCGCTCGCGCATGGTCCGGGAGTCGTCGGGAGCGGCCATGCGGACGACCGTACACATGCTAGGAACGTCCGTACACACCGCCGCGCCGGTCAGCCGAGCGCCTGCGCCACCGCCTCCTCGGCCCGGCGCCGCGCCGAGCCGTCGCCCTCGACCAGCGCCGAGACGGTCGAGCCGTCGACCAGCGCCACGAGCGTGGCGACGTCGGCCCCGGTCCGGCCGCACCGGTCGAGGAGGTCGGCCAGTGCGGCGTCGATCGCGTGCCGCGCCGCGCGCAGGACCGGCCGCAGCGCGGGGTGCCGCCCGCACGCGAGGAACCGCTCGTAGAGGGCCAGCAGCTCGTCGTCGCGGGTGCGGCCGGCCCCGTGGACGACGTCGACGACCAGGCGCGCGGTGGCCGCCGCGGAACGGGTCCGGCGGGGCACCGCGGCGACCAGGTCCTCGGCCGCCGCCCGCTCCTGCGCGGCGAGCGCCTCCACCGCCGCGGCCCGCAGGTCGTCGATGCTCGCGAAGTAGTAGGTGGTGGCGGCCAGCGGGACGCCCGACGCCGCGACGACGGCCCGGTGCGTGAGGGCGTCCGGCCCCGCCTCGGCCAGCAGGCGCGCGGCCGCCTCGACGATGGCCGCCCGGCGGGCCTCGCCCTTGCCGGTCAGGCGGGACATCAGTGGGCCGCCGACGGCGCGAGCTGCAGCATCAGCACGCCGCCGAGGATCAGCAGGATCGCGACGATGCGCATCGTGGTGACCGGGTCGCCCAGGACGGCCATGCCGACGACCGCCGTGCCGCCGGCACCGATCCCGGTCCAGACGGCGTAGGCGGTACCGACCGGCAGCGTGCGCAGCGCGGACGACAGCAGCACGAAGCTCGCGGCGGCGCAGACGACGAACGCCACCGACCACCACAGGCGCGTGAAGTTCTCGGACTGCTTGAGCGAGACGGCGAAGGCGGTCTCGAACAGTCCGGCGGTGACGAGCAGGGCCCAGGCCACGATGCGCTCCCTCGAAGTGGTACGGCGGTACCAATCAAACGGTACACGAGTACCGGGCCAGGTCAAGATCGTGAGTTGCCGCACAGGCGGGATGGCCCGGGCGCGCGGCGGCATTGACCTCCTCGTGCACGACCTCTGGGGACTCACGCGCCGCCGCGCGCTCGACTACGGCCGGGTGACGACCGCCGCCTGTCGCCGCGGCGCCTGACACCGGTCCCGACGTCCTCCTCCCCTCGAAAGGCACACCTCCGTGCTCGCACGTCTCCGCCGCGTCCCCTTCGCGGCGCAGGTCCTCCTCGCGCTCGTCGTCGGCGTGGCCCTCGGCCTGGTCGCCCGCGAGATGGGCCCCGTCGCCGACGGGACCCCGAACTGGCTCACCAGCACCCTGCAGACCATCGGCGGCACCTTCGTCACGCTGCTCAAGGCGCTGGTCCCGCCGCTGATCGTCACCGCGGTGATCGTCAGCATCGCCAACCTCCGGCAGGTCTCCAACGCCGCCCGGCTCGCCGCGCAGACCCTGCTGTGGTTCGGCATCACCGCGCTGATCGCCGTCAGCATCGGCATCGGCCTGGGCCTGCTCACCCAGCCCGGCCGCAACAGCTCCGTCGACGCGGCCGCCGCCACCGACCCCGGCACCACCGGCGGCTGGTGGGACTTCCTCACCGGCCTGGTGCCCGGCAACGTCCTGGGCCTGCAGGCCTCCGCGGGCGACGACGGCTCGGTCGGCCTGTCGTTCAACGTCCTGCAGCTGATCGTCATCTCGGTCGCGGTCGGCGTCGCCGTCCTCAAGGTCGGCGAGCCCGCCGAGCCGTTCCTGCGGCTGGTCCGCTCCGCGCTGGCGATCGTCCAGAAGGTGCTGTGGTGGGTCATCCTGCTGGCCCCGATCGGCACCGTCGGCCTCATCGGCAACGCCGTCGCCAGCTACGGCTGGGACTCCCTCGGCAGCCTCGGCGTCTTCGCCGGCTCCGTCTACGCCGGCCTCGCGCTGGTGCTGTTCGTCGTCTACCCGGTGCTGCTCCGGCTGCACGGCCTCTCGCCGCTGCGCTGGTTCGCCGGCGCCTGGCCGGCCATCCAGCTGGCCTTCGTCTCGCGCTCCTCGATCGGCACCCTGCCGGTGACCGAGCGGGTGACCGAGCAGAACCTGGGCGTCCCGCGGTCCTACGCCTCCTTCGCCGTGCCGCTGGGCGCGACGACGAAGATGGACGGCTGCGCGGCGATCTACCCGGCGCTCGCGGCGATCTTCGTGGCGCAGTTCTTCGGCGTGGACCTGTCGATCACCGACTACCTGCTGATCGCGCTGGTCTCCGTCGTCGGCTCGGCCGCCACGGCCGGCGTCACCGGCGCGGTGGTCATGCTGACCCTGACGCTGTCCACCCTGGGCCTGCCGCTCGCCGGCGTCGGCCTGCTGCTGGCGATCGACCCGATCCTCGACATGGGCCGCACCGCGGTGAACGTCGCCGGCCAGGCGCTCGTGCCGACCATCGTGGCCAAGCGCGAGGGCATCCTCGACGTCGAGCGGTTCCGCACCGGCGGCACCTTCAGCGAGGCCGCCCCGGCGGTCGAGCCGACCGGCGGGGTCGACGCCGACCTGCGCCAGCCCGCCACCGCCTGACCGGCAGCGCCTGACCGGCAGCGCCTGACCGGCACGGCCTGACCGGCACCGCCTGACCCTGCACCGCCCGACGGGCCGGTGACCTCCCCGGAGGTCACCGGCCCGTCGTCGTCCCCGGGGACCTCTCAGCCGCCGTCGGCGGCCAGTGCCCGGATCCGCCACCGCGCCACGTGCCGGGCGCCCGGCTCGAGCCGGACGACGCCCTCGCCGCTGCGGAACGCGTCCGGCGGGCACGTCATGGGCTCGACCGCGAGCCCCGCCCGGTGCAGCCCGGGCTCCGGGCGGTCGGCCGTGTGCAGCTGCACCCACGGCAGCGCCCGCGGGTCCCACTCGAGCGCGACCCCGCTGCCGTCGGCGGTCCGGACCTCCGCGCGCGCGGTCCCGTCGTCGTCCGGCGCGACGGCCGTGACGGCGTGGTCCACGGCGACGCCCGCGAGGGGCGTGCGGCCGGCGCGGAAGTCGAGCGGGGTGCCGTCGACCGGCCGGCGGCCGGTCGGCAGGAGGCGCTCCGCGTCGACCTCGAGGTACTCGGCGGCACGCAGGTGCAGGGTCCAGTCGTCGACCCGCCCGGGGCCGGCCACGAGGTACGGGTGCACCGAGCAGCCGTAGGGCGCCGCGGTGGTGCCGGTGTTCTCGGCCTCCACCGCCCACGACAGCCCGTCCTCGTGCACCCGGTAGGTGACGACGACGTCGAGCTGGTGCGGATAACCGGGCTGCGGGACCACGCGGGCGCCCAGCGCCACGGCGTCCGGGGAGGCGTCGCGCACGTCCCACCGGGTCCAGCACAGCAGGCCGTGCAGCGCCGTCCGCCGGTCGGGCTCGGTCAGGGGGAGCTGCTCGTCCCGGCCGGCCCAGCGGTAGCGGCCGTCGCCCACGCGGTTGGGCCACGGCACCAGCACCGAGCCGCGGAAGACCGGCCGGGCGACGTCGGCCCCGAAGTCCGCGACCAGGTCGCGGTCGCCCGTCCGCAGCCGGCGCAGGCCGCCCCCGACCTCGGTCACCACGGCGCTGACCGGGCCCGCGCGCAGCGTGACCTGCCGCCCGGTCGGCGGAGTTGTCGAGACCATGGCTGGGAACGTTAACAGACTGTGACCCGCGTCCCATGTGGCGACCGGGACGCCCGCGGAGACGGGGACAGATCGGCGGCGCGGACCCCTTGACGGCCGGACATGTTTGCGTTCACAGTGTCCCGCGTCACGCCCAGCAGCGTCGCCGGGCCCGCAGGACGAGCCGCCTGAGAGCGCGTCCCCGGGACCAGTCAGCGGTGGTCGCTCCGGGGAGCACCACGAGACCGGACCCGACGGGCCGGCAGGAACTCACAGGAGGCAGACGTTGATCAGGAACAAGCTCCTCGCCGCCGTCACGGCGTCGGTCGCGGTCCTCGGGCTGGCCGCCTGCGGCGGCTCGGCGGAGGGCAGCGGCGGCGGTGGCGGTGGTGGCGGGGACGACACCATCACGATGGGCTTCGCCCAGGTCGGCGCCGAGAGCGGCTGGCGCACCGCCAACACTCAGTCCATCCAGGAGTCGGCCGAGGCCGCCGGCATCGAGCTGCAGTTCTCCGACGCGCAGGGCGAGCAGGAGAACCAGATCTCCGCGATCCGCTCCTTCATCCAGCAGCGGGTCGACGTCATCGCCTTCAGCCCGGTGGTGGAGACCGGCTGGGACGCGGTCCTCCTCGAGGCCAAGCGCGCCAACATCCCGGTGATCCTCACCGACCGCTCGGTCGAGACGGAGCAGGAGGACCTCTTCGTCACCTTCCTCGGCTCGGACTTCATCGAGGAGGGCCGCAAGGCCGGCGAGTGGGCCGTGGAGAACTGGGCCTCGACCGGGGCGCAGTGGAACATCGCCGAGCTGCAGGGCACCACCGGTGCCGCCCCGGCGATCGACCGCCAGGAGGGCTTCGCCGAGGCCATCGCCGACAGCCCGAACCTGACGATCGTGGCGTCCCAGTCCGGTGACTTCACCCGCACCGGCGGCCGCGAGGTCATGGAGGCGATGCTCAACTCCAACCCCGACATCAACGCCGTCTACGCGCACAACGACGACATGGCCCTCGGCGCCATCGAGGCCATCGAGGCGGCCGGCAAGGTCCCGGGCCAGGACATCCAGATCATCTCCGTCGACGCGGTCCGCGACGGCATGCAGGCGCTCGCCGACGGCAAGATCAACTTCATCGTCGAGTGCAACCCGCTGCTCGGTGAGCAGCTGATGGAGCTCGCCCAGCAGGTGCTCGACGGCGAGGAGGTCCCCGAGCGGGTCGTCACCGAGGAGACGACCTTCACCCAGGAGCAGGCCGCGGAGGTCCTCCCGGACCGGAAGTACTGATCCCGTCCGGGGAGCCGGTCCCGGCTCCCGCGCCCCCGCCCGCCCGGGCGTCCACCCCCGGGCGGGCGGCGGGTACCACCTCCCGAGAGGACTCCCGTGTCCCCAGCTGCCGCCGAGGTGCCGGCCGCCCCGGTCCCGTCCCCGCTCCCCGAGCCGGTCGTCGCGATGACCGGCATCACGATCCAGTTCCCGGGCGTCAAGGCCCTCGACGACGTCTCGCTGCGGCTGTTCCCCGGCGAGGTCCACGCGCTGATGGGCGAGAACGGCGCCGGCAAGTCGACCCTGATCAAGGCGCTCACCGGCGTCTACCCCTACGACGCCGGCACGGTGACCCTCGGCGGGGTGGAGCAGCGGTTCGCGACCCCCGCCGACGCCCAGGCGGCCGGGATCAGCACCGTCTACCAGGAGGTCAACCTCTGCCCGAACCTCACGGTCACCGAGAACATCGTCCTCGGCCGTGAGCCCCGCCGCCGCGGGTCGATCGACAAGCGGGCGTCCCGCGAGCGGGCCCGCCGGGTGCTGCGCGAGCTGCACCTCGACATCGACCCGCGGTCGGTCCTCGGGTCGCACCCGATCGCCGTCCAGCAGCTCGTGGCGATCGCCCGCGCCGTCGACACCGACGCCCGGGTGCTCGTCCTCGACGAGCCGACGTCGAGCCTCGACGCCGGCGAGGTCGCCGAGCTGTTCCGGGTGGTGCGGTCGCTGCGCGAGCGCGGCGTGGCGATCCTGTTCGTCTCCCACTTCCTGGAGCAGGTCTACGAGATCAGCGACCGGATGACCGTCCTGCGCAACGGCCGGCTGGTGGGGGAGCACCGCACCGCCGACCTCCCGCGCACCGACCTGGTCCGGGCGATGATCGGCCGCGAGCTCGCGACCCTGGAGGACCTCGAGCACGCCGCGCCCCGGCCGGTCGAGGACGGCGCGGTGCCGCGGCTGGCGGCGTCGGGCCTGGGGCGCCGGGGCGCGATCGAGCCCGCCGACGTGCGGGTGCACGCCGGGCGGGTCGTCGGGCTGGCCGGCCTGCTCGGGTCGGGCCGCACCGAGCTCACCCGGCTGCTGTTCGGCGCCGACCGGGCCAGCACCGGGCGGGTGGAGGTCGACGGCCGGCCGGTGCGCCTGCGGTCACCGCGCGGCGCCATCGCCCAGGGCATCGCCTTCCTCTCCGAGGACCGCAAGGGCGAGGGCGTCGTCGGGGACCTCACCGTCCGGGACAACCTCCTGCTCGCCCTGCAGGCCCGGCGCGGCTGGTTGCGGCCGATCCCGCGGCGGGCCGGCGACGAGATGGTGGCCCGCTACATCCGCGCCCTCGACGTCCGCCCGGCCGACCCGGAGGCGCTGCTGCGCAACCTCTCCGGCGGCAACCAGCAGAAGGTCCTGCTCGCCCGCTGGCTGCTCACCGAGCCGCGGCTGCTGCTGCTCGACGAGCCCACCCGCGGCATCGACATCGGCGCCAAGGCCCAGATCCAGGAGCTGGTCGCCCAGCTCGCCGCCGAGGGGATGTCCGTGGTCTTCGTGTCCGCGGAGCTCGAGGAGGTGCTGCGGATCTGCGACTCCGTCGTCGTCTTGCGCGACCGCCAGGTGGTCGCCGACCTCGACGCCTCCGACACCTCGCTCGACGGCGTCGTCGACCTCATCGCCCGGGGGAACGCCCGTGACTGACCGATCCGCCGCCGCGCCGGGCCGTCCCGTCGACGGCCTGCTCGCCCGCGCCCGCCGGTCCCCGGTCCTGTGGGCCGTCGCCGCGCTCGCGGTCCTGCTGCTGTTCAACCTCGTGGCCAACCCGGGCTTCTTCAGCCTGCGCATCCAGGACGGCCACCTCTTCGGCAACCTCGTCAACGTCGTCAAGAACGTCGCGCCGGTGCTGCTGATCGCCGTCGGGATGACGCTGGTCATCGCCACCCGGGGCATCGACCTGTCGGTGGGCGCCGTCCTGGCCATCTCCGGGTCGGTCGCCTTCACGGTCGTCGAGGGGGCCGCCGACCCCACCTCCGGCGGCACCGCCGCGCTGGCCATCGGGCTCGCGGTGGCCGCCGGGCTGGTCCTCGGGGCGTGGAACGGGTTCCTCGTCTCCGTGGTCGGGATCCAGCCGATCATCGCGACGCTGGTGCTCATGACCGCCGGCCGCGGCATCGCCATGCTGGTCACCGACGGCAACATCGTCACCGCGGAGAACCCCGTCTTCGACTGGCTCGGCGGCGGCTTCGTGCTCGGCCTGCCGGTCCAGGTGGTCATCACGGCGCTGGTCCTGCTGGCCGTCGGGCTGTTCACCCGGCGCACCGCGCTCGGCGTGCTCATCGAGGCCGTCGGGGTCAACCCGGCCGCCGCGCGCCTCGCGGGCGTCCGTGCGCGCAGCATCACCTTCACCGTTTACGTCTTCGTCGCCCTGGTCGCGGCCGTGGCCGGCCTGATGGTCACGGCCAACGTCAGCGCGGCCGACGCCAACCGGGCCGGGTTGTTCATCGAGCTCGACGCGATCCTCGCCGTCGTCATCGGCGGGACGTCGCTGGCCGGCGGGCGGTACTCCCTGACCGGCACGGTCGTGGGCGCGCTGATCCTGCAGACGCTGACGACCACGGTGCTGACCATGGGCCTGCCGGACGAGTACATCCGGCTGTTCAAGGCCGTCGTGATCATCATGGTGTTCCTGCTGCAGGCGCCCCGGGTGCGCGCGGCCCTCCGCCGCCGCCGGGGTCCCGCCGCCACTGCCGGTGGTGCCGCGGGGACTCCCGCGGACGCCGGTCCCGTCCCGCCGGACCCCGTCCGGCCGTCCGTTCCGGAGCCGGCCGCCGGCACCGGGTCCGTCCCCGGCCGCCCGGCCGAGCAGGGGGTCCTCCGATGACCGTCTCCGACACGCGGCTCCCCGAGGCCCCCGGCTCCCCGCCGGACCCGCCGGCCAGCCCGGGGTGGCAGGAGGCGGCGCGCCGCTGGCTGCGCAGCACCTCGACCGGGTCGAGCACCGTCTCGGTGCTCATGACCGCGGTCCTGCTGGTGGTGCTCTTCGGCGCGGGCTCGATCCGCTACGAGAACTTCGGCTACCCGCAGGTGGCGCTCAACCTGCTGGTCGACAACGCCTACCTGATCGTCCTCGCGGTCGGCATGACGTTCGTGATCCTGACCGGCGGCATCGACCTCTCCTCGGGGGCGGTGGTCGCGCTCGGCACGGTGATGGCGGCGAGCCTGCTGCAGGCCGGCTGGCCGGCGCCGCTGGTGATCGTCGCCGTGCTGGCCACCGGGTCGCTGCTCGGGTGGCTGATGGGGCTGGCCATCCACGGCCTGCAGCTGCAGCCGTTCATCGTGACCCTGGCCGGGATGTTCCTGGCCCGCGGCATCTGCTTCGCCATCAGCGGGCCCTCCATCCCGATCCAGGACGACCTGTTCACCGCCGTCGCGATCAACGTGGTCGAGCTGCCGGGCGGGACGTTCCTGTCCTACGGCGCGGTCCTCGCCCTGGTCGTGGTCGCGGTGGCGGCCTACGTGCTGCACCGGACCCGCTTCGGGCGGACCGTCTACGCCATCGGCGGCAGCGAGTCCTCCGCCGCGCTGATGGGGCTCGCCGTCGGCCGGACCAAGGTCGGCGTCTACGTGATCAGCGGCTTCTGCTCGGCGCTCGGCGGCCTGCTGTTCAGCGTCTACATCCTCTCCGGCTGGAGCCTGCACGGGATCGGCCTGGAGCTCGACGCGATCGCGGCGGTGGTCATCGGCGGGACGCTCCTGGTGGGCGGGCGCGGCCTGGTGGTCGGGTCGCTGCTGGGGGTCCTGGTCCTCGGCACGATCAAGGCGCTCATCGACTTCGACGGCGGCCTGAACTCCTGGTGGACGAAGATCACCATCGGGGTCCTGCTGCTGGTCTTCGTCGTCCTGCAGCGGCTGACCGCCCGGCGCGCCGGGTCGGCGTCGTGACCGCCCTGGGCAGCCCGGCCCGGGGCGGCGCCACGGGCCGCGGGACGCACCGCGGCCTGACAGGATCGACGGCGATGGGCGCGCGACCGAGGACCCAGGCGGCCGGCAGCCGTCCCGCGGTCATGACCGACGTCGCCCGGCTGGCCGGCGTCTCGGCGCAGACGGTGTCCCGCGTCCTCAACGACCACCCGCACGTGGCCGAGGAGACCCGCACCCGGGTGCTCGCGGCCATGGACAAGCTGGGCTACCGCCGCAACCTCACCGCCCGGGCCCTGGTCACCCGCCGCACCGACACCATCGGCGTCGTCGCCTTCGACACCGGCCTCTACGGCCCGGCGAGCACCCTGTTCAGTCTCGAGCAGGCGGCCCGCGAGCGCGGCTACCACGTGCACGTCGCCACGGTGCCCGACCTCTCGGAGGAGGGGTTCACCGAGGCGGTCGAGCGGCTGCGCGAGCACTCGGTGTCCGGCGTCGTCGTGCTCGCGCCCCAGCGCGCGGCGGTCCGGGTGATGGCCGGGCTGCCGGCCGACCTCCCGGCGGTCGCCGTCGAGGGCGGGGCCGCCCCCGGCATCACGTCCGTGGTCATCGACCAGGCCGGCGGCGCGGTGCAGGCCACCCGGCACCTGGTCGACCTCGGGCACCGCCGGATCGGGCACGTCACGGGGCGCGAGGACTGGATCGAGTCCGCCGCGCGGCTGCACGGCTGGCAGCAGACGATGGCCGCCGCCGGCCTGCCCGCCGACGTCGTGCTCCCCGGCGACTGGGGTGCGCGGTCGGGCTACGAGGCCGGCCTCGCGCTGCTGGCGGCGGGCGTCCCGGTCACCGGGGTCTTCGTCGCGAACGACCACATGGCGCTGGGGATGAT
This sequence comes from Geodermatophilus nigrescens, assembly GCF_900129495.1. Classification (GTDB taxonomy): domain Bacteria; phylum Actinomycetota; class Actinomycetes; order Mycobacteriales; family Geodermatophilaceae; genus Geodermatophilus; species Geodermatophilus nigrescens. The sequence goes on from NZ_FQVX01000005.1 coordinate 53,587, forward strand.
CCGGGCGCTGGCCGAGGGCGGCGTCCGGATCCCCGAGGACGTCAGCGTGGTCGGCTTCGACGACATCGCCGAGGCCGAGTACCTGCGGCCGCCGCTGACCACCGTCCGGCAGGACTTCGCCGAGGTGGGCCGGCGGTGCGTGGACCTGCTGCTGCAGCGGATCGAGGACCCGGGCTGGTCCTCGGCCGACGACGCCGTCGTCGTCCCCGCGGCCCTCGTCGTCCGCGCGTCGACCGCACCCCCGCCCGGCGCCTGAGACCCGCCGTCCCCCGCGCCCCTCACCGGGGCGCTCCTCCCGTCGCGTCCGCGACGGGCCCAGCACACCCGTTGACCCCGGGCGCGGCCTCCGCGACCCCGTCCCGACGGCGGCCGCCCGGCGGCCGCAGAGCAGGAGGACCGATGTCGGAGAACGCCGGCGCAGTGATCACCGGCGGTCGCACGGCCCTGGGCATCGAACTGGGGTCGACACGGATCAAGGCGGTGCTGATCGGGCCGGACCACGTCCCGCTCGGGGTCGGCTGCTCCGACTGGGAGAACCAGCTCATCGACCGGCTGTGGACGTACTCACTGGACGACGTCTGGACCGGGGTGCAGCAGAGCTTCGCGGCCCTGGCCGAGAACGTGCGGCAGCGCCACGGAGTCGACCTGTCGACGGTCGGGGTCCTGGGCGTGTCGGCGATGATGCACGGCTACCTGGCGTTCGACGCCGCGGGTGAGCTGCTCACCCCGTTCCGCACGTGGCGCAACACGAACACCGGACGGTCGGCGGAGCGCCTCAGCGCGGAGTTCGGCGTCAACGTCCCGCACCGGTGGAGCGTCGCGCACCTCTACCAGGCGATCCTGGACGGCGAGGAGCACGTCGGGCGCCTGGACTCCCTGACGACCCTGGCCGGCTACGTGCACTGGAGGCTCACCGGCGAGAGGGTCCTCGGCATCGGCGACGCCAGCGGCATGTTCCCGATCGACGACGGCACCCGCGGTTACGACGCCGGGATGCTGACCCGGTTCGACCAGCTGGCCGCCGAGGCCGGGGTCGACCTGACCCTCGCCGACCTGCTCCCCCGGATCGAGGTCGCGGGCCGCCGGGCCGGTGAACTCACCGAGGCCGGCGCGGCGCTGCTCGACCCGACCGGGCGGCTGCGCCCCGGCATCCCGCTGTGCCCTCCGGAGGGTGACGCCGGCACCGGGATGGTCGCCACCAACGCGGTCGCCCCGCGCACCGGCAACGTCTCCGCCGGCACCAGCGTCTTCGCCATGGTCGTGCTGGAGCACGAGCTCGCCGGGGTGCACCGCGAGCTGGACCTGGTCACCACCCCGGCCGGCGACCCGGTGGCGATGGTGCACTGCAACAACGGGGCCAGCGAGCTGGAGGCCTGGGTCGGGCTGTTCACCGAGTTCGCCCGCGCCCTGGGAGCCCCGGCGGACCCGTCGGCGGTCTTCGAGGTCCTGTTCACCGCAGCCCTCGACGGCGCCCGCGACGGCGGCGGGATGCTGGCCTACAACTACCTCGCCGGGGAGCCGATCACCGGGCTCGGGGAGGGCCGGCCGCTGTTCCTGCGGTCGCCGGACAGCCGGCTCGACCTCGGCACCTTCGTCCGGACCCACCTCTACTCGTCCCTGGCCACGCTCCGGATCGGCATGGACGTCCTGCAACGGGCCGAGGGCGTCCGGCTCGACCGGATGTTCGCGCACGGCGGCCTGTTCAAGACCGAGGGCGTCGCCCAGCGCTTCCTGGCCGCCGCCATCGACACCCCGGTCTCCGTCGGCGACGTCGCCGGCGAGGGAGGCGCCTGGGGCATGGCCGTCCTGGCCGCCTTCGCCGGCAGCGGCCCTCCGGACCGGAGCCTGGCGGACCACCTGGAGACCACGGTCTTCCCCGGCGCGGACGTGCGGACGGCGCAGCCGGACCCGGCCGACGTCGCCGGCTTCGACGCCTTCGTGCAGCGCTACGTCGCCGCGCTCCCGGTCGAGCGCGCCGCCGTCGAGCACGTCAGCCCCGCCCAGCGAGGAGAACCCCGATGACCGCCACCCTGACCGAGCGCGGCACCCACCGGGCGCAGCGCGACTCCGTGGCCCGCCTGCACGGCGAGCTGACCCGCAACGGCCTGGTCACCTGGACCTCGGGCAACGTGTCCGAGCGCGTGCCCGGCGAGGACCTCTTCGTCATCAAGGGCAGCGGCGTCCCCTACGACGGCCTGTCCTGGGAGGGCATCACCGTCTGCGACCTCGACGGCGGCGTGGTCGACGGCGTGCGCCGGCCCTCCAGCGACACCGACGCGCACGCCTACGTCTACCGGCACATGCCGGAGGTGCACGGGCAGGTGCACACCCACAGCCCGTACGCCACCGCCTGGGCGGCGCGCGCGGAGGAGATCCCCTGCGTGCTGACGGCGATGGCCGACGAGTTCGGCGGCGCCATCCCCGTCGGCCCGTTCGCGCTCATCGGCGACGACTCGATCGGGCGGGGGGTCGTCGCCACCCTGCGCGGGTCCCGCTCGCCGGCGGTCCTGATGCGCAACCACGGCGTCTTCACCGTCGGCGCCTCCGCGCGGGACGCGGTCAAGGCCGCCGTCATGACCGAGGACGTCGCCCGCACCGTGCACCTGTCCCGCCAGCTCGGTGAGCCGCTGCCGATCAGCCCCGGGCACGTCGACGCGCTGTACGCGCGCTACCAGAACGTCTACGGACAGTGAGGAGGGACGCCGTCGTGGTCGCAGACCCGTTCGCCGCGCACGAGGTGTGGTTCCTGACCGGCAGCCAGGGGCTGTACGGAGAGGACACGCTGCTGCAGGTCGCCGAGCAGTCGCAGCGGGTGGCCAAGGCGCTCGACGAGGCCGCCGAGGTGCCGGTGCGGGTCGTGTGGAAGCCGGTGCTCACCGACGCCGGCGCCATCCGCCGCACGATGGGGGAGGCCAACGAGGACCCGTCCTGCGTCGGCGTGGTCACCTGGATGCACACGTTCAGCCCGGCGAAGATGTGGATCTCCGGCCTCGACGCGCTGCGCAAGCCGCTGCTGCACCTGCACACCCAGGCAGACGCCGCCCTGCCGTGGGCGACGATCGACATGGACTTCATGAACCTCAACCAGGCCGCCCACGGCGACCGCGAGTACGGGTTCGTGCTCACCCGGCTGCGCATGCCGCGGACGACGGTCGCCGGTCACGTGGGGAACCCGCGGGTGCGGGCGAGGGTCGGATCGTGGGCCCGCGCGGCGGCCGCGGCCACCGCCGTGCGGTCGCTGAAGCTGGCCCGCTTCGGCGACAACATGCGTGACGTCGCCGTCACCGAGGGGGACAAGGTCGAGGCCGAGATCCGCTTCGGCGTCTCGGTGAACACCTGGGGCGTGAACGACCTCGTCGCCGTGGTCGAGGCGGTGGAGGAGAAGGCGGTCGACGTCCTCGTCGAGGAGTACGGCGACCTCTACGCCTTCGCCGACGACTGCCGCCCGGGCGGCGACCGGCACGACGCCGTGCGCTACCAGGCCCGCGTCGAGGCGGCGCTGCGGACCTTCCTCGACGACGGCGGCTTCGGCGCCTTCACCACGAACTTCGAGGACCTCGGCGGCCTGCGCCAGCTCCCCGGCCTCGCCGTCCAGCGGCTCATGGCCGACGGCTACGGGTTCGGCGGGGAGGGGGACTGGAAGACCGCCGTCCTGCTCCGGACGCTCAAGGTCGCCGCGGCCGGGCTGCCCGGCGGGACGTCGTTCATGGAGGACTACACCTACGACCTCACCGGGACGCCGCGGATCCTGGGCGCGCACATGCTCGAGGTGTGCCCCACAATCGCCGGCGGCCGGCCGCGGGTGGAGGTGCACCCGCTGTCGATCGGCGGCCGCGAGGACCCGGCGCGGCTGGTGTTCACCGCCGCACCCGGCGAGGGCGTCGTCGTCGGGTGGTGCGACCTGGGCGACCGGTTCCGGTGGGTGGCCAACGAGATCGACGTCGTCGACCCCGGTGAGGCGCTGCCGAACCTGCCGGTGGCGCACGCCGTCTGGCGGCCGCGGCCGGACTTCGAGACGGCCACGGAGGGCTGGCTGACCGCCGGCGGGCCGCACCACACGGTGCTGTCGACGGCGCTGGGCGCCGACGAGCTCACCGACCTCGCCGAGGTCTTCGGCACCGAGCTGGTGCTCATCGACGACGCGACCACCCGCCGGTCGCTGGCCAAGGAGCTGCGCTGGAGCGCGGCCTACCACCGCCTCGCCGGGGGGCTCTGACCGCGGCCGGCCGGTGACCCCCGCGGGTCACCGGCCGGCGCGCTGCCCGGCGAAGTCGGCGGGCCGGAACTCGCCCTCCGACAGCTTGTGCTCGATCTGCTCCAGGCTGCGGCCGGTCAGCTCGGGCATGCGCAGGTAGAGGAAGACGAAGGCGGCCACGTTGAAGCCGGCGTAGAGCCAGAAGGTCTGGCCGGTGCCGATCGTGTCGATGATGGTCAGCAGCGTCAGCGTGATGAGCAGGTTGGTGCCCCACAGCGACGCCGACTGCGCCGCCGCGCCCGCCTCGCGGGTGGCCAGCGGGTAGATCTCGGAGCCGGTGAGCCAGCCCATGAGCTGGATGCCGCCCGCGGTGAAGGCCATGAAGGCGATCAGCGTGGCGATGATCCAGGGCACCTGCGCCTCGCCGTCGTTGCCGGTGACGAAGAAGGTGCCCAGGACGATGAGCGCCAGCGCCGCGCCGGGCAGTGTGAGCAGGGTGAGGCGTCGCCGGCCGACGCGGTCGATGATCGCCAGCCCGATCAGCTGGGTGACCAGGTAGGTGGCCCCGAGGGCGACGGAGACCCGCAGCGCGGCGGTGTCGGAGAAGCCGTTGTCGGTGAGGATCGTCGGGGAGTAGTAGACGATCATCTCGATGCCCGACAGCTGGGTGAAGATCGCGAGCCCGCAGCCCACGACGAGCGCCGGCCGCACCCAGGGCTCCCGCAGGCCGCGCCAGCCGCTGGTCCTCGCCGTCCGCTCGGCCTCCACCAGCTCGTCGATGTCCGACAGCTCGCCGGACACGTCGGTGCCCGCCGGGCGGACGCGCTCGAGCGCCTGCCGTGCGTCGTCGTCCCGGCCGTGCTTGACCAGCCAGCGCGGGCTGTCGGGCAGGCGCAGCATCAGGCCGAGCATGATCGCGCTGGGCACCACGGCCGCGCCGATCGCGATGCGCCAGTCGACGGCCTCCGTGGCACCCACGATCGTGGCGACGAGGATGCCGACGCCGATGGCGATCTGGAAGAACAGCACCAGCCGGCCGCGGTAGCGGCTGGGCGCCAACTCGGCGACGTAGACCGGGGCGGTCTGCGTGGCGCCGCCGACGGCGAAGCCGAGGACCACCCTCGCGATCGACAGCGTGAGCGGGTCCGGCGCCAGCGAGGCACCGAGCGAGCCGAGGACGAAGACGCCGGCGACGATCAGCAGGGTCCCGCGCCGGCCCCGCCGCTCGGACAGGCGGCTGCACACCAGTGCGCCGATGACGGCACCGGCGAGGATCGAGGCGGCGATGACCTGCTCCCAGCCGCTGCCGATGCCGAACTCGTCGCTGATCTGCAGCAGCGCGCCGGAGATGATGCCGGTGTCGTAGCCGTACAGCAGGCCGGAGATCGCCGACACCAGGGCCACGACGACGACGGCGCCGGTGAGGCCCCCGCCGTCGTCCGCTCCTGGCCGGCTCCCGACGGTGCCGGATGCGGACGTGCGGGCGCCGTGGCCCTCGGACGTGGCCATGCGGTCCTCTCCCCTGGACGGTGGAGCGCGGTGCCCCGTCCCTGAGGCATCGACCGGGACGCTACGGGGCCGTTGGCGACGCCGCCTGCCAGAGGAGCTACGCGGTGCCCTGCTCGGCGATGAGGTCGGCGACCTCCTCGGGCCGCTCGGAGCAGTCGTCGTCGGAGGGCGGCTGGTCCTGGGCCAGGCCCTCGACGCCGGCGTCCTCGACCGGCCCGAAGCCCTGCGCCTCGATGTGCCGCGGAACCCGGTTCTGCGCGTTGATGACGTGGGAGCGCGACAGCCAGCCGAGGCCGTCCTCGACGTCGTAGTCCAGCCCGCCGCCGGGTGCCCGCTGCACGTGACCGGGGGAGGGGAGCAGCCCGACCAGCTGCACGGCCTGGTCGACGGTCAGCGTGGACGGCGGGGTGTCGAAGTAGTACCAGCTGGCCGAGCAGATGCCGTACAGCTGCGGGCCCAGCTGCGCGTAGTTGACGTAGAGCTCGAGCATCCGCCGGTCGTCGACGACCAGCGCCATCTCCGCCGAGAGCCCGGCCTCCAGCGCCTTCCGCCAGACGCTCATGCTCTGGTTGAGGAAGATGTTCTTGGCCACCTGTTGCGGGATGGTCGACCCCGAGGGGTCCTCCTCGCCGCGCAGCCGGGCCTCGGCGCGGCCGGAGAGCTCGTCCCAGGTGAAGGCGCCGTCGCGGTAGGGGAGCTGCTGGTCCTCGTGCGCGATGACGGCGGCGAGGAAGTTGCGCGACACGTGCTCGACCGGCACCGACTGCTGGATCGCGCCGAGGTCGTTGGCCGCCATGAACGCCGTCGTCGGCGGGTCCACCCAGCGCAGCGACACCATGACCAGCGCCTGCACGACGAAGACGACGCCGAGCACGAACCCGATCCGGCGCAGGACGCGCCGGCGGCGCGGCCGGCGCGGCTGCGGTCCCTCGTCGCGGCGCCGGCCCCAGCCCCGCCGCGGCGGCGGACCGGGCGGCGGGGGCGGGGGTGCCCCGCCGCCGGGTGGCCGCGCGCCGCGGCCCGGCGGGGTACCGGGCGCCGACGGGGGAGGAGGAGACCAGGGCTCGCCGTACGGCCCGGACCCGTCGTACGGGCCGGACCCCTCGTACGGCCCGGGGCCCTCGTACGGCCAGGGGTCGCCGTACGGGCCGGACCCGGCTGCTCCGGCGACCGGCCGCGGCGTCCGTCGGGTGCGGACGCGGTCGGTCCGGCGCGGCTCGGGCGGGGGCTCGCCGGAGGAGCGGCGGCGGGGCGCGAAGGGCATGCGTGCTGTCCTCCCGTGGACCGACGGACCGGTCCTCCAGGGTACGGGCGGGGCCTGCGCGCGAGCCGCCGTCGCGGGCGGCGGGTCGCTCCGCCGCTCCCCACGGCAGGACCCCGCGGCAGGGACCCACGGCCCTGTCCGCCGGCCAGTTCCCCGAGCACGCTGTGGCGCGTCCCCAGCCATCCGCGAACCCAGGGAGGCAGCCGTGTACTTCGGAGTCGTGCACACCATCCGCGACGGCGAGCGGTGGGAGCAGATGATGGCGAACGCCGACCTCGGCGCCCTGCCGGCGGGCGTCGAGCTCATGTCCACCTGCACCGCCGCCGACGACAGCCGGGCCCTGTGCCTGTGGCGGGTCCAGGACCGGGAGACGCTCGACGGCGTCCTCGACCAGCTGGTCGGGGACAACGCGGTCAACGACGTGTTCGAGGTCAGCGAGCGCTCGGTGATCGTCGCCGGCCACCCGGCCGCTGTCTGAGGCCCGGCGCCCGGCACGTCCGGACGCGGCGCGTCCGGATGCTCAGCGGGTCGTGTCCCCGGGTCCGGGGGTCCGCGGCGGCACAGGGGTCGAGACGATGAACGAGCTGGTGGTCTGCCCGTAGAGCAGGAACCGGTCCAGGACCCCCTCCAGCGAGGCGATCGTGGGCACGTGGACGCGCAGCAGCAGGCAGTCCTCCCCGGAGACGCGGTGGCACTCGCTCACCTCGGGGACCTGGCGGGCCAGCTGCTCGGCCCGGGGCAGGCTGCCCGGCGTCGGGCGGAGCCGCACCCAGACGCTCACCGGCAGGCCGAGGGCCGCGGGGTCGACGTCGAGCCGGTAGCCGCGGATGACGCCGGCCTGCTCGAGGCGGGCGACGCGCTCGCGGACGGCCGGGGCGGACATCCCGACCCGCCGGGCGAGGGCGGCGGCGCTCAGGCGCGGGTCGGCCGTCAGCTCGTCCAGCAGGCGCCGGTTGACCTCGTCGAGGAGCTGGTTCCCGGTCGGAAGGCCGTCCGGCAGCCTCGGTTTCCGGGTGGCACCCATCCGGCGCTCCTGACCTCAGGACGGCCCTGGTGCTGCCCCGAGCCGCCTCCGACCCTGACTGCGTGACATCCTCCTCCGCCGGGACCGGCGCGGCGCCCGGTCCGGCCCCCGCGCGACGCGGGGCGACCGGCGCCGCCGCGCGGGTGCCCCCGCACGCGTACTTCGTCGTCAGCGCGGTCTTCCACTACCTCGGGCCGGCCTTCGCGGTGCTGCTGTTCGCCCGCGTCGACGTGCTGGGCGTCGCCTGGCTCCGCATCGCCTCCGCCGCGCTCGTGTTCGCCCTGTGGCGGCGGCCGTGGCGGACCTGGCGCCGGCTGGACGGGCGCACCCGCCGGCTGCTGGTCGCCTGGGGCGCGGTGCTGGCGGTGATGAACAGCTGCTTCTACCTGGCCGTCGACCGGCTGCCGCTCGGCACGGTGGCCGCCGTCGAGTTCCTGCCGGTGGTCGCGCTGGCCGCGCTGGCCGCCCGCACCCGGCGCAACCTGGCCGCCCTGGTGCTGGCCGTGGGCGGGGTGTACCTGCTCACCGACGTGCAGCTCGTCGCCGAGCCGGCCGGCCTCGCCTTCGCCGCGGCCAACGCCGTGCTCTTCGCCGCCTACGTCGTGCTGGGCCACCGCGTCGCGCGCGACGACCGGCTGCCGGGCGTCGACGGGCTGGCGCTGTCGATGCTGGTCGCAGCCGCCGTGGCGCTGCCCGTCGGGATCACCGGCGCCGTCCCGGCCCTGACCGACCCGGTCGCGCTGGCCGCCGGCATCGGCGTCGGGGTGTCGTCCTCGGTCGTCCCCTACGTCTGCGACCAGCTGGCGATGCGCCGGCTGCCCCGGGCCACCTACGCGCTGATGGTGTCGCTGCTGCCGGCGACGGCCACCGTCATCGGGATCGTCGTGCTGGCCCAGGTCCCGACCGCCCGGGAGACCGCCGGGGTCGCGCTGGTCGTGGCCGGGGTGGCCCTGCACCGCGAGCGGGCGGAGCGGGGACACGGGAAGGGCCGGTGACCTGCTGGCGCAGGTCACCGGCCCTTCCGTCCGCGGGACGACTCAGATGTCGTAGTACATGGCGTTCTCGTGCCGTATGGACCGCTTACATTGGCTAATGACGGACACTGCTGTGAGCTGGGGATTTCCGGTTGGCCGTGCCTGATCACTAGCGGACGTCGCTGAACCTGCTGAGAGCCGATTGAGAGCAGGCCCGCAAAGTTCAACCTGTACTCATGCGCGCGGGCGCACTCGAGACCGCTTCATCCCGTCCGCCCACCGTTCCGTTCGCTGTGGAGGCTGGCACCGTGGGCGCCATCATTCGGCGGGGCGACGGCTCGCTTGGGTCTTCAGCCGTTGTGGTCACTCAGCTCGGGCGCAAGAAGGCCGCGTCCCGACCGAGCAGCCGACGGTTGTGGGCGTCAAGGGCCGACCTGAGTGCTTCACCAAGCCGGAGCATGTCGCGGTCTTAGACGCGTCCGTCCTCCAGCTGGCGGGTCAGCTCCGCGAGCAAGGGTGGCCAGTCCCGACTCTCGGCGTTACCGGCACGCGAACCTCGACCCGCCGCTCCACCACCTCGATGGCCGACCGGCCGGAAGCTGCGGCGCGGCTCTGCTCCCAGCCGCGACGTCGACAGCCGACCGAGCACCACTTCGGGACCGGCCCTCGCGGCCGGGGCGTGATGGCACCGCCGCACCAGGCGCAAGACGTCGCTGCCTGCCGCCGGGCCTCGCCGATTGAGCGAGCATCCGTCGGTGACTCAGCCGCCACCGGTAGGTCTGTGGCATCCCGTCGTGAACGGCGCTCGCGACGCTGTCGTTCAGCCTCGCGCCGGTGTATTCGGTCCTCGGTCCGTCGGCCAGCTGCCATAGGCACAGACTCCTCAGCGACCTCCAGCAACCCGTCCGACGAGTTCGCGGACGCCGAGTGCATGAGGTGTGTCCCTTTCGATCTTGGCCATCTCCAGTGCCGACGGCCCGAGCTCTGGATGAGCACCGCAGGGCCGCTCGACAGGACGCCGCGGCGACGCCTCCATGTGGGGTCATGGGCCACGGCGAGGTGTCCCTGAAGGCGGCCTATGGGACATCCGCGGAGTGGTCGTCGTCGAGCCGTGAAGCCGCTAGCAGTTGAGGTCTTGTTCCTCGAACTCCGCGCGAGGAACACTGTCGCCGAAGACGTAGACCTCGCCAGGCTGCAGGTCTGACTGCCGAAAGCCCATGTTGCTGTCGGCAAAGGTGGTGGTCACGTAGACCACGAGGTCAGCATCTGCGGGGAGCCGACCGTTGAGGGCCACCGTCGTGATGAAGCCAGGAGGTTCCGTCCCCACCGTTACGGCGCCAACCTCGACACCGGCTTCTGACTTGACCTGCCAGAGCATGGGACCGGATACCTCGCCGCCTCCTGATGAGTCGGCGCGTTGGACGCTTACCTCCTGAACGCGCTCGTCCGGGCACCTTCCGAGGAGGACTTGCACGCTGGAGTCATCGCCAGCGACCCCGAACGTGGGAACTGGCGAACAACCAGCCAGGCCGAACAGAAGGCAAGGCGCCAAGACCCATGCACCAAGTCGGCGCCGTGCGTTCAAGGTCACGCGACCATCATGTGGCCTGAACGGTGCCAGAGCCGGAACTGCTGAGCGGTGTCCCTAGGTGGGCCGCTCAGGGACATCGGCCGGTTCGCGATGGGGCTGGCTGCTGACCGAGCTGGCTCTTGGACGAGCTGTCATGCGCTGAGCTTCCGTCAGGTGCTGCCGTACAGCGGTCGTCGCTGGGCATCCGCCCGAGGGTCCTAGCCGGTAGCTCACTCGTAGATGAAAGACGAGAAGACGAGGTCCGCTGCTAGTCGCCACCCCTTGCCAGAGACGTTCGCGTAGCGCTGCATGTAGCCGCCGTCGGTCGCCGTATCCGTCAAGAACGCCTGCATACGCTCGATCAGCATCTCGGCGGAACCCACCTCGCTCATGATCGGGTCCTTCCTCAGCTGCTCAAGGAAGGCGGCCAGAGACCTTGCGTCCGAGACGCGATCCAGCGCCTTGTTGAGTTCCACTTCGGTTCGGTTCCTCCTTCGGGCGCGGCTGTCGGTGTCTTGCGGGCTGCGTGGCAACGTGGCTGAGCTCCGCGTCGGGGGTGTCCCATAGTGGGCCGCTTGGGGACATCGAGGCGTGCCTGTCGTAGCCCATGGACCGGTGGCCTTGCAGCGCCGTTCTAGTCGTCGCCGCTGGGCAGCGCCTGAGCATGGGCGAGCTGGCCGCGCCAGAAGCGCCGGGCCGCCTCAGCGTGGTCGCCATCGCCGCGCCCAGGTGAGTCCTCGAACGCCAGCCGGCGCGTCAGCCGGTCGATCGCCGTGGCGCGGTCCGACGCGGCGAGCGCGAGCAGACCGAGCAGCCCTTCGGCTGCTGGCCCGTGGGGCTCCACGACCTCGAGCTCCCACCCCGGAGCCGGTGCACCGCTGCGGTGCTCCAGAAAGGAACGGGTCAGCTCGTAGCGCCCGAGGGTGTCCAGGAACGGCACGACGACGACGTCCAGGTGCCGGGCGAGCCGGTCGAGGTCCGATCCGCTGGTCCCCCAGTACTCGATGAGCCGGATGTCGAGGTGGTGATCACGGAGGGCGGCCCGCTCGACCGGATGGGGCTCGCTCTCGGGATGTGCGGCGTCGAAGCGGGTGCCGTAGGCCACCGCGAGCTCATCGCCGCTGGACCCCGGGGAGACGACGTCAACGCGGTCGTCGTGCAGCCGTCGCCAGGTGCGGCCACTCCCGCGGAAGCCGTGCCGGCGGAGCGTGGCCGCCAGATGCCGCCGCAGGAGCGCGTCGACCTCCGCCCGTGCCTGTCGCGGCGCGGGGTCCGCTCGGCGCCGCACGGCGGCCGCCTTCTCCCGCCGAAGTCGTGTGTCCCGATCAGCCGCCTGGGCCTCGGCGCCCAGCGCCACGCCGATCCGCTTCACCAGGTCACGCCGGGACAGGTCCACCAACAGCTGTCCCAGCACCTCCCGGTCGGCGGGTGTCCCGCGGGCGGCCAGGCTGTCGACAGCGGCACCCGCGACCTTCAGACACAGCGCCTCGGTCACCCCCGGCGCGCCGCTGCTCGCTGCCCCGCGCCGCGCCAGCACCCCCAACAGCTCAGGCACCCACTGCTCCTCGGGCAACAGCCGCGTCGCCACGACCGCGGCGCGGACCATGTCCTCGTTGCCCGGGGCGAACAGTCGCCCGCCGGAGGACCGGTGCTGCCCGTCGCGGGCGATGACGTCGCTGTCGGCAGCCAGCCGCAGCCAGTCGCGCAGCAGGTCCCGGGCGGCGGACGCCTCGAGGGCGTCCTGCACCCGCCGCAGCCAGGTCGCCGACGGAGCGCCGGCCCCCAGCTCCCCGAGTCGTCTGACCAGCGCGGTGACCGCGCTCGGGTCATGGGCGCGGACGCACTCGCGGGCCGCAGCACCCCAGCAGTCCCCGTCGTGCAGCAGCGAGAGGTCCAGCATGTCCGGTGGTGCCAGCGCGGCCAGCACCCGGTCGGCCAGGGACCGCGTCTGAGGCACCTGCCAGTCGTGCGGGATGCCGGTCAGCCAGCTCCGGCAGCGCTGCAGCTCATCGAGCAGCGCGACGTCGGCTGCGCCCGACACGGCAACCCGTTCAGCTGCCCGTAGGGCAGTCGGGACTCGGACGTGGTCGAACTCGCCCCGCTGTCGCACCACGCGCAGCGCCAGTCCTGCCGTGGCCGCCGTCCAGGGCAGCCGCCGCCGGCGGAGCCGATCGATGACCTCACGCGACCGGTCACCAGCGGCCGCCTCGTCGCCGGGCGACACAGTCGCCGAGGGTGCCAAGAGCATCAGTAGTGCCGAGAGCCGGTCCTGCGGGTCGGCGAGATGTTCGACGGCGGCTTGGGGCCAGGCCTCCCAGGTGACTCCCGCGGCCGACAGCGCACGATCCACCGCCGCACGGTGCGACTCCAGGTCCGGCACGCGCGTCAGTATCAGGCTCGGATTCCCTGCCACTCCGCCGCCCGGGACTCGACACGCGCATCGATGTCCGCCATCTGTAGCGAGTGAGTGCCCTCAAGTAGGGGCCTGACCTCACTGGAGAAGTACAGGAGGACTGCTCAGCAACCTCCGTTGCGACGGAGGGCAGCGGCGTCCCGTCAGCCTCGCGGTGAGTGGCTGTCAACAGGCGATCGGCCATCCACAGATGTCGTGCGTTGCCCCCAGAGGCAAGGTCCTCGTGCCTGGCTTACCTCCGCGTCGGTGCTGGGGAGGTGTATCGCGTGGGGAGCGTCGACCGGCGCGCCAACGGGACGTGGCAGGCGCGCTATCGACCGGCTCCCGGCGCCACCCAAATCACCCGGACCTTCGGCCGCAAGGTCGATGCGACCCGGTGGCTGACCGAGCAGACCGCGGCGCTTGCGGAAGGCCGGCACATCCACCCGGCCACGGCCAAGCTGACCGTGGGGGAGTGGTGCGACCAGTGGCTGGCCGGCTACGGCACTCGCCGTCCCTCCACGGTCCGGCAGGCCGGCGTCCACCTCGCCCACATCAGGGCGGCGTTCGGCGCCCGGCCGCTCGCTGCCATCCGGCCGTCGGACGTGCGCCGCTGGACGGCGGAGCTCAAGGCCGCGGGCGCCGCCGACTCATACGTCTACGCACTGCACCGTCGGCTGTCCCAGCTGATGTCCGACGCCGTGCACGACGGGCTCATCCTGCGATCACCGTGCTCCCACCGGACCTCGCCGGCCGCCGGCAGGCCCAGGCCCTACGTCGCCACCACCGAGCAGGTCTTCGCTCTCCACGACACCGTCGCGGAGCACCTGCGTCCCGCGGTGCTCCTCGGCGCCTTCGCCGGCCTGCGCACCGCCGAGGTCGCCGGCCTGCGGGTCGTCGACGTCGACTTCGAGGCCGGCGTCGTCACTCCGGTCGAGCAGGCCGGCGGAAAGCCGCTCAAGTCGGCGATGAGCGGTCAGTCGATCCCCATCCCGGCCGAGCTCGTCGAGCAGTTGGCGGGAGCGGTGCGACGGTTCCCCGGATCGACCGTCGTCACCGACGGGATCCGCGGTCCGTCGTCCACCTGGGCGATCGAGCGGGCGGTCCGAGCAGCTCGGCGCAAGCACGTGGGATTGCCGGAGGACTTCCGGTTCCACGACCTGCGCCACTACTACGCCTCGCTGCTCATCGCGTCGGGGCTCGACGTCAAGACGGTGCAGCACCGCCTCCGGCACGGCTCGGCCACGACGACGCTGAACACCTACGGACACCTCTGGCCTGACCGGGACGAGGCCACCCGGACCGTCGTGGGGGCGGTACTCCGCGCGCGTCCGGCCCCCCAAGATCATCTGCGCTGAGAGCAGATTGAGAGCATGAGAAGGGCCGGTGACCTGTCTATGCAGGTCACCGGCCCAGTCCGCATCAGATGTCGTAGTACATCGCGAACTCGTGCGGGTGCGGGCGGAGGCGGATCGGGTCGATCTCGTTCTCCCGCTTGTACTCGATCCACGTCTCGATCAGGTCGGGCGTGAAGACGCCGCCGTCGATCAGGTAGTCGTGGTCGACCTCGAGCCGGTCGAGGACGGCGTCCAGCGACGCGGGCACCTTCTCGATGCCCAGGGCCTCCTCGGGCGGCAGCTCGTAGAGGTCCTTGTCCACCGGCGCCGGCGGCTCGATCTTGTTCTTGATGCCGTCGAGGCCGGCCATGAGCATCGCCGAGAAGGCGAGGTAGGGGTTGGCCGACGGGTCGGGCACGCGGAACTCGATGCGCTTGGCCTTCGGGTTGTCGCCCGAGATCGGGATGCGGCAGCAGGCCGAGCGGTTGCGCGCGGAGTACACGAGGTTGATCGGGGCCTCGTAGCCGGGCACCAGGCGGTGGTAGCTGTTGACCGTCGGGTTGGTGAAGGCCAGCAGCGACGGCGCGTGGGCCAGCAGTCCGCCGATGTAGTGGCGGGCGGTGTCGGACAGGCCCGCGTAGCCGGTCTCGGCGTGGAAGAGCGGCTCGCCGTCCTTCCAGAGGCTCTGGTGGCAGTGCATGCCCGAGCCGTTGTCACCGAACAGCGGCTTGGGCATGAAGGTGACGGTCTTGCCAGCCTGCCAGGCCGTGTTCTTGATGACGTACTTGAACAGCATCAGGCTGTCGGCCGACCGCAGCAGCGTGTCGAACTTGTAGTTGATCTCCGCCTGGCCGGCGGTGCCCACCTCGTGGTGGCCGCGCTCGAGCTCGAGGCCCACGCCGGTCAGGTTGCGCATCATGTCGGCGCGCAGGTCGCTGTAGTGGTCGTAGGGCTCGACCGGGAAGTAGCCGCCCTTGGCGCGGGTCTTGTAGCCCAGGTTCGGGCCGACGCCGTTGACGCCGGTCGCCGAGCCCGAGTTCCACGAGCCCTCGACCGAGTCGATGTGGTAGTAGCCCTCGTTGATCCCGGTGTCGTGGCGGATCGAGTCGAAGATGTAGAACTCCGCCTCGGGGCCGAAGTAGGCGGTGTCGGCGATCCCGCTGCTGGCGAGGTAGGCCTCGGCCTTCTTCGCCACGTTGCGCGGGTCGCGGCTGTAGGCCTCGCGCGTGATCGGGTCGTGGATGAAGAAGTTCACGTTGAGCGTCTTGCTCTTGCGGAACGGGTCCACGTAGGCGCTGTTGGCGTCGGGCAGCAGCAGCATGTCCGACTCGTTGATGGCCTGGAAGCCGCGGATCGAGGACCCGTCGAAGCCGAGGCCGTCGGAGAAGGTGTCCTCGCCGAACGTCGATGCCGGGATGGTGAAGTGCTGCATGACGCCGGGCAGGTCGCAGAAACGCACGTCGACGAACTCGACGTCGTTGTCGCGGATGTAGCCGGCGACCTCGTCGGGACTGGTGAACATCGATCCTCCGGTATCGGGTGGACAGCCGTCCGCACGCTATGGCCGGGGAGTTGCCCGCCGGTGTCCCGTCTGTTTCGGGGCGGTAACAACGAGCCCGGCGTGTCGGGGAGGGCACTCCCCGCGGCGGGCGGGCCGACGGCGGTCGGGTCCTACGCTGGGAGCATGGTCAGGGACGCGCAGCCACCCTCTCAGGAGCGACGGCGGGGCGCCTCCCTGGGCCTCCCCGCCGAGGGGCCGGGGTCCCTGGCCGGCTTCGGCACCCGGGTGCTCGCCTTCCTCGTCGACGCGTTCCTCTCCGCCGTCGTCGCCGGGTTCTTCACCGCGCCGGACCTGCCGGGCAACTGGAGCCTGCTGTCCCTGGCCGTGGTGTACGTCGTCTTCCTCGTCGCGATCGGCCAGACGCCGGGCATGCGGCTGCTCGGGCTGCGCCTGGCCCACCCCCGGCCGGCGTCGCGGCTGGCCCCGTGGCGGGCGGTCGTGCGCACCGGGCTGCTGTTCCTGCTCGTGCCGACGCTCGTCGTCGACGCCGACGGCCGCGGCCTGCACGACCGGCTCACCGACACCGCCGTCGTCCGCGACAGGTGATCGTCCGCCGCGAGCGGCCCGCCGACTCCGAGGCCGTCGCGGCCGTGCACCGGGCGGCCTTCCCGACCGACGTCGAGGCGCGGCTCACCGACGAGCTGCGCGAGGACGTGGGCTTGCTGCCGCACCTGTCGCTGGTCGCCGTCGACGGCGACGACGTGGTGGGGCACGTGATCGCCACCCGCGGGTGGGTCGAGCCGCACGGCGCCCCGGCGCTCGGACTCGGCCCGCTCGGCGTGCGGCCGGAGGCGCAGGGCCGCGGCGTCGGGACGGTGCTCGTGCACGCGCTGGTCGCGGTGGCCGAGGCGGCGGGGGAGCGGCTGGTCGCGCTGCTCGGCGACCCGGCCTACTACGCCCGGATGGGCTTCGTGCCCGCCGCGGACCTCGGGGTGGCGGCGCCGGACCCCGCGTGGGGCGCGCACTTCCAGGCCCGCGCGCTCACCGACCCCTGGCCGCGCGGGACCTTCCGCTACGCCGCCCCCTTCGACCGCCTCTGACCTCCTCCGCCGGACGCCGGCGGAGCGGTATCGGCGGCCCCGGCGGCGCTAGCGTCCCGCCATGGCGCAGGGGAGCGGCCGGATCGGGCAGGCCGCGGCCGCCTTCGCCGCCAACGCGCGCAACCCCGCCCTGCGCCGGGCGCAGCTGAGCTTCCTCGGGGCCTGGACCGCCGAGTGGGCGTTCACCGTGGGGCTCGGGATCGTGGCCTACCGCGACGGCGGGGCGACGGCGGTCGGGCTGGTCGGGCTGCTGCGGATGGTGCCCTCCGCCGTCCTGACGCCGCTGCTCGCGCCGGTGGCCGACCGCGGCCGCCGGGAGCGGGTGCTGGTCCTGGTGTCGGCGGTGCGCGGCGCGGCCACCGCGGGGGCCGCCGTCGTCGTCGGGACGGCCGGCCCGTCAGCGGTCGTCTACGCGCTGGCCGTGGTGTCCACGGTGGCGGCCACGCTGTACCGGCCGGCGCACTCCGCGCTGCTGCCGTCGCTGTGCCGCACCGGGCGCGAGCTGGCCGGCGCGAACGTGGTGCGCGGCCTGCTCGACTCGCTGGCCACCCTGCTCGGCCCGCTGCTGGCCGCGGTGCTGCTCGGCTGGGCCGGGGTGACGGTCGTGTTCGCCGTCTCGGCCGCCGCCTCCGGCTGGGCGGCGCTCCTGCTGGTGCGGCTGCGCTACGAGGCCCCACCGCGACCGCCGGCCCCGGCCGGGGTGCACCTCGTCGGTGAGGCGCTCGCGGGGATCCGGGCCGTCGCCGGCAACGGCGACCTCGCGCTCGTCGTCGGGCTGGCGGCGGCGCAGACCCTCACCCGCGGCGCGTTGACCGTGCTCACCGTGGTGGTCGCCATCGACCTGCTCGGCACCGGGGAGCCCGGCGCCGGGGCGCTCACCGCCGCCATCGGCGCCGGGGCGGTGCTCGGCTCGCTCGCCGCGTCGCTGCTGGTCGGCACCCGCGCGCTGGGCGCCTGGTTCGCTCTCGGCGTCACCCTGTGGGGCCTGCCGGTGACGCTGATCGGCCTGGTCCCCACGGAGACGACGGCGCTGCTGCTGCTCGCCTGCGTCGGGGTGGGCAACGCGCTCATCGACGTCGGCGGCTTCACCCTGCTCGGCCGGACCGCGCCGGACGACGTGCTGGCGCGGGTCTTCGGCGTCCTGGAGAGCCTGGTCGCGCTGGCCATGGGGACCGGCGCGATCGTCGCGGCGCTCGTGGCCGACCGGGCCGGGGTGCGCACCGCCCTGGTCACCATCGGCCTGGTCTGCCCGCTCGCGGCGGCGGCCGCGTGGCGCCGGCTGCGGCGGCTGGACCGCTCGATCGGCGTCCGCGACCGCGACATCGGCCTGCTGCGGTCCGTCGACGTGCTCGGCGTCCTGCCCCTGCCCGCCGTCGAGCAGCTGGCCCGCCACCTGGAGCCGGTGGCCGTCCCTGCCGGCGAGGTCGTCGTCGCGGAGGGCGACGTGGGCGACCGGTACTACGTCATCGAGTCGGGGACGGCCGCGGTCACCGGGGACGGGCGCGCCCTGGCGACGCTCGGCCCGGGGCAGGGCTTCGGCGAGATCGCGCTGCTGCGCAGCACCCGGCGCACGGCCACCGTCCGCGCCCTCAGTGACCTGCGGCTGCAGACGCTGCGCCCGGAACGCTTCGTCGCGGCCGTCCTCGGCTACCCGCCGAGCGCCCGGCAGGCGGGGACGGCGGTGGACTCGATGCTGCACCGGTACGCACCGTCGGACACGACCGGCCGCGGGCCGGTGCCGGGACGAGCGAGGCCGGGCGCGGACCCGTCCGGCCCGCCCGCGGGCCGCTAGCGTGCCGCATGGCCTCCGCCCGGGCTCTGCTGCTGATCGCCGACATCGGTGGCTACACCGAGTACATGAGCACCCACCGGATGAGCCTCGCGCACGCCGAAGTCAACACCGCGCGGCTGCTGGACCGGGTGGTCGACGCCGCCCGGGGCTTCGACCTGGTCGAGATCGAGGGGGACGCCGCCTTCCTCTCGCGCCGCGCCGACGGCCCCGGCGGCGGCCCGCTGGACGCCACCACGCGCGCCGTCGTCGCCATGCACCGCGCGTTCCACGCGGAGCGACGCCACGTCGCGGCGGTGCTGTGCCCGTGCCGGGGGTGCGCCCAGGCGGAGGCGCTGACGCTGAAGTTCGTCGCGCACGTCGGGGAGGTGGCCACCCAGACGATCCGGCAGCGCCGCAAGCTCGTGGGCATCGACGTCATCCAGGTGCACCGGATGCTCAAGAACCCCGTCGACGTCCCGGAGTACGTGCTGCTGTCCGAGGAGCTCTACCGCAGCGGGGACGGCCTGCCGGACGACGCCCACGAGATCGCCCAGGACCTCGAGGGGATCGGCCCGGTGCGCTCGTGGTTCGTCGACGTCGGCGACCTCGCCGGCCCGCCGCCCGAGCTGCCGGCCCCGCCGCTGCGGGCGCGGCTGGGCCGGACGGCCGCCGTCGCGGGGGCCGGGCTGCCGTACATGCTGGGCCTCCGGCGGCGCCGTCCGGCCGTCGCCGCGTAACCATGGCGGTCTGACGGCCGCCGTCTGACGCGCCCCCGACACGACGGGAGCCCCGCACCGTGCGGTGCGGGGCTCCCTGCCGGACCGGGGGTCAGCGGCGGCGGACCTGCCGCTGGCTGACGGTCATCTGCCGGCCGCCGGGCAGCGGCCCGCCGGGCACCGGCATGCGCGCGCCGCCGAGGGCGGCCAGCCGCCGGCCGAGGGTGTTGACCTCACCGGCGGACAGGTTGCGCGGCAGCTTCATCACGTGGGTGGAGAGCTTGCGCAGCGGGACCTGGCCCTCCTCGTCGCCCACGGTGATGTCGTAGATCGGGGTGTCGCCGACGACACGGGCGATCTTCTTCTTCTCCTGCGCGATGAGCCCGCGGACCCGGGTGGGGGAGCCCTCGCCGACGAGGATCACGCCGGGGCGGCCGAGCACCCGGTGCACGGAGTCCAGCTGCGCGGTGCCGGCGACGCCGGAGGAGACCCGCCAGTCGCCGCGCATGCCCTCGAGCACCCACGCGGCCGCGCCGGGCTGGCCCTCCACCTGGCGGTAGGCCGAGCCCTGCGCCCGCCGGCCGAAGACGATCATCGCGGCGAGCAGGCCCAGGACGATCGCGATCGGCAGGAACAGGAACGGCGCGCCGAACAGGATCGCGACCAGCTCGATCAGGCCGGCCACCACCACGAAGGCGATGAGCATGAACCAGGGGAGCTTCGGGTCGTTCTTCGCCGTCAGCGAGTAGGCCTGCTTGATCATCCGGGCCTGGTTGCCGAACCGCTTGAGCCGGCCGACCTTGGGCTGCCCGTCCTTGCCGAGCTTCGGGGCCTTGGGGGCCTTGCCGGCCTTGGGGGCCTTGCCGGTCCCGGCCGCGCCGACGGCGCTGGCCGCGGTGGCACCGCCCGTCGTCCGGCCGCGGGAGCCGGGACCGGTCGCGGCCTTGCCGCGTCCGGACGGCGCGGTGGAGTCTGTGGGCTTGCTGCGTGCCATGTCCCCAGGATAGGGGCGCGCGGGCGCGTCCCCGGTCGGGCGCGGGCGGGGGACCGCGGGATTCAGCCCCGAGGGGTCAGACCGCGGGCCTCCACGGCCTGCTGGTAGAGCCGGCCGGCCCGGTAGGAGCTGCGCACGAGCGGCCCGGCGAGCACGCCCGGGAAGCCGATCTCCTCCGCCTGCTGCTGGAAGCCGACGAACTCGTCGGGCTTCACCCAGCGGACGACGGGGTGGTGCCGGGGCGAGGGGCGCAGGTACTGCGTGATGGTCAGCAGGTCGCAGCCGGCCTCGTGCAGCGCGCGCATGGTCTCGACGACCTCGTGCGGCTCCTCGCCCATGCCGAGGATGAGGTTGGACTTGGTGACCAGGCCGGCCTCGCGCGCGGCGGTGATCACGGCGAGCGAGCGCTCGAACCGGAAGCCGGGGCGGATGCGCTTGAAGATCCGCGGCACCGTCTCGACGTTGTGCGCGAGCACCTCCGGACGGGAGGAGAACACCTCGGCCAGCTGCGCGGGGTCGGCGTTGAAGTCGGGGATGAGCAGCTCGACGCCGCAGCCGGGGACCGCGGCGTGGATCTGCCGCACCGTCTCGGCGTAGAGCCACGCGCCGCCGTCGGGCAGGTCGTCGCGGGCGACGCCGGTGACGGTGGCGTAGCGCAGCTGCATCGCGGCGACGCTCTCGGCCACGCGGCGGGGCTCGTCGGCGTCGAAGTCGGCGGGCTTGCCGGTGTCGATCTGGCAGAAGTCGCAGCGCCGGGTGCACTGGTCACCGCCGATGAGGAAGGTGGCCTCCCGGTCCTCCCAGCACTCGTAGATGTTGGGGCAGCCGGCCTCTTCGCAGACGGTGTGCAGGCCCTCGCGGCGGACCAGCGACTTGAGCTCGGTGTACTCCGGGCCGGTCTTGAGCCGGGTCTTGATCCACTCGGGCTTGCGCTCGATGGGCACCTGGCTGTTGCGCACCTCCAGGCGCAGCAGCTTGCGGCCGGCGGGACCGAGTGGGGACGAGTCGGAGGTGCTGGTCGTCGCCGTCTCGCTCATGATCCCCACGGTACCCCCGGACGCACACCGCCCCCGCGGCCTCGGAGGCGGCGGGGGCGGTGTGCGGAGCGGGTGCCGCGGCGGGTGCTGCGGCGGGTGCCGTCAGGCCATGCCCGGCCCGGCGGGACCGGCGGTCGGCCCCTCCTGCGCGTTGCCGCCGCCGGTGAACGGCTCGGGCGCGGTCTCGGTCGGGTCGGTGGCGCCGGCGTCGTCGTCGCCGGCCACGTTCTGGGCGTCGCGGATGCCCATGTCCGACTCGGGCGGGGCCGAGTCGCCCGACTCCCACTGGGCGGAGGAGACGGTCTTGCCGGACTGGTCGTTGCTCGGTGCGCTGGGCACGGGGTCCTCTCGGTAGCTCGGCACGGGCCCGTCACCGGCCGGGGCCGGCGTCCACGGGTCCTGCTTCCTGCGGCGCAGGAAGGAGAACGTCGCCGCACCGACGGCGAGGGCCAGGAGCACCCACGGCCAGCGGCGCGACCCCGTGTCACTACCCACGGATCGCTTCGCCTGCGCGACCTTCTTCGCGGACTTCTTCTTCGTCTTCCTCGCGGCCTTCGCCGTGCCGCCGACGAGCTCGGCGCGCCGCTGGTCGAGCTCGCCCAGCGCGGTGCCCACCCCGGCGACGACGGTGTCGCGGGCGCTGCCCAGCGCGGGGACGACGGTGTCGCGGGCCGCGGCCACGCGGGGCGCCACCTCGGCGGCCAGCGCGGTGCGGGTGGCGGACTGCGCGGCCTCGAGCCGGGGCCCGAGGTCGGCGGCGGCCTTCGCGGCGGCGGCGCCCGCGGCGGCCAGCGCCGAGGTGACCGCCGGGCCGGCCGACTCGCGGGCGGCCACGACGCGCGGGGTGAGCGCGTCGACGGCGGCGTCGACCCGCTCGCGCGCCAGCTCCAGCGCCGGCGTCGCCGCGTCGCGGGCGGCCTCCACGCGGGGGGTCAGCGCGTCGACGAGCGCGTCGACGGCGGGGGTGGCGGCGGCGACGGCCGCGGCCACCTTCGGGGCGACGGCCACACGGGCGGCGTCGAGGACGGGGCCGGTGGCCTCGCGGGCGGCCTCCACGCGGGGGCCCAGCTGCTCCGCGGCGGCCCGGCCGGCCTCGGACACGGCGGCGCCGAGGTGGCTCAGGCTCTCCTGCAGCTCGGCCCCGATGACCTGGCCGTGGGACTGGGAGCGGAACACGGATCGCACCTCCGGGTTGATCGACTCCGGCCATCCTGCACGCTCGGCCGGATCGGCACACCCCGGGGCGGTGCCGCTCAGGGGGCCGCGGTGAGCGGCGCCCGGTCGGCGGCGAGCCAGACCAGCAGGTCCTCGACCGGCATCGGCCGGGCGACGGCGTAGCCCTGCGCGACGTCGCAGCCCAGCGCCGCCAGCCGCCGGGCGGTGGCGCCGTCCTCGACGCCCTCGGCGACCAGCGTCAGCCCGAGGTCGTGGGCGAGGGCGACGGTGTGCCGCACGATCGCCGCGGCGCGCTCGTCGACGTCGACGTCGGAGGTCAGGCTGCGGTCGAGCTTGAGCTCGTCGGCCGGCAGCCGGCGCAGGTAGGCCAGCGAGCTGTAGCCGGTGCCGTAGTCGTCGATCGAGGTGCGCACCCCGAGGCGGCGCAGCTCGCCGAGCACGGTGCGGCCGCGCTCGGGGTCGGCCATGAGGGTGTCCTCGACCAGCTCGAGGGTGAGCGCGGTCGGCGGCAGCCCGCGGCGGGCCAGCTTGGCCGCGACCTTGCCGGGCAGGTCGAGGTCGGCGACGTTGGCCGCCGACAGGTTCACCGACACCGGCACGCGGTGCTCGCCCCACCAGCGGGCGACCGCGTCGAGGGAGCGCTCGAGCACGGTGTCGGTGAGCGGGCGCATGAGCCCCGCCTGCTCGGCGGCCGGCAGCACCACGCCGGGGCCGACCAGACCGCGCTCGGGGTGGTGCCAGCGCAGCAGGGCCTCGACGCCGACCACGCGGCCGTCGTCCATGGCCACCTGCGGCTGCAGGTGGACGTCGAGCTGGTCCTCGACCAGCGCGGTGCGCAGCTCCTCCATCGTCCGCAGCCGCTCGCCGGAGCCGCTGCGCGGGTCGGGCACGTAGACGTGCACGCCGGTGCGCTCGGTCTTCGCCGCGTACATGGCGACGTCGGCGCAGCGCAGCAGCTCCTGGACGTCGTCGGCGGGCACGGGGGCGGTGGAGACGCCGACGCTGACGCCGACGTGCAGCCGGATCCCGTCGACGACGAACGGCTGGCGCAGCAGGTCGTGCACGATGCCGGCCCGCTCGGCGGCGCCGTCGAGGTCGGTGGCGGGCAGCAGGACGGCGAACTCGTCGCCGCCGAGGCGGGCGAGCACGTCGCCGGGGCGCAGGGCCGGGGTCAGCCGCGGGCCGACCTGGCACAGCAGCTGGTCGCCGGCGCCGTGGCCGAGGCTGTCGTTGACCTCCTTGAAGCCGTCGAGGTCGAGCAGCAGCAGCGCGGCCGGGGAGGCGGTGGTGGCGCCCGCGACGACGGTGCGCGCGGTCTCCAGCAGCGCCCGGCGGTTGGGCAGGCCGGTCAGCTCGTCGGTGCGGGCCTCCTGGCGGGCGACGGCGAAGGAGCGGACCTCCCGGAAGGTGACCGCCGTCCGGCCGAGGACGGCGAGCACGCAGCCGACGGCCAGCCAGCCGGCGCTGGCGGGCAGGTGGTCGCCGTATCCGGCGGCGAGCACGGTGAGGGCGGCCAGCGCCCCGGCCAGCGGCAGCGCGACCAGCCGCCAGGAGATCCGGACGCCGGCGCCCTCCTCGCGCGGCTCGGGGTCGCCGGTGGTGCGCTGCGCGGCGACGCCGGCGCAGAGCACGCCGGCCAGCCAGACCAGCTCGAGCGGCCCGCCGTCGGAGTAGCGGCCGGCGACGCTGAGCAGGAACAGCCCGACGTCGGCGACGCAGATGAGGGCGACCGACGCGCTGACCAGCAGCAGCGTGCGGTCCAGGTGCACGCCGAGGATGGCGCCGACCCCGGCGAGCAGGGCCAGCAGCAGCACGTCGGCGGCGGGCCAGGCCAGCTGCAGGTAGGAGACCGTGCCGGCGCCGGTGAGGTAGGGACCGAGCAGGAAGCCGATCCCGACGGCGCCGGTGCCGAGGGCGCCGATGACGCCGTCGAGCCACATGCTCGGCAGGAACCGGCTCACGCGGGCGCGGATGAAGACGAACAGCGCCACGTAGAGGAAGGCGTAGGCCACCGTCACGCAGGTGTCGCCGACCACCGACGGCGTCGTCCCGGCCTGGCCGGTCTCGATGATGCGGGCGATGTTGCCGACGCTGGCCAGCAGCAGCGTGGTGCCGATGGCGCGCCAGCCGAGGGCCTCGCGCGGGGCGCGGGGGGCGGTCAGCCAGCAGGCGATGCCCGCGGCGACCCAGGCCACGTGGTAGAGCACGACGTCGTAGACGACGTCCCACACCGCTCCGCCCGGCCGCGGGCCGACGCCGGTGGAGAACGCGGTCACGCCGAGGGCCGCGACCACCAGCAGGAGGTCACGGGGATCGGTCCCGGCACGCCGGGGGGAGACCGCGTCAGGGCGCACGGGGACTCCATCGGCGGGTACCGCGCCGACATGCACCCGGGCACCGCCGGTCCGACCCCTCCGGGTGAGTCGCGGCGTCGCGCTAGGCTGGGGGAGTGACCGGCGGGCGCCTGCTTCTCCGGCCGTGCTGACCTGAAGCACCAGTCAGCACGGCGACCCCTCCTGCGTGAGGGGTTTTTTCATGTCCGCCGACGGATGACCCCGGGAGCACCGCGATGAGCCAGACGGCGAGCCAGCCCACCACCGAGCCTGCGGACGAGGGCGTCCCGCCGCACCGCTACACACCCGCGCTGGCGCAGCGGATCGAGCTGGAATGGCAGGACAGGTGGGAGCGCGAGGGCACCTTCCACACGCCCAACCCGACGGGCCGGCTGTCCGAGGGCTTCGACCGCGTCGCCGACCGGCCCAAGACCTTCATCATGGACATGTTCCCGTACCCCTCGGGCGCGGGCCTGCACGTCGGGCACCCCCTGGGCTACCTGGGCACCGACGTCACCAGCCGGTTCCGCCGCATGGACGGCGAGAACGTGCTGCACCCGATGGGCTACGACGCCTTCGGCCTGCCCGCCGAGCAGTACGCCGTGCAGACCGGGCAGCACCCGCGGATCACCACCGAGGCCAACATCGCGGCGATCCGGGCGCAGCTGCGCCGGCTGGGCGTCGACCACGACGAGCGCCGCACCTTCGCGACGATCGACCCGGGCTACTACCGGTGGACGCAGTGGATCTTCCTCAAGATCTTCGGCGCCTGGTTCGACGAGGAGGCCGGCCGCGCCCGCCCGGTGGAGGAGCTGGTGGCCGAGCTGGACGCCGGCACCCGCTCGCCCGCCCCGGGCACCAACCCGTCGGGCCGGCCCTGGGCGGAGCTGTCCGACGTCGAGAAGCGGCAGGTCGTCGACGCGCACCGGCTGGCCTACCGGCACGAGGCGCCGGTGAACTGGTGCCCGGGCCTGGGCACGGTGCTGTCCAACGAGGAGGTCACGCCCGACGGGCGCTCCGAGCGCGGCAACTTCCCGGTGTTCCGGCGCCCGCTGACCCAGTGGATGATGCGGATCACCGCCTACGCCGAGCGGCTGCTGGCCGACCTGGACCGGCTGGACTGGTCGGACTCGGTCAAGCAGATGCAGCGCAACTGGATCGGCCGGTCGACCGGTGCGCGGATCCGCTTCGCCGTCGGGGCGGCGGGGCGGGCGGACGACCCAGCCGAGACGATCGAGGTGTTCACCACCCGTCCCGACACGCTGTTCGGGGCCACGTACATGGTGCTGGCGCCCGAGCACCCGCTGGTGGAGACGCTCACCGCGCAGGCGTGGCCCGACGGCACCGACCCGCGCTGGACCGGCGGCGCGGCCACCCCGGCCGAGGCGGTGCGCGAGTACCAGCGGCAGGCCTCGCGTCGCTCGGAGCTGGACCGGCAGAACGAGAGCCGGGAGAAGACCGGCGTCTGGCTGGGCGCCACCGCCGTCAACCCGGTGACCGGCCGCGAGCTGCCGGTCTTCATCGCCGACTACGTCCTGACCGGCTACGGTACCGGCGCGATCATGGCCGTGCCGGGCGAGGACACCCGCGACTGGGAGTTCGCCGAGGCCTTCGGCCTGCCCGTCGTGCGCACCGTGCAGCCGCCCGCCGACTTCGACGGCGGCGCGTACACCGGCAGCGGGCCGATGATCAACTCGTCGAACGAGCAGGTCTCGCTGGACGGGCTGACCGACAAGGCCGACGCCATCGCCCGGATGACCGCGTGGCTGGTGTCCGCCGGGCACGGCGAGGCGACGACCACCTACAAGCTGCGCGACTGGCTGTTCAGCCGGCAGCGCTACTGGGGCGAGCCGTTCCCGGTCGTCTACGACGCCGACGGCCTGCCGCGGGCGGTGCCGGAGTCGCTGCTGCCGGTGCTGCTGCCCGAGGTCGACGACTACTCGCCCAAGACCTTCGCCGACGACGACGCCGACTCCGCGCCCGAGCCCCCGCTGTCGCGGGTGGCCGAGTGGGCGACCGTCGAGCTGGACCTGGGCGACGGCCTGAAGCCCTACCGCCGTGAGACCAACACGATGCCCAACTGGGCGGGCTCGTGCTGGTACTACCTGCGCTACATCGACCCGGGCGACGACACGCAGATGGTCGACCCGGAGCTGGAGCGCTACTGGATGGGCCCGCGGACGCCCGGCGACGTCGGCGGCGTGGACCTCTACGTCGGCGGCATGGAGCACGCGGTGCTGCACCTGCTGTACGCGCGGTTCTGGCACAAGGTGCTGCACGACCTGGGCTACGTCTCCAGCGAGGAGCCGTTCCGCCGGCTGGTCAACCAGGGCTACATCTCCGCCTATGCCTACACCGACGAGCGCGGCTTCTACGTGCCCGCCGCCGACGTCGTCGAGCAGGACGGGCGGTTCCTCTACGAGGGCAGGCCGGTCAACCGCGAGTACGGCAAGATCGGCAAGTCGCTGAAGAACATGGTCACGCCCGACGAGATGATCGGGGCCTACGGCGCCGACACCTTCCGGGTGTACGAGATGTCCACCGGCCCGCTGGAGCAGTCGCGTCCGTGGGACACCAAGGCCGTCGTCGGCTCGCAGCGGCTGCTGCAGCGGATCTGGCGGGTCGTCGTCGACGAGCAGACCGGCGCCGTCCGGGCCGCCGACGCCGCCCCCGGCGACGACGAGCTGCGGGCGCTGCACAGGGCGATCGCCGGCGTGCGCGACGGCATGGCCACGCTGCGGTTCAACGTCGCGATCGCCCGGGTCGCGGAGCTGACCAATGCGCTGACCGCGGCCTACGGCGCCGACTCGCCGGTGCCGCGGGAGGTGGCCGAGCCGCTGGTGCTGCTGGTGGCGCCGCTGGCCCCGCACCTGGCCGAGGAGCTGTGGGCCCGGCTGGGGCATGCCGACTCGGTGGCGTGGGCGCCGTTCCCGGTCGCCGACGAGCGCTGGCTGGCCGAGGACACCGTGCAGGTGGCCGTGCAGGTCAACGGCAAGGTGCGCGCGCAGGTCGACGTGCCGGCCGACGCCGACGCCGCGGCGCTCGAGGCGGCCGCGCGGGCCGACGAGCGGGTGGCCGCGCAGCTGGCGGACAAGACGGTGCGGCGCGTGATCGCCGTCCCGGGCCGGCTGGTCAACTTCGTCGTCGGCTGACCGCCCGTCCCGCCCGGGCTCCGGCCCGGGCGGGACGGGGCGGGCCGTCCCCGGCTCAGGCGGGGCGGACGCGGATCATCGCGTGCCGCTGGATGCCGGGTCGGGTGACCCGCTGCCAGAGCTTCGAGCTGGCGTAGGAGACCCTCCACTGCCAGCCGTAGCGCCGCGCCAGGGCGGCCCGTGCCTGCCGCCACTCGTGCGGCTCGAGCAGGACGGCGGTGGCCTCGACGGGCTCGTCGGTGGTGCGGCCGCGGACGTCGCACGGCGCCACGGTGACCCGGGCGGTGTGCCGCAGCCGCTTGACCTTGCCGGAGTCGGCGCGGGTCCAGACGACGAGCCGGTCGCCGTCGGGCGCGGCCCACACCGGGGTGGGGACGGCCTCGCCGGTGCGGCGGAACGTGGTGAGGCTGACGTAGGTGCTGCTCTGCGGCAGGCCGGCCACGGCGGTCAGACGGCCGGGGCGAGGGTGAGCACGTGGCGCACCGCGTCCTCGACGGCGTCGACGACCTCGGCGACGGGGACGTCGCGGCCGAGCTCCGCGGTGAGCGACGTGACGCCGGCGTCGGCGATGCCGCACGGGACGATGGCGCCGAACGCGCCCAGGTCGGGGTCGCAGTTGAGCGCGAACCCGTGCATGGTCACGCCGCGCGCCACGCGCACGCCGATCGCGGCGATCTTGCGCTCGGGGCGGTGCCGGCTGTCCGGACCGGGCGGGTCGGCGGCCATCCAGACGCCGCTGCGTCCCTCGACCCGCTGCGTGCTCACGCCGAGGCCGGCGCAGACCTCCATCAGCGCGTCCTCGAGGCGCCGCACGTGCGCGACGACGTCGACCGGGTCGGGCAGCGCGACGATCGGGTAGCCGACCAGCTGGCCGGGCCCGTGCCAGGTGATCTTGCCGCCGCGGTCGACGTCGACGACCGGGGTGCCGTCGAACGGGCGCTCGTGCGGCTCGGTGCGCCGGCCGGCGGTGTAGACCGACGGGTGCTCGAGCAGCAGCAGCGTGTCGGGGCCCTCCCCGGCCACGCGCGCGGCGTGGATCTCGCGCTGGCGTGCCCACGCCTCCTCGTAGGGGACGGTGCCGGCCCGGACGACGCGCAGTTCGGTCACGCCACCCAGCCTATGCCCGCGCTCACCGCAGCCGGCGCGGCTCGACCCGGGTCTCGACGGCACCGCCGCCGGGCCCCCGCTCCACCCGGTAGGCGGCCTTCCCCGGCCGGTCGGCCACGGCCTCCACCAGGTCGGTGCCCCGGTAGACCAGGCCGACGCCGTCGTCGGTGGCGTGCCCGGCCGGAAGCGTGCCGTCGGCCACCAGCCGGTGGTACAGCGGGCGGCGCTGCTCCTCGGAGTCGTGGTGGACGCCGTTGGACGTGGGGATGAGCCCCAGGCCGTTCGT
Organism: Geodermatophilus nigrescens; assembly: GCF_900129495.1. Classification (GTDB taxonomy): domain Bacteria; phylum Actinomycetota; class Actinomycetes; order Mycobacteriales; family Geodermatophilaceae; genus Geodermatophilus; species Geodermatophilus nigrescens. Next base: position 83,025 of record NZ_FQVX01000005.1, read on the forward strand.
CACCGGGCGCAGGTCGGGGCCGAAGGAGTCGGTGGTGCCGCCGACGTGCCAGCACAGCGACCCCGCCGACACCCCGCCCAGCACGACGCCCGCCTCCCACACCTCGCGGAACACCTCGTCGAGCCCGTGCGCCCGCCACACCGCGAGCAGGTTCGCGACGCTGCCCCCGCCCACCCAGACGACGTCCTGCGCCAGCAGGTGCGCCCGCACGTCGGCGACCGTGGGCATCGGGAACAGGCTCAGGTGGCTGACCTGCACCCGGCTGCCCGCGAAGGCGCCGTACACGCCGGCCAGCCGCGCCGGGTCGTCGCCGGTGGCGGTGCCGAGCCAGCACAGCCGCGGCCGCTCCGGCGCCCCGGCGAGCTCGGCGGCGAGGTCGAAGACGGGACCAGGCGCCCAGTCGGAGGGACCGCGGCCGCGGGAGTCGAAGCCGATGCTCGTGGCCAGGACGGTCGGTGCGGTGGCGGCCATCAGGCGGCTCCGGCGGTGCCCGGCCGCAGCGCGCGCAGGACAGCGGCGGCGGTGCGGCGGCCGCTGGCCATGGCGCCCTGGATCGACGGGGTGTCGCGGTGGTCGCCGCACACGTACAGCCCGCCGCCGAGGTCGACCGGGCGGAGGTGACGCAACGGCGGCAGGGCGGCGGGCTGGGCGCCGGTCACCGTCACGGTGGTCAGGTGCGCCAGGTCGGCGGCGGCGACGTCGTGCAGCCGGGCCACCTCGTCGCGCACGTCGGCCTCGCGGGTGGGGGCGAGGCTGTTGCTCGCGACGAGGGCCCGTCCGTCGGGGGAGTAGGCGGGCTGCGCGTCGCTGAGCACGACGCTGTTGACCAGCCGCCCGCCCGGGGTGCCCAGGACGATGAGCGGCTCCGTCCAGGGCGAGGACGGCAGCACGTGGTAGTGCGTGGTGACCTGCCGCGGCGCCGACGCCTCGACCGCGGGCACCAGCCCGGTGGCGGTACCGGGGTCGGTGGCCACGACGACGGCGTCGGCCCGCACCGGACCGGCGTCGCTGGTGACGCCGTCGCCGGTGGCCGCCTCCACTCGGACGCCGGTGTGCACCCGGTCGCTGCCGACCCGGCGGGCGAGCTGCTCACCGATCGCCTGGATGCCCGCCGCGGGCAGCCCGGTGGCGCCGCGGGCGAAGCTCCGCCACAGCAGGTCGAGGTAGCGGCTGGAGGTCTCCAGCCGGTCCTCGAGCAGCACACCGGCGAGGAACGGGCCGAAGAAGCGCTCGAGCGCCGCGGTGCCCACCCCGGCCTGCCGCAGGTGCTCGGCCGCCGAGGTCTCCCGGGCGCCGAGCAGCCGCCGGACCGGCCAGTACCCGGCCCGGGCGGAGAACGCGGCGATGGCCGCCTTCTGCGGCAGCGACCCGATCGGCGCGCGCAGGGTGTCGAGCGCCGCGCCCGGCCGGCGCCGCGGGTCGGCGACCCGGTGCGCCGCGCCGTCCACCCGGACCACCGCGCCGGGCACGAAGTACCCGAGGTCCAGGGCGGGCAGGTCGAGGTCGGCGGCCCGCGGGTAGCCGGTGTTGAACACCTGGAACCCGCGGTCGACCACGAACCCGTCGACCCGCTCGGTGGCCAGCCGCCCCCCGACGTGCGCGGCGGCCTCGAGCACGTGGACGTCGACCCCGGCGGCGGCCAGCCGGGTGGCCACCGACAGGCCGGCCAGTCCCGCGCCGACCACGACGACCTCGGCACGAGCAGGGAGCGGCATGGCCCGAACCTAGGCGCAGCACGGCCGCGGCACCCGTCGGCCGGGCGGGCTGTGGACGGCATCCCGGCCTGTGGACGGCCGGAGCGGGCGGGGCGCCGCGGGACCTACCGTCCCGGCCGTGTCCGCGCCTCCCGATGACGAGTGCCCGCTGCCGCCCGTCGTGCCCGGCTACCTGCTCGACCGGCTGCTCGGCCGGGGCGGGTCGGGTGAGGTCTGGCGCGCCCGGCCGCGCGGCGGCGGCCCGCCGGTGGCGGTCAAGGTCCTCGTCGCGGGCGATGCCGCCCGGCAGGCGCGCGAGGCCGCCCTGCTCGGTGCGCTGGACCACCCGCACCTGGTCCGGCTGCACGAGGTGGTGCACCAGCCGCGGCGGGGCGGACCGGCCCGGGTGGCACTCGTCCTCGACCTGCTGGAGGGCGGCAGCCTGGCCGCGCTGCTGGCCCGCCGCGGGCGGCTGCGGCCAGGGGAGGTCGTCACCGCTCTGGCGCCGGTCGCCGCGGCGCTCGCCCGCGCGCACGAGGACGGGGTGGTGCACGGCGACCTCTCGCCGGGCAACGTCGTCTTCACCGCGGAGGGGCGGCCGGTGCTCACCGACCTCGGGGTGGCCCGGGTGCTCGGTGAGGAGGCGGCCGGGGAGGTCACGCCGGCCTACGTCGACCCGGCGGTCGCCCGCGGGGGTGCACCCGGTCCGGCCTCCGACGTCTTCGGCGTGGCAGCGGCGGCCTTCCACGCCCTCACCGGGGTGCCGCCGTGGAACGCCGCCACCCCGGCCGACACCCTCGACGTCGCGGCGGCGGGGGAGCTGCCCGACCTCGCCGCCCTGGCGCCCGGCTGCCCGCCCGCGCTCCTCGAGGTGGTCGTCCGCGGGCTGTCGGCCGATCCGCACGCCCGGGGCTCGGCCGCCGCGTTCGCCCTCGACCTGCGGCACGCCTGCCGGCCCGAGCCCGTCCGGCTGCCCGCGGCCGGGGGCCCGGACGCCGACCTCGCCGATGCCGGCACGGGGCCGCGCACGGAGCTCACCCACCAGGTGCCCGGCCGGCACCGGCGCCCCGCGCCACGGGAGGTGCCGCCGGCGCGTGGCCGGCGCCGGCCCTCGGCGGCGGTGCTCCGCCGCGCCGCGGCCGCCGTCGGCACGGCGCTGCTCGTCGGCGTCGCCGTCTGGGGCGGCCTGCTGTGGTCGCGGTCCGGACCGGGCGCGGCACCGCTCCCGGCGGAGGCGGCAGCGGCCGCCACGGCCAGCGCACCGGCGACCGCGACGGCGACGGCCGCCCCGGAGCCCGCGCCGGACACGGGTCTCCCGACCCCCGCGCCGGTCTTCCCCGAGCCGGTCCTCCCGGACCCGGAGCCCACCCCGGCGCCCGAGGCGACGGACTGGACGGCGGTGCTCGTCGCCCTCTACGACCGCCGCGCGGAGGCCTTCACCACCGGCGACACGGCCCTGCTCGACGGCGTCTACACCGCCGACAGCCCGCTCCTCGCCGCCGACCGCGCCTCCCTCGCCGCGCTGGCCGCGGCCGGCGAGGCGCTGCGCGGCTTCGAGCCGGCCGTCACCGGCGTGGAGGTCGCCGGGCCGCCCGCCGCGGACGGGCAGGTGCGGGTGGGCCTCGTCGACTCCTGGCCGGCCTACACCGTCGTGCCCGCGGCCGACCCCGGCGGTCCGGCCCTGCGCACCGAGCCCGGGCGGGCGCCGGCGGAGGTCGCGATGGTGCTGGTGCCCGGCCCGGAGGGCTGGCGGATCGGCTCGGCGGGGCGGCTGGCGTGAGCCGGTCAGCGCCGGGCGAGCGCCTGGTGCAGGGCGGAGGACAGCGTGGCGTGCGTGAAGCGGTACCCGGCGGCCTGCAGCGCGGCCGGGACCGCCCGCTGGCCCGCGAGCACGCTCGACCGGCCGAACTCGCCCAGGCCGGCGCGGATGGCGAACGCCGGCACCGGCAGGACGGCGGGCCGGTGCACGGCGGCGGCCAGTTCCCGGACGAACTCGGCGTTGGGCACCGGCTCGGGCCCGGTCAGGTTGACCGGCCCGCGGACGCCGTCGGCGGTGAGCAGGAACCGGATGGCGCCGATCTCGTCGGCGAGGCCGACCCAGGGCCAGTACTGCCGGCCCGACCCCATCCGCCCGCCCAGGCCGAGGCGGAAGACGGTGCCGAGGATCCGCACGAGCATCGCGCCGCGGTCGATGACCAGGCCCGTCCGCAGGGTCACCACCCGCACGCCGGCGTCCGTGGCCGGGCGGGTGGCGGCCTCCCACTCGACGCAGACGCGGGCGAGGAAGTCGTCCCCGGGCGGCGCCTGCTCGTCGGTGACGCGGTCACCGGTGTCGCCGTAGTAGCCGACCGCCGACGCCGACAGCAGGACCCGCGGCCGCGAGGGGTCCACGGCGGCCGCGGTGGCCAGCGCCTCGCTGATGGTGGTGGTGCTGTCGACCCGGCTGGCGAGCAGGTCCCGCTTGTAGGACGCGGTGAACGGACGCGGCCGGATCGGCGTGCCGGCCAGGTTGACCACGGCGTCGACGTCGGCCAGAACCGCCGCGTCGATGCGCCGGTGCTGGGGGTCCCAGCGGTGCTCGTCGGCCGTGCGCGGGGTGCGCCGGACCAGCCGGATGACCTCGTGGCCGTCCTCGCGCAGGGCGGGGACCAGCGCCGAGCCGATGAGGCCCGAGGCCCCGGTGACAGCGATCTTCATGACGCTCCTCGTCCCCCCTGGCACGGAAGCGGTCGGGCCCCGGCGCGTGCGCCGGGGCCCGACCGGGGGACATCAGGCGAGGCCCAGCTCGCCCTCGAACTGGCCGGCCTCCAGGCGCTCCTTGACGGTGCCGAGGAAGCGGGCGGCGTCGGCGCCGTCGACGATCCGGTGGTCGTAGGTGAGGGCCAGGTAGACCATCGACCGGACCGCGATGACCTCGCCGAGGTCGGGGTCCTGGACGACGACCGGGCGCTTGACCACCGAGCCGGTGCCCAGGATCGCCACCTGCGGCTGGTTGATGATCGGGGTGTCGAACAGGGCGCCGCGGCTGCCGGTGTTGGTCAGCGTGAACGTGCCGCCGCCGAGCTCGTCGGGCGTGACCTTGTTGATCCGGGTCCGCTCGGCCAGGTCGGCGATCTTGCGCGCCAGGCCGCCGATGCTCAGGTCGCCGGCACCGTGGATGACCGGCACCAGCAGGCCGCGCTCGGTGTCCACCGCGACGCCGAGGTTCTCGGTGTCGTGGTAGGTGACCGTGCCGGCCTCCATGTCCACCGAGGAGTTCACGGCCGGGTGGGCCTTGAGCGCCTCGACGGCCGCCTTGGCGAAGAACGGCAGGAACGAGAGCTTGGCGCCCTCGCGGGTCTCGAAGTCCCGCTTGGCACGGTCGCGGAGCTTGGCGATCCGGGTGACGTCGACCTCGACGACCGTGGTCAGCTGCGCGCTGATCGCGAGCGACTCGACCATCCGGCGGGCGATGACGCCGCGCAGGCGCGACATCTTCTCCGTGCGGCCGCGCAGCGCCGGGTCCGGCTGGGCGGCCGGGGACGGGGCGGCGGGACGACCGGCGGCGGCCGGGGCCGACGGCGCGGCGGGAGCGGCGGCCGGAGCCGGAGCCGCGGCCGCCTCCGCGGCGGCCAGGACGTCCTGCTTGCGGATGCGGCCGCCCACGCCGGTGCCGGTCACCGAGGTGAGGTCCACGCCGTGCTCGGCGGCCAGGCGCCGGACCAGCGGGGTGACGTAGGTGCCGCTGCCGTCGGCCGGGGCCGGCGCGGACGGCTGCGCCGGCGCCTGCTGCTGAGCCGGGGCCTGCTGCTGAGCCGGGGCCTGCTGCTGGGCCGGCGCGGGATCGGGCTGGGTGGGCGGCGTCTGCTGCTGCTCGGCGACGGTCTCGGCCGCCCCGGAGCCGTAGTCGGCGCCCGCGGGGACCGACGGCGGGGGGCCGGGGGGCGCCTCGGCGGGCGGCTCCTGACGCGGCGCCGCCGGCTGGGTGACCGGGGTGTCCTGCTGGGCCGGGGCCTGCTCCTGGGCCTGCTCCTGGGCCGGGGCCTGCTGGGCCGGCGCGGGGGCGCCACCGCCGGACGAGGCGCTGCCGATCACCGCGAGCTGCGCGCCGACGTCGACGGTCTCGTCCTCGTTGACGGTGATCTCCAGCAGCGTGCCGGAGACCGGAGCCGGGATCTCGGTGTCGACCTTGTCGGTGGAGACCTCGAGCAGCGGCTCGTCGGCGGTGACCTCGTCGCCGACGGCCTTGAGCCAGCGGGTGACGGTGCCCTCGGTGACGCTCTCGCCGAGCGCCGGCATGGTGACCGGCGTCCCCTCGCCACCACCCTGGCCGCTCTGGCTCCCGCCCTGGCCGGCGTCGGGGGCGGGCGCCTCGGCGGCCGGGGCCGGCGCCTCGGACGGGCCGGGGCCCGCGTCCTCGACCTGCTCGTCGGGGGTCTGCGGGGTCGAGTCAGCGTCCTCGGCCGACGCCGGCCCACCTGCGCCGCCGCCGTCGCCCTCCCCGCCGATGACGGCGAGCTCCGCGCCCACGTCCACGGTCTCGTCCTCCGCCACCAGGATCTTGGTGAGGACGCCCGCCGCGGGGGACGGGATCTCGGTGTCGACCTTGTCGGTGGAGACCTCGAGGAGGGGCTCGTCGACCTCGACCTGCTCACCCTCCTGCTTGAGCCAGCGGGTGACCGTGCCCTCGGTGACGCTCTCGCCCAGGGCGGGCATGGTGACGGAGGTCGGCATCGGGAGAGGGCTCCTTCGGGGTGGCGCGGGTGGGGGAGAGGTCGGGCGGCGGCGCGGGGTGTGGCGTCAGCTGTGCGCGTGCAGCGGCTTGCCGGCGAGGGCCAGGTGGGCCTCGCCGATGGCCTCGCTCTGCGTCGGGTGCGGGTGGATGAGGGAGGCGACCTCGTCGGGGAGGGCCTCCCAGTTGAAGATGAGCTGCGCCTCGGCGACCAGCTCGCCGACGCGGCTGCCGACCATGTGGACGCCCACGACCGGGCCGTCCTTCTGGCGGATCAGCTTGACGGCGCCCTGGGTCTTGAGGATCTGGCTGCGGCCGTTGCCGCCGAGGTCGTAGACGAGGGTCTCGACGTCGCCGTACTTCTCGCGCGCCTGCACCTCGGTGAGGCCGACGGAGGCGACCTCGGGGTCGGAGTAGGTGACCCGGGGGACGCCGGCGTAGTCGATCGGCACGACCGGGAGGCCGGCGAGGCGCTCGGCGACGAGGATGCCCTCGCCGAAGCCGACGTGGGCCAGCTGCAGGGTGGGGATCAGGTCGCCGACGGCGGAGATGGTCGGGACGTTGGTCTGGCAGTAGCCGTCGACGAGGACGTAGCCGCGCTCCATGGCGACGCCGGCCTCCTCGTAGCCGAGGCCCTGGCTGACCGGCCCGCGGCCGATGGCCACGAGGACGATCTCGGCCTCGAACTCCTTGCCGTTCTGCAGGCTGACCTTGACGCCGTTCTCGGTGGACTGCACCGAGGACACCATGTTGCCGAGCTCGAAGTTGATCTTCCGGCGGCGGAAGGCGCGCTCGAGCAGCTTCGAGGAGCTCTCGTCCTCGAGCGGGACGAGGTGCTTGAGGCCCTCGATGATCGTGACGTCGACGCCGAAGGACTTCCAGGCGCTGGCGAACTCGCAGCCGATGACGCCGCCGCCGAGGATGATCGCCGAGGTCGGGACGCGGTCGAGGCCGAGAGCCTGCTCGCTGTCGATGACGCGGACGCCGTCGAGCTCGACGCCGGGGATGGTGCGGGAGTAGGAGCCGGTGGCCAGCAGGACGTGGCGGCCCTCGTAGGTCTGCCCGTTCACCGACACCGCGGTGGGGGAGACCAGCCGGCCCTCGCCCTCGACGTAGGTGATCTTCCGGCTCTTGATCAGCCCCTGCAGGCCCTTGTAGAGGCGGGAGACGACGCCGTCCTTGTAGGAGTTGACGCCGTCCATGTCGATGCCGGCCAGCGAGGTCTTGACGCCGAACTGCTCGCCCTCGCGGGCCAGGTCGGCGACCTCACCGGCGTGCAGCAGCGCCTTGGTCGGGATGCAGCCGCGGTGCAGGCAGGTGCCGCCGACCTTGTCCTTCTCGATCAGGACGACCGACAGGCCCAGCTCCGCCGCCCGCAGCGCGGCGGCGTAGCCACCCGAGCCACCGCCGAGGATGACCAGGTCGGCAGGGGTGGTGGGTGCGCTCACGACGTGCTCCTCGAGGTTCTCGGGTTCCCCCGCTCGAGTGGGTGGGGGATGGTCCGGATCCATCCTGCCACTCCGTGCGGCGCCGCAGTCCGAGGGCGGGGCGGTCCCGGACGCGCCGTGGGGGCCGGCCGGGGACCCGGCCGGCCCGGGTCAGCCGGCGACGAGGTCCTCGATCGCGGCCAGCAGCGTGCGGACCGGGACGCCGGTGCCGCCCTTGGGCGTGTATCCCCAGGGCGCGCCGGTGTTGTAGCTCGGCCCGGCGATGTCGATGTGCGCCCACGGCAGCCCGGCCGGGACGAACTCGGCGAGGAAGTGGGCGCCCACGAGCATGCCGCCCATGCGGTCGGCGTTGGCGTTGACGAAGTCGGCGACGGGGGAGTCGATGCCCCTGCGGAGCTCCTCCGGCATCGGCATCGGCCACATCGGCTCGCCGCTGCGCCGGCTGGCGGCCACGACGGCGTCGCGCAGGTCGTCGCTGCCCATCACGCCGGCCGTGCGGGACCCGAGCGCGACCAGCTGGGCGCCGGTGAGCGTGGAGGTCTCGAACAGCACGTCGGGGGAGTCCTCGGCGGCGCGGGCGATGGCGTCGGCGAGCACGACGCGGCCCTCGGCGTCGGTGTTGGTGATCTCGGCCTTCTTGCCGTTGCGGAAGGTCACGACGTCGGCCGGGCGGTAGGCGCTGCCGCCGGGCAGGTTCTCCGCGATCGGCACGGTGGCCGTGACGTCGACCGGGAGGCCCAGCTGCGCGACCAGGCAGACGGTGGCGATCACGGCGGCCGCGCCGGCCATGTCGCTGGTCATGTGGTGCATGTTGGCGGCGGGCTTGATCGACAGGCCGCCGCTGTCGAAGGTGATGCCCTTGCCGACGAGGGCGACCTTCTTGCGGGCCTTCTTGCCGTTGTAGGTCAGCCGCAGCAGGCGCGGGCCGCGGGCGGAGCCGCCGCCGACCGCCAGCACGCCGCCGTAGCCGCCGGCGGCCAGCTGCGCCTCGTCGAGCACCTCCACCGACAGGCCCGCGGCCTTGCCCGCGGCCGCGCCGCGGGCGGCGAGCTCGGCGGGGTAGAGGTCGTTGGGCGGGGTGTTCACCAGGTCACGGACCAGGGCGACCGCGTCGGCGACCGCCCGCACCCGCGCGAGCGGGGCCTTGGCCGCGCCGGCGTCGGGGACGACCACGGTGAACTCGCGCGGCGGCGCCGGCCGGTCGGCGGGGAGGTCGGAGCGGTAGGCGGTGAACTCGTAGGCGCCGAGCAGCGAGCCCTCGCCCACCGCGTGCAGGCGCTCGGCGTCCGGGGTGCCCCCGACGGCGGCGAGCAGCGTGACCACCGAGGACCGCCCGGTCAGCGCCCGGCTGGCGGCACCGGCCGCGCGGCGCAGCGCCTCGGGCGACCAGCCACCGCCGGGCTGCGGGGCCCCGAGGCCCACGGCCGCCACGACGGGGAAGGGGCCCTGGCCGAGGCTCGCGACCCTGGTGACCTCGTCCTCGCCCCCGCGGGCGCCGAGGTCGGCCAGCGCGGGCAGCAGCCGGCCGCCGAGCAGCCGGTCGACGGCCTCCGCGCCGGGCGTGGGCAGCAGCCCCGAGCTGCCCTTCCCGACACCGACGACGACGGCGTCGGCGGGCGTCTTCTCGAGCGGGCGGTCGGTGGCGGTGATCGTCGGCGGCACCCGACGATCGTAGGGCCCGCCCGCGCCGCGGTCCTGAGGACTGCGAAGGAGCGGCCGGGCCGGCGTCGCTACGGTTCCGGGCGTGAGCCCCCGGACCTCGCCCCTGCACGACCGGCACGTCGCGGCCGGCGCCAAGCTGGCCGACTTCGGCGGCTGGTCGATGCCCATCGAGTACGCCGGCGGCGGCGTGCTCGCCGAGCACGCGGCGGTGCGCGAGGCGGCCGGGCTCTTCGACGTCTCCCACCTGGGCACCGGCACGGTCCGCGGGCCGGGCGCCGCCGCGTTCGTCGACGCCTGCCTGACCAACGACCTCTCCCGCATCGGGCCGGGCCAGGCGCAGTACACGCTGTGCTGCGTCCCCGACGGCGAGGCCGACGCCGGCGGCGTGGTCGACGACCTGATCGTCTACCTGCACGGCCCGGACGACGTGCTGCTGGTCCCCAACGCCGCCAACGCGCAGGAGGTGCTGACGCGGCTCGCCGACGCCGCCCCCGCCGGGGTGATCGTCACCGACCGGCACGAGGAGGTCGCCGTCCTCGCCGTCCAGGGGCCGCGCTCCCCGGCCGTCCTGGCCGCCGCGGGGCTGGCCGCGGACCTGGCCTACATGGCGTTCGCCGGCGGCGAGGGGCAGGAGGTCACGGTCTGCCGGACCGGCTACACCGGCGAGCACGGCTACGAGCTGCTGGTGGCCGCCGAGCGGGCCGGGGAGCTGTGGGACCGGCTGCTGGAGGCCGGCGCCACCGAGGGCATCCGCCCCTGCGGGCTGGGCGCGCGCGACACCCTGCGCACCGAGATGGGCTACCCGTTGCACGGCCACGAGCTGTCGCGGTCGATCACCCCCGTGCAGGCGCGCAGCGGGTGGGCCGTGGGCTGGCGCAAGCCCGCGTTCTGGGGCCGCGAGGCGCTGCTGGCCGAGCGGGAGACCGGGCCGGCCCGCCTGCTGTGGGGCCTGCGCGCCCCGGGCCGCGGCATCCCCCGCCCGGGCATGGCGGTCCTCGACGCCGACGGCGCGCGGGTCGGCGAGGTCACCAGCGGGACCTTCTCGCCGAGCCTGCGCACCGGCATCGCCCTCGCCCTGCTCGACACCGCGGCCTCGCCGACCGAGGGTGCCGCGCTCGCCGTCGACGTGCGCGGGCGCCCCCAGCCGGTCGAGGTGGTCAGGCCGCCGTTCGTGCCCTCGCACGTCCGGTAGCCGCGACCGCCCCGGGGCGAGCCGGGCCGGCGCTCAGGCCTTCTGCTTCGACTCCTTCGTCGGCTCCGGCGGGTCGGGCAGTTCGTCGGCCATCGTGGCGTTGCGCTCGCCCATCGGCACCGGCGGGCCCTGCGTGGTGTCCTCCGCCGTCTGGTGCTCGGCCTCGGAGTTGATCTCCGCGCCGAGCAGCACCAGGTAGCAGGTCAGGTACAGCCACAGCATCAGGACGATGACGCCGGCGATCGTGCCGTAGGTCTTGTCGTAGGACCCGAAGTTGTTGACGTAGAAGCTGAAGCCCAGGCTGACCAGCGCCCAGATGACCGTCACGACGATCGCGCCGAGGCTCACCCACTTCAGCTGCGGGGCGTCGCGGTCGGGCGCGACGCGGTACAGCACCGCGAGCGAGCCCGCGAAGACGCCGAGCAGCAGCACCCACCGCAGCACCTGCGCCAGCACCGTCCCGACCACGCCGAGCGGCAGCGCGTCGAGCACGGCCGGGACGACAGCGACCAGCGTGAAGGTGACCAGCACGAACACGATGGCGCCGAGCGTGAGCCCGAGGGCCAGCGCCTTGCGCTTGACGAACGAGCGGGTCTCGACCTCGTCGTACGCGATGTTGACCGCCGAGACGACGTTGCCGGTCCCGCCCGACGCGGACCACAGCGCGGCGAGCACCGAGATCGCCAGGCCGATCGACAGCGCGCCGCCGCTGTTCTGCGTGATCGCGGTCAGCTGGTCGCCGATGAGGCTCGCGGCCTCGTCGGGCAGCTGGGCGGAGAGGTCCTCGACCTGCTGGGCGACGGTCTCCGGCGAGGCGACCAGCCCGTAGATCGAGATGGTGGCGATCAGCGCCGGGAAGATCGCCAGGAAGGCGAAGAACGCGACGCCGCCGGCGATGATCGGCATGTTGTCGGCGTTGTGCTCCGCCCAGGCCCGCTTGACGACCTGCTTCCAGCCGCGCGCCGGGATCTCCGTGGGCGAGTCGGCGTGGACGCCGGGCAGCCGCTCGGCGGAGGGGCCGCCCGGCGGGACGGCGCCGGGGTCCCCCTTCTGCTCGCCGCGGGCGGCGCGCTCCTCCGCCGCCCGCGCGGCCGCCCGCCGGGCCGCCTTCTCCTCGACCCGCTCCCGGATCCGGTCGACCGCGCTGTCGCGCTGCCTGGTCCCGGCCATCTCGCCGCCCCCTCTGCTCGGTGGTGCCTGCGTCAGTCGCCCGGCCAGTTGCCGGTCAGCTTGGTGAAGCCCCGCGCGCCCGCGCGGTCGATCGCGGCCTTGGTGGCGGCGAACAGCGCGCCCTGGATGGCGGCGGCGAGGACCACCTCCCGCATCCGGTACTCGCTCTGCAGGGCACTGGGCGCGTCCTCCTCGCCGGACACCCGCTTCCACACCTGCTTGAAGATGGTGCCGCTGATGAGGCCGGCCAGCACACCGCCGGCCAGGCCCACCGGGCGGTAGACCAGCTTCGCGCCCTTGCTGCTCACTTCCGTGCCCTCCTCGCCGTCCTCCGCGCCGTGCGCTTGGTCCGCTTCGTGCTCCGCGCGATCGCCTTCCGGGCCCGCGCGGCCTCGCGGTCGGCCCGCCGGCGCGCCCGGCGGGTCTCGGCGCGGGCCTCGGCGAGCGCGGCGGAGGTGCCGGTCGAGGCGGCCGCGGCCCGGCGCCGCTTGCGCCGGCGGCGCCACACGACCAGCCCGACGAGACCGGCGAGCGCCGCACCGGCGCCGGCCACGGCCGGCGGGCTCTCCCGGTAGGTCTCGACGGCGGTGTCGCGGGCGCGGGCGGCGCCCTCCTTGGCGCGCGCCGGCACGTCGAGCCGGTGGCTGAGCTCGTCGACCGTGCGGCCGAGCTGCTCGCGGGTGGCCTCGATCTCGGCCTTGATGGCGTCGGGGTCGGACGGACCGGACGCGGCGGGGTCGGACCCGCCGGCACCGGACCTGCTGGCATCGCTGGGGGTGCTCATCGCCGCGCGTTCTCCTTCACGGTCGCGATGTCGGCCTTGGTGCTGGCGATCGCCTCGGTCGGCACCGGCGGGGTGCCCTGCTGCACGTCCTTCTTGCCGATCAGCGCCAGCACGCCGGCCACGGCGAACAGGACGACGGCGACGATCAGCGCGGCCAGCCACGCGGGCAGCACGACGTCGAGGGCCAGCACGGCCGTGGCGACGAGCACGCACAGCCCGAGGAAGCCGAAGAGCCCGGCGCCGCCGAACAGTCCGGCGCCGACGCCGAGCCGCTTGGCCTTCTGGGTCATCTCGGCCTGGGCGAGCCGTGCTTCGTCGCGCACGAGGCGCGAGACCTGCTCGGTCAGCTGGCTGATCAGCTGGCCGGTCGAGGTGTCCTCGGCCGGAGGGGGCGGTGGGGTGGCGCGCGAGGCGCCCCCCGCGGTCGGGGCGGTCATCGGTCCTCCGTGGGGCGGGATCGGTCCCCGCCCCCATGCCCCCGCCGTCGGGCGCGTAACCCGCGCTCCGGTCACACCCCGGACACGACCGGCGTGCCGTCACTAGCCTGGCCGCATGAGCTGGACCTGGCGGCTGGAGGGCCGCGACGGCGCAACGCTGGACCCGGCCGCGCTCGGCGTCGAGGTGCCCCCGTCGGACAACCAGGGCGACGCCGAGTCGTGGCTGGGGGAGAACTGGCGCGACCTGCTCGGCCGGGGCGTGGTCGCGGTGAGCCTGTTCGACGGCGACACGCGGGCCTACGGACCGATGGGCCTCGAGCCGGCCTGAGCGGGGGAGGCCGAGCCTGGACCTCGACCTGAGGTCGAGGTCCAGGCCCGCCGGTCAGCCGCGGGCGGTCTTGGCCGGGTCGCGCTCGACGACGTCGCCGAGCACCTCGTCGATGCGCGCCAGGACGTCGGCCTCGAGCCGCACGCCGGCCGCCTTCACGTTGTCGTGCACCTGCTCCGGGCGGGTGGCGCCGATGATCGCGGCGGCGACGTTCTCGTTCTGCAGCACCCACGCCACCGCGAGCTGCGCCATGGACAGGCCGAGGTCGTCGGCGACCGGGCGCAGGCCCTGCACCCGGGTGAGCACCTCGTCGGTCATGAACTGCTTGAGGAAGCGCCCGGCCTCGGGGTCGGTCGCCCGGCTGCCGGCCGGCGGCTCCTCGCCGGGCCGGTACTTGCCGGTGAGCACGCCCTGCGCCAGCGGCGACCAGACGATCTGCGAGACGCCCTCGCGCTGCGACGTCGGCACGACCTCGTCCTCGATGACCCGCCACAGCATCGAGTACTGCGGCTGGCTGCTGATGAGCTGGACGCCGAGGTCGCGGGCGAGGGCGGCGCCGGCGGCGATCTCCTCGGCCCGCCACTCCGAGACGCCGAGGTAGAGGACCTTGCCCGCCCGCACCAGGTCGGCGAAGGCGGTCATCGTCTCCTCGAGCGGGACCGTCGCGTCGTAGCGGTGGGCCTGGTAGAGGTCGATGTGGTCGGTCTGCAGGCGCCGCAGCGACGCCTCGCAGCTCTCGGTGATGTGCTTGCGGCCCAGCCCGCGGTCGTTCGGGCCGGGGCCGGTCGGCCAGTAGACCTTGGTGAAGATCTCCAGGCCCTCGCGCCGCTGGCCGGCGAGGGCCCGGCCGAGGACCGCCTCGGCGCGGGTGCCGGCGTAGACGTCGGCGGTGTCGAAGGTCGTGATGCCGGCGTCGAGGGCCGCGTGCACGCAGGCCTGCGCGGCGTCCTCCTCGACCTGGCCACCGTGGGTGAGCCAGTTGCCGTAGGCGATCTCGGAGATGGTCAGGCCGGAACGGCCGAGGCGTCGGTACTCCACGTGCCCCGACGCTAGGCGGCGCCGGCCGACCTCACACCTCGGCGCCGACCGCGACCTCCGGCTTGGGGAACCGCCAGCGGCGGACCATCGTGGCGCGGCTGACGCCGTACCAGACCAGCCCCTTCATCCGCTGCGGCTGCCCGGGGAAGCGGGCCGCCACCGTCTTCTTAATCCTCCGGCCGAGGAACACCGAGTCGACGATGATCACCAGGAAGAACAGGAACCAGACGAAGACGGTGTAGTTCTGCACCGCCGGGTTCGGGATGAAGTAGCCCACCAGGACCAGCGCGGCGACGGGCAGGAAGAAGCTGCCGGCGTTGCGGCGGGAGTCGACGAGGTCGCGCACCAGCCGGCGGACCGGGCCGCGGTCGCGCGCGGGCAGGTAGTCGTCGTCGCCGCGGGCCATGCCGGCGCGGGTCTCCGCCCGGCGCTGCGCCTGCTGCTGGCGCGTGCGGGCGTAGGCCTCCTTGCGGGTGGTCGGAGGCGGCGGCGGGGGACCGGGACGGCGGCCCTGCGCCTCGTGGCGCTTGGGCGTGGGGCGGCCCTTGCCGCCCGCCTTGACCAGCTGCCCGGTCAGGTCGGCGGAGGTGTCCGGGGCGGTCTCGGCGGCGCGGTCCCGGCGCCCGGGCAGGCGGAGCTTCACGGCAGACGAGTCTACGTGCGTCCGCTCACGACACTGGTCCTCGCGGCCGCGCGCCGTACAGTGGGAAGACGACCCGCCACGGCGGTGTTGGTCCGCTGCAGGGAGTGCCGCAACGGACGCCCTCGGATGTGGGAGGACAGAACATGACGGTGCAGGACACCGAGACCGCCGGCAGCACCGGCGTGCTGCTCAGCGACCCGGCCGCCTCGAAGGTCAAGGCGCTGCTGGACCAGGAGGGCCGCGACGACCTGCGTCTGCGCATCGCCGTCCAGCCCGGCGGCTGCTCCGGCCTGCGCTACCAGCTCTTCTTCGACGAGCGGTTCCTCGACGGCGACCAGACGTACGAGTTCGGCGGCGTCGAGGTCATCGTCGACCGGATGAGCGGCCCGTACCTGGGCGGCGCGGTGATCGACTTCGTCGACACCATCGAGAAGCAGGGCTTCACGATCGACAACCCCAACGCGCAGGGCTCCTGCGCGTGCGGTGACTCCTTCTCCTGAGCACCCGCGCCTGGACGCGACAGCGGCGCCCGTCCCCCGCAGGGGACGGGCGCCGCTGTCGTTCCTCAGAGCTTGACGGGGTAGACCGTCTCCGGGACGTCGACGACGATCCGCTCCTCGACGAAGATCCCGTGCCACACCATGAAGACCAGCACCGACCACAGCTGACGGGCGACCCGCTTGCTCGGCACCTCCTCGGCGCGCAGCCGGTCGAGCAGGCCGAGGACGACGTCGCGGTCGAGCCACTGCTGGGTCTGGCTGCTCGTCACGACGTCGCGGGCCCACTCGTGCAGCGGCCCGGCGAGGAACTCCGCCGTCGGGACGGGGAAGCCGAGCTTGCGCCGGTTCATGATCCGCGGCGGCACGATCTGCCGCATCGCCTGGCGCAGCGCGTACTTGGTGGCGTCCCCGCGCCGCGGCACCCGCTGCTCGACCGGGATGGAGCTCGCCACGGCGAACACCTCGGGGTCGAGGAAGGGCACCCGCAGCTCCAGCGAGTTGGCCATCGTCATCTTGTCGGCCTTGACCAGGATGTCGCCGCGCAGCCAGGTGAACAGGTCGACGTACTGCATCGCCGTCACGTCGTCGTAGCCGGCCTCGCGGGTGCGCCGGTAGAGGTCCTCGGTGACCGCGACGTGCGACAGGTCGGGGTCACGCCCGGGCAGCAGGGCGGCGAGCTCGTCGTCGCGCATGTTGCGGGCGTTGCCGTAGTACCGCTGCTCCAGCGGCGTGGCGGCGCGGCGCAGCAGGTCCTGGCCGCGCACGCCCTCGGGCAGCAGGCCGGCGATGCGCGCCATGGCGCGGCGGGCGGCCGGCGGCAGCCCCGACGCCCAGGCCAGGCTGATCGGCTCGCGGTAGATGGTGTAGCCGCCGAACAGCTCGTCGGCGCCCTCCCCGGACAGCACGACCTTGACGTGCTTGCGGGCCTCGCGGGCCACGAAGTACAGCGGCACGAGCGCGGGGTCGGCCACCGGGTCGTCGAGGTACCAGACCACCTCGGGGATGGCGTCGGCGAACTGCTGGGCGCTCACCTCGACCGGCACGTGCTTCACGCCGAGGATCGACGCCGACTCCGCGGCGATCTCGATCTCCGACTGCGCCTGCCGCTCGAAGCCGACCGTGAAGGTCAGCAGGTCGGGGTTGTAGCGGTGGGCGAGCGCGGCGATGGCCGTGGAGTCGATGCCGCTGGAGAGGAACGACCCGACGGTGACGTCGGCGCGCATATGCTTGGCCACCGACTCGTCGAGGACGTCGGCGATGCGGTCGTAGAGGTCCTGCTCGCGGCCGGCGGGCACCGGCTGCGGCGTCCACGCCGGGTGGAAGTAGCGCGCGGTGGCCAGCTCGCCGTCGACGACGGTGAAGCTGGTACCGCTCTCGATGCGGCGGATCCCGCGGTGCAGCGTCGCGGGCTCGGGCACGTACTGCAGCGTCAGGTAGTGCTGCAGCGACGCCGGGTCGACGCCGCCGGCCGCGGCGCTGCCGCCGAGCAGCTGCAGCAGCGCCTTCTTCTCCGAGCTGAAGACCAGCCCGCCGTCGGCCAGGCGCGCGGTGAACAGGGGCTTGATGCCGAACGGGTCGCGGGCGCCGAACGCGGTGCGGGTCTGGGTGTCCCAGATGACGAAGGAGAACATCCCGCGCAGCCGCCGGACGACGTCCTGGCCCCACAGGTGGTAGCCCGCGACGATCGTCTCGGTGTCGCCGTGGGTGGCCAGCTGCGCGCCGGCCGTCTGCAGCTCCTCGCGCAGCTCGACGTAGTTGTAGATCTCGCCGTTGAACAGGATCCGGTAGCGGTCCGCGGCGTAGGGGAGGGGCTGGGGGCTGCCCTCGACGTCGATGATCGACAGCCGGTTGAAGCCGAGCACGACGTTCTGGTCGGACCAGACGGCGGTGTCGTCGGGGCCGCGGTGGTGCAGGCAGTGCAGCGCCTCGCGGACGTCGTCGACGTGGGTCTCGGCGACCCGGGGGGCATCGGTGGACAGGTAGGCCAGCAGGCCGCACATGAGGCGCAGGTCTCCGGGGTCGGCTCGAGCCCGGCCCGAGGGGGCCGGGACGGGGTCAGACGCGCTCGCCGGCGCGGGTCTTGCGGGTGGCGACGCGCTCGGCGACGAAGGACAGCACGGGCACGGTGCCCGCGAGCAGCACCAGGACGGTGCCCTTGAGCGTCCAGCGGGCGCGCAGGGCGAGGTCGCAGGCGGTCACGAAGAAGATGGCGTAGAGCCAGCCGTGGGCGGTGCCGATGACGGCGACCGGCTCGTCGATCTCGGCCAGGTACTTGACCGGCACGGCGACCAGGATCAGCGCGACGAGCAGGACGCCGACGATCCAGGCCATGACCCGGTAGCGCAGCAGCGCGGCGGGGACGCCCTGCCCGACGCGGCGGGCGAGTGCCCGGGGCAGCCGGTCGGAGGCGACGGTGGGCTCAGCGGCCACGGGAGCTCTCCTGGCCCAGGGCGCGCTCGTTGAGCTCGGCCAGGTAGGCGTTGTAGGCCGCGAGCTCCGGGTCGCCGGTGGTGTCGATCCGCGGCCGCTGGTAGAGCACCAGCGAGTTGCCGGGAGCGTCCTCGTCGGGGTCGCGGCGCAGCTCCTCGCGCACCATGCGCACGTAGAACCACAGGCCCATGAAGCCGTAGAGCGGCCACTGCAGCGCGTAGCTCCAGTTGACCGCCCCGCCCCCGTTCTCGGCCTTGGTCAGCTGCCAGTAGCCGAGGAAGAAGGTGGCCACGAACAGGACGGCGACCAGCAGGTGCAGCAGCACCCACCGGGGGGTCAGCAGCCGCGTCCACACGCATCCGACTCTAACCGTCACCGCGTGCGGGGCGGCGGCGCGGGCGGGCTCCCGGGCGCGACCCTGGTCACCGCCGTCCCGGACGCCCCGGGCGACCCGCCGGTACCCGCTCTCCGGTCGTCGGCCGCCTCGCGCGGTCGGCTAGTCTCGGCCCAGACTGGGGTCTGGCGCACCGGCCTCGGCGGGAACCGTCCGAGGCCGCGCCGACAGAGCCGTCCGGTTCCACGGACGGAGGACGAGGAGGCAGCGAGCAGTGGCTCGACGCAGCAGGCTCGCGCGGGTCGCCGCGCTCGGTCTCCTGGGGGTGCTGACCCTCACCGGGTGCGACCTGAACAACGAGTTCTGGCGCTTCGGTTTCCCCGAGGGGGTGACCGAGGAGGCCACCGTGGTCCGCGAGCTGTGGACCGGCTCGGTGATCGCGGCGCTCATCATCGGGTTCCTCGTGTGGGGCCTGATCATCTGGTCGGTGATCGTCCACCGGAAGAAGGGCGACGAGCTGCCGCGGCAGACGGCCTACAACCTGCCGCTGGAGATCGCGTACTCGATCGTCCCGTTCCTCATCATCGCCGGCCTGTTCTTCTTCACGGTCGTCGTGCAGAACGACGTCCAGGAGCGCAGCGACGACCCCGACACCACGATCGCGGTCAACGCGTTCAAGTGGAACTGGCAGTTCGTCTACCCGGAGACCACCGGTGCCGACGGCGAGCCGGTGAACACCGTCGGCGCCACCGACGAGATCCCGATCCTCGTGATGCCGGTCGACCAGGACGTGCGCTTCGAGGTCGCCTCCGCCGACGTCATCCACTCGTTCTGGGTGCCGGAGTTCCTCTTCAAGCTCGACGTCATCCCGGGCAACGAGAACGGCCGCGACAACGTCTTCGAGGTGCACGCCAACGAGACCGGCTCGTACGTCGGCCGGTGCGCCGAGCTGTGCGGCAGCTACCACGCGTACATGAACTTCGAGGTCCGCGTCGTCAGCGCCGAGGACTACGAGGCGTACCTCGCCGCGCGCGAGGAGGGCCAGACCACCTACGAGGCGCTGGAGACCATCGGCCAGGAGGGCGAGGCCACCACGACCCGCCCGTTCCGGGTGGGCGACGGCTACTACCAGCAGGCCAATGACTGACCCGGCCGCCGGCCGCACCCACGTCGCGCAGGGAGGACGACCGTGAAGGTCGAAGCGCTCATCTTCAACCTCATCGCGGTCTTCTGCGTCGTCGCGGCCGCCGTGTACGGCTTCTGGTCGCGGGAGCCGATCGGCACCACCGCGCTGGTGCTGTCGGCCGGCCTGACCGGCCTGATCGGCGGGTTCTTCTGGTTCGTCTCGCGCCGCATCGACGCCCGTCCCGAGGACCGCAAGGACGCCGAGATCGCCGAGGGCGCCGGTGAGCTGGGCTTCTTCAGCCCGGCGAGCTACTGGCCCTTCGCCATCGCGGTCGGTGCCGCGCTCACCGGCCTGGGCCTGGCGTTCTGGTACTTCTGGCTCATCGCCATCGGCACGGTCGCCCTCCTGGTCACCGTCGGCGGCCTGCTGTTCGAGTACTACGTGGGGCAGAACGCGCAGTCCAGCTGAGCGTCCGCCTCGTCGAGGGCCCCCTCCCGCACCGCGGGAGGGGGCCCTCGTGCGTTCCCGGGTGCCTGCCGGGTGCCGGGGACGGCGGGGAGGTCCTGACGCGGTCCTGGGCGGGCTGACGGCGATCCGGTGCGGCCCTCCGCGATCCGGCGCTGTGCAGGCCGAGCGCGGAGGACGGCGGCCGTCGACCGGTGCGCGGGCTGCCGCCTGTGGTCGAGCTGGGAGCGGCCGTGCCGGCGCCCCCGACCGTGGTCCTGCGACCGCGCTGACGGCACGGGCATCGGCGGGCAGGGATGCCGTGGTGCCGGGCCACCACCGGGCCTGTGCACGGTCCGTGGGCCCCTTGCCAAGCCCCGAGTCGCCTGGTCCCGGCGCGGTGCCGTCAGGCGGCGCTGGGGCCGCCGGCGGCCGCCCTCCCGCCCAGCCGCGCCCTGTCCCAGGCCGGCCGCACCTGCGACTTCGCGCGGGAGCCGCCACGGCGGCACAGCCCCCGGCACGGTCGGCGGGGAGTCCCGACGCGGGTGGCCCGAGCCTCCGGTCGCCGGGTGCCGGGTGCCGGGTGGAGCGTCGACCGGTGGGTGAGTGCGGGAGCGGGCGCGCCGTCGGTGGGGGAGGGCTCCCCGGGCACTGTTCACCGGCCATGTGTCCCTGCTCCCGGCGTCCCTGCTGCCGGCGTCCTGCCCCCGACATGCAGCAGGGCCCCGGTGGAGATCCACCGGGGCCCTGCTGTGCGTGCTGGTGCGACTAGTCGCGCGGCTCCTGCGGCCGGCCACCCTCGGACGGGCGCCCGCCCTCGGAGGGACGGCCACCCTCGGACGGGCGACCGCTGGAGGTCAGCTCGCGGTGCGGGTCGGCCGGGGCGAGACCCCGCTCCTCACCGCGCTGCTCGAGCTCGACCGCGCGCGGCTCCTCGATCGGCGAGAAGAACCCGCGGATGGCGCGGCGGGCGCCACCGACCTGGTTCATCTTCTTGGGCACCGGAGCGCCGCCGTAGGCCAGCTGGCCGTGGCCGTGCTCGTCGACCGGGCCGAGCGGCTGGTGCACCTCGATGAACTCACCGTGGGGCAGGCGGCGGATGACACCGGTCTCGATGCCGTGCTCGAGGACCTCGCGGTCGTGCTGCTGCAGACCGAGACAGATCCGGTAGGTCAGCACGTACGCGATGGGCGGCAGGATGATCAGGCCGATGCGGCCGATCCAGGTCATCGCGTTCAGGCTGATGTCGAACTTGTCGGCGATGACGTCGTTGGCACCCGAGAGCAGCAGCACCACGTAGAACGTGATGGCCATCAGGCCCAGCGAGGTGCGCACGGGCACGTCGCGCGGACGCTGCAGCAGGTGGTGCGACGCGGTGTCGCCGGTCAGCTTCCGCTCGAGCATGGGGTAGGCCAGCAGGAGCGTGAAGATGATGCCGGGCAGCACCACGGTCGGCCAGAACAGCGCCGGGATGTTGTAGTTCCCCGGGAGGTAGATGTCCCAGGCGGGGAACAGACGCGTCGACCCGTCGAGGAACATCACGTACCAGTCGGGCTGGGACGCCGAGGACACCTGGGCCGGGTTGTACGGGCCCCACAGCCACAGCGGGTTGATCTGCACCAGACCGCCGAGGCCGGCGCAGACGCCGAAGACGACGAGCAGCAGGCCGGTGGCCTTCCCGGCGAAGGTCGGGAAGAGGCGGTTGCCGACCACGTTGTGCTCGGTGCGGCCCGGGCCGGGGAACTGCGTGTGCTTCTGCTTGACCAGGATCAGCAGGTGCACCGCGATCAGGCCCAGGATGATCGCCGGGATGATCAGCACGTGGGCGATGTAGAGCCGCCCGACGATCAGGTCGCCGACGTAGTCGCCGCCGAAGACCGCCCAGTGGGCCCAGGTCCCGATGACGGGGATCGACAGGATGATCGCCGACATGATCCGCAGGCCGGTGCCCGAGAGCAGGTCGTCGGGCATCGAGTAGCCGGCGAAGCCCTCGAAGATGCCGAGGATCAGCAGCGCGACACCGATGAGCCAGTTGGTCTCGCGCGGCCGGCGGAAGGCGCCGGTGAAGAAGATCCGCAGCATGTGGCAGACGATCGACGCCATGAACAGCAGCGCTGCCCAGTGGTGGATCTGCCGGATGAGCAGACCACCGCGGACGTCGAAGGAGATGTCGAGCGTCGACGCGTAGGCGATCGACATCTCGACACCGCGCAGGGGCGCGTACGAGCCGTCGTAGACGACCTCGGTCATCGAGGCCTGGAAGAAGAACGTCAGGTACGTGCCGGTCAGCAGCAGGATGATGAACGAGTAGAGCGCGATCTCCCCGAGCAGGAACGACCAGTGGTCGGGGAAGACCTTGTTCAGCGTCCTGCGCAGCGGACCGGCGACGATGAGCCGGTCGTCGACCTCGAGAGCGGCCCTGCCCGCGAGCGTCTTGGGCGCTCCCGGTGCGGTGGCGGTGCGAGCCATCAGATGCGCTCCCGGTTCCAGTAAGTGGGACCCACGGCCTCAATGTAGTCGCTGCGCGCCACGAAGAAGCCCTCGTCGTCGACAGCGATGGGCAGCTGCGGCAGCGACCGGGTGGCGGGCCCGAACACGGGCTTCGCGCCCTGCGTGACGTCGAACTGCGACTGGTGGCAGGGGCACAGGATCCGGCTGGTCTCCTGCTCGTAGAGCGAGACCGGGCAGCCGGCGTGCGTGCAGATCTTCGAGTAGGCGACGTAGTCGCCGTAGCCGAAGTCCTCCTGGCCGGCGCGGAAGCTGGCGTCGGCCTGCTGCGACGGGCGGAGGCGGATGAGCATGGTCGCCGCGTCGGTCTGCCGGTTGCCGCCGGGGACTGCCGGGAAGACGGTCTCCAGCGAGCCGGGCTCCTGGTCGCCGGGGCGGACCGGGGTGCCGTCGTCGCGGACCAGGCGCACGCCCTCGGCCCACGACGTCGTCCCCAGGGGGTTGCCGCGGTTCGGGTTCTTGATCAGACCGCCGAGCGGGGCCAGCAGCATGAGGCCGAGGCCACCGCCCATGAAGGCGAGGCTGCGGGTGATCAGCTTGCGCCGCTTGAGGCCCGAGTTGTGCAGGCCGCCCACCAGCGTCGCGCCGGTGGTCACGCGGTCGAAGTGCGAGCCGTCGTGCTTGTCCTGCACCGCGGTCTCGTGCGGCAGCAGCTTCTTGGTGTAGAGCACCAGGCCCACGCCGAAGAAGGTGAAGGCCAGCGCCATCGTCAGGCCCAGGAGCGGGGTGTAGAGCACGCTCCAGGTGCTGCTGCCGAGCTGCCACTCCCAGTTGGGGAGGAACCAGCCGGCACCGGCGTAGACGACGACGAAGGCGAACGCCGAGAGGCCGGCCAGGGCGAACATGGTGCCGACCTGGCGGACGGCGCGCTTCTCCAGCGCCGAGCCCGGCTCGGGGCCGGGCTCGACGTGCAGGATCTCGACGCCGTCGTAGCGCGCGCCGAGGCGGTCGAGCTCCTCGCGGGGGAGCGCGGCGAGCTGCTCCGGGGTGTAGTCGTCGTCCGGGCCGCCGTGCAGCGGGCCGGGGACGTCCGCGCCGCCCGTGGTGCCGGGGCGGGTGTTGCTGGCGGTCACGCCTTGCTCCCCATCCAGAAGATCCCGAACAGCAGGGCCGCGACGCCGACGACCCAGATGACCAGGCCCTCGCTGACCGGGCCGATGCGGCCGATGCCCGCGCCACCCGGGTCCGGCATGTCGGTGATCGTCTGCACGTAGTTGATGATCGAGCGCTTCTCCTCGGGGGTGAGCTGGTTGTCCCCGAAGACCGGCATGTTCTCCGGCCCGCTCAGCATCGCGGTGTAGATCTCGAGGTCGTTGGCGTCCTCGAGGCTCGGCGCGTACTTGCCCGAGGACAGCGCGCCGCCCTCACCGACGAAGTTGTGGCACTGGGCGCAGTTGAGGCGGAACAGCTCGCCACCGGCGGCCAGGTCGCCGTCGCGCAGGTCGCCCGACGGGAGGGTCGGGCCGCCGCCGTTGGCCTGGACGTAGGCCATCAGCTGGTCGATCTCCTCGTCGGAGAAGATCGCCGGCTTGTCGGGGGCCTGGGCCTCCTGGCGGATCAGCGGCATGCGGCCGGTGTGCACCTGGAAGTAGACGGCGGCCTCGCCGACACCGATGAGCGAGGGCCCGCGGTTGGGCACGCCCTCGAGGTTCTCACCGTGGCAGCTGATGCAGCTGCGCTCGTACAGCTCGCGGCCGGCGGCCTCGGCGCTGGACTCGCTGCCCTCGTCGGCCGCCTGGGCGCCGGGGGCGAGGGTCGAGTAGACGGCGCCGGTGAGGACCAGCGCGGCCATCAGGCCGGCGACGTTGGCCAGCCGGCGGCGCTGCTTGGAGCGGCGCCGGGCGCGGGCGGCCGCGGCCGGGGTGCCCTCGGCGGGGCGCCGGCGCGACCAGCGGGACCGCGGCGCGACCTCGTCGGCCTGGGTCTCGGACTGGGGGTTCGTGGTGGACACCGGTTCCCTAGCGGATCAGGTAGATCGTGGCGAAGAGCCCGACCCACACGACGTCGACGAAGTGCCAGTAGTAGGAGACCACGATCGCCGAGGTCGCCTGTGCCGGCGTGAACCGGCCCATGGTGGACCGGATGAGCACGTACACGAAGGCCACGAGGCCACCGATGACGTGCAGCGCGTGGAAGCCGGTCGTCAGGTAGAAGACCGAGCCGTAGGTGGAGCTGGAGATCGTCGTGCCGTGCTCGGTGACGAGCACGCGGTACTCGTTGGCCTGGGCGAGGACGAAGACCAGGCCCATGACGAAGGTGATCGTGAACCACCGGCGCAGGCCGTAGACGTTCCCGCTCTCCGCCGCGAAGACCCCGATCTGGCAGGTGACCGAGGAGGCCACCAGGATCAGGGTGAAGAACAGCGCGTACGGGAGGTTCAGCTCCGTCGGCTCCGGGGGCCAGCCGTCGGTCGCGCGCGCCCGCGCGGTGAAGTACATGGCGAACAGCCCGGCGAAGAACATCAGCTCGCTGGAGAGCCAGATGATCGTGCCGACGCTGACCATGTTCGGTCGGGTCAGGGAGTGCACCCGCGAGGTGTCGAAGGTGCTGCTCGCCACGGGGGCCGTTGTCACGCTGCCCATCATGGCATCGGCCGGCGACACGGGCCGACCGTGGGTGGCACGGCGTGCCCGGGCCGTGACCGGTCCGAGACCGTCCCCCGGACGGGGTCGCGTCCCCCGGGCGGGACGGCCGTGGGCACTAGGCTGCCGGGTGTGAGCGATGGCATCAGCGCTGCGCCGGCGACCGTCCTGGTCTACAGCTCGCGGCCGGAGGTCCGCGAGGCCGTCCGCACCGCCGTCGGACGCCGCCCGGCACCCGACGTCGGGCCGCTGACCTGGATCGAGTGCGCCACCGGCGAGGACGTCGTCGACACCGTCGACGGCGGCGGGGTGGACCTCTGCATCCTCGACGGGGAGGCGCAGCCGACCGGCGGCCTGGCGCTGTCGCGGCAGCTGACCGTCGAGGTCGCCGACCGTCCCGCGCTGTGCGTGCTCATCGCCCGCCAGCCCGACCGCTGGCTGGCGCACTGGTCGCGCGCCGACGCGACGCTGGCCCTGCCGGTGGACCCGCTGACCGCGCCGCAGGTCGTCGCCGGGCTGCTGCGCGAGCGGGCGGCCCGGCCGCCGCTGCGCCGTCCCGCCCGCCGGTGAGCGCCCGCACCGCTGCCGGACCCACGTGGCCCGGCCTGCTGACGCGCCTGCTGGCCGGTGAGGACCTCGGCGCCGACGACACCGCCTGGGCGATGCGCGAGGTCATGACCGGCGAGGCGACGGCCGCCCAGATCGCCGGCTTCGCCGTGGCGCTGCGGGCCAAGGGCGAGGCGCCGGCCGAGGTCGCGGGGCTCGCCGCCACGATGCTCGAGCGGGCGACGCCGGTGGACCTG
The DNA here is from genome assembly GCF_900129495.1 of Geodermatophilus nigrescens. GTDB lineage: Bacteria > Actinomycetota > Actinomycetes > Mycobacteriales > Geodermatophilaceae > Geodermatophilus > Geodermatophilus nigrescens. The sequence continues at coordinate 108,859 of NZ_FQVX01000005.1, forward strand.
CCGGTGGCCACCGTCGACATCGTCGGGACCGGCGGCGACGGGGCGCACACCGTCAACATCTCCACGATGGCCGCCGTGGTCACCGCCGCCGCCGGGGTGCCGGTGGCCAAGCACGGCAACCGGGCGGCGTCGTCGTCGTCCGGGGCGGCCGACGTGCTCGAGGCGCTCGGCGTCGTCATCGACCTGCCGGCCCCCGCGGTGGCCCGCTGCGTGCGCGAGGCCGGCATCGGCTTCTTCTTCGCGCCGGTCTTCCACCCCGGCTACCGGCACACCGCCGCCCCGCGCCGCGAGATGGGCATCGGCACGGTCTTCAACTTCCTCGGCCCGCTGACCAACCCGGCCCGGCCGGTGGCCGCGGCGATCGGCTGCGCCGACGCCCGGATGGCCCCGGTGCTGGCGCAGGTGGTGGCCGGCCGGGGTGCCCGCGCCCTGGTCTTCCGCGGCGACGACGGCCTCGACGAGCTCACCACCGCGACGACGTCGCGGGTGTGGGTGGCCCGCGACGGCGCGGTGACGGCGGGGACGGTCGACCCGGCCGCCCTCGGCATCGCGCCGGCCGGCCCGGACGCGCTGCGCGGCGGGGACCCGGCGCACAACGCCGACGTGTTCCGCCGGGTGCTCGACGGCGAGCGCGGGCCGGTGCGCGACGCGGTGCTGCTCAACGCGGCCGCGGCGCTGGCCGCCTTCGACGAGCGCGGCGGGGAGCTGCCCGACGTGCTGGCGGCCGGCCTCGGGCGGGCCGCGGCCGCCGTCGACGACGGCCGGGCGGCGGCGCTGCTGGCGCGCTGGGTGGACGTGAGCCGGGCGGCCGCCGGCGCCTGACGCCGGCTCAGTCGGCGTTCTCGAGCCCCACGGAGAACGCGGCCTCCAGGTCGTGCCGGGAGTAGGCGCGGAAGGCGATGTGCGTCTCGGTCTCGAGGACGCCGGGGACCTTGTTGATCCGCCCGGCGATCACCTCGGCGACCTGCTCGAACTCGCGGACCCGCACGATCGCGATCAGGTCGACCTCGCCGGCGGTCGAGTAGACCTCGCTGACGCCGTCGAGGTCGGCGATCGCGGCCGCCACCTCGGGGATCGCGTCGGTGGCGGCGTCGACCATCACGATGGCGGTGATCACGCTGCCGGACTCTAGCCGCGGGGGCGCCGCCCCGCGGGCGCTCAGGCGACGACGACGCGGTCGGGCCGGGAGCGGGTGCCGAGCCGGCGGCCGTCGGCGAACGGGTCGCGCAGCGCCCGCCCGGCCTCGACGCGGGCGAGGAACCCGCTGAAGCCGCCCGTGCCCGGCGCCGCGCAGGCCAGCGTGCCGTCGACCTCGACCAGGCGGGTGCCGGGCTTCTCCATCCAGCGCAGCACCAGCTCGGTCTCGTCGACGGAGGCGGCCAGCTCGCCGTCCGGGCCCGGCACGGTCTCCGCGGTGGCCCGCAGCAGCGCCAGCGCGTCGCGCACCGACGTCGCCCGCGGTGCGCCGCCGGCCGCGACCAGCCGGCCGCGGCGCACCACCGTCAGGTGCCAGCCGCCGGCGCCGTCGGGACGGGCCAGCACGAACTCCGGGACGGCGGCCAGCGTCTCCAGCCGCTGCCGGCGGCGGACGGCGCGCACCAGCACGGCGACCCGGTCGCGCAGCACGGCGGCGTCCTCGTAGCGCTCCTCGGCGGCCAGCCGGTCGACCCGCTCGAGCAGCGGCCCGACGAGCGCCCCCGGGTCACCGGCGACGGCGGCGCGCAGCACCTCGGCGACGAGGGCGTACTCGGCGACCGACTGCGCGCCCGTGCACGGCCCTCCGCAGCGGCCCATCCCGAACAGCGCGCAGGCGCTGGTGGTCACCCGGGGCGAGAGCCGGGAGGTGCACTGCCGCAGCGGCAGCGCCTCGTGGACGGCGGCCATGGCCATGTCGGCGGCGCGCCGGTCGGCGAACGGGCCGAGGAAGACCCCGGCGCCCGGCCGCGTCCGGCGGACGGCCGACAGCCGGGGGAAGGGCTCCTCGGTGAGCCGCAGCCACAGCGCCCGCTCGGGGAAGCGGGACCGGCGGTTGTAGCGCGGCTTGTGCTCGGCGATCAGCCGCAGCTCGCGGACGGCGGCCTCCAGGTCGTGCGCGCACGGGACGGCGTCGACGCGGGTGGCCAGGGCGACCATCTCGGTCATCCGGCTGCGCTGCTCGCTGGAGTTGAAGTAGCTGCGCACGCGGGTGCGCAGGTCGTTGCTCGTGCCGACGTAGAGCGGTTCGTCGTGCGGGCCGCGGAAGACGTAGACGCCGGGGCCGTGCGGGACGGTCTCGGCGAGGTGGCGCTTGCGGCGGCGCGCCGGGTCGACCTGCCGGGTCAGCCCGGTCAGCTCCTCCAGCGACGTCACCCCGAGCGGGCCGAGTCGTTCGAACAGGCCGTGGAGGACGTCGACGGTCGCGCGGGCGTCGTCGAGCGCCCGGTGGCACGGCGAGGTGGTGGCGGAGAAGAACGGCGCGAGGGTGGCCAGCTTGCAGTTGGGCACCTCGTCGCGGCTGAGCAGCCGGCGCGCCAGGACGGCGGTGTCGACCGAGGCGGCCGCGGGCCAGGCGGTGCCGGTCTGCTCGCAGGCGGCCCGGAGGAACCCGAGGTCGAAGGGGGCGTTGTGCGCGACGAGGACGGCGCCGCGGGCGAACTCGAGGAAGGCCGGCAGGACCGCGTCGATGCGCGGCGCGGTGGCCACCATCGCCGTCGTGATCCCGGTGAGCACGCTGATGTAGGGCGGCACCTCGCAGCCCGGGTCGACCAGCGTCTGGAACTCCCCGAGCACCTGCCCGCCGCGCACCTTCACCGCGCCGATCTCGGTGATCGCGCAGTCCTTCGGGGACCCGCCGGTGGTCTCGAGGTCGACCACCACGAAGGTGACGCCGGCCAGCGGCGTCCCGAGCTCGTCGATCGTCGCCTGCACGTAGGGCAGCGGCTCGTGCGGGACCGGCCGGGTGCGGGGGAGCGGGCGGTCGCCGTGGGCGGGTGCCTGCTCGTGTCGCGGCGGCCGGAAACCGGCCCCGCTGGCGGGGAAGAGCACGGCGGGACGGTAGGCCGGGGGTCGGACAGTCCCGGGGAGGCGGCCCCGGTGGTGCTGCCGGAGGCGGTCCCGGAGGCGGTCCTGGAGCGGCTCCCGGGAGGGGGTCCTGACGGGCTCCCCGGCGCGGCGCCCGGCGTGCCCTCGCCCGGGCGGGGGAGGCGCGCCCGCACCGGTTGCGGCACGGACGCGGCCCGGACGACGATCGCCCGGCGGACCAGGGGGGTCCGGTCCAGTGAGGGTGGTCCGATGCGTGCGCGGTCCCGGCGCGGCGCGACGTCGCTCGGCGTCGCCGCCCTCGCCGCGGTCCTGGCGGTCGCGCTCGCCGGCCCCGCCGCCGCGGCGCCCAGCGACCAGCCCGGCGGCACCAGCGGCACCCTCGACAGCGCGGCACTGGACCGGCTTCAGCAGCGCGCCGCCGAGGTGCAGGCCGACCTGCAGCAGCGGCAGGCCGAGGTGACCGCGGCGCAGCAGGCGCTGGCCGCCGCGCAGGCCGACGCCGACACCGCCCGGGCCGACGTCGCCGCCGCGGAGGGCGAGCTGGCGCGGTACCAGGCCGTCGTCGCCCGCTACGCCTCGGCGGCCTACCGGGACGGCGGCGCGCTGACGCCGCTGTCGGTCCTGCTCAGCGGCGCCGACCCGGGCGACGTCGTCGCCGCCCTCGGCTACCTCGAGGCCGTCGACGACCACACCGCCGCCACCGTGACCGCCGCGGAGCAGCAGCGCCGGGCCGCGGTGGCCGATCGGACGGCGGCCGAGGCCGCGCTGGCCGAGGCCCAGCAGCGGGCCGACCGGCTGTCCGGCCAGGTGGCCGAGCTGCAGGCGAGCGCGGAGGCGGTCACCGACGAGCTCGACGTGGCCCTCGGCGACGTCGACCGGCAGCTGTCGGACCTGCAGCGCCAGCAGGCCGACGTCAACCGCCAGACGGCCGCCAACTGGCGCGCGTACCTCGACCAGCTCGCGGCGGCCGGGGTCGCGGCGCCGCCGGCGTCGGTGCTGCTCGACCCCGCGGCCGGGCTGCCCGGCGGGCTGCTGCCGGTCGGCGCCGCGGCCGGCGGCGCCCAGCGCGGGGCGGCGCAGTCCCCGCGGGAGCCCACGTCGCTGCTGGTGCTGCCGGCCGAGACGCTGGCCGCCGTCACCGCGGCGATGGACGCCCTCGGCCGGCCGTACGCGCCCGGCACGGCGGGGCCCGACTCCTGGGACTGCGGGTCGCTGGTGTCGACGGTCTACCGCGACGCCGGGATCGACCTGCCCGGCGACCAGGCGGGGCTGTTCGCGGGAACGACCCCGGTCGACCTCGCCGACGCGCTGCCCGGCGACCTGGTGTTCCTCGGCACGCCGGAGTCGGGACTCGGGCACGTGGGCATCGCTCTCGACGGGCAGACGATGCTGGCCGCCGACGGGCGGGCCGGCGCGGTCGTCGTCCGCCGGTTGCCGGCCGACCAGGTGCTGCACGTCGGCCGGCCGAGCCTCGGCCCGCGCGCGGAGGTGGCCCCGCCGGGCCCGACCGGCGGCGCGCTGCGCGTGGAGTGCGGCAACACGGTCTACCCGCCGAGCTCCGTCGAGGGGCGCTCGTGGGGCGGCTACCCCAACGGCCTGATCCCGCCCAGCGCGCTGTGCCCGATCGGCGTCGGCTCGCACGCGCTGCGCTGCGACGCCGCGGCGGCCTGGCGGGCGCTGGGCGCCGCGTACGCGACGGCGTTCGGCGGGCCGCTCTGCATCACCGACTCCTACCGCACCTACGCCTCGCAGGTGCGGCTCTACGGGGAGAAGCCGGCGCTCGCGGCGGTGCCCGGCACCAGCAACCACGGCTGGGGCCTGGCCGTGGACCTGTGCGGCGGCATCGACACCTTCGGCACCCCGCAGTACGCGTGGATGGTCGCCAACGCCGGCCGCTTCGGCTGGCTGCACCCCACCTGGGCCGACCCGGGCAACGGCCGCGAGGAGCCCTGGCACTGGGAGTACGCGGGCAGCTGAGCCGGGACTGTCGGTGGCCGTCCCTAGCGTGCCGGCCAACCGACAGGGAGACCCGTCCCGTCCGTCGCCCGGTCTCCCGGGCGCGCGGCGGGGCACCGGAGGGACACCGCCATGCTCATCGACTGCGACTCGTGCACCGTGCGCGGCACCGGCTGCGCCGACTGCGTCGTCACCGTGCTGCTCGGCGCGCCGCCGGCGGAGCTGGGCACCGAGCCCGTGCTGCTGCCGGTGCCGCCGGTCCCGGCCGCCACCACCCGCGCCACGGACGACGCCGCCGCGCCCCTCGCGGGCGTGGTGGTCGACCTCGACGACGTGGAGCGCCGCGCCGTGCGCGCCCTGGCCGACGGCGGCCTGGTGCCTCCGCTGCGTCACCGGCCGGCGGGGGAGGCCCGGCCGGGTGGGCGCCGCCGCACCGGCTGAGACGCAGGTGACGGCCCGGGCGGGCACGCACCGGAGTGGCGCGACTGCTCACCGTGTGTGTTCTCACAGTTCCCGGGGTCCGCGTTTGTCACATCTGCATCACGTCCGTACTGTGGCCGCGTCCGGCCGGGTGGTCGTCACCCACTGCGAGGTGACCTCGGCCGGTCACCGCCGAGTCACCGGACGCCGCCCCCGGGTGTGCGCGAGGTGAGCCGGGGACCCACCGCAGCACTGGGGTGAGTTCTCACGGACACCGGTCCGCCGGGGTCCAGAGATAGGGCACGTCTTCCCAGCCCGAACCCGTCAGCTAACTCGGTAGGCGGTAGCTGAGGAAGAAACGGAGAGCCGCCGCCCGTGGCGACCCCCCGCCCCTCCCTGGGGCATGCCCGTGAACAGTCCGCGTCCCGCAGCACCGCCCGTGTCGCGGGGGCGCACCGCCCCTCCCGCCGCCGTCTCCTCGGCCGCGTCGCGCTGGTCGGCACCACCGCCGCGCTGACCGTGACGCTCCTGCCCGGCACCGCCGTGGCCGACCCGGAGCGGGCCACCACGCCGGAGCAGGCCGCCGAGCTCGCCGCCGACGCCGGCCGCCGCCTGGAGGCCGTCTCCGAGCAGGTCAACGAGGCCCGCGAGACCGTCCTGCAGCAGCAGGCCGCCGCCGCGGCCGCCGACCAGGCGCTCGCCGACGCGCAGGCCCAGCTGCAGGCCCTCGACGGGCAGATCCGCGAGGTCGCCCGCACCGCGTGGACCGGCGGCAACGACACCTTCGCCGGCCTCGAGCTGCTGATGACCAGCGACTCCGCCGACGACTTCGTCAACTCGCTGGCCACCCTCGACCAGATCGCCGGGCACACCACCGACGTGCTCGCCGAGGTCGGGGAGGCTGCCGCGGCCGCCCAGCAGGCGCAGTCCGACGCCGACGCCGCCGAGGCCGACGCGCAGCGCACCCTCGACGACCTCAGCGCTCAGGAGGCGCGGCTCGAGGAGGACATCGCCGACTACCAGGCGCAGTTCGCCGCGCTGACCGCCGCCCAGCAGGCGGCCGCCCTGGCCGCCCAGCAGGCCGGCGAGGCCGAGCAGGCCGCGGCTCCCGCGGCGGCCGGTGGCAGCACCGGCGAGAGCGCTCCGGTCGCGCAGGCCGCCGGTCAGGCCGCGGCGGCGCAGCCCGCCCCGGTGGCGGCGGCCGGTGGCGGCAGCGGCGCCGCGCAGGCCGCCGTGCAGACCGCGCTGGCGCAGGTCGGCGACCCCTATGTGTGGGGCGCCGGCGGGCCGAACGCCTTCGACTGCTCGGGCCTGACCCAGTACGCCTACGCGGCGGCCGGGATCAGCCTCCCGCACTCGAGCCGCATGCAGTCGCAGATGGGCACCGCGGTCACGCGGTCGCAGCTGCAGCCGGGCGACCTGATCTTCTACTACAGCCCGGTCAGCCACGTCTCGATGTACATCGGCAACGGCCAGATGGTGCACGCCTCCACCTCCGGTGTGCCGGTGAAGGTCGTGTCGGTCGACTCGATGGGCGGCATCACCGCCATGCGCCGCATCGCCTGACGGAGGACCCCCTCCTCCCCACGCCTCGCGAGCTCGGCGCGGGACCCGGGAGGGGGCCGTTCCAGCACCTCACCATCGAGGGCCGGGGACCCAGCACGGGTCCCCGGCCCTCGCCGCGTCCGGGGCCCGGGCCGACCGTCCCGGCGCCCGCCTAGGATCGGCCGGGTGGGCTGGGCGGCGGCGTGAGCAGGGCCCGCCAGGAGGACCGCACCGGCCCCGCGCCGGCCCGCCGCTGGACCGCCCGCCGCGCCGCCCTCGTCGTCGCCGCGGTGCTCGGGGCGGCGTTCGTCGTCGTGGTCGCCGTCCGGACGCCGTGGACCGTGCTGCCGCCCCCGCCCGGCGGGGCCACACCGGTCAGCGACGACGCCGGGCTGCCCGCCGAGGTGGTGCGCCGCGCCGAGGCGCTGGCCGGCGACCTGCGTCCCGCCTCGCTGGCCAACCTCCTGCTCGGCCTGGCCGTCTCCGCACTGTTCGGCCTGACCCGCCTCGGCAGCCGGCTGGTCGGCGCGCTCGGCCGGACCGACGGCCGCCGGTGGCCGCTGACCGTCCTGGCCGCCACGGTGGTCCTGCTGCTCGCCGGGCGGCTGGCCACGCTGCCGATCAGCGCGTACGGCGAGGTGGTCCGGCACCGCTACGGCCTGTCGACCCGGTCGTGGGGGCTGTGGCTGCGCGACGTCGCCGTGAACACGGCCATCGACGCCGGCCTGACCGCGCTCGGGCTGCTCGCCCTGGTGGCCCTGGCCCGGTGGGCGCCGCGCACCTGGTGGGCGTGGGCGTCGGCGGGCGCCGCCGCGCTCGTGGTCACCGGCTCCTTCCTCTACCCGGTGGTGATCGAGCCGGCGTTCAACAGCTTCGCGTCGCTCCCGGCCGGGCAACTGCGCACCGACGTCCTGGAGCTCGCCGAGGAGAGCGGCACGCCGGTCGAGGACGTCCTCGTGGCCGACGCCTCCCGCCGGACGACGTCGCTCAACGCCTACGTGTCCGGGTTCGGCTCCACGCGCCGCGTCGTCCTCTACGACACGCTGCTCGCCGACGTGCCCGACGACGAGATCGAGTCGATCGTGGCCCACGAGCTCGGGCACGTGGCCACCGACGACGTCCTCACCGGCACGCTGATGGGTGCCCTCGGCGCGGCGGGAGCGGTGGCGCTGCTCGGCTGGCTGCTGTCGTGGCCGCCCCTGCTGCGGCGGGCGGGCGCGGGGTCGGCCGGCGACCCGCGGGTCGTGCCGCTGGTGCTGCTGCTCAGCGCCGTCGGCACGCTGGCGGCCACCCCGGTGCAGAACCTCGTCTCGCGGCACGTGGAGGCCCGCGCCGACCTGCACGCCCTCGACCTCACCGGCGACGCCGCGGCGTTCGTGGCGATGCAGCAGCGGCTGGGGGAGACCAACCTCTCCGACCCCAGCCCGCCCGCGGCCTGGCAGTGGTTCTTCGGCTCGCACCCGACGACGGCCCAGCGGGTGGCGATGGCGGAGGACTGGCTCGGACTGGGCGGCCGGTGAGCCGCACGCTCGTCGTCACCAACGACTTTCCGCCGCGGCAGGGCGGCATCCAGACCTTCGTCGCCGCGCTGCTCGAGCGCCGCCCGCCGGGGTCGCTGGTGGTGCTCGCCTCCCGCTCGCCTGGCTGGGAGGCGTACGACGCGCAGCTGCCCTACCCGGTCGTCCGGCAGCGGACGTCGATGCTCCTCCCCACCCCGGCCACCGCCCGGGCCGCGGCGGCGCTCGTCCGCGAGTACGGCTGCGACACCGTCCTGTTCGGCGCGGCCGCCCCGCTCGGGCTGCTCGCCCCGGGCCTGCGCGCCGCCGGGGCACGGCGCCTGGTGGGCGTCACGCACGGGCACGAGACCGGCTGGGTCGCCCTGCCCGTCGCCCGGCAGCTGGTGCAGCGGATCGCCGGCGGCCTCGACGTCGTCACCTACATCAGCGGGTACACCCGCGGCCGCCTGGCGCCGGCGCTCGAGGGGCGGACGCGGCTCGCGCAGCTGTCGCCGGGTGTCGACGTCGACCGGTTCACCCCGGCCGCCGACGGGACGGCGGTCCGCCGCCGGTACGGGCTGGGGGACGCGCCGGTGGTCGTGTGCGTCTCCCGCCTGGTGCCGCGCAAGGGCCAGGACGTGCTGGTGGCCGCCTGGCCGCGGGTGCTCGCCCGCCACCCCGGCGCCCGGCTGCTCCTGGTCGGCGGCGGTCCCGACGAGGCCCGGCTGCGGCGCGCGGCCCGCGGGCTCGGGGACGCGGTGGTGCTGACCGGCGCGGTGCCGCCCGCGCAGCTGCCCGAGCACTACGCCGCGGGCGACGTGTTCGTTATGCCCTGCCGCACCCGCCGCGGCGGCCTCGACGTCGAGGGCCTGGGCATGGTGTACCTGGAGGCCGCCGCGTGCGGCCTGCCGGTGGTGGCCGGCACGTCCGGCGGGGCGCCGGAGGCGGTGCTCGACGGCGAGTCGGGCACCGTGGTGCGCGACCCGCGGTCCCCGGAGGCGGTGGCCGCCGCGGTGACCGCGCTGCTCGACGACCCGCCGCGGGCCCGGGCGATGGGCGCCGCCGGCCGCGCGTGGGTGGAGCGGCGCTGGTCGTGGACGACGATCGCCGCCGACCTCGCCGCCCTGCTCGAGCCCTGACCGGCACGTCCCGGGGACCCGAGGGCCCGGGACGGCGCGAGCCCCCTCCCGCGGTGCGGGAGGGGGCTCGCGGCGGGCGGGGTCAGCGGCTGTAGAGCGCCTCAACCTCGGCGTCGAACTCCTTGACCACCACGGAGCGCTTCAGCTTGAGGCTCGGGGTGAGCATCCCGTTCTCCTCGGTGAAGTCGGTGGCCAGCACCCGGTACCTCTTGATGGCCTCCGCCTGGGAGACGGCCCGGTTGGCGTCGGCGACGGCGGCGTCGAGCTCGGCCTTGACGTCGGGGTCGTCGGCCAGCGCGGCGACCGGGGTGTCGGCGGGCTTGCCCTTCGACTCCAGCCACAGCGGCAGCGCCTCGGCGTCGAGGGTGACCAGCGCGGCGATGAACGGCCGCTGGTCGCCGACGACGATGCACTGGCTGACCAGCCGGTGCGCGCGCAGCCGGTCCTCGAGGACGGCGGGGGCGACGTTCTTGCCGCCCGCGGTCACCAGGATCTCCTTCTTGCGCCCGGTGATCTTCGTGAACCCGTCGGCGTCGATCTCGCCGATGTCGCCGGTGTGGAACCAGCCCTCGGCGTCGATCGCCTCGGCGGTGGCCTGCTCGTTCTTCCAGTAGCCGCGCATGACCACGCCGCCGCGGATGAGGATCTCGCCGTCCTCGGCGATCCGGAACGAGACGCCGGGCAGCGGCCGGCCGACCGTGCCGATGCGCAGCGCCTTCTCGTGGTTGACCGACGCGGCGGCGGTGGTCTCGGTGAGGCCGTAGCCCTCGAAGACGGTGACGCCGATGCCGCGGAAGAAGTGGCCCAGCCGCTCGCCGAGCGGGGCGCCGCCTGAGATGGCGCCGAGGCACCGGCCGCCGAGGGCGGCGCGCAGCTTGCCGTAGACCAGCCGGTCGAACAGCGCGTGCTGCAGCCGCAGGCCGAGGCCCGCGCCGCCGGTGTCCTGCGCCCGCGACCAGGCGATGGCGACGGCGGCGGCGCGGTCGAAGATCTTCCCCTTGCCGTCGGCCTCCGCCTTGGCCTTGGCGGAGTTGAACACCTTCTCGAACACGCGCGGCACCGCGAGGACGAACGACGGCTTGAAGGCGCCGAGGTCCTCGAGCAGGTTCTTCACGTCCGGCGTGTGGCCGGTGATCGTGCGGGTCTTCACCGCGCCGACCTGCAGGACGCGGGCCAGCACGTGCGCGAGCGGGATGAACAGCAGCAGCGACTCGTCCTCGCCGAGGAACCGGTCCAGCAGCGTGATGCCGTTGTCGATCTCGAACAGGAAGTTGCCGTGGGTGAGCTCGCAGCCCTTCGGCCGGCCCGTGGTGCCCGAGGTGTAGATGAGCGTGGCCAGGCTGTCCGCGTTCAGCGTGGCGCGGCGGGCGGCCAGCTCGCTGTCGGGCACGTCGGCGCCGGCGGCGGTGAGGGTGGCGACGGCGTCGTCCTCGATGACGTACAGCGGCCCGAGGTCGGGCGCCTGGTCGCGCACGGAGTCGACGGCCGAGGCGTGCTCGGCGCGCTCGACGACGGCGGCGACGGCGCCGGAGTCGGCGAGGATCCAGGCCACCTGGTCGGGGCTGGAGGTCTCGTAGACCGGCACCGTGACCGCGCCCGCCGTCCAGATGGCGAAGTCGAACAGCGGCCACTCGTAGCGGGTCTTGGCCTGCAGGGCGACCCGGTCGCCGGGCTGCACGCCGGCGGCGATCAGGCCCTTGGCCACGCCGGTCACCTGCTCGCCGAACTGGCGCCAGGTGACGTCCTCCCACCGCCCGCCGCGCTGGATGCGGAGGCCGACCTCGTCGCCGTGCTTCTCGACGTTCTCGGTCAGCATGTCGGTCAGGGCCGCGTCCGGGCCCACCTCGCTCGTCGCGGGGACGCTGTACTCGCGCACGCTCGGTCCTCTCTCCCCGCTCGGCCGGGGCGCCGGTGCCCGCGGTCCCGCGGCGGGACACGTCCCGACGAATCTACCGGCTGCGCCTACCGGTGAGTAGCCGCAGCCGGGCGGCCCGGCCCGCGGGCGGGAGCGGAGCGGCTAGCCTCAGGCCATGGCCGAGCAGTCGACCCAGTCGATCGTCGTCGCCGCCCCGGCGGCCGACGTGATGGCGGTGATCGCCGACTTCCCGGCCTATCCGCAGTGGGTGAAGGCGGCCCGCACCGTGGAGGTGCAGGAGACGGGGCCCGACGGCCGCGCCCGCCGGGTGCGCTTCGTCATCGACGCCACCGTCCTCACCGACGAGTACGTCCTCGACTACACCTGGGACGGCGACCGGCAGGTCTCCTGGACCCTCGTGCAGAGCAAGCTCATGAAGCGGCAGGACGGCTCCTACACGCTCCGCGAGACCGGCGGCGGCACCGAGGTCACCTACCGGCTCACCGTCGACATGGCGGTGCCGATGATCGGGATGCTCAAGCGCCGCGCCGAGAAGGTCATCCTCGACACCGCGCTCAAGGAGCTCAAGAAGCGCGTCGAGGGCTGAGCCGCCCGTGCGCACCCTGCTGTTCTCCGGCCCCGGCGGGGCCGGCACGACCACCGTCGCGGCGGCCGCCGCGGTCCGCGCCGCGGGCGGCGGGCGCCGGGTGGCGCTCGTGACCGCGCAGGAGCCGCCGGCCGGCGTCGCGGACGCGGGCGCCGAGGTCGTCCGCGCCGATCCGGGCGCCGGGCTCGAGCGGCTGTGGGAGCGGTGGGGCGCCGAGCTGTCGGCCGCCGTCCCCGACCTGACGCTGCCGCCCGCAACGTCGGTGGTCCCGCTGCCCGGGGCGCGGGAGGTGGCGCTGCTGGCCGCGCTCGCGCGCGCCGGCGACGCTGACCTGGTCGTCCTCGACGCCGGCCCGCTGGAGACGGCGGCCGGGCTCGTCGCGCTGCCCGGGGCGCTGCGCTGGTGGCTGGAGCAGGCGCTGCCCACGCGGCTGCGGATGCTGGGGGCGGTCCGCACCGCCGCCGTCCGCGCGGGCACGGTCCGCCGCGGCGCGGTCGACGTCGCGCTCGCCGCCGTCCCGGAGCTGGAGTCCTGGCTGGGCGCCCAGGCCCTCGCCGACCCCTCGGCCACCGCCGTCCGGCTGGTCGCCGTGCCGCGGCCCGGCGCGGCCGCCGCCCTGCGCCGCGCCACCACGGCGCTGGCCGTGCACGGCCAGGCCGCGGCCGGGGTGCTCGCCCGCGTGCTGCCCGACGCGGCCGCCGGCGGCTGGTGGGCCGCGCGCCGCGCCGAGCAGGAGGAGTCGCTGGCCGCGCTGGCCGAGGTGGCGGAGGTCGTGCAGGTGCCGGAGTCCGCGGCCGCGCCGCGGGGCGCCGCCGCGCTGGCCGCGCTGCTGCCCGACCTGCCCGGGCCCGCCGGGGAGCCGGCGCCGGCGCCGGCGCCCGAGCGGGTCGACGGCGGCTGGCGGCTGGTGCTGCCGCTGCCCTTCGCCGAGCGGGGCGACGTCGGCCTGACCCGCTGGGAGGACGACCTCGTGCTCACCGCCGCGGGCACCCGCCGGTCGCTGCGGCTGGACGCGCTGCTGCGGCGGTGCGTGGTCACCTCGGGCAGCCTGGCCGACGCCGGCACCGCCCGCGCGCGGCTGGAGGTCGGGTTCGCGGCGGACCCGCAGCAGTGGCCGGCCGACCTGCTGGCCGCCCAGCAACCGGAGCCGGGCCGGGACGAGGGGGGAACGCGGTGAGCGAGGCGACCGACTGGGTCGAGCAGGCCCGCCGGCTGGTCGCGGGCCTGGGCCTGCAGGGACTCGACCTCCAGGGGCTGGGTCTCCAGGGACGGGGTCTCCAGGGGCCGGGCCTCCAGGGCCGGCCGGACGGGGACGGGCACGTGCCCGGCGGGGACTGCCGCTGGTGCCCGGTGTGCCAGGTCGCCGCCGTCGTGCGCCGCCCGGAGGTGAGCGAGGCGCTGGCCGACGCGCTCACCAGCGCCGCGACCGCCCTGCGCGCCATGGCCGCCGCGGCCGCCGCGGCCGAGGAGGAGCGGCGGACCGCGCCGGAGCAGCCCGAGCAGCCCGCGTCCGCACCACCCCCGCCGGCACCGCCGGTGCAGCACATCGAGATCGCCTAGTGGACGCGGCCGCGCTGCCGGCGCTGGGCGTCGACGTCGGCGGCACCAAGGTCGCCGGCGGCGTCGTCGCCCCCGACGGCACGGTCCTGGCCACCGCCCGCCGGTCCACGCCCACCGCGACGGTGGGTGAGACCGAGACGGCGATCGCCGCGGTGGTCGAGGAGCTCGCCGCCGCGCACGGGGGAGAGCTCGCCGCGGTCGGCGTCGGCGCGGCCGGGTGGTTCGACCGCACCGGCGACGTCGTGCTGTTCAGCCCGCACCTCGCCTGGCGGCACAGCTCGCTGCGCCGCGACCTGGCCGCCCGGCTGCGGCGGCCGCTGTGGGTGGGCAACGACGCCGACGCCGCCGCCTGGGCCGAGTACCGCTTCGGCGCCGCCCGGGGCGCCGACCTCGCGCTGTGCGTCACCCTCGGCACCGGCATCGGCGGCGGGATCGTCGCCGGCGGCCGGCTGCAGCGCGGCGCGCACGGCGTCGCGGGGGAGTGGGGCCACATGCGCGTGGTGCCCGACGGCCGGCTGTGCCCGTGCGGCAACCGCGGATGCTGGGAGCAGTACGCCAGCGGGAGCGCGTTGGCCACCACCGCCCGCGAGGTCGCCACCCGCTCACCGGCGGCGGCCGCCCGGCTGCTCGACCGCGTCGACGGCGACCCCACCCGGCTCACCGGCGAGGACGTCGCGCGCGCCGCGGCCGACGGCGACCCGGTGGCGCTGGCGCTGGTCACCGACGTCGGCGAGTGGCTCGGCCAGGGCATCGCCGACCTCACCGCGGTGCTCGACCCCGACGTCGTCGTCATCGGCGGCGGGGTCAGCGTGCTCGGCGAGATGGTGCTGCGGCCGGCCCGCGAGCGGCTGGACCGGGTGCTGCCCGGACGCGGGTTCCGGCCCGGGCCGGAGGTGGTCGCCGCCACGCTGGGCGCGCAGGCCGGCCTGGTGGGTGCCGCCGACCTCGCGCGGGCCACCGTCTGCGCGCAGGAGACCGGCGGCTGACCCGTCAGACGACGGCGCCGTCGTCGCCGTCGTCGGTGGAGCGCTCCCGCATCCGGGACAGGAACAGCCCGGCGCTGCCGACCAGCGCCGCGACCCCGAGCACCAGGCCGGTGTCGGTGGTCAGGCCCAGCACCCGCGGGGCGCCGACCAGCACGACGCCGGCCGCGGCCAGCAGCACGGCGTAGAGCGTCGACGGGGAGGGCACGGGCACCGGCGGGGCCGGCGGCGGCTCGTAGTGCTCCTCGTCCGCGTCGTCGTCGGCGTCCCCGGCGGCGTCCCGGACGGTGTGCCGCGTCGTGTCCTCGGCCGGGGCGGGGGCCGGCGCCGGGGCGGGCCGCGACTCCTCGACGACGGTGCGCCCGTGCTCGGCCTCGTAGGCGGCCACGATGCGCCGCCACTCGGCGTCCTCGTCGAGGTCGGGGCGGGTGGAGCGGCGCTCGGCGGCGGGGCCCGCGGCCGGGACGTGGTCGTCGGCGTGCCGGTCGACCAGCGAGCGGCCCTCGCGCAGCCGCGCCCGGTCGACGAAGAGCCGGTCGGCCGGCGGGCTCGGGAGGAACACGGTGCGGGTGTAGGGGCCGACGTCGGCGGCCGGCTCGAGGTAGGCCGCGATCCCGGCCTCGCGCAGCACGTCGAGGAGGTGCTCGCCGACCCGCGGGTCGACGTCGCGCAGCGGGGCCCACAGGGGCGCGTCGAGGCCGTTGTCCCGGCGGCCGCGGCCGCGTCGCGGGGTCGTCACGACGGCGACCCCTGCGCGGGAACCGGGGACGGCGCTGCAGCCACGGGGTCCTCCTCGGCGGACGGCGGTCGGGCCGGTGCGGACGCGCGCGACCGGGGGGTCGATTGTCGCCGGGACGCCCGGCTCCCTAGTCTGGCAGTTCCACAGGGAGGCGTGTTGTTCTACTGGTTCCTCAAGTTCGTCGCGATCGGCCCCGCCGTGAGGCTGGTCTTCCGGCCGCGGGCCGAGGGTCGGGAGCACGTCCCCGCCGACGGCGCGGCGATCCTCGCGAGCAACCACCTGTCGGCCGCCGACTGGATCTTCATGCCGCTGTCGCTGCGGCGGCGGGTCACCTTCCTGGCCAAGGCCGAGTACTTCACCGGCCGCGGCGTGAAGGGCCGCCTGCAGCGGGCGTTCTTCTCCGGCGCGGGCCAGGTGCCGATCGACCGGTCGAGCGCCACCGCGGCCGAGGGCGCGATCCGCACCGGCATCGGCATCCTCGAGCAGGGCAGGCTGCTCGGCATCTACCCGGAGGGCACCCGCTCGCCCGACGGCCGGCTCTACCGCGGCAAGACCGGCGTCGCCCGCATGACGCTGGAGACCGGCGCCCCCGTCGTCCCCGTGGCCATGACCTACACGCCGCGGCGGATGCCGTTCGGGTCGCGGCTGCCGCGGGTCTGCGTGCGCTTCGGCGAGCCCCTGGACTTCTCCCGCTACGAGGGCCTGGCCGGTGACCGGTTCGTCGAGCGGTCGATCACCGACGAGATCATGTACGAGGTCATGACGCTGTCGGGCCAGGAGTACGTCGACGTCTACGGCGCCTCGGTGAAGAAGGCGCAGGCCGCCGGCGGGCGGCCCGGCGTGCTGCCGCCCCCGGCCGGCGAGGCCGGCGACCGCGCGCCCGACACCCTCGCCGGCTAGCGGTCCAGCAGCCGGCCCAGGACGTCGGTGAGCAGCGCGAGCAGGTCCTCGCGGCTGGTCGCGGGCTCGCGCACCCACTGGTGCACCAGGTCCTCGGTGAAGGCGAACCAGGAGCGCACCAACTGCCGACGCAGCGGGTCCTCGAGGCCGCCGGGCGCGCCGATGCCGAGCGCTCCCATGCCCAGGTCGACCAGCGCCTCGCGGGTCTCCTCGTAGACCTCGGCCACCCACGGGTCGCCACCGGCCGCGCCGCGGACGAACGCCAGGTGGGTCTCGCGGTAGGTCTCCACCCAGCCGACGTAGCGGTCGAGCATCCACGCGGGACGGTCCGCCGCGGGGACGCCGTCCGGCGGGGTGAGGTGGGTGCGCAGCAGGTCGGCCGCCGCCCGGGTCACCGCCCGGTAGTAGTCCCGCTTCGACGGGAAGTAGTGGAACAGCAGGCTGCGGCTGATGCCTGCCCGCCGGGCCACCTCGTCGATGGTCAGCTCCTGCACCGGCGTGGTGGGCAGCAGCTGCAGGCCGATGCCGACCAGCTGTTCCCGCCGGTCGGCGGCCGACCGGCGGGAGCGCGGGGGAGGGGCAGGAGCGGTCACGGCCGGCCGGCTCAGGCGGCGGCCCGGGCGGCCGCGGCCTCGGTCAGCAGCCGGGCGATCGACGCGGCGACCAGGGAGGGCCGCTCGTCGGGGAGCATGTGGCCGGTGCGCGGCACCACCTGCAGCCGGGCGTCGGGCAGCGCCTGCGCCAGCTGCCGGCTGTGCCGCACCGGGGTCAGCCTGTCGCCGTCGCCGACGAGCACCTCCACCGGCACCCGGGTGAGGGCGGCGAGCTCGGTGCGCACGTCGTGGTCGCCCAGCGCCGGCAGGAACGCCGTGAACGCCCGCACCGTGGTCGCGTGCATGATCTCGGCGCCCGCCCGCACCATCGCGTCGGTCGCGTCGGCGCCGTAGAGCAGGTCGCGCACGACCGCCCGGTGCCGGGGGTGCTCCGGCGGCACGAGGCGGCGCAGCCGCTCGACCACGCGCGCGCCGGCCAGTGCCAGCGTCAGCGCGCCGGGGGTGAGCCGCTGCCGGACCCGCTCGGCGCGGGTGCGCGGGGCGGGCTGCAGGTCGCCGGCCGACGTCGAGACGAGCGCGACGCCGCGGACGCGGTCGCCGAAGAGCCCGGGACGGGCGGCGGCCAGGCACATGATCGTCATGCCGCCCATCGAGTGGCCGCCGAGCACGACCGGGCCGGTGGGGGCGAGCGCGGCGAGGACGGTGGCGAGGTCGGCGCCGAGCCGGTCGATGGAGACGTCCGCGGTGCCCCAGCTCGAGCGGCCGTGGCCGCGCTGGTCGTAGCGCACCAGCCGCAGCCGGCCGTCGGCGACCTGGCCGCCCAGCAGCGCGGCGACGTCGTCCCAGGCGGCCTGCGACAGGGTCCAGCCGTGCGCGAGGACGAGGGTGACGGGGGCGTCGTCGCGGCCGTCGACGGTGGCGTGCAGCAGGGCGCCGTCGTCGGTGGCGACGGCGGCCGTACGGCGCAGGCGGAGGGGCGGGGGCGTGCTCACGCGGCGGCCTCCGGGGTGCCGACGTAGTTCTCCCGGTCCAGCCGCCGGGTCAGCCTGCGGAACCGGAAGGTGAAGTCCGGCCAGAGCGTGGTGTTGTGGCCGTGCCGGTCGAGGTACCAGCTGGCGCAGCCGCCGGCGAGCCACACCGTGCCGCGGGAGCGGCGGGCGACGAGCTCGCGGTAGGCCTCCTGCGCCTCCGGCGTGGTCTCCAGGACCGCCAGGCCCTCGGCGGCCATGGTCCGCAGCGCGTCGTCGACGTAGGCCACCTGCGACTCGATCATGTAGACCATCGACGTGTGGCCGACGCCGACGTTCGGCCCGACCAGCAGGAACAGGTTGGGGAAGCCGGCCACGGTGCTGCCGCGGTTGGTGGCCATGCCCTCGGACCACACGTCGGCGAGGGTGCGGCCGTCGCGGCCGGTGATCCGCCGCGCGATCGGCAGGTCGGTGACGGCGAACCCGGTGGCCAGCACGATCGTGTCGGTGGGGCGCTCGACGCCGTCGACGGTCACCACCGAGTGCGGGCGCACCTCGGCGATGCCCGCGGTGACCAGCTCGACGCCCGGTGCCGAGACCGCCGGGTAGTAGTCGTTGCTGATCAGGATGCGCTTGCAGCCGATCGTGTAGTCCGGCGTCAGCGCCCGCCGCAGCCGCGGGTCGCGCACCTGCCGCTGCAGGTGGGCCCGCGCCACCCGGCCCACGGGCCGCAGGAACCGGCGGTCCTTCGCCAGGCCGACGACGAGGAACTCGCGCACGAGGTAGAGGACCGCGCGCACCAGCCGCTGCAGGCCGGGCACCCAGCGGTAGAGCCGCTGCACCCGCGGGGACACCGGGTGGTCGGTGCGCGGGACGATCCACGGCGGCGTCCGCTGGTAGACGGCGAGGCTGCCCGCCCGCGGCTGGATCGCCGGGACGATCTGGACGGCCGAGGCGCCGGTGCCGACGACGGCGACGCGCTCGCCGGTGAGGTCGTGGCCCTCGTCCCAGCGCGCGGAGTGCATGACGGTGCCCGCGAAGGACGCGAGCCCCGGGATGTCGGGGTACACCGGGTCGGCCAGCGCGCCGGCGGCCGAGACGAGCACCCGGGCCCGGAACCGGCCGGCCGTCGTCTCGATCTCCCAGCGCCGCGCGGCGTCGTCCCAGCGGGCGGCGGTGACCTCGGCGCCGAACACGCAGTGCCGGCGGACGTCGAAGCGGTCGGCGGTGGCCTGCAGGTAGGCCTGGATCTCCGGCTGCTCGGAGTAGGAGCGCGGCCAGTCGGGGTTGGGCGCGAAGGAGAAGGAGTACAGGTTGGACTGCACGTCGCAGGCGGCCCCCGGGTAGGCGTTGTCGCGCCACGTGCCGCCGACGTCGTGCGCCCGCTCGAGCAGCACGAGGTCGGTCTCGCCGCGCCGCCGGAGGGCGATGGCCATCCCGAGGCCGGCGAAGCCCGACCCGATGATCGCGACGCCCACCTCGCGGGTGCGCTCCGCGCCCGGGGCGGGCCTGTCCAGCGTGCTCGTCACCAGGGAGCTCCTTCGGTCGACCGGCTTGCTGAGCAACGGTCAGCACGCTACAACGGCTCTTGAGCAGTGCTCAACGAGGAGCGCGCCGACCGAGGGAGTCGCCATGGCGCCGTGGTCCCGCAGGAGCCGCACCCCGCTCACCGGGAAGGTCGTGCTGGTCACCGGCGCGGCCCGGGGGATCGGCGCGGAGCTGGCCCGGCGGGCCGCGCGCCGCGGCGCCCGCGTGGCGCTGGCCGGCCTGGAGCCCGAGCTGCTCGCGCAGGTGGCCGCCGAGCTCGGTCCCGAGCACCTGTGGGTGGAGTGCGACGTCACCGACGCCGAGGCGCTGCGCACCGCCGTCGCGCGGACCGTGGACACGTTCGGCGGCCTCGACGTCGTCGTCGCCAACGCCGGCATCGCGCCGCTGACCACGGTGATGACCGGCTCCGCGCACGCGCTGTCGCGCACGATCGAGGTGGACCTGACCGGAGCCATGCTCACCGCGCACGCCGCGCTGCCGGCCATCGCGGAGCGGCGCGGGCACGTGCTGCTGGTGAGCTCGGCGGCGGCGTTCACCGTGCTGCCGGGGATGAGCGCCTACTGCGCGGCCAAGGCGGGCCTGGAGCGCTTCGGTGACGCGCTGCGGCTGGAGGTGGCGCACCGCGGCGTGACCGTGGCCAGCGCCCACCCGACGTGGATCGACACCGACATGGTGCGCGACACCGAGGAGGCGCTGCCCACCTTCGCCGAGGCGCGGCGGTCGCTGCCGGGGCCGCTGGGCGCCTACACCTCGGTGGAGGACTGCGCCGAGGCGCTGGTGGAGAACCTGGAGACCCGCGGGCGGCGGGTGTTCGTGCCGCGGTCGGTCGGCGTCGTCTCGGCGCTGCGCCAGGCGGTCACCGGTGCCGTGGCGGAGAAGTTCGTGCTGAGGCTGTCGGCCGCCCGCGTGCCGCAGCTCGAGCGCGACATCGCGGCACTGCGGGGCCGGGAGTTCGGCCGGTCCTCCCTGGGCGGGCGCCGGGCCCGCTGAGGAGGGACGGGGGTGGACCGGTCGCGCCCCGCCGGGCGGTACACGTCCGGTCCACGCAGGATGTGGCGGTGTCCCGAGTCCTGTCGTGCCGAGGCACCTCCTCGATGCCCCGCCGACCCCGTGGTGGACGGCGGTGAGCCTGGAGCCCACGGGCCTGGCCTACGCGGCCGCCGGGGTCGCCGCCCTCCTGGCGGCGCTGCTGCCCCGCCTGCTCGACCGCCGGCCGCTCTCGCTGCCCATCGTCTTCGTGGCCCTCGGGGCGCTGGCCTTCGCGCTCGTCGAGGAGCTGCCGACGCCGGACCCGGTGCAGCACGAGACGGTGACCGTCCACCTCACCGAGTTGGTCGTCATCGTCTCGCTGCTCGGGGCCGGGCTGGCGCTCGACCGGCCGGTCGGCTGGCGGCGCTGGGGGACCACCTGGCGGCTGCTGGCGCTGACGATGCCGTTGACCGTCGTCGCCATCGCCCTGCTCGGCGGCTGGCTGCTCGGGCTGGGCGCGGCGGCCGCCGTCCTCCTCGCCGCCGCGCTCGCCCCCACGGACCCCGTCCTCGCCACGGAGGTGCAGGTGGGGGAGCCGACGGAGGACTGCGACAGCGAGGACGAGGCGCGCTTCGCGCTGACCTCCGAGGCCGGCCTCAACGACGGGCTGGCCTTCCCCTTCACCTACGCCGCCATCGCGATCGCCGCGGCCGGGGCCGCACCCGGGGGATGGCTGCTGGAGTGGGTGGCGGTCGACGTCGTGTGGCGCCTCGCCGCGGGGCTGGCCGTCGGTGCGGCGTGCGGCTGGCTGATGCGCGTCCTGTTCTTCTCGCGCACCGCGGAGCGGACCGGCGTGGCCGAGCGTGCGGAGGGCTTCGTGGTCCTCACCGCGATCCTGCTGACCTACGGCCTCGCCGAGCTCGCCGAGGGCTACGGGTTCGTGGCGGTCTTCGTGTGCGCCTGCACCATCCGCGCGGCCGAGCGGGCCCACGGACGGCACCAGGTGCTGCACGCGCACGTCGAGCAGCTCGAGCGCTTCCTCACGGTGGTCCTCCTGGTGCTCGTCGGCGGCGCCCTGGCGCGCGGCGTCCTCGCCGGGGTCGGCTGGGCCGAGGTCGTCCTCGCCGCCGCCGTCCTGCTCGTCGTCCGCCCCCTGGCGGGGTGGCTCGGGCTGGCCGGCGGGCGGACCGGCCGTGGCGAGCGCGCGGTCATCGCCTTCTTCGGCGTCCGCGGGATCGGCTCGCTCTACTACCTGGCCTACGGCCTGTCGGAGGCCGAGATCCCCGGCGGGGAGCAGCTGTGGTCGGTCACGGTCCTCGTGGTCGGGGGCTCGGTGGTGCTGCACGGTGTGACGGCGGGACCGGTGATGTGGTGGCTCGACCGGCGGCGGGCGGCCCGGGCCCGGGCGGAGACGGGCACGGCCGAGGCCGCGCCCGTCACCGCGGCCTGAGACGGCCGGACCTACGGTGAGTGCCGTGCGGCGGTACTTCTACGACACCGAGTTCATCGAGGACGGGACGACGATCGACCTCGTCTCCATCGGCGTCGTCGACGAGACCGGGCGCGAGTTCTACGCGGTGAGCACCGAGTTCGACGAGCGCCGCGCCATCCCGTGGGTGCGCCGCAACGTGCTCGACCAGCTGCCGCCTCCGTCGGACCGCGCCTGGCGCGACCGCCGGCGCATCCGCGACGACCTGCTCGCCTTCCTCACCGGACCGGGGGAGGAGGTGGAGCTGTGGGCCTGGTTCGCCGCCTACGACCACGTCGCGCTGGCCCAGCTGTGGGGCCCGATGACGGCGCTGCCGCGCGCGGTCCCGCGGTTCACCCGCGAGCTGCGGCAGCGCTGGGACGACGCCGGGCAGCCCGCGCTCCCGCCGAAGCCGGCCGGCACGCACGACGCGCTCGTCGACGCCCGCTACAACCTCGCCCGCTGGAACGCGATCGAGGCCGCCCGGGCCCGCTGAGCGGTCGGCCCGGACGGCCTCGATCGGGACGCCTCCGCGGGAGGCGCGCGGTCAGACGGTGAAGACGGCGAGCAGGCGGGTGAGCTCCTGCGACAGGCCGTCGAGCTCGACCGCCGCGGCGTGCGCCCGGTCGACGTCGACCGCGCTGTCGCGGGCGTCGGTGCTCACCACGGTGAGGGTCGAGGACACCGAGCCCGCGCCGTCGGCCGCCGCGGCGACGCTGCGGGTCAGCTCGCGGGTGGTCGCCGACTGCTCCTCCACCGCGCTGGCGATGGTGAGCTGGTGGTCGTTCATGGCGTGCACGACCTCGGCGATGCGGGTGATCGAGCCGACCGCGGTGCCGGTGTCGGCCTGGATGGCCTCCACCCGGCGGGCGATGTCGTCGCTGGCGCGGGCCGCCTCCTGGGCGAGCTCCTTGACCTCGTTGGCCACCACGGCGAAGCCCTTGCCGGCCTCGCCGGCGCGCGCGGCCTCGATGGTCGCGTTGAGCGCGAGCAGGTTGGTCTGCTCGGCGACGGCGGCGATGACCCGCACGACCTCGCCGATCTCGGCCGAGCTGGTGCCGAGCGCGGCGATGGCGCCCTCGGTCTGGCGGGCCAGCTCGGCGGCCTGCCGGCCCACCTCGGCGGCCTCGCCGGCGCTGCGGGCGATGTCGGAGATCGACAGCCCCATCTCCTCCGCGCCCGCGGCCGCCGCCGACACCCCGGCGCTGATGTCGCTGGCCGCGGTCTGCGCCGCCTGCGCCTGGTCGCGGCTGCGCGCGGCCCGGCCGGCCAGCCCGTCGGCCACGGAGGCGACCCCGGAGGCCGACGCGGCCACCTGGCGGGCGCACCCGCCGATGTCGCGGATGGTGCCGGCGACCTTCTCGACGAAGCGGTTGAACGCCGCGGACAGCTGGCCGACCTCGTCGTCGCCGCTGACCGGCATGCGCTGGGTCAGGTCGCCCTCGCCGTCGGCGATCTCGGCCATCCGGGCGCGCAGCTGCTCCAGCGGCGCGGTGAGCCGGCGGCCGAGCTGCCAGGCCACGACCCCGCCGAGCAGGGCGACGAGGACGGCGGCCAGCACCAGGGCGGTGACCATCGCGCTGCGGCCGTCGTCGAGCCGGTCGACCGGGCCGGTGAAGTCGGCGTCGCGGGCGATCGTGACCAGCACCCAGTCCCACGGCGCGTAGTAGGTGACGGTGGCGGTGCTCGGGCCGGCCTCGGGGTCGGTGAAGGCCACGGTCGCCTGCGCGCCGTCCTCCAGCGCCACGGCGGCGTCGACGATCTCGCGCACCCACGGGCGGCCGTCGGCGTCGGTGGCGTCGATGAGCTGCTCGCCGTCGCGCTCGCCGCCGGGGCTGACCAGCACGGTGCCCGCCCGGTCGCCGGTGCCGCCCCAGACCTCGACGTGCCCGTTCTCGCCGACGCCGGTGGCCTCGAGGCTCTCGCGCAGCGCCGGGATCGACTGCTGCTTCTCGCCCACGTAGAGCATGCCGACGAGCTGGCCGGCCCGGTCGAGCAGCGGCGTGTAGGCCGAGACGTACCAGGAGTCGACGACGAACGCGTTGCCCCGGTAGGTCTGCCCGGCGGTGACCGCGGAGACGACCGGGTTCGGTGCGCCGTCGGGGTTGGTGGCCGGGATGTAGGTGCCGATCGCGCGGGTGCCGGTCGCCGAGACGACGTTGGTCGCCACGCGCAGCATGTCGCCCGACGGCGTCCGCTGGAAGACCGTGGCGGTGCCGCCGACCAGCGCCTTGATCTGGTCGACGACGGCGGTGGGCACGGCGGGGTCGGCGTTCTGGCCGAGCCACGCGCCGCCGACGGTCACCCGAGGCAGGTCCATCGGGGTGACCTCGCCGGAGAGCTGGTTCTTGGCCTCCCAGCGCACGGGTCCGCCGGGGCCGCCCACGGTCAGGCCGCCGGAGCGGGCGAGCACGTCG
Organism: Geodermatophilus nigrescens; assembly: GCF_900129495.1. GTDB lineage: Bacteria > Actinomycetota > Actinomycetes > Mycobacteriales > Geodermatophilaceae > Geodermatophilus > Geodermatophilus nigrescens. The sequence goes on from NZ_FQVX01000005.1 coordinate 133,004, forward strand.
AGGGCGACGGCGAGCTGGCTGTCGACCACCGCGGCGGTCGACTGGCCCTGGGTGGCGACGACGTCGTGCACGCCGGCCGCGGTCCGGGCGACGCTGTCGTCGACCAGCTCGGTGACCGAGTCGTGGGTCGTGTCGGCGAAGCGCGCGCTCTGCCAGGCGCTCACCCCCGCCATGGCGCCGCCGGTGACGGCCACGCTCACGACCGCGAGCGCGACCACCTTCGTCCTGATGCCCCACTGGCCGATCCCCGGCACGCGCATCTCGTCCCCCTCCCGACCCGGGCGGGTGCACCCGGCGTCGCGCGGCAGCGTCGGCACCTCACGGCCGGACCTGTACCGGAACGGGCGGCCGCGGGACCGGTGGGACGGGTGGGACGAGTCGCGACGGCGGTGTGACCCCCCGGTGTGATCGACGGGGGTCAGGCGGGACCGAGGACCGCCTGGGTCTGGGTGACCGAGGCGACCGGCCGGCCGTCGTCGTCGGTCACCTCGGTGAGGACGACGATCGTCGAGCGGCCGACGTGCAGCGGGCGGGCGGTGGCGTGCGCGGCGCCGCCCCGGACGGCGCGCAGGAGCGAGGTGGCCGAGGCGAGCGTCGAGGTCGTCGCCCCCGGCGGCAGGTTGAGGAAGGCGCAGACGGCGCCGACGGTGTCGGCCAGCGTCATGAGCGCGCCGCCGTGCAGCACCCCGCCGGCGGTGCAGCGCTCCGGCGCCCACGGCAGCCGGCCGGTGACCTCGGCGGGGGAGGCAGAGTGGAGCTCCACCCCGGCGGTGACGGCGAAGGGCATCTGGGCGAGCAGCGCGGCGGGGTCCACGCGCCGGATCCTGCCCGGTCCGCCCCCTCCTCGGCGGGCCCGATCTGCGGCAGGATCACGCCCGGACCTGCGGTTCGTCCCCGGGAGCACGCATGCGCATCGGCATCCTGACCGGCGGCGGCGACTGCCCCGGCCTCAACGCGGTCATCCGCGCCGTCGTCCGGAAGGCGACGGCGGCCGGCGACGAGGTGGTCGGCTTCCGCGACGGCTGGCGCGGCCTGCTGGACGACGACGCCGTGCCGCTCGACCTGGCCGCCGTCCGGGGGCTGCTGCCGCGCGGGGGCACCGTGCTCGGCACCTCGCGCACCAACCCCTACGGCTCGCCCGACGGGCCGGCGCGGGTGCTCGCCACGCTGGAGCGGCACCGCGTCGACGCGCTGGTGCCGGTGGGCGGGGAGGACACCCTCGGGGTGGCGGCGAAGCTGGCCGCCGAGGGCGTGCGGGTGGTCGGCGTGCCCAAGACGATCGACAACGACCTCGACGGCACCGACTACACGTTCGGCTTCGACACCGCCGTCGGGGTGGCGATGGAGGCCATCGACCGGCTGCACACCACCGGCGACAGCCACCACCGCACGCTCGTCGTCGAGGTGATGGGCCGGCACGCCGGCTGGATCGCGCTGCACGCGGGGATGGCCGGGGGTGCCACCGTGGTGCTCGTTCCGGAGCGGCCCTTCGACGTCGACGCGGTGGTGGCGCACTGCCTGCACCGCTTCGACTCCGGCTTCTCACCGATCGTCGTCGTCTCGGAGGGCGCGCGGCCGGCCGACGGCGCCCTGGTCACCGCCACCGGGCAGACCGACGCCTTCGGCCACGTGCGCCTCGGCGGCATCGGCGCCGCGCTGGCCGCCGTCCTGGAGGAGCGCACCGGCCGGGAGTCGCGGGCGGTGGTGCTCGGGCACGTGCAGCGCGGCGGCACCCCGTCGGCGTTCGACCGGGTGCTCGCCACCCGGTTCGGGCTGGCCGCCGTCGACGCGCTCGCCGCCGGCCTGTCCGGGGTGATGGTGGCGCTGCGCGGCACCGACGTCGTGCCGGTGCCGATCGCCGAGGCCACCGCGCGGCTCAAGCTCGTGCCGCTGGAGCGCTACGCCGAGGTGGAGGTGTTCTTCGGCTGACCTGCGGGACCGCCGTACCCTCGCAGGCGTGAACCTGCCGCAGTCCGCGCCCGCCGCCGACCGGTGGCGGGAGCTGCCCGCCGCCCAGCAGCCGACCTGGCCCGACCGCGCGGCCCTGGACTCCGTCCTGACGACGCTGTCGACCGTGCCGCCGATCGTGGCGCCCAGCGAGGTCGACGAGCTGCGCGGCCGCCTGGCCGAGGTGGCGCAGGGCCGCGCCTTCCTGCTGCAGGGCGGGGACTGCGCGGAGACCTTCGACCTCAACACCGACGCGCACCTGCAGAGCACCACGCGCACGCTGCTGCAGATGGCCGTCGTCCTCACCTACGGCGCGAGCGTGCCGGTGGTGAAGGTGGGGCGCGTGGCCGGCCAGTACGCCAAGCCGCGCTCCTCCGAGCTCGACGCCCTCGGCCTGCCGTCCTACCGCGGGGACATGATCAACTCGCTGGAGCCGGTAGCCGAGAAGCGGGTGCACGACCCGAACCGGCTGGTGCGCGCCTACGCCAACTCCGCCGCGGCGATGAACATGATCCGCGCCTACGCCCGGGGCGGCCTGGCCGACCTGCACGCCGTGCACGACTGGAACAAGGACTTCGTCGCGAGCTCGCCGGCCGGCGTCCGCTACGAGGTCATCGCCCGGGAGATCGACCGGGCGCTGGCGTTCATGAAGGCCTGCGGCGTCGACGACACCGCGCTGCGCGGCGTGGAGCTCTACAGCAGCCACGAGGCGCTGGTGCTCGACTACGAGGCCGCGCTGCTGCGGCACCACGAGGGCCGGCCGTTCGCGGCGTCGGCGCACTTCGTGTGGATCGGCGAGCGCACCCGCCAGCTCGACGGCGCGCACGTGGAGTTCATGTCACGGATCGCCAACCCGATCGGCGTCAAGATCGGCCCGACGACGACCCCGGAGCAGGCCACCGAGCTCGTCGAGCGGCTCGACCCCGACGGCGTCCCCGGCCGGCTCACGCTGATCAGCCGGATGGGCAACGGGAAGATCCGCGACGTCCTCCCGGCGATCGTGGAGAAGGTCACCGCCAGCGGCCACCAGGTCGTGTGGCAGTGCGACCCGATGCACGGCAACACCCACGAGTCCTCGACCGGCTACAAGACCCGGCACTTCGACCGGGTCGTCGACGAGGTGCTCGGTTTCTTCGACGTGCACCGGGCGCTGGGCACCTGGCCCGGCGGCATCCACGTCGAGCTCACCGGCGAGGACGTCACCGAGTGCCTCGGCGGCGCCATGGAGATCAGCGACGAGGACCTCAACAGCCGGTACGAGACGGCCTGCGACCCGCGGCTGAACACCGGGCAGTCCCTGGAGCTGGCCTTCCTCGTGGCGGAGATGCTGCGTGGCTGAGGCCGTGGCTGAGCTGATCGACCTCCGCTCCGACACCGTCACCCGGCCCACCCCGGCGATGCGCCGGGCGATGGCCGAGGCCGAGGTGGGCGACGACGTCTACGGCGAGGACCCGGCCATCCGGGCGCTGGAGGAGCGGGTCGCGGACCTGTTCGGCCACGAGGCCGCGCTCTTCGTGCCCTCCGGGACGATGGGCAACCAGATCGGCATGCGGCTGGTCTGCGAGCCCGGCCAGGAGGTGCTCTGCGACGCCGACGCGCACGTGGTCACCTACGAGATGGGTGCCGCGGCCGCGGTGTTCGGCATCTCCACCCGCACGGTCGTCTCCGCCGGTGGGCTGCTCGACGCGGACGCGCTGGTCGACCAGGTGCGCCCGCGCGGCGACTGGCACCTGACCGCCACCGCCGCCGTCGCCGTGGAGAACACGCACAACCGCGGCGGCGGGCGGGTGCAGCCGCTGGCCGAGCTGCAGCGGCTGTGGGACTGGTCCCGCGGCGCCGGCGTCGCCGTGCACCTCGACGGCGCCCGGATCTGGAACGCCTCCATTGCCGCCGGCGTCGACCTCGCCACCTACGGCCGGCTCGCCGACACCGCGTCGGTCTGCCTGTCCAAGGGGCTGGGCGCGCCGGTCGGGTCGGTGCTCGTGGCCTCCGCCGAGCGGATCGCCGTCGGCCGGCTGTGGCGCAAGCGCCTCGGCGGCGGCATGCGGCAGGCCGGGGTGCTCGCCGCGGCCGGGTCGTACGCGCTGGACCACCACCTCGCCCGGCTCGCCGAGGACCACGAGCACGCGCGGCTGCTGGCCAAGCGCCTGGGCGTCGACCCGGCGACGGTGGAGACGAACATGGTCGTCGTCGACGACGTCCCCGCGCCCGTGGTGGCCGAGGCGGCCAAGGCGCAGGGCGTGCTGGTGTCGCAGGTGAGCCCGCGCCGCGTCCGGCTGGTCACGCACCTCGACGTCGACCGGGCCGCGGTCGAGCGCGCCGGCGACGTGCTCGCCGCCCTCCTCGACCGCTGACGCCCGGTCGGGCCGGGGCCTACGAGCCGGGCGGGCGGTACTGCACCTGACCGACCCGCCGCAGCGCGTCGAGGGTCTCCTCGACGGTCAGCAGGACCGTCGTCTCGAGCGACCGGATCGCCCCGCCGCTGCTGAGGGCGATCGCGACGGTGGCCATCGACACGTGGTCGGGCGCCTCCCAGAGCGTGTAGCCGTCGTGCGTCCCGAACGCGTACCAGAAGCCGTGCAGCGAGCCGCCGACCGACTCGATGTAGGCCCCGGCCGCCGTCCTCCGGTCCTCGGGGTTCCCGGCCAGCCGCGCCCAGGTCTCCGGCGTGTAGCTGAACCTCGACAGGTAGAGCGCCATGGTGGCTCCCCCTCGCGCGAGTGGAGTCCTGCCGGACGCGCGGGAGCCTAGCCCCGCCCGGCAGCCGGGGGCGGACTCCTCGCCCTGCCCGATCGGTCGTCGACGACGGGAGGCGCACGGGGCCCGGCGCGGCGCTCAGGCGGCGGAGGTCTCCAGCGGGCGGCCGTCGCGGAGGGCGCAGAGCAGGGCGATGTCGCGGGCGTGGCCGCGGTCGGCGCTCGGCGTCTCCACCACCACCGGGACGCCGGCCATCGACGGGTGGGCCAGCAGCTCGCCGAAGGCCGCGGCGCCGATCGAGCCCTCCCCGATCGTGGTGTGCCGGTCGCGCTTCGAGCCGCGCTCGTCGAGGGAGTCGTTGGCGTGCACCAGCCCGAGCCGGCCCGGGCCGACGGCGGCCTCCAGCGCATCGAGCGTCGCCGTCGCCCCGCCCGGGGTGGCCAGGTCGTGCCCGGCCGCCCACGCGTGGCAGGTGTCCAGGCAGACGCCGACCTTCGGGTGCATGTCGAGCGCCGCGAGGTAGGGGCCGAGGTCCTCGACGGTGGCCGCGAGCGAGCGCCCACCGCCGGCCGTGGGCTCGACCAGCAGCCGCGGGCCGTCGTCGGGCAGCGCGTCGAGCACCGGCAGCAGCCGCTCGCGCAGCTGGCGCAGCGCGGCCTCGTAGCGGTCCTGGTCGACGGCGGAGCCCGCGTGCACCACGACGCCGCGGACGCCGAGCTGCACGCCGCGGGCGAGGTCGGCGGCGATGGTCTCGACGGAGCGGTCGACGGTGGCCGCGGTGGGGGAGCCGACGTTGACCAGGAACGGCGTGTGCACGAACGACGGGATGCCGCGCTCGGCGAGGCCCTCGACGAAGGCGGCGTCCTGCGCGGGGTCGCCGGCGCTGCGCTTCCAGCCGCGCGGGTTGCCCACGAACACCTGCACGGCCCGGGCGCCGACGTCGTCGGTGTAGCGCAGTCCTCCGGTGGCCAGACCGCCGGCGACCTGGATGTGCGCCCCGATCGGGGGCGGGGTCACCCGAAGCTGAGCAGCAGGCTGACCTCGCTGCCCTGGTCGACGACGGTGCCCGGGGCGGGGCTCTGCCGGTAGACGCGGTCGCCGGTGATGAACGTCGACGTCGTCACCCGCAGGCCCGCGGCCTCCAGGGCGGCGACGGCGTCGGCGGCGCGCTCCCCGCCGACGTCGGGGACGGTCACCTGCGGCACGCCCAGCGACACCTGGATCGTGATCGTGCTGCCGTAGGGCGCCTCGGTGCCCGGGCCCGGGTCGACGGCCATGACAGCGCCGGTGGAGACGTCGGCGCTGCGGCCCTCGGTGCGCGTGACGGTGAAGCCGAGCGACTCGAGGTTCTCCTGGGCGGCGTCGGCGCTCTGCCCGATGACGTTGGGGACGTCGACCGGCGCCCGGCCCTGGCTGACGAAGACGGTGACCGGCTGGTTGCGGGTGAGCTGCGTGCCGGCCTCGGGCTCGAAGCGGGTGACCGAGCCGGCCGGGACGTCGTCGCTGTAGTCCGGCTGCTCGGTGAGGGCGATCGGCGTCTCGCCCAGCTGGTCGCGCACCGTCTCGATCGGCACCCCGACGAGGTCGGTGGGCACCACGAAGCGCTCCGGGCCCTTGGACACGACCAGCTCGACGTCGCTGTTGCGGATCGCCTCGCCGCCCTCGGGGTCGGCGGAGATGACCACGCCCTCGGGCACGGTCTCGCTGAACTCGTCCTCGGCGAACACCGGGTCGAGGTCCGCGCCCTGCAGCAGGTCGACGGCGGCCGCGCGGTCGCTGCCGACGACGGTCGGCACCTGCGTCCAGCGCCCCGAGCCCATCCACCAGCCGACGGCGCCGATAGTGACGGCCAGCAGCAGCACGACGGCGACGGCGAGGCGCATCCGCCGCTTGCGCACGTGCGGCGAGAGCCCCGGCCGGGTCGCGGGGGCCGGGCGGCGGCCGCCGACGTCGGTGGTGGGGCCCGCGCCCATGCCCGGCAGCATCGAGGTGCGGCCGCCGCGCGAGGAGCGTCCGGCGCCGAGCACCTCGGTGCCGGGCTCCGAGTCGCGTCCGGGCTCCCGGCCGTCGCGGCCGGGCTCGGACGGGTGCCGGCGCGAGGGCCGGTTGGTCGGGCGGATGGTGCCGGGGCCGGCCGAGCTGCGCCCGGTGGGCACCGGCACGCGGGCCAGGCCCAGGTCGGTGCGCACGTCCTCGAGGTCGGCGAGGAACGCGCCCGCGTCCAGCGGCCGGACGGCCGGGTCGCGGCGGGTGGTGCGCTTGACCAGCTCGTCGACCTGCCACGGGACGCCGGGCACCTCGGAGGAGGGCTCGGGCACGTCGTGGTGGACGTGCTGGTAGGCCACCGCGAGCGGGGTGTCGCCGCCGTAGGGCGGGTGGCCGGTGAGCATCTCGAACAGCACGAGGCCGGCGGCGTACACGTCGCTGCGGGCGTCGGCGCGGCCGCGCTCGAGCTGCTCGGGGGAGAGGTAGGCGACGGTGCCGATCAGCACACCGCCGGTGTGGCTGGTCTGCCCGGTGCCGGTGAGCGCGCGGGCCAGCCCGAAGTCGGCGACCTTGACCGTGCCGTCGAGGCCGATCAGCACGTTCTCCGGCTTGACGTCGCGGTGCACGATCCCGGCGCGGTGCGCGGCGGTGAGGCCGGCGAGCACCGGCTCGAGGACGGCGAACGCCTCGCCGACGGTGAGCCGGCCGCGGGCCTGCAGCAGGTCGCGCAGCGTGCGGCCGCGGACGAGCTCCATGACCAGGAACACCAGGCCCTGGTCGCTGCCCTGGTCGCTGACGCCGACGACGTTCGGGTGGCTGAGCATCGCCGCCGCCCGCGCCTCGCGGATGAACCGGTCGACGAACGTCGCGTCGTGGGCGAGGTGCTCGGCCATCACCTTGACCGCGACCGTGCGGTGCAGCCGCAGGTCGGTGGCGGCGTAGACCGTGGACATGCCGCCGCGCGCCACCCGCTCCTCGAGGCGGTAGCGCCCCTCGAGGACGAGGCCGACCACGGGGTCGGTCACGGCGGTGTCCACGCGTCGAGTCTAGGAGCGCCCGGCGCGGGAACGGCGGACACACGCGCAGGCGGCGGACCGGCGCACCCTCCCGTCACACCGGTCACGGGAGGGTGCGCCGGACCGGCTACAGCTCCAGGCCGGGGTAGAGCGGGTGGGCGGCGACGAGCTCGGCGGCCGCGGCGCGGGTCTTGTCGGCCAGGCCGCCGTCGACGGCGTACTTCGCCTTGGACGGCGACCCGTCCCGCGTGGTGGTCGGCGTCGTGTTGCGGAGCACGTCGACGATGAGTTCGGCGGTGCGGTCGAACTCGGCGGCGCCGAACCCGCGGGTGGTCAGCGCCGGGGTGCCCAGCCGGACGCCGGAGGTGTACCAGGCGCCGTTCGGGTCGGCCGGCACGGAGTTGCGGTTGGTGACGATGCCGGCGTCGAGCAGCGCGGACTCCGCCTGGCGGCCGGTCAGGCCGAAGCCGGAGACGTCGAGCAGCACGATGTGGTTCTCGGTGCCGCCGGTGACGAGCGTCGCGCCGCGGCGGGACAGGCCCTCCGCGAGGGCGACGGCGTTGTCGACGACGGTCTGCGCGTAGGTGGCGAACTGCGGGCGGCGCGCCTCGGCGAACGCGACGGCCTTGGCGGCCATGACGTGCGGCAGCGGCCCGCCGAGCACCATCGGGCAGCCGCGGTCGACGGCGTCGGCGTACTCGGGCTGGGCGAGCACGAACCCGCCGCGCGGGCCGCGCAGCGACTTGTGGCTGGTGCTGGTGACGACGTGCGCGTGGGGCACCGGGTCGAAGTCGCCGGTGAACACCTTCCCGGCGACCAGGCCGGCGAAGTGGCTCATGTCGACGATCAGCGTGGCGCCGACCTCGTCGGCGATCTCGCGCATCCTCGCGAAGTCGACCTTGCGCGGGTAGGCGGAGTAGCCGGCCATCAGGATCAGCGGGCGGAACTCGCGGGCGCGGGCGCGGACGGCGTCGTAGTCCAGCAGCCCCGTCTCCGGGTCGGTGCCGTAGGAGGACTGGGCGAACATCTTGCCGCTGATGTTCGGGCGGAAGCCGTGGGTGAGGTGGCCGCCGGCGTCGAGGCTCATGCCGAGCATCCGCTGGTCGCCGAGGGCGTGCCGGAGCGTGGCCCAGTCCTCGTCGGTGAGGTCGTTGACGTGCCGGACGCCGGCCCGCTCGAGCGCGGGGGACTCGATGCGCTGGGCGAGCACGGCCCAGAAGGCGACGAGGTTGGCGTCGATGCCGGAGTGCGGCTGGACGTAGGCGTGCGGGGCACCGAACAGCTCGCGGGCGTGCTCGGCGGCCAGCGCCTCCACGGTGTCGACGTTCTGGCAGCCGGCGTAGAAGCGGTGCCCGACGGTGCCCTCGGCGTACTTGTCGCTGAACCAGTTGCCCATGGTCAGCAGCACGGCGGGGGAGGCGTAGTTCTCGCTCGCGATGAGCTTGAGCGAGCCGCGCTGGTCGGCGAGCTCGGCGCCGATCGCGTCGGCCACGCGCGGCTCGACCTCGGCGATGACCGACAGCGCGCTGCGGTAGGCCGTGGACGCGGCGGCGGCGTCGAAGGAGGGGGTCACGTCGCTCATGGGGGCTCCTGGCGGGTGTCGTCGTCAGCGGTGCCCAGGCGCCCGGCGGGGAGGTGCAGGCCGCTCCCCGGTGGTGTCCCACCTCGATGCGCCAGTCACGGCCTGCCGCCGATGGTAGCCGGGGAGCCGGTCCGGCGGATCCCGCAGGTCAGGGGAGGGCGTACCCGACGGGACGCACCTCGAGGCGGCCCGAGCGGGGGTCGGCGGTGAACAGCAGCGCCCCCTCGCGGGAGCTCTGCGCGGGCACGTAGTCCAGGGTCGCCGTCGCCTCCTCGCTCGTCCCGCCCGACTCCAGCGTCCCGGTCACCTCCACCTGCCCGACGGCGGCGCCTCCGCTGTTACGCACCGAGAAACGGGCCTGCCACCCGCCCTCCACCTGCTCGATGCCGGTGACGGTGGCGGTGAGCCGCGGTCCCGTCTGCCGGACCGCGAGCGCCTGGTACCCGAGGAAGGCCAGCAGCGCCAGGACGAGGAGCAACCCCAGCGCGCCGACGGCGTACTCGCCGCGCGTCGGCCGGTCGGCCGCGCTGTGCCCGGACGCCCGCTCCGGTCCGTCGTCCACCGTGTCCGTCTCCTCCACCGGTCCGTCTCCCCTCACAGCACCAGCCGGGCGGCGGCGGGGCCCAGGCTGCCCGGCAGGGCCAGGACGACGCACTGGGTGAGGGCCGCGCCCGCGCCCGTGCCGTCGAGCCGGCCGAAGGTCCAGAGCAGGTACGCCGACACGGCCAGCGTGAGCACGTACCCGACGACGGTGAAGACGACGAAGGTCCGCAGCACGCCGCCGGTGGGCGCCTCCTGCCCCTTGAAGCCCACCGAGTACACGAAGCCGTGCATGAGGGCGAGGCTCAGCCCGACCAGGGCCAGCGCGTGCCACGGGCCGGTGCGCGCGGCCAGCAGGACCACCTCCTCGGTGGGCGCGATGTTGGCCGAGAAGACGACCGCGCCCGCGACCATGAGCAGCAGCTCGTCGGCGTAGCCGGTGACCCGCGACGGGCGCGCGGTGCGCCCGAGCTGGCCCCGGGCGTAGGACGCGCCGACCGCGGCCGGGAGCAGCTCGATCGCCAGCACCGAGAGCGCGTCGCGCCACTCGGGCAGCGGGGACAGCACGGCGAGGGCGGTGAGGACGAGGGTCGCCGCGACGGCCGCCATGACGACCGCGATCCCCGCGTCGGTGACGATGCCGCGCCAGCCCTCCCGGGCCGTCGTCGCGCCGAAGAAGCGGGTGAGCAGCAGGACCAGCACGACGGTCGCCAGCGTGAGCAGGGCCAGCCGGTACCGGGGGACGACCAGGCCCAGCTGCCAGACCTCCATCGTCATGAAGATCGGGGACGCGAACAGCAGGGCGCCGCCCAGCGCCCGTCCGGTGCCCTGCAGGAGGACGCGGCCCTCCGACTCGGTCGCCATGCTCCCCAGGTGTCCTCGGTGGTCGTCCGGGGGAGCAGTCTGGCAGCCGCCCGGCCGGCGGTACCGGCGTCCTAGGCTCGGACCGTGCAGTCCGACGAGATGCAGACCCTCACGCCGGCCGAGGTCGCCGCCGCGCTCGGGGTCTCGCCGAACAAGGTCCGGCAGCTGGTCCGCGAGGGCAAGCTCATGGCCGTCCCGGGCAGCGGGAACAGCCGCATCCCGGCCGACTTCCTCCAGGACGGCGCCGTGCTGCGCCACCTGCCGGGGCTGATCACCGTCCTCCGCGACGGCGGCTTCTCCGACACCGAGGTGTTCGAGTGGCTGTTCCGCGAGGACGAGTCGCTGCCGGGCACCCCGGTGGCGGCGCTCCGCGGCGACCGGCACACCGAGGTGACGCGGCGGGCGCAGGCCCTCGCGTTCTGACGAGGTGTAGGAAGCGATGCGCACGTGTCAGGAGCTGACGCGTGCGCATCGCTTCCTATGCCCTGCGGGTGCGGGACCGGAGGCGGACGGCCTGGGCGCTCGCGAGGCGGCGGGCGAAGATGCCGAGCCGGCGCGGCTTGGACACCGTCACCCGGCGGTCGAGGACGCGGTGGTCGGCGCGCTCGATCTCGGTGAGGATGCCGCCGTAGAGCGCCGTCGCCGCCCGCACGCAGTCGCGGGACTCCGGCGCGAGCATCGGCGTCCCGGGGGCGGCGTCGTCGTAGCGGCGGCGGACGATCTCCACCATCTCCTGCATCAGCGCGCGGAAGCGGGCGTCGTACCGCTTGGCCTCGAGCTGCTCACGGGTCACGCCGTGGGCGGCCATGACGTCGGCCGGCAGGTAGACGCGGCCCCGGTCGGCGTCCTCGGCCACGTCGCGCAGGAAGTTCGTCAGCTGGAACGCCTCGCCGAGCGCGATGGCGTGCGGCGCGGCCTCCTCGCGGGTGACGCCGGGCGCGGTGCCGAGCACCGGCAGCACCTGCAGCCCGATCACCGATGCCGAGCCCCACATGTACCGGTCGAGCGCGGCGATGTCGGCGTAGCCGGTGACGGTGAGGTCGCTGGTCATCGCGGCGAGGAAGTCGACGAGGTGCTCGACCGGGATCCGGTACCGCCGGTAGGTGTGCACCGTGGCCAGGCGCACCGGGTCGTCGGACCAGCCGGCCTCGAGCTCGTCGAGCAACGCCCGCGACCAGTCGGCGAGGTCGCGCTCGGGGTCGGCGCCCGGGTGGTCGACGAGGTCGTCGGCGGTGCGCGCGGCGGCGTAGAGCGCGTGGACGGCCGGCCGGCGGTCGGCGGTGAGCAGCCGGGTGGCCAGGTGGTAGCTCTTGCCGTGCTCGGCGTTGACCGCCGCGCAGTACCGGTAGGCGGCGTCGAGGCGCTCCTGCCGCTCGGCCGTGGTCAGCGGCCGCTCGGTCGCCGTCATCGGACCGGCCCGGTGATGCGCTCGGCAGCCAGCCGGCCGGAGATGACGACCATCGGCACCCCGACGCCGGGCTGCACCGAGGAGCCGGCCAGCACCACGTTCTCCGGGCCGCGGCGGGGCAGCGTCGGCGTCCGGAAGGGTCCGGTCTGGCCGAAGGTGTGCGCCAGGGCGAACGGCGTCCCCGCCGCCATGCCCTGCCGCGCCCAGGTCAGCGGGGTGTCCACGTGCTCCACCTCGATCGCGTCGGTGATCCCGGTCCAGCCGCGGGCCTCCAGCGTGGCCAGCACCTCCTCGCGGTAGCGGGGGGCGAGGGCGTCCCAGTCGATGCCCGGGTTGCCGCCCGAGCGCGGGTCGAGGTTCGGCGCGGGCGCCACCACGCTCAGCACCTGCCCGCCGTCGGGGGCCAGCGACCGGTCGGTGCGCGAGGGCATGCTCACCAGCAGGCTCGGGTCGCTCATCGGCCGCCCGTCGCGGGTGAGCTCGTCGAACACCTGCTGCCAGGCCGCGCCGAAGCTGATCGTGTGGTGCGCCTGCCCGGGCAGCTCGTTGCGCACGCCGAGGTGCAGGGTCACGCAGGACGGCGAGTAGGTGGGCCGCCGCAGGCGGGAGAAGCCGGGCACCAGCCGCTCCGGGACGTCGGTGGTGACGACGACGGCGTCGGCGGGCAGCCGCTCGCCGCCCTCGAGGCAGACGCCGGTGACCCGCCGGCCGCGCAGGTCGAGCCGCTCGACGGTTGCGCCGTACCGGAACACCACGCCGGCGTCGGCCGCGGCGGCGGCCATCGCCCGCGGTACCGCGCCGATCCCGCCGACCGGGTGCCAGACGCCGGCGCCGATGTCGAGCTGGGCGATGACGGCGTAGGCGGCGATCGCACGGAACGGCGACACGCCGGCGTAGAGCGCCTGGAAGCTGAACAGCCGCCGCAGCCGGTCGTCGTCGAAGAAGCGGGCGACGTGGCTGGACAGCCGGCCGAAGCCGCCGCGCCGGGCCAGCGCCCACAGCTCGGGGCCGAGCAGGTCCAGCGGGGTGTCGAGGTTGCGGTCGATGAAGGTGGACAGCTGCAGCCGGTACAGCTCGGCGAGGTCGGCGAGGTAGCGGCGCAGGGCGGCGGCCTCGGCCGGTCCGGCCAGGGCCTCGACCTCGGCGGCGAACCGGTCGACGTCGGCGTGCACGTCGAGGTGCGAGCCGTCGGCGAACTGCGCGCGGTAGGTGGTCTCCAGCGGGACCAGCTCCAGGCGGTCCTCGAGCTTCTCGCCGACCGCGGCGAGGGTGTCGGCGACCAGCTCCGGCGCGGTGAACACCGACGGGCCGGTGTCGAGGACGTAGCCGTCGCGCCGCACCACGCCGGCGCGGCCGCCCGGGCCGTCGCCGCGCTCGACGACGGTCACCTCGCGGCCGGCGCCGCGCAGCCGCAGGGCGGTGGCCAGGCCCGCGAGGCCGGCGCCGACGACGACCACCCGGTCGGTGGCCCCGGGGACGGTGCGCACGCTCAGGCGGTCCGGGTGGTGGCGGCGACGGCGAGCGCGTCGAGGGCGGCGCGGGCCTCCGCGGCGATCGGCGCATCGGCGATCGCGGCGCGGGCGGTGGCGGTGCGCTCGGCGATCCGCTCCTCGACCCGGGCGCGGGCGCCGGTCCGCTCGATGAGCGCGCGCAGGGCGGCGAACTGCTCCTCGCCGGCGTCGGGGTCGCCGAGGGACTCGTGCAGCAGCCGTCGGCCCGCGTCGTCGGCCGCCTCCTCGGCGAGGACCACCAGCAGCGTCTGCTTGCCCTCGCGCAGGTCGTCGTCGGCGGACTTGCCGGTGACCGCCGGGTCGCCGAACACGCCGAGGACGTCGTCGCGCAGCTGGAACGCCTCGCCGAGCGGCAGGCCGATGGACGTGTAGACGTCGGCGGCGCGCGGGCCGGCGCCGGCGATCGCGGCACCGAGCTGCAGCGGGCGCTGCACCGTGTAGCCGGCGCTCTTGTACCGGGCGACGGTCAGCGCGCCCTGGGCGCCGGGCAGGCCGCCGGCGGCGCGCAGCAGGTCGAGGTACTGCCCGGCGGTCACCTCGGTGCGCATCGTGTCCCACACCGAGCGGGCGCGGGCCAGGGCCGGCGCGGAGATGCCGGAGCGGCGCAGCAGCTCGTCGGACCACACGAGGGCGAGGTCGCCGACGAGGATCGCCGCGCCGACGCCGAAGGCGGTGCCGTCGCCGGACAGGCCGTCGTCGCCGTGCCGGGAGGCGAAGCCGACGTGGGTGGCCGGGCGGCCGCGGCGGGTCAGCGCGCCGTCCATGACGTCGTCGTGGACGAGGGCGCTGGCGTGCACGAACTCCAGGGCGGCGACGGCGCGCAGCACCGCGGCGTCGTCCTCGGCGGGGCCGCTCACGTCCTCGGTGACCCCGCGCCAGCCCCAGTAGGCGAACAGCGGGCGCAGCCGCTTGCCGCCGTCGGCCAGCGCGCAGACCTCGTCGACGAGGGGAGTCAGCGAGGGGTCCATCGCCGACAGCGTGGCCCGCTGCTCCTCCAGGAAACCGGTCAGCGCGGCCGACACGGCGCCGCGGATGCGGGTCAGGTCGGCGGCGGTCAGGGGCGTCGGCAGCGCCCGGACGACGGATCCGTGCTGCTCAGCCGCGCCGGTGATCACCCGGCCAGTATCGCCCCATGTAGTCGTGCGCGTCCCGTCCAGGGGCCGATGGGCCTTGCTCACGGGGCTCTCCTCGCCGTCGCGCCGTCGCCGTCGGGGGTCCTTCTGCCCGGACCGGGCGGGCGGATGCACGGCCGCCGACCGTCCCGCACGTACCCTCGGATCCCGTGAGCGCAAGCGTCCGAGAGCTGCTGGCCTCCTCGCGGCCGACCTGGTCGTTCGAGTTCTTCCCCGCGAAGACGCCCGAGGGCGAGGCCCAGCTGTGGACCGCCCTGCGGCAGCTGGAGCGGCTGCAGCCGTCGTTCGTCTCGGTCACCTACGGGGCGGGCGGCTCCACCCGCGAGGGCACCGTCGCGGTCACCGAGCGGATCGCCGCCGAGACGACGATGACGCCGCTGGCGCACCTGACCGCCGTCGACCACTCCGTCGCCGAGCTCCGGCACGTGGTCAGCCGGCTGGCCGCCGCGGGCGTGCGCAACGTGCTGGCGCTGCGCGGCGACCCGCCGGGCGCCGACCCGCAGGCCCACTGGGTCAAGCACCCCGAGGGCCTCGAGTACGCCGCCGAGCTGGTCGAGCTCATCCGCTCCATGGGCGACTTCTCCGTCGGCGTCGCGGCCTTCCCGGAGCGGCACCCGCGCTCGCCGGACCTGGACACCGACGTCGAGATGTTCGTCCGCAAGTGCCGGGCGGGCGCCGACTTCGCCATCACGCAGATGTTCTTCCGCGTCGAGGACTACCTGCGGCTGCGCGACCGGGTGGCCGCCGAGGGCTGCGACGTCCCGGTGATCGCGGGCGTCATGCCGGTGACCAACGCCCGGCAGATCACCCGGATCGTCCAGCTGTCGGGGCAGGCCTTCCCCGAGGAGCTGGCCGCCCGCTTCGCCGAGCTCGACGGCGACTCGCCGCGGCACAAGGCGGCGGTGCGCGCCTACGGCGTCGAGGTGGCGACGGCGATGTGCCGGCGGCTGCTGGACGAGGGCGTGCCCGGCATCCACTTCATCACCATGAACCGGTCGACGGCGACGCGTGAGGTCTTCCTCAACCTCACCGACCCGGCCACCGGGACCTCGGTGCCCTCGACGCTGGCCGGCGTCTCCTGAGCTGCTGGACCGGCAGCCGCTAGACCGTCACGGGGCGCGCGGGGCCGAGCAGGTCGGCGGTCATCCGCGCCGCCTTGCGCAGGGCCTCGCGCTCCGCGGCGTACCCGCCGAGGACGCCGACGACGGGCAGGTTGGCCAGCGCCCGCGCGCCCAGGCGCCCCTTCGGGCGGGCGTCGAGCGCCTCGTCGATGCGGCCGAGCAGCCGGGCGGCCCGCCAGACGGTGCGCGCCGCCCCGGACAGGCCCACGCGCTCCTCCCGCGCGCCGAACGCGGTCTCGGTGTAGGCGCCGCGCACCCGCTCGAGCAGCGGGCGCACCCGGTCGGCCGGCAGGTCGCGCGCGAGCAGCACCCGCGAGAGCAGCGACACCCGCTCGGCCGGGTCGGTGACGCCGTGCTCGCCGGCGACCCCGAGGACCACCAACGACTGCACGGCGGTGCCGACGGTGTTCTGCAGCGGCAGGACGTCGGCGAGCCGCCCGGCCAGCCGCGGCAGGCCGCTCGCGGCGGCGGCCACCCGCGAGGCCCGGTCGGCCCACCAGTCGTCGCGCTCGGCGGCCGGCAGCTGCGGCGGGCGACCCAGCCGGGTGACCAGCGGCGCGGTGAGCCGGTCGAGGCGGCGCAGGACGTCGACGACGACGGCATCGCTGAGGGGAGGGGCCATGACGGGCGCATACCCGCCGGTGCGCCGCGCTCACGTCCGCGCTGCGCGACGGTCCGGGCGGCCGGGTTGCGGGCCGCTCGTAGCGTGGCGCGCATGTCGGGGCACGGCCGGGGCCGCCGGTGGGCGGTGGTCGCCGCGCTCGTCGCCGTCCTGTGCGCGCTGCCGGCGGTCGTGGCGGCGCTGCCGGCCGACGACGCCGACGTCGCGGCGGCCGACCTCCGCGACGCCGTGCTGGCCAGCGGCGGCGTCGGGTTCTCCGGCTACGCGGTCTCGGCCGGCGGGCTGAGCCTGCCGGTGAGCGACCAGCTGCCCGCCGTCGCCGACCTGCTCAGCGACCGCGTGCAGCTGCGCGTGTGGTGGCGCGGCGAGGACGAGCACCGGGTCGACGTCGTGGGCGCGGCGGGGGAGACCGGCGTGCACACCGACCCGGCGGGCACCTGGACCTGGGAGTACGAGTCGGCCACCGCCGAGCGCACCGGCCCCGCGCCGCTCACCCTGCCCGCGCCGCCGGACCTGGTCCCCGCGAGCCTGGGCCGGCGGCTGCTGTCGGAGGCCGGCGACGACGAGCTGGCGCGGATCGGCGCCCGCCGGGTGGCCGGCCGCGACGCCCTCGGCCTGCGCCTGGTCCCGGCCGCGGCGGCGTCGTCGGTGGCCCGGGTGGACGTCTGGGCCGACGCCGCCACCGGGCTCCCGCTGGCCGTGGAGGTCCTCGCCGAGGGCGCGACGATGCCGGCGCTGGACACCCGCTTCCTCGACCTCGACCTCGCGGTGCCCCCGGCCGGCGTCGTCGCCTTCGACCCGCCGCCGGGCGCCCGCGTCCGGCAGGGCGCGGACCCCGGCGGGCTGCTCCGGGAGGCCGCCGACCGGGCGCTGTCCCCGGGCCGGCTGCCCGCCGAGCTGGCCGGACTGCCCCGGCGCACGCTCGAGGGGGCGCCGGAGGCGGTGGGCCTCTACGGCCGGGGCGTCACCCTGCTCGCCGTCGCGCCGGTGCCGGGCCGGCTGGCCGCGGGCGTGCGCTCCGCGCTGGCCGCCGCACCCGACGCCGTCCGCGACGAGCGCGGCACCCGGATCGCCGCCGGCCCGCTCGGGCTGATGCTCGTCGACGCCCCGGGCGCGGGCACCTTCCTGCTCACCGGCACCGTCGACCTCGACGCGCTCGCCGACGCCGCCGCCGCGCTCACCGGGGCGCCGTCGTGAGCTCGGTCGTCGTCACCCGCGGGCTGGTCAAGCAGTACGGCCGGGTCCGCGCCGTCGACGGGATCGACCTCGACGTGCGCACCGGCGACGTCTACGGCTTCCTCGGCGCCAACGGCTCGGGCAAGACGACGACGGTGCGGATGCTGCTGGGCCTGGTGCTGCCCACCCGCGGGGAGGTGGAGCTGCTCGGCGAGCGGATGCCGCGGGCCGGACGGCGGGTGCTGCCGCGGGTCGGTGCGCTCATCGAGGGCCCGGCGCACCACCGGCACCTGTCCGGCGCGGCCAACCTGGCGCTGCTCGACGCCGCCGGGCCGGGCGGGTCCCGCCGCACGCGGAGGCGGCGGGTCGCCGAGGTGCTCGACCAGGTCGGCCTCGGCGGGGTGGGGCGCCGGAAGGTCGGTGCCTACTCGCTGGGCATGCGCCAGCGGCTCGGCCTCGCCGGCGCGCTGCTGCGCCGTCCCGAGCTGCTGGTCCTCGACGAGCCCACCAACGGCCTGGACCCGCAGGGCATCTCCGAGGTCCGCGAGCTGCTGCTGGACCTGCACCGCGGCGGGACGACGGTGTTCCTGTCCAGCCACCTGCTCGCCGAGGTGGAGCAGCTGTGCAGCCGGGTCGGCGTGCTCGACCGCGGCCGGCTGGTGCTCCAGGACGAGATGGCGCACCTCACCGCGCCGACCGGCGCCACCGTCGTCGACACCCCGGCGCCCGAGCGGGTGCGCGCGGTGCTCGACGGCCGGGTGCTGTCCGCCGACGGCGGGCGGGTGGTCGTGCGCGGCGCCGACCCGGCGGAGGTCAACGCGCTGCTCGTGGGCGCGGGTGTGCCGGTGCGCGGGCTGGCCCTGCAGCGGCCCACGCTCGAGGAGGTGGTGCTCGCCGCCGCGGGCACCAGCGCCGACCGGGTGGAGCGGGCGTGATCGGCGTCGAGCTGCGCAAGACCTTCGGGCGGCCGCGGACGTGGGTGACCATCGCCGTCCTCAACGCCCTGCCTGTGCTCGTCGCGGTGCTGCTGCGGCTCACCGACCTGGCGCCGCGGCCGGGGGAGGGCCCGCCGTTCCTGTCGGCCGTGCTCACCAACGGCCAGCTCTACCCGCTGGCCGCGCTGGCGATCGTGCTGCCGCTGTTCCTGCCGATCGCCGTCGCGGTGGTCAGCGGGGACGCCGTCGCGGGGGAGGCGCAGGCCGGGACGCTGCGCTACCTGCTCGCCCGCCCGGCCGGGCGCACCCGGCTGCTGGTGGCCAAGCTGGTGGCCGTGCTGGCGTTCGTCGTCGTCACGGTCGTGGTGGTCGCCGCCGTCGGCTACCTGGTGGGCACGCTGCTGTTCGACGCGCGGCCGGTCGCCGGCGGCACGTCGGTGTCGGGCACCTCGCTCACGCCGGAGGAGCTGGCGGTGCGGACGCTGATGGCGATCGGCTACGTGGCGGTGTCGATGCTCGGCGTCGCCGCGTTCGGGCTGTTCTTCTCCACGCTCACCGACTCGCCGCTGGCCGCGGCGCTCGGGGCGCTGGCGGTGCTGGTGACCTCGTCGCTGCTGTTCACCCTCGACGCCGCCTCGCCGATCGCGCCGTACCTGCCCACGCGGTACTGGCTGGCCTTCGTCGACCTGTTCCGCGACCCCGTCCTGTGGCGCGACGTGGTGCGCGGGCTGGCGCTGCAGGGCGTCTACGTCGGCGTGCTGCTCGCCGCGGCGTGGGCCAACTTCACGACCAAGGACGTCACCTCGTAGGAGCCGGCATCTCCCACGGCGCCGCGGGCAGCACCTCGCCGGTCTCCAGCAGCGACTTGAGGTTGGCGAGCACCGCGGGCCACCCCTGCGAGACGTCGCGCAGCCCCTGCTCGTCGGGCAGGTCCTCGTGGGTGACGGTGAGCCGGACGATGCCCTCGCCCTGCTCGACGAGGAACGTGACGCGCGAGTCGCCGGGCGTCTCCTCGGGCCCGCCGAAGGTCATCACCAGCCGGTGCGGGGGATCGGTCTCCAGCACGCGGCCGCCGGCGTCGGCGACGTCCGAGCCGTCGGTGCGACGGTGCTCCCAGCGGCTGCCCGGCTGCCAGTCCGACACGTTGGCGTGCCCCCAGTAGCGGGCGGTGAGGTCGGCGTCGGTGAGCGCCTGCCAGACCTGCTCGGCGGTGGCGCGGACGTAGGTGACGTAGACGTAGGTGGGGACCGCTGCGTACATGGCGAGCTCCTCTGCTCGGGACCGGATGGCGGAGAGGGCCTCGAGGCGAGGCCGGTCGAAGGCGGAGATCCAGCGCTCCGCGATGTCGTACAGGGGCACCGCGTTGAGGAAGTGCAGGCGCTCGCGGCCGCGGCGGACGACGGTGACCAGGCCGGCGCGGACGAGGACGTCGAGGTGCTGGGTGGCCGACTGCCGGGCCATGCCGAGCCGTGCGCACAGCTCGCCGAGGGTCTGCCCGTTCTGCTCGCGCAGCCGGTCGAGGAACGACCGCCGGGTGGGGTCGGCGAGGGCCCGGAAGACCGCGTCGACGTCCCGTCCGTCGTCCACGCCCGGATCATGCAGGTATCTGCCTGCATGAGTCAACGGGCGGCCGGATGGTGCGTCCCGTCCCCTCGCACCCCCGTCTCGGGGGGAGACGCCCGACGGTCCGGTGACCGGGACCCGCTGCGGGCGGTCCGGCCGGGATCGCACGTCCGGGACGGGAACCATCCGGGGGTCGCACTGCGACAGTCCTGGCATGCGAGCCGGACCGGCGGACGAGGACGCCGCCCTGCTGGCCGCCCTGGCCGATGGGGACCTCGCGGCCATGCGCCGGCTCTACGAGCGGCACGCGCCGTGGCTGTCCGCTCGCCTCCTGCGCCGGTGCAACGACCCGGACGTCGTCGCCGACGTGCTCCAGGACAGCTTCCTCGCGTTGTGGCGGGGCGCCGAGCGCTGGCGCGGCGACGGTGAGGTCGCGGCCTGGCTCTGGGGCATCGCCGTCCGACGGCTGGTGTCGCGGCTGCGCGGGCGGCGGGCCGCGGTGGTGCTGCCGCTGGAGGAGGAGGCCGACCCGGGGACCGCGCCGAGCGCCGAGGAGGTCGCGTTGCTCGGCGTGGAGTACGGCGACCTGGGCTCGGCCCTGCTGCGGCTCTCACCGGAGATGCGGGCCGTGGTGCAGGCGACCGTGCTCGACGGGCTGTCCACCCGGCAGGCCGCCCGGCTGCTCGGCATCCCTGCCGCCACCGTCAAGACCCGTCTGCACCGCGCGAAGGCACACCTGCGTCGAGAACTGGCCGGAGGCCTGGCATGAGCACGTCGACCGGCGGGTGGCACGCCGACGAGGACCTGCTGTCCCGCTACGTGCGGGGGGACGCCGGCCCGGTGGCGGCGGCCTCGCTGGAGCAGCACCTGCTGCGCTGTGCGTCCTGTCGGGACCGCATCGCCGCGCACGTGCCGGTGCCGCTGCTGGACGCGGCCTGGGAGCGGGTGCGGGACGAGGCGGTCGCCGGGCGCCCGCGCCGGCTGGAGCGGCTGCTGGTCCGCCTCGGCGTCCCCGCCCCTGACGCCCTCCTCGTCGCCACCGCGCCGTCGCTGCGCACCTCCTGGCTGGTGGGACTGGTCGTGACGCTGGTCTTCGTCGGCCTCGGGGCCGCCTACGGCGGCGACCGCGGGCTCACCTTCTTCCTGCTCGTGGCGCCGCTCGTCCCGGTCGCGGGCGTCGCGTTCGCCTACGGCCCCGACGCCGACCCCTCCCACGAGGCGGCGCTGGCCACGCCGTACCCCGCGACCCGCCTGCTGCTCCTCCGCACGGCCGCTGTCCTGGCCGCCTCCCTGCCTCCGGTGCTGCTCGCAGCACTGCTCGTCCCGGCCCTGTCCTGGACGGCGGTCGCGTGGCTGCTGCCGGCCCTGTCCCTCACAGCGGCGCTGCTGGCCGCCTCGACCTGGGTGCGGCCGACCGTCACCGCCGCCGCCCTCGGTGCCGGCTGGACAGCCGCGGTGACCTCGGCGTCCCGGGCCGCCGACCCCACCGCCGTCCTCGCGCCGGCCCTCCTCGTCGCCTACGCCGTCCTCGGCTGCCTGGCGCTGCTCGTGCTCGCCCTCCGGTCCCGTTCCCTCACCACCCTGGGGAGTCCGTCATGACCGTCGTGCCGACCGTCGCGCTCACCGGCGTCACCAAGCGCTTCCGCGGTACCGCCGCCCTGGACGACGTCCACCTGACGCTCGGGCCCGGGATCACCGGGCTGCTCGGACCCAACGGGGCGGGCAAGACGACGCTGCTGCGGATCACGGCCACCGTGCTGACCCCCGGCGCCGGCGAGGTCGTGCTGTTCGGAACCCGGCCGGCCGGGCCCGAGCAGCTGGCCGCGGTCCGCCGCCGGCTGGGCTACCTGCCGCAGGAGATGGGCCACCCGCGCGGCTTCACCGGGTTCGGCTTCGTCGACTACATGGCCGTCCTCAAGGAGTGGACCGACCGGGCCGCCCGGCACGCCGAGGTGCGCCGCGTGCTGGAGCTGGTCGACCTCGACGGCGTGGCGGCCCGGCGGGTCTCCGCGCTCTCGGGTGGCCAGCGGCGCCGGTTGGGCCTGGCGCAAGCCCTGCTCGGCGACCCCGACCTGCTGCTCCTGGACGAGCCGACCACCGGCGTGGATCCCGGGCAGCGCGTGACCCTGCGTCAGGTGCTGTCCCGGGCGGGGGAGCGGTCGACCGTCCTGCTGTCGACGCACCAGACCGAGGACGTCGCCGCGCTCTGCGACCGCGTCGTCGTGCTCGACGGCGGCCGGGTGCGCTTCGACGGCGCGGTCGCCGACCTGGTGGCCACCGCCGCGGGCCGGGTGTGGCTGGCCGACGCGCCGGACCCCGCCGCCCGCGCCTCCTGGCGCACCGGCACCGGCCGCCACCGCGTCGTCGGGCAGGCCGCCCCAGCCGGCGCCGAACCGGCCGAGCCCACGCTCGAGGACGCCTACCTGCTGCTGCTCGGCGAGCGCGCGCGGACGACGGGGGTGGCGGCGTGAGCGCCGTGCTGGCTCGGCCCGCGCCGTCGACCCGGGGTGCGACCCTGCGGACCCTGGCCGCCGCGGAGGCGCGCCGCTACGCCCGCTCCCCGGTGTTCCTCGCCGGCGTGCTCCTGCTGCTCTGGGCCACCGCGACCTCCCTCGGCGACCTCGACGACGCCGGCGGTGACCTGGCCGTCGTCCCCGCAGCCTGCCTCGGCCTCGCCGGCGTCCTGGTCGGCCACTCCCTGACCCGCTCGACGTCGCGGCCGGGGGACGCGGTCCGGGCGGCACCGGCCGACGGCGCCCTGCGCACGGCGGCGCTGGCTCTCGCCTGCCTGGTCCCGGGTGCGGTGGCCCTGGCGTGGGCGGTCTGGGTGGCGCTCGCGCTGGCGGCGGCGGACCTGCCGGTCGCGATCGGGTGGGGCCGGCAGGCCGGGATGCTCGCGACCGGCGTGGTCGCCGCCGTGGGCGGTCCGCTGGTCGGCGTCCTCGTCGGCCGCTGGACGCGCTTCCCCGGCGCCGGGCTGGTCGCCGCCGTCGTCCTGACCGGCTGGACGCTCGCCTGCACGGCCGGCCTGATGATGACGGCCACCCGGTGGGGGACGCTGGTCCACCTCAACGCGCCGTTCGCCACGTGGACCTCCGCCGACGGGCCCGACGCGCCCCCGTGGCTGGCCGGCGGGTCGCCCTGGTGGTACGTCGCCTACCAGGTCGCGCTGTGCGGGCTGGCGGCGACGGCGGCCATGGTCCACGAGGCGACCGGTGCCCGGCGGACGCGGCTGTGGCGGGTGCTCGCCGTCCTGGCCGTCGTCGCGGTGGGCTGCCTCGCGTTGGCCTGCGCGGCCGACCCCACCCGGGTGTTCCTGTGAGCCCGCGGGGCGTCGACCCGGTCGCGGTGGGCGGCGCCTCCGCCGTGGGCGCGGTGCTGCTGGCCGGCTGCGTGCTCGCGGCGGGGGACGGCCCGCCCTACGCCTGGCTGCACCTGGCCCTGGTGCCACCGGCCGTCGCGGCGGCGTTCGTGCTCGACGAGCCGGCGGCGGCAGCGGCCGACGCCGTGCCGTCCTCCCTCCGCCGGCGCACCGCGGGGCGCCTGGCCGCCCTCTCCGTGCCCTGCGGCCTGTGGACGGCGGGCGTCGCGGCGGTGGCAGTCCGGGCGCCGGGCACCGCTGTCGGCGCCCTGCTGGTCAGCGCGGGCGGGGTGCTCGCGCTGACGCTCGCGGCCGCGGCGGTGCTGCGCCGCGCCGGCGTCGCCGAGCCGGGGGAGGCGGTCGCGGCAGGGGCCGGGGGCCTGCTGCTCGCCACGCTGGTGTTCGCCCCGGCGGCGGTGCCGATGCCCCCGGAGGGCACGCTCGCGTGGGCGGTCGCCGCGCTCGCCGGAGCGCTGGTCGTGACCCTCGCGACGGGCGGGGGCGCATGGCCGCGGCGTCCTGGCTCACCGCCGCGCGTCCTGGCTCGGCGTCGGCGGTGAGCCAGGACGCGCTCCGATCAGGTCACCTGATCCCCGCCGCGCCGGGTCAGCCGCCCAGGCGGGCGCAGTCGCCGGGGCCCAGGGGCACCGGGTCGCCGGCCGCGAGCTGGGCCAGCACCATCGCCTGCACGAGCGGGTCGCGGGGGAGCTGCCCGTGGCCCACCTGCGCCTGCGCGCACACCGACTGCACCTCGAGCTCCAGCGCGCCCTCGAGGCGGGCGGACTCCGGCGGCGTCACCGTCTGGTCCTGCGCCGTCCAGATCGACACCCAGGTGGGGCCCGCCGGCGTCTCGTCGTCCTCGTTCAGCCCGGTGAGCAGGTCGCTGCCGGTGGCCAGCTGGCGGCACGCCTCCGGGCACTGCTCCGGGGCGACGGAGAGGGCCAGGTCGGCCAGCCGCGTGCCGTGGTGGGGCGACCCGAGCGTCACGATCCGCCGCGCCCGTTCCGCGCCGCCGTCGGCCGCCCACAGCCGCGCCACCACCCCGCCGGCGGAGTAGCCGACGACGTCGACGCTGCGGGCGCCGGTCCGCGCCAGGGCGTCCTCGGCGGCGGCGTCCAGTGCGTCGGCCGCGGCGGCCAGGTCGCCGGTGCCCCCGTCCGGCAGTGCGACGACGGTGGCGTCGCGGCCCTCGGCGGTCAGCCGTCCGGCCAGCGACGCCAGCGAGCCGGTGGACCCGCCGTAGCCGGGGACCAGCAGCACCGGGCCGGGCTCGTCCTGGGACACCGGGGCGGCGGGCGCGGCGTCGTCGCCGCTGCCGGTCAGCAGCAGTGCGGCGACGGCGGCCACCGCGACGACGACGAGCGCGAGCAGCGCCAGCAGCAGGCGGCGGCGGGCGGGGGCGAGGCCGGCGAGCACCGCTCCACTGTCCCCGGTCCCGGCCGGACGGTGGCTCGGCACTGGCGGGCCGCGGTCCCTCCCCGTGTCGCTGCGGGAGACTGCGCCCGTGCTGAGCCGCGACGAGTACCTCGCCGAGTGGTCGCGGTGGCACGGCGGCACCGACCCGGCCGCCAGCCGCCTGGTGCACGGCTGGCTGTCGCTGGCCTACGCGCTGGCCCGGGCGCTGTCCTGGCTGCCGCCGCTCGCCGCGACGGCGCTCGGCCTGCTCGTCGCGCTGGCCGCGGTCGGTCCGGCGGTGGCCGGCGGCGCGTGGCTGATCGCCGGCGGGCTGCTGGTCGGGCTGTCGGGCCTGCTCGACTCCCTCGACGGGGCGTTGGCGCTCGCGGGCGGGCGGGCCTCGCGCCGCGGTTACGTCCTGGACTCCGCCGTCGACCGGCTCACCGAGGCCGCCTACGCGCTGGCGCTGTGGGCCGCGGGGGCGCCGGGCTGGCTGGCCGCCGTCTTCGGGGCGCTGTGCTGGCTGCCGGACTACCTGCGCGCCCGAGCCGGGCAGGCCGGGGTGGCCGAGACCGGGTCGATCTCGGTCTGGGAGCGGCCCACCCGGGTGGCGATGACCGGCTTCACCGTGGGCGGGGCGGGCATCGTGGCCGCGACCGGGCTGGACGCGGCGGCCGGGGTCGACGGCGGCCCGGCGCTGGTGGTCACCGCCGGTGCCGCCGTCGGCGCCCTGCTCGGCCTGGTCGGCACCGCGCAGCTCGGCGTCTCGCTGCGCCGGGCGCTGGGCGACTAGTCGTTCTCCTCCGCGTGCTCGGTCAGCCGCTCCAGGGCCGAGTCGCGGTCGGGCTCGGCGTCGCTGCGCCAGCCGCAGGCGCAGACCGCGACGTGGTCGCCGGGGCCGCCCCCGCCGCGCGCGGGGTCCAGCTCCTCCATCGTGGCGAGCGTGTGGTCGGTCATGGCACGGGCCTACCCGTCCCGCCCGCACCCCACGCCGCGCGGCGGTCCCCCGGGAGCGCCTCTTAGGGTGGGCGGGTTCCGCCGTCCCGTCCCGAGGAGCCCCCGTGCCCGTCGTCGTCACCGGCTCCATCGCCACCGACCACCTGATGACCTTCCCCGGCCGCTTCACCGAGCAGTTCGTGGAGGGGCAGATGGAGAACGTCTCCCTGTCGTTCCTGGTCGACGACCTCATCCAGCACCGCGGCGGCGCCGGCGCGAACATGGCCTACGGCATGGCCCTGCTCGGCCTCGCGCCCGTGCTGGTCGGCTCGGTGGGCAACGACTTCGCCGACTACGACGCCTGGCTGACCCGCCACGGCGTGGACACCCGCGACGTCCGCTGGTCCGAGCTCAAGCACACGGCGCGCTTCGTGTGCACCACCGACGCGGTGAACAACCAGATCGCCTCCTTCTACTCGGGCGCGATGAGCGAGGCCGGGCAGATCGAGCTGGCCCCGGTGTGCGACCGCGTCGGCGCGCCCGACCTCGTCGTCATCGGCCCCAACGACCCGACGGCGATGGCCCGGCACACCCAGGAGTGCCGCGACCGCGGCTACCCCTTCGCCGCCGACCCCAGCCAGCAGCTGGCCTGGGCCGACGGCGACCTGATCCGCGACCTCGTCGACGGCGCCGACCTGCTGTTCACCAACGAGTACGAGTCGGCGCTGCTCATGCAGAAGACCGGCTGGGACGCCGCGGAGATCCTCGGCCGCGTGAGCACCTGGGTCACCACCCGCGCCGCCCAGGGCGTGCTCGTCCGGCAGCGCGACGCCGACCCGATCGAGGTCATCGCCGTCCCGGAGACCAAGCCGGTCGAGCCCACCGGCGGCGGCGACGCCCTGCGCGCCGGCTTCATCGCCGGCCGCACCTGGGGACTGTCGCTGGAGCGGGCCACCCAGCTCGGCTCCGCGGTGGCCACCGAGGCCGTCGAGGTGGTCGGCACCCAGGAGTACGAGCTGCGCCGCGAGCCGTTCCTCGAGCGGTTCGCCGACGCGTTCGGCGCCGACGCCGCCGCCGAGGTGGCCGCGCACCTGCCGTGACAGGCATGGGAGGCTTTCCCCACGTCCTGCGCCGCAGGACGTGGGGAAAGCCTCCCATGCCTCAGCCGCCGCGGACCTGCTCGCCGATCGAGGGGTCCTCGGCCCACTTCGCGTAGGGGATCCGCGGGATCGTGCGGATGTCGCCGACGGTGCACCACTCGTTGCCGCCGAGGCGCGCCAGCGGCCGCAGCTCCTCGATCCGGGGCCGGCCGTCGCGGACGGCGTCGCTCACCACGGTCACCCACTCCACCCGGCCGAAGACGACGGTGCTGTCGCCCAGCCGCAGCGTGGAGTGCAGCGTGCACTCGATGCTCACCGGCGACTGCGCCACCCGCAGCGCGCCCACCTTCTCGCTCGGCTCGAGCCGGATGCCGGCGGCCTCGGCCTCGCTCTGGTCGGGCGGGAAGTCGGTGCCGGTGGCGTTGGCCTGCTCGAACAGCTCCTCGGGCACCAGGTTCACGGTGAACTCGCCGGTGGCCTCGATGTTGGTCAGCGAGTCCTTGCGGCCCACCGAGGTGAACTGCACGACCGGCGGCTGCACGCACGCCACCGTGTAGAAGGAGTGCGGCGCCAGGTTGTGCACGCCCTCGGCCGAACGGGACAGCACCCACGCGATCGGCCGCGGCACGACGACGGAGTTCATCACCCGGTAGAAGTCCGACGGGCGCATCTGCCCCGGGTCGAAGGGCGTGCGGGGGCGGCTGGTCTCGGGCGGGTCCACGGGCGAGGTCACGCCCCATCCTCACCCCGGGTCAGCGCAGCGCGCGCCCGCGCCAGGTGAGCGTGCCCCGGCGCCGCCCCGACAGCGACCCGGCCAGCAGCAGGTCGAGCGCCAGCAGCGAGACCGGGTGCGCCAGCGCGTCGGGCCACACCCGCCCGCCCGTGACCGCCGCGGCCACCGCCCGGCCGGTCACCCCGGCCGCCCAGCCGAGCAGCCCGGCCCGCGAGCCGCGCAGCGCCGCCAGCGGGGGGACGACGCCGACGGCGGTGAGCACCGCGGCCGCCGCCACGGACGCCGCCGGCGAGCCGCCGACCGACGCCCACAGCGACTTGCCGTAGCCCTCGCGCATCGCCGCCCAGCCGTCGTACATCCGGCACTCGGCCAGCGCCGCGCCAGCCGCCGGGACCGCGCGCCCGCCCGAGCGCTTGACCGCCCGGGCCAGGGCGACGTCCTCCACCACCTCGTCGCGCACCGCCGCGTGCCCGCGGGCGCGCAGGTACCCGCGCCGGGTGAGCGCGAGGAACTGGCCGTTGGCGGCGGTCAGCGACGGCCGCGGCGAGCGCTCGGCGGCCCGCAGCGGCAGCGTCGTCATCCACAGCCACGGCGACAGCGGCTGCACCAGGCGCTCGGCGAGCGTGCCGGCCACCGGCCGCGGCCACGGCGAGACCAGGTCGAGGTCGTGCGCGTCGAGCAGCGCCACCGCGGCGGCGACGGCGTCGGGGGCGAGCCGCACGTCGGCGTCGACGAAGACGAGGTAGCCGTCCTCGCGCATGGTCTGCGCGCCCACCCAGCAGGCGTGCGGCTTGCCCAGCCACCCGGCGGGGAGGTCACCCGCCGGCACGAGCTCGACCCGGGGGTCGCCGATCGCGCGCACCCGGGCGGCCGTGCCGTCGGTGGAGCCGTCGTCGACCACCACCACCCGCAGGCCGGGCACCCCGCGCGAGGCCAGTACCGCGGCCAGGCAGGCGCCGACCTGTGCCTCCTCGTCGCGCACCGGGACGACGACGGTGACCGGCCGGGTCACCTCCGGCGGGCGGGCCGGCGCGCGCCGCAGCAGGGCGGCGTTCACGGCCGCGTGCGCGGCGCCGGCGACGGCCAGGCCGGACAGCGCCCGGACGGCCGCGCCGCTCACCGCCGGCGGGCCTGCACGGCGAGGACGGCGACGACGACCGCCGTCAGCCCCGCGCCCCAGGCCGCCGACCCGGGCAGGTCCAGCCACAGCGCGTGGGCGAGCGCCCCGCCGGCGACCATCCAGCCGATCACCAGCAGCGGGGCGGCGTCCGCGCGCGGCCCGCCGGGGACCGCGGTGCGCGCGACCACCAGCTCCAGCACGGCCATGAGCACGAGCCCCGCGAGCAGCCAGCCGCCCAGGTTGGTCAGCGGCACGGTGTCGATGCCGGGCAGCCCGGGGGTGGGCTCCGCCCAGGTCCAGTAGCCGGCCTGCACCAGCTGCGGGTCGAGCACGACGTCCCACCCGGCGAACACCGCCGCGGCGACGACGACCCGCGCGGCCCGCCGCCGGCCCGGGCGCACGCGGCGGGTGAGCAGCTCGGCGAGCACCCGGCTCGGCCAGGCCATCATCAGCCAGGCCAGCGGCACCAGGTACGGGACCTCGAGCACCTGTGGGCCCAGCGCGTCGGTGTAGGTGTAGGGCCCGTAGGGGAACCCGGTCGCCGTCCCGACCGCCTCGAAGGCGATCGCCGCGACCACCACGACGGCGAGCACGGCCGCGCCGGTGCGCCCGCCGTGCCGGGCCGCGGCCGCGGTCACCGACACCGCCGAGCCGAGCAGCACGATCGTCCAGGAGACCGCGTCGCGGGCGGTGCCGTCGGTGAGCGGGTAGGCGATCGCGGCCAGCACGAGCAGGACGGCGAGGAGTAGCGGCACCCGCGCCGGGGCGCCGGCCCCCCGCACGGCCGCCGTCGCGGCGCTCACCGCACCGCCCGCAGCAGCCGGCCGGCCGCCCCCTGCACGCGGGCGCGGGCGCGGGTGACGAGGCCGCGGTCGGCGAGCACCGCGCGCGCCGCCGTGCGGCCGGAGTTGCCCGACACCCCGCCTCCGGGGTGCGTGGAGGCGCCCGCCAGGTAGAGGCCGGCCAGGCCGGGGACGCGGTAGCCCGACAGCGCCGGCGTCGGCCGGAAGGCGAACATGCTGGCCAGACCCATCTCCACGTGCATGACGTTGCCCCGCAGCAGGGACAGCTCGCGCTCCAGCAGCAGCGGCGTCTGCACGTACACGTCCTGCACGGACGCGGCGAACCCGGGCGCGAACCGCTCGACGGCGTCGACCAGCCGCTGTGCCTCGCCCGCGGCGAGGGCGTCCCAGTCGCCGCCGCCGGCGAGGTCGTAGGGGTACCACTGCCCCCAGATCGTGACGACGTGCCGCCCGGGCGGGGCGAGGGTGTCGTCGCTCGCGGAGAACGACATCGCCAGCGGCACCGGCTCGCGCGGCAGCCGGCCGGACAGCCAGTCGCCGTGCGCGGCGGCGAGCTGCGCGCGGTCGGTGCACAGCAGCTGCAGGCCCTGCGCGGACACCGCCGGGTCGACCCCCGGGTAGCGCGGGACGGCGTCGGTGAGGCAGCGCAGCACCAGCCCGAAGCCGTTGCCCACCGGCGGGGCGGCGTCGGCCAGCGCCGGCGGTGCGTGGTCCCCGGCGAGGTCGCGGGTGGCCAGCACGTGGCAGGCGGCGACCACGACCGGCGCCTCGATCCGCCGTCCGGACACCGTCTCGACGCCGGTCACCCGGTCGCCGTCGACCAGCAGCCGCGCGGCGCCGTCGCCGAGGGTGACCCGGCCGCCGTCGGACTCCAGCCGGGCGCGCAGCGCCGCCGTCAGCCCGCCCGAGCCGCCCACCGGGTGGCCCGGCGGGGTGTCGTGCAGCAGCGCGACCCAGGCGACCATCGCCGCGGTGCCGGGCTCGGACATCGGCGGGCCGGACTGCGCGCCGAACCAGGCCAGCGCCGCCTTGAGCCGTTCGGAGGCGAACCAGCGGTCGAGCAGCGCGTCGCCGGAGCCGAGGAAGTCGACGGCGAGGTCGCCGCCGGGGGTGCGCGGGTTGCCGCCGGTGGGCGCGCCCAGCGGCCAGAACGCGCGGGCCAGGCCCAGCGGGGTGGGGCGGCGGCCGAAGGAGTCGACGACGGCGCGGCTGCGCGGCCCCCACACCCCGACGAAGCGGCGGTAGGCGTCGGCGTCGGCCTGCCCGCAGGCGGCGGCGATCGAGGCGCAGGTGGCGTCGAGGTCGACCGAGAAGACCAGCGGCAGGCCGTCCGGGCCCGGGTCGCCGGGGGAGGGCGCGGGCGCGAAGCCCCAGGGGTCGCAGTCGACGTAGGTCAGCCCGTGGGCGGCGAGGTCGAGCTCCTCGACGACCCCGCTGTGCCGGACGATCACGTGCGCGCTGGAGCCGCGGTCGACCCGCACCCCCGGCCAGCGCTCGACGGTGGACACCGCGCCGCCGAGGACGTCGTCGCGCTCGACGACCTCGACGGTCAGCCCCTCGCGGGCCAGGTAGCAGGCGGCGACGAGCCCGTTGTGGCCCGCGCCGACGACGACGGCGTCGACCCTGCGGTCGGCGGCCCCGCCGGCGGCCCGGTCGGGTCCCGGCACGCTCAGCGGCGCACCGGCTGCAGCGGCAGCCGGGCGCCGAGGATGGCGAAGGGCCGCGCGTCGCCGGGGAAGTGGTGGCCGCGGGCGAGGTCGACGAAGCCGTCGGCGTGGTACAGCCGGAAGGCCTTGGTGTCGGCGTCGGGCGTGGACAGCAGCGCGGCCGGCGCGTCGACGCCCTCGACCAGGGCGTGCAGCAGCCGCCGGCCCAGGCCCCGGCTCTGCGTCTCGGGGTGCACGTGCAGCTCGCAGACCTCGAAGGCGCCCGGGAGCCAGCGCTTGGCGGTGCGCCGGTCGAGCGCCGCGCGCACCTGGTCGTGCCACCACTGGCCCGGGGCGACGAGGTAGCCGTAGCCGAAGCCGACGAGCTGCTCGCCGTCGGGCGTGGGCGCGAACCCGCCGACGGCGCGGAAGCCCGGGCGCTCGGTGTGCTGGACGGCGTACCCGTAGCGGCCGGCCACCACCGAGGCGTCGTAGCCCATGGCGGCGCCGTAGATGGCCAGCGCCTCGTGCATGTGGTCGCGCAGCCAGCCGGCGGGCAGCTCGGTCACCCGGGCGGCGGGCGTCGTGCCGGTCACGGTCTCTCCTCGCTCACTGACCCACCGCACCCGCGGGGGTCTGCAGGGTCTCCTGCGGGCCGTCGCCGACCTCGGCGGCGGTGCCGCCCGTCAGGCGCAGCAGCTCGTCGTAGGTGGTGGGGAAGACCGCCGACGGGTGTCCCGCGGCGGCCCAGACGCGCTCGTGCCGGGCCAGCTCGACGTCGACGAGCGTGCCGATCGGCTCGGGGTGGCCGATCGGGGCGACCCCGCCGATGGGCTGGCCGGTGTGCGCGCGGACGAAGTCGGCCGACGCGCGCTCGACGCGGGGCACGCCGAGCAGGGTGGCCACCTTCGCGGTGTCGACCCGGTGGGCGCCGCTGGTGAGCACGAGCAGCGGGAGGCCGCCGACGTCGAACACCAGGCTGCTGGCGATCGCCCCGACCGGCACGCCGAGCCCGGCGGCGGCGTCGGCCGCGGTGCGCGCCCCGGCGGGGACCTCGCGCACCTCCCCGGCGGCGCCGGCCGCGGCGAGCAGCCCGGCGATCGCTGCCACCCGGGGGTGGGCGGCGGGTCGGGTCATGGCGGCGATCCTGCCACCGCTGTCACACCCCCGCCGTACCGTCCGGCGCGCGGACGGGGAGTCCTCCGGCCGGGCGCGTCCGGCTTGACGCGACCGGCGGGGTCGGGTCTACTCGAACTGTTCGAACAGACGTTCGAACGGGTCGAGCACCGCCCCGGGACTTCCCCGCCCGGGCGGGAGGCAGGCCGTCAGCGGCGCGGGGTGGGGAGTCGTCATGAGCCGGGTGCTGGGTGACGTCGGCGAGCGGGTCGGCGAGGAGGTGCGGGTCGAGCGCGGGCCGCTCGGGCCGGCGCAGTTCTGGCGCGGGCAGGGCCGCTACGTCGTCGGCGAGCTGCTCGACTCGTGGGTGGAGACCGCGCCCTGGTGGCAGCGGACCGCCGCCGGCGGCGCCTCGGCCGACCTCGTCGCCCCGCGCGAGGTGTACCGGGTCGAGGCGGTGCGGGCCGGGCGCTCGCGGATGAGCTTCGCCGGCGTCTACGACCTGTGCTGGGACGCGGCGGACAACCGCTGGTCGCTCGTGCGGGTGCACGACTGATGGGCGCCGCGCACGCCATGACCTACGACGGGACCGGCCAGCTGCCCCTCCCGCCGCCGCTGCCCGCGGCCACGGCGCAGCTGCTCGACCAGGCCACCCGGGCCCTGGCGGAGGCCTCCCGCGCCGCCGACGCGCGGGACCGCTACGCCACCGCCCACCTCGCCGCGCTGCGCGCCGCCGCCGCGGTGCTCTCGGCCCGCACCCGGCCCGAGAGCGGCCGCCGCCGGCCGTGCAGCGCCTGGGTGCTGCTCGAGCAGGTCGCCCCCGAGCTGGGGGAGTGGGCCACCTTCTTCGCCGCCGGCGCGGCCAAGCGGGCCGCGGCCGAGGCCGGGCTGTCCCGCGCGGTCACCGAGCGCGAGGCCGACGACCTGGTCCGCGACTCCGGCGCCTTCCTCGCCGTGGTCGAGGAGGTGCTGGCCCGCACGCCGGAGCCGGCGCCCCGGCCGCGCCTGGTCGGCGGCACCGCCCACCGTCCCGCGCGCGGGCGGTGAGCGGCGACCCCTTCGTCCACCTGCACGTCGCCTCCGGGTACTCCCTGCGCCACGGGGCCAACCACCCCGCCGACCTCGTGGCCCGCGCCGCCGAGCACGGCATGGGTGCGCTGGCCCTGACCGACCGCGACGGCCTCTACGGGGCGGTCAAGTTCGCGCAGGCCTGCCGGTCGGCCGGGGTGCGCCCGCTGTTCGGGGTCGACCTCGCGGTCGCCCCGGCGGTGGACACCACGGTGCCGCCGGCGCTGGCGCGCGTGCTGGGTGAGGACGACGAGCTGGCGGCCCGGCGCGCGGGTGGACGCGGTGCGGGTGGGCACGGTGCGGGTGAACACGGTGCGGGTGGGCGCGGTGCGGGTGGGGTGGCGCCGGTGCGGCGCAGCCCGGTGCGCGGCGGGGCGAGCGTCGACCCGCGGCTGCCGCGGGTCACCTTCCTCGCCCGCGACGGCGCGGGCTGGCGGTCGCTGTGCCGGCTGACGAGCGCCACGCACCTGCGCGGCACCCGCGGCGAGCCGGTCGCCTCGCTGGCGCTGGCCGCCGAGCACGCGCCCGGCCTGGTCGCGGTGCTCGGTCCCGACTCGCCGGTGGGCCGCGCGCTGGCCGCCGGCCGGGCCGACGTCGCCTCCGCACGCCTGGACGCCTGGCGGTCGGTGTTCGGCCCCGGGTCGCTGGTGGTCGAGCTGGTGCACCACCGCGGCCGCGGTGACCGGCTGCGCGCCCAGCGGCTGATGCGCTTCGCCGCCGAGGAGGGTGTGCCGGTGGTGCTGAGCAACGCCGTCCGCTACGTCGACGCCATCGACGCGCCCACCGCCGACGTCCTCGACGCCTCCCGGCGGCTGGTCGCCCTCGACACCCGGCACGTCGACCGGCGCACCGCCGAGGGGTACCTCAAGTCGGGCAAGGAGATGGCCGAGGTCGCCGAGGAGATCGCCGGCCCCGACCGCGACGCGGCGCTGCGGCTGCTCGAGCGCACCGCCCGGCTGGCCGAGCAGTGCGCCGTCGACGTCCGCGAGGACCTCGGCATCGGCACCGTGCGCTACCCCGAGCTCGACGTCGTCACGTCCCCGGCGGAGCGGGGGATGGGCCCCTCGCAGGTGCTGCGGGCCCGCTGCGAGGCGGGGCTGGGCCGGCGCGGGATGGCGCGCAGCGAGAAGGTGCTGGTGCGGCTGGAGGAGGAGCTCGCCGTCATCGACTCCCTCGGCTACCCCTCCTACTTCCTCACCGTCGCCGACGTGGTCGACCTCATCAAGGGCCTGCGGGTCCGGGCGGCGGCGCGGGGGTCGGGCGCGGGCAGCCTGGTCACCTACCTGCTCGGCATCTCCGACGTCGACCCGATCCGCTACGGCCTGCTCATGGAGCGGTTCCTCTCCCCGCTGCGCCACCAGCTGCCCGACATCGACATCGACGTGGAGTCCGCCCGGCGGATGGAGGTCTACGACGCGGTCATCGCCCGCTTCGGCGCCCACCGGGTCAGCTGCATCTCGATGATGGACACCTACCGGGTGCGGCACGCGATCCGCGACGTCGGCGCCGCGCTCGGCCTGCCCCCGGGCGAGATCGACGCCGTCGCCAAGGCCTTCCCGCACATCCGGGCCGACCAGGTGCACGCGGCGCTGCGCGACCTGCCCGAGCTGCGGGCCAGCCGGCTGGGCTCCCAGCGCGGCGGCGGCACCGGCGACCTCGACCTGCTGTTCGACCTCGTCGCCCGGCTCGACGGCCTGCCCCGGCACATCGCGCTGCACCCGTGCGGGGTGCTGCTGTCCGACGCCACGCTGCTCGACCGCACGCCGGTGGAGAGCAGCTACCTCGGCTATCCGATGAGCCAGTTCGACAAGGACGACGTCGAGGAGCTCGGGCTGCTCAAGCTCGACCTGCTGGGCATCCGGATGCAGTCGGCGATCGCGCACGCCATCGACGAGGTGGCCCGGGTCGACGGCGAGACCGTCGACATCGACGCCGTCCCGCGCGACGACCCGACCACCTTCGAGCTGATCCGCTCGACCCGGACCCTCGGCATGTTCCAGATCGAGTCGCCGGGGCAGCGCGAGCTGGTCGGCAAGTTCGGGCCGGAGACGTTCGAGGACATCGTCATCGACATCTCGCTGTTCCGGCCCGGGCCGGTGAAGAGCGACATGGTGACGCCGTTCCTGCTCGCCCGGAACGGCTGGCGCGACCCGGTCTACCCGCACCCCGACCTCGCGCCGTACCTGCGGGAGACCGCCGGCGTCGTCGTCTTCCACGAGCAGGTGCTGCAGATCGTGGCGCAGATGACCGGCTGCGACCTCGCCCAGGCCGACGAGGCCCGCCGCGCGCTCGGCGACAAGGAGCTGCACGCGGAGGTGCGGGCCTGGTTCATGCCGGAGGCGCTGCAGCGCTACCCGGTCGAGGTGGTGGAGAAGGTGTGGGAGGTGCTGGTCGCCTTCGGCTCCTTCGGGTTCTGCAAGGCCCACGCGGCGGCGTTCGCGCTGCCCACCTACCAGTCGGCGTGGCTCAAGACCCACCACCCGGCGGCCTTCCTCGCCGGGGTGCTCACCCACGACCCGGGCATGTACCCGAAGCGGCTGATCCTCGACGACGCCCGCAACTTCGGCGTCCGGGTGCTCGGCCTCGACGTCAACGCCTCGGACGCCACCTACCGGGTGGAGCGGCTGGCCGAGGAGGACCGCCCGGAGGAGCCGCCGCGCCGGCCGGAGTGGATGCCCGCGGCGATGGCCGACCCGTCGGCCCACGGCATCCGGCTGTCCCTCGCCGACGTCAAGGGCATCTCCGACGACGAGGTGGCCCGGATCGTCGCCGGGCAGCCCTACCGCTCGCTGCCCGACTTCTGGAACCGGGCGTCGGTGTCGCGGCCGGTGGTGGAGCGGCTGGTGCTCGCCGGCGGGTTCGACTCGCTCTACGGGTTCGGCGTGCGCGACCGCGAGGCCGGCCGGCCCACCCGCTCCCGGCAGTCGGTGACCCGCCGCGACCTGCTGCTGCAGATCAGCGAGCTCGACCGGTGGAGCCGCAGCGGGAAGCGGGCCGGCTCGGTGGGGCAGCTCAGCCTCGACCTGCTCGGGCTCGACACCGGGGACGACGCCGAGGAGGGCATGGGGGAGGAGACGGACGGCGCCGGGTGGGCCGGGTCGGAGGCGGCCGGCTCCGGGCTGCCGGAGTTCACCGACGCCGAGCTGGTGCGCGCCGAGCTCGAGGTGCTGGGCCTGGACGCCAGCCGGCACGTCGTCGACTTCTACCGGCCGTTCCTGTCCGCGGTCGGCGCGGTGCCGGCCGGCGAGCTGCTCGGCTGCCGCAGCGGCGCGGAGGTGCTGGTAGCCGGGGTCAAGGTGGCCACCCAGACGCCGCCGATCCGGTCGGGCCGGCGGGTAGTGTTCGTGACCCTCGACGACGGCACCGGCTGCACCGACTCGACCTTCTTCGAGGACGTGCAGGGCCCCTACGCGGCCACGGTGTTCCACTCCTGGCTGCTGGTCATCCGCGGGGTGCTGCGCCGCACCGGCCCGCGCGGGGTGTCCATCCGGGCCACCGGCGCCTGGGAGCTGCCGGCGCTGTACGAGGCGTGGGAGACCGGCGGCCTGGCCGGGGTGTCGGAGCTGATGGCCGCGCCGGGGGAGTACACCGAACAGGCCATCGCCGGGGCGGCGGCCTCACACGGGTCGCGGCCGGTGGTGGTCAAGCCGGTGCTGGTGCACCCGACGGGCTTCCGGATGTCGCCCTACGCCGACATCAAGCCCGCCGGCGACGACGCCGGGACCGCGGTGCGCAAGGCCGCGGCGCAGCGGAGCGCGGCCCCGCGCAAGCTCTGGCACTCCAGCCCCGGCAGCTCCGGCCACTGAGCCGCCGGCCCGCGGTGGTGTGCACCTGGGGCGCGGTCCGGGCCGGGAACGCGCCCCAGGTGCCCATCGCCTCCGCGAGGCCGCCGACGGCGTCCCCACCTGGACCGCCCGGTGGCGGGGCAGCGGCGGCACTAGGGTCGGTCGGGTGCCGCCGACTGCCCCCGACCCGTCCTCCGGCGAGCAGCTGCCCGTCCGGACCGCCGCGGTGTGGGCCGCGCTCGACCCCCTGGTCGGCGCCGGCAGCGCGTTGCGGGTGCTCGACGTCGGCGGCGGCAGCGGCGGCTTCGCCGTCCCGCTCGCCCGCCTCGGCCACGAGGTCACCGTCGTCGACCCCAGCGCCGACGCCCTCGCCACCCTCGAGCGCCGCGCCCAGAACGCCGGCGTCGGGGCGCGCGTCCGCGGGCTGCAGGGCGATGGCGACCAGCTGCACGAGCTGCCCCTCGGCGGGACCGGCGACGACGGCGGCGGCTACGACCTGGCGCTGTGCCACGCCGTCCTCGAGGTGGTCGACGACCCGGCCACCACGCTGCGCGAGATCACCCGCGCGCTGCGGTCGGGCGGGCAGGTCAGCGTGGCGACGGCGAACCGCGCCGGCGCCGTCCTCGCCCGCGCGCTGTCCGGGCACCCCAAGGAGGCGCTCGCGCTCCTGGAGGACCGCGACCCCGCGCCCGGCCGCACCCGCCCCGCCCGCCGCCGGTTCGGCCCCGCCGACCTGCTCGCGCTGGTCGAGGACGCCGGGCTGACCCCGGGGGAGTGGCGCGGCGTCGCCGTCGTCGCCGACCTGCTCGACGCGAGCTCCGGCGCCGACCCGGCCGCCGTCCGCCGGCTCGAGCTGGCCCTGGCCGCCGCCTCGCCCTACCGCGACGTCGCCACCGGCCTGCACGTGCTGGCCACCCGCCCGTGACCGTGCTCCCCGACGGGCTGGTCCGCCCCGCCTACGGCGACCGCACCCTCGCCGACGTGCTGCCCGGCGTCGCCACCGCCCTCGGGGTCGCCGTCGACCGCGCCGGCCTGCCGCCGGACCCGCTCGGCCTCACCGCCGCGCTCGGCGGGGCCCGCCGGGTCGCCGTCCTGCTCGTCGACGGCCTCGGCGCGCAGCTTCTGCGCGACCACGCGCACCTCGCGCCCACCCTCGCGGCGCTCACCGGCCCGGCCGGCGACCTCGACGCGCCCTGCCCCAGCACCACCCCGGTCAGCCTCACCACCCTCGGCACCGGCGTCCCCCCGGGCGGGCACGGCGTCCTCGGCTTCGTCACCGCCGTCCCCGGCGAGGACCGCCTGCTCAACCACGTCGCCTGGACCGACGACCCCGACCCGCGCGACTGGCAGCCCCGCCCCACCGTCTTCGAGCAGGCCGCCGCGGCCGGGCTGCCGGTCACCGCGGTCGCGCCGTACGCCTACGACGGCTCGGGGCTGTCCACCGCCGCCTACCGCGGCGCCACCTACTCGGGCACCGTCAGCGCCGGCGACCTCTCCGCCGTGCTGCTGCAGTCCCTCGCGCTCGCGCCCACCGGTCTCGTCTACGGCTACACGCCCGAGCTCGACCTCACCGGCCACGTCCGCGGCGTCGACTCCGACAGCTGGCGCATGCAGCTCGCCCTCGTCGACCGGCTCGTCGAGCAGGTCGTCGACGGCCTCCCCGACGACGCCGCCCTGCTGGTCACCGCCGACCACGGCATGCTCGACGTCCCCGCGCACACCCGCGTCGACGTCGACGACGAGCCGGCCCTGCTCGACGGCGTCGCCCTGCTGGCCGGCGAGCCGCGGGCCCGCTACGTGCACGCGGTGCCCGGCGCCGCGGCCGACGTCCTCGACGCCTGGCGCGGCGTCCTCGGCGACCGCGCCTGGGTGGCCGGCCGCGACGAGGCGGTGGCCAGCGGCGTCTTCGGCGACGTCGACGCCGCCCTCGCCGGCCGGATCGGCGACGTCGTCGCGCTGGCCCGCGGGCCCTGGGCGATCACCGCGTCGGGCACCGAGCCCGGCCCCAGCCGGCTCGCGGCCTACCACGGGTCGCTCACCGCGGCCGAGGTGGCGATCCCGCTGCTGCTGGCCCGCGGGCGCGCGCTCTAGGAGAACGCCAGCGCCGTCCACTCCCGCGGGTGCGCGGCGTGCAGCGCCTTGCAGGTCAGCTGTGCGGCCTCCGCGGCCGGCCGGCTCTCCACCCGCACGGCGACCTCGCCGTCGGGGCCGCCGAGGACGACGTCGAACAGCTCCACCCCGTCGCCGTCCGGGTCGGGCAGCCGGCGGGTGCCGAGCGGCGGCAGGTCGTCGACGCCGAGCAGGCCGAGCCGCTCGCGGGCGAAGTGCTGCGCGGCCTGCACCGGCAGCGGCATCCCCGCCCGCCCGCGCAGGAACGGCAGCGCCACCTCGCCGCGGGCGTGCGCGCCCACCACGTCCGCGCCGTCGCCGGGCACCTGGGCGTAGGCGAACCCGTGCGGCAGCACGAGCACGTTGGTGGCGAACCGGCAGCCGCCGAGGTGGCTGCACTCCCAGACGTCGAGGGCGTCGGGCACCGGCATCGACCGCGCCAGCGGCCGGCCGCGCAGCGCGCAGCAGGCGTCGTGCTGGCCGTGCGTGCACACCAGGTACAGCGGCCGCTCGGCGCGCTCGCCGGCCGAGCCGTCCCACGGCGCCTCGAGCAGGTCGGCGTCGGCCTCCCGCTCGGACCACCACAGCCCCTCGTGGCCGGGGCGGCCGTCGGCGTAGGCCCACCGGCGCCCGGGCCCCGCCGCGCGCTCGCCCGGCTGGCGGACCAGCAGCACCCGCACGCCCTCGGCGCGGGCGCGGCGGGCCAGCTGCGGGGCGACGGCGGCGTCGAACCGGGACGCGGTGAGCGCGTCGCGGCCCCACGGGCCCGGCTGCTCGACCAGCAACCAGCGCTGCGCCGGCCCGGCCGTGGCGACGGGGGAGTCGCCGCGGGCCAGGGCGGTCACCGAGCAGCGGGTCGGATCCAGCCGTCCGGTCCGGACCGCGGCGCTCACCCGGGGGAGCGCCGCGGGCTCACGACCCGGTCCCGAGGGCGTCGGCACGCTCCCCATCGTCCCCGCCGGCGTCGGGCGCGGGCGCACCCGGCCCGGCCGGCCCCGGCTCCGGCGCGGTGGCGGGCACGCCGTCGACGGCGTGATCGACGGCGCCGTCGGCGGGACCGGGGTGCGCGTCGGCGACGACCGCGACCGACTCGGTCACCAGCCGGCGGGCCAGCGTCAGCTGGTCGGCGGGCTCGAGGCCGGCCAGGTCGGCCACCTTGAGCTCGCCGCTGGCCAGCAGCGCCTCCAGCGCCGGGCGGGTGGCGGCGGGGAACTCGTGCGACCGGCGGCCGCCGAGCAGCGTGACCCGGTCGCCGCCGGCCGGGTCGGCGGAGGAGGGGCGCAGGGCGGTGCGCAGCCGGGGGCGCAGCCGCAGCACGCTGTCGGGCGACAGCGCGGCGGCCGCGGTGGCCTGCGCCAGCGGGGCGACCGGCTCGGGCCGGACCTGCGCCCAGGCGCGCCCGCGCACCCGGTCGGCGACCTGGTCGGCGTCGACCCGGCCCAGCCACTCCTGCAGCGCGCCGACCACGGTGGCGACGTCGTCGCGCAGCGCGCCGGGGTCGGCCAGGTCGACGCCCAGCGGCAGCGCGCGGCGCAGCTCGCGGTCGTCGGCGGCCAGCGTGCGCACCAGGTCGAGCACCGACTCCACCGCCGACCAGCGGGTGACCGAGTGCACGCCGATGGTCAGGTGGGCGCTGGTCTGCCCCAGCGCGACGGCCGAGTGCAGGTAGCCGCGGGGCAGGTAGAGCGCGTCGCCGGGGCGCAGCACGGCGTCGATCACCGGCTCGCGCCGCGCGGCGGCGGCCACCTCGGCGGCCCGGTCGTTCCACGGCTGGGTGCGCAGCGGCTCCTCGAGCACCGGCTCGTGGATCGTCCAGTGCTTCTCGCCGGCGACCTGCAGCACGAAGACGTCATGGACGTCGTAGTGCGGGCTGAACCCGCGCGAGGACGGCGGGGTGACGTAGGCGTTGACCTGCGTGGGGTGTCCCAGGTCGGCGGCCAGCTGGTCGGCGAATTCGATCAGCGGCGGCCAGAGCCGGTGCAGGCCCTGCAGGACCACGGTGCTGCCGTCGGCGAACAGGCGCAGCACGGCGTCGGAGGAGACCTGGTCGGTCACCTCGGCGCCGGCGCCGCCGGAGGTGGTGAACCGCTTCGCGTCGACGACGGCGCCGTCCTTGGCGATGCGGATGAAGGGGGTGCGCAGCCCGCGGCGGGAGAGCAGCTCGTCGACGTCGGCCAGCGTGAGCAGGTCGGCGAAGGACTCCCCGGTGTCCTCGGCGCGGGTCAGCAGCGGGCGACGGGACCAGTGCTGCTCGGCGAAGACGGCGGGGTCGAGGTGGGTGCACCGGCGCAGGGCCGGGCGGAGGTCAGCTCCGCCCGGCCCCGCGACGGCCGGGTCCTGGTTCAGGCCGAACCGTCCGCGCCGCCGTCGGCACCACCGTCGGCACCGCCGTCCGAGCCGCCGCCGGCCGCACCGCCGTCGGCCGGGCCGTGGCCGGCACCGCCGTCGGCGCCACCGTCCGCACCGCCGTCCGCACCGCCGTCGGAGCCGCCGCCCGCCGCGCCACCGTCGGCCGGGCCGTGGCCCGCGCCGCCGTCGGCGCCACCGTCGGCACCGCCGTCCTGGTGGCCGGGCGTGCCCTCGCCGGCGCCGCTGTCGGCCGGACCCTCCACGCTGGTCATGTCGTCGTCGTCGAGCGCCATCGAGTTCCTCCGGTCACTGTCGCAGCCGTCCGCCGGACGGCGGTCGGTCGTGTCCCACCTAACCCGATCGGCAGCGCGCCACACATGCCCCCACCAGCCGTTTCCCGACACGCACGGACACCTCCGCCGACGGCGCGCCGGGGACCGCGGCGGGCGGCTAGTCTCCTCCGGTCGGTCCGAACACGTGTTCGAGAGGCGGGGCGGGATGGCAGCGGGGCGTGCGGAGGGGTGCAGCGTGCTGCACGTCGACATGGA
The DNA here is from genome assembly GCF_900129495.1 of Geodermatophilus nigrescens. Taxonomy (GTDB): domain Bacteria; phylum Actinomycetota; class Actinomycetes; order Mycobacteriales; family Geodermatophilaceae; genus Geodermatophilus; species Geodermatophilus nigrescens. Next base: position 175,174 of record NZ_FQVX01000005.1, read on the forward strand.
CGCCTTCTTCGCCAGCGTCGAGGTGCGCCGGCACCCCGAGCTGGCCGGCACGCCGGTGATCGTCGGCGGCGCGGGCAACCGGGGGGTGGTCACCTCGGCCACCTACGAGGCGCGCGCGTACGGCGTGCACGCCGCGATGCCCACCGCCCGCGCGCTGCGGCTGTGCCCGACCGCCACCGTGCTGCCGGGGGACATGGCGCTCTACGCGGAGGTCTCCCGCTCGGTCATGGCGCTGTTCCGGTCGGTCACGCCGCTGGTCGAGCCGCTGAGCCTGGACGAGGCGTTCCTCGACGTCTCCGGGGCCGGCCGCCGGCTCGGCGACGCGGCGGAGATCGGCGAGTACCTGCGCGCCCGGGTCTTCGACGAGCAGGGCATCACCTGCTCGGTCGGGGTGGCCGGGACGAAGTTCGTGGCCAAGCTCGCCTCCACCCGGGCCAAGCCCGACGGCCTGCTCGTCGTCCGCCCGGCCGAGGTCATCGACTTCCTGCACCCGCTGCCGGTGGGCGCGCTGTGGGGGGTGGGCGCCAAGACCGAGGAGGTGCTCCTGCGGCTGGGGCTGCGCACCGTCGGCGACCTCGCGCACGTCCCGGCGCGCACCCTGCAGCGGGCGGTCGGCCCGGCGGCCGGCGGCTCGCTGCACGAGCTGGCCTGGGGCCGCGACCCCCGGCGCGTGGTCCCCGACGAGCCGGAGCGCTCGATCGGGCACGAGGAGACCTTCGGCACCGACGTCGACGACCCCGCCGTCATCCACCGGGAGCTGCTGCGGCTGGCCGAGCGGACGGCGGGCCGGCTGCGGGCGGGGAGCTGGCTGGCGCGCACGGTGAGCATCAAGGTCCGCTTCGCCGACTTCACCACGATCACCCGCAGCCGCACCCTCGACGTCCCCACCGACGTCGGGCAGGACCTCTACGACACCGCCCGCGCCCTCTTCGACGCCCTGGGCCTGGACCGGGCGCGGCTGCGGCTGGTGGGCGTGCGCGCCGAGCGGCTGGTGCAGGCCGGGTCGACGCCGCGCCAGCTCGAGCTCGGCGAGCGCGAGCACGGCCGCCGCGACGCCGAGCTGGCCGCCGACCGGGCCGCTCGGAGGTTCGGCGCGGGGGCCGTCCGGCCGGCCACGCTGCTGCACCGCGACCGCGACCGGCGGGTCCGCGACCGCCCGCGGGGGTGATCCGGGTCCACCGTGGGCGGGTCGCCGCGCGCTCGCCTTTCGCACCCCGTGAACGGCTCGTATCCTCGTGGGTACCGCCGGGGGGGACCCGGCGGATCAGGCCTTGGCCCACCTGGAGGCATCCGTGCCGCTCTCCGAGCACGAGCAGCGACTGCTGGAGCAGATCGAGCGCGCCCTCGTCGACGACGATCCGAAGTTCGCCTCCTCCGTCCGCACGGGTGACCGCAGGCTCAGGGCCCGGCGGAAGCTGCAACTGGGTGCGCTGCTCGTGGTGGTGGGCCTCGCGGTCCTCGTCGGTGGCGCCGTCGCCCCCTCGGTCCCGCTCGGCGTCCTCGGCTTCCTCGTCATGTTCGGCGGCGCCGCGCTCGGCGTGCTGAACTACCGCTCCGCCACCGGCGCGGTCGAGGCCGGCCCGGCCGGGCCGGCCGGTGCCCGCGGCGGCAGCACCGCCCGCGGCCGCGGCGGCAAGCCCCGCAAGCAGCCGCTGAAGAACCGCCTCGAGGAGCGCTTCCGCCGCCGCTACGACCAGTAGCCCGCAGCCTCCCCCGACGGCCGCCGTCCCGCACCGGGACGGCGGCCGTCGGCGTTCCCGGGACCGTCCGGGTGCGTGGCCCGCGCCGGTCGGGCCGCGCGCCACGTGCCCGACCTCCCGCCGCGCGCCCGGCCTCGCGCTGCAGCGCGAGGCCGGGCACCACACGGCGAGGGTGGGTGGACCGGTGCCCGGGGGCAGGCGGACCGGGCAGGCGGACCGGGCAGGCGGACCGGGACGGCGGGAGAGGGAGGACCGGGCCGGCGACGGCGGCCGGTCAGGCCGCGGGACGGCGGCGCGGGAGCCGGGACCGGAGCCGGTCGACGAGCCCGCCGCCCAGCGCGTCGGCCAGCGAGGCCGGCCACAGCAGCGCCCGCAGCCGCACCCGCGCCGGCACCGCGGCGGCCAGGCCCCTGCGGGCGGCCCGGAGCGCCGCGACGGCGGACGGGTCGCCGGGCGCCGCGCCGGGGCGGCCGTAGCTGGCCGCCTCCTCCGCGCGGGCCAGCCGCTCGACCGCCTCGGCCGCGCCCGGCGAGCCCGCCCGGTGCGCCCCGGCGGTGGTCCCCAGCGTCCGGGCGAGGCCGGCCGCCTGCTGCCGCGGCGTGCGCGCCGGGTCCCACGGCAGGCCGAGGTCGCGCGCGGTGGCGGCGAGCTCGTCCCACAGCGCCGCCGGGCCGCCGTCGTCGAGGCGCCGGCGCCGCTGCAGCGCGCGCACCCCGGCCGGGGCGCCCAGCAGCGCGGCCAGGCCCAGCAGCACGCCGGCGGCGACCAGCACCGGCCGGGCCGACCCGGGATCGCGGGACCCCGGCATGCCCGTCGTGATCCCGCCGCCGTCCACCCGGTCCACCTGCGGCGCGGGCACCACCGGCGCCGGGGCCGGCACCGCCGGGGCGCCGTCCGGCGTCGAAGCGTCCTCCTGCGGCGTCGGCCGCGGCGCCCAGGGCAGCTCGACGGCGCGGTCGGTGTCGATCGGGGTGGGGTCGAACGGGATCCAGCCGAGGTCGTCGAAGTAGACCTCCACCCACGCGTGCGCGTCGGAGCTGGTGATCAGCCGCTCGCCGCCGGGCTGGATGCGGCCGGGGGTGTAGCCCAGCGCCACCCGCGCCGGGATGCCCGCCTCGCGGACCATCGCCGCCATCGCCCCGGCGTACTGCTCGCAGTAGCCCTGCTTGAGGCGCAGGAAATCGGCGAGGTCGTCGCCGGTGGTGCCCGGCGCGGTGGCGAGGCTGTAGACGAAGCCGTTCTCCCGGGAGAACCACCCGTGGATCGACCGGACCGCGTCGTAGGGGGTGGCGGCGCCCGCGGTCAGCTGGTCGACCAGGTCGGTGACCTCGGGGGCCAGTGGCGGGATGGCGGTGTCGCGCTCGCGCACCGGGTCGTCCGCGCGCAGCGGCCCGGCGGCGCGCAGCTCGTCCTCGCTCGGCCGCGGCTCCACCGCGGTCACCCGGTAGCCGGCCGAGGCGGTGGTGGTGTCGCGGCCGAAGACCGTGCCGGTGACCGGGTCGAACCGCCAGGCGTCGGGGTCGGCGATGTCCACGGTCAGCGGGGAGGTGAGCACGGGCAGGAACCGGTCGTCGTGGCCGACCGCGGTGATCGTGGCCTCCACCGGCCGGCCGCCGCGGCGCCCGGGCAGCGGCGCCAGCGGGTCGGGCTGGGCCACCGACGCCTCGCCGTCGAGGTTGCCCGTCGTCCAGCCGTCCTCGGCGGTGTACCGGTCGAGCGTCACGACGCGCAGGTAGCCGGGGTCGTCGACCGAGGCGTCCACCCGCAGCAGGTCGATCGGCTCGGGGAGGGTCAGCTGGCCCTGCAGCGCGGCGGCCGGGTCCAGCGCCGTCCCGGTGGCGCCGCCGCCCCCGCCCGGGCCGAAGCCCGAGGCGAACCGGCCCTCGGGGAGGGTGGGGACGACGCTGCCGGCCACCAGTGCCACCGCCAGCGCCGCGAGCGCGGTGCCCGCCGCGGCCGCGGACCCGGCGCCGTGGCCGCCCGCCCGGCCGGTGCGCGCGGCCAGCCGCCGGGACTGGTCGGCCCACAGCAGCAGCGCCAGGCCCGCCGCCGGGGCGGCCAGCGCCCCCAGCCCGACGTCGCCGGTGACGGTGCTGACCGGCACGCAGAACAGCACCAGCAGGCCGAGCCCGGCCAGCGCCGGCTGCCGCCCGCCGACGGCGACCAGGTCGACGGTGACCGCGACCATCCCCACGAGCAGGACGGTCAGCGCCAGCAGCCCGGTCAGCGGCAGCGCGGGGGTGGCCTGCTCGCGGATCTCCGCCGACCCCGCGGTCAGGACGGCACCCAGCGACCCGAGGCTGCGCGGGGTCGGCAGCCACCCGCCGACCGCCCGCGCCGGGGCGAACAGCGCCGTCATCAGGCAGGTGAGGGCGGCGAGCTGGCCCAGCGGGACCAGTGGCACGCCGAGGGCCGCGGCGCGCGCGGGCAGCGCGCGCCCGCCCGAGGCCCACGCCCACAGCGCGGGGCCCGCCGCGCGCAGCGCCAGGCCGGTGAGCGCGACGACGGCGATCGCGGCGAGGGCCGGCGCCAGCCAGTCGGGCCGGGTGAAGACGGGGAACAGCGCGCACGCGCCGAGCGCGGTGGCGACGGCGGCGGCGACGGTCGTGCCGCCCTCGCGGCGCAGCGTCCCGGGCGGCCGGGGCGGGGGAGGGCGGCGCGCGACCGGGACGCGCGGCGGCGGGGCGGGCGCCGGGGGAGCGGCCGGCGGCGGCGCGAGCGCGGTCACGCCGGCACCCCGATCCCGCCGGCCCGCAGGCCCGCGCCGCGCTGGGCGGCGAGGTCGGCCCAGACCGCCTCGACGCCGCGGCCGGCCCCGGCGACGGCCACCTGCCAGCCCGCGCCGCGCAGCAGCGACGCCGACTCCTCCACCTGGGCGGCCAGGTGCGCCCGCGACGTCGCCGACAGCGAGCGGCGGCTGCGCCCGCCCGGGTCGGCCCAGCTCGCGACGTCGAGCAGGACCGCGACGTCGGTGTGCGGGCCGGAGCGGGCGGTGACCAGCTCGGCGAGGTCGTCGGGCCCGACCGCGCCCAGCAGCGCCACGACCGGGCCGTCGCCGGCCACCCGGTGCAGCAGATCGGCGGCGGGCGCGAGAGAGGAGCCGCGCGCCGGGCCGAGCACGGCCAGCCGGTCGAGCAGCTCGGTGGGTCCGAGGCCCGCCGCTCCCTCACCGGGCGTGAGCTCGCCCTCGGGGGTGACCACCCGCAGCACGGCGCCGCGGCGGGCCAGCGAGCTGCCGATGCTGGCCGCGGCCTCGACCAGCCACTCGAGGCTGTCCGGCGGCGGGGACGGGTCGCCGGGCGGGCCGGGGACGGACGTGGCGGCGGGCCCGGGGCCGGCGGCCCGGGTGAGCAGGTGGGCGCGCACCCGGGTGTCGAGCAGCAGCGCCGCCTGCGCCCGCCAGGGCCGCTCCTCCATCCGCACCATGAGCTCGCCGGTGCGCGCGGTGGCCCGCCAGTGCACCTTGCGGAGGTCGTCGCCGTGCCGGTAGGCGCGGGTGCTGACGTCGTCCTCGCCGTGCACCGCGATCGAGCGGCGGGCGCCGTCCCCGCCGCCGCCGTGGCCGCCGGCCGGCCCGCCGGGCCCGAGCGGGCGCACCCGCGGGACGACGAGCAGCGGGGCGCCGTCGGTGCCGCTGGTGGTGCGCTGCACCAGGCCGAACGGGTCGACCAGCCGCAGCCGCAGCGGGCCGAGCCGGAACCGGCCGCGCCGCCCGCCGTGCACCCGGTAGGGCAGGGCCGCGGTGCGCCCGGCGGGCAGCCGCTCGACGACGAAGCCGGGGGAGCGGCCGGCGTCCTCGGGCAGCTCCTCGGACAGCAGCCACAGCCGGCCGGTGCGCCGGTCGGTGTTGGTGACCTCCAGCAGCACGTCGGCGTCCTCCCCGCGCGGCACGCGGGCCGGGGTGACCGTTCGCCGCACCGCCACGCGGAAGCGCTGCCGGGCCACCAGCACCGCCGACAGCAGCGGCAGGGCCAGCAGGAACACCGCGATCTGCACCAGCGGCCGCTCGCCGAGCAGCGCGCCGAGGCCGAGCAGCGTCAGGCCGGCGGCGACCAGGCAGCGGCCGCGCAGGGTGAGCGAGGTCAGCGCGCTCCGGAGCTGGCCCGCCACCGCTCAGCGCCCGCGCAGCACGGGCACCGAGCCGAGCAGCCCGGTGACGACCTGCTCCGCGGTGCGCCGCGCGGCCGCGGCGTCGGCGGTGAGCAGCAGCCGGTGGGACAGCACGGGCAGCGCCATCGCCTGGACGTCGTCGGGGAGCACGTGGTCGCGGCCGGCGAGCGCCGCGGCGGCGCGGGCGGTGCGCAGCAGCTGCAGGCCGGCCCGCGGGGAGGCGCCCAACCGCAGGTCGGGGGAGCGGCGGGTGGCCTCGACCAGGGCGACGACGTAGCGGCGGACGGCGTCGGAGACGTGCAGGGTGCCGACGGCGGCCACCAGGGCGCGGACGGTCGCGGCGTCGGCGACCGGCGTCAGCTCGGCGAGCGGGTCGCCGGTGCCGCGGTCGTCGAGCATGGCGACCTCGGCCTCCCGGTCGGGGTAGCCCATGGACACCCGCGCGGTGAACCGGTCGCGCTGGGCCTCGGGGAGGGGATAGGTGCCCTCCATCTCCACCGGGTTCTGCGTGGCCATCACCAGGAACGGCCGGGCCAGCTCGTAGCTGACGCCGTCGACGGTGACCTGCCGCTCCTCCATGCACTCCAGCAGCGCCGACTGCGTCTTCGGCGAGGCCCTGTTGATCTCGTCGGCGACCACGACGTTGGCGAACACCGCGCCCGGGCGGAACTCGAAGGCGCGCGTCTCCTGGTCGTAGATCGCCACGCCGGTGACGTCGCTCGGCAGCAGGTCGGGGGTGAACTGGATGCGGCGCACGCTCGCGTCGATCGAGGCCGCGAGCGCCTTGGCCAGCGTCGTCTTGCCGACCCCGGGCACGTCCTCGACGAGCAGGTGGCCCTCGGCGAGCAGCACGACCAGCGCCAGGCGGACGACGTCGGGCTTGCCCTGGACGACCCGGGAGACGTTGGCGGCGATCCGCGCGCCCTCCGCGGCGACGTCGACCGGCAGCCCCGCCGTCCCGTCCGCCGCACGCATGGTGTCGGTCACCCGGCCCACGGTACGTGCCCGCGGCGCGTCCGGAGCCCGTCGCGGACCGCCCCGTCCGGCTCCCCACCCGGGCGCGTCCTCGGCTCCCTCCGCAGGCCCGCGGGCCGCTCCCGGCCCCCACCGCTCCCCACCGGGCGCCCCACCGCGCCCCACCGGCCGCCCCGCGCGCCCCGACCGGCCGCTGACCTGCACGGGGAGGCGTGGGGAGAAGCGGTCACGACATGGTGTCGAGTGGTGTCCGGTGGGGCGTAGTGGGTTAGTGTGTGGCGCGGTGGGGAGCCAGGGCCCGTCCCGGGTCCGCGGTGGACACGAGGAGGGCCACATGGGGGAGGTGATCCGGTGTTCGTCGGCAACTACTCGTTGCGGCTCGACGAGAAGGGCCGGCTCGCACTCCCCGTCCGGTTCCGCGAGCAGGTGGCCGACGGCATGGTGATCAAGAAGGGCCAGGAGCGCTGCGTCTACGGCCTCACCATGGCCCGGGTCGCCGAGCAGAGCCGCGCCGCCGCCAGCATGGCCCCCGCCGACACCGCCGAGGCCCGCATGCGCGCCCGCCTGAGCTTCGGCTCGATGGTCGAGGTCGAGCCCGACAAGGCCGGCCGCATCACCATCCCCGCGAGCCTCCGCCAGTACGCCGGCCTCGACCGCGACGTCGTGGTGGTCGGCGTCGACACCCGCTTCGAGATCTGGGACCAGGCCGCGTGGGACGCCTACGAGGCAGAGCAGGAGGCGGTCTTCGCCGCCATGGAGAGCGAGGGGATGCCCACGCTCTCCTGACCCCGTGCCGCCGGTCGCCCGGCAGCCGCGCACCGTCGCGAGCCGTCTTCCCCGCGGCTCGACCGGATGCGGCCCGAACCGCCTTCCCCGCGGCTCGGTCCGCCGCAGCGGCACCGCGACCGGCACCCGGCCCCACCCCCCGCGGGGTCCTCCTGACGCACTTCCCCGGCGCCAGGCGGCCCTCGCGGGGGGTGGGGACCCCACTCCGCCCCACCGGCCCCACGCCGCCCCACCGCGGTCGCCGTCCCCGCGCGACCTCCTCCGCTCAGGACCTCCTCCGCTCAGGCACCCCCTCCCCGCGACCCGCGCCCGTCCCCGGCGCCCCACCGGTCGCGCGGCACGCCCGCCGAGCTCCCCCAGCCGACCCGCTGTCCGCGCCACCATGTGCAGCACGTGCGTCCCGGTGACGCCCGTCCCCGCGCGGGGAGCCCGACCCGAGGAGACCGACGATGAGCACGCCCGAGCCCCCGCGGCCCGCGCCGCAGGACTCGGCGGCATCCACACCGCGGGACACGGCGGCGCCTCCCGTGCACGTGCCCGTCCTCCTCGACCGCGTCACCGACCTGCTCGGCCCGGCCTGCGCTGCGGAGGGCGCCGTGCTGGTGGACGCCACCCTGGGCCTCGCCGGCCACGCGCTGGCCCTCCTCGACGCCCACCCCGGCCTGCGGCTGGTCGGCCTCGACCGCGACCCGCACGCCCGCGCCGAGGCCGCCGCCCGGATCGCGGCCGCCGGCCACGCCGACCGCGCCACGCTCGTGCCGGCGGTCTTCGACGAGCTGCCCGACGTCCTCGACCGCCTCGGCCTCGACGAGGTGCACGCGGTGCTGTTCGACCTCGGCGTCAGCTCCCTGCAGCTCGACCGCGCCGACCGCGGCTTCAGCTACGCCGCCGACGGCCCGCTGGACATGCGCATGGACCCCGGCGCGCCGCGCACCGCCGCCGACGTCGTCAACACCTACTCCGCCGCCGAGCTCGCCCGCGTCCTGCGCGTCTACGGCGAGGAGCGGTTCGCCTCGCGGATCGCCGGCGCGATCGTCCGCGAGCGCGCCCGGGAGCCGTTCACCGGCACCGAGCGGCTCGCCCACCTGGTGCGCGACTCGATCCCCGCCGCCACCCGCCGCACGGGCGGCAACCCGGCCAAGCGGACGTTCCAGGCGCTGCGGATCGAGGTCAACGACGAGCTCGGCGTCCTCCGGCGGGCGCTGCCGGCGGCACTGGACGCGCTGGCGGTGGGCGGCCGGGTCGCCGTCATCACCTTCCACTCCCTCGAGGACCGGATCGTCAAGCAGGCCCTCGCCGAGCTCGCCACCGACCGGACCCCGCCGGAGCTGCCCGTCCGGCTGCCCGAGTACGGGCCGGTGCTGCGGCTGCTCACCCGCGGCGGCGAGGCCGCCTCGGAGGCCGAGGTGGCCGCCAACCCCCGGGCCGCCTCGGCCCGCGTCCGCGCCGCCGAGCGCATCCGGCGGGCCGCGTGAGCGCCGCTGCCCGCGCGCCCCGCGAGGGCGCCGCCCGCGCCGTCCCGCCGTCCCCGGGGGGCGCGACGGCGTCACGGTCGGCGACGACGAAGGCCACGACGGCGACGGCGAAGGCGGCGACGGCGACGGCGACACCGAAGGCGACCGGGACGCCGGCCAGGACGCCCACGGCGACCACCGGCTCCGGGCACGCCGCCCGGCCGCTGCGCGCCCTGCCCTCCCGGCCCGTCCGCACGCTGCCCTCCCGGCCGGTGCGCGCCGGGGCGACCCGCGCCACCGGGCCCGCGCCGCGCGTGCCGTCGGTGCCGGACCTGCGACTGCTCACCGGCGGGGCGGGCCTCGCGCGGGCCACCGGTGCCCGCCGCGCACCGTTCGTGCTGCTGGTCGTGGTGCTGCTGGTGGCCACCACCATCGCGCTGCTCGTGCTCAACACCGCCATCGCCGTGAACTCGCTGCGGGCGGGGGAACTGCGCAGCGAGAACGCCGAGAAGGCGGAGGAGGTGCAGGAGCTCGAGCGGCAGGTCGTCCAGGGCGGCGCGCCCGCGCAGCTCGCCGCCGCGGCCGTGGCCGCCGGGCTGGTCCCCGCCGGCACCGCCGCCTACCTGGTCGTCGGCCCCGACGGCACCGCCACCCTGCGCGGCACCCCCGAGCCGGCGCCCGCGCCGGAGACCGCACCGCCCGCCGCGAACGGAGGCTGACCGTGGGCCCGAGCGACCCCCCGCGCGACCGCCGTCGCGACCTCCCGCGCGAACGGCCTCGCGACCTCGGCCGCGACGGGGCGCCGTCCCCCCGCGGCGCCCGCGTCCCGCGCGCCGGCGTCCCCCGGGACGGCTCCCGCGGCCGCCCGGCCTCCGTCCCGCGCCCCGTGCCCTCCCGCGACGGCGCCCCGCGCGCCGGCGGCCCGCGCGGCGGCGGGGCGACCCGCTCCGGCGCGTTCGAGCCGCGGCGCCCCGCCGGCCGCCGGCACAGCGGCCGCGCGCTGACCGTCGGACCCGCCCGCCTGTGGTGGGGCCTGGTGCTCGTCGTCGTCCCGCTGCTGGTGGTCACCACCCGGCTGGTGTGGCTGCAGGGCGTCGACGGGTCCGACCTCGCCTACCGCGCCGAGCAGAGCCGGCTGGCCGAGTACCCGCTCTCGGCGCTGCGCGGGGCGATCCTGGACCGCGACGGCAACCCGTTCGCCTACACCGTCGACGCGTCCCGCGTGACCGCCGACCCGCAGGCCGTCGAGGACCCGGAGCGCACCGCGCTGGCCCTCACCGCGCTGCTCGACGTGCCCGTCGACGAGCTCACCGAGCAGCTCGGCGGCGACGGCCGCTACGTGGTGCTGGCCCGCCAGGTGCCGCCGGAGACCGTCGACGCCATCCAGGACCTGGGCCTGGCCGGCGTGCTGTTCGAGGACGACCCGGTGCGGCTGTACCCGACCGGGACGGTCGGCGGCCAGGTGGTCGGGTTCACCGGCCGCGACGGCACCGGCCTGGGCGGGGTCGAGCTGCGCTTCGAGGACACCCTCGCCGGCACCGACGGCGACCGGCGGGTGGAGGTCGGCAGCGGCAACAACCCGATCCCCGCGGGCATCGACGAGTCGACGCCGGCCGTCGACGGCAGCACCGTCGAGCTGACCCTCGACCAGGACGTGCAGTTCGTCATGGAGCAGCGCCTCGCGCAGGCCTGTGCCGACGGCGCCACCACCCGCGCCTCGGCCGTCGTCCTCGACGTGCACACCGGCGAGGTCGTGGCCATGGGCTCCTGCCCGGGCTACGACCCCGCGCAGGCCGGCCGCACCGACCCGGAGCTGCTCGGCAACCCCGTCGTCTCCGACGTCTTCGAGCCCGGCTCGGTCATGAAGGCGGTGACGCTGGCCGCCGCGCTCGAGGAGGGCGTGGCCGAGCCGGACACCGTGCTGAACGTGAACGGCCACATCCAGGCCGGCGACGTCGTCGTCACCGACGCCCACGACCACGCGCCGGTGGACTGGACGGTCACCGGCATCCTCGCCAAGTCCAGCAACGTCGGCACGATCATGCTGGCCCGCGAGGTGGGCGACGAGCGGCTCGAGGAGTACCTGCGGGCCTTCGGCGTCGGGGCGGAGACCGGCGTCGAGCTGCCCGGGGAGAGCGCCGGCATCCTGCAGGACTCCGCGGAGTGGACCGAGAGCCGCGCGGCCAACGTGCCGATCGGCCAGGGCGTCTCGGTGACCACGCTGCAGATGGCCTCGGTGTACCAGGCCATCGCCAACGACGGCGTGCGCATCCCGCCGCGGGTGGTCTCCTCGGTGACCGCGCCCGACGGCACGGTGACCACCCCGGACGCGCCCGAGCCCGTCCGCGTGGTCAGCGAGCGGACCGCCGACGACCTCGCCTACATGCTCGAGGCCGTCGTCGGCCCCGGCGGCACCGCGCCGCTCGCGCAGGTCGAGGGCTACCGCGTCGCCGGCAAGACCGGCACCGCGCAGCGGGCCAACCCGGAGTGCAACTGCTACGACGGCGGCGGCTACGTGACGACGTTCGTCGGGTTCGCCCCGGCCGACGACCCGCAGTACGTCGTGGCCGTCGACCTCGAGCGGCCCAGCAGCTCCGCCGAGGGCGGGCAGGTGGCCGCGCCGGTGTTCGCCGACGTCATGCGCCACGTGCTCACCGACGCCGGCGTCGTGCCGTCGGGCACCGCCCGCCCCGAGTTCGCGATCACCCGCGAGGACCTCACCGGGGCGGCGGCGGGCGGACCGCCCGGCGGGCCCGCCGGCGACTGACGCCGGACCCGCGCGGGTGCGGGCGGTGCCCGGCGCGCGGGGCGCGGGTGCGCGGGGCCGGACCGGTCCGCCGGTAGATTGGCCCGACGTGACCCCGACCGGAACCGGGTCGGTGCCCCGGCCCCGGGGGACCCGCCCGCAGCCCCTCGCCGCGCTCGCCGACCTCGTCGGCGACCCCGTCCAGGGCGACCCCGCCACCGAGGTCGGCGGCGTCACCCTCGCCTCCACCGAGGTGCGGCCCGGCGACCTCTACGCCGCCCTCCCCGGCGCCCGCACGCACGGCGCCCGCTTCGCCGCCGACGCCGCCGCCCGCGGCGCCGTCGCCGTCCTCACCGACCCGGCCGGCCGCGAGCAGGCCGCCGCCACCGGGCTGCCGGTGTGCGTCGTCGACGACCCCCGCGGCCGCCTCGGCGACGTCGCCGCCCGCGTCTACGGCGAGCCCGCCCGCCGGCTGCCGGTCGTCGGCATCACCGGCACCAACGGCAAGACGACGACGAGCTACCTGGTCGAGGCCGGCCTCGCCGCCGCCGGCCGCGGCACCGGGCTGATCGGCACCGTGCAGTCGCGCACCCGCGCCGGCGGCACCGAGACGGCGTTCCCCAGCGTGCGCACCACCCCCGAGGCGCCGGTGCTGCACGCGCTGCTGGCCACGATGGCCGAGTCCGGCGTGGACGCCGTCGTCATGGAGGTCTCCAGCCACGCGCTGGTGCAGGGCCGCGTCGGCGGGGTGCCCTTCGCCGCGGCCGGGTTCACCAACCTCAGCCAGGACCACCTCGACTTCCACCGCGACCTCGAGGACTACTTCCAGGCCAAGGCGCTGCTGTTCGACGGGCGCGCCGCGCGCGAGGTGGTCGTCGTCGACGACGACGCCGGCCGGCGACTGGCCGGGATGCTGGGGGAGCGGGCGGTCACCGTCTCCGCCGACGGCGCCGCCGCGCACTGGACCGCCACCGACGTCACGCCCGCCCCCGACGGCGGCTCCACCTTCACCGTCAGCGGCCCCGGCGGGTCGTGGCCGGCCAGCGTGCGGCTGCCCGGCCGGTTCAACGTCACCAACGCCGTCCTCGCCGTCGCGCTGCTCGACGCGGTCGGCGTCCCGGTCGCCGAGGCGCTGGCCGGCATCGCCGCCACCGTCGTCCCCGGCCGCATGGAGCCCGTCGACGCCGGCCAGCCGTTCACCGCCGTCGTCGACTACGCGCACACCCCCGACGCCGTCGCCACCGCGCTCGCCGCGCTGCGCGCCGCCACCCGGGGGAGGCTGATCACCGTGCTCGGCTGTGGGGGAGACCGCGACCAGGGGAAGCGACCGGCGATGGGCGCGGCGGCCGCGGCCGGCAGCGACCTCGTGGTCGTCACCGACGACAACCCGCGCTCGGAGGACCCGGCCGCGATCCGCGCCGCCGTGCTCGCCGGCGTGCCGGCCGACCGCCGCGACGCGGTCGAGGAGGTCGGCGACCGCCGCGCCGCGATCGCGCGCGCGGTGGCGCTCGCCCGCCCCGGCGACACCGTCCTGGTGGCCGGCAAGGGACACGAGTCCGGGCAGGAGGTCGCCGGCACGGTGACGCCCTTCGACGACCGCGCCGTGCTGCGCGAGGTGCTCGCCGGGGCGGCCCGCCGGTGATCGCCCTGTCCCTCGCCGAGGTCGCGCAGGCCGTCGGCGCCCCGCTGCCGGACGGTGCCTCCGGCACGGTCACCGCCGTCACCCTCGACTCCCGCGGCGTCGCCCCGGGCGCGCTGTTCGTCGCCGTCGCCGGCGAGCGCGTCGACGGGCACGACTACCTCGACGCCGCCGCGGAGGCGGGCGCCGTCGCCGCGCTCACCACCCGCCCCGGCGGCCCGCTGCCGGCGCTCGTCGTCGACGACACCGTCGCCGCGCTCGGCCGGCTCGCCGCCGAGGTGCACCGCCGGCTCGCCGCGGCGGGCCTGCGGACCGTCGGCCTCACCGGGTCCTCGGGCAAGACCTCCACCAAGGACCTGCTCGGGCAGGTGCTCGCCGCCGCCGGCCCGACGGTGAGCCCGCCCGGCTCGTACAACAACGACATCGGCCTCCCGCTGACCGTCCTCGACGCCGACGAGGGCACCCGCTTCCTCGTCCTCGAGATGGGCGCCCGGGGCGTCGGGCACATCGCCCGGCTGTGCGCCGTCGCCCGGCCCGACGTCGGCGTCGTCCTCAACGTCGGCTCCGCGCACCTCGGCGAGTTCGGCTCGGCCGACGTCATCGCGCAGGCCAAGGGCGAGCTCGTGGAGGCGCTGCCCGCGACCGGCACCGCCGTGCTCAACGCCGACGACCCGCGGGTGGCCGGGATGGCGCCGCGCACCCGCGCCCGGGTGGTCACCACCGGCCGCTCCGCGGGCGCCGACGTGCGCGCCGCCGGCGTCTCCCTCGACGACGCCGCCCGCGCCCGGTTCACCCTCGTCGCCGGCGGCGAGGAGCACCCGGTCGCGCTGCAGGTCGTCGGCGAGCACCAGGTGGCCAACGCGCTGTCCGCCGCCGCCGCCGCGCTGGCCCTCGGCATGACGCCGGCCGCCGTCGCCGCGGCCCTGTCGCAGGCCACGCCGCGCAGCCGCTGGCGCATGGAGGTCACCCGCCGGGCCGACGGCGTCACCGTCGTCAACGACGCCTACAACGCCAACCCCGAGTCGATGCGCGCCGCCCTCGCCGCGCTGGCCGGGCTGCCGGCCGGCCGGCGGGTCGCCGTCCTCGGCGGGATGGCCGAGCTCGGCCCGGACGCCGGCGCCGAGCACGAGCGGCTCGGCCGCGACGCGGTCGCCGCCGGGGCCGACCTGGTCGTCGCCGTCGGACCCGATGCGGTAGGAGTAGTCACGGGTGCCACGGCCGCCGGTGCCCGCCACGGGGAGGGCGGCGAGGCGGACGCCGGGACCTCTCCGGGCAGCACCGCCGTCGCGGTGCCCGACCGGGCGGCCGCTCTCGTCTTCCTCTCGGAGGTGCTGGTGCCCGGTGACGTCGTGCTGGTGAAGGCCAGCCGGTCCCACGGGCTGGAGGTCCTCGCCGCGGACCTGCTGGACGCCGGGGCAGGCGCGTGAAGTCCGTCCTCATCGCCGCGGCGTTCGGGCTGGTCCTCTCCATCCTCGCCACGCCGCTGGCCGTCCGGGCGTTCCGGCGCCGCGGCTTCGGCCAGGAGATCCGCGACGACGGCCCCGAGTCGCACCTGTCGAAGAAGGGCACGCCCACCATGGGCGGCACCGTCATCGTCGGGGCGACCGTGGCCGGCTACCTGCTCGCCCACCTGTTCCTCATCGGCCAGCCCGGGCGGGGGGTCACCGCCACCGGCCTGCTGCTGCTGTTCCTCATGGTGGGCCTCGGCACCGTCGGCTTCCTCGACGACTACCTCAAGATCCGGCACCGCCGGAGCCTGGGCCTCAACAAGACGGCGAAGCTCGTCGGGCAGCTGGTGGTCGGGCTGACCTTCGCGATCCTCGCGCTCAACTTCCCCGACGAGGCGGGGGTGACGCCGGCGTCGGAGTTCGTCTCCTACGTCCGCGACATCGAGCCGCTGTTCGTCAGCGCCGTCGGCTTCGTCGTCCTGGCCTACCTGTTCATCGCCGGTTTCTCCAACGCGGTCAACCTCACCGACGGCCTCGACGGGCTCGCCGCCGGCTGCTCGGCGATGGTGTTCGGCGCCTACGTCGTCATGAGCTTCTGGCAGTTCACCCACGACTGCGCCGCGGCCGCCGTCGACGGCTGCTACCAGGTGCGCGACCCGCTCGACGTCACGCTCGTGGCCGCCGCGGCGATGGGCGCCTGCCTCGGGTTCCTGTGGTGGAACACCAGCCCGGCGCGGATCTTCATGGGCGACACCGGCTCGCTGGCCCTCGGCGGGCTGATGGCCGGCATCGCCATCGTCACCCGCACCGAGCTGCTGCTCATCGTCCTCGGCGGGCTCTTCGTCGCGGTCACGCTCTCGGTGGTCATCCAGGTGGCCTTCTTCCGCGCCACCCGCCGGCGGGTGTTCCGCATGGCCCCGCTGCACCACCACTTCGAGCTCGCCGGGTGGGCGGAGAACACCGTCATCGTGCGGTTCTGGCTGGTCACCGGCATGGCCGTCGCCTTCGGGCTCGGCCTGTTCTACGCCGACTGGCTGTCCATCACCGGCCTGTGACGGAGGACCCCCTCGCCCCCCACCCCTCGCAGGCTCGGGGCGGGCCCCTGCGAGGGGGCCGTTCCAGCACGTTCCGGCGGCGCGCGAGCGGGGGACCGGCGCGACACGCGGGGGAGCTGACCGTCCGGCGCGCCGTCAGCGGCGACGATGGCGGGATGGACGGCCGCACCGAGTCCACCCGCACGCGCCGCACGCGCCGCAGCGGCGTCCCGGTGGCGTCCGCGGGTCCCGCCGCCCGGGTGCGCGGGCCGGCCTGGCTCGACGGGCCGATGACCAGCTGCCACCTCGTCATCGGCGCGGCCGGTCTGCTGCTGGCCATCGGGCTGGTCATGGTCTTCTCCGCCTCGGCCATCGAGGCGGCGCTCGACGACCAGCCGGCCTGGCGCCCCGGCGTCGACCAGCTCGTCTTCGCCGGCCTGGGCCTGGTCGCCCTGCTCGTCGCCGTGCGCCTGCCCGCCGGGCTGATGCGCCGCTGGTCGGGGATGGCGCTCGTCGCCGTCCTCGTGCTGCTCGTCGCCGTCCTCGTGCCGGGGGTCGGCGTCGAGTACAACGGCTCGCGCGCCTGGATCGACCTCGGCGTCACCGACTTCCAGCCCTCCGAGCTCACCAAGCTCGTCGTCGCCCTGTGGGGCGCGCACGTCCTCGCCACCCGCGGCCGCAGCCTGACGCTCAGGACGCTGCTCGTGCCGCTGCTGCCGGTCTTCGTGGTCATCAGCGCGCTGCTCATGCTCGAGCCCGACTTCGGCGCCGTCGTCAGCCTGCTGCTCGTCGTCTCCGGCCTGCTGTGGGCCGGCGGCCTGCCCGGGCGGCTGTGGGGCCTCGGCATCGCGACCGCGGGCACGGTGGGCTACCTGCTGGTGAGCAGCTCGGAGTACCGCTGGGAGCGGGTGACCGCCTTCCTGCACCCCTTCGACGACCCCACCGACACCGGCTTCCAGGCCATCCGCGGCTTCTACGCGCTGGCCAACGGCGGCCTGTGGGGCGTGGGCCTCGGCAACAGCGCCATGAAGTGGAACCTGCTGCCCGAGGCGGAGTCGGACTACATCTTCGCGATCATCGGCGAGGAGCTCGGCTTGCTGGGCTGCCTCGTCGTGGTCACCCTCTACGCGGTGCTGGCCTTCGCCGGCTTCCGGATCGCCAACCGCTCGGCCGACCGCTTCGTGCAGCTGGCCAGCGTGGCGATCACCGTCTGGCTCGTCGGCCAGGCGGCCATGAACATGGGCTACGTGGTGGGGGTCCTCCCGGTCACCGGGGTCACCCTGCCGCTGGTCTCCGCCGGTGGCACCTCGCTGGTGCTCACCCTCTTCGTCGTGGGGATCCTCATCCGCTTCGCCCGATCCGAGCCCGAGGCCATCGAGCACGCCCGCAGCCGCGACCGCGGCCGGCTGGCGCGCTGGCTGCTGCCCGTGCCCGCACACGCCGTCGACCCGGTCCGCCCGGGCCGCTCCCGTCCCACCACCCGGGGGGAGGAGCCCGCCGACGGCCGCCTCCGCGGCCGCTCGGGTGAGCGCCCGCCGGGCCGCCGGCCCGTCGAGCCGCGCCCGGTGCGCCGGCCCGCCGAGGCCCGTGGCGCCGAGCGCCGGGTGCCGCCGCCGGCCGCGCGCCGGCCCGAGCGGGTCCCCGCCCGGCCCGCCGACCGCCCGGGGCGGTCCCGGTGAGCGCGCCGACCGGCCGCCCGCCGAGCGTCGTCCTGGCCGGCGGCGGCACCGGCGGTCACATCGAGCCGATGCTGGCGCTGGCCGACGCGCTGCGCCGCCGCGACCCCGCCCCGCGGGTCACCTGCCTGGGCACCGCCCGCGGCATGGAGACCCGGCTGGTGCCCGCGCGCGGCTACGACCTGCGGCTCATCCCGCCCGTGCCGCTGCCGCGCAAGCCGACGCCGGACCTGCTGCGCGTGCCCGGGCGGGTGCGCCGCGCCGTCGCCGACACCCGCGCGCTGCTGGCCGAGCTGCAGGCCGACGTCGTCGTCGGGTTCGGCGGGTACGTGGCGTTGCCGGCCTACCTGGCCGCCCGCCGCGCGGGAGTGCCGGTCGTGGTGCACGAGCAGAACGCGCTGCCGGGCCTCGCCAACCGCATCGGCGCGCGGATCGCCGCCCGGGTCGCGGTCACCGTGCCCGGCACGCCGCTGCACCGCGGCGAGCACGTCGGCATGCCGCTGCGCACCGCGATCAGCGGCCTGGACCGCGCCGGGCGCCGCGGCGAGGCCCGAGCCGCCTTCGGGCTGGACGCCGACCGGCCCACGCTGCTGGTCTTCGGCGGCTCGCAGGGCGCCGCCTCGCTCAACCGCGCCGCCGTCGCCGCAGCCGACGCGCTCACCGCCGCCGGTGTCCAGGTGCTGCACGCCCGCGGCCCCAAGAACACCGACGTCGAGGTGCCGGCGCGCCCGGCCGGCGCGGCGCCGTACGTCGTCGTCGACTACCTGGAGCGGATGGACCTCGCCTACGCCGCCGCCGACCTGGCGCTGTGCCGGTCGGGCGCGGTGACCGTGGCGGAGCTGTCCGCGGTCGGGCTGCCCGCGGCGTTCGTGCCGCTGCCCATCGGCAACGGCGAGCAGCGGCGCAACGCGCTGCCGGTCGTCGAGGCCGGCGGCGGACTGATCGTCGACGACGCCGACCTGTCCCCGCGGTGGATCGAGGCCACCCTGCTGCCGCTGCTCACCGACCCCGCCGCGCTCGCCGGGTACGCCGCCCACGCCGCCGCGGCCGGGGTGCCCGACGCCGACGACCGGCTGGCCGACATCGTCCTGGAGGTGGCCGCCGGTGACCGCTGACGCGACCGCCGCCTGGACCGCGCCCGTCCCGGCCCTCGCCGACCTCGGCGCCGTGCACTTCGTCGGCATCGGTGGCGCCGGGATGAGCGGCATCGCCCGCATCCTGTTGGCCCGCGGCGTGCGGGTGTCGGGCAGCGACCGGCGCGACACCCCGACCCTGCTCGCCCTGCGCGCCCTCGGCGCCCGGGTGGAGGTGGGCCACGCCGCGGAGCACCTCGGCGACGCCGACTCCGTCGTCGTCTCCTCGGCGATCCGGGAGGACAACCCCGAGCTCGCCGCGGCCCGCGCCCGCGGCCTGACCGTGCTGCCGCGCGCCGTCGCCCTCGCCGCGGTGATGGCCGGGCGGCGCAGCGTCGCCGTCGCCGGCACCCACGGCAAGACGTCGACCACCTCGATGCTCACCGTTGCCGTGCAGGCGTGCGGCGTCGACGCGTCCTTCGCCATCGGCGGCAACCTCAACGAGTCGGGCAGCAACGCGCACGCCGGCGAGGGCGACGTCTTCGTCGCCGAGGCCGACGAGAGCGACCGCTCGTTCCTGCTGCTCGCGCCGCACGGGGCGATCGTCACCAACGTCGAGGCCGACCACCTGGACAACTACGGCGACCTCGCCGCCGTCGAGGCCGCCTTCGACCGGTTCCTCGGCACCGTCTCGCCCGACGGGTTCGTCGTCGTCTGTGCCGACGACCCGGGCTCCGCCCGGCTGCGCGGCGTGCCCACCCCGGCGCGGCTGCGCACCTACGGCACCGCGGAGGACGCCGACCTGCGCCTGGTCGACCTCGACGTGGGCCCCGAGACCACCGCCTGGACCGCCGTGCTCGACGGCGCCGTCGTTGGGCGGGTGCGCATCCGGGTGCCCGGGGAGCACATGGCCCGCAACAGCGCCGCCGCGCTGCTGGCCGGCCTCGAGCTCGGCCTGCCCGCCGACGGGCTGATGGCCGGGCTCGGGCGCTTCGGCGGCGTGCACCGCCGGTTCGAGCTCAAGGGCACCGCCGCCGGCGTGCGCGTCTACGACGACTACGCCCACCACCCGACCGAGGTGACCGCGCAGCTGCGCGCCGCCCGGGCGGTGGCGGGGGAGGGCCGCGTGGTGGTGGCCTTCCAGCCGCACCTCTACAGCCGGACCCGCGAGTTCGCGACGGCGTTCGGCGAGGCGCTGGGCCTGGCCGACGAGGTCGTGGTGATGGACGTCTACGGCGCCCGGGAGGACCCGGTGCCCGGCGTCACCGGCGCGCTGGTCGCCGACGCCGTCCCGTTGCCGGCCGGCCAGGTGCTCTTCGAGCCGTCCTGGTCCGCCGCCGCGCCGGCGCTGGCCGCCCGCGCCCGCCCCGGCGACCTGGTCATCACCATGGGCGCGGGCAACGTGTCGATGGTCGGCCCCGAGGTGCTCGCCGTGTTGTCCGGGGAGGCCGTGCCCTCCGGGGAGGCCGTGCCCTCCGGGGAGGCCGTGCCCTCCGGGGAGGCCGTGCCCTCCGGGGAGGCCGTGCCCGGCGGGGACGCCGGCCGGTGAGCCGCTCCGGCCGGACGACGGCCGACCGGGAGCGCGCCGCGCCGGTCGAGGTCGCCCGGCCGGCCCGCCACCGGCGGCGCGACAGCCCGCGCGACCGGCGGCGCCGCCGCCTGCTCGCCGCCGCCGCGGCGCTGGCCGTCCTGGCGCTGGCCGGGTGGGCGCTGTGGGCGAGCCCGCTGCTGTCGGTGCGCGACGTCCGCGTCGACGGCGCGACCACGCTGACCGCCGAGCAGGTGGTCACCGCGGCCGGGGTCGCCGAGGGCACGCCGCTGCTGCGGGTCGACGTCGACGCCGCCGAGGCGCGGGTGGCCCGGCTGCCCCAGGTGGCCTCGGTGCAGGTGGCCCGCGGCTGGCCGGGCAGCGTCGTCGTCACGGTGGTCGAGCGGCGGGCGGTCGCCGTCGTCGAGGAGGCCGGCACGCGCTCGCTGGTCGACGCCACCGGTGTGCTCTTCGACACCGTCACGGGCGAGTCGCCGGCCGGCGTCGTGCCCCTCGACGTCCGCTCGCCCGGGCCCGACGACCCCGCGACCCGGGCCGCGCTCGGCGCGCTCGTGGCGCTGCCCGGCGACGTCCGCGACCGGGTCACCGGCGCCGTGGCCCGCACCGCGGACGAGGTCACGCTGACCCTCGACGACGGCACCGTCGTCGTCTGGGGCGGCGGCGAGGAGGCCGAGGACAAGGCCGCGGTGCTCGCCGCGCTGCTGGCCGAGGTCGAGTCCGGTGAGCTTGAGCCGGCGGCGACCGTCGACGTCAGCGCGCCGGACGCCGTCGTCCTCCGCTGACGAGGTCTCCCGCCCGGCACGGGCGTCGCGCTGTGTGCGTGCCCGCCTCCGCACCGCTGACCGACCGGCGCGCCGCCGACACGCCCACGTCCGCGACACGCCCGACACGGCAGATCGGTACGGATCCGTCCACGGACGTCGACGGCCGCGGGTCTCGACCTCGGATCGAGGGATCCGGCAGGCGGGTCGTCACCGGCTGTGGTGCAGATGTGACCAGCGGGTCGTGGGAGATCGGTGAGTTCCGGGACTCGCGACACGCCGGTGCGGGGAGGGTGCTTGATGGTCCCGACGCGCCCCACCTAACTTCGTCCGCGTCGACCCAGTTGACATAACACTAAGTCTCCACTTGAGGATGAGGGTCGAGGTCGGGAGCCCCACATGACACCTCCGCACAACTACCTCGCGGTCATCAAGGTCGTCGGCATCGGCGGCGGCGGTGTGAACGCGGTCAACCGGATGATCGAGGTCGGTCTGAAGGGGGTGGAGTTCATCGCCATCAACACCGACGCCCAGGCGCTGCTGATGAGCGACGCCGACGTCAAGCTCGACGTCGGCCGCGAGCTCACCCGCGGCCTCGGCGCCGGCGCGCAGCCCGACGTCGGCCGCCAGGCCGCCGAGGACCACCGCGAGGAGATCGAGGAGGTGCTCAAGGGCGCCGACATGGTCTTCGTGACCGCCGGCGAGGGCGGCGGCACCGGCACCGGCGGCGCGCCCGTCGTGGCCTCGATCGCCCGCAAGCTCGGCGCGCTCACCATCGGTGTGGTCACCCGCCCGTTCTCCTTCGAGGGCAAGCGGCGCGCGGTCCAGGCCGAGTCCGGGATCGAGGAGCTGCGCAACGAGTGCGACACGCTCATCGTCATCCCCAACGACCGGCTGCTCCAGCTCGGCGACCGCAACGTCAGCGTGATGGACGCCTTCCGCACCGCCGACCAGGTGCTGCTCTCCGGTGTCCAGGGCATCACCGACCTGATCACCACCCCCGGCCTGATCAACCTGGACTTCGCCGACGTCAAGTCGGTCATGTCCGGCGCGGGCTCGGCGCTCATGGGCATCGGCAGCGCGCGCGGTGACAACCGGGCGCTGCTGGCCGCCGAGCAGGCGATCGCCAGCCCGCTGCTGGAGGCCTCGATGGAGGGCGCCCACGGCGTCCTGCTGTCGATCTCCGGCGGCTCGGACCTCGGCCTGTTCGAGATCAACGAGGCCGCCTCGCTGGTGTCGGACGCCGCGCACGCCGACGCCAACATCATCTTCGGTGCGGTCATCGACGACGCCCTCGGCGACGAGGTCCGCGTGACCGTCATCGCCGCGGGCTTCGACGGCGGCCGGCCCTCGGCCCGCAAGGACGCGGCGGCCACCCCGGCACTGCCCACCCCGCCGGCCACCGGCCCGAGCCGGCTGCCCACCCCGCCGGTGGCGCCCGCGCCGTCGGCCGGCCTGCCGCGGGCCACCGGTGAGCGGCTGGTCGGCACCCCGCCGCCCGCGCCCGCCGCCCCGGCCCCCGCGCCGGTGCGCTCTGCCGGCATCACGGTGCCGCCGCTGCCGCCGGTGCAGAACGGCGGCCCGGCCGCCCAGGGGCGCCGTCCGCTGGGCAACGAGGACTTCGAGGAGGAGCTCGACATCCCGGAGTTCCTCCGTCAGTAGAAGGACCCCCGTGCCCCCCACCCCTCGCTCCGCTCGGGGCGGGCCCCTGCACGGGGGCCGTTCCAGCACCTCACCCGCCCCGCCGGCGGTGCGCCCCCGACGGGTGGTCACCGACCGGCGGGGCGGCCGCTCGCGTCCGCCCTACGACGCGTTCAACCTCGGCGTGCACGTCGGCGACGACCCGGCCGACGTGGCCGCCAACCGCGAGCGCCTGGCCCGCGAGCTCGGCGTGCCCGGCGACCGGCTGGTGTGGATGGACCAGGTCCACGGCACCGGGGTCGCCGTCGTCGACGGCCCGGTTGAGGGCCCGCTGCCGGCCACCGACGCCCTCGTCACCCGCACGCCCGGTCTGGTGCTGTGCGTGCTGGTCGCCGACTGCGTGCCGGTGCTGCTCGCCGACCCGGTCGCCGGCGTCGTCGCGGCGGTGCACGCCGGGCGCGAGGGCGTCCGGCAGGGCGTCGTCCCGGCCACCCTCGCCGCCATGGCCCGTTTGGGCAGCCGGCCGGGTGACACCACCGCGCTGCTCGGCCCGGCCGTGTGCGGCGCCGACTACGAGGTGCCGCGCGCCATGCAGGCCGAGGTGGCCCGCGTGGCGCCCGCGGCCGCCGTCCGCACGCGGAGGGGCACCCCCGGCCTCGACCTGCGCGCCGGCCTCGCCGAGCTCCTGACCCGCGCCGGCGTCGCGCAGGTCGTCCACGACCCGCGCTGCACCATCGAGGACCGCCGGCTGTTCAGCCACCGCCGCGACGGCGTCACGGGGCGCCAGGCGGGCGTCACCTGGCTCGGCTGAGCCGGCGGGCAGGATCGGGGGCATGAGCACCCCGGCCCAGCGCCTGGCCGCCGTCCGGCAGCGGATCGCCGACGCCGCCCGCGCCGCCGGCCGCGACCCGGCCGGCGTCGCGCTCCTGGCGGTCAGCAAGACGTGGCCGGCCGACGACGTCCGGGCGCTGGCCGCCCTCGGGCAGACGGCGTTCGGGGAGAACCGCGCCCAGGAGCTCACCGCCAAGGCCGCGGAGCTCGCCGACCTGCCGCTGGAGTGGCACTTCGTCGGCCAGCTGCAGCGCAACAAGGCGGCGGCGGTCGCCCGGACCGGCGCCGTCGTGCACTCCCTCGACCGGGCGCCGCTGGCCCGCGCGCTGTCGCGGGCGGGGGAGGAGCGCGGCACGCCGGTCGGCGTCTTCGTGCAGGTCGACCTCGGCGGCGCGGCGGGGGAGCTCGCCGAGCGCGGCGGGGTGGCCCCCGAGGACGTCGCCGCGCTGGCCGACGAGGTGGCCGAGCTGCCCGGCCTGCGGCTGCGCGGGCTCATGGCCGTCGCGCCCCGCGGCGAGGAGCCCGGCCCCGCCTTCGCCCGCCTCGCGGAGCTCGCGGCGCGGCTGCGCGCCGACCACCCCGGCGCGGACGGGCTGTCGGCCGGCATGAGCGGCGACCTCGAGGAGGCGATTGCGGCCGGCGCCACGCTGGTGCGTGTCGGAACCGCGCTCTTCGGCTCGCGGCCCCTAACCTCCCCCCGAGTCACACCAGTCACAGGGGCCCCACCCGGGGCGCCGGAGGAGGTCGTCTGATGGCCGGGGCCATGAAGAAGATGGGCATCTACCTCGGGCTCGTCGAGGACGACGACGCGCGCGCCTACGGGCGCTACGACGCCCGCCAGTCCGACCACCACGACCGGTACGACGACGGCTACGACGAGCGGTACGACGACGGCCGCTACGACGACGCGCGCTACGACGACCGCCGCCCCGCCCGCGCCGAGGGCCGGTACGAGGGCCGCTACGACGACCGCTACGCCGGCGGCACGGGCTACTACGACTCGCTGACCGGCGACCCCGGCTACGACGAGCGCCACGCCGACCGCCACCTCGACGAGCGGCGTGACGACCGACGTGACGACCGGCACCGCGACGGGCGCCCCGAGCCGGCCCTCGCCCCGGAGCCCGCCGTGCTGCGCCGCGGCGGGGCGACCCGCCTGGGCCTGGCCACCCCGCCGCCGGCGGGAGTCGCCTCCGGCCCCGTGCCGGCCGCGGCCGAGGTGCGCACGGCGTCCCCGGCCGGCGCGCGCCTGGGCACGGTCGGCGGCACGGTCGGCGGCGCGGGCACCGGCGGCGGCGGCACGGCCGGCGCCTCCGCCGGCCTGGCCGCGCGCGAGGCGGTCGCGGTCGCCGAGCCCGCGCCCGAGCCGGTCAAGCAGCCCTACCGGATCACCACGCTGTGCCCCAAGACCTACAACGAGGCGCGGGCCATCGGCGAGGCGTTCCGTGAGGGCAGCCCGGTGATCATGAACCTCACCGACCTCGACCACGCCGACGCGCGGCGGCTCGTCGACTTCGCCGCGGGACTGATCTTCGGGCTGCGCGGTAGCATCGAGCCCGTCACGGCCAAGGTGTTCCTGCTCAGCCCGCGGGACGTCGACGTGACGGCCGAGGACAAGGCACGGATCCGCGAGGGCGGGTTCTCCGCCGAGTCCTGAGCCGTCGGCCGGGGCGCTGCAGCGTAGGCACTCACGGCACCGCAGGTGCCCCGGGACGAGCGAGGACAGTGGCTCTCTTCTGGCAGATCGTCTCGTCGATCCTGCTCGTCTTCCTCATCCTCCTGTTCGCGCGCTTCGTCGTGGACTGGGTGATGGTGCTGGCGCGCAGCTGGCGTCCGTCCGGCTTCGTCGCCGCGGGGCTGGAGGTCGTGTACGCGACCACAGACCCGCCGCTCAAGGCGATCCGGAAGGTCATCCCGCCGCTGAACCTGGGGTCCATCCGTCTCGACCTCGCCTTTATGGTGTTGTTGATCGCCGTCTACATCCTGCGGAGCATCACGTCCGGGCTCGCCCTCACCGCGTGACCGACGCGCGCCGCGGCGTGACCCGACAGACCCCGTATCCGCCGTCCGACCCGAGGTGAGCCCCTTGCCACTCACGCCAGCCGACGTGCACAACGTCGTCTTCAAGAAGCCGCCGATCGGGAAGCGTGGCTACGACGAGGACGAGGTCGACGCATTCCTCGACGTGGTGGAGGCCGAGCTCGCCCGCCTCATCGAGGAGAACAACGAGCTGCGCGCCGGCTCGGGCACCGGCCGCGTGGCCGCGCAGCCCGTCGCCCCGGAGCCGGTGGCCGCGCCGGCCCCGCCGCCGCAGCAGCCCGCCCCGCGCGAGGACGACACCACCCGCGCCTCCCGCATGCTGGCGCTGGCGTCGGAGACCGCCGACCGCTACGTCAACGAGGCCAAGGCGCAGGCCGACCAGATGGTCGCCGCCGCCAAGACCACGAGCGACCGCACCGTGGCCGACGCCCGCGCCAAGAGCGAGCAGATGGTCAACGAGGCGAAGATGCGCGCCGACTCGATGATCGGCGACGCCCGCACGCGCGCCGACACGATGGAGCGCGAGGCCCGCGCCAAGGCCGCCGCCCTCGAGCAGGACGCCGAGCGCCGGCACCGTGAGGTCATGGGCCCGCTGGAGGAGAAGCGCACCAACCTCGAGCGCAAGATCGAGGAGCTGCGCACCTTCGAGCGCGAGTACCGCACGCGGTTCCGCTCCTACCTCGAGTCGCACCTGCGCGACCTCGACAGTCGCGGCTCGGCCGAGCCGTCGTCGACCAGCCGCCAGACGCAGCACGTCTCCGCCTGATCCGGCCTGACAGGGCCCCCCGGACACCCGTCCGGGGGGCCCTGTCGCGTTCCCGGCCGTCCGCGCCGGCGCGCGACGTGCCCGCCGTTACAGTCGCGCCGTGGTCCTCGTCGCCGCCCTGCTCGTGCTCGCGGGCCTCGCGCTGTTCGTCCTCGGCGTGATGACCGCCGTGACCGCCTGGTACTGGGCCTGCGTCGCCGCCTGCGGCCTGGCCGCCGTGCTGCTGGTCGTCGCCCGGCTGCGCGCGCCGGCGGGCACGCGGGTGCCCGCCCCTCGCGAGCCGGAACCGGCCCGCGCCCCGGCCGGGAGGACGGCGGAGCGGCCGCCCGCGGAGCGGCGGCCGGCCGCGGCGGAGGAGCCACCCGCGGGGGAGGCAACCGCGGGGGAGGCAACCGCGGGGGAGCGCCCCCCGGCGACGACGCCGGCCGCTCCCGGGCCCGCCGCGGCGCCGGTCGCGGAGACCCCGCCGCAGGCCCCGGCACGAACACCGGCCGCCCCGGTGGCCGCCGCCGACGCCGGCGACCCGGCCGAGGAGGACGTCGAGGTCACCGACCTGCTCATGGTCGTCGACCTGCGCGACGAGGTGCTCGTGGTCGACGAGCACCCGCGCTACCACCTGGCCGACTGCCCCTGGCTGGCCGGGCGGGAGACCATCCCGCTGCCGGTGGACGAGGCGCGCACCGACGGGTTCACCCCCTGCGCGCGCTGCGGTCCCGACCGGTCCCTGGCCGACGCCGAGCGCGCCCGCCGCGCCGCCCGGCGGGGCTGAGCCCGCACCCGTCCGAGCTCACCGCGGCGCGTCCTGGGTCGCCCCAGCGCGTCCTGGCGCACTGCCGGCCGTGAGCCAGGACGCGGCACGATCAGGCGGCCTGATCGTGCCGCGTCCCGGCGTCAGGCGCGGGCGAGCCAGAAGCGGGAGCCGTCGGGCCCCTCGACGCCGGGGCCCTCGCCGGCCGCGCCGGCGTGCACCGCGGTGGCCAGCACCTCGCCGGCCAGCGCCTCGCCCTGCTCGGTGAGCGCCTCGGCCATCGGGCCCTCGGCGGTCCACCACAGCGCGATCCGGTCGCTGACGGCCAGCCCGGCGTTCTTGCGGGCCTCCTGCACCAGCCGCACCGCCTCGCGCACCAGCCCGGCGCGCTCCAGTTCGGGGGTGAGCGTCAGGTCCAGCGCGACGGTGAGCCCGCCGGCGCTGGCCACGGTCCACCCCTCGCGCGGGGTCTCGGTGACCACGAGGTCGCCCTCGGCCAGCGGCACCGCCTCGCCGTCGACGTCGACGGTCGCCGTCCCGGCCCGGTAGGCGGCCACCAGGTCGGCGGCGTCGGCCGCGGCCACGGCCTTCGCCACCGCCTGCACCTGCTTGCCCAGCCGCCGGCCGACGGCGCGGAAGTCGACCTTCACGCTCACGTCGACGAGGTCACCGCCGACGGCGCCCAGCTCGGCGAGCTCGGCCACGTTGAGCTCGTCGGCCACCTCGGCCACCAGGTCCCGGGCCAGCGCCGACCAGCCGGGGGCGGCGACCAGCGCGCGGGCCAGCGGCTGGCGGGTGCGCACCTTCGCCGAGGTGCGGGCCGCGCGGCCCAGCTCGACCAGCCGGCGCACCAGGTCCACCTGTGCGACCAGCTCGGGGTCGCGGGCGTCGGCGTCGACGGCCGGCCAGGACGCGAGGTGCACCGAGTCGGGGGCGTCGTCCCCGAGACCGGGGCGGACGACCCGCGTCCACACCTCGTCGGTGACGAACGGGCAGAACGGGGCCATCAGCCGGGTCAGCCCGTCGAGCACCTCGTGCAGCGTGGCCAGCGCCGCCGGGTCGCCGTCCCAGAAGCGGCGGCGCGAGCGACGGACGTACCAGTTGGACAGGTCGTCGACGAACGAGGCGAGCAGCCTGCCCGCGCCCTGGGTGTCGAAGGCCTCCAGCGCCGCGGTGACGCCCTCGGTGACGGCGGCCAGCTCCGCCAGCGCCCAGCGGTCGAGGAGCGAGCGCTCCGCCCGCGCCGGGGCGGGGGACGCGGCCGGATCCCAGCCGTTGGTCTCGGCGTAGAGGGTGAAGAAGCTCGCGGTGTTCCAGTAGGTCAGCAGGACCTTGCGGACCACCTCGGACAGCGTCTCGTGCCCGACCCGCCGCGCCGACCACGGCGAGCCGCCGGCGAGCATGAACCAGCGGACGGCGTCGGCGCCGTGTCGGTCCATCAGCGGGATCGGCTCGAGGATGTTGCCCAGGTGCTTGCTCATCTTCCGGCCGTCCTCGGCCAGGATGTGGCCCAGGCACAGCACGTCCTCGTAGGAGTTCTTCCCGAACACGAGCGTGCCGACGGCCATGAGGGAGTAGAACCAGCCACGGGTCTGGTCGATCGCCTCGCAGATGAACTGGGCCGGGTAGGCGGCCTCGAACTGCTCGTTGTTGCGGTGCGGCGCGCCCCACTGGGCGAAGGGCATCGAGCCGGAGTCGTACCAGGCGTCGATGACCTGCGGCACCCGCCGGTAGGTGCCCTCCTCGCCGTCGAGGGTGAAGGTCACCTCGTCGATGAACGGGCGGTGCGGGTCGAGGTCGGCGAGGTCGCGCCCGGCCAGCTCCGAGAGCTCGGCGAGCGACCCGACGACGACCATCCGCGACGGGTCGGCGTCGTTGCGCCAGATCGGCAGCGGCGTGCCCCAGTAGCGGTCGCGGGACAGCGCCCAGTCGACGTTGTTGTTGAGCCAGTCGCCGTAGCGGCCCCACTGGATGGTCTCCGGGTGCCAGGACGTCTTCTCGTTCTCGGCGAGCAGCTGGTCCTTGACCGCGCTGGTGCGGATGTACCAGGACGGCTGCGCGTAGTACATGAGCGGCGTGTGGCAGCGCCAGCAGTGCGGGTAGCTGTGCTCGTAGCGCTGCTCGCGCCACAGCACCCCGCGGGACTGCAGGTCGACGACGAGTTCGTCGTCGGCGGCCTTGAAGAACCGCCCGCCCACCAGCGGCACCTCGCGCAGGAAGTGGCCCGAGGCGTCGATCGGGTTGACCACCGGCAGGCCGTAGCCGCGGCAGACGGCGAGGTCGTCGGCGCCGAACGCGGGGGACTGGTGCACCAGCCCGGTGCCGTCGTCGGTGGTGACGTAGTCGGCCAGGACGACGTAGTGCGCGTCCTCCCCCTCGGGGAAGTCGACCAGCTCGAACGGGCGCCGGTAGTGCGTGCGCTCCCACTCGCGGCCCTGCGTGCGGGCGAGCACCTCGACGTCGTCGAGGTCGCCGAAGACCGCGCCGAGCAGCGGCTCGGCGACGACGAGGGTGTCGTCCCCGCGCCGGGCGACGACGTAGGTCACGTCGGGGTTGACCGCGACGGCGGTGTTCGACGGCAGCGTCCACGGCGTCGTCGTCCAGACCAGCAGGTCGGCCCGGCCGGCCCACTCGCCGTCGGTGACCGGCAGCCGCACGTACACCGACGGGTCGGTGATCGACTCGTACCCCTGGGCGACCTCGTGGTCGGACAGTCCCGTGCCGCAGCGCGGGCAGTAGGGCGCCACGCGGTGGTCCTCGACGAGCAGCCCCTTGTCGAAGACCTGCTTGAGCGACCACCAGACGCTCTCGATGTAGGAGGGGTCCATCGTCCAGTAGGCGGTGGACATGTCGACCCAGTAGCCCATGCGGCGGGTCAGCGCGGAGAAGTCGCCGACGTGGCGCTCGACGGACTCCCGGCAGCGGGCGTTGAACTCCGCGATGCCGTAGCGCTCGATGTCGGGCTTGCCGGCGAACCCGAGCTCCTGCTCGACGGCGATCTCGACCGGCAGGCCGTGGCAGTCCCAGCCGGCGCGGCGGGGCACGTGCCAGCCCTGCATCGTCTTGAAGCGCGGGAAGACGTCCTTGAACGCGCGGGCCTCGATGTGGTGGGTGCCCGGGCGGCCGTTGGCGGTGGGCGGGCCCTCGTAGAACACCCACTGCGGCCGGCCCTCGGTGGCGGCCAGCGAGCGGGCGAAGACGTCGGCGTCCTCCCAGCGGCGCAGCACGTCCTGCTCCAGCGCGGGCAGGTCGACCTGGGGTGGCAGCGCACGGAAGACAGAACTCACACGCCCATTGTCCCCGAGCCGTCGAGCGCGATCCGGCGGGGCAACGGCCGCGACACCTGGGTACGGGACACTGCCCGCGTGATCGGGGGCGGGCGGTGAACACCACGGTCACCGTCGCCCTGGCCGTCGGCGCGCTGGTGGTGCTGGTGGCCGCCGTCGCCCTGCGCGTGGCCGACCGCCTCGGGCTGCCCAGCCTGCTGCTCTACCTGGCGCTCGGGGTGGCGCTGGGGGAGAGCGGGCTGGGCATCCAGTTCGAGGACGTCGCCCTCACCCAGACCCTCGGCGTCGCCGCGCTCGTCGTCATCCTCGCCGAGGGCGGGCTGACCACCCGCTGGGCCGACGTCCGGCGGGCGGTGGGCCCGGGGCTGGCGCTGTCGACGGTCGGCGTCGTGGTCAGCATCGCCACGACCGCGGCGATCGCCGTGTGGCTGCTCGGCCTGGACTGGCCCTTCGCCCTGCTGCTGGGCGCCGTCGTCAGCTCCACCGACGCCGCCGCGGTGTTCGCGACGCTGCGCCGGCTGCCGCTGCCGCGGCGGATGGTGGCGGCCCTGGAGGTCGAGTCCGGCCTCAACGACGCCCCGGTCATCCTGCTCGTCGCAGTGCTGTCGGACGTCCTCACCGGCGGCGAGACCGACGCCTGGTGGCTGACCGCGGTGGTGGTGCTGGCCGAGCTCGCGGGCGGCGCGGTCCTCGGGCTGGTCCTCGGCGCGGCCGGCGCGTGGCTGCTGCGCCGATCGGCGCTGCCGCTGTCGGGGTTCTACCCGCTGGCCACCCTGGCGCTGTGCGTGCTGGCGTTCGCCTCGGCGTCGCTGCTGCACGCCTCGGGCTTCGTCGCCGTCTACCTGTGCGGGCTGGTGCTCGGCAACGCCGCGCTGCCGCACCGCTCGGTGACGATCGGGTTCGCCGAGGGCATGGCGTCGCTCGCCCAGATCGGGCTGTTCGTGCTGCTCGGTCTGCTCGTCTCGCCGGGCCGGCTGCCCGACGCGATCGGCCCGGCGCTGCTGGTCGGCGGGGCGCTGCTGCTGGTCGCCCGGCCGCTGTCGGTGGCGGCCAGCCTGGTCTGGTTCCGCATGCCGTGGGCGCAGCAGGCCTTCGTGTCCTGGGCCGGACTGCGGGGCGCGGTGCCCATCGTGCTGGCCACCTTCCCGCTCACCGCGGGCGTCCCCCGGGCGACCACGGTGTTCGACACCGTCTTCGTGCTGGTCGTCGTCTTCACGCTGGTGCAGGGCTCGTCGCTGCCGTGGGTGGCTCGCCGGCTGGGCATCGCCGCGCCGCTGACCCCGCGCGAGATCGAGGTGGAGTCCGCGCCGCTGGAGGAGCTCGACGCCGAGCTCATGCAGCTGCGGGTGCCGGCGGGCTCCCGGCTGCACGGCGTCTACCTGCCCGAGCTGCGGCTGCCCGAGGACGCCGCCGTCGTGCTCATCGTCCGCGACGGTCGGTCGTTCGTGCCCGACGAGACCACCCGCCTCATGCGCGGCGACCAGGCGCTGCTGGTGTCCGCCCGGGCGTCCCGCGCCGAGGCCGAGCGGCGGCTGCGGGCGGTCAGCCGGGCGGGCCGGCTGGCGAGCTGGCGCGGCGAGCAGGGCGCCGCCGGCGAGGCCGACTGACGCTCACCGGGCGCCACGCCCGGACGACGACACGGCAGAGGCCCCCTCGCCGGAGCGGAGGGGGCCTCTGCCGTGTGCCCGTGCCGGTGCGGGCACGGCGGCGGTCAGCCGTTGAGCTCGAGGGTCTGCATCGTGTCCGCGCGGACGGCGGCGAGCAGGCCGGGGTCGGCGGACAGGTCGCGCCCGTAGGACGGGATCGCCTCCTCCAGCGCCGCCCGGTTCGCCGCGACCCGCTCGGGGAACGCGCGCTGGACCAGCGTGAGCATCGCCGAGACCGCCGTCGAGGCACCCGGGGAGGCGCCCAGCAGGCCGGCGATCGTGCCGTCGCCGCCCACGATGAGCTCGGTGCCGAACTGCAGCACGCCCTTGCCGCTCGTCGGGTCGCGCTTGATGACCTGCACCCGCTGCCCGGCGGTGATCATCTCCCAGTCGGCCTGCTCGGCCAGCGGGACGAACTCCAGCAGCGTGCGGTGCCGGGCGCCGCGCGACTGCAGCAGCTCGGTGACCAGGTACTTCGTCAGCGCCATCTCGGTGCGGGCGACGCCGAGCATCGAGGAGAGGTTGTTCGGCTTGACCGACAGCGGCAGGTCGAACATCGAGCCGGCCTTGAGGAACTTCGGCGAGAAGCCGGCGTAGGGGCCGAACAGCAGCGAGTACTCGCCGTCGACCAGGCGCAGGTCCAGGTGCGGCACCGACATCGGCGGCGCGCCGACGGCGGCCTGGCCGTAGACCTTGGCCTGGTGGCGGGTGACCAGCTCGGGGGAGCGGGTGCGCAGGAACAGGCCGCTGACCGGGAAGCCGCCGAACCCGCGGATCTCGGGGATCGCGGCCCGCTGGAGCAGCGGCAGCGCGCCACCGCCGGCGCCGACGAAGACGAACCGGGTGCGCACCGAGCGCTCCTCGCCGGACCGCTTGTCGGTGACGGTGACCTTCCACCGGCCGTCGTCGAGCTTCTCCAGGCCCGAGACGCGCTGGCCGGTGTGCACCTGCACGCCGCGGCCCTCGGCCTGGGTGAGCAGCAGCCGGGTGAGCTCGCCGAAGTTGACGTCGGTGCCGGCGACCGAGCGGGTCGCGGCGACCACCTGCGCCGGGTCGCGGCCGTCCATCACCAGTGGCACCCAGTCGCGCAGCTCGGCGTGGCCGTCGGTGTACTCGAGGCCCGCGAACAGCGGCTCGGCCGACAGCGCCTGGTGGCGGGCGCGCATGTAGCGGCGGCCGTCCTCGCCGGTCACGAAGCTGACGTGCGGGACCGGGGAGATGAAGTCCTTGGGCGAGCCGGTCAGGCCCGTGCGCACCAGGTGCGACCAGAACTGCCGGGACACCATGAACTGCTCGTTGATGGTGCGGGCCTTGGTCGTGTCGACCCGGCCGTCGGCCCCGGCGGGCGTGTAGTTGAGCTCGCACAGCGCCGCGTGGCCGGTGCCGGCGTTGTTCCAGGCGTCCGAGCTCTCGCCGGCGACCGCGTCCGCGGACTCGAAGACGGTGATGCTCCACTCCGGCGCGACGACGCCGAGCAGCGACGCGAGGGTCGCGCTCATGATGCCGCCGCCGACGAGGACTACGTCAGGGTCGGTTGCTGAACCGAGGTCGGGGGACACGACTGCCTTCCTGCCGGGGGACGTGCGCCACCTCCGACGATCGGCCGATCGGCGCGCGGAGACGTCATCGGCGGGGTGTGAGATTCGTCTACCCCAGCATGAGCTCCGTCACCCGGTGGGACCGGTACCGGTCCGGAGCGCATCCCCGGGGGCCGCGCGGCGGCCCGGGAGGCGGGGTCCCGCCGACTATCGTCGGGCCCGTCGGGCGGCCCGCGCCCGGCCCGACCGAGGAGCCCCGCTGAGCGAGCAGCCCGAGGACGCCGCCCGAGCGACGCCGGCCCGCCGGCCGCGCACGCGGCTGCTGCTGACCCTCGCGGCGCTGCTGTTCCTCGCCGACCTCGCCACCAAGCTGCTCGTCGTCGCCACGATCGACCGCGGCGAGAACATCCGGCTGCTCGGCGGGCTGGTCTACCTCACCCACGCCCGCAACACCGGCGCCGCGTTCTCCTTCGCCGAGGGCTTCACCGTCGTCTTCACGCTCATCGCCGTCGTGGTGGCCGTGGTGATCGTCCGGGCGGCGCGGCGGCTGTTCTCCACCGCGTGGGCCGTGGCGCTGGGCCTGGTGCTCGGCGGGGCGCTGGGCAACCTCGTGGACCGCGTCTTCCGCGACCCCGGCTTCCTCCGCGGCGGCGTCGTCGACTTCGTGTCGGTGTTCGCGCCGAACGGGGAGTTCTACCCGATCTTCAACGTCGCCGACTCGGGCATCGTCGTCGGCGGCCTGCTCGGGGCCTACCTGGCGCTGCGCGGCGTGGAGTTCGACGGCACCCGCAGCCGCGACCGCGGCGACGGCGCGGTCACGTCCTCCTGAGCGGCCCGCTCCCGGGCACCGCCCCGAGCCTGCGAGGCAGAGGGAGGAGGGGGTCCTCCCTCTGTCACGATGGACCGGTGAGCGCTCCCGGGCTGCACCGTGCCCTCCCGGTGCCCGACGGACTCGAGGGCCAGCGCGTCGACCAGGGCCTGGCCCGGCTGTTCGGCCTGTCCCGCGCCGCCGCCGCCGACCTCGCCGACGCCGAGCGGGTGTGGGTCGACGGCCGCGTCCGCGGCAAGGGCGACCGGCTCACCGGCGGCAGCTGGCTGGAGGTCGAGCTGCCCCCGCCCCCGGGCGAGGCGCCGCCGCCGGAGCCCGTGCCCGGCCTGACCGTCGTCCACGACGACGACGACGTCGTGGTCGTCGACAAGCCCGTCGGCGTCGCCGCGCACCCGAGCCCCGGCTGGGACGGGCCCACCGTCTCCGGGGGCCTGGCCGCCGCCGGCTACCGCATCTCCACCTCCGGCGCGGCCGAGCGGCAGGGCATCGTGCACCGCCTGGACGCCGCGACGACGGGGCTCATGGTCGTCGCCAAGAGCGAGCGGGCCTACACGCTGCTCAAGGCGGCGTTCAAGGAGCGCACGGTCGACAAGGGCTACCACGCACTGGTGCAGGGCCACCCCGACCCCTCGCGCGGCACGATCGACGCCCCGATCGACCGGCACCCCCGCTCGGACTGGAAGTTCGCGGTGGTGAGCGGCGGGCGCCCGTCGGTCACCCACTACGAGGTCATCGAGGCGTTCGCGGCGGCCAGCCTGGTCGACATCCACCTGGAGACCGGCCGCACCCACCAGATCCGCGTGCACTTCTCGGCGCTGCGCCACCCCTGCGTCGGCGACGCCACCTACGGCGCCGACCCGACGCTGGCCGCCCGGCTGGGCGTCTCGCGGCAGTGGCTGCACGCCGTCCGGCTCGGCTTCGCCCACCCCGCCGACGGCCGTTGGGTCGAGTTCACCAGCGACTACCCGGCCGACCTCGCCGGCGCCCTGGCGATCCTGCGCGCCGAGTCCTGAGGGCCGCCCGCCCGCCGTGACCGTGCACCCGTGACCACCCAGCCGTGACCGACCTGCCCGCCTCCCTCGCCGACTTCGGCCCGGCCGCGCTGTCGGCCGTCGTCGTCGCCGGCTACCTGGTGGCGGGCGAGCCGGTGGTCGGGCACGTGCTGCACCGCCGGTTCGAGGGCCGGCTGCGCACCGACCCGGCGGCGCGCCGGTCGTTCTACCTGCGGCTGCTGGTCCTCGAGTGGGGGCTGGCGCTGCTCGCCCTGGTCCTGTGGCTGTCCACCCCGGGGGTCGACGCCGCCGCCGTCGGGCTGGCCTGGCCCTCCGGGCTGCCGGGCCCGGTCACGGGGGCGGCGACCCTGCTGGTCCTGCTGCTCTCGCTGGCCTCGGTGCGGGCGCTGCGCTCCGGCGCGCTCGCCCGGGCCGCGGAGCCGCGGCCGGGCACCTCCCCGCCCACCCGGGGGCGGCACGCCGAGCCCGCCGGGCACGCCACGCTCGCGCTGCTGCCGCGCTCGCCCGCCGAACGCCGGCTGTTCTCCGTGGTCGGCGTGACGGCGGGGGTGTGCGAGGAGTGGCTCTACCGCGGCTTCTTCCTCGCGGTGGTGGCCGCGGTCGCGGGCGACGTGCCGCAGGTCGTGCTGGTGGCCGTCGGCGCGCTGGCCTTCGGGCTGGCGCACGCCTACCAGGGCCTGCCCGGCGTGGTGCTCACCGGCGTCCTCGGGGCGGTGTTCGCGGGCCTCTACCTGGAGACCGGGTCGCTGCTGCTGCCGGTGCTGCTGCACGCCGCCGTCGACCTGCGCTTCCTGCTGGTGCCCGAGTCGGCGCTGCCGGGCGGCCCGCCGCTGCCCGGGACGCGCCGCGGCCGGCCGGCCGGGGGAGCGCCCGCGTGAGCCGGCCGACCGCGGCGGTGGCGACGGCGGCCGACTGGCCCGAGGTGGTGGCGCTGCGCACCCGGGTCTTCGTCGAGGAGCAGGGCGTGCCGCCGGAGATCGAGCAGGACGCCGCCGACGCCACCGCGGTGCACGCCGTCGCGCGGGACGGCGCCGGGCGGGTGGTGGCCACCGGGCGGCTGCTCGAGCGCGGCGGGCGGGCGGTGATCGGCCGGATGGCGGTCGACGCCGGCGTGCGCGGCGGCGGGTACGGCGCGGCGGTGCTCGGCGTGCTGCACCGCGAGGCGCGGGCGCGGGGCCTGACCGAGGTGGAGCTGCACGCGCAGGTCTCCGCGCGCGGCTTCTACGAGCGGGCCGGCTACACCGCGGTGGGCGGCGAGTACGAGGAGGCCGGGATCGTGCACGTGACGATGCGGCGCGCGCTGGAGCAGCTCCTGTGACGCGGGCGACCCGCCCGGCCGAGACACGTCCTGTCAGACCCTCGGCGTAGAACGTCCCCGGTGCGAGGATCGGGGGACCGGCCCGGGCCCGCGCCGGTCGCCCGGCCGGCACCGTCCGCGCCCGCACCGCCCGGTCTTCCCCGCCGGTCGCCCGCCGGAGCACCCGACGGCCGGGCCAGCACGACCCGTGAGGAGCACCGCACCCCCGTGAGCAGCACAGCCGCCCAGGGCAACGACTCGTTCGTGCACCTGCACGTACACACCGAGTACTCGATGCTCGACGGGGCGGCGAAGCTGCCCGAGGTCACGAAGGCCGCCGCCGAGCAGGGCATGCCGGCGCTGGCGATGACCGACCACGGCAACGTGTTCGGCGCCTACGACTTCTACAAGCAGGCCAACGCCGCCGGCGTGAAGCCGATCATCGGCATGGAGGGCTACTACACGCCCGGCTCGCGCTTCGACCGCGCGCCCTACGACTTCGGCGACAAGCTGATCGACGAGGAGGGCGACGGCGGGTCCAACCGCGGCAAGGCGGCGTACACCCACATGACGCTGCTGGCCCGCACCACCGAGGGGATG
This sequence comes from Geodermatophilus nigrescens, assembly GCF_900129495.1. Taxonomy (GTDB): domain Bacteria; phylum Actinomycetota; class Actinomycetes; order Mycobacteriales; family Geodermatophilaceae; genus Geodermatophilus; species Geodermatophilus nigrescens. The sequence continues at coordinate 212,361 of NZ_FQVX01000005.1, forward strand.
CACAACCTCTTCCGCATCTCCTCGCTGGCGAGCCTCGAGGGCCAGTACCGCAAGCCGCGCTTCGACCGCGACCTGCTCGAGCGCTACGGCAAGGGCCTGATCGCCACGACCGGCTGCCCCTCGGGCGAGGTCAACATGTGGCTGCGCGCGGGCAAGCACGACCGCGCCCGCCAGGCGGCGGCGGACTTCCAGGACATCTTCGGGAAGGAGAACTTCTACGCCGAGCTGATGGACCACGGTCTGTCGATCGAGCAGAAGACCCGCCCGGCGCTGCTGGAGATCGCGAAGGACCTCGGCATCCCGCTGCTGGCCACCAACGACCTCCACTACACGCACAAGGAGGACGCCGAGGCCCACGACGCGCTCCTGTGCATCCAGACCGGCTCGCGGCTCAACGAGCCCAACCGCTTCAAGTTCAACGGCGACGGCTACTACCTGAAGAGCGCCGCCGAGATGCGCGCGCTGTTCCCCGGTGACCTGAGGTCGGCCTGCGACAACACGCTGCTGATCGCCGAGCAGTGCGAGGTGACCTTCACCGAGGGCGCCGACCTCATGCCGCGCTTCCCGCTGCCGCCGGGGGAGGACGAGACCTCCTGGTTCGTCAAGGAGGTCGAGCGCGGGCTGCACAAGCGCTGGCCGAACGGCATCCCCGACCACGTGCGCAAGCAGGCCGACTACGAGGTCGGGATCATCACGCAGATGGGCTTCCCGGGGTACTTCCTCGTGGTCGCCGACTTCATCAACTGGGCCAAGGACAACGGCATCCGCGTCGGTCCCGGCCGTGGGTCGGCCGCGGGCTCCCTGGCCGCCTACGTCATGGGCATCACCGACCTCGACCCGCTGGCGCACGGGCTGATCTTCGAGCGGTTCCTCAACCCCGAGCGCGTCTCGATGCCCGACGTCGACATCGACTTCGACGACCGCCGCCGCGGCGAGGTCATCCAGTACGTCTCGCAGAAGTACGGCGAGGAGCGGGTCAGCCAGATCGTCACCTACGGCACCATCAAGGCCAAGGCCGCGATCAAGGACGCCGCCCGGGTGCTCGACCGGCCCTACTCGGTGGGCGACGAGCTGACCAAGCTCATGCCGCCGGACGTCATGGGCAAGGGCATCCCGCTGTCGGGCGTCTTCGACCCGGCGCACCCGCGCTACAAGGAGGCCGCGGAGTTCCGCGCCCGCTACGAGTCCGACCCGGGCGCGGCCGAGGTGGTCGACCAGGCCCGCAAGCTCGAGGGCCTGAAGCGCCAGTGGGGCGTGCACGCGGCCGGCGTCATCATCGGCCGCTACCCGCTGATCGACTCGATCCCGATCATGCGCCGGGAGGCCGACGGCGCGATCATCACGCAGTTCGACTACCCGACCTGCGAGACGCTCGGCCTGCTCAAGATGGACTTCCTGGGCCTGCGCAACCTCACGGTCATCGACGACGCGCTGCGCAACATCGTCGCGAACGGCAAGGAGCCGATCGACCTCGACGAGATCAGCAAGGACCTCACCGACAAGGCCACCTACGAGCTGCTGGCCCGCGGTGACACCCTCGGCGTCTTCCAGTTCGACGGCGGCCCGATGCGCTCGCTGCTGCGGCTCATGCGGCCGGACAACTTCGAGGACATCTCCGCCGTCGGCGCGCTCTACCGCCCGGGCCCGATGGGCGCGAACTCGCACACCAACTACGCGCTGCGCAAGAACGGTCAGCAGGAGATCACGCCGATCCACCCCGAGCTGGCCGAGCCGCTCGAGGAGATCCTGGGCGGCACGTACGGCCTGATCGTGTACCAGGAGCAGGTCATGGCCATCGCGCAGAAGGTCGCCGGGTACTCGCTCGGCAAGGCCGACCTGCTGCGCCGCGCGATGGGCAAGAAGAAGAAGTCGGTCCTCGACGCGGAGTTCGTCGGCTTCGAGGCCGGCATGGTGGCCAACGGGTTCTCCCCGGCGGCGGTCAAGACGCTGTGGGACATCCTCGTCCCGTTCGCCGACTACGCGTTCAACAAGGCCCACTCGGCCGCCTACGGTCTGGTCAGCTACTGGACGGCGTTCCTCAAGGCGAACTACCCGGCCGAGTACATGGCCGGCCTGCTCACCAGCGTCGGCGACGACAAGGACCGCCGGCCCATCTACCTGGCCGAGTGCCGGCGCATGGGCATCAAGGTGCTCCCGCCCGACGTCAACGAGTCCTCGTGGGACTTCACCGCCGTCGGCACCGACATCCGCTTCGGCCTGGCCTCGGTGCGCAACGTGGGCACCAACGTCGTCGACTCGATCGTGCGGGCGCGCGAGGAGAAGGGCGCGTTCAAGGACTTCGCCGACTTCATGCGCAAGATCGACACGGTGGCCTGCAACAAGAAGGTCATCGAGTCCCTCGCCAAGGCCGGCGCCTTCGACTCCCTCGGCCACTCGCGGCAGGGGATCGCCGCGATCCACGCCCAGGCCGTCGACGCCGCCATGTCGCTCAAGCGCAAGGAGGCCGAGGGCCAGTTCGACCTGTTCGGCAGCTTCGGCGACGAGGGCGGCGCGGACGACCCGTTCGGCGGCGCCCTGGACATCGCCGTCCCGACGGCGGACTGGTCGAAGTCCGAGCGGCTGGTGTTCGAGCGCGACATGCTCGGCCTCTACGTCTCCGACCACCCGCTGCACGGCGTCGAGCACGTGCTCGCGGCCAACGCCGACACCCCGATCGCGGAGATCAACGCCGGCGGGGTCGAGGACGGCGCCAACGTGACGATCGCCGGCATCCTCACCGGGGTCTCGCCGCGGACGAACAAGCAGGGCGCGCCCTGGGCGATCGCCACGCTGGAGGACCTCGAGTCCGGCATCGAGGTGCTGTTCTTCCCGAAGACGTGGGCCGAGGTGTCGGAGAAGGTCGTCCGCGACCAGATCGTCGTGGTCAAGGGCCGGATCAGCCGGCGCGACGACCAGCCCTCGCTGTTCGGCTCCGAGGTGACGATCCCCGAGCTCACCGAGGGCCCGCGCGGCCCGGTGATGGTGCAGATGGCCGCGGCCCGCTGCACCCCGCCGGTGGTGGAGCGGCTGCGCGAGGTGCTGGGCAGCCACCCGGGCACCACCGAGGTGCACCTGAAGCTCGTCAACGGCGGCCGGGAGACGGTGCTGCGGCTGGACCAGGGGCTGCGGGTGCGCCCCAGCACGGCCCTGATGGGCGACATCAAGGCGCTGCTCGGGCCCACCAGCGTCGCCCTGCTGTGAGCCGCGGGTGAGCCCGGCCGGGCCCGCCCCCGGCGGCGGGCCCGCCGGGGAGCGGGGTTCACTGGGTGCCGTGACCAGCCCCGCGCCGCTCCCCGACGGCCCGTACCCCGGTCCGGTGCCCGCGGCCGCCGTGGGACCCCTGTCCGGGCACGCTGGGCACGCCGGGCACGCCGGGCACGCGGCCGGGAGCACGACCGGGCACGCCGCCGCGTCCCTCGCGGGCGCGCCGGCCGCCGCGCGCCCGGCCGCCGGGCGGTGGGTGGCCGAGGCCCGCGCCGACCTGCGCGGCGCGATCGCCTGGGGCTGCGCGCTGGCGCTGTGCGGTCTGCCGGCCGGGCTGCTGTGGGTGTGGCTGGCCCCGCGCGCGGAGTTCGACGTGGTCGAGGGCGGCGCGGTGCCGGTGGGCCGGCCCTCGCCGGAGCTGCTGGTGGCCGACGACGGCGTGCTCGTGCTGGTGCTCGCGGGCCTCGGCCTGCTGGCCGGTGCCGTCGCGTGGGCGATGCGCCGGCGCCGCGGCGTCGCCACGGTGGTGGCCACCGCGGCCGGCACCGCCGTCGCCGGGCTGCTGGCCTGGCAGCTGGGGGAGCTGCTCGCGCCCGGCCCGACGGCCGAGGAGCTGGCCGATGTCGGCGCCCGGGTGACCACCGGCCTGCAGCTGTCCTCGCTGCCCGGGCTCGCGGTGGGCCCGTTCGTCGCGCTGGCGGTCTACGTCGTCGCGGCGCTGTTCTCCTCCCGTGACGACCTCGGCCGGGACGACGCCGGCCGGGACGACGCCGGCCGGGACGACGCCGGCCGGGACGACGCCGGCCGGGACGGGCCGTCCCCGGAGGCCCCCGGCCGCTAGTTCAGGCTGGTCTCGCCCGCGAACTGGTGCAGCGCCGCGGGCACCGCGCCGACGGTCTCCAGCAGCGTCAGCTCGCGGCGCAGCATCCGGCTCTCGGTGGCCAGCCGCCGCCGGGTTGCCGACTCCGCCAGCAGCGCCTGCCGGTCCTCGGTGGTGAGCAGCGCCGCGGAGGCCACCAGGTAGGACAGGGCCCGCGGATCGCCGGCCACCGCCTCCAGCAGCGCCGCGGCACCCGTCGGGTCCTCCCCGGCGCCGGCCAGCTCCGCCGCCCGGCCCACCTCCTCGCCGTCGAGGCCGGCCTGCAGCCCGGCGACGGCGGTCACGTACCGGGTGAACAGGTCGCCCACGCCGCGCTCGAGCAGCCCCAGCGACCCGCGCGCCGCCGCGGCCACCAGCCCCTCGTCGAGCTGGTCGGGCGCCGGGGCGGCGCTGTCGGCCGGCTCGTCGAGGACCTCCTCGCGGTCGCCCGCCGCCTCCTCGGCGGCCTCCTCGTCGGCGAGCCACTCGACCTCGGCCTGCAGGTAGGGCGGGTCCTCCCCGACGACGACGTCCAGCAGCCGGAACCGCTCACCGCCGACCGCGACGATCCGGAAGCCGCCGTCGGGCTGCGGGCGCACCGCCTGCAGCAGCGCGGTGCAGCCGACGTCGTAGAGCGCCTCGGCCGGCGCCACCCGCTCGACCTCCCAGCCCTGGCGGATGGCCACCACGCCGAACCGCCGCTCGCCGCCCTCGGGCAGCGCGAGCAGGTCGCGCACCAGGGCCCGGTACCGCGGCTCGAAGACGTGCAGCGGCAGCACGATCCCCGGGAACAGCGGCGTCCCGAGCGGGAACAGCGGGACGAGGTCACCCACGGCCCGGAGCCTACGGGCGGCCGGGGGCCCGGGCGCTCCGGCGAGGAGGCCGATCCGCCCCGACTACCCTGGGAGGTCGTCCGCTCCCCGTCGCGCCCCCGGAGGCCCGCCCGTGCTCGCCCGCATCGACCTGCGCGGATCCGCGCTGCCGGGGGTCCGCGACCTGGCCGGCCTGCTGCCGCGCGCGGCCACCGACATCGACTCGGTCCTGGCCACCGTCCGGCCGCTGTGCGAGGACGTCCGCCTCCGCGGCGCCCAGGCGGTCCGGGAGATCACCGCCCGCCTCGACGGCGTCGACGCCGAGGACTTCACCGTCCCGCCGGCGGCGATCCAGGCGGCGCTCGACGGCCTGGCCCCGGAGGTCCGCGCCGCGCTGGAGGAGTCCATCGCCCGGGTGCGGAAGGTGCACGCCGACCAGGCCCGCACCGACGTCACCACCCAGGTCGTGCGCGGCGGCACGGTCACCGAGCGCTGGGTGCCGGTGCGCCGCGTCGGCCTCTACGTGCCCGGCGGGCTCGCCCCGCTGCTGTCGAGCGTGGTCATGAACGTCGTCCCGGCGCAGATCGCCGGCGTCGAGTCGATCGCCGTCGCCTCCCCGCCGCAGCGCGACCACGGTGGCCTGCCCGACCCCGGCGTGCTGGCCGCGTGCGCGCTGCTCGGCGTCACCGAGGTGCACGCCGTCGGCGGCGCCCAGGCCATCGCCGTGTTCGGCTACGGCGCGGGCTCCTGCGAGCCGGTCGACATGGTCACCGGCCCCGGCAACGTCTACGTGACCGCCGCCAAGCGGCTGCTGCGCGGGCTCATCGGCATCGACTCCGAGGCCGGCCCCACCGAGGTCGCGATCCTCGCCGACGACACCGCCGACCCGGTGCACGTCGCCGCCGACCTCATCAGCCAGGCCGAGCACGACCCGCTGGCCGGCGCGGTCCTGGTCACCACCAGCGAGCAGCTGGCCGACGCCGTCCTCGACCTGGTGCCCGCCCAGGTGGCGGCCACCAAGCACTCCGAGCGCATCCTCACCGCCCTCGACGGCAGCCAGTCGGGGATCGTGCTGGTCGACGACGTCGACGCCGGCCTCGCGGTGGTCGACGCCTATGCCGCCGAGCACCTGGAGATCCAGACCCGGGACGCCCGCGCGGTGGCGCTGCGGGTGCGCAACGCCGGCGCGGTGTTCGTCGGCGCCTGGTCGCCGGTGTCGCTCGGCGACTACATCGCCGGCTCCAACCACGTGCTGCCCACCGGCGGCTGCGCCCGGCACTCCAGCGGCCTGTCGGTGCAGTCGTTCCTGCGTGGCATCCACGTCGTCGAGTACGACGAGCAGGCCCTCGCCGAGGTGGCCGGCCACGTCGACGCGCTCGCCCACGCCGAGGACCTGCCCGCCCACGCGGCCGCCGTCCGGGTGCGGCAGAAGCCGTGACCTCCCTCGACGAGCTCCCGCTGCGGCCGGAGCTGCGCGGCCGCACGCCCTACGGCGCCCCGCAGCTGCAGGTCACGCACCGGCTCAACACCAACGAGAACCCGCACCCGCTGCCCGCGGAGCTGCTCGCGAGCCTCGGCGAGGCGCTCGGGCACGCCGCGCTGGAGCTCAACCGCTACCCCGACCGCGACGCCGTCGCGCTGCGCACCGACCTCGCGGCCTACCTCTCCCGCGGCGGGGACCGCGTCGAGCCGGCGCAGGTGTGGGCGGCCAACGGCTCCAACGAGGTGCTGCAGCAGCTGCTGCAGGCCTTCGGCGGCGCCGGGCGCACCGCGCTGGGCTTCACGCCGTCCTACTCGATGCACCCGATCATCTCGGCCGGCACCGGGACGGGGTGGGTCGACGGGCACCGCCGCGCGGACTTCACCATCGACGCCGAGGCCGCCGTCGCGCAGGTGCGCGAGGTGCGCCCCGACGTCGTCTTCGTGACCAGCCCGAACAACCCCACGGGCACGGCGGTCGCGCTGGAGACGATCGAGCGGCTGTACGACGCCACCGAGGGCGTGGTCGTCGTCGACGAGGCCTACGCGGAGTTCGCCCGCACCGGCACGCCCTCGGCGCTGGGCCTGCTGCCCGGCCGCGCGCGGCTGGTGGTCAGCCGCACGATGAGCAAGGCGTTCGGGATGGCCGGCCTGCGGCTGGGCTACCTCGCGGCCGACCCGGCCGTCGTCGACGCGGTGCAGCTGGTCCGGCTGCCCTACCACCTGTCCTCGTTGACCCAGGCCGCCGCGCGCGCCGCGCTGGCCCACACCGACGCGCTGCTCGCCACCGTCGACGCGGTCAAGGAGCAGCGCGACCGCATCGTCGCCGCGCTGCCCTCCCTCGGCCTGACCAGCGTGCCCAGCGACGCCAACTTCGTCCTCTTCGGCCGGTTCGCCGACGCGTCCGCCGCCTGGAAGGCGCTGCTGGCGCACGACGTCCTCGTCCGCGACGTCGGCATCCCCGGCTGGCTGCGGGTCACCGCCGGCACGCCCGCCGAGACCGACGCCTTCCTCACCGCCCTGGGTGAGGTGGCCCCCGAGCACCGCCTGGGAGACTGACAGCCATGAGTCGTACCGCCCGCGTGGAGCGCGCCACCAGCGAGACCAAGCTGGTCGTCGAGCTCGACCTCGACGGCACCGGGAAGAGCTCGATCAGCACCGGCGTCGGCTTCTACGACCACATGCTGACGGCGCTGTCCAAGCACAGCGGCATCGACCTCACCGTGCAGGCCGACGGCGACCTGCACATCGACGCCCACCACACGGTGGAGGACGTCGCCATCGCCCTCGGCCAGGCGTTCGCCGAGGCGCTGGGCGACAAGAGGGGCATCACCCGCTACGGCGACGCCACGATCCCGATGGACGAGGTGCTCGTGCAGGCCGCGGTCGACCTCTCCGGCCGGCCGTACTTCGTGCACGCCGAGCCCGAGACCATGACGCCGATGATCGGCCCGGACTACCCGACGTCGCTCACCAAGCACGTGCTGGAGTCCTTCGCCTTCAACGCGCGGATCACCCTGCACGTGCGCGTGCTCTACGCCGGCCGCGACGCCCACCACATCGTCGAGGGCCAGTTCAAGGCCCTGGCCCGGGCACTGCGCACCGCCGTCGCGCTCGACCCCCGCATCACCGGCGTGCCCTCCACCAAGGGCGCGCTGTAGGTGAACTTCGGCGTCGTCCTCGTCGTCCTCGGCGGGTTCCTGCTCGGCGGGGCGTGGAGCATCTGGCGGGCCGACCACGACACCCGGGGCCGCACCGGCCCGCAGGTGTTCTTCGCGCTCGTCCTGCTGGTGGCCGCCCTGCTGGCCACCGCCTCGGGGATCCTGAGGCTCGTCTGAGCGACGCCGACCGGTTCCTCGGCCTCGTGCTCGGCGACCCGACGGTGGCCGCGGTGCTCGAGCGGGCGCCCGCGCTCGGCGCGGGGGAGTGGTGGCTGACCGCGGGGCTGCTGTTCCAGACGGCGTGGAACGGGCTCACCGGTCGCCCGCCGGGCACCGGCATCCGCGACGCCGACCTCTCCTACTGGGACGACGACCCGTCCTGGGACGCCGAGGACGCCGTCATCCGGCGCGGGGCGGAGCTGTTCGCCGACCTGGCCGTGCCGGTCGAGATCCGCAACCAGGCGCGGGTGCACCTCTGGTACGCCGGCCGCTTCGGCGCCGCGCCGCCCGCGCCGTTCCGCTCGTGCACCGACGCCGTCGACGTGTTCGCCGCGCCGTGCTGCGCGGTCGCCGTGACGGTCGAGGACGGCCGGCCGCGGCTGTACGCGCCGTTCGGCCTCGGCGACCTGCTCGGCCTCGTCGTCCGCCCCAACCCGGCCAGCCCCGCGCCGCGGGAGGTCTACGAGGCCAAGGCCGCCCGCTGGCGGTCGGTGTGGCCGGAGCTCACCGTGCTGCCCTGGACGCCCGGGAATCCCGGCGGGCGCCCGGCGCCTTCCACGTACCGTGGCTGACGTGAAGAAGGTGGTCGTCCTCGACTACGGCTCGGGCAACCTGCGGTCGGCGGAGCGGGCGCTGACCCGCGTCGGCGCCGACGTCACCGTCACCGCCGACCGGCAGGCCGCGCTCGACGCCGACGGTCTCGTCGTGCCCGGCGTCGGCGCGTTCGCGCACTGCATGCAGGAGCTGCGCGCCGTCGACGGACCGCGCACCATCGGCCGCCGGCTGGCCGGCGGGCGCCCGGTGCTCGGCATCTGCGTGGGCATGCAGGTGCTCTTCGAGCACGGCGTCGAGCACGGCCACGACGCCGAGGGCTGCGGCGAGTGGCCCGGCACCGTGGAGGCGTTGGAGGCGCCGGTGCTGCCGCACATGGGCTGGAACACCGTCTCCGCCCCCGAGGACACCGTGCTGTTCGACGGGATCGCCGACGAGCGCTTCTACTTCGTGCACTCCTACGGCGTGCGGGAGTTCCCCCTCGGCCAGGACGGCCGCCCCGGCCCGCTGGCGCCGCCGAAGGTGACCTGGGCCGAGCACGGCGACCGGTTCGTGGCCGGGGTGGAGAACGGCGCGCTGTCGGCCACCCAGTTTCACCCGGAGAAGAGCGGCGACGCCGGTGCGCAGCTGCTCACCAACTGGCTCGCCACGCTCTGACGCCCGGCCGGCGGCGGCCTACTGGAGGGGCACCGGGGGCTGCAGCCACCACGGCGCGTCGACCACCTCCACCCGCGCCACCCACTTGACCCACCAGTAGCCGCGCCGGCCGGGCGCCACCAGCCGCACCGGCGCCCCGTGGCCCGCCGACAGCCGCTCGCCGGCGCAGTGCGTGGCCAGCAGCAGCGACCCGGCGTCGGCCAGCGGCAGCCGCCGGCGGTACCCGGTGACGCTGACGACGTCGACGCTGCCGCCCGGCGGCAGGCCGGTGCCGGCCAGCAGCCGGTCGAGCCGCACGCCGCGCCACTCCTGCTCGGCGTACCAGCCGCCGGTGCAGTCGAGGACGGCGGTGACGGTGTCGCCGCGGTCGAGGGCGGCGACCCGCAGCGCGGTGGTGCGCCCGCCGGCGACCAGGTCGAGCGTGCGCCCGGGCTCGTCGGGCACGGCGTCGGTGAACCACTGGGTCACCGGCATGGCGGCCGGGTCGCCGCTGCCGCGCTCGTGCGAACCGGTGGCCCGCCGCCGGGCGCCCGGCGCGCCGATCAGCCGCAGGACGCCCTCCAGCCCCGCCCACAGCGCGAGCGACCCGGCCGCGAGGCCGCCGGTCTGCAGCAGCGCCCGCCGGGAGGCGTCGGTGCGCCGCGGCCGCTGCCGGCTGCCCACGGCGTGCAGCACCACCAGCAGCCCGGTCGCCACGCCGGCGGCGACGTGCACCTGCAGCACCCCCACGCCGCCGACGGTGGTGCCGGCGACGCCGTGCAGCACCCCGGTGGCCACGGTGAGCGCGGTGAGCCCGGCCAGCGCCCAGGCGACCGCCGGGTCGCGCCGCCCGCGGGTGCGGGCCCGGGACCGGCGCACGACCACGGACTTCCACGGCACGAGCAGCAGCAGGCCCAGGCCCGCGGCGCCGTGCGCGACGGCGACCACGCGGGAGGGCAGCGGCGTGCCCACGCCGAAGGCGAGCAGCCCGGTGACGCCGGCGAGCGCGAGCAGGACCAGCAGGCCCAGGTTGGTGCGGCGCCCGGCTCGGCGGGTCCACGCTGCGGCGGGCATCCCCGGAGTCTCCCCCCGCCGCCCCTAGGGTTGCCCGGTCCTGCACCCGGCACAGGAGGCCCGTTGCCCGCGTCGCGCCCGTCCGCCCCGGTCCCGGAGCGCCGCGGCCGGCTCCTCGGGTCGCTCGCCGTCCTCCTGCTGCTGGCGGGTCTGGCGGCGTGGAGCGTGCTCGCGCTGCAGCCGCCGGACCCCGCGCCGGCCGACGCGCCGGCGACCGCCTTCAGCGCCGCGCGCGCCGGCGTCACCGTCGAGGAGATCGCCGGCGAGGTGCACCTGACCGGCAGCGACGCGCACGCCCGCGTCGTCGACGGGCTGGTCGCGCAGCTGACCGCACTCGGGCTCGACACCCGGGTGCAGAACGCCGTCGGCACCGGGCAGGCCGGGCCCGGCGAGACCGAGATGGCCCGGCTGCGCAACGTCGTCGCCGTCCTGCCGGGCACGGCGAGCACCGGCCGGCTGTTCCTGGTGGCGCACACCGACTCGGTGGAGACCGGCCCCGGGGCCGCCGACGACGCCGCGGGCGTGGCCACGCTGCTGGAGACGGTGCGGGCGCTGAGCGCGGGCGAGCCGCTGCGCAACGACGTCGTGGTGGTCCTCACCGATGCCGAGGAGGCCTGCCTGTGCGGCGCCGAGGCGTTCGCCGCGAGCCACCCGCTGGCCGCGCAGGGCGGGGTGGTGCTCAACCTCGAGGCCCGCGGCACGTCGGGCCCGCCGATCGCGTTCGAGACCTCGCGGGGCAACGCCGCGCTGGCCGAGCGCTACGCCGCCGCCGTCCCGCACCCGGTGGCCAGCAGCTTCGCGGTCGAGGTCTACCGGACGCTGCCCAACGACACCGACCTCAGCGTGCTGCTCGCCGACGGCGACTTCACCGGCGTCAACACCGCGTTCATCGACGGCAGCGCGGCGTACCACACCCCGCAGGACACGCCCGCGCGGCTGGACCGGCGGACGCTGCAGGCGCTCGGCGACAACACCCTCGCGCTGGCCCGCGAGCTCGGCGGCGCCGACCTCGCCGCCCTGGCCCGGCCGGCCGCCGACGACGCCACGTACTTCCCGCTGCCGACGGGGCTGGCGCGCTACCCCGGGTCGCTCGTGGAGCCGCTGGCCGCGGCGGCGCTGCTCGGCGTCGCCGTGCTGGCGGCCGTCGACCGGCGCCGCGGGTCGTCGCTGCCCCGGACGCTGCTCGGTGCGGCCGCCGCGCTGGTGCCGCTCGTCCTGGCGCCGCTGGCGGTCGGCGGGCTGTGGCGGCTGCTGGCGCTGGTGCGGCCCGGCTACGCGGTGATGACCGACCCGTGGCGGCCCGGCTGGTTCCGGCTGGCGGCGGTCGCGCTGGTCGCCGTCGTCGTGCTGGCCTGGTACGCGTTGCTGCGCCGCCGGCTCGGGGCGGCGGCGCTGCGCACCGGGTCGCTCGCGGTGCTCGCCGTCCTCGCGGCCGTCCTCGCCGCGCTGGCGCCCGGCGGGTCGTACCTGGCGGCGCTCCCGGCGCTGGCCGGGGTCCTCGCGGGGCTGCTGCCGGCGCGGGTGTCGCTGCTCGGCGGCGCGGTCGCCGGCGCGGTCGCCGTCGTCGTGCTCGCCCCGACCGTCGCGCTGTTCTTCCCGGCCCTCGGGCTGGCCGGTGCGGCCGCGCCCGCGGCGGTCGTGTCGCTGCTGCTGCTCGCCCTGCTGCCGGTGCTGGAGGGGCTGTTCCCCGCCGGCCCGGCGGGGTGGCGGACCCTGGCCGTGCCCGCGGCCGCCGCCGGCCTGGCGCTGCTGCTGACGGCGGCGGGGCTGGCGGTGGACCGCTTCGACCAGCAGCACCCGGTGCCCAGCCGGCTGGCGTACGCGCTGGAGGCCGACACCGGCGAGGCGTGGTGGTTCAGCACGGAGGCGCGGCCGGGCGAGGAGGCGGCGCGCTACGTCGGCACCCCGCGCACGCTGCCGCACGACTACCCGTACGTGCGCGGCGTCCCGGTCGCGGCGGGGCCCGCCGAGGACGCCGGGCTGACCCCGTCGACGGTCGAGGTGCTCGAGGACCGGAGGGCCGGCGACGAGCGGACGGTGACGGTGCGGGTGACGCCCCAGCGGGCGGTCGGCTTCGTCGTGCTCGACCTGGACACCGGCGGCGGCCGGGTCGTGGCGGCGCGCGCGGAGGCCCGCGACGTGCCGGCCGGCACGGTGGGGGAGGACCAGCTGTGGCTGACCTTCCACGCCCCGCCGGAGCAGGGCCTGGAGGCGACGGTGACCGTGGCGGGCGGCGGGCCGCTGCGGCTGCGGGTCGTCGACGGCAGCACCGGTCTCGACGGGCTGCCCGGCTTCGAGCCGCGGCCGCCGACGGTGGACACCGCCGGGTCGCACACCGCCGACCTCGTCGTCGTGGGGGCCACCACCGACCTCGGCTGAGCAGGAGATGTCGGCGGCCCCGGCGGATGAGAGTGCTCTCACCGCCGTCTCACCGGCCGGCCACCGCGGCGGGCGAGGCTCGGCGCCGTGCGCTCCCGCCTCCTGCTCGCCGTCCTGGCCGGCCTCGCCGTCGTCCTGCTGGCCGGCGGCACCGCGTGGGCGCTGCTCGGCCCGGCCGGCGGGGGCGCGCCGGCGGTGCCCACCCGCATCGACGTGCCGGCCCGCGAGCCGTCCGGCCCGTCGCCGTTCCCGGACCCCGGCCCCTCGGCGGAGCCGTCGCCGGAGCCTGTGCCGACGCCCGCACCCGCCCCGCGGCCCGCGCCGCCGGCCACTGACGTCGTCCCGCCGCCGCCGCTGCCCGACGACGACGGCCCCGACGACGACCCGGGGGACGACGGGGACGACGAGGGGGACGACGACGTTGACGACGGCGACGACGGGAACGACGACGGGAACGACTGACCGATGAGCGAGGAGCCGGCCCCGGCGGCCGGGTGGCGCGCTGCTGCCCGGCGGCGGCTGACGCCCCGCGCCGCCCGCGTGCGCATCATCGGCTGGGCGCTGCTGCTGGTCCTGCTGGCGCTGGCCCTGGTGACGCTGGTGACCTGGCGGCTGCTGGTGCGCGCCACCGACGAGCGGATGGACGTGGCGCTCGCGGCGGAGGTCGAGGAGTTCGACCGGATCACCGCCTCGGGCATCGACCCCGACACCGGCGAGCCCTTCGCCTCGGTCGCCGACGTGCTCCAGACGGTCATCACCTACAACCTCGCCCGGCCGAACGAGAAGTTCCTCGGCTACGTTGACGGCGCCTACCGCTTCCAGAGCCGCATCGAGGCGCCGGTGCTGCTCAGCGAGGACGCCGCGTTCGCCCGGCTGGCCGGCGACGTCCGCGAGCCCACGTCCGGCCGGTACGCCAGCGGCGCCGGCGAGGTCCGCTACCTGGCCGTGCCGGTGACGCTGGAGGGCGACCCGGCGCGCGGGGTCGCCGTCGTCGCCTACTTCGCCGACCAGGAGCGGCAGGCCGCCGACGACACCGCGCAGCTGATGCTCGCCGTCGGCGCGGTCACCGTGCTGCTCGCCGCCGCCGGCGCCTGGGTGGTGGCCGGGCGCGTGCTCGCCCCGGTGCGGGAGGTCGCGGCCACCGCCCAGGGCATCACCGAGACCGACCTGTCCGGCCGGATCCCCGTCGAGGGCCGCCCCGACGACGAGCTCACCGGCCTCGCCCGCGCCGTGAACGCGATGCTCGACCGGGTCGAGGGCGGGGTCGCCGCGCAGCGCCGGTTCCTCGACGACGCCGGACACGAGCTGCGCACCCCGATCACCATCGTCCGCGGCCACCTCGACGTCCTCGACCCCGCCGACCCCGACGACGTCCGGGCCACCGTCGCCCTCGTCGACGACGAGCTCGAGCGGATGAACCGCATGGTCTCCGAGCTGCTGCTGCTCGCCCGCGCCGAGCAGCCGGAGTTCGTCCGCCCGCAGCCGGTCGACGTCGCCGAGCTGACCGCCGAGGTGTTCGGCAAGGTGCGCCGGCTCGGGGACCGCGACTGGCGGCTCGGCGCCGTCGCCCGCGCCGACCTGCTGCTCGACCCGCAGCGGCTCACCCAGGCCGTGGTGGCGCTCGCGGACAACGCCGTCCGCTACACGGAGCCCGGCGACCGGGTGGTGCTCGGCAGCCGGCTCAGCGGCGCCGACCTGCTGGTGTGGGTGGACGACGCGGGCCCCGGCATCGCCGCCGCCGACCAGGAGCGGGTCTTCGAGCGGTTCGCCCGCGGCAGCGCCGGTGCCCGCCGCAGCGACGGCGCGGGGCTCGGCCTGTCGATCGTGCGGGCGATCGCCGCCGCGCACGGCGGCCGCGTCGAGCTGCACAGCCGCCCGGGGGAGGGCGCCACCTTCACGCTGGTGCTCCCCGCGCGCGTCGCCCCGCCCGAGCCGGACGACCCGGGTGACGACCCGCTGGACACCGTGGACGACGACCTGGCGACCCCGGCGCTGTCCGACCGGGTGCCCGACCCCGTACCGACCGAGGGAGGTCCCCGGTGAGCCGGGTGCTGATCGCCGAGGACGAGCCGCGGATCGCCGCGTTCGTCGAGAAGGGCCTGCGGGCCAACGGGTTCGCCACCACGGTGGTCGGCGACGGCCTGTCCGCGCTCGACCACGCCCGCGGCGGGGAGTTCGACCTCGTCGTGCTCGACATCGGCCTGCCCGTCCTCGACGGGTTCGCGGTGCTGCGCGCGCTGCGGGCCGAGCGCAACGCGGTGCCGGTGGTCGTGCTCACCGCCCGTGACAGCGTGCAGGACACCGTCGCCGGGCTCGAGGGCGGCGCCGACGACTACATGGCCAAGCCCTTCCGGTTCGAGGAGCTGCTGGCGCGGGTGCGGCTGCGGCTGGCCGGCGCGCGGCAGGGCGAGGTCACGGTGCTCAGCGCCGGCGACCTGTCGCTGGACCTGCGCACCCGCCGGGCCAGCGTGGGCGACCGCACCGTCGACCTCTCGGCGCGCGAGTTCGCCCTCGCGGAGACCTTCCTGCGCCACCCGGGGCAGGTCCTCGCCCGGGAGCAGCTGCTCAGCCACGTCTGGGGCTACGACTTCGACCCGGGCTCCAACGTCGTCGACGTGTACGTGCGGTACCTGCGACGCAAGCTCGGCGCCGACCGCATCGAGACGGTGCGCGGGATGGGCTACCGCCTCGCGGCCTGAGACGCGCCGCGGCCCCGGCCCCCGCGAGGGGACCGGGGCCGCGGCGTGCCGGGGGTCAGTCGAGCGGGGTGTCGTCCGCGTCGGGGGTGACGTCGTCGGGGGTCGCGTCGTCGGGAGTGGCGTCGTCCGGGGTGACGTCGTCCGGGGTCGCGTCGTCGGGGGTGGTGTCCGGGGTGTCGACGGCGCTCTCCGCGGGGGAGTCGGCGGTCTCGGGCGAGGCGTCCGCCGCGGGGGCGGCGGGCACGGCGTCGGGAGCGGCGTCGGGGGTGTCGTCGGCCGTGTCGACGGCGGCGGCGACGGCCGCGGTCGGCTGCGCGGAGCCGTCGTCCGCGGCGGCGGCGACACCGATCCCGGCCAGGCCGAGGCCGGTGAGCGCGGTGCCGAGGGTGACGACCTTCCAGGTGGCGGGGCTGCGGGTCACGGGGTCCTCCAGGGTCTCGTCTCGCTGTCGGGGTCCACGGTCCCCACCGGGGGTGAGGGGACCGGGAGAGGCGGATGAGCGGTTCCTCATCCGCGGGCCGCGCCGGCGGGGGCCGGCGCGGCCCGTCCGGTCAGTCGTCGGTGTCGGGGGTGTCGGTGTCGGGGGTGTGGACGTCCGGCGTGTGGACGTCCGGCGTGTCGACGTCGGGCGTCCGCACGTCCGGGCTGTCGACGTCGGCGACCGGCGGGGCGGGGACGGCGTCGGGGCTGTCGACGGCGCTCTCGGCGGGGGAGTCGGCGGTCTCGGGAGAGGCGTCGGCGGCCGGGGCGACCGGGGCGGCGTCGGGGCTGTCGACGGCGCTCTCGGCGGGGGAGTCGGCGGTCTCGGGTGAGGCGTCGGCGGCCGGGGCGGGAGCGGCCGCGGCGTCCGGGGTGTCGTCGGCGCCGTCGTGCGCGGCGACCGACACGGCGGCCGGCTGCGGGGCGGGCCGGTCGTCGTCGGCCGCGGCGGCACCGGCGCCGGCGATGCCCAGGCCGGCGAGCGCGGTGCCGAAGGTGACGACCTTCCAGGTGGCGGGGCGAGCGGTCACGGGGTCCTCCTCAGGGGGTCGAACTGCTGACACCTCCCACGGTGTCCGCCGCCGGTGAGGCCCCCGGGAGACCGCGGTGAGCGCCCGCTCATCGGGATGAGGACGTCCTCATGACCTCCTCGGCCAGCGCCACCCGGGCCTCGGTCGCCTCCGCCCACCCCGCCTGCTGCACCCGGAACGGGCCGGTGGCCAGGCCCACCAGCACGCCGGCCACCCGCGCGGCCAGGTCCGCCCCGCCGCCGGCCACCGCCTCCACCCGCGCCCGGTAGGCCGCGACCGGCGCCGGGTCGGCGGCCAGCCGCTCGAGCAGCAGCAGGTGGCCGAGCAGCGTGGCCCGGTCGTCGGCCCGCGCGCCCGGCCCGGCGGTGTCGACGTCGAGCAGCCCCACGACCGCGCCGCCGCCGACCAGCAGCTGGGCCTCGTAGAAGTCGCCGTGCACCGGCACCACCGGCCGGCGCTCCACGGCGGCCGCCACCGCGGCGGTCAGCCGCTCCAGCCGCGGCGCCAGCCCCGGGCACACCATCCCGAGCACCGCCGCGTGCCCGCGCAGCCGGGGCAGCGGGTCGGTGGGGTCGCGGCGTCCCGGCGGGGCGAGCGCCGGCAGGCCGAGCGGGGGCAGAGCGTCGAGCAGCTCCTCCAGCGCGGCCGGGGGCGGCAGGACGGCGGGGTCGCCGCCGAGCGCCTCGCGCATCGGCGTCCCGGGCAGCGCGGGCAGCACGAGCACGCCGTCGTCGGTGGCGGCGAGCACCGGGGGCACCGGCACCGCCGGGGCGAGCGCGGCGTGCCGGGCGGCGAGGCCGGCGGCCGCGGACGGGCGGACCACCTTGAGGAACCAGCGCCCGGCCGGCGAGGTCACCTCCACCACGGCCCGCCGGCCCGGCCGGTAGGCGCGCAGCCGCAGCCGCGGCGTCCCGGCGTCGACGCCCAGCTCCGCCAGAAGCCGCGCCACCCCGGCCGCCGAGGCCGCCCAGGCCAGCCCGGGCAGCGCCGGGTCCAGCGGCCAGCGCCACAGGCCCACGGTCACCGTCTCCCCGCCGACGTCGCCGGCCAGCACGGCCGCCCCCGCGGGGACCTCCGCGCCGGTGGTCGCGGCGAGGGACTCCCGCGTCGCGCGCCCGTCGGCCCAGTCGACGACGGCGCTCCAGCGCACCGTGGCCGCGGCGTCGGGCCGCAGCGTGACCGTGACCGGCGCGAGGGTGCGCAGCCGCCCGCCGAGCGGGCCGAGGACGGCGGACCACAGCTCCGGCGCCTCCTCGCCGAGCAGGACCTGCAGCGACGGCGGCCACGACGGCGGCACGGGGGCGGGGGCGAGCACGGCGGAGTCCACGCCGCCACGCTCCGGGGCCGCGGTGACGGCGGGGTGAGACGGCGATGAGGCCGCTCTCACCCGCGGTTGCGCTCGACCAGCTCCGCCCCGATCGCGGCCAGCTCCGCGCGCACCGCGGCCGGCTCCAGCACCTCGACCGCGCCGCCGAACCCGGCCAGCTGCTCCGCGACCGACCGGGCGGTGTGCGCGGCCACCCGCAGCACCGCCCGGCCGTCGCCGTCCGGGTCGTCGTCCGGGCCCGCCGCCTCGCAGTGCCGGCCGAAGCGGTCCCGCAGCACGGGCGCGAGCCGGGCGGGCACGCGCACGCGGGCGCCCACGAGCGAGCGGCGGCGCTCCAGCTCGCCGACCACCTCCTCCCACACCCCCGGCAGGTCGAGGCCGTCCGGTCGCTCGAAGACCTCGCCGGTGGGCGCCACCGCGCCCATCCGGTCGACGCGGAAGGTGCGCCGGCCCCGGGCCGTGCCGGCGACGAGGTACCAGGTGCCGTCCTTGTCCACGAGGCCCCACGGCTGCGCGCGCCGCCGGGCCGGGGGACCGCCGCGGCCGGCGTAGTCGAACGCCACCTCCCGCCGCCCGACGACCGCGTCGAGCAGCGGCGCGAGCTCCGGCCGGTCGCGGGCGCGCTCGCCCCACCCGGCCGGGTCGACGACGACCGCCTCTGCGGCGGCCGCGGCCTCGGCGCGGAAGGTGCCGGGCAGCGCCCGCAGCAGCTTGCGCAGTGCCGCCCGGGAGTCCGGCGCCGCCGGGGCGGACCCGGACGCCGGGCCGAGCAGCAGGAACAGCGCGCGGGCCTCCGGCGCGGTGAGCCCGGTGAGGTCGGTGCGGGCGCCGCCGAGCAGCTGCCACCCGCCGCCGCGGCCGGCCTGCGGGTAGACGGGGAGGCCCGCCGCCGACAGCGCCTCGAGGTCGCGGCGCGCGGTGGCCACCGACACCTCGAGCTCCGCGGCCAGCGACGCGGCGGTCACCCGGCCGCGGGCCTGCAGCACCAGCAGGGCGGCGACGAGGCGGTCGGCTCGCATGGTGGTGAGGATGCCGTGGAAAGTGCTCAGGAGGTGAGCACGTTGCGCGGCAGTGTGGTCGGCGAGCGGGACGCACCGGGCGGCCCGCCGGACGGAGGGACCCTCCCGTGCTCCGAGGCCTGGCCACCGTGACCCTGACCGCCGACGACGTGCCCGCCGCCGTGCGGTGGTACGCCGACCTGCTCGGCGTGCAGCCCTACTTCGCGCGGCCGGTGGAGGGGCCGCCGGCCTACGTCGAGTTCCGCCTCGGCGACGACGAGGACGAGCTCGGCGTCATGGACGCCCGCTACGCCGCCTGGCCGGTCGGCCGGCCCGCCGGCGTCGTCGTCCACTGGCACGTCGACGACCTGCCCGCCGCCGTCGACCGGTTCGAGGCGCACGGCGGCACCGTGGTGCAGCCGCCCACCGTGCGCGGCGAGGGGTGGGCGACCGCCGTCGTCGCCGACCCGTTCGGCAACCTGCTCGGCCTGATCACCAGCCCGCACTGGGCCGGGGCGCACGCCGGGTGAGGCTCAGCTGCGCAGGTATGAGGCGCCGTTGACGTCGACGATCGTGCCGGTGCTGAAGCGGGCCTCCGGCGAGGCGAGCCACAGCACCGCCGCGGCCACCTCCTCGGGGCGGGCCACCCGGCCGAACGGCGACTGCGCCCGCACGGCGTCGCCGCCGGGGCCGTCGAGCACCTCGCGGGCCATCTCGGTCTGCACGAAGCCCGGCGCCACGGCGGTGACCGAGATGCCCAGCGGCGCCAGTGCCAGCGCCATCGACTGCGCGAAGGCGTTCATCCCGGCCTTCGACGCCCCGTAGGCGGGGTTCTGCGGCTCGCCGCGGAAGGCGCCGCGGCTGGACACGTTCACCACGGCGCCCCCGCCGGCGGCCCGCAGGTGTGGCACGGCGCGGAAGGTGGCGTGCGCGGCGCCGAGCAGGTTGACCGCCAGCGTCCGCTCCCACACCTGCCGCCAGTGCTCGAACGAGGACTCCAGCGGCGGGGAGGCCACGAAGACGCCGGCGTTGTTGACCAGCACGTCGAGGCCGCCGAGCGCCCCGGCGGCCTCGTCGACCATCGCGCCCACGGCGGCGGCGTCGGCCATGTCGGCCTGCACCAGGACGTGGCCGTCCCCGGGCAGCTCGGCGAGCACCGCCTCGGCGCGCTCGCGGGAGCTGCCGAAGTGGACGGCGACCCGGTCCCCCCGCCCGGCGAAGGCCCGGGCGATCGACCGGCCGATGCCGCGGGAGCCACCGGTGACGAGGACGGCGCGCGAGGAGGTCACGGCGGGGGAGTCAACCAGCCGCGCCCCAGCGGCCCCGGTGCACGACCTCGTCCAGCCCCCGCCGGCCGCGCTTGAGCGACGGCGAGCGCCGGTCGCCGTCGCCGGGGTAGCCGACCGAGACGACGCCCACCGGGCGGTGGGTGGCGGGGATGCCGAAGGCGTCGCGGAAGGGGTCCACCCGCTCGGCGGGGATCCCGAACAGGCAGGCGCCGAGCCCCTCGTCGACGGCGGTCAGCAGCACCATCAGCGCGGCCATCCCGGCGTCGACGTCCCAGTAGGGCACCGGCCAGCGCGCCTCGTCGCGGTCGGTCCAGCCCTTGTCCGGCTCGGCGTAGCGGTCGAGGTAGGCGTCCTTCGACGACAGCGGCACCACCAGCAGCGGCGCGCGGCGCATCCGGGTGAGCCACGCGTCGGGGGCGCCGTCGGAGGCGGTCACCGACCAGAACAGGTCCCGCTCCTCGGGCGACTCGAGCACCAGGAACGCCCAGCCCTGGGTGAACCCGGCCGACGGCGCCCGGATGGCGTGCGCGAGCAGCCGCTCGCGGACCTCCGGAGGCACCGGCCGGTCGGGGTCGTAGTCGCGCACCATGCGGCGCCTGCGGACGACGTCGGCGAACTCCACCGCCGCAGCCTGCCGGAGGCGAGGCAGGTCACCCTCGCCCGGTCCCTACGCTGGTCGCCGTGCCGACCCTGCAGCTGCTCCCCGCCGTCGACGTCGCCGACGGCCAGGCCGTCCGTCTCGTGCAGGGGGAGGCCGGCAGCGAGACCTCCTACGGCGACCCCCTCGACGCCGCGCTGCAGTGGCAGCGCGACGGCGCCGAGTGGGTGCACCTGGTCGACCTCGACGCCGCCTTCGGCCGCGGCAGCAACCGCGAGCTGCTGGCCCGCGTCGTCGGCGAGCTCGACGTCGACGTGGAGCTCTCCGGCGGCATCCGCGACGACGAGTCGCTGGCCGCGGCCCTGGCCACCGGCTGCCGCCGGGTGAACCTGGGCACCGCGGCGCTGGAGTCGCCCGAGTGGTGCGCCCGCGCCATCGCCGAGCACGGCGACCGGATCGCCGTCGGCCTCGACGTGCGCGGCACCCGGCTGGCGGCCCGCGGCTGGACCCGCGAGGGCGGCGAGCTCTACGAGACCCTCGCCCGCCTCGACGCCGAGGGCTGCGCCCGCTACGTGGTCACCGACATCACCAAGGACGGCACGCTGCGCGGCCCGAACCTCGAGCTGCTGCGCGAGGTCTGCGCCGCCACCCCGAAGCCGGTGGTCGCCTCCGGCGGGGTCAGCTCGCTCGACGACATCCGGGCGCTGGCGGGCCTGGCCGCCGTCGGCGTCGAGGGCGCGATCGTCGGCAAGGCGCTCTACGCCGGCGCGTTCACGCTGCCCGAGGCCCTCGCCGTCACCCGCGAGGCGTCGTCGTGAGCGTGCGGCGGATCGGCTCCGGCGGGCCGTGGGAGGACGTCGTCGGCTACAGCCGGGTCGTCGTCGCCGGGGACTCCGCCTGGGTGAGCGGCTGCACCGCAACCGTCGACGGCGAGGTCGTGCACCCCGGCGACATGGCCGCGCAGGCCCGGGTCGCGTTCGGCGTGCTGGTCGACGCGCTGGAGTCGGCGGGCCTGTCCGCCGCCGACGTCGTCCGGACCCGCATGTACGTGACCGACACCGGCCGCTGGGAGGAGGTCGGGCGCGTGCACGGCGAGGTGTTCGGCGCGGTCCGGCCGGCCACCGCGATGATCGGCGTCGCCTCCCTCCTGCACCCCGACATGCTCGTCGAGGTCGAGGCCGACGCGGTCCGGGGGGCCGGGTCGTGAGCCTCGCCGTCCGCGTGATCCCGTGCCTCGACGTCGACGCCGGCCGGGTGGTCAAGGGGGTCAACTTCGTCGACCTGCGCGACGCCGGCGACCCGGTGGAGATGGCGCGCGTCTACGACGCCGAGGGCGCCGACGAGCTGACCTTCCTCGACATCACCGCCAGCTCCGGCGACCGCGAGACCACCTACGACGTCGTCCGGCGCACCGCCGAGAGCGTCTTCATCCCGCTCACCGTCGGCGGCGGCGTGCGCAGCCCCGACGACGTCGACCGGCTGCTGCGGGCGGGTGCGGACAAGGTCGCGGTCAACACCGCCGCCGTCGCCCGGCCCGAGCTGATCAGCGAGATCGCCGACCGCTTCGGCAACCAGGTGCTCGTGCTCTCCCTCGACGCCCGCCGGGCGCGCGACGGCGCGGTCACCGACTCCGGCTTCGAGATCACCACGCACGGCGGGCGCCGCGGCACCGGCCGCGACGCCGTCGAGTGGGTCGTGCAGGCCGCGGAGCTCGGCGTGGGCGAGGTGCTGCTCAACTCGATGGACGCCGACGGCACCCGCGCCGGGTTCGACACCGAGCTGATCCGCGCGGTCCGCCGCGAGGTGAGCGTGCCGGTGATCGCCAGCGGCGGCGCGGGCGCGGTCGAGCACTTCCCGCCCGCGGTGGAGGCCGGCGCAGACGCGGTGCTCGCGGCCAGCGTCTTCCACTTCGGCACGCTCCGGATCGGCGACGTGAAGGCCGCCCTGGCCGGCGCAGGCGTCCCCGTCCGGCACGAGAGGGACACCCCGCTCACCTGACGGCGTCCCCGTGCGCCCCCGCGGACCTGCACGGGACTCACTCCGCGGGGGCGCCCCCGCGGACGGCGACCCGGGCGACCTCGCGCCGGCCGGTCGCCCACAGCAGGACCTCGAGCGGCTCGCCCTCGACGGTGGTGACGTCGGAGCCCGCGCGGATCCGCTTGCCGGGACCGGGGACGTCGCTGCGCTGCAGCACCAGCCCGCCGGGGTACCGCGGCGCCATCGAGCGGGCGAACAGCTGCGCCGCGCCCCAGAGCCGGTCGGCGTCGCGCAGCGGCAGCGCCCGCGGCTCCCAGTCCGGCTGCGCCCGGCGCACGTCCTCGTGGTGGATGGCGAACTCCGGCCCGTCCACCAGCGACGCCGTCGCCCAGGAGCCCGGCATCCACACCGGCGCGCCCGCCCGCACGCGGGACACCAGCTCCGGGTAGGGCGTCGTCGTCCGCAGTCGCTCCTCCAGCCGGGTGGCGTGCGCGTGCAGCCGGTCGCCCACCGGGGTGCGCTCCAGCGCGTAGCCAGGCAGCGCGTCGGGCCGCCGGTCGCGGGTCACCAGGTGGGCGGCCAGGTGGGCCGTCGTCCACCCCGAGCAGCAGGTCGGGGCGTCGGGCCCGAGCTCGTCGAGCAGGTCGGCGAGCCCGGCGCGCTCCCGGGCGGCGAGGGGGCGGGAAGCATCGGTCACCGCGCGGGGTTACCGATCCCGTCGAGCCGGAAAACCCGCAGGCCCCTGTCGGCGGTACCGGTTAGCCTGACTAACGACCGCGGACCTCCGCGGTCGGACCCCGAGGAGACCCGTGCCCCGCGCCAGAGACGCCGTCGTCCGGCGGGGTCTGCGCCACGTCGGCCTGGCCATCCGCGAGCAGCGGACGATGTTCACGCTCGCCGTCCTCGCCAGCAGCCTCTACGCCGGCATGACCGTGCTGTCGGCGTTCGTCATCGGCGGGATCACCGACCGCGTGGTGCTCCCGGCCTTCGCCGACGGCGACACCACCGCCGGCGCGCTCACCCTCGCCGTCGCCGTGCTGATGGGCGTCGCGCTGCTGAAGATCCTCGGCATCCTCGGCCGGCGGCTGTTCGCCGGGATCATGGCCTACCGGCTGCAGGCCGACTACCGCCGCCGCGTCACCGCGCAGTACCTGCGGCTGCCGCTGTCCTGGCACCAGCGCCACCCCACCGGGCAGCTGCTGTCCAACGCCAACTCCGACGTCGAGTCGGCCTGGTACTTCGTCTCCCCGCTGCCCTTCGCCTGCGGCACGCTGGTGATGATCGCCATCACCGTCGTCGCGCTGGTGCTCACCGACCCGCTGCTGGCGCTGGTCGGCCTGGTCGTCTTCCCGCTCGTGTTCGTGCTCAACGCCGTCTACTCGCAGGTGATGAGCCCGCGCATGCAGCGGGCCCAGCAGCTGCGTGCCGAGGTCAGCGAGATCGCCCACGAGAGCTTCGACGCCGGCCTCGTGGTGAAGACCCTCGGCCGCGAGGACGTCGAGAGCGCCCGGTTCACCGAGCGCGCCGAGGAGCTGCGCGACGGCCTGGTCGCCGTCGGCCGGGTGCGCGGCCTGTTCGACCCGCTCATGGAGGCGCTGCCCAACCTCGGCACCCTCGCGGTGCTGGTGGTCGGCGCCGGCCGGGTCGCCTCGGGCGCCACCGACGCCGGCGACCTGGTGAGCATCGCCTACCTGTTCACCCTCCTCGCGCTGCCCATCCGCGCGATCGGCTGGGTGCTCGCCGACCTGCCCCGCGCGCTGGCCGGCTTCGACCGGGTCACCCCCGTCCTCGACGCCACGGGGGAGACCCCGCACGGCCCGGAGGCCGCGGCCCCCGGCGACGGCGGCGCGCGCCTGGGCCTGCGCGCGGTCGACCACGTCTTCGACGGCGCGAGCCGGCCGGTGCTCTCCGGGGTCACCTTCGAGGTGGCCGCCGGCTCCACGGTCGCCGTCGTCGGGCCCACCGGGTCGGGCAAGTCCACGCTCGCCGGCCTGCTCGTGCGCCTCGTCGACCCCGCCAGCGGCGAGGTGCTGCTCGACGGCGTCGACGTCCGGCGGCTGCGCGAGGGCGAGGTCAGCGGCCAGGCCGCCTTCGTCCCGCAGGGCACCTTCCTCTTCGACGACACCGTCCGCGGCAACGTCACCCTGGGCGGCGAATTCGGCGACGACGAGGTCCGCGCCGCGCTGCGGGTGGCCGCCGCGGACGACTTCGTCGACCGGCTCCCCGAGGGCCTCGACACCCGGGTCGGCGAGCGCGGCGCCACGCTCTCCGGCGGCCAGCGCCAGCGCCTGGCGCTCGCCCGCGCCGTCGTCCGCCGGCCCCGGCTGCTCGTGCTCGACGACGCCACCAGCGCCGTCGACCCCGCCGTCGAGGCCCGCATCCTCGACGCCCTGCGCTCGGCCGACCGGCCCTCCACCGTGGTCGTGGTCGCCTACCGGCAGGCCACCATCGCGCTGGCCGACGAGGTGGTGTGGCTGGAGAACGGCCGGGTCACCGCCCGCGGCAGCCACGAGGAGCTCCTGGCCACCGTGCCCGGCTACGCCGCGCTGGTCCGCGCCTACTCGCAGGCGGAGGTGGCGGCGTGAGCGCGGTGAGCGCGACCGGCGAGCGCCGCGAGGGCGCCCTCGCCACGCTGCGGCGCGGGCTGCGGATGCTGCCGGAGTTCCGCCGCGGCCTGCCCGCCACCTTCGCGCTCGCGCTCGTCGCCACCGCCGGCCGCGTGGTCGTGCCGATCGCCGTCCAGCAGGTCATCGACCGCGGCCTGCTCGCCCCGGGCGGCCCCGACCTCGGCCTGGTCCGCACGCTGGTGCTGGTCTGCGCCGTCGTCGTCCTGGTCACCGGCGTCGCGGTCTACCGGATGAACGTGCGGCTCTTCCGCACCACCGAGACCGCGCTGGCCGGGCTGCGGTCGCGCGCCTTCCGGCACGTGCACGACCTGTCGGTGCTGCACCAGCAGGGCGAGCGCCGCGGCTCGCTGGTCTCCCGGGTCACCAGCGACGTCGACCAGCTGTCGACCTTCATGCAGTGGGGCGGCGTCATTGGCGTGGTGAGCCTCGGCCAGCTGGTCGTCGCCACCGTCGTCATGTCGATCTACTCGTGGCAGCTGACCCTGCTGGTCGTCATCTGCTTCGTGCCGCTGGCGATCGGGGTGCGCTGGTTCGCCCGCCGCCTGCAGGTGGCCTACGGCATCGTCCGCGAGCGGGTCGGCGACGTGCTGGCCGCGGTCTCGGAGTCCGTCGTCGGCGCCTCCACGGTGCGTGCCTACGGCATCCGCGAGCGGACGGCGGCCCGCCTCGACCGCTCCATCGGCCGGCACTACCGCGCCCAGGTCGACGCGCAGAAGGTCACCGCCGCGGTGTTCGTCAGCGGCGAGCTCGTGGCCGCCGTCGCCAACGCCGCCGTCATCGTCGTCGGCGTGCTGCTCGGCCTCGCCGGGCAGGTCAGCGCCGGCACGCTCGTGGCCTTCCTGTTCCTCGTCACGCTGTTCGTCGCCCCCGTGCAGACCGCCACCGAGGTGCTCAACGAGGGCCAGAACGCGATCGCCGGGTTCCGCCGCGTGCTCGACGTCCTCGACACCGAGCCCGACGTCCGCGACCCCGCCGCCACCGGCGCCGCCCGCGAGCTGCCCGCCGGGCCGCTCGGCGTCGCGCTGGAGCACGTCACCTTCCGCTACGCCCCGGGCGCCCGCGCCGCGCTCGACGACGTCGACCTCGTCCTCCCGCCGCAGCGCCGCTACGCCGTCGTCGGCGAGACCGGCTCGGGCAAGACGACGTTCGCCAAGCTCGTCACCCGGCTCATGGACCCCACCGCGGGCCGCGTGCTGCTCGGCTCCGACGCCGGCGGCTGGGTTCCGCTGACCGAGGTCGCGTTCGCCTCGCTGCGCCGCCGGGTGGGCATGGTGCCGCAGGACGGGTTCCTCTTCGACGCCACCGTCGCCGACAACGTCCGCTACGGCCGGCCCGGCCTCACCGACGCCGAGGTGACGGCGGCCTTCGAGGAGCTGGGCCTGGGCGACTGGCTCTCCGGCCTGCCCGACGGCGTCGCGACGGCGGTCGGCCAGCGCGGCGAGTCGCTGTCGGCGGGGGAGCGGCAGCTGGTCGCCATCGCCCGCGCCCACGTCGCCGCGCCCGACCTGCTGGTCCTCGACGAGGCCACCAGCGCCGTCGACCCGGCCACCGAGCGGCGGCTCACCCTGGCGCTGGACCGGCTCACCGAGGGCCGCACCACGCTGACGATCGCCCACCGGCTGTCCACCGCCGAGCGCGCCGACGAGGTGCTCGTCGTCGACGCGGGCCGGGTGGTGCAGCGCGGCACGCACGCCGACCTGGTCGACGCCGTCGGCCCCTACGCGCGGCTGCACGCCTCGTGGCGGCGCTCCTCGGCCGCGGCGCCCGAGCGCGTCGGCTGACGCGCCCCGTCTCCGGCTCAGGCGACAGTCGAAAGGGCCGCTGACCTGCGGTTTCGTCTTGCCGGATGCCCGCGGATCGGCTAGTGTCGAACACACGTTCGATGCGGTGCCGGGAGGTGAGCGGGGTGGGGGAGCTGGCCTCCGCGCTCGACGCCCTGGCCGCGGTCGACCTCGACGAGCTCGGCGACGCCGAGCTGCTGGACCGGGCCCGCGAGCTCGTCGCCGCCGCGCACCGGGTGCACGCCGAGCTGACCCGGGTGGTGCGCCGCAGCGACGTGCGCGGCGCGAGCGAGCACGACGGCGCGCGCACCGTCCGCGGCTGGCTGCGCGGGGTCCCGCGGATCTCCGGCGCCTGGGCCGGTGACCTGGTCCGGCACGGCCGCGCCCTGGAGTGGCTGCCGGCGACCGCC
>NZ_FQVX01000007.1 GCF_900129495.1 Geodermatophilus nigrescens
CGTCCATGGCGTTGCCGTAGTTGGCGTCGGTGATCGGCTCGCGCTCGACCCGGACCTCCTCGTGGGAGACCGGCACGGTCTGCGTCACGTTCTCGCTGACGACGTACTTGCGCAGCCGCGCCCGGCCGGCCTCGACCCGCTGGGTGCCGACGGCGAGGTGCTCCTCGGAGCGGGTCATCGCGTTGTCGGTGGTCGGGCCGGAGGTGTCGTGGCCCACGGTGCCGCGGGTCTCGAGGTCGTCGCGGACGCCGTCACGGTCGCGGTCCATGCCCGCGGTGCCGGCCACGCCGGTGCCGGCGGTGGTCAGGTCCTGCTGGCCGCGGGTCTGGTCCATCGAGTAGGTGCCGGCGGTGCCGGTGTCCGTCGTCGTGGTCTGCGTGGTCTGCGTGCCCGAGCCGTAGCCGAGGCCGTAGTACCGGTACAGCTCCTGCTCCTCCTGCGGGGAGAGGTGGCCGTCGGTGTCGACCTTCGGCGCGTCCTTGACCTGGGCCTTGGTGACGCCCACGCGCAGGCCGTCGTTGGTCAGGTCGGCGTCACGCAGCGGGACGAAGGACTCCTTGGTGCCGAACAGACCGGTGCGCACCGTGGCCCACTCCGGCTGACCGGTCTCGTCGTCGAGGTAGACCTCGGAGGCGGACCCGATCTTCTCGCCCGACTGGTCGTAGACGTCCTGTCCGATCACACGGCTGATGGTGTCGGTGCCGATCATCGTCGTTTCGCGCTCCCATCTGAGCTCTGGTGTAACGGTCGACTCAATGGGTGACCGAGGTCGGCGGACCGAAACGACCGGATCGGATCTTCGTCCGCCCGTCACCGTCCGTCCTCGTTCCGGCAACCGGGCCCCTCCCCCCGGCGGGACGACGTCCGTGCAGGTCAGCGCGGTGTGTCGGAGGACGTCGCCGTACCGCTCGACGAGCGACGACTCGTAGCGGTACGTGACCGTCCGGTCGCCCGGGCGTGTCGCGCTCGTCCCGCCCGGCGCGTCTCCACGGCTGGCGCGCCGTCATCGGCTCTATTGGAGGCGTGCCGCCCCGCTCGCCCTACGACAACCTGGTGCACCCCCGCACGGTGAAGAAGCCGCCGCCGCAGGTGGCCGCCGAGCGCGACCTCGTCGTCGAGGACCCGTCGTCCGGCTTCGTCGGCGCCGTCGTGCGCTGCGAGAAGGACGTCGTCCACCTCGAGGACCGGTTCGGGAAGGTCCGCGCCTACCCCCTCGGCCCCGGCTTCTGGGTCGACGGCCGGCCGGTGGTGCTCGTGCGCCCGACGCCGAAGGGCCCCGCGACGCCGACCCGCAGCGCCTCGGGCTCGACCTACGTGGCCGGCGCCCGCGCCCGCGTCGCCCGCGAGGGCCGCATCTACGTCGAGGGCAAGCACGACGCCGAGCTGGTCGAGAAGGTCTGGGGCCACGACCTGCGCATCGAGGGCGTCGTCGTCGAGCCGCTGCACGGCGTCGACGACCTGCCGGCCATCGTCCGCGAGTTCCGCCCGGGCCAGGGCCGGCGGCTCGGCGTGCTGGTCGACCACCTGGTGCGCGGGTCGAAGGAGTCGCGGATCGCCGAGCAGGTGACCGGGCAGCACGCGCTCGTCGTCGGGCACCCGTTCATCGACATCTGGCAGGCCGTCAAGCCCTCCGTCGTCGGCATCCGCGCCTGGCCGGAGGTGCCGCGGGGCGAGGACTGGAAGACCGGCGTCTGCCGGCGGCTGGGCTGGGAGGACGACACCGGCTACGTGTGGGCCCAGCGCATCCTCGCCCGCGTGCGCACCTGGACCGACCTCGAGCCCGCGCTCATCGGCCGCGTCGAGGAGCTCATCGACTTCGTGACGGAGTGATCGCGACACCGTGATCCTCCGGATCACACCGCGGCCAGGTGCCCGGAAGGACCTCGGTGCCCCCCACACCTCGCACGCTCGGCGCGGGCCCCTGCACCGAGGCCGGTCGACGCGCTGAGCCCGGCCACGACGTCCCGGTCGGGAGCCTCCGGCCCCGCGTCCGGTCCGCCGTCCCCCGCAGGGGCGGCTCGGGTGTCGCTGCGCCCCCGCCACACGGCGACGGCCGCCGCCCCGGGAGGGGACGGCGGCCGTCGTGGTGGTGCTCCGGTCAGCTCGGCACGTAGTCGAACGTGTCCGGGTCCGGGCCGGTGCGCTCGCCGCGGTCGAGCCCGCTGATGGTGGCCATCTGGCCCTCGTCGAGCTCGAAGTCGAACAGCGCGAAGTTCTCCTCCACGCGCTTGCGGGTCACCGACTTCGGGAAGACGACGTCCCCGCGCTGCACGTGCCAGCGCAGCACGACCTGGGCCGGGGTGCGGCCCAGCGTCTCCGCGATCGCGGTGATCGCCGGGTCGTCGAGCACCTTGCCCTGCGCGATCGGAGACCAGGCCTCGGTGACGATCTCGTGGTCGGCGTCGAAGGCCCGCACCTCGTCGTTGGCCAGGTACGGGTGGACCTCGATCTGGTTCACCGCCGGGCGCACGTCGGTCTCGGAGAACAGCCGGCGCAGGTGGTGCGGGTTGAAGTTGGAGACGCCGATCGCGCGGCAGCGGCCGCCGGCGTAGATCTCCTCCATCGCCTTCCACGTCTCGACGTAGTCGACGTCGATGGTCGGCAGCGGCCAGTGGATGAGGAACAGGTCGAGCTGCTCCAGGCCGAGGTCGTTCATCGTCTGATCGAAGGCGCGCAGCGCGTCGTCGCGGCGGTGGAAGCCGTTGTTCAGCTTGCTCGTGACGAAGACCTCGGACGGGTCGATGCCCGACTCGCGGATCGCCTGCCCGACCTCCTTCTCGTTGCCGTACATCTCGGCGGTGTCGATGTGCCGGTAGCCGACCTCGAGCGCGGTGCGCACGGCCTCGACGGTGTTCTCCGGCTCGACCTGGTAGACGCCGAAGCCCAGCTGCGGGATCTCGACGCCGTTGTTCAGGCGGATGGTGGGCACGGTGGCCACGGGTGCTCCCTCTCGTCGTGGACGGTGGGCGGCGCGCCACTCCATGGCGCGCGCCTCTCCCGTCGGGGGCCGCTACCCGCCGACCGCGTCCTCAACCCGCGACGCGGGCTGCGTCACAGGCCCGGGGGCGCCGCGCCGGAGCAGCGGCGCACCGGCCAGCGCGATGAGCGCCGCCGAGGCGGCGGCCACCGCGGGCACGGCGAACGCGGCCTGCGCGCCCCAGGAGTCGACGGCGGCGCCGGCCAGCGCCGAGCCCGCGGTGACGCCGACGGTCAGCCCGGTGTTGGACCACGACAGCGCCTCGGTGAGCGCCGCGCGCGGCACCCGCGACTCGATCAGCGAGGCGCCCGACACCAGCACCGGGGCGACGGCGAGGCCGGCGAGGAACCCGGCGCCGATGAGCAGCGGCAGCGACGACACCGCCCACAGCCCCTGCGCGGCCACGCCGAAGAAGACGGCGGTGCCGAGGAACCGGGCGGCGAGCGTGCCGGGCAGCCGGGCGACGCCGTAGGCGAGACCCGCGACCAGGCTGCCGCCGGCGTACAGCGCCAGCGCGACGCCGGCCAGCGCGGGCATCCCGAGGGACTCGGCGTACCCCACGACGACGACGTCCATGGCGCCGAACACGGTGCCCACGCCCAGGTAGGCGGCGCAGACGAGCAGCACCGCGGGCCCGAGGGCGGCCAGGCGCCGCGACCCGCCGCCCTCGCCGGCCGGCGTGACGACCGGCTCGGTGGCGCGCTGGCGCGCCAGCCACAGCCCGCCCACCGTGCCCAGCACGATGCCGGTGGTGAAGCCGGCGGCGGGGGCCACCAGCGTGCCGAGCACTGTCACCAGCGGCGGGCCGACGACGAACACGACCTCGTCGACGACGGACTCGAAGGCGAACGCGGTCTGGCGGCGCTCGGCGTCCTCCAGGGCGGCCACCCACCGGGCGCGGACCAGCGCGCCGATGTTGGGGAGGCTGGCGCCGGTGAGCGCCGCGAGGCCGAACCAGGTCCAGCGCGGCGCGTCGCCGACGACGACGCCGACGAACGCCAGGCCGGTGAGCAGGTAGGCCGCCATCGCCACCTGCAGCACCCGGCCCTGGCCGCGGCGGTCCATGGCGCGCGCCCACTGCGGGCCGGCGACCGAGGCGGTCAGCGCCAGGGTGCCCGAGACGGCGCCGGCGAGGGCGTAGCTGCCGGACTCGCCCTCGACGAGCAGGACCGCGCCGAGGCCGAGCATCGGCAGCGGCAGGCGGGCGACCCAGCCGGCGAGGGAGAACCAGGCGGCTCCGGGGACGGTGAACAGGCGTCCGTAGGGACCGAGGAGGGTGCGGGGTGACACGGGCTTCTCGCGCTTCCTGGCCACAGGCGAGTGCGGGTCTGCCCGCCGGACTCTCGGGTGGCGACGCGACCGTAACAACGGACGGGGACTCCGTCGTCCCGGTTTCCTCGCGACCGAGCGTGTCGACGTCGTCACTCAGGGGCGTTGCGAGGACCCTCCGTGGCGTCCCGCACACCTCTCCCGAGGAGCCCCGTGGCCCCGACCGCCCAGCGCGCCACCCGCCCGCTGCCCCTGCGCCTGCTGCTCGTCCTGCTGCTGGCCCTCACCGCCCTGCTGTCCCCCGGCACCGCCCGGGCCTCCGGCGGCGACGACGGTGGCACCCAGGGCGCCGCGGCGGGCGGCGACTTCGCCGTCACCGTCAACGGCCGGACCACGAACCCCGGCGCGGGCAGCGAGTACCGCCTCCGCGACACGACGCCCACGAGCCCGGTCGCCGTCCGCGGCCGGCACGTCACCTTCACGATCGACCCGGCCACCCTCGGCGTGTACGACTACGCGCTCACCGGCGCCCCCGATCCGCAGCGCATGGTCACCGCCCCGACCGTCGTCTTCTCCTCGAAGGTGCCGGTGCTCACCGCCGCCCAGCTGCGCGGCGTGCGGATCGGTGAGCTGCGGCTGCGCGACGACGTCCTCGTCGTCACCTTCACGACCGCCTCCGGCGGCAAGCTCAAGGTGCAGGCGAAGGACGCCCCGCAGGGGGGCATCTTCCAGATGGAGCAGGAGTTCGGCGTCGCCGTCGAGTACGTGCACACCCTGGGCCCCGGCCTCTTCTACTTCGTCAACGAGTTCACCGGGAAGGTCAACCTCGGCAACGGCGTCGCCGGCGACGCCACGCACCAGATGCTGCTCGGCAAGGACAGCCCGCAGGTGGCCACCCGGCTGTCGCTGTCGGCGACGACGTCCCGCTGGTCGGTGGCCTCGGGCGGGCGCATGGGCGGCGTGCTCGGCGAGGACGCCGTCGAGCTGTCCGCCGGCGCGACGAACTGCACCAGCGACTGCCAGGCCCGCAACCGCATCCAGGGCTCGGTCCCCGTCCCGCCGGACCCGACCTCCCCCACCCCGATCGGCTGACCACCCCGCCGGCGTGCAACGTCGGTGCAGCACCCGCATCCGCGGGCGCGGCCGGGACTCCCCGGTGGCGTCCGCGGATGCGGCGTTCCGGGGCCCCGGTGCCGCGGGACCGGGGACGGCCGGGCCTCCCGCGGCTACATTCGCCAGCGTGAGTGCCACCCCGCTGCCCGACCCCCGGCCCCGTCGCGCCGACGCGGTCGAGGGCGGTGCGGCCCCGGGCACCGGGGGCCTGGTCGACCGGCACGGCCGCGTGGCCACCGACCTGCGGGTGTCGCTCACCGACCGCTGCAACCTGCGCTGCTCCTACTGCATGCCGCCCGAGGGCCTGCAGTGGCTGCCCAAGGTCGAGCAGCTCACCGACGACGAGGTCGTCCGGCTGGTGCGCATCGGCGTCGAGCAGCTCGGCATCCGCGAGGTCCGCTTCACCGGCGGCGAGCCGCTGCTGCGCCCGGGCCTGCCCGGCATCGTCGCGGCCGCGACCGCGCTCACCCCGCGTCCCGAGGTCAGCCTGACCACCAACGCGATCGGGCTGTCCCGCGTGGCCCCCGCGCTCGCCGAGGCCGGGCTGGACCGCATCAACGTCAGCCTCGACACCCTCGACCGCGAGCGCTTCAAGCGGCTCACCCACCGCGACCGGCTCGACGACGTGCTGGCGGGCCTGCGGGCCGCGCACGACGCCGGGCTCACGCCGGTGAAGGTCAACGCCGTCCTGCTGCGGGGCGTCAACGAGGAGGACGCCGTCCCGCTGCTGGACTACTGCCTGGAGCACGGCTACCAGCTGCGGTTCATCGAGCAGATGCCGCTCGACGCCCACCACGCGTGGACCCGCGGCGAGATGGTCACCGCCGAGGACATCCTGGAACGGCTGTCGGCGGCGCACGTGCTCACGCCCGACACCGAGGAGCGCGGCTCGGCCCCGGCCGAGCGGTGGCTGGTCGACGGCGGCCCCGCCACGGTCGGCGTCATCGCGTCGGTCACCCGCTCGTTCTGCGGCACCTGCGACCGCACCCGGCTCACCGCCGACGGCCAGATCCGCAACTGCCTGTTCGCCCGCGACGAGTCCGACCTGCGGACGGCGATGCGCGAGGGCGCCACCGACGCCGAGCTGGCCGACCGGTGGCGGATCGCCACGCTGGCCAAGCTCCCCGGCCACGGCATCGACGACCCGAGCTTCCTGCAGCCGAGCCGGCCGATGTCGGCCATCGGGGGATGACCCGGTGGCGGTGACCGTCCGCTACTTCGCCGGCGCCCGCGCGGCCGCCGGCGTCGACACCGAGACCTGTGAGGCCACCACGCTCGAGGAGCTGGTCGGCCGGATCGTCGAGTCCCACGGCGAGCGTCTCGAGCGGGTGCTCACCGCCTGCTCGTTCCTGGTCGACGGAACCCAGACGCGGGACCGCGCGTTGGCACTCGGACCCGGGGCAGTCGTCGACGTGCTGCCCCCCTTCGCCGGAGGATGACCGCCCCCTCGTGAGCTCGCCTCACCATACGAGCCGTCCCCGTCCGCTCCGCTCCGCCGAGGTCACCCCATGACCGAGTGGCTGCTCGTCCTCGTCGGCGTCCTGCTGGTCGCCGCCTGCGCGGCGTTCGTGGCCTTCGAGTTCGCCCTGGTGACCGTCGACCGGCCCACCGTCGAGCGCGCGGCCGCCGGTGGCGACCGCCGGTCCGGCGGCGTGCTCACGGCGCTGCGGACCCTCTCCACCCAGCTGTCGGGCGCCCAGCTCGGCATCACCGTCACCAACCTGGCGATCGGTTTCGTCGCCGAGCCCTCGATCGCCGAGCTGCTGCGCGGGCCGCTGGAGTCGGCCGGGCTGTCCGGCGCGGCCGCCCGGTCGGTGTCGATCACGCTCGCGCTGGTGCTCGCCACCGTGCTGACCATGGTGTTCGGCGAGCTGGTGCCCAAGAACGTGGCGATCAGCGAGCCGCTGCGCACCGCCCGCGCGGTCGCCGGCTTCCAGCGCGGCTTCACCCGGGCCACCGCCCTGGTCATCCGCTTCCTCAACGGCTGGGCCAACGCGCTGCTGCGCCGGCTGTTCGGCGTCGAGCCGCAGGAGGAGCTGGCCTCCGCCCGCTCGCCGGAGGAGCTGACCTCGCTGGTCCGCCGCTCGGGCCGGCAGGGGACGCTGCCCACGGAGACCGCCACGCTGCTCGAGCGCGGGCTGGCCTTCGGTGAGCTGCGCGCCAGCGACGCCGCCACGCCGCGCACCCGCATGACGACCGTGCCCGCCGGCGCGCCCGTCGACGAGGTGCTCACCGCGGCCCGCGACTCGGGCCACTCGCGCTTCCCCGTCGTCTCCGGCGCCGGCATCGACGACGTCGTCGGCATGGTCCACGTGAAACACGCCCTCGCCGTCCCGCGCGACCGGCGCGCCGCCACTGCGGTGTCGGCGGTGATGCTGCCGGCGCTGTTCGTGCCCACCTCGCGCCGCCTGGACGACCTGCTCGGTGACCTGCGCCGCGGCGGCCTGCAGATGGCCGTCGTCGTCGACGAGTACGGCGGCACCGACGGCGTGGTGACCGTCGAGGACCTCGTGGAGGAGCTGGTCGGCGACCTCGTCGACGAGTACGACGAGGAGGGCGGCGACGACGTCGTCGACCGCGGCGACGGCACCTGGTCGGTGTCGGGCCTGCTGCGCCCCGACGAGGTGGCCGCCGCGACCGGCCTGGCGGTGCCGTCGGACCGCCACTGGGAGACCCTCGGCGGGCTCGTGCTGCACGTGCTCGGCCGGATCCCCGAGGTCGGCGACCGCATCGAGGCCCGCCCGACCCTGCCGCCGGAGCTCGCCGCCGAGGCCGAGGGCCTGCCCGCCGGGGTGTGGGTGCAGGTCGAGCGGGTCGACGGCACCCGGGTGGAGCGCGCCGTCGTCGGCGGCGTGCCCGCCACCACCGGCGACGACGAGGAGGACGACCGTGGGTGACTGGCTCGGCGTCCTGGTCGCCGTCGTCCTGCTGCTGGCCAACGCCTTCTTCGTCGGCGCGGAGTTCGCGCTGATCTCCGCGCGCCGCTCGTCGATCGAGCCGCTGGCCGAGGCGGGG
Source organism: Geodermatophilus nigrescens (assembly GCF_900129495.1). Classification (GTDB taxonomy): domain Bacteria; phylum Actinomycetota; class Actinomycetes; order Mycobacteriales; family Geodermatophilaceae; genus Geodermatophilus; species Geodermatophilus nigrescens. Next base: position 8,375 of record NZ_FQVX01000007.1, read on the forward strand.
TCGCGCCGCGCCCGCACGACGCTCGCGGCGATGGAGCGCGTCTCGCTGATGATGGCCGGCGCGCAGCTGGGCATCACCGTCTGCTCGCTGGGCCTCGGCGCCATCGGCGAGCCCGCCGTGGCGCACCTGCTGGAGCCGGTCTTCGCGGCGCTGTCGGTGCCCGAGGCGCTCGTGCACCCGATCTCGTTCGTCATCGCGCTGACCGTCGTCGTGGCGCTGCACGTGGTGATCGGCGAGATGGTGCCGAAGAACCTGGCGCTGGCCGGCCCCGACCGCGCCGCGCTGGCGCTCGCTCCCCCGCTGCGCGCCGTCGTCACCGTGCTCAAGCCGGTCATCGTGTCGCTCAACGCGCTGGCCAACGGCGTCCTGCGGCTGCTGCGCGTGCAGCCCAAGGACGAGGTGACCAGCGCGTTCACCCGCGACGAGGTGGCCGGGCTGCTCGACGAGTCCCGCGCCGGCGGCCTGCTCGACGAGCGCGGGCACGAGCTGCTCACCGGCGCGCTGCAGCTGGAGGACCGCGACACCCGCTCGGTGCTCATCCCCCGCGCGGCGCTCACCACGGTGGCGCCCGGCGACGGGACCGACGCCGTCGAGCGGGCGGCCGCGGCCACCGGCTTCTCCCGGTTCCCCGTGGCCGACGGCGACCGGCTGCTCGGCTACGTGCACGTGAAGGACGTGCTGGTGGCCGACGGCGCGCCGGAGCCGCGGGTCCGCGACATCACCCGGCCGCTGCCGCGGGTGGCCGCCGCCGACGACCTGCGGCGCACGCTGGGCGTGATGCAGGCCGGACGGGCACAGTTCGCGGCGGTGACCGACGGCGGCCGGGTGGTCGGCGTCGTGGCCCTGGAGGACATCCTCGAGGAGCTGGTCGGCGAGATCCGGGATGCTGCACACAGGGGTACGGAGAGGACGGGAACGCGATGAGCTTCGTGGACAAGGCCAAGGCGAAGGCCGAGGAGCTGCTGGGCCGGGCCGAGGAGGTCTACGGCGAGTCGCACGGCGACGCCGCCGCGCAGGTGGCCGGTGAGGCGCACCGCCTGGAGGCCGAGGTGGAGCTCGAGGAGGAGCGCGCCGAGGAGGCCGCCCACGGGCACGGCACCCCGCGCCCGACGGACGAGGACGGCCGCACCGTCGGCTGAGTCCGCTCAGCCGCCGGGCCGGTGTCTCACCGGCCCGCGGCCGGCCGCCTCAGGGGCAGGCCACCCACTCCTCGTCGCCGTCGGTGAAGACCTGGCGCTTCCAGATGGGCAGCCGCTTCTTCACCTCGTCGACGAGCTCGGCGCACGCGGTGAACGCCTCGCCGCGGTGGGCGGAGCTGACCGCGCAGGCCAGGGCGACGTCGCCGATGCCGAGCAGGCCGACGCGGTGGGAGACGGCGACCGCGCGCACGCCGGGCCGGGCGGCGAACTCCTCGGCCAGCTCGGTGATGACCTGCTCCGCGGTCGGGTGGCCGACGTACTCGAGCTCGGTCACCGAGCGGCCGCCGTCGGTGTCGCGGACGACGCCGGAGAAGGAGACGACGGCACCCGCGCCCGCGTCGGCGACGGCCTGCTCGTGCTCGGCGACGGACAGCGGCTCGTCGACGACTCTGGCGACCAGGTGCCCGGCTGTCACGGGCCCGAAGCTACCCCGTCGCCGGACCCGGCCGGGGGCACGTCGAGGTCGACCGGGTCGGCCAGGCCGGTGCAGTCGACCTCCGTGACGTCGTGCGCGGCGAGGTACCGGCGGGCGCCCTCGTCGCCGGCCGCCGTCGCCGCCACCCCGGCCCAGTGGTCCCGGCCGAGGAGCACCGGGTGCCCGCGGACGCCGTCGTAGGTGGCGACGGCGAGCGCGCCGGGGGAGGCGTGCGCGGCGACCGCCCGCAGCGCCTCCGGCGTCATGCCCGGCATGTCCACGAGCGTGACGAGGGCGGCGTCGACCCACCCCGGCCAGCCGCGCAGGCCGTCGAGGCCGGTGCGCAGGCTGGAGGCCATGCCGGTCTCCCAGTCGCGGTTGGCCAGCACCGTGGCGCCGGTGAGGTCCGCGGACCGCCACACGTCGACCGCGCGGGCGCCGAGGACGACCAGCACCGGGTCGCAGGCCGCGCGCGCCGTCCGCACCGCCCGCTCGACCAGCAGGCTGCCGTCGTACTCGACCAGCGCCTTCGGCATCCCGTAGCGGCGGCCCCCGCCCGCGGCGAGGACCAGCCCGGCGACCGTGCTCATGCCCCTCCCCTCCCCTGCTCCGCATGATCAGCCGGCCTGGTCGTGTCGCGTCCTGGCTCACGTCCCACGGTGAGCCAGGACGCGTCCCGGTGATCCCGCCTGATCATGCGCCGCCCCCTCAGCGGGCGTAGACGGCGACCTCGGAGGCCTTGACCACCGCCCACACCGGCGAGCCCGGCGCGAGGCCGAGCTCGGCGAACGCGGTGGCGGTGACGTCGGCGAGCAGCGGCACCTCGCCGTCGAGCTCGCAGCGCACCGTGGAGCCGTGCGGCGTCGCGCCGGCCACGGTGGCGGGCCAGGCGTTGCGCGGGCTGCCCTCGGGCCGCGCGGGGTAGAGCGCCACCGACTCCGGGCGGACGGCGACCAGCACCGGCCCGCTCGCGGGCTCGGCCACGGTGACCGCTCCCCCGCCGTCCAGGCGCACCGTCGTCCCCTCCGCCGTGCCGGGCAGCAGCGACAGCCCGACCAGCCGGGCCACGTAGTCGGTGCGCGGGTGCCGGGCGACGTCGGCGGGCGGGCCGGCCTGCACCACGGCGCCGTCCTCGACGACGAGCACGCGGTCGGCCAGCGCCATCGCGTCGACCGGGTCGTGGGTGACCAGCACGGTGCTGCCGGCGAAGTCGGCGAGGTGGCGCCGCAGCTCGGCGCGGACGGCCAGGCGGGTGCGGGCGTCCAGCGCCGACAGCGGCTCGTCGAGCAGCAGCAGCGCGGGGTCGCCGACCAGCGCCCGGGCCAGCGCCGCCCGCTGCGCCTGCCCGCCGGAGAGCTGCCCGGGCCGCCGCGGCCCGTGCTCGGCCAGCCCCACCCGCGCCAGCCACGCGGCCGCGGCGGCGCGCGCCTCCCGCCTCGGCACGCCGCGCGTCCGCGGGCCGAAGGCGACGTTCTCCAGCACCGACAGGTGGGGGAACAGCAGGTGGTCCTGGAACACCATCCCGAGCGGCCGGCGGTGGGCGGGCAGGTGCGCGCGGGCGGCGACGTCGTCCCACGGGGTGCCGTCGACGGCGACCCGGCCGCCGTCGGGCGCGAGCAGCCCGGCGAGCACGCGCAGCAGCGTGGACTTGCCCGCGCCGTTCGGGCCGAGGACGGCGAGCACCTCGCCGTCGGCCACCTCCAGGGCGACGTCGACGGTCAGCGGCCCCCGGCGGACGACGACGTGCGCGTCCACGCTCACGCGGCGGCGCCCCGGCCGAGCCAGCGGTCGCGCAGCAGCAGCAGGGTGGCGACCGAGACGACGAGCAGGACGAGGGAGAGCACGATCGCCGCCTGCGGGTCGCGCTGCAGGGCCAGGTAGACGGCGAGCGGCATCGTCTGCGTGGTGCCGGGGAAGTTGCCGGCGAAGGTGATCGTGGCGCCGAACTCCCCGAGCGCGCGGGCCCAGCACAGCACCGCGCCCGCGGCGACGCCCGGCGCCACCAGCGGCAGGGTGACGCGGCGGAAGGTCGTCCAGCGGTCGGCGCCGAGGGTGGCGGCGGCGTCCTCGTAGCGGACGTCGGCGGCCCGCAGCGCGCCCTCGACGCTGATGACGAGGAACGGCATGGCCACGAACGTCTCGGCGATGACCACCGCCGTCGTGGTGAACGGGATGGTGATGCCGAAGGCGTCGTCGAGCCAGCTGCCGACGATCCCCTGCCGGCCGAGCACGAGGAACAGCGCGACGCCGCCGACCACCGGCGGCAGCACCAGGGGCACGGTGACCAGCGCGCGCAGCACCGACCGCCCGCGTGCCCGGGAGCGGGCGAGCACCCAGGCCAGGGGCACGCCGAGGACGACGGAGACGAGCGTGGCGAGCGTCGCCGAGACCAGCGACAGCCGCAGCGCCTGCCCGACGCCGGGCGCGGTGAGCAGGGCGCCGAGCTGCGACCAGGGCGTGCGGACCAGCAGCCCGGCCAGCGGCAGCACCAGGAAGGCGACGGCGAGGGCCGCCGGGACCAGCAGCGGCGCCGGGGTGCGGGCGCGCCTCACGGTGCCCGGAAGCCGGCGTCCTGCAGGGCCTGCTGCCCCTCGTCGGAGAGCACCAGGTCGACGAAGGCGCGGGCGGCGTCGGGGTTGGGCGCGTCGGCCAGCGTGCAGAGCGGGTAGTCGTTGACGGCGTCCTCGGCCTCGGGGACGGAGATGCCCTCGACGGCGTCGCCGGCGGCCACGACGTCGGTGGCGTAGACGAGCGCGGCGTCGACCTCGCCGAGCTCGACCTTGGTCAGCGCGGCCCGGACGTCCTCCTCCTGCGTGTCCGGGCGCGGGGTGACGCCGGCCGCGGCGAAGACGTCCTCGGCGGCGGCGCCGCAGGGCACGTCCGGCGCGCAGACGGCGAGGGCGAGCTCCTCGCGGGCGAAGTCGGCGAGGCCGGTGACGCCGGCGGGGTTGCCGGCGGGCACGGCGATCTGCAGGACGTTGGCGGTGAAGACGGTGGGGTCGCCGTCGGCCAGGCCCGCGTCGGTCACGACCGACATCTGGGCGCCGTTGGCGGAGGCGAAGACGTCGGCCGGGGCGCCCTGGGTGAGCTGGGTGGCCAGCGCCGAGCTGCCGGCGAAGTTGAACTGCACGGTCAGCCCGTCGTTCTCCGCCTCCAGCTGATCGCCGAGGGTGGTGAAGACGTCGGTGAGCGAGGCGGCGGCGAAGACGGTGAGCGTGCCGGTGGGCCCGCCGTTCCCGCCGGTCGGCGTCGTGGCGGCCGCGCCGTCGTCGCCGCCTCCGCAGGCCGACGCCGCCAGGGCCACCGCCGTCAGTCCCGCGAGGACGCGTCCGCTCCGCATGCGCGGGACCCTAGCCCCTGCCGGTCCGCTGGTGCGGAACAGCTACGGGACGTCGACGCTCACCTGCGTCGCCTTGACCGTCGCCACGGCGCGGACGCCGACCTCGAGGCCGAGCTCGTCGGCGGCCTCGCGGGACATGAGCGAGACCAGCCGGAACGGGCCGGCCTGGATCTCGACCTGGGCCATCACGGTGTCGCGGAGGACGCGGGTGACGATGCCGGCGAGCCGGTTGCGCGCCGAGGAGCCCCGGGTGGTGCCGGGCTCGGGCGCCTCGTGCAGCTCGGTCGCCAGGCGGGCGAGGTCGGCGCCGTCGACGTGCGCCGGCCCGCCGCCCTCGCGGGAGGCGGGGAGGCGGCCGCTGTCGATCCACCGGCGCACCGTGTCGTCGCTGACCCCGAGCAGCGCCGCGGCCTCGGCGATCCGGTAGCTCGCGCTCACGCCGGGCGACCCTAGTCGCCGGGCCGCCGTCCGCTGACCCGTCCCGCGGAGGGACGGGCACGCGGTGTGCACGCACCGCGCCCGGGGAGCCCGTGCGAGCGCGCTGCGTGCACAGGGCGCGGGCCGGACGGGCGCGCGGGGACGCCGCCACCCTCCCAGGGTCGGGCCACCTGCGTTCCGTTTGCCGATCACGGCGCCCGGGGAGTGGCAGCCGGTGTCACGCACCCCCAGCGAGAACCCCGCCGGCGGCTCGGCGTCCGTCCGCACCCGCCGGCTGCGCGAGAAGGCCCGCGACGTCCTCGGCTTCGAGGAGTTCCGGCCGGGCCAGGAGCGCGCCATGCAGGCGGTCCTCGCCGGGCGGGACACCCTGGCGGTGCTGCCGTCCGGCGCCGGCAAGAGCGCCGTCTACCAGGTCGCCGGGCAGCTCGTCGACGGCCCCGTGGTGATCGTCTCGCCGCTGATCGCCCTCCAGCGCGACCAGGTCGAGCGGCTCGCGGAGCTCGGCGAGCGGGCCGGCCGCGCCGCCCAGCTGAACTCCAGCCTGTCGGCCGGCGACCAGCGCGCCGCCCTCGAGGGCCTGGCGGACGGAACGGTCCGCTTCCTCTTCCTCGCGCCCGAGCAGCTGACCAAGCCCGAGGTCGTCGACGCGGTCCGCGACGCCGGCCCGGCGCTGTTCGTCGTCGACGAGGCGCACTGCGTCTCCGCGTGGGGCCACGACTTCCGGCCCGACTACCTGCGGCTCGGCCAGGTGGTCGAGCAGCTCGGCCACCCGACCGTGCTCGCGCTCACCGCCACCGCCGCGCCCCCGGTGCGCGCGGAGATCGTCGAGCGGCTGTCCATGCGCGACCCGGAGGTCGTCGTCGCCGGGTTCGACCGTCCCGAGATCCGCCTGGAGGTGGACCACCACGCCGACGCGCACGGCAAGCGCGCCGCCGTCCTCGACCGGGCCGCGGGCGAGGTCGAGGCCGGCCGCGGCCCGGGCATCGTCTACAGCGCCACCCGCAAGGGCACCGTCGACCTCGCCGACGCCCTCACCGAGCGCGGCCTGCGCGCCCGGCCGTACCACGCGGGCCTGAGGAAGAGCGAGCGCGAGGACACCCAGCGCGCGTGGATGGACGACGAGCTCGACGTCGTCGTCGCCACCACCGCCTTCGGCATGGGCATCGACAAGCCCGGCACCCGCTTCGTCGTGCACGCCGAGCCGGCGGACTCCGTCGACAGCTACTACCAGGAGATCGGCCGGGCCGGCCGCGACGGCGAGCCCGCCCTCGCGGTGCTCGTCTACCGCCAGGAGGACCTCGGCCTGCGCCGGTTCTTCGCCGCCGGCGCCCCCGCCGAGGAGGAGTTGCAGCAGGTCGCCGGCCTCGTCGCCGCGGCGCCGGCGGCCGGCCTCGACGACGGCGTCGACGTCAGGACGCTGCGCGAGGAGACCGGCCGCGGCGCCACCCCGCTGGCCCGGGACCTCAACCTGCTCGAGCAGGTGTCCGCCGTGGTCCTCGACGACGAGGGCGCCGCCCACCCCGCCGAGGGCGCCCCCGCCCCGGGGGACGCCGCGGCCGCCGCGCGCGAGCTCGCCGAGCACCACGAGCGCGTCGACCAGAGCCGCGTCGAGATGATGCGCGGTTACGCCGAGACCACCGAGTGCCGCCGCCAGTACCTGCTCGGCTACTTCGGCGAGCAGCTCGAGGAGCCGTGCGGCAACTGCGACACCTGCTCGGCCGGCACCTCGCACGAGCAGCACGTCGGCGACGACACCGACACGCCCTTCCCGCCCGAGACGCCGGTGACCCACACCGAGTGGGGGCCCGGCGTGGTCATGCGGGTGGAGGACGACCGCGTCGTCGTGCTGTTCGAGGAGGTCGGCTACAAGACCCTGGCGCTCAAGGCGGTCGAGGCCAACGACCTGCTGCAGGTCCGCGGCGCCTGACGGGGCGGCGGGGGCGGGCGGGGGCTCCTGCGCGAGCGCGGGGACCCGGGCATGCTGTGCGGCACGTCACACCTCGACCGGAAGAGGGAGCCCATGGCCTCGACCCCGCGGTCGCCGCTCGGCGACGAGGCGCTCGACCAGCTGCTCGCCCACGCCCGCCTGGAGCTCGGCCCGGACCGGCGCACGGCCGCCACCCCCGCCGTGACCATGGTCCTGGGGCTCTACGACAGCCTCGACGCGATCGCGGTGGGCGAGACCCCGCCGGCCACCGGCTTCGACGCGCGGTGGGAGTGAGGACGTGCAGCCCTTCGAGCTGAGCATCGCCGAGGCCGCCCGGCAGATCGAGCAGCGCGCGCTGTCCCCGGTCGAGCTGGTGCAGTCCGCGCTCGACCGCATCGCGGAGGTCGAGGACCGCCTGGGCGCCTTCGTCGTCGTGACCGCCGACGAGGCGCTCGAGGCCGCCCGCCGGGCGGAGCAGGAGATCCGCGACGGCGGACACCGCGGCCCGCTGCACGGCATCCCCGTGGGCATCAAGGACCTCTACGACGTGGCCGGCCTCCCGACCACGTCCAGCTCCGCGGTGCGCTCGGGGCACGTCGCCACGGAGGACTCCGCCTGCGTGGCCCGGCTCCGCGACGCCGGGGCGGTGGTGGTGGGCAAGACGCACACCCACGAGTTCGCCTACGGGGTGCTCACGCCGACCACCCGCAACCCCTGGGACACCGGGCGCGTGCCGGGCGGCTCCAGCGGCGGGTCCGGGGCCGCGGTGGCCGGCGGGGAGTGCCTGATGGGGATGGGCACCGACACCGGTGGCTCGATCCGCATCCCGGCGTCCGTGTGCGGCACCGTCGGCCTCAAGCCGACCTACGGCCGGGTGTCCCGCGCCGGGGTCACCTCGCTGTGCTGGTCGCTCGACCACGCCGGGCCGCTCACGCGCACCGTGCGCGACGCGGCCCTCACGCTGCAGGCGATCGCCGGGTTCGACGCCCGCGACCCGGGTTCGGCGAAGGAGCCGGTCCCCGACTTCACGGCCGGCCTCGACGCCGGTGTCGCCGGCCTGGTGCTCGGCGTCCCGGCCAACTACTTCTTCGACGACGTCGACCCCGAGGTGGAGGCGGCCGTCCGGGAGGCGATCGGCGTCCTCGAGGCCCGGGGGGCGCGGCTGCGGGAGGTGGAGATCCCCTACGCCGAGCAGATGATGGCCGTCGAGTTCGGGGTCCTCGTGCCCGAGGCCAGCGCCTACCACCAGGAGATGCTGCGGGAGTCCGGGGACCTCTACACCGACGACGTCCGGGTCTTCCTCGAGGCCGGCGAGACGGTGCTCGCCACGCAGTACATCAAGGCGCTGCGCGTCCGGACGCTGGTGCAGCAGGCCTTCCGCCGCGCGTTCGAGGGCATCGACGCGCTCGTGTGCCCGACCCTGCCCGCCGCGGCGGCCGCGGTGGGGCAGCAGACCTTCACCTTCCCCGGCGGCACGGAGAAGGCGGTCATCGACGCCTGGGTCGGGCACTCGGCCCCCGGCAACGTCACCGGCCTGCCGGCGCTGTCCGTCCCGTGCGGCTTCACCTCCGCCGGGCTCCCGATCGGGCTCCAGGTGATCGGCCGCCCGTTCGACGAGGCGGGCGTGCTCCGCGTGGGGCAGGCCTACGAGTCCGCGACCGACTGGGGCGCGCGGCGCCCCCCGCTGTAGGAGGACGCCGGCGCCCGGGACGTCAGCCGACCGGCAGCGCGCCCAGCGCCCGGCCGGCCTCGCGGGCGGCGCTCAGGGCCGCCACGTGCATCTCGGCGGCGGTGTCGGTGAACGCGTCCAGCGCCGGGTTGACGCCGACCAGCGTGAACTCGCGCTCGACGACGGTCAGGTCGGCGCCCCAGACGTCGGCCAGGATCCGCCGCAGGTAGGCGGTGGAGTGGTCCCAGCCCTCGCGCGGGGTGCCGGCGCCGTAGGCCCCGCCGCGGACGGTGGCCAGCACGGTGGGCGTGCCGGCCAGCAGCGGCGCGGAGCCGCCGGCGGCGCGCGGGTCGGCGATGACCAGGTCCATCCACGCCTTCACGTGCTGCGAGACGCCGAAGTTGTAGAGCGGGACCGCGAGCAGCACGGCGTCGGCGCCCGTGAGCTCGTCGACGAGCGCGGCGCTCAGCGCGACCGCGGCGCGCTGCTCGGGGCTGCGCAGCTCCTCCGGGGTCTGGGCGCCCGAGACGGCGGCGGCCCACGCGCCGGAGGGCAGCGGGTCGAGGCCGACGTGCCGGCGGACGACGTCGTCGCCGGGGTGGGACTGCCGCCACTCGGCCTCGACGACGTCGGCGATTTCGCGGCTGGCGGAGCCCTCGGGGCGGATGGTGGCGTCCAGGCGGAACAGGGTCACGGCGGTCTCCCAGGGAGGAGGTACGGGGGCGTCCCCGGGTGGCGGCGCTGCCGGCGGGGCTCCTCATACGTTCCGCCGTGAGATGTTCTGTGTCAAGAAGTTCTCAGGGCGGACGTGTCCTTGGCCGCCTCGGTACCGTGGAGGGCGTGACCGCGACCGAGGACGACGCGAGCCCCGCGTCCGTGCACTCGGCCCTGTCCGGCGACCTGACCTGGCTGGTGCAGCGCGTGGGCAGCGGCCTGGTCGGCGCGATGGACCACGTCGCCCGCGTGCACGGCGGCAGCCTGCGCAGCGTCGTCGTCCTGCGGCTGCTGGCCGCCTGCCCGCCGGCCACCCAGCTCGCGCTCGGCTCGTCCGCGGGCCTGGACAAGACGACGGTCACCTCCGCCCTCGACGCGCTCGAGCGCGCCGGCTGGGCGGTGCGCCGCCCGTCGGCGCACGACCGCCGCGTGCGGCTGGCCGAGATCACCGACGCCGGCCGCGAGTGGCTGGCCGCCGTCGAGCCCGAGCTCACCCGGGTCGAGGACGAGCTGCTCGCCGACCTCCCCGCCGCCGACCGCGAGCACCTCGTGCGCACCCTCCACCGGCTCGCCGCCGGCCGGTTCGCCAGCGCCGCGCCCCCCGCGGGGTCCTGCGTCTAGGTCGCCCGACCGGGCTCCCCCGGCCCGCTCGCCCTGCGGGACCGCCGCCGCGCGCCGAAGATCAGCCGCAGAGAGCCGGGCACGTCGCCCGGTGCGGGAGGAGAGCGCACGTGAAGGTCCTCGGCATCAACGCCATCTACCACGACCCCGCGGCGGCGCTCGTCGTCGACGGCAGGGTCGTGGCCGCGGCCGAGGAGGAGCGCTTCAGCCGGCGCAAGCACGGCAAGCGCCCGCTGCCCTGGAGCGCCTGGGAGCTGCCCGAGCTGTCAGCGGCGTGGTGCCTGAAGGAGGCCGGCATCCGCCCCGAGGAGCTCGACGCCGTCGCCTACTCCTTCGACCCCGCGCTCATGGGCACGCCGGAGGACTCCGGGCTGTTCGACGACGGCGACACGATGCGGAAGAAGTACGCCGAGATGGCGCCGGACTTCCTCGCGCACGCCCTCCCCGGCCTGGACCCCGCCAAGGTGCGCTTCGTCAAGCACCACGTCGCGCACGCCGCCTCGGCCGGCAAGGCCGCCCCGCAGCGCGACAACGCCGTCCTGGTGCTCGACGGCCGCGGCGAGGCGCACAGCCACCTCGCCGGCCGCTACGTCGACGGGCAGCTCGAGGTGCTGGCCGGGCAGTCGCTCCCCCACTCGCTGGGCCTCATGTACGAGGAGCTCACCGACCACCTGGGCTTCCTGCGCAGCTCCGACGAGTTCAAGGTCATGGCGATGGCCTCCTACGGCAAGCCGCGCTTCCTCGGCGAGCTGTCCGAGCTCATCCGCGCCACCGGCGACGGCGGCTTCCGCACCGAGCGGATCGACTTCTCCGAGTTCGCCCCCCGCCTCGGGCGGGACGAGCAGTGGACCGAGGACCACGCCGACCTCGCCGCCAGCGTGCAGACGCGGCTGGAGGAGGTGCTGGTCGACCTCGCCCGCTGGGTGCACGAGCAGACCGGCTCGACGACCCTCACGATGGCCGGCGGTACCGCGCTCAACTGCGTGGCCAACACCCGGATCCTCGCCGAGAGCCCGTTCGAGCACGTGTGGGTGCAGCCGGCCGCCGGTGACGCCGGCACCGCCCTCGGCGCCGCCCTGCACGTGGCCGCCGAGCTCGGCGAGCGCACCGAGCCGATGCCGGGCGCGGCCCTGGGCCGCGGCTGGAGCGACGACGAGATCGAGCGCTGGCTGCAGACCGCCGCCATCGACTACGAGCGGCCCGACGACGTCGCGGAGGCCGTGGCCGAGGTGCTCGCCGACAACGGGATCGTCGCCTGGTTCCAGGGCCGCAGCGAGTACGGCCCGCGGGCGCTCGGCCACCGCTCCCTGCTGGCCCACCCCGGCTTCGAGGCCAACCTCGAGCGGATGAACGACGTCAAGGGCCGCGAGCAGTTCCGCCCCGTGGCGCCCATGGTGCTGCTGGAGAAGGCGCCGGAGATCTTCAGCCGGGGCCCGATCCCCTCGCCGTACATGCTCTTCGTGCACGACGTCGCCCCCGAGTGGCGGGACCGCATCCCCACGGTCACCCACGTCGACGGCACGGCGCGCATCCAGACGATCGACCCGGACACCGAGCCGCTGGTGCACCGGATGATCGCCGCCTTCGAGCGGCGCACGGGCCTGCCGGTCGTCGTCAACACCAGCCTCAACACCGCCGGGCGCCCGATGGTCGACGACCCCCGGGACGCCCTCGAGTGCTTCGGCTCCGCGCCGGTGGACCTGCTGGCCATCGGCCCGTTCGTCGTCCGCCGGCCGGTGCGCACGCCCCGCCCCGAGTAGTCCCGAGCGGTCCCCGCGACGGTCCCGATCCGGTTCGCCCCTCCCCGGACGGGGGAGGGGCGAACCGGATCGGCATCGGCTGCGAACCCCGTGTGCACGCCGCCCCCGGCAACGATCCGGCATCGGCGGTCCCCCGAACGGGGGTCCGGCGTTCCGGGCCGCCCAGCGGGGGTAGCCACCCCAGGCGCCCGCCGCGACGGCGGGCGCACCACGGACACGGAGGAACGCACACGATGGCTACCACAGGCAACACCGGAGCCCGGCCGGGCATGACCTGGCCGCAGATGCTGGCACTGGCCTTCGGCGTCGTCTACCTGCTCGTCGGCATCGTCGGCTTCTTCATCACCGGCTTCGACGGGTTCGTCAGTAACCGCACGGCCGACGGCAACGACGACATGCTGCTCTTCTTCATGATCAACCCGCTGCACAACATCGTGCACATCGTCATCGGCCTGGCGGGCATCGTCCTGTCCCGCACGCTGGCCGGCGCCCGCACCTACGGCTGGCTGCTCGCGGTCGGCTACGGCGCGGCCTTCGTCTACGGCCTCATCGCCGCCGGCCAGGACTGGGACTTCCTGAACATCAACGCCGCCGACAACGTGCTGCACATCGCCACCGCCGTCATCGGCCTGGTGATCGCCCTCGGGCCCGTGAACAACACGGTCGCCCGCCCCACGCGCGCCTAGTCGGAGGGCCCTCCTGCCCCCCACCGCTCGCACGCTCGCGGCGGGACCCTGCAGGAGGGCCGTTGCAGCACCTCACCCGAGCCGGTCCCCCGTCCGCGGGGGGGCCGGCTCGGCTGCGTCCGGCCCCCGAGAGGACGCCGCAGGGGAGCCGCACCCCGGCGCGACGACCCGTCCGCCGCGGTCTACCTTCCGACGCATGGACTTCGCCCTCTCCGCCCGAGCCGAGGACGTCTGCGGCCGGATGTGGGACTTCATGCGTGAGCAGGTCTTCCCCGCCGAACCCGTCTACGACGCGTGGCGCGCCGAGCGCGGCCACGACGACCACGGTCACCCGCCGGTCCTCGAGGACCTCAAGAAGGAGGCCCGCTCCCGGGGCCTGTGGAACCTCTTCCACCACGAGCTCGCGGGGCTGACGAACCTCGAGTACGCGTCGGTCGCCGAGATCAGCGGCTGGTCGCCCACCATCGCGCCCGAGGCGATCAACTGCGGCGCCCCCGACACGGGCAACATGGAGACGCTGATGCTGTTCGGGACGCCCGAGCAGAAGCAGCGCTGGCTCGACCCGCTGCTGGAGGGCGAGATCCGCTCCGGCTTCGCCATGACCGAGCCCGACGTCGCCTCCTCCGACGCGCGCAACATCCAGACGTCGATCGTCCGTGACGGCGACGAGTACGTGATCAACGGCCGCAAGTGGTGGACCACCGGCGCCGCCGACGAGCGCTGCCAGATCTTCATCGTCATGGGCAAGACCGACCCCGACGGCCCGCCGCACCGGCAGCAGTCGATGGTGCTGGTGCCCCGCGACACCCCGGGCCTGGAGATCGTCCGGCACCTGCCGGTGTTCGGGTACCAGGACCAGCACGGCCACTCGGAGCTGCGCTTCACCGACGTCCGGGTGCCGGTCACCAACGTCCTGGCCGGCGAGGGCGACGGGTTCATGATCGCCCAGGCCCGGCTCGGCCCCGGCCGCATCCACCACTGCATGCGCGCCATCGGCATGGCCGAGCGGGCGCTGATGCTCATGGTCGAGCGGTCCAAGCAGCGGGTCGCGTTCGGCCGCCCGCTGGCCGACCAGGGCACCGTGCGCGACGCCATCGCGCGCTCGCGCATCGAGATCGACCAGGCCCGCCTGTACGTGCTCAAGACGGCGGACCTCATCGACCGCTTCGGCGCCAAGGGCGCGCGCACCGAGATCTCGGCGATCAAGGTGGCCGCGCCGCAGGTCGCGCTCGACGTCATCGACCGCGCCATCCAGGTGCACGGCGGCGCCGGCGTCAGCAACGACACGGTGCTCGCCCGCTTCTACGCCAGCGCCCGCACGCTGCGGATCGTCGACGGCCCCGACGCGGTGCACATCCGCGGCGTGGCCAAGGAGGAGCTCGCGCGCGAGCGCCCCTGGGTGGGCTAGGCCCCGCACGCGACGGGCCCGGCACCTCGCGGAGGTGCCGGGCCCGTCGTCGTCCGGCTAGATCTGCAGGTTGCCGCCGATCGCGCCGCCGGCGAGCTTGGCCTGCAGCGTCGAGCGGTCCAGGCCGGCCGCCTCGAGCGCGTCGGCGTGGGCGTCGGTGTCGATCTCGTCGGGCAGCTGCGCGTCGACGGCGTCGGCCCGGTCGTTGTCGCCCTCGGCCCGCAGCACCTTCACGAGCTCCTGCTTGCTCATCTTCACGCGCGTCTCCCGTCGTCGGACCCTGCGTCCCCCGGGAGTGTGGTGCCGGTCACGCGGCCGTCGCAAACGGGCGATCCGGTTCAGCGGGCGCGCGACCGCCGCAGCAGCACGGCGCCCGCGACCAGCAGTCCGGCGGCGAGGACGAGCTGACCCGCGCCCACGCCGGACCGGCCGCTGCCGAACCAGGTGACCGACGTCAGCAGCAGCACGGCGCCGATGCCGAGCACCAGCAGCGCCACGAGCCGCTCGCGCCCGGCCACCCGGCCGCCGTCCCGGCCGCCACCGTGGCCGCCACCGTGGCCGGCGCCGCGACCGTCACCGCGACCGTCACTGCCCCGCGGTGCCCCTGTCATGTCGCCTCCGCTCCGGCCGGGCACCCGCCGCGGCCTCCCCGAGCCAACCAGACGCCGCCACCGGCGTACGCGAGGTCTCGACAGGCAAGCGCTCACTTGCGTATGGTCCGGGCGTGGGCGACGTGTTCAAGGCCCTCGCCGACCCGACCCGCCGCGCGCTGCTCGACGAGCTGCAGGACCGGGACGGCCAGACGTTGTTCGAGCTGTGCACCCGGCTGCTGCACCGGGGTGTCTCCTCGTCGCGTCAGGCCGTCTCCCAGCACCTCGACGTGCTCGAGCAGGCGGGGCTGGTCCGGCGGCGGCGGGAGGGGCGCTACACCTTCCACTCCCTGGACACCTCGCCGCTGCGCGCCATCACCGAGCGATGGCGCATCGACCCCGAGGAGGGCCCGTGCGGATCACCCTGACCAGCGTCCTGGTCGACGACCAGGAGAAGGCGCTGCGCTTCTACACGGAGGTGCTGGGCTTCGTGAAGAAGACCGAGGTCCCCCTCGGTGAGCACCGCTGGCTGACCGTCGTCTCGCCGGACGCGCCCGACGGCGTCGAGCTGGTCCTGGAGCCCGGCGCCCACCCGGCGGTGCCCCCGTTCAAGGAGGCGCTGGTCGCCGACGGCATCCCGTTCACCTCGTTCACCGTCGACGACGTGCACGCCGAGGCCGAGCGGCTCCGCGCGCTCGGCGTCCGGTTCACCCAGGAGCCGCTGGCCATGGGCCCGGTGACCACCGCCGTCTTCGACGACACCTGCGGCAACCTGATCCAGATCGCGAGCGTGCCCGCGGCCTGAGCGGTCAGCCCCGCCGCGGCGCTCAGCCGCGGCGGGTGGGGGGCTCGCCGGCCGCGAGCGCGGCCTGGGCCTGGGCCGGGTCGTAGGCACAGGCGTCGGCGATGTCGGAGGCCGGTGCCGCGCCCTCGACCGGCTGCGGCGGCGACCCGTTGGGCACCTCGGCGCCCGAGGCGCTGGTGCCCGGGGCGGGCGCCGGCGCCGGGGTCGACGTCGCCGTGCCGGCGAGGGTGTCCTGGACGATCTGGCGCATCTTCGGGAAGTCGGGGTACGCCGGGTCGATCAGGCTGGTGTCGAACACGACGCTGCGCACCTCGGCGTCCTTGACCAGGAAGGCCAGGTCGACGAAGTCGTCCAGCGCCGAGCGCGGGATGTCGGTGCTGACGATGTCCTGCGTCGTCGCCGCCAGCTCCTGGTACTGCTCGAGCAGGGTGATCGGGTCGGCGGCGTCGATGATCGCGTCGATGGTGCAGCGCTGGCGGGCCATCCGGTCGTAGTCGGTGAGGCCGAACCGCCCGCGGGCGAAGTGCAGCGCCGTCTCGCCGTTCATCGTCTGGTCCGGCCCCGGCGCGATGTAGCCGTCGGGCAGGATGCCGAGCGTCGGCTCGCCGTTGATCGGCACGTAGTAGTTGACGTTGACGGTGATCCCGCCGAGCGCGTCGACCAGCCGGCTGAAGCCGTCGAGGTTGACCAGCACGAAGTAGTCGATGGGCAGGCCGAGGGCCTCGCCGACGCCGAGCTTGAGGAAGTCGGCGCCGGGGTCGTCGGTCGGGCCGAGGACGTCGGGGTGGTCGGCCGGGCCGTTGCGGTAGACGGCGTTGAGCAGGCTCTCGCTCTCGTTGCCGGACTCGAAGCCCTCCGGGTAGATCGCGGCCAGCGGGCTGTCGGCCGGGAAGGGCAGGTCCTCGAGGTTGCGGGGGAGGCTGAACAGCGTCGTCTCGCCGGTCTCGGTCTCGATGCTCGCGACGATGACCGTGTCGGTGCGCACGCCCTCCCGCCCCTCACCGCCGTCGCCGCCGAGGAGCAGCACGTTGACCCGCTCCTGGTCGCCGAAGGGATCCGGGGTGTCGACGACGGTGGCCGACTCGCGGTCCTCGGCGAAGACGCCCTCGAGCAGCCCGCGCTGGGCGGCGGCCACGGTGCCGACCCGGTAGGCCGGGTAGGCGACGGCCGCGACGAGCGCCGCGACGAGCAGCCCGCCGAGCAGGTGCCGGGGGCGGCTGCTGCGGCGCGGCAGCAGCGACCGGTAGCCGGTGACGATGACCGCGACCCAGGCGACGGCGAGCACGGCGATGCCGGCGATCAGCCAGACGAGCCCGGTGGAGTCCACGGCGAGCTGCACCGCGCTGCGCCGGCCCGCGGTGGCCAGCCAGACGGCCCCGCCGACGAGCAGCAGGGCGACGAGGAGCACGGCCGCGCCGGTGCGGCGCCGTCCCGAGGCCAGGAAGGCGGTGCCGGGGAGGGCGGCGTTGAGGGCCGTGAGCCCGAGGACGGAGGCCAGCGACCGGGACTCGCGACGCCCGTACCGCGCCGCGTGCCCGCTCGCGGTGGCGGAGCGGCCCGGGGGGACGGGCGGCAGCTCGGGGGCCTCACCGATCGGGCGGGTGAGGTCCTGGTCGTCGGTCACGCGCGCACCCGGGACGGGACGTGTCCGCTCTCCTGGGCTCGGCTCGTCCGGGTTCCGGTCACCCGGTCATGATCCCACTGCCTGGAGGCGGTCACGACGGTTCCGTACCCCGCGGACCGACCGCGCACCCGATCGGACGTGAGATGCGTCTCCCCAGGTCACAGGTGGTGTCCGGCCGGGGGCCGCCCGTGACGGTCACCGCCGGGGAGAGGGTGTCGGCGCCGTCTCCTAGGCTCGGGTGCCGTGCGACTGGCCACCTGGAACGTGAACTCGATCCGCACCCGCGTCGACCGGGTGGCCGCCTGGCTGCAGCGCCGCGACGTCGACGTCCTGGCGCTGCAGGAGACCAAGTGCCGCGACGACCAGTTCCCCGAGGAGCGGTTCCGCGAGCTCGGCTACGAGGTCGCGCACGTCGGCCACTCGCAGTGGAACGGCGTCGCCGTCGTGTCCCGGGTGGGACTGGCCGACGTCGAGGTCGGGTTCCCCGGCATGCCCACCTGGGCGGCCAAGGAGGGCGCCGAGCCCGCCGCCGAGGCGCGTGCCGTCGGCGCCACCTGCGACGGGGTGCGGGTGTGGAGCCTCTACGTGCCCAACGGCCGCCAGCTCGGCGACCCGCACTACGACTACAAGCTCGAGTGGCTCTCGGCGCTGCGCACCGCGGCGGGCGGCTGGCTGGCCGCCGACCCCGCGGCGCAGGTGGCGCTGGTCGGCGACTGGAACATCGCCCCGCAGGACGACGACGTCTGGGACATGTCGGTGTTCTCGCACTCCACGCACGTCTCCGAGCCCGAGCGGGCCGCGTTCCGCGCCGTCGTCGAGACCGGCTACGCCGACGTCGTCCGCCCGCTGGCGCCCGGTCCCGGCGTCTACACGTACTGGGACTACACGCAGCTGCGCTTCCCGCGCCGCGAGGGCATGCGGATCGACTTCCAGCTCTGCTCCCCCGCGCTGGCCGGCCGGGTCACCGCCGCGCTCATCGACCGCGAGGAGCGCAAGGGCAAGGGCGCCAGCGACCACGCGCCGGTGGTCGTCGAGCTGTCCGACCAGTAGGTCGGCCGACCGTCGGGCGAGCTGCCCCGGCTCGGGCCGATCTCCCGGAGTGGCGGTGAGGCGCGACGTCGCCGGTTTACTCTGTAAACTGCTTCCGTGTGCGGCGGGGGTGACGCGGCGACCGACGTGGTCCGGCTCCGCGAGGAGCTCGCCGCGGCCGTCTCGCGCGCGGACGACCTCGAACGGGCCCTCCTGAGCAACCGCCGGATCGCGATGGCCGTGGGCATCGTCATGAGCCGGTACCGCGTCCACGAGGACGAGGCCTTCACCCGCCTGCGCCAGGTCAGCCAGCGGAGCAACGTCAAGCTGCGCGACGTGGCGGACCAGGTCGTCTACACCGGGGACCTGCCGGTCGTCCCCGCACCCCGGGACGGGTCCCGGGAGCCCCGGTAGCCCGTCGGGGAGCGGGTGCCCGTGGCACGACGGCCGGTCACCCCGCGGCGGGCACGGCCCCGGCGGCCCGCGGCGCGGGTGTCCCGGCGGCCTCCGGCGCCGGGGGCGGCGACGTCGTCACCGACGCCTCGTAGCACCACCACACCCGGCCCCGGGTGTCGCGCTCGCGCCGGGGCGCGGACACCAGCAGCCCCGCCCAGTCCGGCTCGCCGCCGTCGCCGGCGTCCGCCAGGCAGCGGTCCAGCTGGTCGCGCAGCGCTCCCGCCGCCCGTCGCCCGTGCCTGCGCCGCAGTGCCGTCACCGCCCAGTGAGTCGCCATGGCGCACAGGGTGGGGCCGGGCGGTGTGGCCGTCGTCACCCCGAGGGGTCAGACGCCGGGATCGGGCAGGCGCTCCACCGTCGCCGCGTGCCGGCGGGCGAGCTCCTGGTAGATCGACGGGTTGCCGTCGACCCACACCGCGGCGCCCTCGGTGAGCGGGCCGCGCACCTTCGCGGGAGCACCGAAGGCGAGCACCTCGTCGGGCACGACCATGCCCGGCGGCACGAGGCTGCCGGCGCCGATCAGCGACCGCCGTCCGATGCGGGCGCCGTCCTGCACGGTCGTCCCGTTGCCGATCAGCGCCTCGGCACCGATCACCGAGCCGTGGACGACGCACACGTGCCCGACGGTCGCGCCGGGGCCGACCTCGGTGACCGGGTCGTCGCCGCCGTGCAGCACGGAGTTGTCCTGCACGTTGGCGCCGGCGCGGACGACGATCGCGCCGAAGTCGGCGCGCAGCACCGCCCCGTACCAGATGGAGGCACCCGCCTCGACGACGACGTCGCCCACCAGCGTGGCCGTCGGCGCCACCCACGCGTCGGGGTGCACCTGCGGCGATCGGCCCTCGAAGGAGAACAGCGGCACGGTCGCGCAGCCTAACGGGCGGGCACCGGCCTCCTGTCCCCGCTGACCTGCGCGGACGTCTCCCCGGGCGGCCGGGACGGCGCTATCGTCCCGCCGTGCTGGTGGTGCGCGTCCTCGGCGGACTCGCACTGGAGCACGCCGGCGAGCCGCTGGAGCCGCCGGGGAGCCGCCGGGCCCGTGAGCTCCTGGCGCTGCTGGCCGTCACTCCCGGGCGCTGCTCCCGCGGGCTGCTGGCCGCGCGGATGTGGCCGGACGTCCCCGAGGCCGGCGCCCGGACCGGTCTGCGCGGCGCGCTCGCCGAGCTGCGGCGCGGGCTCGGGCCGCACGCCGCCGTGGTGCAGGCCGGCCGCGACGACGTGGGCCTCGACCCGGCCGCCGTCCGGGTCGACCTCCGCGGGTTCCGGGCCGCCGCGGACGCCGGGCGCTGGGCCGAGGCGCTGGCGTGGGACCGCGGCACGCTGCTGCCCGGGCTGGAGGCGGAGTGGGCCGAGGAGGTCCGCGCCGAGCACGCCCGGTCCCTGCTGCGGGTCCTGGCCGAGGCCGCGGCCGGTCACGAGGCGGCCGGGCGGCTACGGGAGGCCGCGGAGCTGGCCGCCCGCCGGGTGCGCGCGGACCCACTGTCGGAGCAGGCCGGCCGCGAGCTCGTCCGGCTGCTGGCCGCTGCCGGCGACCGGGCGGCCGCCCTGGACGCCGGCCGGGCGCTGGCCGAGCGGCTGCAGCGGGAGCTGGGTGTGCCGCCGGACCGCGAGACCGCGGCGCTGCTCGACGGCCTGCGCCGCGCGCGGGCGGCCCCGGCCGGTGACGACGCCGTCTCCGGGCCGACCGCCCCGGCGCTGGGCGACCTCGCGCCGGCGGAGTTCGTCGGGCGGGACGGGCCGCTGGCCGCCGTGCGCGCCGCCCGCCGCGCCCCGCTGCCGGCGATGGTGCTGGTGCGCGGGGAGGCCGGCATCGGCAAGACCGCGCTGGCCGCCGTCACCGCCCGCGAGGCCGTCGCCGAGGGCTGGACGGTGCTGCACGGCCGCTGCGACGAGGAGTCGATCGTCCCCTACTGCGCGTGGGTCGAGGCCCTCGGGCCGGTGGTCGACGGACTCGACGACCGCGCCGCCGCCCGGGTCGTCGACGACGGCGGGGGCGGGCTGGTGCGGCTGTTCCCGCGGCTGCGGCGGGGGCGGCAGGGACCGGAGGTCACCGAGGACGCCGACACCGAGCGCTGGCGGCTGTTCGAGGCCGTCGCCCGGTTGCTGGCCGGCCTGGCCGCCCGGGCGCCGGTGCTGCTGGTCCTGGAGGACGTCCACTGGGCCGACCGCTCCACCCTGCTGCTCCTGCGCCACGTGCTGCGCACCTCGCAGGAGACGGCCTGCGCCGTGCTGGTGACGGCCCGCCCGGAGGAGGCCGGCGAGGAGGCCCTGCTCCCGGCGCTGCTGACCCAGGAACGCCGGGAACGGCGGCTCACCGAGGTGGACCTCGCTGGGCTGAGCGAGACCGACGTCGGCCGGCTGGCCCGCCGGCACCGCGGCGGCAGCGACTGGTCGCGGTTCGTGCGGGCGCTGCACGCCGAGACCGAGGGCAACCCGTTCTTCGTGCGCGAGATCCTGCGCAACCTGCCGACCACGCCCGACAGCGCGCCGCTGCCGCCGGCCGGCGGGTTCGACGTGCCCGACGGCGTGCGGGAGCTGCTGCAGCGCCGGCTGCGGCGGCTGGACCCGGTGGCCCAGGACGTGCTGACGCTCGCCTCGGTCGTGGGCCGCGACGTCGACCTCGGGACCCTGGAGGCCGTCGGGACCTGGGCCCCGGACCACCTCGTCGACGCACTGGACGCCGCCACCGCGTCCGGCCTGCTGACCGAGCAGGGCATCGGCCGCTGGTCCTTCCCGCACGCGCTGGTCCGCTCCGCCCTCTCCGACGGGCTCTCGCGCACCCGGCGCGCCCGGCTGCACGCCCGCGTGGCCGACGCGCTGGAGCGACGCGGTGCGGCCGGTGCCGCCGAGATCGCCCACCACCTCCTCGGTGCCGGCGACCCCGCCTCGGTCGACCGCGCGGTCGGCTATGCCCGGCAGGCCGCCGCCGAGGCCGTGGCCCAGGCCGCCTACGCAGAGGCCGCCGCCGTGCTGCGGCGGACCGTCGACGCCGTCACCGCCGTCCTGGGCGCCGACCCGCACCGGCTCGGCCCCCTGCTGCTCGAACTGGGCGAGGCGCTGTCCCGCGCCGCCGACACCGCCGCGGCGCGGCAGACGTTCACCGAGGCCGCCGGGGCCGCCCGCGCCGTCGGCGACCCCGCCTGGCTCGGTACCGCGGCCCTCGGGCTCGCCGGCCCCTCCTGGCAGGGCTTCGGCACCGTCGACGCCGAGGTCATCGGCCTGCTGGAGGACGCCCTCGCCGTCGTCCCGCCCGACCGGCCGGCGCTGCGCGCGCGGCTGCAGGCGCGGCTGGCGGTGGCCCTGTCCTTCGCGCGCCGCCCCGAGCGCGTGCAGGAGCTCACCGCCGCGGCCCTCGACGCCGCCCGCGGCCTCGGCGAGGGCCCGGTGCTGGCCGCCGCCCTGGAGGCCCGCCTGTGGGCGACCTGGCACCCGTACGGGGTGGCCGAGCGGCTCGCGCTGGCCGACGAGCTGCTCGACGTCGCCCGGCGGGAGGACGCCCCCGAGACGGCCGCGGTCGCCCGGCGCTGGCGGGTGGTCGCACTGCTGGAGGCCGGGCGCATCGAGGAGGTGTGGCCGGAGACCGCCCGGCACGCCGAGGAGGCGGGCCGGCTGCGGATGCCCTACGAGCTGATGTACGTCGCCGTCTTCACGACGATGCGCGCGCTGCTGGAGGGCCGGCTCGCCGACGCGCAGGCGTCCGCCGAGCACGTGCGGACCTTCGCCGAGCTGCGCGGCGGCGCGGACGCGGTGCAGTTCGGCGGGGTCCACGCGCTGACGCTGGCCTCCCTGGCCGGCGGCCTCGCCGCGATGGCCGACCCACTGCTCGGCTTCGCCCGCGCCTACCCCGCGCTGCCGGCCTGGGGCGGCGCCGCCGCCTACGCGCTCGCCGTGGCCGGCCGGACGGACGAGGCGCAGGCGGAGGTCGACGCGCTGTGGCCGCCCGAGGAGCGGCTGCCCGTGGACGCCGTCCTGCTCCCCGGCCTCGTCTTCCTCGCGATGGCCGTCACGGCGCTCGGTGACCGCGAGCGGGCCGCGCACCTGTACCGGCTGCTGGAGCCGCTGGCCGGGCGCACCGTCGTCCTCGGGGCCGGCGGTGCCGTCTGGGGCACCACCGACGCCCGTCTCGCCGAGCTCGCCGAGACCGCCGGCCGCCCCGGCGCCGCGGCCGCCCACCGCGCCGCCGCCCGCGCGGCCCTGCGGGCCCTCGGCGCGGACCCGGAGCTGTTCGCACGCAGCGCGCACGCGGTCCCCACGGTGCACTGACGCGGGACGCACGCTGCCCGCACGCACGCCGAGCAGCCTCTGCTGCATGCCCGCCTCCGCCACCCTGCTGCTCTACGTGCTGTCGACCGCGGCGCTGCTCGCCGTCCCCGGCCCGTCGGTCGTCTACGTCGTCGCCCGGGCCGTCGAGCACGGCCGCGCGGCGGGCCTGGTGTCCGTCCTCGGCCTGGAGACCGGCGCCCTGCTGCACGTGCTGCTCGCCGCGGGTGGCGTGACCGCCGTCCTGGCCTCCTCCGAGTGGGCCTTCGCGGTGCTCAGGTACGGCGGCGCGGCCTACCTGCTGTGGCTGGGCCTGCGGCAGCTGCTGTCCCGCCGCCGCCCGGCCGGCGCCGGCCCCGCGGCCACCCCGGCGTCCCGCCGGCGGCTGTTCCGCGACGGCGTGCTGGTCGACCTGCTCAACCCGAAGACCGGGCTGTTCTTCCTGGCCTTCCTCCCGCAGTTCGTCGACCCGGCCGCCGGGCCGGTGGCACTCCAGGTGCTGGTCCTCGGCCTGCTCTTCGTGGTCATGGCGACGGCGACCGACAGCGCCTACGCGCTCACCGCGGCGGCGCTGCGGAACCGGGTCGCCCGGCCCGCGTCGGGGCGGCCGGTGCTGCAGCGGACCACCGCCGTCGTCTACTGCGGCCTGGGCGGGCTCGCCGCGGTCGTCTGACCGTGACCGTCGTCATGCCGGGCCGGGGCAGCGGGAACCCCGGCCCGGTGTTCTCCCTGGTGATGACCGCGCCAGCCCTCCTCACCGCGCCCGACACCGCCGCCGCGCCCGCCGTCCCCGCCCCGTCCCGCCTGTGGACGCCGAAGCGCGTCCTGGTCACCCGCTCGGCCGCCGAGCGCCCGCACGGGCAGCGCGTGCTGTCCCGGCTCGAGGCCGCCGGCGTCGACGCGATCGAGCTGCTCCCCGGCGACCGGCTCCCGTCGCTGCGCGGCGACGACGACCGCGCCGCGTTCATGGCCGCCAAGGACACGATGGCCCTCGTCGTCCCGCCGCCGTCCAAGCGCAAGCTGCAGCCGATCCCGCCGTCGGCGGACTTCCGCCTCGACCTGGCCGAGGGCTGCCCCGCGCACTGCCAGTACTGCTACCTCGCCGGCTCCCTGTCCGGTCCGCCGATCACCCGCGTGTGGGCCGACCTCGACGAGGTGCTCGAGGGCCTCGACGACCACGTCGGCCGGGGGACCGTCACCTCCGGCACGCTCGAGCGCGGCGGCGAGGGCACGACGTTCGAGGCGTCCTGCTACACCGACCCGCTGGCCATCGAGCACCTCACCGGCGGCCTGTCCCGCATGGTCGAGCACTTCGGCACGCACGCGTGGCCCGGCCCCGTGCAGCTGCGCGCCACGACCAAGTTCGACGACGTCGCGGGCCTGCTCGTCCTCCCCCACGGCGGCCGCACCCGGCTGCGCTTCTCGGTGAACGCCACGGCCGTCGACCGGCGCTTCGAGGGCGCGACGGCGAAGGTGCCCGCCCGGCTCGGCGCGCTCGCGGCGGTGGCCGCGGCCGGCTACCCGGTCGGCGTCACCATCGCGCCGATCATGCCGGTGGACGGCTGGCGCGAGCAGTACGCCGAGCTCCTCGACGGCATCGCCGCCGCCGTCCCGGCCGGCCACGACCTCACCGTCGAGTGCATCACCCACCGGTTCACGCCGGGCAGCAAGGAGACGCTGCTCGACTGGTACCCGCGCACCAAGCTCGACATGGACGAGTCCCGCCGCACCACCAAGCGGGGCAGGTTCGGCTCGGTCAAGCACGTCTACCCCAGGGAGACGATGGCCGAGCTGCGCGGCTGGTTCGAGCGCGAGGTCGCCGAGCGGCTGCCCGGCGCCCGCCTCCTCTACTGGACCTGAGCGCTCCGTAGCCTGGCCCCTCGTGCTCGTGCTCCTGCCCCCGTCGGAGACCAAGTCGCCCGACGGCGACGGCGCCCCGCTGGACCTGGCCGCGCTGTCCACGCCGGAGCTGACGCCGGTCCGCGAGCGGCTGGTCGGCGCGGTCGTCCGGCTGGCCGCCGACCCGCCCGCCGCCCGCGCCGCGCTCGGCCTCTCCCCTGCCCAGGACGTCGAGGTCGCGCGCAACGCGGCGCTGTGCACCAGCCCGACGAAGCCCGCGATCGAGCGCTACACCGGCGTCCTCTACGACGCCCTCGGCATCCGCACGCTCACCCGCGCGCAGCGGGCCCGCGCCGACCGGCGGCTGGCGGTCGGCTCGGCGCTGCTCGGGCTCGTCCGGGCCGGCGACGCCATCCCCGCGTACCGGCTGTCGGCGGGCTCCGCGCTGCCCGGGCTGCCCACCCTGCGCGCGCTGTGGCGGCCGGTGCTCGGCCCGGTGCTGGCGGCGAGCGGCGAGCTCGTCGTCGACCTGCGCAGCGGCGCCTACCAGGCGCTGGCCCCGGTGCCCGGCGCGGTGACCGTCGACGTCCTCAGCGAGCGGCCCGACGGCAGTCGCACCGTGGTCAGCCACGCGAACAAGGCGCACAAGGGCCGGGTGGCGCGGCTGCTGGCCACCACCACCGCCGAGCCGGACTCCGCCGTCCGGCTGCGGGCGCTGCTGCGCCGGGCCGGGTTGCACGTGGAACACGACGGCGGGACGGCGCTGACGCTGGTGCTGCCGCCCGCCTGAACGCGCGTCGCCACGCCGGGTGAGACGTGACGCACCCCGCGTGAGCCCTGTTGCCCACAACGGGCGGCGCTTACGATGTACGCGCGCCCGGACCGAGACACGGCCGGAGGCGCGGTGGTACGAGTCGGCCCCGAGCCGGACGGAGAGGTTCGGTGGACGACACGACCCGGCCCCACGGCACGGGGCCGGTCGCGAGCACGCGCGCCGCGGCCGAGGTCCTGCAGGCCGACCGCTCCCGCACGCGCGCGGCGCGCCGGCTCCGCCTGCGGGACGCCAGCGCCGCCCTCGACCGGCTGGCCGAGCTCGCCGCCCGGCTGCTCGGCGCCCCCATCGCGCAGATCTCCCTGCTCGACGACGTCGAGGTCGTCGTCGCCGGCGCCGGGCTGCCCCCGGGCACGGTCGGCCGCGAGGCACCGCTGGACGCCACCGCGTGCGCGGTCCCGGCCGCTGAGGGCATGCCCGTCGTCGTCCCCGACGTGCACGCCGAGCCCCGCGCCACCGACCTCCCGCAGGTGCGGGCGGGCATCGTCGGCTCCTACCTCGGGGCGCCGATGGTCGACTCCGACGGCTTCGTCGTCGGCGTCGTCTGCGTGGCCGCCCCGACGCCGCGGCCGTGGTCGGACACCGACGTCGCCACCCTGCGCCAGCTCGCCGCCGCCGCCATCACCGAGCTCGAGCTGGCCGCGCTGCGCACCGCCTACGAGGGCGACCGGCTGCGCTACGGCCTGGCGATCGACGCCGCCGGCATCGGCACCTTCGACTGGGACCTGCGCACCGGCGAGCTCACCTGGGACGACCGGCTCATCGAGATGTTCGGCTACGACGCGGAGTCCTTCGGCGGCACCATCGAGGCCTTCAACGACCGCGTGCACCCCGACGACCTGCCGCGCGTCACCGACGCCCTGCAGGCCAGCATCGCCGCGCTCGGCGACTACGAGGCCGAGTACCGCGTCGTGTGGCCCGACGGCGAGACGCGCTGGGTGCAGGCCCGCGGGCGCACGCTGCGCGACGGCGACGGCGGCGCCGCCCGGGTGCTCGGCGCCGCCTACGACACCACCGCCGAGCGCGCCGCCGGCCTGCGGGTCACCCGCGTGCTCGAGGCCATGCCGGCCGGCTTCTACTCCCTCGACCGCGAGTGGCGCTTCACCCACGTGAACGCCGAGGCCGAGCGCCTGCTGGGCCGCGGCCGCGACGACCTCCTCGGCCAGGAGCTGTGGACGGCGTTCCCGGCGGCCATGGACGGCGCCTTCGAGACGCACTACCGGGAGGCGGTGCGCACCGGGAAGCCGGTGCAGTTCGACGCGCACTACCCCGCGCCGCTGCACGGCTGGTACGAGGTCCGCGCGTGGCCCAGCCCCGAGGGCCTGTCGGTGTACTTCCTCGAGGTCACCGAGCGCCGCCGCGTGCAGGACCGCGCCGAGCGGGGCGCGCAGCGGCTGGCGCTGCTCGCCCAGGTCAGCGCCGAGCTCGCCGGTGCGCTGGACGCCCAGACCGCCACCGCGCACCTGCCGCGGCTGGTCGTGCCCGCGCTGGCCGACTGGTGCATCGTCACCGTCGTCGACCCCGACGGCCGCCCCCGCGACGTCGGCCACTGGCACGCCGACCCGGCGGCCCGCCCGCTGGTCGACCGGTACGCAGGCGCCCGGATCGACGCCATGCCGGTCACCGCGCCGCTCATGCGGGCCCTGCTCACCGGCGAGGCCGTCATGGAGCGCACCCGCGCGGTCGTCGACCTGCTGCCCGAGGGCGAGGCCCGCGACCTGCTCACCGCGCTCGCGCCGGAGTCCGCCGTCGCGCTCCCCCTGCGCGGCCGCGACCGGACCCTCGGCGTCATGACCCTCTACTTCCGCCGGGGCTGGGCCCCGCGGGAGGAGGACCTCGCCACCGCCCAGGACGTCGCCGACCGGGCCGGCCTGGCGCTGGACAACGCCCGGCTCTACGGGCAGCAGCAGGCGCTTGCCGAGGGGCTGCAGCGCAGCCTGCTCACGGAGCCGCCGGAGCCCGACCACGCCGAGATCGCCGTCCGCTACCTGCCGGCGGCCGAGGCGGCGCGGGTCGGCGGCGACTGGTACGACGCGTTCCTGCAGCCCGGCGGCGCCACGATGCTGGTCATCGGCGACGTGGTCGGCCACGACACCGAGGCCGCCGCGGCGATGGGCCAGCTGCGCGGCCTGCTGCGCGGCATCGCCACCTACAGCGACGCCGGCCCCGGCGAGGTGCTGCGCGGCCTGGACGCCTCCATGGCGCTGCTGCAGACCCACGTGATGGCGACCGCCACCGTCGCCCGCTTCGAGCAGACCGCCGACGAGCTCGAGCGCGGCGTCACCCGGATGCGGTGGGCCAACGCCGGGCACCTGCCGCCGCTGGTCATCAACCCCGACGGCAGCGTGGCCGAGCTGGCCTCCTGGCGCGGCGACCTGCTGCTCGGCGTCGACCCCGAGGCACGCCGGGAGGAGTCGGTGGTCACGCTCGACCGCGGCGCCACCGTGCTGCTGTTCACCGACGGGCTCATCGAGCGGCGCGACGCCGACCTCGACGCCGGCATGGCCCGGCTGCGCGAGGCGCTGCGCGAGCTCGCCGGCCGGCCGCTGGACGAGGTGCTCGACGAGGTGCTCGACCGGCTGGTGGACGGCCGCCCGGAGGACGACGTCGCGCTGGTCGCCGTCCGGCTGCACCGCCAGGACCGGCCGCGGCCGCTGGACGCCGGCCCCAACCGGGTGCCCGACGTCGTCCCCGACGACCCCGCGAGCCCGACGCTCCGCTGACCGGTCAGGAATCGAGAAGCCCCCGGGGCCGGCCGGGCCCCAGGATCGTCGCCAGGACACCGGACGACGAGAGGGAGCGGGACGTGACCGGCAGCGACGTCGAGGAGAGCACCGGCTTCAGCGCCGAGGAGCGCGCGGCCATGAGGGAGCGCGCGGCCGAGCTGCGCGCCGGGGGGCGGAAGGGCGCGAAGAAGGCCGACGGGCTGACGGCGGTCCTCGACCGGATCGCGGAGATGGCGCCGGAGGACCGGGCGCTCGCCGAGCGGGTGCACGTCGTCGTCACCACGCACGCCCCGCACCTGGCGCCGAAGACCTGGTACGGGATGCCCGCCTACACGAACGCCGAGGGGAAGGTCGTCGTCTTCTTCCAGGACGCCGGCAAGTTCGGCACCCGGTACTCGACCCTCGGCTTCAACGACGCCGCGACCCTGGACGACGGCGACCTGTGGCCGGTGTCGTTCGCGCTGCGCGCGTGGGGCCCGGCGGTGGAGGAGCGGGTGGTCGGGCTGGTGCGGACCGCCACGGCCTGACCGCCCGCCTCCTCAGTCGCGGCCCTTGTCGCGGCGCACGGTCACCTTCTTGCCCTTGACCGAGCTCGCCTTGAGGGCGGCGATGACCTCCTCGGCCGCGGCGGCGGGCACCTCGACCAGGCTGAACCGCTCGGCGATCTCGATCGCGCCGACGTCGCGGCCGCGCAGGCCGGTCTCCCCGGCGATCGCGCCGACGAGGTCGCCGGGCCGCACGCCGGCGCTGCGGCCGGCGCCGATGAACAACCGGACGCTGTCGCCGGAGCCGCCCGACCGGGACCGGAGCGCGCGGCCCTGACCGCGGTCGCCGTCGCGCTGCGGGCGCTCCGGCCGGAGGGTGACCTCGGGGATCTCCTCGTCGTCGTCCGGGCCGGTGGTGGCCTCGTGGGCGAGCTTGACCGCCGCGAGCGCCACCTCCATGACGTCGAACTCGTCGGTGAGCGTCTCGACGACGGCGCGGAAGCGCTCGAGGTCGTCGCCGAGCAGGCTCTCGCGCAGCGCGGCGCGGGTGAGCTCGAGCCGGCGGGCGCGCAGATCGGCGACGGTGGGGACCCGCTCGACCTTGATCGGGGCGCCGGTGACCCGCTCGATGGTCTTGAGCATCCGGTGCGCCCGCGGCTCGACCAGCGTGATGGCCACGCCCTCACGCCCGGCCCGGCCCACGCGGCCGATGCGGTGCACGTAGGTCTCCGCCGCGGCCGGGACGTCGTAGTTGACGACGTGGGTGAGCTGCTCGACGTCGAGGCCGCGGGCGGCGACGTCGGTGGCGACCAGGAGCTCGGCGGTGCCGCCTCGCAGCCGGCCCATGACGCGGTCACGCTGCTCCTGGCTCATGCCACCGTGCAGCGCCTCGGCCCGGTAGCCGCGGCCGTTGAGCGTCTCGGTGAGGTCGTCGACCTCGTCGCGGGTGCGGCAGAAGACGATGGCCGCCGTCGGGCTCTCGACGTCGAGCACGCGCCCCAGCGCCGCCGGCTTGGCCGCGCGGGAGACGACGAAGGCGGTCTGGCGCACCCGCGGCGCCTCGCCCTCGGTGGGCACCTCGCGGGCCACCTGGATGCGCAGCGGGTCGCGCAGGTGGCGGCGTGCCATCGCGTCCAGGCGGCGGGGCATGGTGGCGCTGAACAGCACCGTCTGCCGCTCCTCGGGCACCTCGTCGAGCAGCGCCTCGAGGTCCTCGGCGAAGCCCATGTCGAGCATCTCGTCGGCCTCGTCGAGCACCACGGTGGCGACCCCGCCCAGGTGCAGGCTGCCGCGCTGCAGCAGGTCCAGCGCCCGGCCGGGGGTGGCGACGACGACGTCGACGCCGGCCTCCAGCGCGCGCAGCTGGCGCGGGATCGGCTGGCCGCCGTAGACGGGCACCACGCGGGCGCCGAGGTCTCGGCCGTAGCGGTGCAGCGCCTCCGACACCTGGATGGCGAGCTCGCGGGTGGGCACGAGGACCAGGGCCAGCGGGTCGCCGCCGGGGCGCTCGTCGGGCAGCCGCTGCAGCACCGGGAGCGCGTAGGCGGCGGTCTTGCCGGTGCCGGTGGCCGCCTGGCCGAGGAGGTCGCGGCCGGCGGCCATCGGCGGCACCGCCTCCCGCTGGATCGGCGTGGGCTCCTCGTAGCCCAGCCGCGTCAGCGCCGCCAGCAGCTCCTCGCGCAGCCCGAGGTCGGCGAAGGTCACCGCCTGCTCGTCGTGCTCGGTCGCCTGGCCGCTCGTCTCGCCGTCCACCCGTCCAGTGTCGGCCATGTGCCCGCCCGGCCCGACGTGGCACCCTCCCCGGGTGACCCCCGCGACCGCCGACCCCGCCCGCGACGCAGACCTCTGCCTCCGGCCGGCCACCGAGCTGGCCGCCCTCGTGCGGAAGAGGGAGGTGTCCGCCCGCGAGCTGCTCGACGCGCACCTCGCGCGCATCGAGCGGGTCGACCCGCAGGTCAACGCGATCGTCACGCTCGACGCCGAGGGCGCGCGGGCCGCCGCGGACGCCGCCGACGCGGCGCTCGCCGCCGGGGAGCCGGTCGGGCCGCTGCACGGGCTGCCCGTGGCCCACAAGGACACCCACGCCACCGGCGGCATGCGCACCACGTGGGGCTCGCCGCTGCACGCCGACACCGTCCCGGCGCGCGACGAGCTCGTCGTCGAGCGGCTGCGGCTCGCCGGGGCGATCCGGGTGGGCAAGACCAACGTGCCGGAGTTCGCCGCGGGCTCGCACACGTTCAACACCCTGTTCGGCGCGACCCACAACCCCTACCGGCACGGGCTGTCGGCCGGAGGGTCCAGCGGCGGCGCCGCGGCCGCACTCGCCGCCGGGCTGGTGCCGCTGGCCGAGGGCAGCGACATGGGCGGCTCGCTGCGCAACCCGGCGGCCTTCTGCAACGTCGTCGGCCTGCGGCCCACCCCCGGCCGGGTGCCCACCTGGCCGGCGGCGATGGGCTTCTCGACCCTGTCGGTGCAGGGGCCGATGGGCCGCACGGTGGCTGACGTCGCCCTGACCCTCTCGGCGATCGCCGGGCCCGACCCGCGGGTGCCGATCTCGCTGGCCGACGACCCGGCCGGCCTCGCCGCGCCGCTGCCGGAGGACCTGCGGGGCCTGCGGGTGGCCTGGGCGCCGGACCTCGGCGGCCTGGTCCCGGTCGACCCGGCGATCCCGGCCGTGCTGCGCGAGGTGCTGCCGGTGGTGGAGTCGCTCGGCGCCACCGTGGAGGAGGCATGCCCGGACCTGCGCGAGGCCGACGAGGTGTTCGGCACGCTGCGCGCCTGGCTGTTCGAGGCGACGTTCGGCGAGGCCGTGCGCCGCTCGCCGGACAAGGTGAAGGCGGCGATCCGCGGCAACGCGGCGATCGGTGCGGCGCTCACCGGCGCCGACGTCGGCCGGGCCGAGGTGGCGCACACCCGGCTGTACGAGCGCGTCGTCGGGTTCTTCGACCGCTACGACGTGCTGCTCGCCCCCACCACGCAGGTGCTGCCCTTCCCCGTCGAGCAGGAGTACCCCACGGAGGTCGCCGGGGTGCCGCAGGCCGACTACCTCGGCTGGATGCGGGCCTGCACGCTGGTGTCGGCCACCGGCTGCCCCGCGCTGTCGCTGCCCGGCGGGTTCACCGCCGACGGGCTGCCGGTGGGCCTGCAGGTCGTCGCCGCCCCGCGGGCCGACCGGCGGCTGCTCGAGGTCGCGCACGCGATCGAGCAGGCCACCGGCTTCGGCCGCCGCCACCCGGTCCTCTGAGACCGTCTGCGGCTCTCTAGTTCCCCGACTAGAGAGCCGCAGACGGGCACATGGACGTCCTTAGCGGCGCCCGGTCCGGGGCGGCGGCGGGGCCACCGGGGTGTCGGAGTGCTCCTCGAGGACGTCGGCCGCCGAGCCCACGATCAGCGGGTCCGGGTCGCCGACGACGGCGCAGTCCTTGTCCTCGTAGTCCAGCCGGCACAGCACGTGCCGCATCGCCTCGAGTCGGGCGCGCTTCTTGTCGTTGCTCTTGATGACCGTCCACGGCGCGTGGGCGGTGTCGGTGTGCAGGAACATCGCCTCCTTGGCCTCGGTGTAGGCGTCCCACTTGTCGAGGCTGGCGAGGTCGGTGGGCGAGAGCTTCCACTGCCGCACCGGGTCGATCTGCCGCACGATGAAGCGCGAGCGCTGCTCGCCGCGGGACACCGAGAACCACAGCTTGAACAGCCGGATCCCGCTGTCGACGAACATCCGCTCGAGCTCGGGGGCCTGCAGCAGGAACTGCTGGTACTGCTCCTCGGTGCAGTAGCCCATCACCCGCTCGACGCCGGCGCGGTTGTACCAGGACCGGTCGAACAGCACGATCTCGCCGGCCGCCGGCAGGTGCTGCACGTAGCGCTGGAAGTACCACTGGTTCTGCTCGCGCTCGGACGGCTTGTCGAGGGCGACCGTGCGGGCGCCGCGCGGGTTGAGGTGCTCGGTGAACCGCTTGATCGTGCCGCCCTTGCCGGCGGCGTCGCGGCCCTCGAAGACGATGACCAGCCGCTGGCCGGTGTCCTTCACCCAGCCCTGCAGCTTCAGCAGCTCGATCTGCAGCCGGCGCTTCTCGATCTCGTACTCCCGGCGCTCCATGCGCTCGGTGTAGGGATAGCCCTCGCGCCAGGTCTCGACGCGCTCGCCGTCGGGGCCGAAGAGCTCGCGGTCGTCGTCCCAGTCCTCGTCGCTGTTCTCGTCGGGGAGGGAGTTGAGCCGCCACTTCGTGAGGTCGAGGACCTCGGCCTTGTGGGGCACGCGGACCGGCGGCGGGGCCGGCTCGCCGTCGGCGTCGTCCTCGCTGCGGTCGACGAGGGTGTCGGGCTGCACGGGGGCGTCTCCTCCCGGGAGTGGTCAGGGACGCTGGCGGCCGTACCCCGGACGGGCGCGGACAGTCCTGTTCCGGGATGCGGGCGTGGGCCGCGCGGGGCCGGGGTCGCCGGCCTCCAGCACGTGGGCGACGGCGTACTCGGCGAGCGCGGCCAGCGGGCGGGCGTCGGTGCCGGGCTGCAGCGCCGGCAGCAGGTGCACCTCGACGACGCTGCCGCCCTCCGCGGACCGCACGGCGACCGGGCAGACCGGCACCTGCGCATCGACGGCGGCGGCGACCGCGCGGGCGCGGAACCGGCCGGGCTCGCCGTCGGCCGCTGCGCCGCCGGGGTGCGTGGCGACGCTGACGCCGGCGCGCAGCAGGGCGGTGACCTCGGCCCGCACGGCGCCGCTGCCGTCGTCGACGAACAGGCCGCCGCGGCGGGCGAGCGAGCGCAGCAGGGGGGTGTCGACCAGGGCGGCGTCGACGACGGGGGTGGCCGGGACGACGGTGGCCAGCGCCAGCACGTCGAGCCAGCCGGCCGCGTTGGCGACGACCAGGCGGGGGCCCCGCGGCCAGGCGACCGGGGACGAGACGACGCGCACCCGCACGCCCTGGGCACAGAGGATGTCGGCGGCGGTGCACACGAGCAGGCGCCGGCGGCGACGGTCCCCGCCCCACGAGGCGGTGGCGGCGCGGACGGCGGTGCGGGCCACCGTGCTCGCGACGGCGGGCGTCAGGGTGGCGGTCGGGCTGTCCACGGGGCCTCCCGGTGTGGTCTCTCCGGGGGCCAGCGTCGGCGGCTCAGGTGTCCTGCGGGTGACGGCCGTGCGGAGATCCCCCGTCGGGACCGTGCACTCCCTCCCGGGTGACCACCCGTGCGGGTGCACGCGCGCCTGCGCGCGCCTCTCGTGTCGATCATCGGATGCGTGC
The DNA here is from genome assembly GCF_900129495.1 of Geodermatophilus nigrescens. Classification (GTDB taxonomy): domain Bacteria; phylum Actinomycetota; class Actinomycetes; order Mycobacteriales; family Geodermatophilaceae; genus Geodermatophilus; species Geodermatophilus nigrescens. Next base: position 42,438 of record NZ_FQVX01000007.1, read on the forward strand.
ACGGGACACGCGCGGACACGCCGGGACGAGCGGCACGCATCCGATGATCGACGGCTGAGCGGACCCCTACCGGCGGCGGAGGCCGCGCAGGGTGCGCACCGCGACCACCAGCTCGGGCAGCTCGTGCCGGTCGCCGGCGGCGATGTCGGCGAGCTGGGCGGCGGCGCGGCGCTGCGGGCCGTCCCAGCCCTCCGCCCACTCCCCCACCAGCTCGGCGGCGTCGCCGCTCCCCCGCGCGGACAGCACCTCAACGGCGAGCTCGGCCTGCTCGGCGGCCAGGTCGTCGCGCAGCGCGGCGCGGGCCATCGACGGCCAGCGCCGGTCCCGCGGCAGCGCGATGACCAGCTCGCGCAGCGGCACCAGCGCCAGCCGCTCGGCCAGCTCCTGCGCCACCCGCCCGGCCAGCTCGATCGGCGCCCCGGTGCGCTCGGCGACGACGGCGAGGTCCAGCGCGGCCGGCAGCAGCGGCGCCGCGGCCACCTCCCCCGCCAGCGCCTCGGGCACCCCGGCCGCGCGCAGCCGCTCGGCCCGCGCCGCGTAGGACGCCGCCTCGTCGCCCAGCAGCCACCCGGGCAGGCCGGCGCGCACCGCCGCCACCGGCGCGGCGAACCGCTCGGTCACCGCGGTGATCCCCGCGGCGGGGTGGACCAGGAGCTCGGGCAGCCGCAGCAGCCACCGCGCGGCCCGCTCCGACAGGCGCGTGGCCTCGGTGCGCAGCTCCACCTGCACCGGCGCGGGCACCCGGTTGTCCAGCGGCCGGACGGCGTCCCACAGCCCGTCGACGTCGAACACCGCCCGGGCCACCGCGTGCGCCCGCACGACGGCGGCGAGGTCCAGGCCGGTCTCCTCGGCGAGCCGGTACAGGCCCGTGACCCCGGCGGTGTTGACCGCCCGGTTGGTCAGCGCGGTCGCGATGATCTCCCGCCGCAGCGGGTGGCCGTCGACGGCCGCGGCGAACCGCTCCCGCAGCGGCGCCGGGAAGTAGTCGCGCAGCAGCCGGGCCAGCGCCGGGTCGTCGGGCAGGTCGCCGTGCAGGACGGCGTCGTTGACCTCGAGCTTGGCGTAGGCGAGCAGCACCGACAGCTCCGGGCTGGTCAGCGCGTGCCCGTCGCGGCGGCGCTGGGCGAGCGCGCGGTCGTCGGGCAGCGCCTCCACCGCGCGCACGAGCCGGCCGGTGCGCTCCAGGTGCCGGAGGAACCGCTCGTGGGCGTCGAGCAGGCTGCGCGAGGACGTCACCTCGGCGGCGAGGGTGGCGTTCTGGGCGTGGTTGTCGGTGAGGACGGCGGCGGCGACCTCGTCGGTCATCTCGCCCAGCAGCGCGGCGCGGCCGTCGGCGTCCAGGGCGCCGGCGGCGACCACCCCGTTGAGCGCGATCTTGATGTTCACCTCGTGGTCGGAGGTGTCCACGCCGGCGGAGTTGTCGATCGCGTCGGTGTTCACCCGGCCGCCGGCCAGCGCGTACTCCACGCGCCCGCGCTGGGTGAGGCCGAGGTTGCCGCCCTCCCCCACCACGCGCACGCGCAGCTGGTGGCCGTCGACCCGGACGGCGTCGTTGGCCTTGTCGCCCACGTCGAGGTGGCTCTCGGACGCCGCCTTGACGTAGGTGCCGATGCCGCCGTTGAACAGCAGGTCCACCGGCGCGAGCAGCACCGCGCGGATGAGCTCCACCGGCGAGAGCGTGTCGACGTCGTCGGGCAGGCCCAGGGCGGTGCGCACCGGCCCGCTGACGGGGATCGCCTTCGCCGTCCGCGGCCAGACCCCTCCCCCGGCGCTGATCAGCGCGGGGTCGTAGTCGGCCCACGAGGAGCGCGGCAGGTCGAACAGGCGGCGCCGCTCCGCGAACGACGTCGCGGCGTCCGGGGTCGGGTCGACGAACACGTGCCGGTGGTCGAAGGCGGCCACCAGGCGGATGTGCTCGGACAGCAGCATCCCGTTGCCGAACACGTCGCCGGACATGTCGCCGACGCCGACGACGGTGAACTCCTGGCTCTGCACGTCGAGGTCGAGCTCGCGGAAGTGCCGGGTCACCGACTCCCACGCGCCGCGGGCGGTGATGCCCATGGCCTTGTGGTCGTAGCCGACCGAGCCGCCGGAGGCGAAGGCGTCGCCCAGCCAGAACCCGCGCTCGAGCGCGACGGCGTTGGCGAGGTCGGAGAAGGTCGCCGTCCCCTTGTCCGCGGCGACCACGAGGTACGGGTCGTCGCCGTCGTGCCGGACCACCCGCTCGGGCGGCACGACCTCCCCGCCGACCAGGTCGTCCGTCAGCGACAGCAGCGCGCCGATGAACAGCCGGTAGCAGGCCTGCCCCTCGGCCAGGACCTCCTCGCGGGAGGCGCCGTCGGGCGGGGGGTTGCGCACGACGAAGCCGCCCTTGGCGCCGGTGGGCACGATGACGGTGTTCTTGACCATCTGCGCCTTGACCAGGCCGAGCACCTCGGTGCGGAGGTCCTCGCGGCGGTCGGACCAGCGCAGCCCGCCGCGGGCGACCGCGCCGAAGCGCAGGTGCACGCCCATCACCCGGGGGCTGCTGACGAACACCTCGCGGGCGGGCCGCGGCTCGGGCAGGTCGGGCACGGCGTGCGGGTCGAGCTTGATGGCCAGCGGGCCGCCCGCGTAGTAGGTGGTGCGCTGGGTGGCGGTGACGGCGGCCAGCAGGCTGGTGAGCACGCGGTCGGCGTCGAGGGAGTCCACCCGCCCGATCGCCTCGCGCAGCGACGCGGCCAGCGCCTCCTGGCGGGTGCCCCGGCCGGCCTCGCGACCGGGCGAGAACCGCGTCTCGAACAGCGCCACCAGCCGGGCGACGACGTCGGGGTGCGCGGCCAGCGTGGTCTCCACGTAGCGCTGGCCGAAGGGCAGGCCGGCCTGGCGCAGCCACTGCACGTAGGCGCGCACCACGGTGACCTGCCGCCAGTTCAGCCCGGCCAGCAGCACCAGCGCGCCCAGGCCGTCGTCCTCGGCGTCGCCGCGCCAGACCGCCGCGACCGCCTCGGTGAAGCGCTCGGGCAGCGACCCGGGGAACGGCAGCTCGCCGCCGGGCAGCGTGGCCGGCGGCACGGTCAGGCCGAAGTCGTAGATCCACGCCGGCCGGGCGCCGATCCGGTCGATCTCGTAGGGCCGCTCGTCGACGACGTCGACGCCCATGTGCTGCAGCACCGGCAGCACGTCGGACAGCAGCAGCCGCTCCCCCACCCGGTAGACGGTCAGCCGCGGCTCGCCCTCGGCGGCGCCGCGCGGGCGGCGCAGCCGCAGGCCGAGCTCCCCGGGGGCGAGGGCGTCGAGGCGGGCGAGGTCCTCCACGGCCGTCGTCGCCGGGAAGTCGTCCTGGTAGGAGGCCGGGAAGGCGTCGGCGACGCGGGCGAGCACCTGCTCGGCGTCGGCGCCGTGGCGCTCGGCCAGGGCGTCGGCGAGGTCGTCGGTCCAGCTGCGGGCGACGGCGGACAGGCCGTGCTGCAGCGCGTCGACGTCGACGTCGGACAGCGCGGGCACCCCGCCGCGGGCCACCGGCACGCGGACGACGAAGTGCAGCCGGGCGAGGACCGACTCGGTGACGTGGGCGCTGAACTCGATGTCGCGGCCGCCCAGGCGGGAGAGCAGCTCCTGTTGCATCGCCAGGCGCACCTCGGTCGTGTACCGGTCGCGCGGCAGGTAGACCAGCGCCGACCAGAACCGGCCGTAGGGGTCGCGGCGGAGGAACAGCCGCGTCTGGCGGCGCTCCTGCAGGTAGAGCACGGACATCGCGACCGGCAGCAGCTCGCCGGCCGCCGCCTGGAACAGCTCGTCGCGCGGGAGCGTCTCCAGGACGCCGACGAGCGTCTTGCCGGTGTGGCTGTCGGCGGGCACGCCGGAGCCCTCGACCACCTCGTCGACCTTCCGGCGCACCAGCGGCACGTCGCGCACGCCGGCGGCCGCCGCGGTGCTCGGGAACAGCCCGACCAGGCGGTGCTGGCGGGCCGGACCGCCGTCCTCGCCGGGGAGGGTGACGGCGACGAGGTCCAGCCAGGCGCGGCGGTGCACGGTGGAGCGGATGTCGGCCTTGGTCACGGTGACCAGCGCGGGCCCCAGCGCGCCCGCGGCCTCCGGGAGTGCGCCGCCGGAGTCGCTGCGCAGCACGCCGAGGCCGGAGCCGGGGACGGCGCGCACGCCGTCGCCGCCCACCTCGACCTCGCGGGCGCCGAGCAGCACGAGGTTGCCGTCGGCCAGCCAGCGCAGCAGCGCGGCCACCTCGGCGGGGTCGTCGGCCGGGTCGGCGGTGGCCTGCGAGCCGATCTCCTCCAGCCGGGTGGCCAGCTCCAGGGCGCGGGCGGCGATGCGCGGCGCGTCCTCGTCGACGGCGCGCACGTCGGCCAGGGCGGTGCGCAGGCCGGCGACGAGGTCCCCGGAGGCCTCGTCGTCGAGCGGCCCGTCGAGGACCACGGCCATCCACGACTCGGCCAGCGCGTCGGGACCGCAGTCGCCGACCTCGGTGCCGCCGCTGTCGCAGAACGCCCGCAGCGCGCCGGACACGTCGCGGCGCACCACCACCACCGGGTGCACGACGTGCTGGAGGCCCACGCCCTGGCGGACCACCTCGGCGGTCACGGAGTCGACGAGGAAGGGCATGTCGTCGGTGACGACGAGCAGCAGCCCGCGGCCGTCGGTCAGCCGCTCGACGACGACGGTGGCCGAGCCCTGCGGCCGGACGGCCGCCACCCGCAGGTGCCGCAGCGCCAGCGCCGCGAGGTCAGCCGGTCCGTGCCCGAGGACCTCGGCCGGCGGCTCGGACCAGTAGTACCGCTGCAGCAGGGCCGGGAGGTCGGTGACCTGGCAGCCGGCCGGCAGGGCGGGGCCGCCGTCGAGGGCTCCCTCCGCCGCGGCGGCGGCCTCGGCCAGCAGTGCCCGCTTGCGGTCGTTCGCCGCCTCGAGGGCGACCAGCCCGGGCGGGGCGGCGTCCTCCGGTCGGCCGGGGACGACGGTGTCCACGCCGGTGGTGCTCATGGCCACCGACGCTAGTCGAAGGACCCCCCGCCCCCCACCGCTCGCGAGCGCGCGTCGGGCCCCTGCCGGGGGACGGGCTCAGCGGCGGTCGAGCACCAGGTCGGCGGCCCAGCCGACGACGGCGAGCACGAGGCCGCCGAGCACCGCGGTGCCGAAGCCGTCGACCGACAGCCGGTCCGACAGCGCCGCGGTCAGGCCGAGCAGCGCGGCGTTGACGACCAGCAGGAACAGCCCCAGCGACAGCAGGATCGCCGGGAAGGAGAGGAACCGCAGGATCGGTCCGACGATCGCGTTGACGACCGCGAAGACGAGTGCGACCCAGAGGAAGGTGCCGCTGATGCCCAGCGCCCCGTCCTCGTTGCCGTCGATCTGGATGCCGGACAGCAGCCGCGTGAGGCCGTAGAAGGCCAGGGCCATGACGACGACCTTGAGCGCGAACCTGATCACGGCCGCCACGCTAGCGGCGCGACCTGTGAGGTCCTGTCGTCTGACGCCGTCTAGGGCTCTCTCGGGTCGGCCGCAGAGCCCCCTAGACGGACCTCGAGAGGCGTAGGCGGGCCCGATCCGGGCACTGGACGGGGACCAGTCCCCGGGAGGTGGTCCGGCGTGGTGGACCGGCTCGTGGTCGTGGGCGCCTCGGCCGGCGGCCTGCAGCCGCTGCGGCAGCTGCTCGCCGCGCTCCCGGGTGACCTCCCGGCCGCCGTCGCCGTCGTGCTGCACCTCTCCCCCACCGGCGAGAGCCGGCTGCCCGAGCTGCTGTCCCGCGGCGGGGCCCTGGCCGCCCGGCACGCCACCGAGGGCGAGGCGCTGACCGCCGGGAGCGTCGTCGTCGCCCCGCCCGACCGGCACCTGACGGTGCTCGACGGGCGGGTCCACCTGTCGCGCGGGCCCCGGGTCAACCGGCAGCGTCCGGCCGTCGACGTCCTGCTCCGCAGCGCCGCCCGCTCGCACGCCGGCGGCGTCGTCGCCGTCGTGCTGTCCGGCGCGCTCGACGACGGCGCCGTCGGCTCGGCCGCCGTCGCCGCACAGGACGGCACCGTGCTCGTGCAGGACCCCGCGGAGGCCCGGGTGACGGGCATGCCGCGGGCGGCGCTGACCACCGTGCGCCGCGCCCGTGCCGTGCCCACCGCCGAGCTGGGCCCCCTGGTCGCCGACCTGGTCCGGCGACCCCTGCCGCCGGCGCCCGGCGCCGCTCCCCCGCCCGACCCGAGGAGCCCGCTCATGTCCAGCGGCCCGACGTCCGCGACCGACCTCGGAGCGCCCGCCGCGCTCGGCTGCCCCGACTGCCAGGGCGGCATGTACGAGAGCACCGCCGACGGCGCCGTGGGCTTCACCTGCCACGTCGGCCACTCGTGGTCCGCGCAGAGCCTCCTCCAGGCCCAGGGCCAGGCGGTCGAGGACGCGCTGTACAACGCCGCGTCCAAGCTGCTGGAGACGGCCTCCGTGCACCGCCGGCTGGCCGGGCTCGCCGGTGGCCCCGCCGGGGAGGAGCACCTGCGCGCCGCCGAGCGGGCCGAGCGCCGCGCTGAGCGCCTGCGCGCCGAGCTGGACGGGGACGCCTGACGCGACACGCGCTACGCCGTTCTACGGATCTCTACGGTCCGGGCTAGACGCGGCCATACGGTGCTCGACGTGGACCCCGTGCGGAACCCCTACGCCCCCGGCGCCGGGCAGCGCCCGCCCGAGCTGGCCGGCCGCGACGACGAGCTGTCGGCCTTCGACGTCGTGCTGGAGCGGATCGCGCGCGGCCGGCCGGAGCGCTCGCTGGTGCTCACCGGGCTGCGCGGCGTGGGCAAGACCGTGCTGCTCAACCAGCTGCGCTCGGCGGCGATCGGCCGCGGCTGGGGCACCGGGAAGATCGAGGCGCGGCCGGACCAGTCGCTGCGCCGGCCGGTGTCCTCGGCGCTGCACATGGCGCTGCGCGAGCTCCGGCACCCCGACCAGGAGTCGATGGACAGCGTGCTCGGCGTCCTCAAGGCGTTCGCGCAGCGGCAGACGCCGGCCGACGCGAAGCTGCGCGACCGGTGGCAGCCGGGCATCGACGTCCCGGCCACCAGCGGCCGCGCCGACTCCGGCGACATGGAGATCGACCTCGTCGAGCTGCTCAGCGACGCCGCGGGGCTGGCCGCCGACGTCGGCCGCGGCATCGCCCTGTTCATCGACGAGATGCAGGACGTGCAGGCTCCCGACGTCTCGGCCATCTGCGCGGCGTGCCACGAGCTGTCGCAGCAGGGCGCGCCGCTGATCGTCGTGGGCGCGGGACTCCCCCACCTGCCCGCGGTGCTGTCGGCGTCCAAGAGCTACTCCGAGCGGCTGTTCCGCTACCTGCGCATCGACCGCCTGGACCGGCCCGCCGCCGACCGCGCGCTGCTGGCGCCGGCCGAGCGCGAGGAGGTCAGCTACGAGCCGGCCGCCCTCGACGCGCTCTACGACGCCGCCGACGGCTACCCGTACTTCGTGCAGGCCTACGGGAAGGTCACCTGGGACGTCGCGGCGGCCTCCCCGATCACCGCGGCCGACGTCGCCATGGCCGCCCCGGTGGCCGAGGCCGAGCTCGCCGTCGGTTTCTTCGGGTCCCGCTACGACCGCGCCACCCCCGCGGAGCGCGAGTACATGCACGCGATGGCGGAGCTCGGCGGGCCGGCCGGCGCCCCGGTGGCGACGTCGGAGGTGGCCGCGGCGCTGGGCCGCAAGCCGGCGTCGCTGTCCCCGGCGCGCGACTCGCTGATCAAGAAGGGCCTCGTCTACTCCGCCGAGCGCGGCCAGATCGCGTTCACGGTGCCGCACTTCGGCCGCTACCTGCTCCGCCACCCCGACTAGGACCCCAGGCATTGGATCCTCTCCCCACGTCCTGGGCGCCGAGACGTGGGGATCGGATCCCATGCCTCGTCGTCGGCGGACGGTTGGGCGGCGCAACCGGGGGCACCGTCCCCCCCGTGCCGGGAGCTGTCGAGGCGGGACTGTGGGGGCTGCTGGGCGGCGCGGCCCTCGTGCTGGGGGCGCTGGTCGCCTGGTTCGTCCGGGTCCCGCAGGCGGTCATCGCCTCGGTGATGGCGTTCGGCTCGGGCGTGCTCATCTCCGCCGTCGCCTTCGACCTCATGGCCGAGGCCGCCGACACCGGCGGGCTCACCGCCACCGCCGTCGGCTTCCTCGGCGGCGCGCTGGCCTACGTCGGCGCCAACGCGCTGCTGGCCCGGCGCGGCGCCCGCCACCGGAAGCGCTCCGGCGCGGGCGGGGAGCAGCAGCCCTCGGAGGACGAGCAGTCCGGCAGCGGCGCGGCCATCGCGGTCGGCGCGCTGCTCGACGGCGTCCCCGAGTCGGTCGTGCTCGGCCTCGGGCTGCTCGGCGGCGGCGCGGTCAGCCCGTCGGTGCTCGCCGCGGTCTTCATCTCCAACGTGCCCGAGGGCCTGTCCAGCGCGGCCGGGATGAAGGCCAGCGGGCGGCGGGCCGGCTACGTCTTCGGCGTCTGGGGCGGGATCGCGGTGGTCAGCGGCCTGGCCGCGGCCCTCGGCTACGTCGCGCTGGGCAGCGCGTCCCCCGAGGTGGTCGCCGTCATCACCGCCGTCGCGGCCGGCGCCATCCTCACCATGATCGCCGACACGATGATCCCGGAGGCCTTCGAGCGCACGCGCACCTGGACCGGCGTCATCACCACCGTCGGCTTCCTCGTCGCCTTCGGCATCGAGCGGCTCGGCGCGTGACCGGGCAGGGTGGGGACGTGGTCGAGCCCGTGCAGGTCCGTGTCCCGGTCGACGGCGGGGAGCTCTCCGCCCTGCACTGGGCCGCCGACGCCCCCGGCTCCCCCATCGTCGTGCTGGTGCACGGGATCACCGCCAACGCGATGGTCTGGGCGCCGGTGGCCGCCGCCCTCGCCGGGGAGTTCGAGGTGGTCGCGCCCGACCTGCGCGGCCGCGCCGGCTCCGCCGGCCTGCCCGGCCCCTACGGCCTGCAGCGGCACGCCGACGACGTCGCCGCGCTGCTGGACCGCTACGGCGCCGACGACGACGCCGGAGCCGACGCCACGGTGCTCGTCGGCCACTCGATGGGCGCGTTCGTCGCCACGCTGGCCGCCGCCGACCCCGCCCGCGACCGGGTGCACGGCCTGGTGCTCGTCGACGGCGGGCTGGCGCTGCCCGAGCCGCCCGGGGCCGACGTCGACGCGAAGCTCGCCGCGCTGCTCGGCCCGTCGCTGGGCCGCCTCGGCACCACGTTCCCCGACCTGGCCGCCGTCCGGTCGTTCTGGGCCGGGCACCCCGCCGTCGGCCCGTGGGTGGACGAGCCCGCGGTGGCCGCGTACCTCGCCCGCGACCTCGCGCCCGGCGAGCCGCCGCTGCGCAGCGCCTGCGTGCCCGAGGCGGTCCGGGTCGACGGCGGCGACGTCCTGCTCAACGAGCGGGTGCTCGAGGCGACCGGGGCGCTGCCGGTGCCGGCCACGCTGCTGTGGGCCACGCGCGGGCTGCTCGACCAGACGCCCGGCCTCTACGACGACGCCCGGCTGGCCGGGATGGGCCTCGACGGGCTCGGCATCGCCGCGCAGGAGGTCCCCGGCACCAACCACTACTCGATCCTGTGGAGCGAGGAGGGGGTCGCCGAGATCGCCGCGGCGGTGGCCGCGGCGGCGACGGTCGGCTAGGAGGACCGGCGGCTAGGAGGACCGTCGGCTAGGCGGACCGTCGGCTAGGCCGGGCGCCCGACCACCGGGGGCAGCACCTCGGGCCCGGCCTCCGCGGGGCGCTCCTCCCGCATCGGGTGGGCGCGCACCGCGAGCACCGCGACGTCGTCCTCGGCGCCGTCGGCGAGCATCTCGGTGAGCAGGTCGTCGCACAGCTCGGCCAGCGGCCGGTCGCCGCCGTCGGCCAGCAGCGCCCGCACCCGGTCGCGGCCCTCGTCCAGCGGGACGCCGCGCCGCTCGAAGAGCCCGTCGGTGAACAGCAGCAGCGTGGCGCCCTCGGGGACGACCGCCTCGCCGTCGGCCCGCGGCCCGCGCCAGCCGATGCCCAGCGGCGGTCCCACCGGGGCGCTGAGGTCCTGCACGGTGCCGTCGGGCAGCAGCAGCATCGGGTCGGGGTGCCCCGCCGACGACCAGCGCAGCCGGCGCACCCCGGCGTCCCGCTCGGCCGCGTCCTGCTCCACGCGGCAGACCAGCGCGGTGGCCATCGCGGGGACGTCGAGCCCGACGATCGCGTGGTCGACCCGGCGCAGCACGCCCGCGGGCTCCTCGAGCCGGTCGAAGGCGATCGCGCGGACCAGCGTCTTCACCTGGCCCATGGCCGCGGCGGCCTCGATGTCGTGGCCCATGACGTCGCCGATCACCAGCACGGTGTCGCCGTCGGGCTGCAGGAAGGCGTCGTACCAGTCGCCGCCGATCGCCACCCCGCGGGTGGCCGGGCGGTAGCGGACGGCGAGCTCGAGGTGGTCGGGCTGCACCGGCGGGGACAGCAGGCTGTGCTGCATCCGCTCGGCCACCTGCTGCGCGGCGGTGGCCAGCCGGGCGTTGTCGAGGGCGAGGGCGGCGCGGCGGGAGGCGATGTCGGCGGTGCGCAGCTCGGCCTCGGTGTGCGGCCCGCGCTCGGGCCCGTTGACCAGCGTGAACGCCCCGAACAGCTCGCCGCGGGCGAGCAGCGGGAAGGTGGCGACGGCGGAGGGGCGCAGCGGCGCCAGCGCGGCCCGGCTCTCCTCGTCGGCCGTCATCGCGACGACGTCCTCCGGCGTGAGGTGCGGGATGACCACCGGGCGGCCCTGCGACAGCGCCGTCGGCACGGGCGCATTGGGCCGGTTGGTGCGCACCCGCAGGTCGGCGTAGCGGTGCATCGCCCCGACCATCGCCGGGTCGCTGTGCGCGCGGCCGACGTCGCGGCGGGTGCCGTCGGGGTCGACCACGCTCACCAGGCACCAGTCGGCCAGCACCGGGACGACGGTGGACGCGAAGCGGGCGACCGCCTCGTCGACGTCGGTGGTGGAGGTCATCGCCTGGCTGATGTCGCCGAGCAGGGCGAGGTACCGCGCCGAGGTCGCGGCCAGCACCGCGGACGCGGCGGCCTCCGCGGCCGCCCGCTCGCGGGCCGCGACCGCCGCCGCGCGCTCCTCCTCGGTGCGCCGGCGCATCGTGACGTCGTCGTAGGTGACCACCAGGCCGGCGGGGGTGAGGAAGGCGTCGGCGCGGAACCACCGGTCCAGCGGCGCGAAGAAGGCCTCGGTGCCGCCGGCCACGCCGGTCGCGCGCACCCGGCGGTACAGCTCCTCGAACGGCCCGCCGACGGCCTCGGGGAACTCCTGCCAGATGGCGTGCCCGACGAGGTCCGCGACGGTGCGCTCGAGGACGGCGGCACCGGCCGGGTTGACGTAGCTGAACCGCCAGTCGCCGTCGAGGACGAACAGCGGCCGGTCCATGCCCTCGACGGCCTGCACGAGCAGGTCGCCGGGCGGCGGGGCCGCGCCGTCCGGGGTCATGGGGACACATGCTGCCCCATCGGGGCGGCCCGGTCTCGGTTGCCGTACCGGCCCGCCCCCTCCTGATGAGGCGGCGCGCGCGCCGGACCGTTGGCAGGAGCGCCCGGCGGGGGCCATGATCGCCGTCGAGGCCGCGGGAGCCAGCAGCGCCCCGGAGGGCACCGGGAGGTCCAGGGGCGATGGCCGACCAACCCGTCGCGGGGCCGTTCCCCACCGTCCCGCTCACCCGGCGCACCCCGGGCGACCCGGCCGCGCTCGCGGCGCTGGTCGACCGGCTGCCGGCCGCCGTCCTCGCGCTGGACCCCGCGGGCCGGCTCACCTGGCTCAACGCCGCCGCCGAGCGCCTGCTCGGCGCGCTGTCGCCCCTGCTGCTGGGACAGGTGCTCGCCGAGGTGCCGGGGACCGCCGGGCGGGCGCTCGCCTCCGCCGGCGCCGAGGCCGCCGACACCGGGGAGCCGGTCACGGTGCAGGCGGCCGGCGGCTGGTACGAGGTGCGCGCCGCCCGGGCCGAGGAGGGGCTGGCGCTCACCGTCTCCGACGTCTCCCGCCGCCGCACGGTGCAGGAGCGCGCCGACCGGTCGGCCGCCCGCGCCACGCTGCTGGTGCGGGTGGCCGCGGAGTTGTCGGGCGCCCTCGACGGCGTCTCCGCCCTCGGCCGGCTCGCCCGGCTGGTCGTGCCGGTCCTCACCGACGGCTGCGTGGTCACCGTCGTCGACCGGGACGGCCGCGCCCGCGACGTCGGGTCCTGGCACGCCGACCCCGACCGCCGCGACCTGCTCGCCCGCTACGCCAGGGTGCGGCTGGACACGCTGCCGCCGTCGTCGCCGGTCGGGCGGGCGCTGCGCACCGGCGAGCCGGTGTCCTCCGCCGTGACCGACGTCCTGGCGCTGATGTCCGACGACGGCACGCGGGAGATGCTGCGGGCGCTGCGGGCGGAGTCGGTGGTGGTGCTGCCGCTGCCGGCCGAGTCGCGCACCGTCGGCGTCCTGTCGCTCTACCTCGACGCCGGCCGGCAGGTGTCGGCCGAGGACCTCGCCACCGCCCGCGCCGTCGCCGTGCAGGCCGGCCGCGCGATCGACCGGGTGGGCCGGCAGAGCCGCCAGATCCAGCTCGCCGAGGCGCTGCAGCGCAGCCTGCTCACCGACCCGCCGGACTTCCCCGGCGTCGAGGTGGTGGTGCGCTACGTGCCGGCCGCGGAGGCCGCGCGCGTGGGCGGCGACTGGTACGACGCGTTCCGGCACCCCGACGGCGACGCCGTCGTGGTCATCGGCGACGTCGTCGGGCACGACACCGCGGCGGCCGCGGCGATGGGGCAGCTGCGCGGGCTGGTCCGCGGCATCGCGCACTCCAGCCGCGGTGGCCCGGCCGAGGTCCTGCGGGGCCTGGACGAGGCGATGGCGACCATGCACGCCGGGACGCTGGCCACGGCCGCCGTCGCCCGGCTGGAGCGCGGCGGCACCCGGCTGCGGTGGGCCAACGCCGGGCACCCGCCGCCGGTCCTGCTGTGGCCCGGCGGCCGGGTCGAGGCGCTCGCGCACGAGGAGGCCGACCTGCTGCTCGGCGTCGACCCGGAGGCCGAGCGCCGGGAGGACGTGGTGGCGCTGGCCCCCGGGACGACGGTGCTGCTGCACACCGACGGGCTGGTCGAGCGGCGGGGCAGCACCCTCGACGAGGGCACCGAGCGGCTGCACGCGGCGCTGGCCGAGCTGGCCGGCGCGCCGCTGCCGCAGCTGTGCGACGAGCTGCTGGCCCGGCTGCTGGAGGGCACCCCGCAGGACGACGTCGCCGTGGTGGCGTTCACCGTGCGGCCGCCCGTCTGAGGGGGAGACGCCTCACACCACGGGGGCGGGAACGGTTGGGCAGCGCACCGGCTGGGCACCCCCGGGACCGTCCGAGAACGGGACGACGGCGGAGAGAGGACATGGCGCGAGCGAGCTGGCCCCTGCGACCGCTGCCCGACGGGCGCGGTGAGCTGTGGCGCTGGGACCTGGGCGACATCGCCGAGCTCCCGGCTGCGCGCGCCGGCCTGCGCGACCACCTGGGCTCGCTCGGCTTCCCGCGCGACCCGGAGGACGCGGCGTCGGACCGGTTGGTCCTGGCGTTCGACGAGCTGGCGTCCAACGCGCTGCGGCACGGCCTGTCGCCCGTCGTCGCCACCGTGGTGGCCGGCACCGGCGGCTGGCTGCTCGACGTCAGCGACCGCGACCCGGACACCATGCCGGCGCCCGCGGTCGGCCGGGACCCCGCGAAGGGCGGCCTGGGCCTCTACCTCGTGGCGCGGCTGTCGGTGGCCCACGGCTGGTACGTCGACGACGGCTGCAAGCACGTGTGGGCGTGCCTGCCGACGTCGATGGAGGAGCACGCGGTCAGCACCGCCTGACCACGCCGGCCGGTCAGGTCAGCCAGGCGCGCAGCGGGGGCAGGACGACGTCGGTGAGCAGCCGGTAGCCGCGCGCGTCGGGGTGCACGCCGTCGCCGGCGCGCACGGCCTCCGCCCAGGCGGGGTCGCCGGCGAGCGGGCCGGCGAGGTCGGCGAACGGGACCGCGCGGGAGGCGGCCACCTCCGCCATGGCGGCCGACAGGGCCAGCGCCCGGTCGGTCCAGCCGGCGTCGGCGCCGGGCGGCGGTCCGGTGACGAAGGCGGGCCAGCCGGCGGCGTGCGCCTCGTCGAGCATGCCGGCGACCACCTCGAGCGTGCGCTCCTGCGGGACGCGGCGGCGCCCGGCGGGCGCGGAGACGTCGTTGGCGCCGAGGGAGAACACGACGCGGTGGTCGGTGCCGTCGCGGAGCCGGGCGCGGACCTCGGGGTACCACCGGCGGGCGATGTCGAGGGAGGTCTCGCGGCGGATCCCGAGCGGGTAGCCGGTGACGTCGGTGCCGTCGGCCCGCAGCGCGGCGAGCACGGGCCCGACCCACCCGGCGCCGGTCTCGTCCCCGACGCCGGCGGTGAAGGAGTCCCCGACGAGGCAGAGGCGCAGGTCCCGGGTCACGGGGGGAGTGTGCCGTCCGGGCGGACGGCGGGTCCGAGTGCGCCCGGGGCGGCGGGGACGGGAGTCCCTGCGCCGCCCCGGGGCAGTCTCGATGTCGACCGGTCACGGTGTCGTGGCCGGTGGCGGGCCCGGAGGGTCCCCGCCGGACGCGACGGTGGTGCTCCGCGTCAGACGGGGACGGCTCCTGGCCGCGGTGTCGTCCGGTAGGACGACGTGGTTACGGGATCACCAGGGAGAGGCGTCCCTTGCCGTAGCCGGGGACCTCGACGGCGAGGTCGAGCCGGTTGAAGGCGGCGAGCATGCCGGCGATGTCACCCGGCAGGTCGTCGCCCGGGGCGTACGACGAGTAGAGCTTCGAGTGCGGCGCGCCGGGCACGTTGAACAGCGCCGACAGGACGTTGACGACCTCGTGCAGGGCCTCGGTGAGCATCGCGGTGAGCTCGCCGTCCTCCTCGACGACGTCCTGGACGCCGCCGGGCGGGAGCAGGGCCAGCGCGCCGCCGGTCCACGCCGCGAGCGGCAGGTCCATGACGCAGAGGGCGTTGACGGCCATCGTCGGGCTGACGTAGACGGCGACCGAGACCGGGTCCTTCTCG
>NZ_FQVX01000008.1 GCF_900129495.1 Geodermatophilus nigrescens
CGTCCATGGCGTTGCCGTAGTTGGCGTCGGTGATCGGCTCGCGCTCGACCCGGACCTCCTCGTGGGAGACCGGCACGGTCTGCGTCACGTTCTCGGTCACGACGTACTTGCGCAGCCGCGCCCGACCGGCCTCGACCCGCTGGGTGCCCACGTTGAGGTGCTCCTCGGAGCGGGTCATCGCGTTGTCGGTGGTCGGGCCGGAGGTGTCGTGGCCGACCGCGCCGCGGACGTCGTCGTAGGTGCCGTCGCCGTCGCGGTCCCGACCGGTGGTCCCGGTGGTCTGCGTGGTCGTGCCGGTCGCCATCGCCTGGCCGGTGGTACCGGTCGTCATGCCCTGTCCGGTCGTGGTGCCGGAGGTGCCCAGGCCGTAGTAGCGGTAGAGCTCCTGCTCCTCCTGCGGCGACAGGTGCCCGCCCGAGACGTCGACGTGCGGCGCGTTCTTGACGCGGCTCTTGTCGTAGGGCAGGCGCAGCTCGCCGCCGGAGACGGAGGCGTCGGCCAGGGGCACGAAGGCCTCCTTGGTGCCGAACAGGCCGGTGCGGATGGTCGCCCACTCGGGGCGGCCGGTCTCGTCGTCGAGGTAGACCTCGCCGACGGTGCCGTGCTTGCCGTCGGGGCCCATGGCGGTGCTGCCGATGACGTCGCTGATCTGCTGGTCGGAGATCACGTGTGCTCCTCGCGGAAGGGGTTCGGGGACGGCCCGCTCCCGCTCTCGGCGGTGCACCGGGGGTCAGCGGGCCGACTTGGGGATGCCCCGCCGCTTTACGACGTAAACCCGTTCTCGTCGCCGGGGACCCGGCCCAGCCGCCGCACGCCCTCCAGCCGTTCCAGGAGGTTCTCCAGCGCCTCCTCGAACTCCGCCGCCGACTCGTCGCGCGACAGCAGGTCCTCGAGCTCCACCACCAGCGGGTACTGCGAGAGGTCGGTGCCGGTGCCGGGCACGCCCTCCGACTCGTCCTCCGCGTTGATCGGTACCCCCTTCTGCGACACCTCCAACAACAGGTGTCCGAGGAGAAAGCTCGAGTACGCGCGGTAGGCGGCGACGGCGGCCTCGGCGGAGAAGCCGCTGGCCGTCATGGCGGTCAGGAAGGACTCCACCCAGCGCAGGCTGCGCAGCGGCGGGCGGACCCAGGGCGCGGCCGGCGGGCGGGTGGCCACCAGCGGGAAGACCTCCGGGTGGGCCAGCGCGATGCGCCGCACCCCGTGCGCCAGCCGCTGCAGGTAGTCCTGCCAGCCGCCGGCGGCCTCCATGTGCACGTCGGGGTCGCCGTAGAGCTCGTCGATGACGGTCTCCACGACGCCGTCGAGCAGCTGCTCGCGCCCGGGCACGTAGCGGTAGAGCGCCATCGCCTCGACGCCGAGCTCGGCGCCCAGCCGGCGCATGGTCAGGGCGGCCAGCCCGTGCCGGTCGATGAAGGCGATCGCCGCGCCGAGGATGCGCCGCCGGTCCAGCGGCGCCCGCACGCCGGTGGGGGGTCCGGCGGGGACCACCGTCGCCGCGCCCGCCCGCCCCTCGGGGGAGTCGGGGTCGGGACGACGCATCGGGATCGTGTCGTCGGTGCCGTCCACGGACACCTCCTCGCGTCGCCGGCACCCCGATCCTCCCCTCCGTCCCGGGCCGCACGGCGACCGGGGACCACCGGTGAGGTCTCCGGAACGAACGGTTGACGTCGCTGCCGCCCCGGGGAAACCGCCGCCCGCGACGCTCCTGGGCGTGTCCGCAGGCCCCGTCCCGAGCGCCGTCCCGGCCGGCCCGCGCACGCGGACGACCGAGACGCACTGCCCGTACTGCTCACTGCAGTGCGGGATGGCGGTGACCGCCGGGGACCGGCCCGCGACCCTCGTGCCCCTGGACTTCCCGACCAACCGCGGCGGGCTGTGCGCCAAGGGCTGGTCGGCGCCGGAGCTGCTCGACCACCCCGAGCGGCTCACCCGCCCGCTGGTGCGCGCGGTGCCCGGCGACCGCACCAGCCCGCTGGTCGAGTCGACCTGGGACGAGGCGCTGGACCGGGTGGTCGCCGCGGTCCGGCGCACCCAGGCCGAGCACGGCCGCGACGCCGTGGGCTGCTTCGGCGGCGGGTCGCTGACCAACGAGCAGGCCTACCAGTTCGGCAAGTTCGCCCGGGTCGCACTGCGCACCAGCGCCATCGACTACAACGGCCGCTTCTGCATGTCCTCGGCCGCCGGCGCGGCCGTGCGCGGGCTCGGCCTCGACCGCGGGCTGCCGTTCCCGCTGTCCGACCTCGCCGGGGCCGACGTGGTCGTGCTGGTGGGCAGCAACCCGGCCGACACCATGCCGCCGGCGATGCAGCACCTCGACGCCGGCCGGGCGCGGGGCGCGCTGCACGTCGTCGTCGACCCCCGCCGGACGGCGACCGCGCGCGCCGCCGGCCTGCACCTGCAGCCGCTGCCGGGCACCGACCTCGCGCTGGCCAACGGGCTGCTGCACCTGGCGGTCGCCGAGGGGCTGGTCGACGAGGCGTACGTGGCGGCGCGCACCACCGGCTTCGAGGCCGTGCGCGACGCGGTGGCGTCCTACTGGCCCGACCGGGTCGAGCGGATCACCGGCGTGCCCGTCGCGCAGCTGCGCCGCACCGTCACCGCCCTCGCCCGCGCGGGGAACGCCGTCGTGCTCACCGCCCGCGGCGCCGAGCAGCACCGCTCGGGCACCGACACCGCGACGGCGTGGCTGAACCTGGCGCTGGCCCTCGGCCTGCCCGGCCGGCCCGGCAGCGGCTGGGGCACCCTGACCGGCCAGGGCAACGGGCAGGGCGGCCGCGAGCACGGGCAGAAGGCCGACCAGCTGCCCGGCTACCGCAGGCTCGCCGACCCGGCCGACCGCGCCCACGTCGCCGCCGTCTGGGGCGTCGACCCCGCCGACCTGCCGCTGCCGGGCCGCAGCGCCTTCGAGCTGCTCGACGCGCTCGGCACCGACGGCGGCGTCCGCGCGCTGCTGGTGCTCGCCTCCAACGTGGCCGTCTCCGCACCCGACGCCCGCCGTGTCATGAGCCGCCTCGGCGACCTCGACTTCCTCGCCGTCAGCGACTTCTTCCTGTCCGAGACCGCGGAGCTCGCCGACGTCGTCCTGCCCAGCGCCATGTGGGCGGAGGAGTCGGGGACGATGACCAACCTCGAGGGCCGGGTCATCCGCCGGCGGCGGGCGCTCGACCCGCCCGACGGCGTCCGCGACGACCTGGCCCTGCTCGCGGAGCTGGCGCGCCGGCTCGGCGCCCGAGGCTTCTCCGCCGACCCGGAGACCGTCTTCGCCGAGCTCGGCCGGGCCAGCGCCGGGGGAGCGGCCGACTACTCCGGCATCACCTACGACCGCATCGACGCCGGGCAGGGCGTGTTCTGGCCGTGTCCCGCCACCCCGGACGACGGGCCGGCGCACCCCGGCACCCCGCGGCTGTTCACCGAGCGCTTCGCCACCCCCGACGGCCGCGCGCGGTTCGTGCCGGTGCACCACGTCGAGGCGAACGAGCGGCCCGACGACGAGTACCCGTACGTGCTCACCACCGGCCGGGTGCTCGCCCACTACCAGTCGGGCACCCAGACGCGGCGCACCCGCAGCCTGCAGCTGGTGGCGCCGATGCCGCGCGCGGAGCTGCACCCCGACCTCGCCCGCCGCCTCGGCATCGCGCACGACGACGTCGTGGAGCTGGCCACCCGCCGCGGCCGGGCCCGCTTCGCCGCCGCCGTCACCGACACGATCCGCCCCGACACGGTCTTCGCGCCCTTCCACTGGGGCGGCGGGTCCAGCGCCAACGCGCTCACCGACCCCGCGCTCGACCCCGTCAGCCGGATGCCCGCGTTCAAGGTCTGCGCGGTCGCCGTCACCCGGGTCGGCGGCCCCGCCGAGCGCCTCCCGGCGCCGGACGACGCCGGCCAGCCCGCGCCCCGCCCGCACGTCCGACCCACCCCGCCCGCCCCGCGGTCCCCGTCCCGCAGCCCGAGGAGGAGCCAACCCGTGAGAAGCAGCCCCCGATTCCTGCAGGGCGTGTTCCCGCTGACCGGGGAGGGCCTGGCCAAGCCGGGCCCGGTCGACCCCGCGCTGCGCTACCAGGTGCCCGCCGGCGCCACCGCCCAGGCGCTGTACTTCCGCGGCGGCAACTCCACCCCCGAGCTGGTCTACGTGCTGCTCGTGCGCGACGGCGAGCCGGTGCGCTGGTTCCCGATCGGCGCCAAGGGCGACGTGCACGTGCCGCTGCGGGTGGTCGAGGACCTGCCCGGCGGCACCGTCGTCGAGCTGCACGCCGCCGCCCCCGAGGGCGTCACCGGCGAGCTCGTCGTCGACCTGGGCCTGGTGGAGGTCTGATGGGGACGGTCCTCGGTGGCCGCCCCGCGGGGCTGACCACGATCGCGGTCGACGACGAGCTCGACGACGCCCGGGCGCGGCTCGTCGTCGTCGGCAACGGGATGGCCGGCGCCCGGTTCGTCGAGGAGGTGCTCGAGCGCGGCGGCGGCGAGCAGTTCCGCGTCACCGTGTTCGGCGACGAGCCGCACGGCAACTACAACCGGATCATGCTCAGCCCGGTCCTGGCCGGGGAGACGCACGAGGACGACATCGTCCTCAACAGCCACGACTGGTACGCCGACAACGGCATCACCCTGCGCGCCGGCGTCCGGGTGGAGCGGATCGACACCGCCGCGAAGCTCGTGTACGCCGCCGACGGCACGGCCACCGCCTACGACCACCTCGTGCTGGCCACCGGCAGCTCCAGCTTCATCCCGCCCATGGCCGGCGTCCGGCGGGAGGACGGCGGCCTGCTGCCCGGCGTGTACGGCTTCCGCACCCTCGACGAGACCCGCGACATGCTCGCCGCCACCCGCCGCTGCCGGCGCGCCGTCGTCCTGGGCGGTGGGCTGCTCGGCCTGGAGGCCGCCCGCGCGCTGCAGGGCCACGGGCTGGCCGTCGAGCTGGTGCACGCGATGCCGCACCTGATGAACGCCCAGCTCGACGCGGAGGCCGGCGCCATCCTCAAGCGGAGCGTCGAGGCGCTCGGGATCACCGTGCACCTCGACGTGCTGGCCACCGAGGTGCTCGGCACCGACGCCGTCGAGGGGGTGCTGCTGCGGGACGGGCGGCGGCTGGACTGCGACCTGCTCGTCGTCGCCGCCGGCGTCCGCCCGCACACCGACGTCGCGCTGCTGTCGGGGCTGGAGGTGGAGCGCGGCGTCGTCGTCGACGACCAGCTGCGCACCGACGACCCCGACGTCTACGCCATCGGCGAGTGCGCGCAGCACCGCGGCTCGGTCTACGGCCTGGTCGCGCCCGCCTGGGAGCACGCGCGGGTGCTCGCCGACGTGCTCACCGGCACCGACCCGACGGCGGAGTACCACGGCAGCCGGACGGCGACGAAGCTCAAGGTGGCCGGCGTCGACGTCGCCACCATGGGCGTGAGCGCCCCCGAGCGGGACTCCGACGAGTTCCTCGTCATCTCCGAGCCCCGCCGCGGCGTGCACCTGTCGGTGGTCATCCGCGACGACCGGCTGGTCGGCGCGACCCTGCTCGGCGACACCCGCAAGGTCGCCCACCTGACCCAGGTGTTCGACCGCGGCACCGCGCTCCCCGAGGAGCGCATCCGGCTGCTGGTCGACCTCTCCGACGGGAAGGAGGAGGTCGGCGTCGCCGAGATGCCGGCCGACTCCCAGGTCTGCAACTGCAACGGCGTGACCAAGGGCGCCATCTGCGGGGCCGTGGCCGACGGCTGCGGCAGCGTCGGCGCGGTCATGGACCGCACCCGCGCCGGCAAGGGCTGCGGGTCGTGCAAGGCGCTCGTCAAACAGGTCGTGGAGTGGGCCGCCGACGGCGAGGTGACCGAGGACCCGGCCGCCTCCTGGTACGTCCCCGGCATCCCGCTGGCCAAGCCCGCGCTCGTGGCCGCCGTCCGGGAGCGGGACCTGCGCAGCGTGTCGGCCGTCTTCGCCGCGCTCGCGCCGGGCGGCAAGGAGGACGCCCGCTCGAAGATGGCCCTCACCTCGCTGCTCAAGACGGTCTGGGGCAGGGACTTCGTGCGGGAGAAGGACGCCGAGTTCGTCAACGACCGCGTGCACGCCAACATCCAGCGCGACGGCACGTTCTCCGTCGTCCCGCAGATGAAGGGCGGGGTGACGACGCCCGCGCAGCTCAAGCGGATCGCCGAGGTGGCGGAGAAGTACGAGGTGCCGATGGTCAAGGTCACCGGCGGCCAGCGGATCGACCTGCTCGGCGTGCGCAAGGAGGACCTGCCGGCGGTCTGGGACGACCTCGGCATGCCGTCGGGGTACGCCTACGGCAAGAGCATGCGGACGGTGAAGACCTGCGTGGGCAGCGACTTCTGCCGCTTCGGCCTCGGCGACTCCACGCAGCTCGGCATCGACCTGGAGACGCGGTTCCAGGGCATCGAGAGCCCGGCGAAGATGAAGCTCGCCGTGGTGGGGTGCCCGCGCAACTGCGCCGAGGCGTACGTGAAGGACGTCGGCGTCGTGGCGGTGGGCAACGGGAAGTGGGAGGTGTACGTCGGCGGCGCGGCCGGGGCGACGGTGCGCAAGGGCGACCTGCTCGCCACCGTCGACTCCCCGGAGGCGGTGATCGAGCTGACCGGCCGGTTCCTGCAGTACTACCGGGAGAACGCCCACTGGCTCGAGCGCACCTACGACTTCGTGCCGCGCGTGGGCCTGGAGCACCTGCAGCGCGTGCTGCTGGAGGACGCCGAGGGCATCTGCGCCGACCTCGACGCGGCGATGCAGCGCTCGGTCGACGCCTACACCGACCCGTGGGGCCAGGACGGCCGCACGCCGGCGACGCCGGGGCAGTTCGCGACGTCGCTGCCGCTGGTCCCGCTGCCGCAGGTGCCGGTCCGGTGAGCGCGCCGCACCTGGAGGCCGCCGCGCCCACCACGCCCGGCACCGCGCTCGGGTCGCCGGCCACCGACGTCGCCGTCCCCGGGACCGCCCCGGCGCCGGCCGCCCGGGCGCACGTCGTCGGCCGGGCGGAGGACGTGCCGGCGGGGGAGGGGCGGGCGTTCGTCGCCGGCGGCGTGCAGGTCGCCGTCTTCCGGCTGCGTGACGGCTCGCTGCACGCCACCCAGGCCGCCTGCCCGCACGCCGGCGGGCCCCTGGCCGACGGGCAGACCGACCCCGACGTGCTCGTCTGCCCGCTGCACCTCTACGGGTTCCGCTGGAGCGACGGCACCTCGACGGGCGGCGTCGGCCGGCTGACGCTGTACCCGGTGCGCGAGACCGACGGCCTGCTCGTCGTGGAGGTCTGAGCGACGTGTGCACGCAGCGCGGTCCGGGGGAGCCCGGGACCGCGCCGCGTGCACAGGACGACGGGGGACCGTCCTCAGCCGTGCATGCGCGCGCCCTTGGTGACCTTGTCGACGGCGTTCTTCGGCCCGTGCAGCGCCAGGCCGACCAGGTCGAGCTCGGCGCCGGCGACGGCGCGCACCGCGGCCCGGTTCTCCGCGTCGCCGCCGGTGGCGAACAGGTCGGCGGTGAACAGCGACGTCGGCAGCCCGCGCTCCAGCGCCCGGGTGCGCACGCGCGCCAGCACCTCGCCCGACGCGGTGAGCACCAGCACCGGCTGGCGGAACATGGCCAGGTAGGCGGTGCCGTCGGCGTCCTCGTACGGGCGGCCGATGAGCTCGGGCACCGCGGCGGCCACCGCGCTGGACAGGAACGCGGTCACGTTCAACTCCTGCCACGGCAGCAGCCCCTCCCGCAGCACCACGGCGATCTTGGTCGGCCACGGCGGGCCGACGTCCACGGTCTCCTCGACGGCGGCGCTCTCCTCGACGGCGGCGCTCTCCTCGACGGCGGTGTCCTCGACGGTGCTGGTCTCCATGCCCCCCAGCGTCGGGCCGGCGGGTGGCCCGGTTCTTGTACGTTCCTGACGTGGCAGCCGACGTCGTCGCCTGGCGGCCGGCGGTCCCCGGGCTCACCGAGGTGTTCCACGCCCGGTTCACCGACCACGTCTACCCGGCGCACACCCACGACGCCTGGACGCTGCTGCTCGTCGACGACGGCGCCGTCCGCTACGACCTCGACCGCCACCCGCACGGCGCCTCGGCGGCCGCCGTCACGCTGCTGCCGCCCGGCGTCCCGCACGACGGCCGCTCGCAGTTCCCCGGCGGCTTCCGCAAGCGGGTGCTGTACCTGGAGCCGGCGACGCTCGGCGAGGAGCGCGTCGGCCGCGCCGTCGACCGGCCGGCGTTCGCCGACCCCGTGCTGCGCGACCGGGTGTCCCGGCTGCACGCCGCCCTCACGCCGGCGACCGAGGACCTCGAGGCGGCCAGCCGGCTGGCGTTCGTCGTCGAGCGGCTGGGCCGGCACCTCGACCGCGCCGTGACCCCGCCCGACCCGGTCCGCGACGACCGCGTCGCCGACCGGCTGCGCGACCTGCTCGACGCCCGCCTCGTCGAGGGCCTGCCGCTGGAGGCGGCCGCCGCCGACCTCGGCGTCTCGGCCACCCACCTCGTGCGGGCCTTCACCCGCCGGCACGGCCTCCCGCCGCACCGCTACCTGACCGGGCGGCGGGTCGACCGCGCCCGGCGGCTGCTGCTGGCCGGGATGCCGCCGGCCGACGTCGCCCAGGCGGTCGGCTTCCACGACCAGGCGCACCTGACCCGGCACTTCCGCCGGATGCTGGCGACGACGCCCGCCGCCTACGCCCGCTCGGCCTGAGCGCTCAGGGCGCGGCGACCTCGACCGCGGCCTCCATCGGCCCGCCGCACGCCGCGCTGCCGCCGACCCGCACCCAGTCGAGGTCGCGCTCCTCCTCGGCCAGCACGGTGCCGTCGGCGGCGAGCACGGTGACGACGGCCGAGTCCGGCGTCGTCATGTCGACCGGGACGCCGGCGGTCGAGCCGGTCACCTCCGCCGTGACCTCCGCGCGCGGCACGGGGTCGGCGTCCTGGCGGACGACCTGCCCGCACCCGCCCGCGCAGGCCACCCGGACCGACGCCGGCGCGGGCTCGCCCCAGTCGCCGGCGAGCTCCACGCGGAGCCCGTTGGTCCACCCGATCGCGGGGCAGACCGCGCCGTCCGGGCCGCTGGGCGCCCCCGCGCAGCCGGCCAGCAGGAGGGCGGTGAGCAGCAGCGGCGTCCTCACTCGAGCAGCGCCTCCCCGAGCGGCTCGGCGCGCTCGAGCACCGCGCCCGCCGCGTCGAGGGTCTCGACCGAGGCCAGCCCGTCCGGCGGAGGCCCCACCGCCGCGACGCCGTCGACCAGCGGCACCTCGCCGAGCACGCCGCCGGCCGTGTCGAGCAGCCGCGCCGACGCCGTCCCGGCCGGGGCCACGACGACCAGGGTCGGCAGCACCGGCGAGTCGGCGCTCGCGTCGGTCACGTCGCACACCGCGGCCACCACCCGGTCGCCGTCGCCTGCGGCCCGCAGCTCCGAGCCGCAGGTCCAGCCGGCGCTGCCGGTGCGGTCGACGGCCACCCCGGCCGTCGTCCCCACGTACACCGCGCCCGACGGCAGGGTGGCGGTGAAGACGGCCAGCCGGGCGGTGCCGACGGTCGGCGCGGGCACGTCACCGGCCCACAGCACGGAGAAGGCGACGTCGTCCGGGCCCAGCCCGGTGCGCGCGAGCAGGGCGTCCATCTCGGCCCGCAGGACCTGGTCGCCCGGCGCCGCCGCCGGCTGCGGACGGGCCCAGGCGACGTCCAGCTCCGGTTGCGTGAACTGGCTCCAGGGCGTGTCCGGCATGGTCGTGATCACCTCGGTGCCGTCGCGCTCGACGCGGTAGCGGTAGGCGGCGTCGGAGGGCAGCGGCGAGGGCCCGCGGTCGACCAGCGCGACGCCGTCAGGGGCGTCGACGCGGGCCCAGGTGCGGGAGGCGGTGCCGTCGGCGGCGACCTCGGGCCGCTCCGAGACGCTGACCACGTCGCCCGGCTCGGTGACGACCACCACCGCGCCGGTGACCGGATCGGCCGAGGCCAGCGGCTGGGCGGGGTCGACGACGCGCGGCAGGCCGTGCACCGCCATCTGCTCCGGGGCCGCTCCGGCCGGGCCGGTGAACCACGCGGCGACGGTTCCGCCGCGCGCGCCGAGGTCGGTCTCCAGCTCCGGGTCGGGCACGAGCGGGGCCGGCTGGTCGCCGTTCGGGGCCGCGACCAGCGCCCACCGCTGCCCGGCGACCTCCCCGGCGAACACGACGCGCCGGCCGTCCAGGGCGGGCTCGGGCACGCCGGCGGCGTCGCCCGACCACGGCAGCCGCCGCACCCCCTCGACGAAGGCGGCGTCGCCGGCCAGCGAGCCGCGGGGAGGCCCGTCCAGCACGCCGTCCGGGACGGACCCGGGCGCGGCCACGCCGGTCGCCGGGGCGGGGTCGTCCCCGCCGCGCACGACCACCGGCACCGCGACCACCACGGCCGCCACCGCGACGGCGACCGCGGCGGTGCCGGTGCGCCGCCGCCGGTCGCGCCGGTGCCGCGCCACCACCGCGGCGGCGAGGTCCTCCCGCGGCGGGGGAGCGGTGCGCTCGGCGAGCCGGGTCAGCCGGTCGGTCAGGTCGTCCATCGGGAGCCCTCCCCGGGCACGGGCACGGGCGCGGTCAGCAGCGCGCGCAGCCGGGCGAGCCCTCGGGTCGTCTGGGTGTTGACCGCGCTCGCGGAGCAGCCCATGGCCTGCGCGGCCTGCTGCTCGGAGAGGTCGGCGTAGTAGCGGAGGACGACGGCGGCGCGCATCCGCGGCGGCAGCGTCCGCAGTGCCGCGCGCAGCTCCTCGTCGCCGTCGCGCTCGTCGGCCGGTCCGGCCCGGTCGGGCACGGACTCGACCACCTGCTCGCCGGTCGACAGCCGGCGCCGCCAGCTGGTGTGCGCGGTGACCACGGCCCGGCGGACGTACGCCGTCGGGTCGCCGCGGCCGGCCACGCGGTCCCAGTGCCGGTAGGTGCGCAGCAGGGCGGTCTGCACGAGGTCCTCCGCGTGCCCGCGGTCGCCGGCCAGCAGGACGGCGAGGCGCAGCAGCCCCGCCTGCTCGCGGGACACGAACGACTCGAAGCAGGTGTCCTCGCTGCCCACCCGTGCCTCCCGCCGGTCGCCGTCACCCTCTACACGCGGCGGGGCCCCCGGCGGACCCACAGCGGCGGGTCACGGGACGGTCACGATCACCGCCGCTGCCCGCGCCGCCGGGCACGGCGGGGACGGCGGTCGCGGCGCGAGCGTAGGAGCGCGGCGGGTCAGCCGGCCAGGTCGGCGAGCGCGTCGGCGACCGCCCGGTCCCGCACGAAGTCCAGCGCCAGCAGCCGGTGCACCAGCACGCCGCGGCGGGTCAGCCGCAGGTCGGCCGGGCGCAGCCGGGGGAGCGCCGCGCCGCCCGGGCGCGGGGTGGCCGGCGGCGGGTCGAGCAGGCCGTCGCGCTGCAGCTCGGCCAGGTCCTCCAGGGCGCCCCACGCCGTCCAGCCGCGCGGGTCCTGCGGCACCGGCGTCATGGGCAGCGGGACGCGCTCGCGCCGTCCGACGGCGGCCAGCAGCACCCACTGCCGCCCGGTGAGCCCGGTGGCCAACCGCAGCCCGCGGTGCACGACGGCGGGGTCGAGGTCGGGGGAGACGGCGGCCTCGGCGAGCAGGTAGCCGAGGTGGCGCACCCGCCACTCCTCGGCGGTGGCGCGGGCGGCCAGCAGGACCGCCTCGCCCACCTCGTCGGCCGGCGCGCGCTCGCCCGGGCCCGGCAGCAGGTAGGCGTCGGTGCGCACGGTGCGGCCCTGGGCGGCGCGGGTCACCGACAGCTCGGTGGCGAAGGCGAGGGCGGCCCCGGCGCGGCAGCGGCCGCGGGTCGACGCCGGGGACGGCGGCTCGGTGTCGGCCGCGTCCGCGGTGCGCCGCAGCCAGGCGGCCAGCCCCGCGTCCAGGCGCACCCGCGCCGGCGCCGGGTCGAACAGCAGCCCGGCCGCGCCGCGCGCCATCGACCCGGCCACCAGCTCGCCGGCCTCCACCAGCGCGCGACCCGGCGCCCGTTCCCGCTGCTCCACGCCGTCGATCATGGCCGAGCAGGGCGCCGCGTGTCGGCCCGGCGGCGGCCGCCTCACCACAGCGGGGCAGGGGCGGTGAGCAGATCGGAACAGGAGTTCCCCGTGACGGCGACGGCGGGGAAACCGCGGCCCGCGACGCTTCCGCCCCATGGCCGCCCCCACCCGCACCGCGCCCCCGACCGCCCCCGCGCCGCCGAGCCCGCCGCGCGGCGGGCGCTGGATCGACGACTGGCGCCCCGAGGACCCGCAGTTCTGGGAGAGCACCGGCAAACGGGTCGCCCGCCGCAACCTGTTCTTCTCGGTGTTCTCCGAGCACGTCGGCTTCTCGGTCTGGAGCCTGTGGTCGGTGCTCGTGCTGTTCCTGCCCGAGCCGGTGTTCGGCATCGACCCGGCCGGCAAGTTCCTGCTCACCACGTTGCCCACCGCGCTGGGCGCCTTCGTGCGGCTGCCCTACACATTCGCCGTCGCGACCTTCGGCGGGCGCAACTGGACGATCGTCAGCGCCGCGCTGCTGCTGGTGCCCACCGTCGCCACCGCCGTCGTCCTGGAGCCCGGCGTCTCCTACTCCACCCTGCTGGTCGTCTCCTGCCTCGCCGGCGTCGGCGGCGGCAACTTCGCCAGCTCGATGGCCAACATCAACGCCTTCTACCCCGACCGGCTCAAGGGCTGGGCGCTCGGCCTCAACGCCGGCGGCGGCAACCTCGGCGTCCCGGTGGTGCAGCTCGTCGGCCTGCTCGTGCTGGCCACCGCCGGGGCGGAGCACCCACGGGTCGTGCTGCTGGTCTACGTCCCGCTGATCGTGGTCGCCGCCGTCGGCGCGGCCCTGCTCATGGACAACCTGACGACGGCGCGCAACCAGCCGCGGGCCATGCGCGAGGCCACCCGCGAGCCGCACACCTACGTGATGGCGTTCCTCTACATCGGCACGTTCGGCTCGTTCATCGGCTTCGGGTTCGCCTTCGGCCAGGTGCTGCAGAACCAGTTCGCCGCCGACTTCGCCACCCCGCTGGCCGCGGCGTCGCTGACCTGGCTGGGCCCGCTGCTCGGCAGCCTCGTGCGCCCGCTCGGCGGCTCGCTGGCCGACCGCTTCGGCGGCGCCCGGATCACCTTCTGGACGTTCATCGCGATGGCGGCCGGCGCCGCCGTCGTGTTCACCGCCAGCCGGGTGGGGTCGCTGCCGCTGTTCGTCGTCGGGTTCGTGCTGCTGTTCGTGCTCAGCGGCGTGGGCAACGGGTCGACCTACAAGATGATCCCGGCGGTGTTCCGCACCCAGGCGCAGCAGGCGGTGGCCGCCGGCGGTGACCCGGCCGCCGCCGACCGGCACGCGCTGCGCATGTCCGGGGCGCTCATCGGCATCGCCGGCGCCGTGGGCGCGTTCGGCGGGGTGCTGGTGAACCTCGCGTTCCGCCAGTCGTTCCTCACCACCGGCAGCGGCGACGCCGCCTACCTGGTGTTCATCGGCTTCTACGCCGTCTGCGTACTGGTCACCTGGGCGGTGTACCTGCGCCCGACGTCCCGCATGGCGGGGGTGTAGGACCGCGCACGTCCGCGGAGGTGCACGGGGCATCTCCGCGGACGTGCACGCTCACACGGCCAGGCGGTAGCCGCGCTTGACGACGGTCTCGACCAGGCCCGGCCCGAGCGCCGCGCGCAGCCGGGTCACCGCCATCTCCACCGCGTGCCCGTCCCCGCCGCCGGGCAGCCCGCGCACCAGGTCGGCCTTCGCGACGACGGCGCCCGGACGCGCCGCCAGCGCCCGCAGCACCGCCATCGAGCCGGGCGGCAGCTCCACCAGCCGGTCGTCGAGCACCGCGGCGTACCCGCGCACCTGCAGGCGGGCGCCGCCCACGTCGAGCACCGGGTCGCGCTCGGGCAGCCGGGCCACCACCTCGCGGGCCAGCGCGCCGAGCCGCGAGCGCTCGGGCTGCACGGTGGCCACGCCCGCCGCCTCGAGCGGGCCCGCGGTCACCGGGCCGACGGCGACCGGCAGGACACCGCCGGTCAGCGCGGCCACCACGGCGTCGTGCTGCCCCATCTCCGCGGCCACCGACAGCAGGCTGGCCGCGGCCGGGGCGCTGGTGAAGGTGACGGCGTCGACCCCGCGGGCGACCACCGTCGTCACCAGCCGGCGCAGCGGCGCGACGTCGTCGGGCAGCACCCACCGGTAGACCGGCACGGTGAGCACCTCGGCGCCGGTGGCGCGCAGCGCCTCGACGAAGTCCGGCAGCGGGTCGCCGTGCAGCTGCACGGCGACGCGGCGGCCCTCCAGCGGTCCCTCCGCGCCGGAGAGCAGGTGCTCCAGCACCTCGGCCGAGGACTCCGACGCCGGCGACCACGCGTCGACCAGCCCGCCGCCGCGGATCGCGCCGCGTGCCTTGGGGCCGCGGGCGAGCACGCGGGCGGTGCGCAGGTGCTCCACCAGCGGCAGGTCCCACGCCTCGGCGGCCTCCAGCCAGCCGCGGAACCCGACGCCGGTGGTCGCCACCACCAGGTCGACCGGCGCGGCCAGCACCGCCTCGGTGGCCGCGACCAGCTCGGCGTCGTCGGCCAGCGGCACGATCCGGATCGCCGGCGCGTAGACCACCCGGGCGCCGCGGCGGTCGAGCAGCGCGCCGAGCTCCTCGCGCCGGCGGGCGGCGGTGACGGCCACGGTGTACCCGGCCAGCGGGGCCGGTGCACCGGCCGGCGGGGCGTCGGCCGGTGATGCGTCCGCGGGAGCCGGGTCGGGCTGGGGAGCGGTCACCGCACCATGGTGGCGGGTCGGCGTTGCGGGCATGTGTCGGCCCCGGGCTCAGGGACGCCCGGCGTCCCAGCAGGCGAGCAGCACGGTGGCGTCGTCCTGCAGCACGCCGCCCTGGTGGTCGAGCACGGCCCGCATCAGCCGGCGGGCCGTCTCCGGCGGCGGGTGTCCCGCGGCGGACGCCCGGGTCAGGAACTCGACGAGCCGCTCCTCGCCGAACCAGGCCCCCGAGGCGTCCCGGGCCTCGGTGACCCCGTCGGTGTGGACGGCCAGCCAGTCCCCGGGCTCGAGCACCTCCTCGCCGACGGTGACCCCGCCGGCCTCGATCCCGAAGGGCACCCGCCGCCCGCCGCCGAGCTCCTTGACCACCCGGCCGTCGCGCAGCAGCAGGGGCGGGGGGTGGCCGGCGTTGACGTAGCGCAGCCGCCCGGAGCCGGTGTCCAGCTCGGCCAGGACGCCGGTGGCGAAGGAGCTGGCGGGGAACGTCGCGGCGACCACCTCGTCGACGGCGAGGGCCTGCTCGAAGACGCTGCGCCCGTCCCGGCGCACGCTGCGGTAGGCCGCCAGCGCGCCGGCGGCGATGAGCCCCGCCGGCAGGCCGTGGCCCATCGCGTCGAACACCGCCATCGAGACGGTCTCGCGGGACAGGGAGTAGTCGAAGGCGTCCCCGCCGACGTCCTCGGCCGGCTCCAGCAGCCCGGCGAGCACGAACTGCTCGGAGGCCGCGGTGAGCGGCGGCAGCTGCTGCCAGATCAGCTCGGCCGACACCGACCGCCGCACCGTGCGCCGGGCGCGTTCCAGCGCGTCGCCGTAGGGGCCCATCGAGGTGACCAGGTGGCCGACCAGGGAGGACAGCCAGCGGCACTGGGCGCGCAGGCCGGGGTCCTCGAGCTCGGCCGCGCTGCCGACCTGCACCTCCAGGACGCCGAGCCGGTCCGCGCCGTCGACCAGCGGGACCCACAGCCGCGGGGCGCCGTGCCCCTCCGACGGCAGCGGGGTGCCCGTCTGGAAGACGCGGCCGGGCAGCGTCCCCTCGACGGCGATCGGCTCCCCGGCGGGCTCGTCGTCGCACGGCAGCCGCCACAGCCGGCGCTGCTGGTGGTCGACGACGTGCACGACGACCTCCACGCCCAGCATCCGGCCGGCGTCGGCGGTGAGGGCGGGCAGCCGGTCGGGGGAGGCCGTGCTCGCGGTGTCCAGCAGCTGCAGCAGGGCGGCCAGCGGGCCGGTGGTCGGCCGGTGGCGGTACTGCGGGCGGGTGTAGGGGACCCGCCGGGCGGTGACGAACTCGTCGAGCCGCTCGTTGACCGCGAGCGCCAGCAGGTCGCCGTCGACGGGCGGCAGCGGGAGGACGCCGCCGAGGTGGGCCTCGACGGCCATGAGGTCGGCGTTCCCGCCGAGCGAGAAGTACCGCACCCACAGCTGCTCGTCGTCGAGACCCGCCACCGCCTTGGCCGCCCGCAGCGCGGCCAGCTGCTCGGACGGCGGGACGGGGCCGGACCGCTCCATCAGCGGCGCCGGCGGACGGCGGAGTCGACCACGGTGCGCGCGGCCTGCCGGAGGGTCCCGGCCTCGCCGCCGGAGCGGGCGACCAGCATCCCCAGGGCGGCCTCCTCGCTGATCCCGTGCCGGGCCATCAGCACGCCCTTGGCCGTGCTGACGAGGTCGCGGGCGGCGAGCGCCTTGCGGAGCTCGTCGCTCGCCCGGCGGGCCCGCTCGCGGTGCTGCACGTTGGCCACCGGGATCGCCGCCTGCGCGGCGGCCATGGTCACCAGGCGCTCGGTGTGCGCGTCGAGGACGCCGGGGGTGTCGGCGTAGACCTTGAGCGCCCCCAGCGTCCGCTCCCCGGCGACGAGCGGGGCGCTGAGCGCAGCGGTCAGGCCGAGCCGCGCCGCCCCCGCCGCCCAGCGGGGCCAGCGGGTCTCCGTGGCCAGGTCGGGGACCCGCACGAGCTGCCGGCCGGCGACCGCGGCCAGGCACGGCCCCTCGTCCAGCTCGTACTGGAGGGCGTCGGCCTGCTCGACCCGGCGGTCGGTGGCGCCCGCGGACCGGCGGCCCTGCTCGTCGACGATCGACACCCCGGCGCCGGCCGCCCCCGGCACGGTCTCGAGGACGAGCGCGCTGAGCAGCCCCAGCGAGGTGGCGACCGTCTCCTCGGACAGCAGCAGGCCCGCCATGCGGGCGAAGACCACCGACAGCTCGTCGGCCAGCGGGAGGTGCGGGGACGCGTCAGGGCGCATGGGTGCACCTCGTCAGGAGTGCGGCCACCTCGGCACCGGCTCTGGGTGGACGTGGTCCGCCCCCGGAGGTTAGTGCCGCGGCGGGGCCGCGGCTCAGCGCAGGGTCGCGGCCGTCCAGGTGGGCACCGCGCCGCCGTCGCCGGTCACCAGCCCGCGGCTGGCCAGCAGCCGCAGGTGCGCGTCGGTCTCGGTGACGGCGAAGATGCGCATCCGCCGCGCGTACTCCGACCACGGGCGCGACCAGGTGAGGTGCGCGGCGAGGTCCCAGGGCGTGCTGCCGGGGTGCTCGCGGACGGCGGCCAGCAGCTCGGCCAGCCGCCGCTCGTGGTGGGCGCGCAGCTCGCGGGTGCG
Source organism: Geodermatophilus nigrescens (assembly GCF_900129495.1). GTDB lineage: Bacteria > Actinomycetota > Actinomycetes > Mycobacteriales > Geodermatophilaceae > Geodermatophilus > Geodermatophilus nigrescens. The sequence continues at coordinate 17,288 of NZ_FQVX01000008.1, forward strand.
CGCGCCGAGGCCGCGGAAGCGCCACTCGTGGCCGGGCAGCACCTCGGCGGGCTCCCGCGCGCCGACCGCCTCCAGCGAGACGAGGTACTCGCGCAGCGGGTCGGCGAGGCCCCCGGCGTGGGTGGAGATGTTGGGGCTGATGCGGGGGAGGACGTGGTCGCCGGCGAAGAACAGGCCGGTGTCCTCGTCGGCGAAGCACAGGTGCCCGGCGGTGTGCCCGGGCGTGTGCACCGCGCGCAGCGACCAGCCGGGCAGGTCGGCGCGGTCGCCGTCCTCCAGCAGCCGGTCGGGCCGGGCCAGCCGGTGCCACTGCGCGCGCTGCTCCGGGGTGCCGGCGTCGGCGCGGGCGTCCGCCTCCGGCGCGCCCAGGCCCACCAGGAAGGCCACCTCGGTCTCGGTGGACAGCTCCGGCGCCCGCCCGGTGAGCGAGGCCAGGCCGCGGGCGTCGGCCGGGTGCATCGCGATCCACGCGCCGGAGGCCTCCCGCACCCGGGCGGCCAGCCCCACGTGGTCGAAGTGCATGTGGGTGACCAGCACGCCGCGGACGTCGGCGACGCCGGCGCCGATGCCCGACAGGCCCGCGCACAGCGCCGCCCAGCTGTCGTCGGCGTCCCAGCCGGTGTCGACCAGCCCGAGCCCGCCACCGGCCAGCTCCAGGACGTAGGCGTTGACCCAGCGCAGCGGGCCGGCCAGCGGCACCGGCACCGACCACAGCCCGGGGCGCACCCGCTCGACGCCCGGCACCGTGCGCTCCCGCCACGCCGCCTGCTGCGCGGGCCCGGTCACCTCCATGCCGGTCGCTCCTCCGCCGGTCGCTCCTCCGCCGGTCGCTCCTCCGCCGGTCCCTCCCACGCCGGTCCCCACCATGCCGGATCCCTCCACGCCCGGCACTCTGCCACCGCACCGGGCCGCCGGGCTGGGAGGATGGGACCCGTGCCGACGCCGCCCGCCGTCCCCGTGTCCGCCACGCCGCGCCGGCTGCGGCTGATCTGCGCGGTCGCCGCCGCCGTCGTCGTGGCCGTGATGGTCGTCGTCGCGGTGCTGCTCACCGAGTCCTCGACCGGCGTGGTCACCTTCGGCCTGGTCGACCAGGTCGCCGTCGTGGGCCTGGGCCTGTTCGTCGGGGGCGGTGTGATGCTGGCCGGCGCGTCCCGGGTCGACGCCGACGCCGACGGCGTGCGCGTGCGCAACGTGCTGGTGAAGCACGAGCTGGGCTGGGACCGGGTGCGGGCCGTGCGGTTCGACCGGCACTCCTCGTGGGCCAGCCTCGAGCTCACCAACGACGACGAGGTCGCCGTCCTCGCCGTCCAGGCGGTCGACCGGCAGCGCGCGCTCGACGCCGTCGAGGGCCTGCGGGCGCTGCTCGCCGCCCACCGCGCGGCCCATCCGAAGCCCGCCACCGGCCCGTTGCTCTACGAGTGGGAGGCCCGGGAATGACCCGGGGGTCCCGGACGCTGTAGCATGAGCGTGCCTCCCCGCTACACGAGGCGCGTGAACCACTCCAGCGGCCCCGCCCCGGGCCGCTGACCCAAGAGGAGCCCGCTCCCACCTGGCGCCGCCGAGGCGCTCAGGTCACCGGTTCGCGAGACGCCGGCCCGCCCCGGCCGGCGTCCCGCGACGTACCCGGCCCATCCGTGGGCCGGGGCGGTACCGGCGAGACGGGCCCTGTGAGCACACCGCTCACGGGGCCCTCGTCGTCTCCGGTCCCGGAGGGCGGCTCCTCCCGTGTGAACTGCAGAGGAGAGGCCATCACCGAGCCCCGTATCAACGACCGTATCCGCGTCCCCGAGGTCCGCCTGGTCGGACCGGAGGGCGAGCAGGTCGGCATCGTGCCGATCGGCGAGGCGCTGCGCCTGGCGCAGGACTCCGAGCTCGACCTCGTCGAGGTCGCGCCGATGGCCCGGCCGCCGGTCGTCAAGCTGATGGACTACGGGAAGTTCAAGTACGAGTCCGCCCAGAAGGCCCGCGAGGCCCGGCGGAACCAGGCGCTCACCGTCATCAAGGAGATGCGGCTGCGCCTGAAGATCGACCCGCACGACTACGAGACCAAGAAGGGCCACGTCGAGCGCTTCCTCAAGGCGGGCGACAAGGTCAAGATCACCGTGATGTTCCGCGGTCGCGAGCAGTCGCGCCCGGAGATGGGCTACCGCCTGCTGCAGCGGCTGGCCGGTGACGTGTCCGAACTGGGCGTCATCGAGTCCAACCCGAAGCAGGACGGCCGCAACATGGTCATGGTGATCGCCCCGCACCGGAACCAGGCCGCGACCGACGGCGCCCGCCGTCAGGCCAAGGCCGAGCGGGCCGCCGAGGGTCAGACCCCGACGGCCTGACCGGCGCACCGCAGGACCGCACCACCGAGACGGCCGGCGCCGTCGCGGCAGCCCCGCGCTGCCGCGCGGCGCCGACACCCACGAACAGGACGACGAGGACATGCCGAAGCAGAAGACCCACAAGGGCACCGCCAAGCGGGTGCGCGTGACGGGCACCGGCAAGATCATGCGCGAGCAGGCCAACAACCAGCACAAGTTCGAGCACAAGTCCTCGCGGCGCAAGCGCCGGCTGGAGAAGGACCAGGTCCTGAGCCCCGCCGACACCAAGGCCGTCAAGAAGCTGCTGGGCATCTGAGCCCCCGCCTCCCGTAACGAACAAGGAGTACTCACGTGGCACGCGTGAAGCGGGCGGTCAACGCCCAGAAGAAGCGCCGGACGACCCTCGAGGCCGCCAGCGGCTACCGCGGTCAGCGTTCGCGCCTGTACCGCAAGGCCAAGGAGCAGATCCTCCACTCGGCCACCTACAACTACCGCGACCGCAAGGTGCGCAAGGGTGACTTCCGCAAGCTGTGGATTACCCGCATCAACGCCGCCGCGCGTCAGAACGACATGACCTACAACCGGTTCATGCAGGGCCTCAAGCTGGCCGGCATCGAGCTCGACCGCCGCGTGCTCGCCGAGCTCGCGGTCAACGAGCCGACCGCCTTCGCCGCGCTGGTGGAGACCGCCCGCGCCGCCGTCGCCGCCGCTCCGGCCGGTGGCGAGCAGGCCGCCTGACGTTCCGCCTCCCGACGCCGCCGGCGTCCGGTCCCCCGGGGCCGGCGCCGGCGGCGTCGGTGTGTCCGGGGTCCGTGCGACAGGGGAGGACGACGACGTGAGCGAGCTGCTGACCGAGCGCTCCGGGCGGGTTGCCGCCGCGCGGAAGCTCACCCGCCGGGCCGGCCGCGACGAGGCCGGCGCCTTCCTCGCCGAGGGCCGGCAGGCCGTGAGCGAGGCGCTCGCGCTGGCCGTGTCCGACCCGGACGCCGTCCGCGAGGTCTTCGCCACCGAGGCCGCCGCGGCCGCGCACCGCGACCTGCTCGCCGGCACCGCCGTCCCCGTCCGGCTGGTCACCGAGAGGGCCGCGGCGTCGCTGTCGGAGACCGTGACGCCGCAGGGCCTGGTCGCCGTCTGCGCCCTGCGCGACCTGCCCGCCGGGCGGCTCGCCGCCGACCCGCCGGCGCTGGCGGTGGCCCTCGCCGGCCTCGCCGACCCGGGCAACGCCGGCACCGTGCTGCGCACCGCCGACGCCTGCGGCGCGGGCGCGGTGGTCTTCGGCGCGGGGTCCGCCGACCCCTACGGCGGCAAGGCCGTGCGGTCCAGCGCGGGCAGCCTGTTCCACCTCGACGTCGTCCGGGGCGCGCCGTTGGAGCCGCTGGTCGGCGACCTGCGGGCCCGCGGGATCACCGTGCTCGCCGCCGACGGCGGGGGGGAGGCCTCCCTCGACGGGCTGGGCGACGTCCTCGCCGGGCCGGTGCTGTGGCTGTTCGGCAACGAGGCGCGCGGCGTGCCGCCGGAGCTGGCCGCGGCCGCCGACGCCCGGGTGCGGATCCCGATGCGCGGCCGCGCCGAGAGCCTCAACCTGGCCGCCGCCGCGGCCATTTGCCTCTACGCCACACAGCTCGCCCAGGGCTGACAGGCTGCCCGGGTGGACGACGACGCGGCCAAGGCGACCCTCCTGCGTTACCTGACCTCCGCCCGCGAGGCGCTGCTCTGGAAGCTCGACGGGCTCTCGGAGTACGACGTGCGCCGGCCGCTGACGCCCACCGGCACCAACCTGCTCGGCCTGGTGAAGCACCTCGCCTGCGTGGAGGCCGGCTACCTGGGCGGCGTGCTGGGCCGGCCGTTCCCCGAGCCGATGGTCTGGGACGACCCCGGCGCGGGGGACGACGACGACCTGTGGGTGCGCGCCGACGAGTCCCGCGCCGACGTCCTCGCGCTCTCCGCCCGGGTGGCCGCGCACGCGGAGGCCACCGTCGCCGCGCTCCCGCTGGACGCCACCGGCGAGGTGCCGTGGTGGCCCGAGGAACGCCGCCACCCCACGCTGCACGCGCTGCTGGTCCACGTGCTGGCCGAGGTGGCGCGGCACGCCGGCCACGCCGACGTGCTGCGCGAGGGCCTCGACGGCGCGGCCGGCCTGCGCCGGGACAACGGCAACCTCACCCGCGACGGCGACGCCGCCCGGGCCGCCTACGTCGCGACGGTCGAGGAGGCCGCGACGGCCTTCCGGGAACCCGGGGTCAGCAGAGCCGGGGTCAGGCCGGCTCGAGCTCGGCGTACGGGGTGACCGTGCCGTCGCGCGCGAGCCGGCGGGTGGTGCGGGCGCGCAGCGCGAAGCGGGCCAGCGCGAGCACGACGTAGACGCCGGAGAGCACGAGGACCAGCACCCGGTCGGTGTCGGCGGGCAGCAGGATGCTGCCGGCGAACTGCACGGCGAAGAGCACGAACAGCGTCGCCGCGCCGCCGGCGGTCAGCCGCAGGCCGACCAGCAGCGAGACGGCGAACAGCGACTGGGCGGCGGTGAGCAGCAGCTCGGTGCGCTGCTGGGTGTCCAGCGGAAGGCCGGAGAACGACGTCGAGCTCAGCGCGAAGACGACCGGGATCGTGCCCACGAGCAGCGTCCACTGGTTGACCTTGCTCGACAGCAGGGTGCCGAGGGAGTCCGAGGCGCGCAGCCGCGCGGCGTAGAGGCAGGCGACGATGAGCTCGGGCGCCTCGCTGGCCAGCGGCGCCACCCACTGCACGAGCAGGAACTCGTCGACGCCGAGCGTCGTGCCGGTCTCCACCAGCGACTCGGCGAAGTGCTCGGCGCAGGCGAGGATCACCAGCGCCGCGACGGCGAACACGCCGCCCACCCAGGCGCGCCGCCGGCGCTGCGGCTGCTCGCCCATCCAGCGCGAGGTGCCGATCAGGTCGGGGTCCTCGGCCGGGGCCTGCGCGAGCCGGCGGGCGTAGAGCACGAAGACCGTCACCAGCACGACGGCGTCGACGATCGTGAGGCTCGTCCGCAGCGGCAGGTGCAGCGAGTACAGGGTCGCGATGCCGAGGAAGACGACCTCGGGCGACATCGCCGGCGACAGCCGGACCTCGCCGCGGGGCACGTCCCGGGCGGCGGGGTCACCGGCCGCGCGGCGGCGGGCGACCACGACCGCGGCGACCAGCACCACCAGCGGCCAGCCGACGCCGACCAGCACCCGGTTGGCGCCGGTCATGTTGGCCAGCGCCAGCGCGCAGGCGTCCTCGCCGCCGTCCGGGGGGGTGCAGGAGCCGATCTCGCCCACCGTCGTCCCGGCCGTCCAGGTGAAGACGAAGTCGACGGCGTACTCCGGCAGCACGGCCAGCAGCGCGAGCAGGGCCAGCGCGAGGCCGGCGCTGATGTCGACCTGCGCGGCCTCGGCGGCCCACGACAGCAGGAACGCCGCGCCGACGATCGCCGTCCCGTAGAGCAGGGCCTGCAGCGGCGGTGCCAGGTCCGGGGCGGGCAGGCCGAGGTACGCCGCCGCCCCGAGGTACGTGCCCGGCAGCGCCACCAGCGCCGCCGCCAGGAGGGGGGTGGGCGGGCGGCGCGGGGGAGCGGGCACGCGCGCCATCCAAACGCGCGGAGGGGGACGGCGCGACCGCGCCGTCCCCCTCCGTCCCGTGCCCGGCCGGACCCTCCCCGGTCAGCCGAGCACGGGCGCCGCCGGCGGTGGCACCGCCGCGGCCGCCGCCCGCGCGGTGGCCGCCCGGGCCACCGCGCCGCGCGAGGCGGCCTTGCGCTCGTACATCCGCAGGTCGGCCCGGTGCAGCAGGTCGGCGAACACCACGCCGTCAGCCGGGCACACGCTCACCCCGATGCTCGCGCCCACCGTCACCTCGGTGCCCAGGAGCGGCACCGGACGGCGGATCGAGGCCACCAGCTCCTCGGCGACCCGCGCCGCCTCGGCGGCCGCGGTCTCCGGGTGCAGGTCGGGCAGCGCGACGAGGAACTCGTCGCCGCCGAGCCGGGCCAGGAGGTCGCGGCGGCGGACCCGGTCGCGCAGCCGGCCGGCCACCACCTGCAGCAGCTCGTCGCCGGCGGCGTGGCCGAGCGCGTCGTTGACCGCCTTGAACCCGTCGAGGTCGACGAACAGCAGGCCGAGGGCGTCGCCACGGGCGCGGGCCTCCCAGATCGCCGCCTCCACCTGCTCCTCCAGGCGCCGCCGGTTGGGCAGGCCGGTGAGCGGGTCGGTGTAGGCGAGCTCCTGGATGCGGGCCAGCGCCGCCGACGTGCGGTCCCGCTCGCGCACCAGGGCCCGCTCGGCCTCCACGCGGGCGGTCACGTCCACCTGCACGCCGATGTACTGGACGACGGTGCCGTCGGCGTCGTGCACCGGCGCGAGGTGCAGCTCGTTCCACCACGGCGTCCGCTCGGGGCCGCGCACGTTGAGCACCGTCTCGCGGCAGGACTCGCCCGCGGCGACGGCGGCCCGGATCCGCGCGACGGCGGCGGGGTCGGCGTCGGGGCTCTGCAGCTGCCGGCAGTTGCGGCCGAGGATGTCCTGCGCGGACAGCCCGGCGAGCTCCCGGAAGGCGGCGTTGGCGTAGACGATCGGCTGGTCGGGCAGCCGCATGTCCACCACGGTCACGCCGCTGGGGGTGGCCTCCAGCGCCCGGCGCAGCAGCACCTCGGCGTTGGTGGTGCCGACGGCGAGACCGCCGGCGGGCCGGCCCGACGGGGCGGCCGCGGCCGGCGCGTGCGCCGGCAGCTCGGCGACGGGGCCGACCCGCGGGGCCACCCGCGACAGCAGCGACTGCGCCGCGGCCGACACCGTGTCGCGGTCGTAGGTGAGCGCGTACTCGAAGGTGCGCTCGAGGTCGGGACCGTCCTCGCCGAGGTCGCGGGCGAGCAGGGCCGCGCTGAAGTGCGGGGACAGGACGGCCACGTCCCACTCGCCGCGCACCGGGTCGGCCGGGTCGAGGTGGGCGCCGCGCACGCCGGGCAGCGGCTCGACCGGCAGGTCCTCGCCCAGGGCGCAGACGAAGCCGGTGCGGGCGACCAGGTCGCGGTAGCGCTGGGTGGTGGAGACGGTGAAGTGGCGCGCCTCCTGGAACGTCGAGGCGACCACGCAGGTCTCGCCCAGCCGCATCGCTTCCCGCTCCAGCTGCTTGGACAGCTCGATGAGCAGGGCCTTGGGCGCCCGCCGCAGCGGCGTGCCGTCGGGCAGGCACGCGAAGGGCGACACCGCGCCGAGCGCGCCGGCCGGGGCGCCGGCGCCGGGCAGCGCCAGCTCGCCGACGGTCAGGCCGGGCGCGGCACCCGGGCCGGGCCGGCCGAACAGCCAGCCCTGGCCGAGGGTGGCGCCGAGGCCGCGGGCGGTCCGCAGGTGGCGCTCGTCCTCGATGCCCTCGGCCAGCACGACGGCGCCGCTGCGCTCGGCGTAGGCGTTGACCGCGTTCATGATCTCGGCGATCTGCGGGCCGGGGCGCTCCTGCACCAGGCGCAGGTCGAGCTTCACCACGTCGGGGCGCAGCAGCGGCAGGAACGCCAGTGACATCGACTCCGCGCCGACGTCGTCGACGGCGATCGACCAGCCGAGCTCGCGGACCCGCTCCACCGTGCGCAGGAGCTCGGCCGGGCGGGCGGCGATCGCCCGCTCGGTGATCTCCATGACGACCCGGACGTGGCCGGGCGCCCGCTCGGCGATGGCCAGCAGGTCGGCCAGCGGGGCGGTGTCGAGCACCTCGGGCTCCACGTTGACGAAGACCGTCAGCGGGGCGACGAGGGCGGCGTCGACGGCGCCGCGGAAGGCGGCGGCGCGGCACGCCTCGTCGAGCTCGGCCAGCCGGCCGGCGGCGCGGGCGGCCGCGAAGAGGGCGTCGGGCCGTTCCAGCGGGCCGACCGGGCCGCGGGCGAGCGCCTCGTAGGCGACCACCCGTCCGGTGTCGAGCTCCACGATCGGCTGGAAGACGCTGTGGACGCCGCGGATGGCGTCGTCGAGCAGCGCGGCGGACACGACGTCAGCCACGGTGTCGGTCACCGTGTCGCCGGGCGCCGGTGCCTGTGAGGGGAGGGTCACGCGGTCGTTGTCGGCACGGGAGGCGGAATCCGACACCCGGTGGTCCGGGATCTCCCCCCGGAGGGTCAGGAGGGGAGGGCGATGAGGACGACGGCCGCGGCCGCGGCGGCCAGCCCGGCCCGCTGTGCGGCGACCAGCCGCTCGCGGAGCAGCACCTGCGCCAGCACCACCGTGCTCACCGGGTAGAGCGACGCCAGCACGCCGGTGATCGCCAGGGACCCGCCGGCCTGGGTGGCCACGAGGAACAGCGCGTTGGCCGTCATGTCGCCGATGCCGGCCAGCAACACCACCGGCAGGACCCGCCGCGGCACCCCGAGCCCCGACCCGCCGGCCAGCGCCAGCCCACCGACGAGCAGCACCGACACCACGCGGGCGGCGGCCAGCGGCGTGAGCCCGGCGTCGTCGCCGGTGCGGTCGAGCACGACGAAGAACAGGCCGAAGCCCGCGCCGGCGGCCAGCGCGGGCGCGACGGCCGACAGCCGGGCCGAGCGCAGCGAGGCCAGCCCGCCCTCCGCCGACACCAGCACCACCGCGACCAGCGCCAGGACGATGCCGGTGACCGCCACCGCGCCCAGCCGCTCGCCGAGCAGCAGCCCGCCGAGCACCGGCAGCGCCGCGGCCGACACCGCCGTCACCGGCGCCACGACGCTCATCACGCCGGTGGCCAGCGCCCGGTAGAAGAGGACCAGCCCGGCGCCGCCGGCGATCCCGGCGACCGCCCCCCACAACAGGTCCGCAGGCGCCGGGTCACCGCCGAGCCACGGCAGCAGCAGCGCCACGGTGAGCAGGCCCGCGGCCTGCGACAGCGCGACGACGGTGGCCGCGGCGACCCGCCGGCTGGCCATGCCGCCGGCGAAGTCGGCCATCCCGTAGACGACGGCCGAGGCCAGCGCCAGCAGCGTCGCCATCCGGTGCGCCTCCCCGTGTCCGTCCCCGCCGCACCGCCCTGCCGGCCCGCCGTGCCGCCCGATCCTGGCAGCCGCCGCCGACGGGACCGGAACCCGCAGGCGGACGGGGAGGGGAGCCGGGCAGAATGGCCTCCCGTGTCCGGCGCCAACGACCCCTACGACCCCAAGCAGGTCGCGGCCCTGTCCGCCGAGGCCCTCGATGGAGCCGTCGCGGCGGCCCGGGAGGCCTTCGCGGCCGCGGCCGACCTCGACGCGCTGGCCGCCGCCCGCCCGGCCCACCTCGGTGACCGCGCGCCCGTGCCGCTGGCCCGCCGCGAGCTCGGCGCGCTGCCGCCGGCCGCCCGCGCCGACGCCGGCAAGCGCGTCAACGCCGCGCGCGTCGCCGTCACCGAGGCCTTCGACGCCCGCCGCGGGGAGCTCGAGGCCGAGCGCGACGCGCGGGTGCTGGCCGAGGAGCGGGTCGACGTCACCCTGCCCTGGGACCGCGCGCCGCGTGGCGCCCGGCACCCGCTGACCACACTGCAGGAGCGCATCGCCGACGTCTTCGTCGGCATGGGCTACGAGGTCGCCGACGGCCCCGAGCTCGAGGCCGAGTGGCTGAACTTCGACGCGCTCAACATCGGCCGCGACCACCCGGCGCGCACGATGATGGACACCCTCTTCGTGGCGCCCGAGGACTCCGGCCTGGTGCTGCGCACCCACACGAGCCCGGTGCAGGCGCGCACGCTGCTGTCCCGCACGCCGCCGGTCTACGTCGTCGCGCCCGGGCGGGTCTACCGCACCGACGAGCTCGACGCGACGCACACCCCGGTGTTCCACCAGGTGGAGGGCCTCGCGGTCGACCGCGGCCTGAGCATGGCCCACCTGCGCGGCACGCTGGACTCCCTGGCACGGTCGCTGTTCGGCCCGGAGGCGATCACCCGCTGGCGGCCGAGCTACTTCCCGTTCACCGAGCCCTCGGCGGAGTTCGACGTCTGGTTCCCCGAGCACCGCGACGGCCCGCGCTGGGTCGAGTGGGGCGGCTGCGGGATGGTCAACCCGCGGGTGCTCGTGGCCTGCGGGGTCGACCCCGAGGAGTTCAGCGGCTTCGCCTTCGGCATGGGCATCGAGCGGGCGCTGCAGTTCCGCTCGGGCGTCGGCGACATGCGCGACATCGTCGAGGGCGACGTCCGGTTCACGACGGCGTTCGGAGTGGAGCTCTGATGCGGGTCCCCGTCGGCTGGCTGGCCGAGTACGTCGACGTCCCCGCCGGGACGACCGTCGAGGAGCTCGACGCCGCCTTCGTCCGGCTGGGCCTCGAGGTCGAGGAGGTCCACACCCCGGCCGAGGTCACCGGCCCGCTGGTGGTCGGCCGGGTGCTGGGGATCGAGGAGCTCACGGGCTTCAAGAAGCCGATCCGCTGGTGCCAGGTCGACGTCGGGGAGGCGCAGCCGCGCGGCATCGTCTGCGGCGCCCGGAACTTCGCCGTCGGCGACACCGTCGTCGTCGCGCTGCCCGGCGCGGTGCTGCCCGGCGGGTTCGCTATCGCCGCGCGGAAGACCTACGACCACGTGTCCGACGGGATGATCTGCTCGGTCCGCGAGCTCGGCATCGGCGAGGACCACGCCGGGATCCTCGTGCTCGGCGACGGGTTCGAGCCCGGCGCCGACGCCCGCCCGGTCGTGGGCCTCGACGACGTCGTCGTCGAGCTGGCCGTCACCCCCGACCGCGGCTACTGCCTGTCCATGCGCGGCATCGCCCGCGAGATGGGCACCGGCCTCGCGGTCGGCTGGCGGGACCCGGGCGCCGCCGAGGACCCGAGCTGGTCCGGCGAGGCGGCGTGGGACGTCACCGTCGCCGACGCCGAGCGCTGCGACCGGTTCTCGATGGTCGCGCTGGAGGGCCTCGACCCGACCGCGCCCAGCCCCTGGTGGATGCGCCGCCGGCTGGCCCAGTCCGGCATCCGGTCGATCTCGCTGGCCGTCGACGTCACCAACTACGTGATGCTCGAGCTCGGCCAGCCGATGCACGCCTTCGACCGCGCCGCGGTGACCGGCCCGATCGTCGTCCGCCGGGCCCGCGAGGGCGAGCGGCTGACCACCCTCGACGGCGCCGACCGCGTGCTGTCCGACGACGACCTGCTCATCACCGACGACACCGGCCCGATCGGGCTGGCCGCGGTCATGGGCGGGGCGTCCACCGAGATCGGTGACGGCACGACGGACGTCCTGCTGGAGGCCGCGCACTGGGAGCCGACCGGGGTGGCCCGCACCGCCCGCCGGCACCGGCTGCCCAGCGAGGCGGCCCGCCGCTTCGAGCGCGGCGTCGACCCGGAGATGACCGTCGTCGCGCTCGCCCGCGCGGCGGCGCTGCTCGCCGAGTACGGCGGCGCCCGCGTCGTCGGCGCGCCGGTCGACGTCGACACCCGCCGCTCGCGCCCGTCCATCGCGCTGGCCGCCGACCGGCCCGGCCGGGTCTCCGGCGTGCCCTACCCGCCGGAGCAGGTGGTCGAGCTGCTCGGCGCCGTCGGCTGCGCCGTCGAGGCCGACGGGGACCGGCTCACCGTCACCCCGCCGTCCTGGCGCCCCGACCTCACCGACCCGGCCGACCTGGTCGAGGAGGTCGTCCGCCTCGCCGGCTACGACGACGTCCCCTCCGTGCTGCCCACCGCCCCGCCCGGGCGCGGGCTGACCGAGACCCAGCGCCGCCGCCGCGCGATCGGCCGGGCGCTGGCCGAGGCCGGCCACGTCGAGGCGCCGGCCTATCCGTTCCTCGCGCCGTCGGTGTTCGACGCCCTCGGCCTGGACGCCGACGACGAGCGGCGCGCCGTGGTCCTCGTGCGCAACCCGCTGTCGGAGGAGGAGCCGGCGCTGCGCACCACGCTGCTGCCGGGCCTGCTCGCCACCCTGGCCCGCAACCTGGCCCGCGGGCAGCGCGACCTCGCCCTGTTCGAGCACGGCGCGGTCTTCCGCGGCGGCGACCGCACCCCCGCGCCGCTGCCCGGCGTCGACGCCCGGCCCGACGACGAGACGCTCGCCGCGCTGATGGGCGCGGTGCCCGAGCAGCCGTGGCACGTCGCCGTCGCCCTCGCCGGCCAGCGCGAGCCGCGCGGCTGGTGGGGCCCGGGCCGCCCGGCCGGCTGGGCCGACGCCGTGCAGGCCGCGCGCGTGGTGGCCGCGGCCGCGGGCGTGGAGCTGTTCGTCCGCCCCGGCGAGCGGGCGCCCTGGCACCCGGGCCGCTGCGCCGAGCTGGTCGTGCGCGTCGGCGACGACGACGTCGTGGCCGGGTACGCCGGCGAGCTGCACCCGCGGGTGTGCGCGGCGCTGGACCTGCCCGCCCGCACGTCGGTGATGGAGCTCGACGTCGATGCGCTGCCGGCCCGGCCGGTGCCCGTCGGCCCGCGGATCTCCGCCTTCCCGCCGGTGTTCCTCGACCTCGCCTTCGTCGTGCCCGACGAGGTCACCGCCTCGCACGTCGAGTCGCTGGTGCGCGGGGGAGCGGGCGAGCTGTTCGAGGCGGTGCGCCTGTTCGACGTCTACTCCGGCCCGCCGGTGCCGGCCGGGTCGCGCTCGCTGGCGTACTCGCTGGTGCTGCGCGCGCCCGACCGCACGCTCACCGCGGCCGACGTCGCCCAGGTGCGCGAGGGCATCCTCGCCGTCGTCGCCATGCAGGGGATCACCCTGCGCAGTGGTGATGCCTGACCTCTCCGGGCTGGTCGCGCTCGTCACCGGGGCGTCCGCGGGCATCGGCCGGCACCTCGCCGAGGGGCTGGCCGCCCGCGGCGCCGCCGTCGCCGGCCTCGCCCGCGGCGGGGAGCGGCTGCGGGCGGCGATGGACGACGTCGCCGCGGCCACCGGGGCGCGCACGCTGGCCGTGCCCGCCGACGTCACCGACGCCGCCGCGGTCGACGCCGCCGTCGCCCGGGTGACCCCGGAGCTGGGACCGGTCGGCCTGCTGGTCAACAACGCGGGCGCGATCGACGCCGCCGAGGTGCCGCTGTGGGAGGCCGACCCCGAGCAGTGGTGGTCGGTGGTGGAGAGCCAGGTGCGCGGGCCGTTCCTCCTCGCCCGCGCCGTGCTGCCGGGGATGCTCGCGGCCGGCGGCGGGCGCATGGTCGGGCTGGCCAGCGGCCTGGGCACCCGCGGCGACGCGCGCTACAGCGCCTACTCGGCCGGCAAGTCCGCGCAGATGCGGATCACCGAGGCGATCGGGCTGGCCGGCGCCGGGCACGGCGTGCGCGCGTTCGACGTGGCGCCGGGCGTCGTCGACACCGCGATGACCCGCGCCATGCCGATGCACGCCGGCCGCACCGAGTGGACCCGGCCCGCCGACGTCGTCGACCTCGTCGTGGCCATCGCCGCCGGGGAGCTCGACGCGTGGTCGGGGCGCTTCCTGCGCGCCGGCGCCGACACCCTGGACGCCCTGCGCGCCACCACCCCGGCCGGCGACGCCCGCCGGCTGCGGCTGCTCCCGTACGGCGACGCCGACCCCCTGGCCTGACCCTGCGCCTGTTCCTCCGCGGCGGCCCGTGCTCTGCCCACCCCCACGGGGCAGTGCTCGAGGACTCCGCCTGCGGGTGCTCGTGCTCTGCCCACCCCCACGGGGCAGTGCTCGAGGACTCCGCCTGCGGGTGCTCGTGCTCTGCCCACCCCCGCGGGGCAGTGCTCGAGGACTCTCCCCGCGGGTGCTCGTGCTCTGCCCACACCGGCGGGGCAGAGCACGACCCGGCTCGGGACGCCGTGCGTCCTCCGGGGAGGTCGTGCTCTGCACACCACCGCGTGCAGAGCACGACCGTGCCGGGCACGGGGACCCGACCCCGGCAATGAAAGGTCATGCACGCCCCTGTATGGTCATGCATCGTGAACACAGGGCAGACGTGGACGGTCGGGGTCACCGGCGCCACCGGGTACGCGGGCGGTGAGGTGGTCCGGCTGCTGGCCGGGCACCCGCACCTCCGGCTCGCCGGGGTGCACGCCAACTCGAGCGCCGGCCGACGCCTGGGCGAGCTGCAGCCCCACCTGCTGCCCTTCGCCGACCTCGAGGTGCGGCCCAGCGCTCCCGCGGACCTCGCCGGCTACGACGTCGTCGTCCTCGCGCTCCCGCACGGGGAGTCGGCCGCGATCGCCGCGCAGCTGCCCGAGGACACGCTCGTCATCGACTGCGGCGCCGACCACCGGCTCGAGGACCCGGCCGCCTGGGCCCGCTGGTACGGCGGCGAGCACTCCGGCTCCTGGCCGTACGGCCTGCCCGAGCTCGCCGGCCAGCGGGAGAAGCTCGCCGGGGCGCGGCGGATCGCCGTCCCCGGCTGCTACCCGACGTCGGTCACCCTCGCGATGGCCCCGGCGCTGGCCGCGGGCCTGGTCGAGCCCGACGTCGTCGTGGTCGCCGCCTCCGGCACCTCCGGCGCGGGCAAGGCCGCGAAGCCACACCTGCTCGGCAGCGAGGTCATGGGATCGGTGAGCGCCTACGGCGTCGGCGGCGTCCACCGGCACACCCCGGAGATGGCGCAGACCCTCGGCGCCGCCGCCGGCCAGCCGGTGCGGATCAGCTTCACGCCCACGCTGGTGCCGATGAGCCGGGGCATCCTCGCCACCTGCTCGGCGCCGCTGCGGCCGGGCACCGACGCCGGCGCCGCGCGGGCCGCCTACGCAGAGGCCTACGGCGACGAGCCGTTCGTGCACCTGCTGCCCGAGGGCCAGTGGCCCACCACCGCGCAGGTGCTCGGTGCCAACACGGTCGCGGTGCAGGTCGCCGTCGACCCCGACGCCGGCCGGCTGGTCGTCGTCGCCGCCGTCGACAACCTGACCAAGGGCACCGCGGGCGGGGCTGTCCAGAGCGCGAACATCGCCCTCGGCCTGCCCGAGACCGCGGGCCTCCCGCTGGTGGGGGTGGCCCCGTGAGCGTCACCGCACCCGTGGGCTTCCGGGCCGCCGGCGTCGCGGCCGGGCTCAAGAGCACCGGCGCCCAGGACGTCGCGCTGGTCGTCAACGACGGCCCGCAGGCCGCCGCGGCCGCCGTCTTCACCACCAACCGCTTCCCGGCCGCGCCGGTGCTGTGGAGCCGGCAGGTCCTCTCCGGCGGGCGGCTGCGGGCGGTCGTCCTCAACTCCGGCGGCGCCAACGCGTGCACCGGCCCCGAGGGCTTCCAGGACACCCACGCCACCGCCGAGCACACCGCCGCCGCGCTCGGGCGTGCCGGTCTGGAGGTCGGCGCGGTCGACGTCGCCGTCGCCTCCACCGGGCTGATCGGCGTCCGGCTGCCGATGGACCGGCTGCTGCCCGGCGTCACCGCCGCCGCAGGGGCGCTGTCCGCCGACGGCGGTCCCGACGCCGCCCGGGCGATCATGACCACCGACTCGGTGCCCAAGACGACGGTGCAGCAGCGCGACGGCTGGTCCGTCGGCGGCATGGCCAAGGGCGCCGGGATGCTCGCGCCGAGCCTCGCCACGATGCTCGTCGTCCTCACCACCGACGCCGCCGTCGAGCCGGCCGTCCTGCAGGAGGCGCTGGCGGCCGCCACCGGCGTCAGCTTCGAGCGGGTCGACTCCGACGGCTGCCTGTCCACCAACGACACCGTCATCGCCATGGCGAACGGCGCCAGCGGCGTCACGCCGACCGCGGCGGAGGTGGCCGAGGCGCTCACCGCCGCGGCCACCGACCTCGCCATGCAGCTGCTCGCCGACGCCGAGGGCTCCACCAAGGACATCGCGATCACCGTCCGCAACGCGGCCAGCGTGCGCGACGCGCTCACCGCCGGCCGGGCCTGCGCGCGCAACAACCTGCTCAAGACGGCGCTGTTCGGCAACGACCCCAACTGGGGCCGGGTGCTCGCCGCCATCGGCACCACCGACGCCGCCTTCGAGCCCGACGGCGTCGACGTCACGATCAACGGCGTGACCGTCTGCCGGGGCGGCGCCATCGGCGACCCGCGCGAGGGCGTCGACCTCACCGGCCGGGCCATCACCATCGACGTCGACCTCCGGGCCGGCACCGAGCAGGCCACGATCTGGACCAACGACCTGTCCATCGCCTACGTGCACGAGAACTCGGCGTACTCCACATGAGCACCGCACAGGACCCGAGCCCGCCCGACGTCCGGGTCGACGAGCAGCCCCCGCCGCCGCGCCGCCGCATCGGCACCACCCGGGTGATGCGCACCTACGACCCGGAGGGCGACGCCCGCAAGGTCGCCGTCCTCACCGGGGCGCTGCCGTGGCTGCGCGAGTTCCACGGCAACGTGGTGGTGATCAAGTACGGCGGCCACGCGATGGTCGACGAGGAGTGCCGCCGCGCCTTCGCCGAGGACATGGTGTTCCTGCGGACCTGCGGCATCCTGCCCGTCGTCGTCCACGGCGGCGGCCCGCAGATCACCGGGATGCTGTCCCGGCTCGGCATCGCGAGCGAGTTCCGCGGCGGCCTGCGGGTGACCACCCCGGAGACCGTCGAGGTGGTCCGCATGGTGCTCACCGGCCAGGTCGGCCCGGAGGTCGTGGGGCTGATCAACTCCCACGGCCCGCTCGCGGTCGGCCTGTCCGGGGAGGACGGCGGGCTGTTCACCGCCGAGAGGACGACGGCCGTCGTCGATGGCGAGCCGGTCGACGTCGGCCTGGTGGGCGACGTCGCCGCGGTCGACCCGGCACCGGTCACCGCGCTGCTGGCCGCCGGCAAGATCCCGGTGGTGGCCACGGTGGCCCCCGACCGCGACGGCGTGGTGCACAACGTCAACGCCGACACCGCCGCGGCGGCGCTCGCCGTCGCGCTGGGCGCGGTGAAGCTCGTCGTCCTCACCGACGTCGAGGGCCTCTACGCCGACTGGCCCGACCGCGACTCGCTCGTGCAGCAGATCGACGCCGCCGAGCTCGCGGAGATCCTCCCGGACCTCGACGCCGGGATGATCCCGAAGATGGCCGCCTGCCTGCGGGCGGTCGAGGGCGGGCTGAAGCGGGCGACCGTCGTCGACGGCCGCACCCCGCACGCCCTGCTGCTGGAGATGTTCACCACCGAGGGCACCGGGACGATGGTCGTCCCCGCCCACAGCCTGAGCGGAGAGGAGCCGGCATGACCCACACGGAGGAGCTGGCCACCCGCTGGTCGGCCGTGATGATGGGCAACTACCGCACGCCCCCGGTCGCGCTCGCGCGCGGCGAGGGGTCGGTCGTGTGGGACGTCGACGGCCGCGAGTACACCGACCTGCTCGGCGGCATCGCGACGACGATCCTCGGCCACGCCCACCCGCGGGTGACCGAGGCGATCGCCCGGCAGGCGGGCACCCTGGGCCACGTCTCCAACCTGGCGATGCACGAGCCCGGCGTCACCCTCGCCGAGCGGCTGCTGGAGCTCGCCGGCCGGCCCGGGCGGGTCTTCTTCTGCAACTCCGGCGCCGAGGCCAACGAGGCCGCCTTCAAGATCAGCCGGCTCACCGGCCGGCCCGAGGTGGTCACCGCCGAGGGCGCCTTCCACGGCCGCACGATGGGCGCGCTCGCGCTCACCGGGCAGCCGTCGAAGGCCGCCGCGTTCGCCCCGCTGCCCGGCGGCGTCCGGTACGTGCCCTACGGCGACGCCGCCGCGCTGGCCGGCGCGGTCGGCGGGCAGACGGCGATGGTGCTGCTCGAGCCGATGCTCGGCGAGGGCGGCGTGCTGCCCCCGCCGGCGGGCTACCTGGCCGCGGCCGCCCGCACCGCCGCCGACGCCGGGGCGCTGTTCGCCGTTGACGAGGTGCAGACCGGCACCGGCCGCACCGGGCACTGGTTCGCCTCCCAGGCGGACGGGCTCCAGCCCGACCTGATCACGCTGGCCAAGGCGATCGGCGGCGGCCTGCCGCTGGGCGCCACGCTCGCCTTCGGCGACGCCGCCGAGCTGATGACCGCCGGCTCCCACGGCTCGACGTTCGGCGGCAACCCGATCGCCTGCGCCGCCGCGCTCGCCGTCCTCGACACCGTGCGCGACGAGGGCCTGCTCGAGCGGGCCAAGGAGCTCGAGCACCGGTTCACCGCCGGCATCGAGGGCCTCGGCCACCCCGGCGTCTCCGGCGTGCGGGGGAGGGGCGCGCTGCTCGGCGTCGTCCTCACGGCCCCGGCCGCCGCCGCCCTGGAGGCGCACCTGCGCGCCGCCGGCTTCCTCACCAACGCCGTCGCCCCCGACGTGGTGCGGCTGGCCCCCTCCCTGCTCGTGACGGACGCCCAGGTCGACGCGTTCGTCGCCGCCCTCCCCGCGGCCCTCGACGCCGCCCTCCAGGAGACCGCCCCGTGATCCGGCACCTCACCCGCGACGACGACCTCACCCCCGGCGAGCAGGCCGAGGTCCTGGCGCTGGCCGCCGAGCTCAAGCGCACCCGGCACACCGACGCCGCGCCCACCCCGCTGCGGGCCGCGAACGGGGTGCCCCGCGCGGTCGCCGTCCTGTTCGACAAGCCCTCCACCCGCACCCGGGTGTCGTTCTCCGTCGGCGTCGCCGAGCTCGGCGGGTACCCGCTGGTCATCGACGCCGGGTCCAGCCAGCTCGGGCGCGGCGAGCCGGTGGAGGACACCACCCGGGTCCTCGACCGGCAGGTGTCGGCGATCGTGTGGCGCACCTTCGGCCAGGACCGGCTGGAGACCATGGCCGCCACCAGCCGCGTGCCGGTGGTCAACGCGCTCACCGACGACTTCCACCCCTGCCAAATCCTCGCCGACCTGCAGACGGTGATCGAGCGCAGGGGGTCGCTGGCCGGCCGGTCGCTCACCTACCTCGGCGACGGCGCCAACAACATGGCGCACTCCTACCTGCTCGGCGGCGCCACGGCCGGCATGCACGTGCGCATCGGCTCGCCGGAGGGCTACCAGCCCGCCCCGGACGTGCTCAAGCGGGCGGCGGAGATCGCCGCCGAGACCGGCGGCTCGGTGCAGTGGACCGCCGACGCCGCGGCCGCCGCCGACGGCGCCGACGTGCTGGTCACCGACACCTGGGTCTCCATGGGCCAGGAGGACGAGTACGACGCCCGGGTCGCGCCGTTCCTGCCCTACGCGCTGGACCAGGCCGCGGTCGACCGCGCCGCCGACGACGTCGTCGTCCTGCACTGCCTGCCCGCCTACCGGGGCAAGGAGATCGCCGCCGACGTGATCGACGGCCCGCGGTCGGCCGTCTGGGACGAGGCGGAGAACCGGCTGCACGCCCAGAAGGCCCTGCTGGTGTGGCTCCTGGAGCGATCCGGGTGACGGGGGACCGCGCGTGACCGGGGCGCTGACCCGCTCGGCCCGGCAGGCCCGCATCGCCGAGCTGATCACCGCCCGGCCGGTCACCTCCCAGACCCAGCTGGCGGCCCTGCTGGCCGACGGCGGCATCGAGGTCACCCAGGCCACGCTGTCCCGCGACCTCGAGGAGCTCGGCGCCGTCAAGCTGCGCGGCACCGACGGCGCCCCGGCGTCCTACGTGCTGCCGCCGGAGAACGCCCCGCTGCGCCCGGCCCAGGCCGCGCCCGCCCGGCTCACCCGGCTGCTGGCCGACCTGCTCACCAGCGCCGACGGCAGCGCCAACCTCGCCGTCCTGCGCACCCCGCCCGGGGCCGCCCAGTTCCTCGCCTCGGCGCTGGACAAGGTGGGACTGCCCGACGTGCTGGGCACCATCGCCGGGGACGACACGCTGCTCGTCGTCTCCCGCGCCCCCGACGGCGGCCCCGCGCTGGCCGAGCGGCTGCGGGCGATGGCCGCGCGGACCCCCGCCGTCTACCCCGAGCTGCACAGCGACCTGACCGACGACGCCCCCGTCCCTGAGCCCCCCGGAGGACCGACCCCGTGACCGACCCGACCGCCCCCGCCTCGCAGACCCGGCTCTGGGGCGGCCGCTTCGGCGGCGGCCCCTCCCCGGCCATGGCGGCGCTGTCGAAGTCCACCGACGTCGACTGGCGGCTCGCCCCCTACGACCTGGCCGGCTCCCGCGCGCACGCCCGCGTGCTGCACCGCGCCGGCCTGCTCGCCGACGACGAGCTCGAGCAGATGCTCGGGGCGCTCACCGAGCTGTCGGCCGAGGTCGCCGCCGGCACCTTCGCGCCCGTCGAGGCCGACGAGGACGTGCACGAGGCGCTCGAGCGGGGCCTGATCGCCAAGCTCGGCACGCTCGGCGGGAAGCTGCGCGCCGGCCGGTCCCGCAACGACCAGGTCGCCACCGACCTGCGGCTCTACCTCCGCCACAACGTGCGCGCCCTGGTCGGGGAGCTCTCCTCGCTGGAGTACGCCCTCCTCGGGCTGGCCGAGCGGTACCAGGACGTGCCGGCCCCCGGCATGACCCACCTCCAGCACGCCCAGCCGGTGCTCATCGCCCACCAGCTGCTCGCGCACGCGCACGCCTTCGCCCGCGACGTCGACCGGCTGCAGGACTGGGACCGCCGCGCCGCCGTCAGCCCGCTGGGCTCGGGCGCGCTGGCCGGCTCGTCGCTGCCGCTGGACCCCGACGCCGTCGCCGCCGAGCTCGGCTTCGACCGGGCCGCCGACAACTCGATCGACGCGGTCAGCGACCGCGACTTCGCCGCCGAGTTCTGCTTCGCGGCCGCCCTCATCGGCGTCCACCTGTCCCGGCTGGGGGAGGAGGTCGTGCTCTGGACGTCGACCGAGTTCGGCTGGGCCCGCCTCGACGACGCCTGGGCCACCGGGTCGTCGATCATGCCGCAGAAGAAGAACCCCGACATCGCCGAGCTCGCGCGCGGCAAGTCCGGCCGGTTCGTCGGGAACCTGACCGGCCTGCTCACCATGCTCAAGGGCCTGCCGCTGGCCTACGACCGCGACCTGCAGGAGGACAAGGAGCCGGTCTTCGACTCCCTCGAGCAGCTGCTGCTCCTGCTGCCCGCGGTCACCGGGATGGTCGCCACGCTGACGCTGCGCCCGGAGGTGCTCGAGGCCGCCGCCCCGCAGGGCTTCGCGCTGGCCACCGACGTCGCGGAGTGGCTGGTGCGCAACGGCGTCCCGTTCCGCTCGGCGCACGAGATCTCCGGCGCGATGGTCGCCTTCTGCGAGGAGGCGGGCGTCGAGCTCGACGAGCTCGACGACGACCAGCTCGCCGGCATCGACGAGCGGCTCACCCCCGAGGTGCGCTCCGTGCTCTCGGTGCGCGGCGCGCTGGAGGCCCGCAGCACCCGCGGGGGGACGGCGCCCGAGCGGGTCGCGGGCCAGCTCGCGGCGCTGAAGGACGTCGCCGCCGCGCACGGCCGGTGGTCGGCCGGCTCGCCCGTGGCGGCCGCGCTCTGACCTCGCCGGGGCGGCTGCTCACCGCCGACGAGCTGCTCGGGCCGGTCGACGAGGTCGCGCCGGCCCTGCTCGGCTGCTGGGTGGTCACCGACCGGCCCGAGGGCACCGTCGCCGTGCGGCTCACCGAGGTGGAGGCGTACTCGGGGGAGGGGGAGGACCCCGCCTCGCACGCCCACCGCGGGCCGACGCCGCGCGCGGCGATCATGTTCGGCCCGCCCGGACGCCTCTACGTGTACTTCAGCTACGGCGTGCACTGGTGCGCCAACGTCGTCGTCGGCCCGGCGGGGCGCGGGTCGGCGGTGCTGCTGCGCGCCGGCGAGGTGGTGGTGGGGGAGTCCCTGGCCGCCGTCCGCCGTCCCTCCGCCCGGGTGCCGCGGGACCTCGCCCGCGGGCCCGCCCGGCTCACCGCGGCGCTGGCGATCGGGCCGGGCGACGGCGGCGCCGACGTCCTCGACCCCGCCTCCCCGGTGCGCCTGCACGCGGGGGAGCCGCCGGCCGGGGTGTCGGCCGGGCCCCGGGTCGGCATCAGCCGGGCGACCGAGCTGCCGTGGCGCTTCTGGGAGACCGGAGCGCCGTCGGTGAGCGCGTTCCGCCCGGGGGGACGCCGGCGTCCCCGGGGCGCCGGGCAGGATTGATCCCGTGACCGACGTCCTCCCCGAGCTGAAGCGCCGCGGCCTCATTGCCCAGACCACCGACGAGGCCGCGCTGTCCGCGCACCTCGCCGGGGGACCGGTCACCTACTACTGCGGGTTCGACCCCACCGCGCCGAGCCTGCACGTCGGCCACCTGGTGCAGGTCATGGTCCTGCGGGCGCTGCAGCGGGCCGGGCACCGGCCGGTGGTGCTGGTCGGCGGCGCCACCGGGCTGATCGGCGACCCCCGGCCGACGGCGGAGCGCCAGCTCAACGACCGCGCCACGGTGGCCGGCTGGGTCGACAGCATCCGCCGGCAACTGGCGCCGTTCCTCGAGCTGCCGGCCGAGCGCGAGGACCTGCCCGCCCCGGTGTACGTCGACAACCTCACCTGGACCGAGCCGCTCTCGGCGATCGACCTGCTGCGCGACCTCGGCAAGCACTTCCGGGTCGGCCGGATGCTCGCCAAGGAGGCGGTGTCGGCCCGGCTGAACTCCGAGGCGGGCATCAGCTACACCGAGTTCAGCTACCAGATCCTCCAGGCGCACGACTACCTGCAGCTCTTCCGCCGGCACGGGGTGACGCTCCAGACCGGCGGCTCCGACCAGTGGGGCAACCTCACCGCCGGCATCGACCTGGTGCGGCGCGTCGAGGGCGCCGGCGTGCACGCCCTGTCGACCCAGCTGGTCACCAAGTCCGACGGGCAGAAGTTCGGCAAGAGCGAGGGCGGCACGGTCTGGCTGGACCCGTCGCTCACCTCGCCCTACGCGTTCTTCCAGTTCTGGCTCAACGCCGACGACGCCGACGCGCTCACCTGGCTGCCCCAGTTCTCCGAGCGCCCGGCCGAGGAGGTGGCCGCGATCGTCGCCGAGAGCACCGAGCGGCCGGCCTCCCGGGCGGCGCAGCGCGCGCTGGCCGAGGAGCTGACGGCCCTGGTGCACGGGCCCGAGGAGCTGCGCCAGGCGGAGGCGGCCGGGCGTGCGCTCTTCGGGCGCGACGACCTCGCCGCCCTGGGGCCCGAGACGCTGGCCGCCGCCCTGCGGGAGGCCGGCAGCGTCACCGTCGACGGCGGGACGCCGACCGTCGCGCAGCTCCTCCAGCAGACCGGCCTCGTCGCCAGCCTGTCCGAGGCCCGGCGGACGGTGAAGGAGGGCGGCGCCTACCTGAACAACGAGCGGGTGACCAACGCCGACGCCGTGCCCGGGGAGGACGCCTGGCTGCCCGGCGGCTGGCTGGTGCTGCGCCGCGGCAAGCGGTCCGTGGCCGGCGTGCAGCGGGTGACGCCCTAGCTCGACGCCCGTGTGAACGGCGTGTGACACGCCGGTTCCGGAACGGTGTCCGGCGTCACCGCGGCCCGGGTTTGACACGGGTCCGACAGCCACGTAACTTTCTCTCTGCGCGCCGCACGGCCCGGGAGGGCAGCGGAGAGGCCCCGGTAGGAGCCCCCGATGCGGGCGTACAGTAGGACAAGCCGCTGCTGACGGAGCCCGGAAGGGTCGAGTTGGTGTGCGTCCGCTCCTTGAGAACTCAACAGCGTGCCGAAAGTCAGTGCCAAGTAATAACCCCGTGGCCTGGTCGGTGTTACCGGTCGGGTCTTGGGATTCCTTTGGTTGATTGATATCGCGATCTGTCAGGTCGCGGTTCTCAGCCGGTATCGAACATCTACGGAGAGTTTGATCCTGGCTCAGGACGAACGCTGGCGGCGTGCTTAACACATGCAAGTCGAACGGTGAACCTCTTCGGAGGGGATCAGT
>NZ_FQVX01000006.1 GCF_900129495.1 Geodermatophilus nigrescens
TCGCCGGCACCGCCGGCACCGGCACCACGACCGGCACCACCGGCCGGGACGACCGCGGCTTCGTGCAGAAGGCCAAGGACGCCCTCGACCGCGACGACGACGGCAAGATCGGCCGCTGAGCCGAGACCCCGTCCCCGTCCCGGACCGGGGCGGGGACGGGGCCGCCGGGCCGCCACGCGGCACCGGACCCCCTCCCCCGCGACCGGCCGTCCCGCACGCCCCGGACGGCCGGTCGCGCCTGTTCCCAGGAAGGCACCATGAGCTCCTCGTACGGAAGCGACACCACCTCGGCGTCGGCCGGCGCGTCGTCCACCCGCGGCAAGGCCCGGGACGCCGTCGACGCCCAGCACGCCCGCTTCGGCGGCATCAAGTGGGGAGCGGCCTTCTTCGGCTGGCTGTCCGCCAACGGCCTGGCCGTGATCCTGCTGGCCCTGCTGTCCGCGGCCGGCGTCGCCTTCGGCCTGACGCAGGTCTCCAGCGTCGACCAGGCCGTCGACCAGGCCGCGGACCAGGCCACCGCGCAGGCCGACACCATCGGCATCGTCGGCGGCATCGCGCTGCTGGTGGTGCTGTTCCTCGCCTACCTCGCCGGTGGCTACGTCGCCGGGCGCATGGCCCGCTTCGACGGCGTCCGGCAGGGCGTCGCGGTGTGGGTGATCGGCCTGCTCGTCATCGCCGCCCTCGCGATCCTCGGTGCCGTGCTCGGCTCGGAGTACAACGTGCTCTCGCAGCTCAACCTGCCGAGCATCCCGATCAGCGGGGACACCCTCACCACGGCCGGGATCGTCGCCGGCGTCGCCGCGCTGCTGGTGACGCTGCTCGGCGCGGTCCTGGGCGGCAAGCTCGGGACGCGGTACCACCGCAAGGTCGACCGCGCCGGCTTCGACGTCTGAGCGACGTCCCGCACGACCTCCGACGGGGGCCGGTCCGCTGTGGACCGGCCCCCGTCGCCGTGTCCGGGCCCGTGCGCGCGGGCCGTGGTGTCATGGCGGCATGAGCGAGCCCGGGCCGACGGTCCACGTCGGCGTCCCCGTCATCCGGCCCGCCGAGCCGCGCGACATCCCCCGGATCGCCGCCACGGTGACGGTGTCGCTGGCCGAGTCGCGGTGGGTGCGCTGGGCGCTGCCCCTCGACGGGCGCACCCAGCGGCTGACCCGGCTGGCCGAGCTCGACGCGCACCGCGGCGTCACCACCGGCACCACCTGGGTGAGCGAGGACGTCGACGCCGTCGCCTCCTGGCAGGCGCCCGACGGCGCGGCCGACCCGCTGCCGGCCGACGTCGCCGCGGCGCTGGGCCGCGAGGTCCCGCGGCTGCACGCCGACCGGGCCGACGCCGTCGCCCGCACCGACGAGGTGCTCGCCGCGGCCCTCCCCCGCGAGCCGCACTGGCGGCTGCGGGTGCTCGTCACCCGGCCGCGCGCGCGGCGCCGCGGCCTCGGCGGCGCGGTGCTCGCGCCGGTGCTCGACCGCTGCGACCGCGACGGGGTCCCCGCCGCGCTGGTCGCTCCCGCCTGGGCGGTGGTGCGGTTCGCCCGCGGGCTGGGCTTCGAGGTCGTCGAGGCGACCCGCTCGGCCGACGGCCAGCTGCCGCTGTGGGTGGCGGTGCGCCCGCCCGGCGTGCCGATGCCGGAGCTGTAGCCGGTCAGTCCCACCCGCCGCGGCGGCGCTTGAGCTCGCCGCGGCGCTTCTTCTCGGCGATCCGCCGCTCCTGCGAGCCGCGGGTCGGCTTCGTGCGCCGGCGCGGCGGCGGAGGCGGGGCCAGTGCGGCGCGCAGGACCGCGGCCAGCCGCTCGCGGGCGGCCTGCCGGTTGCGCAGCTGCTGGCGGTGCTCGCTGGCGGCGATGGTGAGCACGCCGTCGGCGAGCCGGCCGGCCAGCCGCTGCCCGAGCCGGTCGCGCTGGGCGCCGGTCAGGCCGGGCAGCTCCAGCGGGGCGACCGACAGCTCGACCTGCGAGTCGGCGGTGTTGACGCCCTGCCCACCCGGGCCCGAGGAGCGGGAGAACCGCCACGACAGGGCCGACGCCGGCACGACGAGGGACCCGGTGACCGGGAGGTCGCCGGAGGTCTCGTCGCTGGCTGGCACCCGGACAGTCTCCCCGACACCCCCGCTCCCGCGATCACGGCGCCGCTCGAAGAAGCGCTTGCCGTGCAGGCCGTCGTCGCTACGCCGGCTTGTCCCCCACTACAGACAACGGTGAGCGCGGCCGACTCCTCAGCGATCACTCACACGCAGGAAGACCGTCCGGCCCCCAGTCGCACGAGCTGGCGCCGTCCGGCATCGGCATGTCGGGGACGGGCTCTACGTCGGCGGACTGCTCGGGCTCTGACTGACCGCACAACTGGTAATCGCACCCGGGACCGTAGTCCTCGTTGGCTGCGCGCTCGGCTTCGTTGATCGCAGCGTCCTGCTCAGGACTGCAGCCGTAACCGATGCAGTCCTCGTCGACCGAAGGGCCGCCATACGACTCAGCCTCCGCGGCTTGCGCAGCGGCCTGCGCCGCCTCCGCTGCCTGCTGCGCCTCCGCTGCCTGCTGCGCCTCTGCTGCCTGCTGAGCCTGCGCCGCCGCCTCAGCGGCTCTCCGCTCTTCGACGACGGCGCGCGCTGCGTCCTCGGACTCTCGCTCCAGACCGGACGGCCCACGGAAGACCGGCATCACGGCCGTTGCTGCGGCTGGCTCCTGAGTCTCGACCGAGCCAGCGGAACAAGCTGAGAGCAGGATGCCCGCGACTGCCGTCATGAGCACAAGTGACCGGCGCACCATCGATGTCCCCCCGTGGACGAATGGAGACCCGACGGTACCGCTTCCGCTCCCGCTGTCCGCACGATTGCTCCTCGTCGAGGCGCACCAGCGCACACGTGCGACTCACACCGGGAGCGGCGGGACGACGGCGCCCAGCAGCCGGCGCACCGCCGCCGCGTCACCGTCAAGCCGCAGGTCACCGGTCGCGAGCGCGTCGTCGAGGGACCGCCGGCCGAACGCCACCGGCCGCAGCACCGCGCCGGGCCCGGCGAGGACGGCGTCGGGCTCCCCGGCGGGACCGCGCGCGGCCGCGAGCCGGCCGCCGTCGACGATGAGCGTGACCCGGTCGGGCGCGGCGTCGTCCTCGATCCGCAGCTCCACCCGCGCCGACCACCCGGCCAGCCGCGCGGGGTCGGCCGTGGTGCGCAGCGCGAGCACGAACGCGTCGGGCGACAGCGCGCCGGTCGACGTCTGCTCCGTGCGCGAGCCCCAGCGGCCCAACGCCAGCAGGACGTCGTCGAGCTCGCGGCCGCGGGGCGTCAGCGCGTAGACCCGCCCGCCGCCCGGGGGGCCCGCCGTCGTGCGGGTGACGATCCCCGACGCCTCCAGGTCGCGCAGCCGCTGGCTGAGCACCGTGGGGCTGCTGCCGGGTAGGCCGCGGGCGAGCTCGCTGTAGCGCTTGGGGCCGAGCAGCAGCTCGCGGACGACGAGCAGCGCCCAGCGCTCCCCCACCGCGTCGAGGGCACGGGCGATGCCGCACGGGTCGTCGTAGCTGCGCTCGGGCACGGGCCGAGGCTACCTCTTGCGCTACGTATTGCGTAGCGGCTACTACTACTACTTCGGTAGCAGTCGGAGCGGAGGAGTGACATGGGCACCATCTCGATCGTCGAGAACGTCAGTCTGGACGGCGTCGCCCAGGCCCCCGGGTCGCCGGACGAGGACACCCGGGGCGGCTTCGCCCACGGCGGCTGGTTCGGCCCCTATCCCGACGCGGTGATGGGCGAGGTGATGGGCCGCGGGATGGCCGGCGAGGGCGCGATGCTCTTCGGCCGGCGCACCTTCGAGTCGATGCAGGCCGCGTGGGCCGGCACGACCGACAACCCGTTCGGCCCCGTGCTCGACGCGAAGCGGAAGTACGTCGTCACCCGGGACGCCGGCTATGCGCCCACCTGGGCGAACACGACCGTGCTCGCCGGCGACGCGGCGCGGACGGTGGCCGAGCTCAAGGCCGGCACCGACCTCGACCTCACCGTGCTCGGCAGCCCCGACCTGCTGGCCACGCTGCTGCCGGCGGGCCTGGTCGACGACGCGTGGCTCGCCGTCGCCCCGGTCGTGCTCGGCAGCGGCCGCACGCTCTTCCCCGCCGGCGCGCACCTGCGCTGGGAGCTGGTCGAGTCGGTGCCCACGACCACCGGGGTCGTGCTGAGCCACTACCGCCTCGCCCGCTGACCTCAGGCGGCCGCGGGCACCGGGTCCGCACCGCCGGCCGCGCCGGGGCGGCAGCGCACCAGCCGGCGCACGGTCAGCCAGGCACCGCGGCGGGCACCGTGGCGCTCCAGCGCCTCGACGGCGTAGGCCGAGCACGTGGGGCTGAACGAGCAGCACGGCGGGCGCCGGGGGCTAATCTCGCGCTGGTAGACGCGCACCGCGGCCACCAGCCGCTCGGCGACGCGCGAGCCCCGCGGGCCGGTGCCGGCGGCGGAGACGTGGCGGACCGTCGTCGGCACGAGGAACAGCCCGTCGACGCCGCAGCCGATCGCGTTGGCCAGGCAGCAGCCGGTGTTGAGGAACAGCAGGTCGCGCAGGCACGAGTCGTCCCGGCGGCGGCGGCCGTAGCCCGGCGGCGGGTAGCCGTACCCGTAGCCGGGCGGCGGGCCGTACCCGCGGCGGCGGCGCCGGGGGCGCCAGTTGCTGCTCCAGATGAAGACCATCCCCCGATCCTGCGGGCGCCCCCGTCCGGCCGCAGGGCGGGACGATGGGCCGGTGACCTCCCTCGCCGACGCGCTCGCCACCGGTCCCGTCGTCCTCGACGGCGGGCTGTCCACCGAGCTCGAGGCGCGCGGGCACGACGTGTCCTCGGCGCTGTGGTCGGCGCGGCTGCTGCGCGACGACCCGGGCGCGGTGGTCGCCGCGCACGCCGCCTTCGCCGCCGCCGGCGCGCAGATGGCGACGACGGCGAGCTACCAGGCGACGGTCGAGGGGTTCGCCGCCGCGGGCCTGGACCGGGAGGAGGCGCTGGCGCTGGTCGCCCGCTCGGTCGCGCTGGCCCGCGAGGGCGCGCCGGGCTCCTGGGTGGCCGGGTCGGTCGGGCCCTACGGCGCGGCGCTCGCCGACGGCTCGGAGTACACCGGCGCGTACGTCGGCGAGGTCGGCGTCGACCGGCTGCGGGCCTTCCACCGCCCGCGGATGGCGGCACTGGCCGAGGCCGGGGCCGACGTGCTGGCCTGCGAGACGCTGCCCGCAGCCGCCGAGGTCGAGGCGGTGCTCGCCGAGGCGACCGCGCTGCGCGTGCCCGTGTGGCTGTCGCTGACCACCGTCGTCGGCGCCGACGGCGTGGCCCGCACCCGCCGCGGGGAGCCGGCCGCGGACGTGTTCGCGCTGGCGCGCGGCGTGCCGGAGGTGGTCGCCGTCGGCGTCAACTGCACCGACCCGGCGGGCGTGGGCCCGGCGCTGGCGGCCGCGGCGTCGGCCGGGGTGCCGCTGGTGGCCTACCCGAACTCCGGGGAGGGCTGGGACGCGGCACAGCGGCGGTGGACCGGCACCGGCGGGATCGACCCGGACGACGCCGCCGCCTGGGTCGGCGCGGGTGCCCGGCTGGTCGGCGGCTGCTGCCGCGTCGGCCCGGCCGACGTCGCGGCGCTCGCCCGCATGATCAGGCGAGCTGATCGTGCGGCGTCCTGGCTCACCGCCGACGGTGAGCCAGGACGCGCGGACGTGAGCTCAGCTGATCGTCGCGCGACCCGTCAGAGGATCGGCTTGCCGCCGGTGACCGCGACGCGGGCGCCGGACACGTAGGACGCCTCGTCGCTGGCCAGCAGCACGTACACCGGCGCGAGCTCGGCCGGCTGCGCGGCGCGGCCCAGCGGCACCTGCTGGCCGAAGCTCTCCACCTTCTCCGGCGGCATGGTCGCGGGGATCAGCGGCGTCCAGACCGGCCCCGGCGCCACGCTGTTGGCCCGGATGCCCTTCTCCGCCAGCAGCTGGGCGAGGCTCGCGGTGAAGTTGGCGATGCCGGCCTTGGTCATGGCGTAGGGCGCGAGGGTCGGGCTCGGCATGTCGGAGTTCACCGACGACGAGTTGATGATCGACGCGCCCGCCTGCATGTGCGGGATCGCGTCGCGGCAGAGCACGAACATCGCCGTCAGGTTGGTGGCGAGGGTGTGGTCCCACTCGTCGTCGGAGACCTCGTCGAGCGACTCGTGGTTCATCTGGAACGCCGCGTTGTTCACCAGGACGTCGATCCGGCCGAACGCCTCGACGGCCTTCGGCACGATCGTCTTGACGTGCGCCTTGTCGGAGATGTCCCCGGGGACCAGGACGCACGTCCGGCCCGCCTCGCGCACGTACCGCGCGGTGTCCTCGGCGTCCTCGTGCTCGTCGAGGTAGCTGATGAGGACGTCGGCACCCTCGCGGGCGAAGGCGATGGCCACGGCGCGGCCGATGCCGCTGTCGCCGCCGGTGATGACGGCGGCCTTTCCGGTGAGCCGGCCCGACCCGCGGTAGCTCTCCTCGCCGTGGTCGGGCTTCGGGTCCATCTCGCCCAGCGTGCCGGGCGGGGTCTGCTGCTGCTCGGACTGGGACTCGGGACGGGGTGACGACACGGGGGCTCCTCGGTGCACGGGTGGACGGCGCGCGGTCGCGGGGGTCGTCTCCCCCCCGCACCGCGCCGTCGTCCGCCTACCCGGGCACCCGCCGGCGGAACCCGGCGGGACCGCTCAGGCGGTCTTGCGCAGGTCGTGCGCGGGCGCGGGCACGCCCAGCGCGGCGGCGTCCCACCGCATCTCCATGTGGCGACGGCCGTCCCGGCCGGTCACGGGCACCCAGTGGATCAGGGGTCGTTCCTCGACGCGCATCTCTACCTCACTTCGCGTTCACCTGTTGTTCACCTTGTCACCATACGTCGGCCATCCCACACCTCACCGAGAGGGGTCGTGGCCGTTTCGTTACCTGCGGGCGCTCGCGGGAGCCCCGCCGGGAAGTCCCGGGCCGTCCGGCACGCTGTCCCCCACGATGACCACCAGCACGACGGGGCCGGCGCCCCTCCCCCTGCTCGACGACCCCCGCGACCTCGGCGCGCTGCGGGCCCGCGGCGACGACCCCGACGAGCTGTTCACCTCGTTCGCCGCCTGGGCGGAGGACGGCGGCACGCCGCTGTACCCGCACCAGGAGGAGGCGCTGATCGAGCTGGTCAGCGGCGCGAACGTCGTCCTGGCGACGCCGACCGGCTCCGGCAAGTCCCTGGTCGCCACCGGCGCGCAGTACGCGGCGCTGGCCGCGGGGCGGCGCAGCTTCTACACGGCGCCCATCAAGGCGCTGGTCAGCGAGAAGTTCTTCGCGCTGTGCGGGGTGTTCGGCGCCGCCAACGTCGGGATGCTCACCGGCGACGCCGCGGTGAACCGGGACGCGCCGGTCATCGCCTGCACCGCCGAGGTGCTGGCCAACGTCGCGCTGCGCGAGGGTGCCGACGCCGACATCGGCCTCGTCGTCATGGACGAGTTCCACTTCTACGGCGACCCCGACCGCGGCTGGGCCTGGCAGGTGCCGCTGCTGGAGCTGCCGCGCGCCCAGTTCCTCCTGATGAGCGCCACGCTCGGCGACACCACCCGGCTCCGTGAGGACCTGGGCCGGCGGACCGGCCGGCCCACCGCGCTGGTGGCCACCGCCGAGCGACCGGTCCCGCTGCACCACTGGTACGCGACGACGCCGGCGCACGAGACGATCCAGGAGCTCCTGGACACCCGGCAGGCGCCGGTCTACGTCGTCCACTTCACCCAGGCGCAGGCCCTGGAGCGGGCCCAGGCGCTGATGAGCGTCAACGTCTGCTCCAAGGAGGAGAAGGCCGCGATCGCCGACGCGATCGGCGGGTTCCGGTTCACCTCCGCGTTCGGGCAGACGCTGTCGCGGCTGGTGCGCCACGGCATCGGCGTCCACCACGCCGGGATGCTGCCGAAGTACCGCCGGCTGGTGGAGACCCTCGCCCAGGCCGGGCTGCTCAAGGTCATCTGCGGCACCGACACCCTCGGCGTCGGCATCAACGTGCCCATCCGCACCGTGCTGTTCTCCGCGCTCAGCAAGTACGACGGCACCCGCACCCGCCTGCTCAACGCCCGCGAGTTCCACCAGATCGCCGGCCGCGCCGGGCGGGCCGGCTACGACACGGCGGGCACCGTCGTCGTGCAGGCGCCCGAGCACGAGGTGGAGAACCTGCGGCAGTTCGCCAAGGTCGCCGACGACCCGAAGAAGCGCCGCAAGCTCGTGCGGAAGAAGGCGCCCGAGGGCATGGTGCCCTGGTCGCAGGCGACGATGGACCGCCTCGTCGCCGCCGAGCCCGAGCCGCTGCAGAGCTCCTTCCGCGTCTCGACGTCGATGCTGCTCGACGTCGTCGACCGGCCCGGCGACCCGTTCGCCGCGATGCGCCGGCTGCTCACCGACAACCACGAGCCGCGCAAGCGGCAGCTGCGGCACATCCGGGAGGCCGTCGGCATCGCCCGCTCGCTGCTGCAGGCCGGCGTCCTGGAGCGGCTGCCCGAGCCGGAGGCCGACGGCCGCCGGTACCGGCTGACGGTCGACCTGCCGCCGGACTTCGCGCTCAACACCCCGCTGTCGACGTTCGCGCTCGCCGCCGTCGAGCTGCTGGACCCCGACGGCGACACCTTCGCCCTCGACGTCGTCAGCGTCCTGGAGGCCACGCTCGACGACCCGCGGCAGGTGCTCGCGGCGCAGGCCAACAAGGCCCGCGGCGAGGCGGTCGCGCAGATGAAGGCCGAGGGCATCGAGTACGAGGAGCGCATCGAGCTGCTCGAGGACGTCACGTACCCGAAGCCGCTCGAGGAGCTGCTCGAGCACGCCTTCGACGTCTACGTCCGCAGCAACCCGTGGGCCCGCGACGCGCACCCCTCGCCGAAGGCGGTCGTCCGCGAGATGTGGGAGCGGGCGCTCACGTTCAAGGAGTTCGTCTCCCTCTACGGGCTCACCCGCTCCGAGGGCGCGGTGCTGCGGTACCTGTCCGACGCGGTCAAGGCGCTGCGCTCGGGCGTCCCGGCGGCGGCGCGCACCGAGGAGGTCGTCGACGTCGTCGAGTGGCTCGGCGAGCTGGTGCGGCAGGTGGACTCCTCCCTGCTGGACGAGTGGGAGCAGCTCACCAGCCCCGACCAGCCGCTGGACGAGCCGGTCGCCGTGCCGGCCCGCGCCCGGCCGCTCACCGGCAACGAGCGCGCGTTCACCGCGATGGTGCGCAACGCGCTGTTCGCCCGCGTGCAGCTGTGGGCGCGGCGCCGCTGGTACGACCTCGGCGAGCTCGACGCCGGCTCCGGCTGGGACGCCGAGCGGTGGGGCGAGGTGGTCCGCGGCTACTTCGCCGAGCACGGCGAGCTGGGCACCGGCGCGGACGCCCGCGGGCCCGCGCTGCTCGTGTGGGACCGGTCGACGCCCGGGATCTGGCGGGTCCGGCAGGTCCTCGACGACCCGGCCGGCGACCACGACTGGGGCATCGACGCCGAGGTGGACCTGGCGGCCTCCGACGAGGCGGGCGAGCTGGTGCTGCGGGTGGTCGACGCCGGCCGCAAGGACGACTGACCCGTCCGGAGGAGATCCACGCGGCACGGGTCGAGCCGGAACCCGAACGGACCGATCTCCTGGGCAGGACCCCGTCCCCAGGAGACCGCCATGACCGCTGCGGAGCCGCCGCGCACCACCTCCGGTGCCCCCTGGTCCCGCCCCGACGCCCTCGTCGAACGCACCCGCTGGCTGTTCGGCCTGTGCGTCCTGGCGTCGCTGCTGCTGACGATCGGGGCGGCCGCACCGGCGCTCGCGCGGGGCGGCGCCCTCCCCCTGGCGGTCGCCTCGGCCGCGATCGCCGCCTCCGCCGTGGTGCGCTACCGGCGCGGCCGGGCGGTGGTGGCCTGCGACGTGGTGGACGTCGTCGCGCTGGCGGCGTTCACCGCCCCGCTGGGCGTCCCGGCCGCCGCCTTCGGCCTGGCCTTCCCCATGCTGTGGTCCCGCTCGGTCTACGGCGGCGGCCGCGGGGTGGCCCTGCACGCCACGGGCGTGGGCGCCGCGCTGCTCGCCGCCACCCTCGCCGGGCCGCACCTGTTCGGGACCGCCCCGGTGCACGCCGCCGCCGTCGCCGGCACCCTGCCGGTGATGGCGGTGACCGTCGCCGTCGCCCGCCACCTGGCGAGCCAGCTCTTCGGCCGCGAGCAGTCCCGGCGTCGGGACGGCGCGCTCGCCACGCTGGGCACGCAGCTGCTGGGGCTCACCGACCGGGACGCCGTCCTGCGCCGCGCGGGTGAGGCCTGGGCCGCCGTCTGCGCCGCCACCCCGGGCCTGCGCGTGGTCGTCCTCGCGGAGGCCGACGGGCTGCTCGTCCCGCTCGGGCACGCCGGACCGTTCCGGTCGGACCCGCCGCCGCTGCCCCGCTCGTCCTTCCCCGGCGACCTCGCCGTGTCCCCGGAGTACCCGGTGTCCCCCACGGCGGAGCTGACGGGGGCGGCCGGCGTGCGGGCCGCCTGGTCCTGCCTGCCGATGCCCGGCGTGCCGGGCACCGTGGTGCTGATGGGCGCGGCGCCGGCCGTGCCCTCCGAGGGCGTGGTCGCCGCCCGGTCGCTGCTCAACCAGGTGAGCCTGGCGCTGCGCGGGGCGGAGGCCCACGAGGAGGTCCGCACCCGCGCCCTCACCGACGCGCTCACCGGACTCGCCAACCGGGCGGCCTTCACCTCCGCGCTCGACGCGCAGCGGCCGTCCGGGGGCTGGGCCCTGTTCGTCGACCTCGACGACTTCAAGCGGGTCAACGACCGGCTGGGGCACGCGGCCGGCGACGAGCTGCTCACGGAGGTGGCCGCGCGCCTGTCGGCGGCCGTCCGCGAGGGTGACCTGTGCGCCCGCCTCGGCGGGGACGAGTTCGCGGTCCTCATGCCCGACGGGGACGAGGCCGACGCCCGGGCCCTGGGCCAGCGGCTGGTCGAGGCCGTGTCGCGCCCGGTCCTGCTCGGCGAGGACACCGCGTGGGTCGGCGCCAGCGTCGGCGCCGCCCGTCTGGAGCCCGGCGGCTCGCCGTCGGCCACCCTGCGCCGGGCCGACGCCGCCATGTACGCGGCCAAGGCGGCCGGCAAGAACCGGGTCGACGTCTCCTCCCCCGCCCACGACGAGGTGACCGTCCCCGCCTGACGGGGGTCCGCCCGGCCCGGGCGGCTGTGCCAGGCTTCCGCTGATGCGGTCGTGACGGGATGGGAGATGGCAGCGGTCGCCGTCGCCGGGCTCGCCGCGGGGGCGATCAACGCCGTCGTCGGCTCCGGGACGCTGGTCACCTTCCCGGTGCTGCTCGCCACCGGCCTGCCGCCGGTCACCGCCAGCGTGACCAACAGCCTGGGCCTGGTGCCCGGCAACGTCGGCGGCGCGGTCGGCTACCGGCGGGAGCTGTCCGGCCAGCGCGGGCTGCTGCTGCGGCTGCTGCCCGCGTCCGTGCTGGGCGCGCTCACCGGCGCCTTCCTGCTGCTGCACCTGCCGGCCGCGGCGTTCGAGGCGGTCGTGCCGGCGCTGGTCGGACTCGCGGTGGTGCTGGTGGCCGTGCAGCCGCTGCTCACCCGGCGGCTGGCCGCCCGCCGCGCCGGCGCCCCCGGGCCGCCGCGCGGGTGGCGCCTGGCCGGGCTCGTGGGCGCCGCCTACGCCACCGGCAGCTACGGCGGGTACTTCGCGGCCAGCCAGGGCGTGCTGCAGGTCGGGCTGTTCGGGCTGCTGCTCGCCGAGCCCCTGCAGCGGCTCAACGCGCTCAAGAACGTGCTCACCTCCGCGGTCAACGGGGTGGCGGCGCTGGCCTACGTGCTCGTCGCCGCCGACCGGGTGGACTGGCCCGCGGCCGGCCTGGTCGCGGCCGGCTCGCTGGCCGGCGGCCTGCTCGGCGCCCGCTACGGACGACGGCTGCCGTCGGCGGTGCTGCGGACGGCGATCGTCGTGCTCGGCGTCGTCGCGGTCCTGGTGCTGGTGACCCGGTGAGCGTCCTCGAGTGGCTGCTGCTCGTGGCCGCCGGCGTCGGCGCGGGCCTCACCGGCAGCATCGCCGGGCTCGCCTCGCTGGTCAGCTACCCCGCGCTGCTGGCCACCGGCCTGCCGCCGGTCACCGCCAACGTCACCAACACCGTGGCCCTGGTGCTCACCAGCGTCGGGTCGGTGAGCGCCTCGCGGCCCGAGCTCGCCGGGCAGGGCCGGCGGCTGGTGCCGCTGGTCGTCGCCGGCGCCCTCGGCGGCACCGCGGGCGCGCTGCTCCTGCTCGTCACCCCGGCCGAGGCGTTCGAGCGGCTGGTGCCCGTGCTCATCGGCGCGGCGGCGCTGGCCATCCTGCTGCAGCGGCCACCGGCCGAGCTGGCCGCCGAGGGGCGCCGGGCGCACGGGGCGCGGGACCCCTGGTGGCTGGTCGCGCTCACCGGGCTGATCGCCGTCTACGGCGGCTACTTCGGCGCGGCCGCGGGCGTGCTGCTGCTGGCCACCGTGCTGCTCGGCACCGGCGAGGCGCTGCCGCGCAGCAACGCGCTCAAGAACGTCGTCCTGGGGTCGGCCAACGCGGTGGCCGCCGTCGGCTTCATCGTGCTGGCCGACGTGGCCTGGAGCGCGGCCCTGCCCCTCGCGCTGGGCTGCCTGGTGGGCGGGCGGCTCGGCCCGCGGGTGGTTCGCCGGGCCCCGCAGGCGCTGCTGCGGCGGCTCATCGCGGTCGCCGGGCTGGCGCTGGCCGTGGTGCTCGCCGTCGACGCGTACCGCTGAGCGACCCCGGTGTGGTGCCGCCCGCGGCCGTGCACGAAGGTGGTCGCGCGATCGGAACGTGAGGAGACCGGATCGGTGACATCGGACGACGCGGCGGGGCGCTTCCTCGAGGCACTGCAGGACCCTCCGGGGGACGGCGAGGGCGGCCCCGAGATGGCCCCCTCCCGGCTGGCCCGGGCCTTCGCGCAGGCGGTCGGCGTCGACGGCGCCGCGCTGAGCATCCACGAGGGCGCGGGCCTGCGGACGCCGATCGGCGCCAGCGACCGCACCACCTCGCGCGCCGAGCAGCTGCAGTTCACCACCGGCGACGGGCCGTGCCTGCGCGCGCACGACACCGGGCGGGCGATCGTGTTCGACATCGAGGACATCAACCGCAACTGGCCCGAGCTGCACGACGCGCTGCTCGGCGAGACGCCCTTCCGGGCGGTGTTCTCGCTGCCGCTGGCGCCGCCGCTGGGCCCGACGATCGTGGTCGACCTCTACGCCCGCGAGCTGGACACGCTGACCGGCGTGCCGCGCGAGGAGGTCGAGGCCGCGGTGCTGGTGCTCACGGAGGAGATGGTGCGCTCCTCGGGCGGGGCACGGGCCGACGAGGGCGCCCGCTGGTGGGACTCCCCCGACGCCCGCCGCCGCAACCGGGTCTGGCAGGCGACCGGCGTCGCCTCCGTGGCCCTCGACCTCGACGTCGTCGACACCCTGACCGTGCTGCGGGCGCACGCGTTCGCCACCGGCCGCGTCGTCGACGACCTCGCCGGGGACATCGTCGACGGGCGGATGGACCCGGGCGAGCTGCGCGACCCCGACCACCACCAGGACTCCGGGGCCTGAGCCGGCGCGACCGCGCGCCGGCTCGCGTGGCGGCGGTCAGGTCGCGGCGGTCAGGTCGCGGCGGTCAGGTCGCGGCGGTCAGGTCGCGGCGGTCAGGTCGCGGCGGTCAGGTCGCGGCGTAGGCCGAGAGGAACAGCACGAAGGCCGACGTGCCCAGCAGCAGCCGGGCGGGCGTGAGCCCGTTGACCAGGCCCGCGGTGGCCTCCACCCACTGCGGGCGGACGCCGGCGTCGCTGGTGCCGCGGCGTACCACCCGCACCTCGTCGGCCAGCAGCACCCCGGCGGCGCCGAGCAGGGTGAGCCCGACGACCAGCAGGGTGAGCGAGAGGCCCTCCGCGTAGCCGTCGGCCCGCCCGGCGAGCAGCAGGACGGCGACCACCCCGGCCACGAGGCCGAGCGCCCCGCCCGCCACCGGCGCCCACGGGCCCATCCGCACGCGCGGGACCGTGCGCCGGCGCGGACCGACCGACGGGCCGGCCGGCGGCGCTGGCGGGCGCCCCGGCAGCGGCCCGGTGGCCTGGTGCCCGGGCGGCAGCTGCTCGGGCACGACCGCCGGGGCGGCGGACGCGGCGGATGCGCCGGGCGCCGGGCCCGCACCGGCGGCGGTGGCGCCGGGCGCGGTCAGCGGGGCGGTGACCGGCGCGCCGGCACCCGGCGGGGCGGCGGACGGGACGGGCGGCTGCTGGCCGGGGGCCTGCGGGACGGGCTGCGGAGCGGCGGGATCGGTCATCGTCCGAGCACGCTAGGCGGGCCGTCCGACAGCACCGGGCAGGCTCCCGGGCGCGCCGGGACCGCCGCCGGGCGCCGGACCAGCGCCCGGCGCGCGGGCACCGCCCGTCGAGCGCCGGTGACCGGCGGTCACAGCAGCCGGCGGCTGCCCTCGGCGACGACCCGCAGCCAGCGGTACCCGTAGCCGTCGAGCGTCAGCTCCACCGCGCCGTCGGCCCCGATCGGCGTGGACTGGGTGACCAGCAGGTCCTCCAGCCGGTGCGAGGCGTCGCAGCCGTCGAGGGTGAGCGGCACGGTGCGCGGCTCGGGGCCGAGGTTGTGCACGGCCAGCAGCGTCCCGTCGTCCCACTCGCACACGTGCGCCAGCACCGACGCGTGCGGCTGCTCGAGCACCCGGAAGCTGCCCCAGCCGAGCTCCGGCGACTCCCGGTAGCGGCGGATGAGCAGCTTCATGAACGACAGCAGCGAGTCCTCGTCGCGGCGCTGGTCGCCGACGTTGACGAACTCCGGCGCGAAGCCGCCCTCGACCACCGGCCCGGGCAGCCGGTCGGCGTCGGCGGTGGAGAAGCCCCCGTTCGTGCCCGCCGTCCACTGCATCGGCGTGCGTACGGCGAGGCGACCCTCGGCGGAGAGGTCCTCCCCCATGCCGATCTCCTCGCCGTAGAAGAGCACCGGCGTGCCGGGCAGCGAGAACAGCAGGCTGTAGACCATGCGGACCCGCCGCGGGTCGCCGTCGAGCATCGGTGGGAGGCGGCGGCGCAGGCCGCGGCCGTAGACCTGCATCCGCTCCTCGGGCCCGAAGGCGGCGAAGACCTCCTCGCGCTCGTCCTCGGAGAGCTTGTCGAGGGTGAGCTCGTCGTGGTTGCGCACGAACGTGGCCCACTGGCTGTCGGGGTCGACGAACGGGCGCTCCACCAGCGCCTTCACCAGCGGGCCGGCGTCGGCCCGGGCCAGCGACAGGTACATCGCCTGCATGCCGACGAAGTCGAAGAGCATCGTCAGCTCGTCGCCGTCGTCACCGCCGAAGAAGTCCCGCTGCTGCTCGTGCGGCAGGTTCACCTCGCCGAGCAGCACGCCGCTGCCGGTGCGCCGGCCGAGGAAGGAGCGCAGCGACCGCAGGTACTCGTGCGGGTCGGGGAACCGGTCGGCGTCGGCGCCGCCCTCGGTCTCCAGGAAGAAGGGGACGGCGTCGACGCGGAAGCCCGACAGGCCCAGCTGCAGCCAGAAGCCCATGATCTTGGCGACCTCGTCGCGGACCCGCGGGTTGGTGACGTCGAGGTCGGGCTGCTCCTTGTAGAAGCGGTGCAGGTACCACTCCCCCGTCGGCTCGTTGAACGTCCAGACGGAGTCCTCCTGGTCGGGGAAGAGGACCTGGTCGGAGGTGTCCGGCGGCTCGTCGTCGCGCCAGACGTAGAAGTCGTGGAACGGGTCGTCCTTGCTGCGCCGGCCCTGCTGGAACCACGGGTGCTCGATCGAGGTGTGGTTGACGACGAGGTCGGCGATCACCCGGATGCCGCGGTCGTTGGCGGTGCGGATGACCTCGACCAGGTCGCCGTGGCTGCCCAGCCGGGGGTCGACGCCGTAGAAGTCGGTGATGTCGTAGCCGTCGTCGCGCTCGGCCGTCGGGTAGAAGGGCATGAGCCACAGGCAGGTGACGCCGAGGTCGGCGAGGTGGTCGATGCGCTGGGCGAGGCCCGCGAAGTCGCCGATGCCGTCGTCGTTCCAGTCCAGGTAGGTCTCGACGTCGAGGCAGTAGACGACGGCCGTCTTCCACCAGAGATCCGCGGTGTCGGTGATCTTCACGCGGCCGAGCCTGTCGACCCCGGGCGCGCGGGGCAACCGGACGACGCCGGTCCGCTCGGCCGGCGCCGATCCGGCGGGCGGCTACTTCAGGACGGCGGGCTGCGGCTCCTGCTGCGGCCGCAGCGGGCGCACCGACACCGCGGGCGCCGGGCGGGTGACGTCGAGCTGCGGCAGCACCTTCTCGCCGAACGCGTCGAGGAACGCCGTCTGCTCCTTGCCGACGTGGTGGATGTAGACCTGGTCGAAGCCGAGGTCGACGTACTCGTTGAGCCACGCGGCGTGCTGGCCGAGGTCGGAGGACACCCGGACCGCCTTGGTCACGTCCTCCGGGCGGACGTACTCGCTGGCCTGGTCGAACGCCGTCGTCGTGTCGAGGTCCCAGCACAGCGGCGGCGGGAACACGTTGCTGCGCCACTGGTCGTGGGCGATCTCCAGCGCGCGGTCCTCGTCGGGGTCCCAGGAGACGTGCACCTGGATCGTCAGCGACCCCTGCCCGCCGGCGTCGCGGTAGGAGGCGATCACGTCGCGCAGGACGTCGTGCGGCTGGTTGATGGTGACCAGGCCGTCGGCCCAGTCGGCGTGCCGGCCGGCGGTGCGGGCGGTGACGGCGGGGGCGATGAGCGCCGGCTGCTGCTCGGGCAGCGTCCAGATCCGGGCGCGGTCGACGACGACGAGCCCGTCGTGGCTGACCTCCTCGCCGGCCAGCAGCGCGCGGATGACGTCGATGCACTCGCGCAGCCGGGCGTCGCGGAGCGACTTGTCCGGCCAGACGTGCCCGGTGACGTGCTCGTTCATGGCCTCGCCGGAGCCCAGTGCCACCCAGAACCGGCCGGGGAACATGGCGCCGAGGGTGGCGATCGCCTGGGCGACGATCACCGGGTGGTAGCGCTGGCCGGGCGCGTTCACCGCGCCGAAGGGCAGCCCGGTGGTGGCCAGGGCCGCGCCCAGCCACGACCACGCGAACCCCGACTCCCCCTGCCGCGGGTTCCACGGGGTCAGGTGGTCGGAGCACATGGCGGCGGTGAAGCCGACCTGCTCGGCGTGCTGCGAGGCGGCGAGCAGGTCCGCGGGGTGGACCTGCTCGTGGGAGTTGTGGAAGCCGATCACGGTCACCGCTCGTGCCTACCGGAGTCGGCGGCCCCCGGCCACGGGACCGGTCCGTGCCGCAACCCGGTCAGCCGAGCAGGTCCGCGACGCGCGCCGGGGCGGTGGCGACGTCGAGGTGGGCGCCGCGCCCGTCGCCGGCGACCGGCCAGCCGCAGTCCCGGGCCGCCGCCGCGTCGCCGTCGTAGGACGCCGACAGGTGCACGTACCGGGCCGCGGCGGTCACCGGCGGGACCTCGACCGGCGTCGACCACAGGTCGGCCGGCAGCCGGTGTCCCTCGGCGAGGACGGCGGCCCGCACGCCGGCGTCGGGCAGCAGCTCGCCCATCGCGTCGGGCCCCCACCAGGTCGTCCAGTCGGCCACCCGGCCGTCGTCGCCGGTGAGCGGGCCGACCAGCGCGCGGACGTCGGCCGGCCACCCCGCCGTCCCGGACGCGGGCGGGAGGACGGCGTCCAGCCACACCGCGCCGCCCGCCCCGGCCGCGGCGGCCACCGCGGGCAACACGATGCCCGCCCCGGAGAAGGCGACGGCGACGTCGGCGCGCGGGACGGCGGCGGCCCAGCGCCGGTCCCAGCCCGCGGCCGAGGGCGCGGACGACGCCGGGTCCTGCACCAGCCCCCGCAGGTCGGGCACGGCGACGGCCGCCCCGCGGGCGCGCAGCTCGTCGGCCAGCGGGCCGAGGACGGCGGGCCCGAGCAGGGGCGGGTGCACCAGCAGCCAGGTCGGCACGGCGCGAGTCTGCCCCCGCTCAGGGGAGAGAGCGGCACCACGCCGCGTCTGCGCTGCGATCAGCCGCGCGCGCCGTGAGGATCGGGGGGTGACACGCACCCCCAGCACCGACCGGTGGGGCATCGACGCCACCTGGCTCGACGCCCTCGACGAGGAACACGAGGTCGCCCAGGCCACCATCGACCGCCTGCGGGAGGTGATCGGCGAGCCGCCGGAGGACCTCGAGGAGCGCGCGCCCATCGTGGCCCGGCCCGGGGACGTCCTGGAGGTCGACGAGGCCGAGGTGACCCTGGAGGACGGCTCCTCCCGGCACGTGGACGGCGAGCTGCCCGCCGACTTCCCGCTCGGCTACCACTGGCTGCAGGCGCCCGGCGGGCCGCGGCGGCGGCTGGTCGTCTCCCCGGGCCGCTGCTGGCTGCCGGAGGAACGCGCCTGGGGGTGGGCGGTGCAGCTCTACGCCACCCGCAGCCGCGCGAGCTGGGGCATCGGCGACCTCGCCGACCTCCGCGCGGTCCGCGAGATGGCCGCGGACCAGGGCGCGGGCTTCGTGCTCATCAACCCGCTGCACGCTGTCGCCCCCACCCCGGAGCAGGAGGCCAGCCCCTACCTGCCGGCCACCCGCCGCTTCCGCAACCCGCTGTACCTGCGGGTCGCCGAGGTGCCCGGCGCCGACCGGGTCGACCTCGACGACGACGCGGGCCGCGCGCTCAACGACGGCGAGCTCGTCGACCGCGACGCGATCTGGGCGCGCAAGCGCGAGGTGCTGCGCCGGGTGTTCGACGCCACCGGCCGCGACGAGCCGGCCTTCCCCGACTGGTGGTGGCACCAGGGCCAGAAGCTGCAGGACTGGGCCACCTGGTGCGCCCTCGCCGACGCCCACGGCCCCGACTGGCACGCCTGGCCCGAGGAGCTGCAGGACCCGCGCAGCGACGCCGTCGGCCGGTTCGTCGCCGACCACGAGCGCGACGTCGCCTTCCACGCCTGGCTGCAGTGGTGCCTGTCGCGCCAGCTCGAGCAGGCCACCGAGGGCATGACCGTCATCCAGGACCTGCCGATCGGCGTCGCCGGCGGCGGCGCGGACGCCTGGACCTGGCAGGGCGTGCTCGCGCAGGGCGCCACGGTCGGCGCGCCCCCGGACGAGTTCAACTCGCAGGGCCAGGACTGGGGCTCCCCGCCGCTGGTCCCGTGGCGGCTGCGGGCGTGGGACTACGAGCCGTTCGTCGAGTCGATCCGCGCCACGATGGCCGGCGCCGGCGGCCTGCGCATCGACCACGTCATGGGCCTGTTCCGGCTGTGGTGGGTGCCCACCGGCGGCTCCGCGGCCGACGGTGCCTACGTCCGCTACCCCGCCGAGGACCTGCTCGACATCGTCGCGCTGGAGAGCCACCGGGCGCAGGCGGTCGTCGTCGGCGAGGACCTCGGGACGGTCGAGGACGGCGTCCGGGAGGCCCTGGCCGAGCACGGGATCCTCAGCTACCGGCTGCTGTGGTTCGAGGACGACGACCCGGCCGAGTGGCCCGAGGAGGCCATGGCCGCCATCTCCACGCACGACCTCCCGACGGTCGCCGGGCTGTGGAGCGGGGCCGACGTCGAGGAGCAGCGCCGGTACGGCACGGGCACCGACGAGGAGCTCGAGCGCGGCCGGGCGTCGCTGCTCGAGCGCCTGCCCGGGCTGCGGAAGAACGCGAGGCCGGAGACGGCGGTCAAGCGGGCGCACGAGCTGCTCGGCCGGGCGCCGTCGCTGCTGCTGTCGGCCACGCTCGACGACGCCCTCGCCGAACGCCGCCGCCCGAACATGCCGGGCACCACCGACCGGCCCAACTGGTCGCTGCCGCTGCCGGTGACCGTGGAGGACCTCTCCGGGCACGCGCTGCTGAAGGAGGTGGCGCGCACCCTGGCCGACGGCGTCCGCGCGACCACCGACCCGGAGGAGGACGCCATCGGCGAGCAGCCCGGCGGCGAGGCCTCCCGGGACTGAGCAGCCCCGCAGACGCCTCCGGCGCGGCACCCCTCTCGGGTGCCGCGCCGGACGCGTTCTCAGGTGCGGACTACGACTCGCGGCCGTCCTGCTCGCCGCTGCCGGCGCCGCGGCCCTGGGTCAGGACGTCGCTCGCGCCGGGGCCGCCGACGAGCGTGTCGTCGCCGTTCCCGCCCTCGAGGGTGTCGACGCCGAACCCGCCGAGCAGCACGTCGTTGCCGTTCTCCCCGGCCAGCCGGTCGGTGCCGGCGCCGCCGCAGATGACGTCGTCGCCGTTGCCGCCGGTGATCACGTCGTCGCCGCCGAGGCCCATGATCACGTCGACGCCGTTGGTGCCGCGCAGCGTGTCGTTCCCGGCCGTGCCGCGGATCGTCGGGACGAGGCCGTTGCAGCGCTCGGCCAGGTCGATGCCGAACACGATCGGGTCGTGGTCGCTGGAGCGGTAGGGGTCAGCCGCGTACAGGGCCCGGTCGCCCGTGTACTGGTAGGCGAACGACTCGACCGAGTTGATGTTCCAGTGCGCCAGGTCGGTCACCTTCGCGGTGAGCTCCGCCGTCGCCATCGCGTGGTCCAGCGAGCCGGACATGTCGTCGAAGACGTAGCTGTAGCGGCCCTCGTCGAAGCGCTCGCCGAGGTCGGTGAAGCCCGCCTGGCGCAGCCGCTCGATCGGGTCCTCCTGGGTGTAGGCGTTGAGGTCACCCATGAGGACGACGTCGCGGTCGCCCGTGCGGTCGGCGATGGCCTGCGCGAACGCCGCCACCGACGCCGCCTGGCGGACGCGGTCGCCGTTCCACTGGCCCTGGCCGTCACCGGCGTCCACGTTGTCGCCGGTCGCGTCGCCGGCGCTCTTGGACTTGAAGTGGTTGGCGATGACGGTGAACGCGTCGCCGTCCTTGACGAAGGTCTGCGCCTGCGGCTCGCGGGCGTTGGACCAGACCGACTCGTCGACGAGCCCGGCCGGGTCACCGACCGGCTGGACGACGTCGTTGCGGTAGATGATCCCGTTGCGGATCACGTCCCGGTCGACGCCGTAGAGCTCGCGCGGCATCGGCACGTAGCTCCAGACCTCGGCGCCCGCGGCCGCGTTCAGCCGGCGCACCAGGTCGGCGAGCGCGGTATCGGCGTTGCCGGGGGTCAGGCCGGTGGAGTCGGTGTCCTCGATCTCCAGCAGGCTGACGACGTCGGCGTCGAGCGCAGCGATGGCCGGGACGATCTTGCCGGCCTGCCGCTCGAACTC
Organism: Geodermatophilus nigrescens; assembly: GCF_900129495.1. Classification (GTDB taxonomy): domain Bacteria; phylum Actinomycetota; class Actinomycetes; order Mycobacteriales; family Geodermatophilaceae; genus Geodermatophilus; species Geodermatophilus nigrescens. The sequence continues at coordinate 21,122 of NZ_FQVX01000006.1, forward strand.
CTCGGCGTTGCGAGCGCCGCGGCCGACGCTCTGGTCGAAGGTCAGGAAGTAGTTCAGCACGTTGAACGCACCGATCTGCACGTCGCCGCGGACCGCGTCGGGCGCCGCCGGGCGGGTGTTCTGCGGAGCGAAGACGCCGTCCGCGGTGCCGTCGGCCGGCTGCAGCCGCCACTGGTTGAAGCCGTAGCCGAGGACCACCGGCTCGGTGAAGGTGAGCTCGTCGCCCACCCGGACCGGGGTGGACGGCGACAGGTACGGCCGCGTCGTGGTGGTGACCCGGGCGCTGAGCCCGTCGTCGAGGACGATGCGCCGCAGGGTGTTGGCGGTCATGACCGCCGCGGCCTCCGGGGTGCCCGGGCGGGCGACCTCGGTGGGCTGCACGAGGACGCCGCCCTCGGAGAGGGTGAGCTCGCCGAAGCTGGTGAGGTCGAAGACCTCGCTCACGGTGAGCGTGTCCACGGGCGCGACGAGCATGCCCTCGAGGCGCTCGCGGGCGGCGTCGTCGGCCGGCAGGTCGAGCGGGGCCGCGTCGGGGAGGTCCTCGGCGGAGCCCTCGGCGCAGACCGCCACGTCCTGGCGGCTGGTGAGCTGCGTCTGGCCGCCGAACTCGGTCACCTCGCCGGTGACGGCGACCGTGTCGCCCAGGTCCACCGCGACGGGGCTGAACACGAAGACGCCGTCGGAGGTGGCCGCGTCGCCGTCGCCGTCGACGTCCTGCAGGTAGAAGCCGCTGAAGCCCGCGACGTCGCCGACGACGGTGCCCCGGACGGTGACCTGCCGCCCGACGAGCGGGCTGGTGGCGCCGGTGCCCTGGACGGCGCCGATCTCGTGCGTCGGTGCGACGTCGCAGACGGGGGTGGCCGGCTGCGGCGGCGTGGTGGTGCCCCCGGCGTTCAGCGCCCCGGGGGTCGCCGTGGCGGGACCGGCCCAGACGAGCTTGTCGGTCGCCGCGTCGTAGGTGCGCGAGAGCGACTGCCCGACCGGCTCCGTGCCGGCCTCGCTCACGCCGATGTCGGTGCTCGTCCTGCCCGAGGCGGTGGAGTTGGTCGCGGCGAACACGCCCTCGTACGACAGGAACTCGACGACCTGACCGTCCCGGACGAGCGCCACGCCGTCCGGGGATCCGTTCTGCAGCGTGCCCGTGTAGTTCACGACCCCGACACCGACGCCGTTCGGGGCGACGGGGTCGCTGTCGTAGCGCTGCCCGTTCGAGCCGTTGTACAGCTCGACGGTCCAGCCCGTCGTAGGCGATCCGGCGGGGAAGGTGACCTCCACGAACTCGCCGGCGTCGGCGCCGTCGTTGTCGTAGTGGATCTCGGAGATGAACGGCTGGGACGGCGGTGCGGCCGAGGCGACCGTGGGGAGACCCACGACGGCGATGGACGCGGCGGCGGTGCCGAGTGCCATCCGGCGCGCGAGCACGCGCCGGTCGGGCGGGAGGAGGTGCACGGAGGTCCTCTCGGATGGTGACGGAACGGTCCCACCGTAGACACCCATCGTGACGGCTACGCTGACGGCCGGTGACACCCCGGCGACGATGAGCGAGCGGTTCGTCGGCGCCCGCTCACCTGCCGGTCACGGTCCCGTCACCTCCGTGAGGGACCGTTCCCCAGCCCGCACCCCCGACCTCCGGAGCGTCATGTCCCACCGCACCATCCGCCGCGGCGTCGTCCTGACCGCCGCCGCGGCGACCCTGGCGAGCGGCGTCCTCACCGGCACGGCCGCGGCCGCTCCCGGCGGAGGCCAGTCCACCCCCCGGCCGGACTTCACCCTGACGATCCTGCACGCGAACGACCTCGAGTCCGCGCTGCTGCCGACCACCACGAGCACCGGCTACACCTACGGCGGCGTCGACCGGTTCGTCGAGCTCGTGCAGCGAGAGCAGCACGCCGCCACCACCGGCCGCCCCGGTGCCGGCCAGGCCGGCAAGCGCGGCGTGCTGACCATCTCGGCGGGCGACAACTTCCTGCCCGGCCCGAACCTCGCGGCCAGCCAGCAGGAGGGCGCTCCGAACTACGACGCCCTCGCGTTCGACGAGGCCGGGTTCGACGTCTCGATCCTCGGCAACCACGACTTCGACCTCGGCCCCGAGTTCCTCGCCGACTGGCTCGGCGACGTCGACGACACGACGTTCGTCTCCAACAACCTCGGCTTCGGCGCGGAGCCCACGCTGGCCGCCCGCGTCGCCGACGGCACGATCGTCACGAGCTCCGTGCAGGACGTGCGGGGTGAGCGGATCGGCATCATCGGCCTGACCACGCCCGACCTGCCCCAGCTGACCAGCTCGCGCGGCGTGACCGTCGACCCGGCGCTCGCCTCGATCGCCAACGCCCAGGCCGCCGCCTACACCCGGGCCGGCGTGGACAAGGTCGTGCTGGTCTCGCACCTGCAGGACATCGACAACGAGCTCGCGCTGGCCCGCCAGCTGCGCGGCGTCGACGTGATCGTCGGCGGTGGCGGCCACGAGCTGCTCGCCGACGCCGACGACCCGGTCGTCGCCAACGGCACCGCCCGCTACGGCGACTACCCGCAGACCCCGACCGACGCCGACGGCCGCGTCGTCCCGGTCGTCACCACCGCGGCGCTCTACTCCTACGTCGGGCGCCTCGTCGTGAACTTCGACGCCGCCGGCCGGGTGATCGGCTTCGACGAGCCTGCCTCGCGCCCCCTGCCCGTCGTGGCCGCCGGTCCCGACGCCGTGCAGCCCGACCCGCGCGTCCAGCGCGAGGTCGTCGCGCCCGTGCAGCAGTACGTGACCGGCCTGGCGCAGCGGACCGTGGCGAGCACGCAGGTGCCGCTCAACGGCATCCGTGACGACGTCCGCAGCCGGGAGACCAACCTCGGGGACCTGGTCGCCGACTCGCTGCTGGCCGCCGGCCGGCGCGAGGCGGCCGCCGCGGGCATCACCGCCCCGGTGGTGGCGATCCAGAACGGCGGCGGCATCCGCAACAACACGGTGCTGCCCGCCGGCCCGATCAGCGAGCTGGACACCTACACGGTCCTGCCCTTCAGCAACTTCGTCGCCGTCGCCCCGGCCATGCCGGCGGCCACGTTCATCGCCGGCGTGGAGCGCGGCCTGTCCGGCCTGCCGGGCCCGGCCGGGCAGTTCGCCCAGGCCGCCGGGTACCGCGTCACCTACGACGTGAGCCGCCCGGTCGGCTCACGGATCGTCGACCTGCAGCTGGACGACGGCCGCTACCTGGTGCAGGGCGGGGTCGCGACCGGTGCGGTGAGCACGGTCTCGATCGCGACGAACGACTTCACGCTGCGCGGCGGCGACGGCTACCCGTTCGCGGGTGTCGCCTTCACCGTCCTGCCCGTCACCTACCAGCAGGCGCTCCTGCAGTACCTCCAGGAGGACCTCGGCGGCACGGTGACCGCCACGGACTACCCGGTCGGCGGCGAGGGCCGCATCCGGGCGGCCTGACCGCACGACACCACCGGGCGCCCCCCGCGAGCACCGCTCGCGGGGGGCGTCCGTCGTCTCCGCCGGTCGAACGCGTGTTCGACGGGCGTGCCAGACTGCGCGGGTGGCAGGCGGGATGAACCGGGGGTCCTCACGTCCGTCGCTCGGCGAGCGGGCCGCCGACTCCGGCGTCCCCGCCGCACCCACCGCTCCCCCACCCCGGGCGGTCCCGCCGCGCGCCCGCGAGGACGGCACGGGGCGGCACTGCTGGGTGCACACGCCGCCCGGCACGTCGGGCACGGTGCCCGGGCTGCTCGTGGAGTGGCGGCAGCAGCCGGAGGGCTGGCAGGGGCGGGTGGCCTACGCCGTCCCCGGACCGCACGGGCCGGTGCTCGTCGAGGCCTGGTTGCCGGCCGCGTCACTCGAACAGCGCTGAGCGGTTACCGGGGCGGCGTCACGGCTATGGCCGTCGGGACCGATCGACGACGACGCAGCGGAGGTACCGCGATGACCGAGCCCGACCGCCCCACCCTCGACGACGTGATGGACACCGAGGAGTCGGCGCCGCGCGACCGCCAGGAGCACGCCGGGGCCGACCCGCGCCCCAACGACGACGCGCTGCAGCACCGCACCGAGCAGGAGCGGCAGGCCGTCGGCTCCGACGACGCCGACCCCGCCGGCGCGGAGTTCCACTCCGCGACCGACTGAGGCGACCGACCGGGGTCCCGCGGGTGGGCGCCGCACCGGCGCCCACCCGGCCCCTCAGCGGCCCTCAGCGGCCCTGCAGGCTCCGGCTGCGGCCGAGCAGCAGGGCCAGCAGCAGCGCCCCGCCGAAGCCGGTGCCGGCGACGGCGGCCGCGGCGGGCCACCCGCCGTCGGCCCAGGCCCGCCCGGCCAGCGTGCCGCCCACGGACGAGCCGACGTAGTACCAGAACGAGTACAGCGAGGCCGCCTGCCCGACGGGGCGCCCGCCCAGCGCGGCCCGCGCCGCCACCCAGCCGCTGGCCACCCCGTGCGCGGCGAAGAAGCCCACGTTGAGCACCGCGAGCCCGGCGACGACGAGCGCCAGCGGCCGCGCCAGCGTCAGCGCGAGGCCCGCCCCGGCGACCAGCAGCGCCACGGGAACCACCAGGCGCCGCCCGGCCCGCTCGGCCAGTCCCCCGGCCAGCGGCGAGCTCACCGAGCCCAGCAGGTACGTGAGGAAGACCAGCCCGGCCAGCGCCGGGGACAGCGCGTACGGCTCGCTCTCCAGCCGGAACGTCACGGCGTTGTACACGGCGACGTTCCCGCCCATCAGCAGCGCCGCCAGCGCGTACAGGCCGAGGAGCACCGGGTCGCCGAAGCCGCGGGCGAGCTGGCGGAGCACCGGCGTCTCCCGCGGCACCCGCGTGAACCGGCGCGACGCCGGCAGCAGCACCCGGACGGCGACGGTGCAGCCCACCGCCAGCGCGGCGATCCCGCCGAGCGCGGTCCGCCAGCCGCCGAGGTCGGCCAGCGCACCGGACAGCACCCGGCCGCTCAGGCCCCCGATCGCCGTCCCGCCGACGAACAGCCCGATCGCCCGCGAGCTCACCGAGGGGTGCAGCTCCTCGCGCAGGTAGGCCACGCCCACGGCCGGCAGCCCGGCGAGGGCGAACCCCTGCAGGCCCCGCAGGACGAGCAGCACCGGCCAGGTGGGGGCCAGCGCGGCGAGGACGGCGAGGACGGTGGCCGCGGCGAGCGAGGCGTGCAGCACCGGCGTGCGCCCGACGCGGTCGGACAGCGGCCCGAGCACCAGCAGGCCCAGCGCCAGCCCGACGGTGGCCGCCGAGACCGTCAGCGTGGCCGCCGTCGGGGACACCCCGAACGCCCGGGTGAGCTCCGGCAGCAGGGCCTGGGGGGCGTAGAGGACGGCGAACACGGCGAGCCCGGCGAGGAACACCGCCGCCGAGGTGCGCCGCGGTGCCGGGTCCCCGGGGCGGGGACCCGGCGGCGGCACGCGCCCATCGTGCCCTCCTGCTGGGATGACCCCGTGACCCGCCTCGGCCCCGACGACGTCGGCTGCTGGCTGGTGAAGACCGCCCGGCCGCCGGAGGTGCTCGTCCCCGGCTGGCACCCCGGCGAGGAGCGCGAGTTCACCCGGTGCCTGCGCGCCTCGTACCGCGTCGCGCTCATGCGCCCGGGCGCGCCCGTGCTGCTCTGGCTCAGCGGCCGCGACCGCCCCGGGGTGCACGCCGTGGGGTCACTGGCCGGCGACGTCGGCGCGGACGAGCGCGGGCCGGTCGCCGTCGTCCGGGTGACCCTGCTGCCCGCCCCGCTGCCGCGCGCCGACCTGCTCGCCGACCCCGTCGCGCGCGACGCCGAGGTGCTGCGCATGCCCGCCGGCAGCAACCCCTCGTACCTGACGCCCGCCCAGCACGCCGCCGTCCGGGCCCTCCTCCCCTGACGGCCGCCCTGACGGCCCGGTCCCCGGGCGGGGGCTGGGACGATGGGTCGTGTGCCACGGAAACGGATCGCCGGGGGCGCCCTCGCCTGGGTGCTGACCCTGCAGTTCTTCGTCGTCGAGACGATCGTCCAGCTGCGCTCCCCCCTGCCCTACTCGCGCTCGGCCGACGTCATCAGCGCGCTCGGCGACGCCACCCGGCCCGGCGCGGCGCTGATGAACACCTCGTTCGTGGTGCAGGCCGCACTCATCGGTGCGGGCGCCGTGGCGCTGCTGCCCGCGCTGCGCGGGCGGGCCGCCCGGCCCGCGGTCGGCCTGCTCGGCGCCGCGGCGCTCGGCGTCCTGCTCGTCGGCGTCTTCCCCCGGCTGACCAGCCCGGCCCTGCACACCGCCGGCGCCGTCCTCTACCTCGTGGCCGGCGGCCTGGGGGTCATCGCGCTGGCCTACGCCGTGCGGCCGTGGTCGGAGGCGCTGGGCACCACGCTGGCCCTCGGCGGCCTGTTCGCCACCGCGATGACGGTCTTCTACGGCGCCGGGGTGGTCGAGCTGCTCGGCGAGGGCGGCACCGAGCGCGCCGCGGCCTACGTGCTGCCCCTCGCGCTGGCGCTGACCGGCCCGTCGCTGTGGTGGCTGACCCGGACCCGCCGCGAGCCGGTCACCGGCCCCACCCGCCGCCAGAGGCGGGCCGCCGAGCGCGAGGAGGAGCGCCTCGCCCGCGCCCGGCGCAGCGCCGAGCGCGACGACGCCCTCGAGGCCGCCGCCCGCCGCCGGGAGTCCCCCCGCACGGCCGCCGACGGCCCCCGCGACGGGGACGACGACGCGCACGACGACGCCCACGACGACCTGCACGACGACCTCGACCCCGACGACCCCTGGGCCGGCCCGCGCCGCCGCTGACCCCGTCCGTGGACGCGCGCGCCTACCGCTGCGCCGGCGCGGGCACCGGCGCCGCCGCGCGCACCGGGCCCCGCCGCCGCGACACCGCCACCCCGGCCAGGCAGACCACGCCGCCGACGACGGCCAGCGCCGCCGGCACCTCGTCGAGCAGCAGCCAGGACAGGAGCACCACCAGCGGCGGCACCAGGTAGGTGGTCACGCCCAGCCGCCCCGCGGGCATGCGGGCGAGCGCGTAGGCCCAGGTGCTGAACGCCAGCGCCGTCGGGACCACGCCGAGGTAGACCGTGCCGAGCACCGACGACGCCGGCGCCGCGGCCACCTCCGCAGCCAGCACGCCGGCCCACGGCAGGCAGCACGCCGCGCCGATCGCGCACGCCGTCGCCGTCACCTGCAGGCCCGGCAGCCGGCGCAGCAGCGGCTTCTGCGCCACCACGCCGGCGGCGTAGGTCACCGCCGCGACCAGGCACAGCAGCACGCCGAGCAGGTCGCCGCCGGACCCGCGCCCGGCGATGCCGATCAGCAGCACCCCGGCGAAGGCGACGGCGAGCCCGGCCACCAGCCAGCGCGGGAAGCCCTCGCCCAGCCAGACCCCGGCCAGCACGGCGATGAGGATCGGCCCGATGTTGACCAGCATCGCCGTCGTCCCGGCGTCGAGGTGCCGCTCGGCGGCGTTGAGCGCGACGTTGTAGACGCCGAACCAGCCCACGCCGCAGATGGCGAGCAGGCCCCACTCCCGCCGCGTCGGCGCCACCCAGCCGCGGCCGAGGGACAGCAGTCCGAGCACCGCCGTCCCGACCAGCAGCCGGCCCAGCGCCAGCGCCCCGGGCGAGAGGTCCTCACCGACCGCCCGGATGCCGATGAAGGCCGACGCCCAGGCCAGGACGGTGACGGCGACGGCGGACAGGACGGGCAGCGAGGCGGCGCGGGCGGGGTGCACGGGCGGACACTAGGCGGGCCCGGGGACGCCCCGCTGGCGGTTTCCCGACGCGGCACCGGGCCTGGCAGCCGCGCTGCGGAGAACGGCAGCGGAGGTGCGCCCGGGCGCGTGTTCAGACCCCGCGCAGGTGTTCGCCGTACGTCCGCCGCCCGCGCGCGGCCCGGGCGCCGGGCAGCACGCCGCCCTCCCGGAACGCCGCCGACAGCTTCCCCGGCAGCGGCGTGGACACCACCCGCACGCCGGGTTCGCGCGCCGCCGCCCACGCCCGGGCGAGGTCGCCGGCCGAGAGGTCCTCGGGCCCGCCGAACTCGACGACGTCGCCGGTCGGCTGCCCGCCCGCGAGCTCGGTGAGGAACCCGGCTGCCTCGCCGACGTCGACCGGAGCGGCGGTCCAGCCCATCGGCACGATGAGCACCGGCCCGCGCCGGGCGGTGGTGAGCATCTCGTCGACGAACGGGTGGAACTGGGTGACGCGGGCGAGCGTCACCGGCAGCCCGGAGGCGAGCAGCACCTGCTCGGCGGCGTACTTGGCGCGGTAGTAGCCGAAGGGCACCCGGTCGACGCCGACGATCGACACGTACACGAGGTGCCGCAGCCGGCCGCGGTCGAGCGCCTGCACGAGGCGCCGGGTGCCCGCGACGTCCACCTCCCAGGGGTTGCCCCGCGGGTCGCTGGCGGCGTGCACGACCACCTCGGCGCCGCGGACCGCCTGCGCGAGGTCGCGGCCGGTGGCGAGGTCGCCGCGCACCCCGCCGGGGCCCGCCCCGCGCCGCGACATCTGCCGCACGTCGTGGCCCGCAGCCTGCAGTGCGGGCACCAGTGTCCGGCCGAGCTGGCCGCTGCCTCCGGTGACGAGGACCTCCATGGCGACAGTCTGCCGAACGGGACGGGCGGACCGGTCCCTCTCGGCGTGGCGCGCGGCCCCATCTCATGTACGAGATAGCGTGGCCCCCCGTGACCGCGACCGAGATCCCGGCCGAGACGACGGCCCCCTCGCCCGCCCCCTCCCCCCTCGGCACGGCCGCCAGCGCCGCCCGGATCGGCGCGCTGGTGCGCGACGCCCGCCGCCACCGGGGCCTCACCCAGCAGCAGCTGGCCGAGCGCCTGGCCACCAGCCAGAGCGCCGTCGCCCGCATCGAGCAGGGCGGCCAGAACCTGACACTGGAGCTGCTCGGGCGCCTGTCGGAGGCACTGGACAGCGAGCTCATCAGCGTCGGCCCGGCCGGCCCCACCCACCTGCGCGTCACCGGCGGCACGCCGCTGCGCGGCAGCGTCACGGTGAAGTCGTCGAAGAACGCCGCCGTCGCCCTGCTGTGCGCGGCGCTGCTCAACCGCGGCCGCACGACGCTGCGCAACGTCGCCCGGATCGTCGAGGTCGACCGGATCCTCGACGTGCTGCGTTCCATCGGCGTCTCCGCCACCTGGGACGGGGCCGGCCGCGACCTGACCCTCGTCGTCCCCGACGAGCTCGACCTCGCGGGCATCGACGCCGACGCCGCCCGCCGCACCCGCAGCATCATCATGTTCCTCGGCCCGCTGCTGCACCGGGCCCGCACGTTCCGGCTCCCCTACGCCGGCGGCTGCGACCTCGGCACCCGCACGGTCGAGCCGCACATGATCGCGCTGCGGCCGTTCGGCCTCGACGTCGAGGCGCACGCCGGCGAGTACCACGCGACCGTCGACCCGCGGGCCACCGAGCGGCGCACCATCGTGCTGACCGAGCGCGGGGACACCGTCACCGAGAACGCGCTGCTGGCCGCCGCCCGCACCGAGGGCACCACGGTCATCCGCAACGCCAGCTCCAACTACATGGTCCAGGACCTGTGCCTGTACCTGCAGCTGCTCGGCGTGGGCGTCGAGGGCCTCGGGACGACGACGCTCACCGTGACCGGCCGCGCCGTCCTCGACGCCGACGTCGACTACACGATCAGCGAGGACCCGGTCGAGGCGATGAGCCTGCTGACGGCGGGCATCGTGACCAACTCGGAGCTCACCGTGCGCCGCGCGCCGGTGGAGTTCCTGGAGATCGAGCTCGCGGTGCTGGCCGAGATGGGGCTGCGGTTCGAGCGCTCGCCGGAGTACCTGGCCGACAACGGGCACACCCGGCTGGCCGACGTCACGATCCACCCGTCGCAGCTCAAGGCCCCGATCGACAAGATCCACCCGATGCCGTTCCCGGGCCTCAACATCGACAACCTGCCGTTCTTCGCCGTCATCGCGGCGTCGGCGACCGGGTCGACGCTGATCCACGACTGGGTCTACGACAACCGGGCGATCCACCTGTCGGACCTGACCCGCCTGGGCGCCGACGTCCGGCTCATGGACCCGCACCGGGTGCTGGTGACCGGCCCGACCCGCTGGCGCAGCGCGGAGGTCGTGTGCCCGCCGGCGCTGCGGCCCGCGGTGTGCATCCTGCTGGCGATGCTGGCCTCGCGCGGCACGTCGGTGCTGCGCAACGTCGACATCATCGCCCGCGGCTACGAGCACCTCTACGAGCGCCTGGTCGAGATGGGCGCGTCGATCGAGGTCTTCTCCGACTGATGCGGCACAGGAAGCCATCCGCACGTCCTGGCGCCCCGGACGTGCGGATGGCTTCCCATGCCCGTCCCGTCACCTCTCCTGGGCGGTGGGGCGGACCAGCACCTCGTTGACCGCCACGTGCGGCGGCTGGCTCACCACGTAGGCGATCGCGCGGGCGACGTCCTCGGCCTGCAGCGGCGTCATCTCCGCGGCCATCCGCTGGGACGCCGCCTTCGCCTCGGGCTGGGTGATGTGGTCGGTGAGCTCGGTGGCCACCGCGCCGGGCTCGACCAGCGAGATCCGCACGCCGCGGGTGGTCACCTCCTGGCGCAGCGACTCGCTGAACGCGTTCACCGCCCACTTGCTGGCGTTGTAGACGCCGGCGCCCTTGCGGGCGGTGCGCCCGGCGACGCTCGAGATGTTCACGACGTCGCCCGAGCCCTGCTCGACCATGCCGTCGATCGCCGCGTGGGTCATGTACATGAGGCCGAGGACGTTGGTGGACAGCATCCGCCGCCAGTCCTCGACGTCGGCGCCGACGATCGTGCCGAGCAGCATGACGCCGGCGTTGTTGACCAGGACGTCGAGCCCGCCGAGCTCCTCGCGGGTCCGGGCGACGGCCGCCCGGCAGGACGCCTCGTCGGTGACGTCGAGGTCGAGGGTCAGCACGCGGGCACCGCCGTCGCGCAGCCGGCCCGCCAGCGCCTCGAGCCGGTCGGCGCGGCGGGCGCCGACCGCCACGGCCGCGCCCGCACCGGCCAGCGCGACGGCGGTGGCCTCCCCGATCCCCGACGACGCCCCGGTCACCAGGGCCACCTTCCCGGACAGCGGCCGGCCGGTCTCGCTCATGCGGTGCTCCTCCCGCGCCGCCCGGTGCGGCACCCCGGACAGCCTGCGCCCGGAGCGCCGATCCGGCAGCGCGGGCGGGACCCCGGAGGCGGTCAGGCCGGGGGCAGGACGACGCCGAAGCCGCGCACGGCCAGCCGCAGCAGCACCGGCCCGCCCCGCCGCAGGTCGGCCACGCGCGCCGCGGCCGCGGACTCCAGCTGCGCCACCCGCCGGGCGTAGGCGTCCGGGCCCGCCGTCCGCGCGGCGTGCAGCGCCGCGGTGTTGGCCCACACCTTCCGCCGCGACTCGCGCAGCAGCACCCGCGCGGCCCGCCGGTTGGCCCCGGCCATCACCCGGTCGACGACGGTCCGCCGCGACCCCGCCGCCTGCAGCGCCCGGTCCTCGCTGGCCACGCGGGCGGCGAGCACCTCGTCGATCCGCTCGTGGTCGCGGGCGCGGGCGGCCAGCACGGCGGGGTCGGCGAAGTCGGCCGGGCCGATGACCCGCACCAGCGACTGCGGCAGGTCGAAGTTGATGTGCGCGTTCATCCCGAGCAGCACGTGCCCCTCGGGCCGGGTGGCCGGGTCGGCGCCGAACGCCTCCCGCCAGGGCGCGGGCGGTGACGCCGGGTCGCGGCGGTGCGCCTCGAGGGCGTCGAGGTAGCACCCGGCGAAGTCGACGTCCCAGTCGGTCACCCAGCCGGCGTCCTCGAACAGCCCGTCGTCGATGGCGGCGCCCACCGCCTGCGTGGTGCGCAGGTAGGTGCCGAGGAAGAAGCGCGCCGGGTCGCCGGCCGCCTCCAGCCCGTCGAGCAGGCGCTGCATGCGGGCGACGAGCTCGTCCACCGGCGCGGTCACCCCCGCGATGCTGCCGGGCGGGCGCCGCCGGCGCAGCCCGGTCGCAGCGGCACGCCGGCGCGGCTCAGCTCTCCAGCGCCGCCGGCAGCCGCTCGAGCGCGGCGGTCACCAGGGCGGGCAGGTCCCCGGCGTCGCCGGCCAGCCAGCCGGCCTGGGCCACCTCGAAGCAGGCGACGACGAGCTTGGCGAGCAGCAGCGCGTCCTCGCCGGGCACGCCGCGGTCGCGCAGCCCCTCGGCCAGCGACGCCTCCCAGCGGCGCAGCTTCCCCGCGGCGCGCAGGTGCAGTGCCGGGACGGCGGCCACGACCTCCTCGCGCTGCACCATGAGGTCGCGCAGCGGCGCGAGCTCCCCGGCCATCCGGACGGCGGCCCAGCTCACCGCCGGCCACGGCCGCAGGTCCGCGGGGGCCTCCGCGACGGCCGCCCGGGCGGTGGCCAGCAGCTCGTCCTCCAGGGCGAACAGCAGGTCCTCCTTGTCGGAGAACAGCCGGAACAGCGTGCTGCGCGAGACGTCGGCGGCCGCGGCGACCTCCTCGGTGCTCGTGGCGGCGTACCCCCGCGCGGCGAACAGCTCGACGGCGCGGCGGGTCACCTCGACGCGGGTCCTCCGGCGGCGGCGCTGCGCGGCGGTCTCGTTCACGGGGACATCTTGACACGACGTCGCCGTCTGAAACAAAGTCTCACTCCGGGACGACGTCCCACCCACTCGACCGAGGGAGCTCCCCCATGGGCACGACCCGCACCGCACTCGTCACCGGCGCCACCTCCGGCCTGGGCCTGGCCACCGTCCGGCGCCTGGCCGCCACCCCCGGCTGGCGGGTCGTCCTCGCCGTCCGTGACCTGCGGCGCGGCCGGGCGCTCGCCGGCGAGCTCGGCCCGGACGCCGGCCTGGTCGCCCTCGAGCTCGCCTCGCTGGCGTCGGTCCGGGAGGCCGCGGCCACGGTCGCCGGGCAGGAGCCGCCGGTCGACGTCCTGGTGCTCAACGCCGGCCTGCAGGTCACCCGCTCCGACGTCGCCTCCGCCGACGGCCACGAGCTCACCTTCGCCGTCAACCACCTCGGCAACTACCTGCTGACCCGGCTGCTGCTGCCGCACCTGGCGCCCGGCGGCCGCGTCGTCACGGTGGGCAGCGGCACGCACTTCGGCACGCTGCGCAAGTCCGGCCCGTACCCGCGCCCGCGCTGGGAGGACCCGCGGGTGCTCGCCACACCCCGCGAGGGATCGGGCCAGCGGGCCTACGCGACGTCGAAGCTCGCCACCGTCTACTTCTCCCGCGAGCTGGCCCGGCGCACCCCGGGGATCGACGTCGTCACGTTCGACCCGGGCCTGCTGCCGGCCACCGGACTGGCCCGCGACTACTCCCCCCGCGCGCAGGCCCTCTACCGCCGACTCACCCCGCTGCTCGAGCGGCTGCCGGGCGCGCAGACCGTCGAGCGGGCCGCCGGCCAGCTCGCCGACGTGGTGACCGGCCCCGACGGCACCCCCGGCCGCTACGTCGAGCGCGGCGTGGAGGCGCCGTCGTCGCCGGAGAGCCTCGACCCGCGGCGGGCGCGGGAGCTGTGGGACGTCAGCGCCGACCTCGTGGGCCTGCCGGCTCAGATCAGCGCGTCGTAGCCGTCGTCGGGCGGGAGCAGCCCGGAGTCGACCGGCGGCCGGTGCGGCTGGTCCAGGCCCCGCATCCGCGCGGCGTGCAGCGCGAGCAGCAGGTTCAGCCGCAGCGTCGGGTCGGTCGTGAAGGGCCCGAGCAGCCGCTCCAGCTTGCCGATCCGGTAGCGCATCGTGTTGTAGTGGAAGTGCAGGCGGCGGGCGGACTCGGCGACGTTGAGGTTGGTCTCCAGCAGCACCCGCAGCGTCTCGCGCAGGTCGGCGGAGTCCGGGTCGGAGGCGTCGGCCAGCGTGCCGAGCACCTCGTCGACGTAGGACCGCAGCTCGGTCGAGTCGGGGATCAGCGACAGCAGCCGGAAGACGCCGAGCTGGTCGAAGTGGGTGACCGTCGCCGGGCCGTGGATCTCCTGCCCGACGCCGAGCGCCCGCTGCGCCTGCTGGTGCGCCTCGCCGAGCGCCGAGATCGACTCCGCGGGCCGGCCGATGCCGGTGGCCAGCACCCGCCCGACCCGGCGCACGCGGGCGTTCACCCTGCTGGTGACGGCGGTGACCAGCGCGGTGATCTCCTCCGGCGTCCGCCCGTCCAGGGGCAGCACGGTGACGATCTCCGACGACAGGCCCGCGACCGCGGCGCCGGTCACCTCGGTCTCCAGCGCGGCGCGCCAGCCGTCGGCGAGCCGGTCGAGGACGTCGAGGGCGCGGGTGGGGTCGGCCTGCGGGTCGGCGGCGGTCTCGGTGGCCGTCACCAGGACGACGACCGGCCCGTCGAGCCGCCAGCCGAACGAGCGGGTCTGCGCCAGCGCCCGCTCGGTGTGCCGCAGGGACCCGGCGACCAGCCGGCGCACCAGGTCGCCCTGGAAGCGCAGCTCGACCGAGTGCACGGCCTGCTGCCGGATGACCGACAGCGCCGAGACGACGGCGGCCCGCTCCAGCACACCGCCGGCGCCGACCACCATCTGCCCGCTGCGGTGCACCGCGACCAGCCAGCCGTGGCGCTGCTCGCCGGCCATGATCGGCGCGACGGCGTACTCCCCCACCCCGCCGGGCAGCTCGTGGTGGCCCGGGACGAGCAGGATGCCGTCGGCGGGCGACAGGTCGGCGTCGGCCAGCACGTCGGCCGGGGTGACGACGGTCTGGTCGGCCCGGACGTTCGACAGCCGGTTGGCCGGCGCCATCATGGCCAGCTCGTCCTCGGCCTCGGCGTCGAGCAGCCACAGCCAGTCGCTGATCTCGGCGACGTCCTCCGGCGGGCCGGCGGAGGTGACGATCTCGCGGTCGGGCCCCAGCCCGAGCACCGCGGCGCCCTCGAGGTAGGTGGCCAGCCGGTCGGTGACCTCGGCGAGGCCGCCGCCGCTCAGGGCGACGTCGATGAACTGGTCGTGCATGCGCGCCGAGAGGGTGAGCGCCTCCCCCTGCTTGCGGACGACGGCGCCGAGCACCTCCGACACCGCCTCGTCCATGCGCACGGTGGGTGGCAGCGCGAGCACGGGCAGGCCGCGCCGCTCGGCCTCGGTGAGCACCTCGGCGGGCACGGCGGCTGCGCCCTCGGTGCGGCGGTAGGCGAGCGCGGCCGTGCCGAGCTGGTCGAGCCTGTCGACCAGGGCCCGGGCGTCGGCGGCGTCGGCCGGGGGCAGCCGGGCACCCAGGACGACGACGACGTCGGGGCCGGCGGTGGCCAGCGGCCGGGCGGGGTCGTCGACGACCATGTGCCGGACGACGCGGTCCAGGCCGGAGCGCCCGGCCACCACCTCGACGCCGGACAGCCGCGGCAGCCGCAGCGCCTCGTCCACGCGCAGGCCGACCCGGTCCCGCCACTCGTCGCGCGCCGGGGCGCCCCGCCCGGCACCGGCCGACTGCCACCCGCGGTGGAACGGCAGCGGTGCCGTGGGGTACGACCCCGAGGTCATCGAGACCTCACTGTGCGTCACGACTCGCCCTCCTCGTGGGCCTATCCCGATCTCGAGTTGCAGGAACCTGGCAGGTGTGCCTGGACGGCCACCCCCATTCTTGGCCACATTCGCCATACGAGGACGTGCGACGCGCCGCTTAGCTTCGAGACGCGGTCGGTTCCCGTCCGCTGGATGGTAGGCGGTCACCGCACCCGGTGCCCTCCTCCCCTCCCAGCGGGAGGGCCGGCCGGACGGGGGCTCGAGCGGAGGGTCACCCGGATGTCCCGATGGGGAGAGGGCCAGCAGATGCGCACCATCGACCACACGACCACCACCGAGCGGGGGCGTGCGGCCCGCGCCGGCGTCCCCACCATCCCCCTGCCGCGCAGCTCGGCGCACGAGACCGTACGCACCGCCGCGCCCGCCCGGACGGCGGGTGCCGTCCCGTCGTCGGCGAGCACCGGCATCGCCGACCTGCTCCGCGGCCCGGTGCGCCCGGCGCGGGTCCTCATGAGCGCCCCGGCGGCGGTGTACCTGCAGGTGCCCACCGACCGCGGCACCGACGTCGTCGGCGTGCTCACCAGCGACGCCGCCCGGCTCCCCCTGGGCTGCATCCTCTTCCGGCCGAGCAACGGCCGCCCGCTGGTCGCGCTGCCGAGCGGCGCTCCGGCCGAGGTCGGGGGCGGCCGGATCGTGGTCGGGGACCTCGTCGTGCGCGCCGCGGCCTGGTGGGACCCGCGGCCGCGGCTGCCCAGCCCGCGCCCGGCGCTGCTGCCAGAGGGCGTGCGCCAGCTGCGCACCACCCTCTACGGCGAGGGCGTGCCGCACAGCGCGTTCACGCTCCCCGGCCTGCCGGCCGGCCCGGGCGGGCCGCTCGCGGCGCTGCGCGGCGCGGTGCGCCGGGCCGACCTCGACGCGGCGCTGCGCACCGCCGTCCGGCTGATCGGCCTGGGCCCCGGCCTCACCCCGGCCGGCGACGACGTCATGGCCGGCACGATGGCCGGGCTGGTCCTGCTCGGGCACCCGGCCGCGGAGCGGTTCGCCGCGGGCGTCTACTCGCTGGCCGCCGGCCGCACCACCGAGCTGTCGCGGGCGCTGCTGCGGCACGCCGCGGCCGGCCACGTCAGCGGCGAGTACGCCGCGGTGCTGCAGGGCCTGGTCGGCGAGCGCCCGCTGGGCCCGGCGGTCGAGGGCCTGCTGGCCACCGGCTCCACCAGCGGCCGCGCGATGGCGCTCGGGCTGTGCACCGCGATCGACCTGGTCGACCGCACCACCCGGCGCTGACCGCACCACCGCTACCAGCGGAACCGCCAGCACCACCGCACGGCAGCGGCCCCCTCCCCATCCGGGGAGGGGGCCGCTGCCGTGTACCGATGAGTCCGCCCGCCGCGGCCGGTCCATCCCCCGACCCCCAGCAGAGGAGCACCGCGATGTCCTTCCAGGCCTACCTCGACGCGATCGAGGACAGGACCGGTCTCACCCCGCGCCAGCTGATCGCGCAGGCGCACGAGCGCGGCCTCGACGCCCCCGGCACGAAGGCCGGCGACGTCCTCTCCTGGCTCGCCCAGGAGCACGGCCTGGGCCGCGGGCACGGGATGGCGCTCGTCCACGTGCTCAAGAACGGGCCGGTGATCGACTCGAAGCACGTCGGCGGCACCGGCACGCACCGGGACGAGTCCGACACCCTCTGGCTGGACGGGAAGGCGACCCGGCCGACGGGGTGAGGCGGCCCCGCCGTCAGATGCGGCTGGCGTGGATGCTCGTGACGATGATCGCCCGGGCGCCGAGCTCCCACAGCTCGTCCATCACCCGGTTGGTCTCGTGCTGGCGAACCATCGCGCGCACCGCGGACCAGCCCTCGGTCTGCAGCGGGCTCACCGTCGGGCCCTCCAGGCCGGGGGTGAGGGCGGTGGCCTTCGCCAGCAGCTCGTTCGGGCAGTCGTAGTCGAGCATCACGTACTGCCGGGCGACGAGGACACCGCGCAGCCGGCGGCGCAGTTGGGCGACCGCCGGGATCTCCTCGGCGCCCTCCCGACGGACGAGCACCGCCTCGCTGGTGAGCACCGGCTCGCCGATGATCCGCAGCCCGGCCGCGCGCAGCGTCGTCCCGGTCTCGACGACGTCGCAGACCGCGTCGGCCACCCCGAGCCGGCAGGCGGTCTCCACCGCGCCGTCGAGCTTGACCACGCTGGCCTTGACGCCGGACTCGGCGAGGAAGCGCTGCAGCAGCGTCGGGTAGGCGGTGGCGATCCGCTTGCCGCCGAGCTGCTCGACGGTGTCGATGCCGGACTCCACGGGGCTCGCGAACCGGAACGAGGACCGGCCGAAGCCCAGCGGCATGAGCTCGACGGCGGTCGGGCCCTCCCCCTCGGCGGGCGCGGTCTCCAGCAGCATGTCGCGGCCGGTGATGCCGACGTCGAGGGTGCCGGCGGCGACGTAGACGGCGATGTCGCGCGGGCGCAGGTAGAAGAACTCGGTGTCGCTGTCGGGGTCGTAGACCGCGAGGTCCTTCGTGCTGCGCCGCTGCCGGTAGCCGCTCTCGGCGAGCATCGCGGCCGCGGGCTCGCTGAGGACGCCCTTGTTGGGCACGGCGATGCGCAGCACTTCTGTGTCTCCTTCGGGAGCGGATGGAACGGCCCCGCGCAGGGTCCCGCGGCGTGCGGAGCGCGTCGTGGGGGCGCGGGGGGCCCTCGTCTAGAGGTGGGTGTAGACGTCGTCGAGGCTGAGCCCGCGGGCCAGCATGAGCACCTGCACGCGGTAGAGGAGCTGGCTGATCTCCTCCGCGGTCCGCTCCGGCCCCTCGTGCTCGGCGGCCATCCAGGACTCCGCCGCCTCCTCGACCACCTTCTTGCCGGCGGCGTGCACGCCGTCGCGGACGGCGGTCACGGTGCCCGAGGCGGGGTCCCCGGCGGCCACCTTCGCCGACAGCTCGGCGAACAGCGCGTCGAAGGTCTTCACGCGAGGCCCTGCCCGACCGGGGTGGCCTGGAAGCCGGTGGACCGCGGCGGGGTGCGCAGCTCGCGCAGGGTGAGCGCGGTCGCCAGCGCGGCGACGCAGGCCTCCCAGCCCTTGTCCTCGGCGGAGCCGGGCAAGCCCGAGCGGTCGCGCGCCTGCTCCTCGGTGTCGCAGGTGAGCACGCCGTTGCCGACCGGGCGGCCGGCGTCGAGCGCCACCCGGGTGAGCCCGGCGGTGACGGCGTCGCAGACGTACTCGAAGTGCGGGGTGCCGCCACGGATGACCACGCCGAGCGCGACGACGGCGTCGTGCCGCTCGGCCAGCGCCTGGGCGACGACGGGCAGCTCGACGGCGCCCGGCGCGCGGACGACGGTCGGCTCGCCGATGCCGCTGGCGCGGGCCGCGGCGAGCGCGCGGTCGAGCAGCGCGTCGGTGATCTCGGCGTGCCAGGTGGTGGCGACGATGCCGAGCGTGAGCCCGGCGGCGTCGACGGCTCCCGCCTCGGGGCGACCCTGTCCGCTCACAGTCGCTGCTCCTGCTGGTGGAGGGGCACGTCGGTGCCGGGCACGGTGGCCGGCTCGCCGCCCACGGGGAGGGGCACGTCGGCGGGGCCGGACTCGGTCTCGGGCTCGATGATGTCGAGCAGGTGGCCCATCCGGTCGCGCTTGGTGCGCAGGTAGGCCAGGTTCTCCGCGGTGACGTGGCTGGGCAGCGGGACGCGGCCGGTCACCTTGAGGCCGTAGCCCTCCAGGCCCGCGCGCTTGGCCGGGTTGTTGGTGAGCAGCCGCATGGTGTGCACGCCGAGGTCGACGAGGATCTGCGCGCCGGTGCCGTAGTCGCGGGCGTCGGCGGGCAGACCGAGGTCGAGGTTGGCGTCGACGGTGTCCACGCCGGAGTCCTGCAGCTGGTAGGCCTGCAGCTTGTGCAGCAGGCCGATGCCCCGGCCCTCGTGCCCGCGGATGTAGAGCACGATGCCGCGGCCCTCCTGGGCGACGGCGGCCAGCGCCGCCTGCAGCTGCGGGCCGCAGTCGCAGCGCAGGGAGCCGAAGACGTCGCCGGTGAGGCACTCGGAGTGCACGCGGACCAGCACGTCCTCGCCGTCGGCGATGTCGCCGTAGACGAAGGCGACGTGCTCGCGCTCGTCGTAGGAGCTGCGGTAGCCGACGGCGGTGAAGGTGCCCGGCGCCAGCGGCACGGTGGCCTCGGCGACCCGCTCGACCAGCTTGTCGAAGCGCTTGCGGTAGGCGATGAGGTCGGCGATCGAGATGAGGCACAGGTCGTGCTCGTCGGCGAAGACGCGCAGCTCCTCGGCCCGGGCCATGCCGGTCGGGTCCTTCTCGCTGACCAGCTCGCACAGCGTGCCCGAGGGGCGCAGCCCGGCGAGGACGGCGAGGTCGACGGCGGCCTCGGTGTGGCCCGGCCGGCGCAGCACGCCGCCGTCCTTGGCGCGCAGGGGCACGATGTGGCCGGGGCGGGCGAGGTCGGCCGAGGAGGTCGCGGCGTCGGCGAGCAGCCGGATGGTGTGCGCCCGGTCGGCGGCGGAGATGCCGGTGGTCACGCCCTCGCGGGCGTCGACGGTGACGGTGTACGCGGTGCCGCGCCGGTCCTGGTTGACCCGGAACATCGGCGGCAGGTCGAGCCGGTCGGCGTCGGCCTCGGTGACCGACACGCAGATGTAGCCGGACGTGTAGCGGACCATGAAGGCCACGAGCTCGGGCGTCGCGAGCTCGGAGGCGAAGATCAGGTCGCCCTCGTTCTCGCGGTCCTCGTCGTCGACGACGACGACGGCCCGGCCGTCCTTGACCGCCGCGATGGCGTCCTCGACGGAGTCCAGCCGGACGGCGCTCATCGGCGTGCTCCCAGCAGTCGTTCCACGTACTTGGCGATCACGTCGACCTCCAGGTTGACCGGGTCCCCCGGGGCGCGGCCGCCCAGCGTGGTCTCGCGGAGGGTGGCGGGGATGAGGCTGACCTCGAGCCAGGGCTCGGGGTCGTCGGCGGCGCTGAGCGCGCTGACGGTGAGCGAGACGCCGTCGACGGTGATCGAGCCCTTCTCGACGACGTAGCGCGCCAGCTGCGGGGGCAGGGCGACGCGGACGACGTCCCAGTGCTCGCTCGGCGTGCGGGACACGACCGTGCCGACGCCGTCGACGTGGCCCTGCACGATGTGCCCGCCGAGGCGGGTGTGCGGGGCGACGGCGCGCTCGAGGTTGACCGGGTCGCCGTCGGTCAGGCGCCCGAGGCTGCTGCGGCGCAGCGTCTCGGCCATGACGTCGGTGGACCACACGGAGCTGCCGTCGGCGTCGGGCTCGACACCGGTGACGGTGAGGCACACGCCGTTGACGGAGATCGAGTCGCCGAGGTGCACGTCCTCGAGCACGCGCCGGGCGCGGATGCGCAGCACGGCGGCGTCGGCGGACTCCTCGCGGGCGGCGAGCGAGCCGACCTCCTCGACGATGCCTGTGAACACCTCAGTCCCTCCCGTCGGCGCGCGGTCCGACCCCAGTGTGACCTGTGGGCCGGAGGCGGATCTGCACGTCCCCGCCCAGCGGGGTGACCTCCCGCAGCTCCAGGCTCAGCGCGGCGCCGATCGTGCTGATTCCCAGGTCCCCCACCAGGGAGGGACCCGCGCCGAGCAGCTTCGGCGCGAGGTGCACCAGCACCTCGTCGACCAGCCCCTCCCGCAGGAACGCGGCGGCGAGCGTCGGGCCGCCCTCGAGCAGCACCCGGCGGACGTCGCGGTCGAAGAGCTCGGCGAGCAGCCCGGCCGGCCCGTCGGCCCGGCTGACGAGCGTCGGGGCGGCGCCGTCGAGGACGCGGGCGCCCGCCGGGACCCGGCCGCGGCGGTCGTGCACGACGCGCAGCGGCTGGCGGGGCGCGTCGCGGCCGTCGGCGTCGCGGACGGTGAGCTGCGGGTCGTCGGCGAGGACGGTGCCCGACCCGACGAGGACGGCGTCGCACCCGGCCCGCAGCCGGTGGACGGCGGCGCGCGCGACCGGGCCGGTGATCCAGCGGCTGGTGCCGTCGGCGGCGGCGACCCTCCCGTCGAGGGTGGCGCCGGCCTTCCAGACGACGAACGGCCGGCCCACGCGGGCGCCGGTCAGCCAGGCGGCGAGCGCGCCCTCCTCGGCGGCCTCCCGCTCCACGCCGACCTCGACGTCGACCCCGGCGGCGCGCAGCCGCTCGGCGCCGCCGCCGGCCAGGCCGGTGGGCTCGGGGACGGCGACGAGGACGCGGGCGACGCCGGCGGCGAGCAGCGCGTCGGCGCACGGGCCGGTGCGGCCGGTGTGCGCGCACGGCTCGAGGGTGACGACGGCGGTGCCGCCGCGGGCGCGCTCGCCGGCCCGGGCCAGCGCGTGCACCTCCGCGTGCGGGCCGCCCGGCGGGGAGGTGGCGCCCTCCCCCACGACCGCGCCGTCGGCGTCGAGGACGACCGCGCCGACGGGCGGGTTCGGGCTGGTGGTGCCGAGGACGCTCGCGCCGAGCTCGCGCGCCCGGGCCATGGCGGCGCGCTCCTGCGGGCTGACCATCACCCGGCGGCCGGGGTGGCCAGGTCGCGCAGGGCGGCGATGGCGCGCGACGGGTCGTCGGCGCCGTAGACGGCCGAGCCCGCGACGAAGACGTCGGCGCCAGCCTCCGCGGCCTGCGCGATGGTGTCGGCGTTGATGCCGCCGTCGACCTCGACGAGCACCTGCAGGTGGCCGGTGTCGACGAGCTCGCGGGCGCGGCGCACCTTCGGCAGCACCTCGGCCATGAACGCCTGGCCGCCGAAGCCGGGCTCGACGGTCATGACCAGCAGGGTGTCGAAGTCGCGCAGCACCTCCTCGTAGCGCTCGAGCGGGGTGCCGGGCTTGAGCGCGAGGCCCGCCAGGGCACCGGCGGCGCGGATGTCGCGGGCGACGTCACGGGGGTCGCCGGTGCAGGCCTCGGCGTGCACGGTGACGTTGCGGGAGCCGAGCTCGGCGTAGCCCGGCGCCCAGCGCTCGGGGGCCTCGATCATCAGGTGGCAGTCCAGCGGCACGGGACTGACGGCGTGGATCGCCTCGACCACCGGCCGGCCCAGCGTCAGGTTGGGCACGAAGTGGGCGTCCATGACGTCGACGTGCAGCCAGTCGGCGTCGGCCACGCGGGCCACCTCGTCGGCCAGCCGGGCGAAGTCCGCCGAGAGCAGGCTGGGGGCGATCATCGGGGTGCGGGCCACGTCGTCCGAGTCTAGGTGCGCCGTGATCACCGCCGGTCCGGCCGGGTAGGGGCGGGGCATGGCACAGGTCGAGGCGAGCGCCGACGTCCCCGTGGAGCCGGCGCTGGCGTTCGCCGTCTCGCAGACCACCGGGGCCACCCGCTACCGGTGGGACCGCTTCGTCCGCGAGCAGCACCTGCTGGGCGCGGACCGGCCCGGGAAGGGCGTGCGGACGGCGACCCGGTCGCGGCACGGGCTCGCGATGGTCAGCGAGTACGTCTCCTACGTGCCGCCGTCGCACGTGGGCATGCGGATGGTGCGCGGGCCGTGGTTCTTCGCGGTGTTCGCCGGCAGCTGGCGGTTCACGCCGCTGCCCGGCGGCGGCACCCGGGCGGTGTGGCGCTACGTGTTCCGCTGCCGGCCGTCGTGGCTCGCGCCGGTGGCCGAGCGGATCGGCACCGCGCTGCTCGGCCGCGACATCCGGCGGCGCATCGCCGGGTTCGCCCGGGGCTGCGCCGACCCGGAGGTGCTCGCGGTGGCCCGGCGGGAGCTGGAGAGCGACGCCCGCTGACGGGGGCGCGTGTCCGGAGGACCCCACCGGGTAGCCCACGACCCATGGCTCTCCCCCGCTACGACGGCTTCGACCGCATGCCCATCGCCGGTACCTGGCGTGAGGGGCGCAGCGAGAAGACGGCGGCCGACACCGACCCCTACACCGGCGAGACGCTCACCGAGATCCGCCTGGCCACCGCCGACGACCTCGACGAGGCCTACGCCGCCGCCCGCGAGGCGCAGCGCGAGTGGGCCGCGCGGCTGCCCAGCGACCGGGCCGACGTGCTGCGCCGGGCCGCCCGGATCATGGAGGACCGCGAGGACGAGATCGTCGACTGGCACGTCCGCGAGAGCGGTGCCGCCGCCCCGGCCGCGCAGTTCGAGTACGCGATCACGCTGCGGGACTTCCACGAGGCGTCGTCCTACCCGTACCGCGTCGAGGGCCGGATCCTGCCGGCCGACGTCGAGGGCAAGGAGAGCCGCGTCTACCGGCGGCCGGTGGGCGTGGTCGCCGTCATCAGCCCGTGGAACGTGCCGATGCACCTGTCCAACCGGTCGGTGGCCCCGGCGCTGGCGCTGGGCAACGCCGTCGTCCTCAAGCCCGCCGGCGACACCCCGGTGACCGGCGGCCTGCTGCTGGCGAAGGTGTACGAGGAGGCCGGGCTGCCGCCGGGCCTGCTGTCGGTGGTCATCGGCTCGGGCTCGGAGATCGGCGACGCGATCGTGTCCCACCCGACGCCGCGGGTGGTGTCGTTCACCGGGTCGACGCCGGTGGGCAAGGGCATCGCCGAGAAGGCGGGCCTCAAGAAGCTGTCGCTCGAGCTGGGCGGCAACGGCCCGCTGGTGGTGCTCGACGACGCCGACCTCGACCTCGCCGTCGACGCCGCCGTGTTCGGGAAGTTCTTCCACCAGGGCCAGGTCTGCATGATCACCAACCGGATCGTCGTCGACGACTCGGTGCACGACGCGTTCGTCGAGCGCTACGTGGAGCGGGTGCGCGGGCTCAAGGTGGGCGACCCGCGGGAGCCGGACACGGTCATCGGCCCGATCATCAACGGCAAGCAGCTCGAGGGGATCCAGGAGAAGGTCGCGCAGGCCCGCGAGGACGGCGCCGAGCAGGTCCTCGGCGGCGACCCGACCGGCCCGATCGGGTCGGTGCTCCCGCCGCACGTGCTGCTGGGCACCAACGACGTCGCCACCGCCCGGCAGGAGGTCTTCGGGCCGGTCGCGACGGTCATCCGGGCCTCCGGCGAGGACGAGGCGCTGGCCATCGCCAACGACACCGAGTACGGCCTGTCCAGCGCGGTGTTCACCCGCGACACCGAGCGCGGCGTCCGGTTCGCGCTGCGGGTCGAGGCGGGGATGACCCACGTCAACGACTCGCCGCTCAACGACGAGAACAACACCGCGTTCGGCGGGGAGAAGGAGTCCGGCCTCGGCCGGTTCGGCGGCGAGTGGGCGATCGACGAGTTCACCACCGACCACTGGGTCAGCGTCCAGCACACCCGGCGGCAGTACCCGTTCTGACCGTCGAGGCCCGAGCGGCGCGCGGCCGGCTCCCCCGGGGCCGGCCGCGCGCCGGGGTCGGGCCCGGTCAGTCGCGGTCGGGCAGGGCGGTCCACTCGGCCCACGACAGGTCGCGGCCGACGTAGCGCGGCGCCCGGAGCGGCCACTCCGCCGCCAGCCAACGCGGCACGAAAGCGTCGAGGGCCGCCTCGACGTCGGTGCCGACCAGCCGGTCGACCACCCACCAGGACACCTCGGCGTCGGCGTCGCCGGCCTTCTCCGGCGGGTCGACGTAGACGCAGCCGAGCAGCTCGGTCTCGTCCTCGTCGAGCAGCGCGTAGTTGAAGCTCTCGTGCGCCTCGATCTCCCGCTCGTGGCGGGCGAGGTCCTCGCGGTCCTGGTCCTCGGTCATGGTCGCGGGCGGCCAGCCCCAGGCGGCGCCGTAGATGTCCCACAACCGCTCGCGGGAGCCCATGACGGCGGGGTGGTCGATGGCGGTGTCGGCCGCGCGGATCGGCCGCAGGTGCTGACCGGTGGGCAGGTCGGCGCGGACCGGGTGGACGAAGTCGTCGGGGAGCCAGGGCACGGCGGGGCAGGGTAGGCGCGCGGCGGCGGATCCGGAACGGATGTGCACGCGGCGCGACCGGGTGGGTAGGGGCGCCGCGATGCGTGCACACGGTGAGCTGTCCCCGGTCCGGGTGGACCTGCCCTGGGCGGGGGTCGCCGGGCCGGGTGACCGGGAGGCGGACCGGCCCGCCGGCGGCTACGGTCCGTGATCGTGCGCACCGCCCCGTCCCCCGTCCTCCGCCGGCCGGTCTGGCCGTCGGGCGATCCGGTGACGGTGCGTCACGGGTCGGTGACGGTCCGGCCGGCGGCCTCCCGGGCCCCGGCCACCTGGACGGCGGGCCTGCTGCTGCCCGCCGTCGTCCTCGGGCTCGGCGTGCCGCGGATGCTGCTCACCGGCGACTACGCGGGCCTGCACGGTTACGCCGCCTGGGCGTTGCTCGCCGCGGTGGCCGGCGTGGGGGCCGCCCTGGCGCTGCTGACGCCGGTCGTGCCGGCGCTGTCGCGCCGGGCCGCCGAGGTCGCGCGGATGCGGCACGCGCTGCGCACCCACACCGACCCGGGCCCCGACCTGCGCGCCCGCCTGGACCTCTCCGCCCGCCGCGTGCTGCGGCTGCACTGGATGGGCCGGGCGATGCCCGTGCTGCCCGCGGTGCTGCTCCTGCAGGCCGAGTGGGACTCCCCGGCGACGTCGTTGCCGGCCGCCGTCGTGCTCGTCGCGGGCTACACGGCGCTGGCGCTGTGGCACCGGCGCCAGACGCTCGCCGCGGCCTGGTGGGTGGCCGACCGCCCGGGGCCCGCGCGCCCGGCGCCCCCGGTGCCGTGGTGGGAGCCGTGGCTGGGCGGCCGGCGCCTGCTCGCCCTCTCCGGCGGCTACGTGCTGCTCGTCGTCCTGGTCACGCTGCTCGCCCGCTGACGGCCCCCCGGCGCCCGCCGCGCCGGCCGCGCCGCGGTCAGCGGGTGCGGCGCAGCAGGGCCAGGAACATCGCGTCGGTGCCGTGCCGGTGCGGCCACAGCTGCCCGTAGGGCCCGCGCTCGACCCCGGGCACCTCCCCGAACAGCGGCGCCACCGGCAGCACCTCGACGTCGTCCCGCGCGGCCGCCGCGTCGGCCACCGCGACCGTCTCCGCCGCGTGCGGCGAGCAGGTCACGTAGGCGACCACCCCGCCGGGGCGCACGGAGGCCAGCGCGCGGTCGAGCAGCGCCGTCTGCAGCTCCACCAGCGGCGCGACGTCGTCGGCCGTGCGCCGCCAGCGCACCTCCGGCCGCCGGCGCAGCGCGCCCAGGCCGGTGCACGGCGCGTCGAGCAGCACCCGGTCGAAGGAGCCCGCGGCCCACGGCGGCTCCCGCCCGTCGGCCACCAGCACCTCGACGTCGTCCTCGCCGGCCAGCGCCCCGCGCACCAGCTCGGCGCGGTGCGGCGCGCGGTCGGCGGCGGTCAGGTGCACCCCGGCCGGGCGGACGGCGGCCAGCAGCCCGGCCTTGCCGCCGGGGCCGGCGCACACGTCGAGCCAGCGGGCGTCGGGGCCCTCCAGCGGCGCGCGGGTGAGCAGCAGCGCGGCGAGCTGGCTGCCCTCGTCCTGCACGGCGGCCCGGCCGGCGCGCACCGACGGCAGCCGGCCCGGGTCCCCCCCGCCCAGGCGCACCGCGTACGGCGACCACGGCCCGGGCGTCCCGCCGGACTCCTCGGCGAGCGCGGCGCGGTCGACGTGCCGGGCGACCAGGTGCACCTCGGGGGCGGCGTCGTCGGCGAGCAGCGCCTCCTCGAGCTCCGCCTCCCCGGCCGCGTCTCCCCCGAGCGCCTCGCGCCAGGCCGCCACGATCCACTCGGGGTGGTCGGTGGCCAGCGCCAGGCGACGGTCGCCGTCGGCCCCGAGCTGCGCCAGCCACGCGGCGCGGTCCCCGCCGGCGGCGACCTTGCGCAGCACCGCGTTGGCCAGGCCGGAGGCGCCGGGCCCGACGATCGCGCGGACCAGGTCGACGGTGGTGGCCACGGCGGCGTGCGCGGGGACGCGCAGGTCGACCAGCTGGTAGGCGCCGAGGCGCAGCAGGTCGAGCAGCCGGCGGTCGAGGTCGGCGAGCGGGCGGTCGACCAGCCGGGCGAGGACCGCGTCGAGGGTGCCCTGCGCGCGCAGCGCCCCGTAGGCGAGCTGGGTGGCGAAGGCGGCGTCGCGCGGCTCGAGCTGCCGCTCCCGCAGCAGCTGGGGCAGCAGCAGGTTGGCGTAGGCCTCGCGCGCGGAGACGCCGTCGAGGACGTCGTAGGCGGTCAGGCGGGCGCCGTCGAGCGGGGCGCGGCGGGGCGGGCGGCGGGGCCCGCCGCGCTGCCCTCCACGCGCGCCGGCCGGACGCCGGGGCGGGCCGCTCACGAGCCGAACCGCTCGCCGGGCGCCGGGCGGGCGCCGCGGGCCCAGTCGGCGGCCGGGTGCATGCGCTTGCCGGCCGGCTGGACGTCGCCGAGGCGCACCGCGCCGCGGCCGGTGCCGACGACGACACCGGTCGGGCCGGGCGACACCTCCCCGGCCTCCAGCGCGAGCGACGTCGGCAGCGGCTCGACCGGGCCCAGGCGGAACCGCTCGCCGCGCCAGGTGGTCCAGGCCCCCGGCGCCGGGGTCACGCCCCGGACGCGGCGGTCGACGACGTGCGCGGGCAGCTCCCAGTCGACGCGGGCGTCGGCGGTCTCGATGCG
Organism: Geodermatophilus nigrescens; assembly: GCF_900129495.1. Classification (GTDB taxonomy): domain Bacteria; phylum Actinomycetota; class Actinomycetes; order Mycobacteriales; family Geodermatophilaceae; genus Geodermatophilus; species Geodermatophilus nigrescens. Next base: position 48,925 of record NZ_FQVX01000006.1, read on the forward strand.
CGGCGCGAGGCTCACCCCGTCGGCCGACTGCGGCTGCGGCTCGAGCTCCCCGGAGGCGATGCCGTCGAGGGTGGCGACGAGCAGCCGGGCGCCGCTGACGGCGAGCCGGCCGAGCAGGTCGCCCGCGGTGTCGCGGGGGCCGATCGGCTCGGTGACCAGGCCGAACACCGGCCCGGTGTCCAGGCCCTGCTCCAGCCGGAAGGTGCACGCGCCGGTGACCTCGTCGCCGGCCATGACCGCGTGCTGCACCGGCGCGGCGCCGCGCCAGGCGGGCAGCAGCGAGAAGTGCAGGTTGACCCAGCCGTGCGCGGGCAGGTCGAGCGCCGCGGGCGGCACGAGCGCGCCGTAGGCCACCACCGGCGCGCAGTCGACGGCGAGGTCGGCGAGCTGCGCGAGGAACTCGGGCTCCCGCGGCGAGCGGGGCTGCAGCACGGGCAGGCCGGCGGCGTCGGCGCGCTCGGCCACCGGCGAGCGGCTGACCTTGCGGCCGCGGCCGGAACGGGCGTCGGGGCGGGTGAGGACGGCGGCCACCTCGTGGCCGGAGGCCAGCAGCGCCTCCAGCGAGGGCACGGCGGCCTCGGGGGTCCCCGCGAACAGGAGCCTCAGTGGGGGCTCACCTCCACGCGCGGGACCCAGGCCTGCATGCCCTGCCACTCGGCCTCGGCGAGCGCGGCGAGGGCGGCGGTGCGCGCCTCGGGGTCGAGCCGGTCGACGAACACGACGCCGTCGAGGTGGTCGACCTCGTGCTGCACCGCGCGGGCCAGCAGGTGCGAGCCCTCCACCCGGACCGGGTCGCCGTGCTGGTTCCACCCGGTGGCCACCACGTGCAGGTGGCGGCGGCAGTCGAAGCGGTAGCCGGGGATGGACAGGCAGCCCTCGGGCGCCTCCTCGGTCTCGTCGCCGACCAGGTCGACCGAGGGGTTGACCAGGTGGCCGACCTCGCCGTCGACGTACCAGGTGAACACCCGCAGGCCGACGCCGATCTGCGGCGCGGCGAGGCCCGCTCCCCCGGCGGCGTGCATGGTCTCGGTCAGGTCGGCGACCAGCCCGCGCAGCTCGGCGTCGAAGTCGACGACCGGTGCCGCGGGCCGGTGCAGGACGGGGTCGCCCAGCAGCCGGATGGGGGTGACGCTCACCGGTCGATCGTAGGTGGCGCCCTCCCGCGCACTCGCCGGCCCGGACCAGGGCCGCCCCCGCACGATCAGGCGGGCTCACCGTGGCGCGTCCTGGCTCACCGCCGGAGGTGAGCCAGGACGCAGCACGACCAGGCCGCCTGATCGTGCGGGGACCTCTCCTACGGGGCCGGGATCGTGCCCGGGGGGCTCAGACCAGCTCGAGGGGGTCGAGCTGCACGCGCACGTGCTCGCTCGCCTTCCGCGCGCTGCGGACGCCCTGCACCTCGGCGAGCGCGGTGGCCAGCGCCGTCCCCTCGCCGCGCGGCACCCGCACCAGGTAGCGCTCCCGCTCGCCCTCCTGGCCCGGCCGCGGGGGCTCGGGCACCGGCCCGAGCAGGTCGGCGTCGCCGGGCAGCCGGGCGGCGCCGAGGAACTCCGCGAGCGCCGCCGGCGACCCCGACAGCGCGGCCATCCGGGTGGCCGGCGGGAAGCCCAGCGCCCGCCGGTCGGCGAGCTCCCGCTCCGCCAGCCAGCCCGGGTCCCAGCGCACCAGGGCCTGGACGACGGGGTGCGCGGCGTCGGCCGCCACGACGACGGTGCCCCGCGGCCGCACCAGCGTGGCCGCGTTCATCCAGCGGCGCAGCGTCTCCTCGCCCGCTCGCAGGTCGGCGCGGCCGAGCAGCGCCCACGAGTCGAGCAGCAGCGCCGCGCCGTACCCGCCCTCGGCCACCGGCTCCGCGCCCGGCGTCGCGACCACCAGCGCCGGGCCGCCGGACACCGTCGGCAGCACCCCCGAGGACCGCCCGGACACCCGCACCGGGGCGCCGGGGAACGCCCGCCCGAGCTCCTCGGCGGTGCGCGCGGCCCCCACGACGGAGGCGCGCAGCTTGGTGCCGTGGCAGTGCGGGCAGTCGAAGACCGTGGCCGGGCGGGCGCACCACCGGCACGCGGGGATGCGCGAGCCGCCGGGCCCGGGCGTGGGCGAGACGCCGAGCGGGCCGGAGCACACCGCGCAGCGGGCCGGCGCCCGGCAGCGGTCGCAGGACAGGCCCGGCGCGTAGCCGGAGCGCGGCACCTGCACCAGCACGGGCGTGCCCTCGGCGAGCGCGGCGCGGGCCACCCGGTGGGCGAGGCTGGGCAGCCGCGCGGTGCGGGCGGCCGGGTCGCGCGCGAGCTCGGAGTCCTCCCCCAGCGCCTGCACCCGCGGCATGGCGGCGCGCAGGGTGGCCCGCTCGGCGGCGAGCTCGTGCGCCCAGCCGCTCTCCACCAGCAGCGCGGCCTCGGCGGTGCGCGCGGTGGCCGCGACGACGGCCGCGCACCCGGTCAGGTGGGCGCGGTGCATCAGCACGTCGCGGGCGTGCGCGTAGGGCGCCCGCGGCTCGGCGTGCAGGTCGTCGCCGTCGTCCCAGACGGCCACCAGGCCGAGGTCGGCGACGGGCGCGAACGCCGCCCCGCGGGTGCCGAGGACGACCTTCGCGCTGCCGCGGGCGGCGTCGAGGAAGCGCCGGTAGCGGGCGTCGGGGGCGGCGTCGGCGCGCAGCACGACGAACGAGCCCGTGGGCAGGACGGCGCCGGCGGCGGCCTCCAGCCGGTCGAGGTCGCGCCCGTCGGGGACGACGACGAGCGCGCCGCGCCCGCCCGACAGCGCCGCCCGGCACAGCTCGGCGAGCCGCGCCGGCCAGTCCTCGCCGGGCAGCGCCGTCCACACCGCGCGCGCCGGGCGGCCCTCCGCGACGGCGGCCAGCAGCGCGGGCCCCGTCGGATAGCGGGCGAACCCGGCCGGGTCGGGCGGCTCCGGTGGCGGCGGGGGCTCGGCGGGCGGGCGCTTCTCCGCGGCGGCGCGGCGCGGCGGGATGGCCAGCCGCAGCACGTCGACGAGCGTGCCGCCCCAGCGCTGCGCCACCGAGCGGGCGAGCGCCGCGACCTCCGGGGTGAGCACCGGCTCGGAGGACACCAGCTTGGCCAGCGGCGCGAGCTTGCGGCCGGTCTCGCTGGAGGTGGCGAGCTCCAGCACGAACCCGTCGACCAGCTGCCCGGCGAAGCGGACCCGCACACGGCAGCCGGCGCGGACCTCCCCGGCCATGTCGTCGGGGATCGCGTAGTCGAAGGCGCGGTCCAGGTGCGCCAGCGGCACGTCGACGACGACCCGGGCCACCGTGGGGCGGCCCGGGTCGCCGGGAGGTGGTGCGGCCGTGCTCAGGGCGTTCTCCGTCCGGTCGTCGTCCCCGCGAGTCTCCCCGCGGGGTACGACGCGTCCTGCTCCGGGGAGGTCAGGCCCCGACGGCCGACCGGAGCGCGTCGGCCCGGTCGGTGCGCTCCCACGGCAGCTCGACGTCGGTGCGGCCGAAGTGGCCGTAGGCGGCGGTCGGGCCGTAGATGGGCCGCAGCAGGTCCAGGTCGCGCACGATGGCGCCCGGGCGCAGGTCGAACACCGTGGTGACGGCCTTCTCCAGGACGTCGTCGGCCACGGTGCCGGTGCCGTGCGTGTCGACGAACAGGCCGACGGGGTGCGCGGCGCCGATGGCGTAGGCGACCTGCACCTCGCAGCGGCGGGCCAGGCCCGCGGCGACGACGTTCTTGGCCACCCAGCGCATCGCGTAGGCGCCGGAGCGGTCGACCTTCGACGGGTCCTTGCCGGAGAACGCGCCGCCGCCGTGGCGGGCCATGCCGCCGTACGTGTCGACGATGATCTTGCGGCCGGTCAGGCCGGCGTCGCCCATCGGGCCGCCGATCACGAACTTGCCCGTGGGGTTGACCAGCAGCCGGTAGCCGTCGGTGGGCAGCCCGAGCGCCTGCAGCTCCGGCTCCACGACGAGCTCCTGCACGTCGGGGGTGAGCAGCTGCTCGATGGAGATGTCCTCGGCGTGCTGCGAGGAGACGACGACGGTGTCGACGCCGACCGGCCGGTCGTCCTCGTAGACGACGGTGACCTGGGTCTTGCCGTCGGGGCGCAGGTAGGGCACCGAGCCGTCCTTGCGGACCGCCGACAGCCGGCGGGAGAGCCGGTGCGCCAGCGCGATCGGCAGCGGCATGAGCTCGGGGGTCTCGTCGGTGGCGTAGCCGAACATGAGCCCCTGGTCGCCGGCGCCCTGGCGCTCGATCTCGTCGTCGGTCGCGCCCGACGTGCGCGCCTCGTAGGCGGTGTCCACGCCCTGGGCGATGTCGGGCGACTGCGCGCCGATGGACACGCTCACGCCGCAGGAGGCGCCGTCGAAGCCCTTGCGCGAGGAGTCGTAGCCGATCCGCAGGACCGTCCTGCGGACGATGTCGGCGATGTCGACGTAGCCGGCGGTGGTGACCTCGCCGGCGATGTGCACCTGGCCGGTGGTGATCAGGGTCTCGACGGCGACGCGGCTGCGCGGGTCCTGCGCGAGCATCTCGTCGAGGATCGCGTCGGAGATCTGGTCGGCGATCTTGTCGGGGTGGCCCTCGGTCACCGACTCGGACGTGAAGAGGCGGCGTGGCACTCGGTTCTCCCTGCTGCAGTGACGAGGTACGGCCACGGTCTGCCCGCGCCGCGTGAGCACGTTACCGGCGCGACACCGGGGCGGCAGCCGACGGTCAGGCCAGGCGGGGGGTGATCGCCCGCCACACGGCCGCGGCGACGGCGTCCTTGCTGCCGTGCGGCACGTCGGTGGCGGTGCCGTCGGCGGCCAGCACGACCGCGGCGTTGTCGGGCCGGCCGAACACACCGCCCCCGGAGACGTCGTTGACCACGAGCAGGTTGCAGCCCTTGCGGGCGAGCTTGGCGCGGGCGTGGGCGAGCACGTCGCCGTCCGCGTCGCCGGTCTCGGCGGCGAAGCCGACGACGACCTGGCCGGGGGTGCGCTTGGTGACCAGCTCGGCGAGCACGTCGGGGTTGCGCACCAGCGGGACGGCGTCGGGCTCGCTGGCGCTGTCCTTCTTCAGCTTGGTGGCCGCGACCGTCGCCGGCCGGAAGTCGGCGACGGCGGCGGCCATGACGACGACGTCGGCTGCCGCTCCCCCACCCGACCCGGCCTCCTCGAGCATCGCGGCGCGCAGCTCCTCCGCCGTGCCCACCGGGACGACGCGGACGCCGAACGGCGCGGGCAGGTCGACGTTGGCCGCCACCAGGGTGACGTCGGCGCCGCGGGCGGCGGCGACGCGGGCCAGGGCCCAGCCCTGCTTGCCCGACGACCGGTTGCCCAGGTAGCGGACGGGGTCCAGCGGCTCGCGGGTGCCGCCGGCGCTGATCACCACGCGGCGGCCGGCGAGGTCGGCGCGGAGCGCGTCGGCGCCCGCGGCGAGCACGACCTGGGCGAGCGCGGCGACGTCGGCGGGCTCGGGCAGCCGGCCGGGCCCGGAGTCCGGCCCGGTGAGCCGGCCGACGGCGGGCGGCAGCACGATCGACCCGCGCCGGCGCAGGGTGGCCACGTTGTCCTGGGTGGCCGGGTGCAGCCACATCTCGGTGTGCATGGCCGGCACGAACACGACCGGGCAGTGCGCGGTGAGCAGGGTGGCGGTGAGCAGGTCGTCGGCGCGGCCGGCGGCGGCGCGGGCGAGCAGGTCGGCGGTGGCCGGGTTGACGACCACCAGCTCGGCGGTCTGGCCGATCCGGACGTGCGCGACCTCGGGCACGTCGTGCCAGACGTCGGTGGTGACGGGGTTGCCCGACAGCGCCTCGAAGGTCGCGGCGCCGACGAACCTCAGCGCCGACTCGGTGGGGACGACGCGCACGTCGTGGCCCGCCTCGGTCAGCGCCCGCAGCAGCAGGGCCGACTTGTACGCGGCCACGCCGCCGCCCACGCCCAGCACGATCCGGCTCATGCCGCCCATCCTCCCCCGGACACGGCGACGCCCCCGGTACCGCGTACCGGGGGCGTCACTCGTCAGGGCTGGTGCCGGCCTAGTTCTCGCCGGCGGTGTGGGTCAGCAGACCCTCGTTGATCTCGCGCAGCGCGATGGAGAGGGGCTTCTCCTGCGGGGCGGTGTCGACCAGCGGACCGACGTACTCCAGCAGGCCCTCGGAGAGCTGGCTGTAGTAGGCGTTGATCTGCCGCGCGCGCTTGGCGGCGAAGATCACCAGGCCGTACTTGCTGCTGGTGCGCTCGAGCAGCTCGTCGATCGGCGGGTTGGTGATGCCCTCGGGGGCGGGTGCGACTCCGGACACGGGCGGGCGTGCTCCTCGTTCGATCGGCGGGAGTGCGGGGCCTCGGGTGCGGGCCCGGTCACTCGGAGGCGCCGACCGTCCTCTCGGACGACGGCGCAGCTAGCAAGGATACCAACTCGTCCGCGGCCCGTGCGACGTCGTCGTTGACGACCACGACGTCGAACTCCCCGGCGGCGTCGAGCTCGGCCTGCGCGATGGCCAAGCGGCGCTCCTGCACGTCGCGCGTCTCCGAGCCGCGGCCGGCCAGCCGGCGCTCCAGCTCGCCCCACGACGGCGGGGCGAGGAACACCAGCTGCGCCTCGGGCGCGCGGGCGCGGACCTGGCGGGCGCCCTGCAGCTCGATCTCGAGCAGCGCCGGCGCCCCGGTCGCGAGACGCTCGCGGACCGGGGCGGCCGGTGTGCCGTAGCGGTTGCCGGCGTACTCGGCCCACTCGAGCAGGCCGTCCTCGGCGATGAGCCGGTCGAACTCGGCGCCGTCGACGAAGTGGTAGTGCACCCCGTCGACCTCACCGGGACGGCGTGCCCGGGTGGTGACCGAGACCGAGAGCCACACCTCGGGGTAGCGCCGGCGGACCTCCGCGACCACGGTGCCCTTACCCACCCCCGAGGGGCCGGAGAGCACCGTCAGGCGCGCCGGGACCGGGGACCGGTGGTCTGTGGGCAAGGCGTCCTCGTCCTGGTGCGGTGGTCCTGTGCGGTGGTGCCGTGTGGTGCGGCGGTGCGGCCGGTCAGCTCGCCGAGTCGGCCGGGACCTGCTCGGCGACGACCTGCTCGCCGCCGAACTCCGCCTCCAGGGCCCGGCGCTGGTTGGCGCCCAGGCCGCGGACGCGGCGGGTCGGCGAGATCTCGAGCCGCTCCATGATCTTCGCAGCACGGGCCTTGCCGACGCCGGGCAGGGACTCCAGCACCGCGGAGACGCGCATCTTGCCGATCACCTCGTCGGACTCGCCCTGCTTGAGGACGTCGCCGACCGTGGCGCCCTTGCTCTTGAGCCGCTCACGCAGCTCGGCGCGCGCCTTGCGGGCGGCCGCGGCCTTCTCCAGGGCGGCGGCGCGCTGTTCGGGTGACAGGTCAGGAAGGGGCATGGTGCGTGTCCGATCGTGTCGTCGCCGGGGCCTGTTCGCCCCGGCGTCTCTGTGCTGTCTCTCGTGCCGCGTCTGCGGGTCCGGCCCCGGCTCCTCAGGCCCGGCGGTCAACCTAGTAACCGGGAATCCGCAGGTCACGCGCCGTACGCCCGACGTTCTCGATCTCCGAACGTCCGCCGGTGACGCTGTGTGTGCCGTGTGTGTGACCGACCGTGAGACGCGCAGCTCACACCGTATACGGAACGGAACAGGTCCGCCGGACGGGGGATCCGACACGTCCGTCGCGACACGCCGGGGTCAGCGCCCGGCGCGCCGCCCCGACCTGCGGCCGAGCGCCCAGCCGCCGACTCCCGCCAGCACCAGCGCGCCCGCCACCGCCAGTCCCGCACCCAGCAGGGAGCCGTACGTCCAGAGGACGTCGACGCGGTCGAAGGAGAGCTCCAGCGAGCTCTCGTACGCCCGGGTCGGCGTCAGCGGCGCGTAGCTCCCGCCGTACACGACGGCGCCCGGCCGGCTCTCCCGCCGGAACACGACGACACCAGCGACGAGGAGCACCAGCCCCAGCGCCGCGACCGCCCACGGCAGGCCCCGCCTCACCGCGCGAGCTCCTCCGCCCACCGGGCCGCGGCCGCCCGCAGCGCCGCCGCGTCGGGGCCGGCGGCGAGGACGTCGCGGGAGACGGTCGGGACGACGGCGCGCCCATCGCCGAACAGCCGCCGCAGGTCGGCCGGGGTGCCGCCCTGGGCGCCCAGGCCCGGGGCCAGCACCGGCCCGCCGAGGCCGTCGAGGTCGACGTCGAGCGTGCGCAGCGTGGCCCCGACGACGACGCCGAAGGACCCCGTGGTGGCGCCCCAGCGCGACGCCTGGTCCTGCACCGCCCCGAGGTCGGGCAGCGGGTCACCCACCACCCAGCCGGGGGTGTTCCAGCCGCGGACGGTGTCGACGACGACCTGCGCGGCGCTCCGCTCCCCCACCGCCGCGGACTGCAGCGTCCCGGCGTCGGGGTTGGACGTGCGGGCCAGCACGAACAGCCCGCCGCCGGTCAGCCGGGCGGTGTCGACGGCCGGCTGCAGCGAGCCGGGGCCGAGGTAGGGGCTGACGGTCAGGGCGTCGACCGCGCACGGGTGCTCCGGCCGCAGCACGTCGGCGTAGGCGTCCATGGTCGAGCCGATGTCGCCGCGCTTGGCGTCGAGCAGCACCAGCGCCCCGGCGGCGCGGGCCCGGGCGACGCCGTCCTCCAGCACGGCCAGGCCGCGCGAGCCGTGCCGCTCGTAGAAGCCGGACTGCGGCTTGAGCACCGCCACCTGCCCCGCGAGTGCGTCGACGACGGCGTCGGTGAAGCGGGCCAGGCCGTCCGGGGAGTCGGGCAGGCCCCACCGCTCGAGCAGCGGCGCGTGCGGGTCGATGCCCACGCACAGCGGTCCCCGGACGGCGACGGCGTCGGCGAGGCGCTGCCCGAACGGCGCCGTCACCGGGGCACCGACCGCGAGAGCGTCTCGCCGTGCGCGGCGATGCAGTCGCGGGCGAGGAACGGGTCGGCGAAGGCGCCGGCGGCCGACTGGACGGCGTCGGCCCCGGCCTCCCACAGCGCGGCGAAGGAGGCCGGGTCGGTGACCCCGCCCATCGCCAGCACGTCGAAGCGGTGCCCGCCGGCGTCGCGCAGCGCGACCAGCCGGCGGGTGGCGTCCAGCGCCCGCTCGCGGACGGCCGCACCCGAGAGCCCGGCGACCGCCCGGCCGGGGAACGTCGGCTCGCCGTCGTCGCGCACCACCCGGGTCGCCACGGTGTTGATGCCGGCGACGCCGTCGACGAGCGGGCCGATCCGCGGCACCAGCGCGGCCAGCCGCGGCTCGTCCAGCCAGGAGAGCTTGGCGACCAGTCCGGTGCGGTCGTCGAGGCCGCGGCGCACGGCCTCGACCACCGCCACGGTGGCGTCGGCGTCGAGGCACAGCGGCGGCTTCACGCCGTCCGGGGAGGCCGACAGGGTGTTCGGGCAGGACAGGTTCAGCTCCACCACCCCGGCGCCGGCCTCCTGCGCGAGCCGCGCCACGGCGACGAAGTCGTCGACCAGGTCGGTCCCGGCGCCTGCACCCATCACGCTGACCAGGAGCAGCTGGTCGTCGTCGACAGCGGCCAGCGACCGCTCCAGGTCGGCCATCCACTCCGCCGGCGCCGGGGAGGGGACGCCGAAGGAGTTCACGGTGCTGACGCCGGGGTCGCCGGGCGCCGTCCAGTCCCACGGGTGGGAGACGACCTCGTCGACGGCCCCGTCGCGGGGCGGACGCGGCGCGAACGTCCAGTTCGGCTGCTCGTTCGGGTCGTGGGCGCGGCTGCGCACGGTCTTGTACGTGAGCACGCTGAACCCGTTGCGGGCGTGGAAGCGCACCCACTCCTCGCCGCCGTTGAGGACGCACGCGGGCACCCCGACCGGGAAGGCGACGTCGCGGCCGAGCACCCGCCAGCGCCGGTCGCCGGCCCGCGGGCGCTCCGGCAGCCGCGGGCCCACCGGCGTCGCCAGGTTCTCCCGGTAGGAGCCGAGCAGGTCGTAGGACGGCGTCCGCACCCCGTGCGCGGCGAGCACCCCGCCGAGCCGGGCCGTGAACAGCACCCGGGTGAGCAGCGGCAGGTCGCCGGCACCGGCCTCCCCCGCCGCCAGCCGGACGACCAGCGCCCCGGCGTCGGTGCGCAGCGCGTCGAGCGCGGGTGCCGGCGGCGTCGCGAACCGGGTGACCCCGGCGAGGAACGCCGCCGGCAGCCCGTCGAGCAGCCGGCGGGCGACCAGCTCGTCCCGCACGGCGCCGACGACGTCCCCGCCCTCCGCGCGCGAGGGGCGGCTCACGGTGCCGCGGTGAGCGCCGCGTGGACCTCCTGCAGGCTGCGCACCCCGAGGTCGCCGCGGCGCAGCGCCTCGACGCCCTGCACGGCCGCGGCCATCCCCTGCACCGTCGTGATGCACGGGATGCCGGCGGCCACCGCCGCGGTGCGGATCTCGTAGCCGTCCAGCCGCGGCCCGCTGTTGCCGGGCGACCCGAACGGCGTGTTGACGACGATGTCGACGTCGCCGGCCAGGATCCGCTCGACGCAGTTGCCCGGGCCCTCGCTGTACTTGCCGACCACCTCGCAGTCGACGCCGTTGCGCCGCAGCACCCGCGCGGTGCCGGCGGTGGCGAGCACGCGGAAGCCGAGGTCGGCGAGCCGCTTGATCGGGAAGACGGCGGCGCGCTTGTCGCGGTTGGCTAGCGAGACGAACACCGTGCCCTCGGTCGGCAGCGGCCCGTAGGCGGCGGCCTGCGACTTGGCGAACGCGGTGCCGAAGCCGTCGTCGAGGCCCATGACCTCGCCGGTGGACTTCATCTCCGGCGACAGCACGGTGTCCACGCCGTGGCCCTCGACGGTGCGGAACCGGTGGAAGGGCAGCACCGCCTCCTTGACCGCGATCGGCGCCCGCTCGGAGAGGTCGACGCCGTCGCCGGCGGCCGGCAGCACGCCCGCGGCGCGCAGGTCGGCGATCGTCTCGCCCACCGCGATCCGCGCGGCGGCCTTGGCCAGCTGCACCGCCGTCGCCTTGGACACGAACGGCACCGTGCGCGAGGCGCGCGGGTTGGCCTCCAGCACGTAGAGGACGTCGTCCTTGAGCGCGTACTGCACGTTCATCAGGCCGCGGACGCCGATCCGGGCGGCCAGCGCCTCGGTGGCGGCGCGGATCTGCTCGAGGTCGCCGGAGCCCAGGGTGATCGGCGGCAGCGCGCACGCGGAGTCGCCGGAGTGGATCCCGGCCTCCTCGATGTGTTCCATGACGCCGCCGAGGTAGAGCTCGGAGCCGTCGTAGAGCGCGTCGACGTCGATCTCGACGGCGTCCTCGAGGAACCGGTCGACCAGCACCGGGTGCTCGGGGCTGACGTCGGTGGCCTTGGCGATGTAGGCCTCGAGCGTGGCGTCGTCGTAGACGATCTCCATGCCGCGCCCGCCCAGCACGTAGGAGGGCCGCACGAGCACCGGGTAGCCGATGCCGGCCGCGATCTCCCGTGCCTCGGCGAACGTCGTCGCGGTGCCGTGCAGGGGGGCGAGCAGGCCGGCGTCGGCGAGCACCCGGGAGAACGCGCCGCGGTCCTCGGCGTCGTCGATGGCCTCCGGCGAGGTGCCGAGCACCGGCACGCCGGCGTCCTTGAGCCGCTGCGCGAGGCCCAGCGGCGTCTGTCCGCCGAGGGTGCAGACGACCCCGGCGACGGGACCGGCGGCGCGCTCGGCCTCGACCACCTCGAGGACGTCCTCGAAGGTCAGCGGCTCGAAGTACAGCCGGTCGGCGGTGTCGTAGTCGGTGGAGACGGTCTCGGGGTTGCAGTTGACCATCACGGCCTCGTAGCCGGCGTCCTGCAGCGCCATGACCGCGTGCACGCACGAGTAGTCGAACTCGATGCCCTGCCCGATCCGGTTGGGCCCCGAGCCGAGGATGAGCACCGCCGGCTTCTCCCGCGGCTCGACCTCGGTCTCCTCGTCGTAGGACGAGTAGTGGTACGGCGTGCGGGCGGCGAACTCGGCCGCGCAGGTGTCGACGGTCTTGTAGACCGGCCGGATGCCCAGGCGCCAGCGCAGCACCCGGACGCCGTCCTCGCCGGCGAGCTCGGGCCGCAGCGCGGCCACCTGCCGGTCGGACAGGCCGTGCCGCTTGGCGCGGCGCAGCAGCCCCGGGGTGAGCGCGGGGGCGTCGCGGACCTCGGCGGCGACCTCCTGCACCAGCGCGACCTGGTCGACGAACCACGGGTCGAAGCCGCTGGCCTCGGCCACCTGCTCGACGGTCGCGCCGGCCGCCAGGGCCGCCTCGGCGGTGTAGAGCCGCCCGTCGACCGGGGTGCGCAGCGCCTCGAGCAGCTCGGCGGCCGAGCGCGGGTCGGGCGCGCCGGTCCAGAAGCCGGCCACCTTCGTCTCCGTCGAGCGCATGGCCTTGCCCAGCGCCTCGGGGAAGTTGCGGCCCATGGCCATGACCTCGCCGACGCTCTTCATCGTCGTGGTCAGCCGCGGGTCGGCGCCGGGGAACTTCTCGAACGCGAAGCGCGGGATCTTCACGACGACGTAGTCCAGCGTCGGTTCGAACGCCGCCGGGGTGACCCCGGTGATGTCGTTGGTGATCTCGTCGAGGGTGTAGCCGATGGCGAGCTTCGCGGCGATCTTGGCGATCGGGAAGCCGGTGGCCTTCGACGCCAGCGCCGACGACCGGGACACCCGCGGGTTCATCTCGATGACGACCAGGCGCCCGTCGGCGGGGTTGACCGCGAACTGGATGTTGCAGCCGCCGGTGTCGACGCCGACCTCGCGCAGCACCGCGATGCCGACGTCGCGCATCCGCTGGTACTCGACGTCGGTGAGCGTCATCGCCGGGGCGACGGTGACCGAGTCGCCGGTGTGCACGCCCATCGCGTCGACGTTCTCGATCGAGCAGATGACGACCACGTTGTCGCTGCGGTCGCGCATCAGCTCGAGCTCGTACTCCTTCCACCCGAGCACCGACTCCTCGATGAGCACGGTGTGCACGGGTGAGTCCGCGAGGCCGTGGGAGGCCATGCGGCGCAGCATCGCCTCGTCGGTGGCGAAGCCGGAGCCGAGGCCGCCCATGGTGAAGCTCGGCCGGATGACGACGGGGTAGCCGACCTCCTCCGCCGTCTCCAGCGCCTCCTCGACCGTGCCGCACACCCGCGAGCGCGGGGCGTCGGCGCCGATGGACCGGACGATGTCCTTGAACTTCTGCCGGTCCTCGCCGCGGTTGATCGCGTCGACGTCGGCGCCGATGAGCCGCACGCCGTAGCGCTCCAGCGTGCCGTTCTCGTACAGGCCGATGGCGATGTTGAGCGCGGTCTGCCCGCCGAGGGTGGCCAGCAGCGCGTCGGGGCGCTCCTTGGCGATGACCCGCTCGACGAACTCCGGCGTCAGCGGCTCGACGTAGGTGGCGTCGGCGACGTCGGGGTCGGTCATGATCGTCGCCGGGTTGCTGTTGACCAGGCTGACCCGCAGGCCCTCGCTGCGCAGCACGCGGCAGGCCTGGGTGCCGGAGTAGTCGAACTCCGCGGCCTGGCCGATGAGGATCGGCCCGGAGCCGATGACCAGGACGTGCTCGATGTCGGTGCGCTTGGGCATCAGGCGTTCTCCCCCGTGCTGTGCTGGACGACCGGCGCCGGGCTGACGGCCGTGCCGTCCCGCCGGTGGGCGTCCATGAGGTCGACGAAGCGCTGGAACAGCGGCGCGGCGTCGTGCGGGCCGGCCGCCGACTCCGGGTGGAACTGGACGCTGAACGCCGGCGCGTCGAGCAGCCGCAGCCCCTCGACGACGTCGTCGTTGAGGCCCACGTGGCTGACCTCGGCGCGGCCGTACGGGGTGTCGGTGGGCCGGTCGAGCGGCGCGTCGACGGCGAACCCGTGGTTGTGGCTGGTCACCCGGACCGTGCCGCTGACCCGGTCGAGCACCGGCTGGTTCAGGCCGCGGTGGCCGAAGCGCAGCTTGTAGGTGCCCAGGCCCAGCGCGCGGCCGAGGATCTGGTTGCCGAAGCAGATGCCGAACAGCGGCCGGCCGGCGTCGAGGACACCCCGCACCGCGGCCACCGCGTAGTCGGCCGCGGCCGGGTCGCCGGGGCCGTTGGAGAGGAAGACGCCGTCGGGGCCGTGCGCCAGCAGGTCGGCGGCGGTCGCCGTCGAGGGCAGCACGTGCGTCTCGACGCCGAGCGCGGCCAGGTGCCGCGGCGTCGCCGTCTTGATGCCGAGGTCGAGCGCGGCGATGGTGAACCGCCTCTCCCCCTCCGCCGGGACCACGTAGGGCTCGCGGGTGCTCACCTGCGGCGCGAGGTCGGCGCCGGTCATGCCCTCGGCGGCGCGGACCCGGGCGAGCAGGGCGTCGGCGTCGCCGGACTCGCTGCTGATCCCCGCGCGCATGGCGCCGCGCTCGCGCAGGTGGCGGGTGAGCGCGCGGGTGTCGATGCCGCTGATGCCGACGACGCCCTGCGCGGCGAGCTCGTCGTCGAGGCTGCCGGTGGCCCGCCAGTTGGCCGGGCGGCGGGCCGGGTCGCGCACGACGAAGCCGGCCACCCACATGCGGCGGCTCTCGTCGTCCTCGCCGTTCACGCCGGTGTTGCCGATGTGCGGCGCGGTCATGGTGACGATCTGGCCGGCGTAGCTGGGGTCGGTCAGCGTCTCCTGGTAGCCGGTCATCCCGGTGGCGAACACCGCCTCGCCGACCGTCGTGCCGACCTTGCCGTAGGCCTCGCCGCGGAACGTCCGCCCGTCCTCGAGCACGAGGATCGCCTCGGTCACTTCACTGCCTTCCCGTCCAGAACGGTCGCCTCGCCCCGCAGGAACGTGGCGACCACGCGGCCGGGGAGCTCCCGGCCGGCGTAGGGGCTGTTGCGGCTGCGGCTGGCCAGCGCGGCCGGGTCGACGGTGGCCCGGGCGGCGGGGTCCAGCAGCAGGAGGTTGGCCGGCTCGCCGGGGGCGAGCGGGCGGCCGTGGCCGTCGAGGCGGCCGATCGCGGCGGGCCGCACCGACATGCGGTCGGCGACGCCGGCCCAGTCGAGCAGGCCCGGCTCCACCAGCGCCTCGAGGACCACCGAGAGCGCCTGCTCCAGCCCGAGCATCCCGGGCCGGGCCTGCGCCCACTCGCTCTCCTTGTCCTCCACCGCGTGCGGCGCGTGGTCGGTGGCGACGGCGTCGATCGTGCCGTCGGCCAGACCCGCGCGGAGGGCGTGCACGTCCTCGTCGGTGCGCAGCGGCGGGTTGACCTTGAACACCGGGTCGTAGGACTCGGCGCAGGCCTCGGTGAGCAGCAGGTGGTGCGGGGTGACCTCGGCGGTCACCTGGACGCCGCGGGACTTCGCCCAGCGCAGGAGCTCCACCGACCCGGCGGTCGAGACGTGGCAGACGTGCAGCCGCGCGCCCACGTGCTGGGCGAGCAGCACGTCGCGGGCGATGACCGCCTCCTCGGCGGCGGCCGGCCAGCCGGTGAGCCCGAGCCGCGCGGAGCGGTCGCCCTCGTTCATCTGCGCGCCGACGGTGAGCCGCGGCTCCTCGGCGTGCTGGGCGACGACGCCGTCGAAGGCCTTCACGTACTCCAGCGCCCGGCGCATGAGCGCGGGGTCGGCGACGCAGTGCCCGTCGTCGGAGAAGACCCGCACCCGGGCGGCCGAGTCGGCCATCGCGCCGAGCTCGGCCAGCCGCTCGCCCCGGAGGCCCACCGTCACCGCGCCGACCGGGACGACGTCGACCAGCCCGGCCTCCTGGCCCAGGCGCCACACCTGCTCGACGACGCCGGCGGTGTCGGCGACCGGGTCGGTGTTGGCCATGGCGTGCACCGCGGTGAACCCGCCGAGCGCCGCGGCCCGGCTGCCGGTCTCCACCGTCTCGGCGTCCTCGCGGCCGGGCTCGCGCAGGTGGGTGTGCAGGTCGACCAGGCCGGGCAGCGCCACGAGCCCGTCGGCGTCGACGACGGTCGCCCCCGGGACGGACAGCCGGCCACCGACCGCCGCGACCCGGCCGTCCTTCAGCAGCAGGTCGGCGGGCTCGCCGCCGAGCACGCGCGCCCCCTTGATCAGCGTGGTCACGCGTTTCCTCCGAGGAGCAGGTAGAGCACGGCCATGCGGACGCTGACGCCGTTGCCGACCTGCTCGACGATCGTCGAGCGGACCGAGTCGGCGACGTCGGCGGCGATCTCCATGCCGCGGTTCATCGGGCCGGGGTGCATGACGATCGCGTCGTCGGACAGCGCGGCCATCCGGACGGCGTCGAGGCCGTAGCGGCGGCTGTACTCCCGCGCGCTGGGGAAGAACGAGGCGTTCATCCGCTCGGCCTGGACGCGCAGCATCATCACCGCGTCGGCCTTGGGCAGGACGGCGTCGAGGTCGTAGGAGACCTCCACCGGCCACGAGCCCACGCCCACCGGCAGCAGCGTCGGCGGCGCGACGAGGGTGACCTGCGCGCCGAGGGTCGTCAGCAGCCAGACGTTGGACCGCGCCACCCGGCTGTGCAGGACGTCGCCGACGACGACCACCCGGACGCCGTCGAGGCGGCCCAGCCGGCGGCGGATCGTGTAGGCGTCGAGCAGCGCCTGGGTGGGGTGCTCGTGGGTGCCGTCGCCGGCGTTCACCACGCTGCCCTGCACCCAGTTCGCGAGCCGGTGCGGGGCGCCGGAGGCGGAGTGGCGGACGACGATCGCGTCGCTGCCCATCGCCTCCAGGGTCAGCGCGGTGTCCTTCAGGCTCTCGCCCTTGGAGACGCTGCTGCCCTTGGCCGAGAAGTTGATGACGTCGGCCGACAGCCGCTTGGCCGCCAGCTCGAAGGAGATCCGGGTGCGGGTGGAGTCCTCGTAGAAGAGGTTCACCACCGTGCGCCCGCGCAGCGTGGGCAGCTTCTTGACCTCGCGGCCGGCCAGCGCGGCGTCGATCTGCGCGGCCGTGTCGAGGACGAGCGTGGCGTCGTCGCGGTCGAGGTCGGCCGCCTCCAGCAGGTGCCGCTTCACTGCTCCACCACCACGACCTCGTCGGTGCCGTCGGTCTCGGCCAGGTGCACGCGCACCTTCTGGGCGCGCGAGGTGGGCACGTTCTTGCCCACGTAGTCGGCGCGGATCGGCAGCTCGCGGTGGCCGCGGTCGACGAGCACCGCCAGCTGCACGGCGCGCGGGCGGCCGAGGTCGCGCAGCGCGTCGAGCGCCGCCCGGACCGAGCGGCCGGAGAACAGGACGTCGTCGACGAGGACGACGAGCCGGCCGTCGATGCCCGCGTCGGGCAGGACGGTGTCCTCCAGCGCGCGGACGCCGCGCAGCCGCAGGTCGTCGCGGTAGAGGGTGATGTCGACGGTGCCGGTGTCGACCGCCGTGCCGCTGAACGCGGCCACCCGGGCGGCGAGCCGGCGGGCGAGCGGGGCGCCGCGGGTGGGGATGCCGACCAGCACCAGGTCGGCGAGGGACTCCCCCGCCTTCTCGATGAGCTGGTGGGCCATCCGGTCGACCACGCGGGCGACGTCGGCGGGGGCGAGCAGGACGCCGGGCGTGGACGCGCGACCGGCAGGGGGCTCCGGGGAGCCGGCCATCAGGCCTCCTTCCCCGCCTCACGGGACGGGTCGTTAAAGGAGTGGGGTGGACCGGCGACGACCGTACTGCACCCTCCCGTGTGACCGTCGTCGCGCGTCGCGCCACCGCAGGTGGGCACGGGGGGAGAAGGATTCCCCAGGAGGAGGGAGCCGCTGTCGCACCTCCCGACGAACCAGTACGCTCAGTCACCAACGAGCCTCCTCCACGACGACGGACAGTGAGCAGACACGCATGAGCACGGACTACTCGCGGGCCCTGGGCGCCCGGCTGCGGGCCATCCGCAACCAGCAGGGCCTGTCCCTGCAGGGCGTGGAGGACAAGTCGCACGGCCGCTGGAAGGCCGTCGTCGTGGGCTCCTACGAGCGCGGCGACCGCGCGGTGACCGTGCAGCGTCTCTCGGAGCTGGCCGTGTTCTACGGCGTGCCGGTCTCCGAGCTGCTGCCCGACCCGCGCCCGAGCTCGGCGGTCACCTCGACCACGAAGATCGTGCTCAACCTCGAGTCGCTGGGCTCGCTGCCCGCCGACGAGGCCGGCCCACTGGCCCGCTACGCGTCGACCATCCAGGCGCAGCGGCACGACTACAACGGCAAGGTCCTCTCCATCCGCGCGGAGGACCTCAAGTCGCTGGCGATCATCTACGACATGAGCCCCGACGAGCTCACCACCCGGCTGATCGAGTGGGGCGTGCTCAACCCGGGCGGCATGGACGGCATGGGTGCCGGCGCCGATGACGACGACGAGACCTGGGACCGCCGCCGCGCCCCGCGCTGACCCCCGACACACCTCCCCACCACTGCACGAGGCCCGCTCCGGCACCCGCCGGGGCGGGCCTCGTCGCGTCCGGACTCCACTCCCCCGCCCCGCGCGCGCTGTGTGCACGCAGCGCGCTCCGGGGGCTCCCCCGGCCGCGCCGTGGGCACACAGCGCGGTCTCCCGACGTCCGGCTACGACAGAGGCACGCCCCCGCTCCAGCCGCACCTGCCGTCACGGTGCGCGAGGGGGTGACCGCGCTCGGTCCCGGAACTGTCGGTGGGTGCTCCTAGCGTCCGTCCCGTCGCTGAGAACCCGGCGCACGACGCGAGGAGTCCCCGTGCACACCAGCCCACCGGTCGCCCTGCCCGACCCCGAGCTGCTGCTCGCTGCCCGCCGCCGCGAGGCGCTGCGCCGGGCGCACCGGCGTCAGTCGAGCGTGCGGATGGCCGCGATGCTCACCGCCGCCGCGGGCACCGGCCGCCGTCCCTGACGCCGGCCCGGCCCTCAGGCGCCCGGCTCGAGCGCGGCCACGCACTCCTGCAGGTCGGCCAGCAGGCGCTCGCGCCGGTCGGGCGTCAGCCCGGCGAGCATCCGCTCCTGCACCCCGGCGACGGCGACGCTGGCCTCGCGCAGCCGCCGTCGCCCCTCGTCGGTGACCGTCGCCGGCAGCGCCCGGCCCTGCGGTGCCACCGCCGGCCGCGACACCCAGCCGGCGTCCTGCAGGCCGGCCAGCACGCCGGTCATCGCCTGCCGCGTCACGAACGCCGCGCGGGCGAGCTCGGCCACCGAGGAGCCGGGCCGCTGGTCGAGCAGCTCCAGCGTCGCGTACTGGGACACCGTCAGGCCCAGCGGCCGCAGCGCGGTGTCCATGGCGCCGCGCAGCACGGTCGCGGCCTGTTTGAGCACGTAGCCCACCGCCCGGTCGACGTCGCCGACCCCGCCCTCTTGACTCATGTCAGGATCCTGACACACTCGACCATGTCAACATCCTGACATCACTCCCGAGGAGCAGCCATGACCGTCACCGGACCCGACTTCGTCGCCCTGCAGGTCACCGACCTCGAGCGCTCGGCGGCCTTCTACGCCGGCACCCTCGGCCTGCGCCGCGCACCGGCCGGCCCGCCCGGCGCGGTCGTGTTCGCCACCACGCCGGTGGCCTTCGCCGTCCGCGAGCCGCTGCCGGGCGTCGACCCGGCCGCGGCGCGGCCCCGCCCGGGCCTGGGCGTGGCGCTGTGGCTGGCCGCCGACGACAGCCAGGCGCTGCACGACCGGATGGCCGCCGACGGCGTGACCATCCTGGCGCCGCCGGCCGACACGCCCTTCGGGCGGGCGTTCACCTTCGCCGACCCCGACGGCTACGCCGTCACCGTGCACGACGCCCGCTGAGCGGGCGCCGGCCGGCTCAGGAGGAGGTGGGGACCTCGGCGTCGAGGATGGCGCCGAGGACGCCGTTGACGTACGCCGGCGACTCGTCCGTGGACAGCGCCCGGGCGAGCTCGACGGCCTCGTCGATGACGACGGCGTCGGGCACGTCGTCGGCCCACAGCAGCTCGAAGACCGCCATGCGCAGGATCGCGCGGTCGACGTCGGGCAGCCGCTCCAGCGACCAGCCGCGGGCGTGCTGCTCGATCAGCTCGTCGATGCGGCCGGCGTGGGCGGCGACGCCCTCCACCAGCCGGACGGCGTGCTCGGGCATCGGCGGGTTGGCGTGCGCGACGCGCTCGCGCAGCATGTCCACCGGGTCAGCGCTGCGCAGGTCGGCCGCGTAGAGGACGTCGACGGCGCGCTTGCGCGCCTTGGTGCGTGCGGCCATGTGCAGGGGCGCGATCAGTTCGCGCGGCCGAGGTACCGGCCGTCGCGGGTGTCGACCTTGAGCTTGTCGCCGGTGTTGACGAACAGCGGCACCTGGATCTGCGCGCCGGTCTCCAGGGTGGCGGGCTTGGTGCCGCCGGTGGAGCGGTCGCCCTGCAGGCCCGGGTCGGTGTGCTCGACGACGAGCTCCAGCGTCACGGGCAGCTCGACGTACAGCGGCACGCCCTCGTGCACGGCGACGACGGCCTCGGTGTTCTCCAGCAGGTAGTCGGCGCCGCCGCCCACGGTCTCGGCCGGGACCGGGATCTGGTCGAAGGTGTCGCCGTCCATGAAGACGAAGTCGGTGCCGTCCTTGTACAGGTACGTCATGTTCCGCTTGTCGACCGTGGCGGTCTCGACCTTGGTGCCGGCGTTGAAGGTCTTGTCGACGACCTTGCCCGAGAGCACGTTCTTGAGCGTCGTCCGGACGAACGCGCCGCCCTTGCCGGGCTTGACGTGCTGGAACTCGGTGACGGACCACAGCTGGCCGTCGAGGTTGAGGACCATGCCGTTCTTGAGGTCGTTGGTGGTAGCCATCTAGAGGACCAGCAGTTCCTTGCTCGTGAGGGTCAACAACTCGGGCG
The DNA here is from genome assembly GCF_900129495.1 of Geodermatophilus nigrescens. Lineage (GTDB taxonomy): Bacteria > Actinomycetota > Actinomycetes > Mycobacteriales > Geodermatophilaceae > Geodermatophilus > Geodermatophilus nigrescens. The sequence continues at coordinate 69,506 of NZ_FQVX01000006.1, forward strand.
CGTCCGCCGTGACGACCAGCGTGTCCTCGATCCGGACACCGCCGTGGCCGGGCAGGTACACCCCGGGCTCCACGGTGACGGCCATGCCGGCGGCCAGCCTACCCGCGCCGAGCGGGCCGATGCCCGGCGCCTCGTGGATCTCCAGGCCGACGCCGTGCCCGAGACCGTGGGTGAAGTGGTCGGCGTGGCCGGCCGCGGCGATGACGTCGCGGGAGGCGGCGTCGACGGCGACGACGTCGGCCCCGACCGCGAGCGCCGCCCGCCCGGCGGCCTGCGCCTCGGCGACCAGCGCGTAGACCTCGCGCTGCCAGTCGGCGGCGTGCCCGAGCACCACGGTGCGGGTCATGTCGGAGTGGTAGCCGTCGACGGTGGCGCCGAAGTCGAGCTTGAGGAAGTCGCCCCCGGCGAGCACCGTGCGGTCGGGCCGGTGGTGCGGGATGGCGGAGTTCGCGCCGGTGGCCACGATCGTCTCGAACGACGGCGCCTCGGCACCCAGGGCGAGCATCCGGGCGTCGAGCTCGCGGCCGACCTCCAGCTCGGTGCGACCCGGGCGCAGCGCGCCGTCGGCGGCCAGCTCGGCGAGCGCCTGGTCGGCCACCGCGCAGGCACGGCGCAGCGCGTCGACCTCGTCGTCGTCCTTGACCGCGCGCAGCTCCTCGACGGCGCGCGCGACGCTGACCAGCTCGGGCACCGTGCCGCCGGCGGCGGCGTCGGTGAGCACCCGCTCCAGCTTCCGGTGGCCGTCGACGGTCACCTCGTGACTCTCGTAGCCGAGCCGCCCGGCGCCGCGCGTGACCGCCTCGCGGGCCAGCGCCGGCACGGTGGCGCGGTCGACCAGCAGCTCGAGGTCGGGCACCTGGGTGCCGGCCTGGGTGGTGTAGCGGCCGTCGGTGCCGAACACGTCGCCGCCGTCGGTGCGCAGCAGCAGCGCCCCGTTGGAGCCGGTGAACCCGGTCAGGTAGCGCACGTTGAGCAGGTTGGTGACCAGGACGGCGTCGAGGCCGCGCTCGGCGGCCGTGGCCCGCAGCCGCTCCCGGCGCTCGGCGGCGCGCCCGGTCACCGGTGGCCCCGCAGCGACATCCACTGCAGCGCGAGCACGTAGCCCTCGACGCCGAGGCCGGCGATCACGCCGTCGGCCACGGCGGAGACGTAGGAGTGGTGCCGGAACGGCTCCCGCTTGTGCACGTTGCTGATGTGCACCTCCACCAGCGGCGACTGCAGCGCGGCCAGGGCGTCGTGCAGGGCGATCGACGTGTGCGACCAGGCGGCCGGGTTCAGGATCACCGGGTCGCGGGCGTCGGTGGCCTCGTGCACCCAGCGGAGCATCTCGGCCTCGTCGTCGGTCTGCCGGACCCGGACCTCCATGCCGAGCTCGCGGCCCGCCGTCTCGAGGAGGTCGACGAGCTGGGCGTACGTCGTCGGGCCGTAGACCTCGGGCTCGCGGGTGCCGAGCCGCCCGAGGTTGGGCCCGTTGAGCACCTGGATCGTCACTGTTCCTCCGCAACCGCGGCCCACGCCGCGTCCAGCCATGCCTGCTCGGGGTCGGTCAGGATCGTCGGGTTGCCGATCCCGTCGAGGACGACGAAGCGCAGCGTCGCGCCGCGGGCCTTCTTGTCCACCCGCATCACCGCCTGCAGCGCCGCCCAGTCGCCGCGGTAGGTGATGGGCAGGCCCATCGCCGCCACCAGCTCGCGGTGCCGGTCGGCCTCGGCGCGGGTCAGCGTGCCGGCCTGCGCGCCGAGCTCGGCGGCGAAGACCAGGCCGACGGCGACCGCCTCGCCGTGCCGCCAGCCGAAGTCCTCGACCCGCTCGATGGCGTGGCCGAGGGTGTGCCCGTAGTTGAGGTACTCGCGGACGCCGGTGTCGAAGAGGTCCTGGCCCACCGCGTCGGCCTTCACCCGCACCGCGCGCTCGACGAGCTCCTCGGTGTCACGGCGGCCGGTCGGGTCGGCGGCGAGCAGGTCGAGGATCGCGCCGTCGGCGATGAGGCCGCACTTGACCACCTCGGCCATGCCGGAGCGGAACTCCGCCTCGGGCAGCCCGGCGAGCACGTCGGTGTCGGCGAGCACGCCGGCCGGCGGGTGGAACGCGCCGACGAGGTTCTTGCCCGCCCCGGTGTTGATGCCGGTCTTGCCGCCGACCGCGGCGTCGACCATGCCGAGCACGCTGGTGGGCAGGTGGACGACGCGGATGCCGCGGGTCCAGGTGGCGGCGAGGAAGCCGGCGAGGTCGGTGACCGCTCCCCCGCCCACGCCGACGACGGCGTCGGCGCGGGTGAGCCCGAGCCGGCCGAACTCCTCCCACGCGGCCGCGGCGACCTGCGCGGTCTTGGCGGCCTCGCCGTCGGGGACGACGACGGCCTCGGCGGCCACGCCGGCGGTCTGCAGCGTCTCGACGGCGGCCCCGGCCAGCGCGGCCAGCGGCGGGGCGTGCACGACGGCGGCCTTCGGCGTCCCGGCGAGCACGAGGCCGAGCTCGGCCTGCGCGCCGGCGCCGATGACGACGTCGTAGGGCCGCTCCCCCGCGACCGTCACCCGCCTCACCGGCCGGCTCCCGCCGGGAGGGCGGCGAGCACGTCGGCGACCACGTCGTCGGGGGTGCGCCCCCCGGTGGGCACGACCACGGTGGCGACCTCCGCGTAGAGGGGGGCGCGCTGCTCCAGCAGGGTGCGCAGCATCGCCCGGGGATTGACGGCCAGCAGCGGGCGGTCGCGGGACAGCCCGGCCCGCTTGGCGGCCGAGGGCAGGTCGACGTCGAGGTGGACGACGGTGCCGCCCGCCCGGCCGTGCGCGACGAGCAGCGCGCGGCTGGCGGCGCTGAGCACGGCGCCGCCGCCGAGGGCGAGGACGCCGTCGTGCTCGGCGAGCGCGCGGGCGACCGCCTGCTCCTCGAGGTCGCGGAAGTGCTGCTCGCCGTGGGTGACGAACAGGTCGGCGACGCTGGTGCCGGTGCGCGCCTCGACGTCGGCGTCGGTGTCGCGGAACGGCAGGCCGAGTGCGGCGGCCACCGCCGTGCCGACGGTGGTCTTGCCCGACGCGGGCGGCCCGACCAGGACGAGGAGCGGTCCCGTCACCGGAACGGGAGCGCGTCGAGGTAGGTCTGCACGTTGCGGCGGGTCTCGGTCACCGAGTCGCCGCCGAACTTCTCCAGGACGGCGTCGGCGAGCACCAGCGCCACCATCGCCTCCATGACGACCGCCCCGCGCGGGACGGCGATCGCGTCGCTGCGCTGGTTGATCGCGACCGCGGCGTCGCCGGTGGCGACGTCGACGGTGGCCAGCGCCCGCGGCACGGTGGAGATCGGCTTCATGGCGGCGCGCACCCGCAGCACCTCGCCGTTGGTCATGCCGCCCTCGATGCCACCGGCGCGGTCGGTGACCCGCCGCATCCGGCCGTCCTCGGGAACGATCTCGTCGTGGGCAACCGAGCCGCGGCGGCGCGCGGTCTCCAGGCCGTCGCCGACCTCGACCGCCTTCACCGACTGCACGCCCATGAGCGCACCGGCCAGGCGGGAGTCCAGGCGGCGGTCCCAGTGCACGTGGCTGCCCAGGCCCGGCGGCAGGCCGTGCACGACGACCTCGATGACGCCGCCGAGGGTGTCGCCGTTCTTCCGGGCGTCGTCGACCTCGGCGACCATCACCGCGCTGGTGGCCGGGTCGGCGCAGCGCACCGGGTCGTCGTCGATGCGCGGGTTGTCCTGCGGGCCCGGGACGACGCCGTCGGGGACGGTCACCGGCCCGATCGCGACGACGTGGCTGACCACCTCGACGTCGAGCACCTGACGCAGGAACGCCCGTGCGACGGCGCCGAGCGCGACGCGGGCGGCGGTCTCGCGGGCGCTGGCCCGCTCGAGCACCGGGCGCGCGTCGTCGAAGCCGTACTTCTGCATGCCGGCGAGGTCGGCGTGGCCCGGCCGCGGCCGCGTGAGCGGGGCGTTGCGGGCCTGCCCGGCGAGCACCTCGGGGTCGACCGGGTCGGCCGACATGACCGTCGTCCACTTGGGCCACTCGGTGTTGCCCACCTGGACGGCGATCGGGCCGCCCATGGTCACGCCGTGCCGGACGCCGCCGGTGAGGGTGACGGCGTCCTGCTCGAAGGACATCCGGGCGCCGCGGCCGTGGCCGAGGCGGCGGCGGGCGAGGTCGACGTCGAGGTCGGCGGTGGTGACCCGCACGCCGGCGGGCAGGCCCTCGAGGATGGCGGTGAGCTGCTGGCCGTGCGACTCACCGGCGGTCAGCCAGCGCAACATGCCGGCGATTCTGCCAGCCGGGCCGCGGCCCCCTGCCCGCGGCGGGGCACCGGACCCGGCTCAGGCCAGCGGTCCCTCCACCAGGAGGGCGAGGACGGCGCCGAGCAGCAGCGGCGGGCCGAACGCCACGGGGGTGCGCCAGCCCGCCCGGCCGGTGGCCACCAGCACCAGCGACAGGCCCGCGCCGGCCAGCAGGCCGAGGAACACCCCGGCGAGCAGGACGCCCCAGCCGGCCCAGCCCAGCAGCAGGCCGAGCAGCGCGAGCAGCTTGACGTCGCCGAGGCCGAGGCCGGAGGGGCCGGCCAGCGCGGCGAGCAGCGCGACCCCGCCGGCGACGGCCGCGGCGAGCAGCGCCCGCAGGAACGCCGGCCAGGTGCCGAGCAGCGCCGCGTCGGCGAGCAGCGCGGCCCCGCAGACGGCGGCCGCCGGGTAGGTGACCCGGTCGGGCAGCCGGTGGACGGCGAGGTCGACCTGGGCGAGGACGACGGCGGCGCCGGCGGCCCACGCGTAGGCCAGCGTGGCGGGGCGGTCACCGCCGAGCAGGACCGCGCCGCACAGCAGGGCGGCGAGCACCGCGGCGGTGGTCAGCGCGCGGGCGGGGGTCGGCCGGGCGGACGGCAGCCGGGTGGCCAGCCGGACCGCGGTGCGGGCCAGCAGCGGGCCGGTGGCGGCGGCGACCAGTACGGCGAGGGCGAGCAGCGGGGACAGCGGGCTCAGCGGGCGTCCAGGGCGGCGCGCATGGGGCCGATCGGCGCCGGCTGCCCGGTCATGAGCTCCACCTGGACGGTGGCCTGCCAGAACAGCACCTCGAGGCCGCTGACCACGGTGGCGCCGGCGGCCTGCGCCGCCGCGGCGACCGGGGTGGGCCACGGCGCGTAGAGCACGTCGAGCAGCGTCTGGCCGGACCGCCAGGAGAGCCCGCCGAGGTCGGGGTGCGCGCCGATCGGCACGGTGCTGACCACCACGGGCGCCTCGACCGGCCCGGGTGCGAGCGGCCGGACGGCCGCCTCGACGCCGAGGGTGCCGAGCACCCGGGCGACGTCGGCGGCGCGGGACGGCTCGCGCACGAGGACGTCGACGGTCTCCGCGCCGAGCTCGGCCAGCGCCACGGCCGCCGCGGCCGCCGTGCCGCCGGCGCCGACGATCGCCGCGTGCGCGACCCGCTCGACGCCGCCGACCTGCAGCGCCATCCCGACGCCGTGGACGTCGGTGTTCTCCGCCCGCCACCCGCCGCCGGTGTGCACGAGGGTGTTGGCCGCGCCGAGCAGGCGCGGCAGCGGCTCGACCTCGTCGGCCACGGCGACGGCGGCCTGCTTGCACGGCATGGTCACCGAGAAGCCGCGCCACTCCGGGCCGAGGCCGGCGAGCAGGTCGGGCAGGTCGTCGGCGCCGACGTCGAGGGCGTCGTAGGTCCAGCCGTCGAGACCGAGCGCGGCGTAGGCGGCCCGGTGCAGCAGCGGCGAGAGGGAGTGCCCGACCGGGCGGCCGAGGACGGCCGCCCGGCCGGCGGGACGATCTCCGGGCACCGGCCGGTCAGCCACCGCACCCGAGGCCGGCGTCGGCGCAGCGCTGCCGGGCGGCCATGAACTCCTCGTAGCTGGCGGTGAAGAAGTGCCGCCCGTCCTGCGACTCGAGGACGTAGTAGAGGAGGTCCCCGGTGCTCGGCGCGAGCGCCGCCTCGAGGCTCGCCTCGCCGGGCGAGCTGATCGGCGTGGGCACCAGTCCCGGCCGGGTGCGGGTGTTGTACGGGCCGTCGGTGCGCAGGTCGGTGACGGTGAGGTCGTTGCCGTTCTTGCCGAGCCCGTAGGCGAGCGTCGCGTCGATGCCGAGCGCGATGCCCTGGTTGAGCCGGTTGTAGACCACCTGCGCGACGTTCGGCCGCTCCTCGTCGAGCCGGGTCTCCGACTGGACCATCGAGGCGACGATCACCACGTCGTACACCGAGCGCCCGGCGGCGGCCGCCCGCTGCTCGAGCTGCATGTCGGCGGCGGTCTCGGTGAACCGGGAGACCATCGCGCGCAGCACGTCGGCGGCGGTGGTGTCGGGCTCGACGTCGTAGGTGGCCGGGAAGAGGAAGCCCTCGAGCTGGCCGTTGGCGTAGGCCGGCAGGCCGAGCGCCGCGGGGTCGGCGGCGGCCGCCTGCAGCTCCTCGATCGGCAGGCCGGTGGTCTCGGCGATGCGCTGCAGGGTGGCCGCGACGGTGAAGCCCTCGGGCACGGTGACCCGGGAGACCTGGCGGGCGGCCGGGTCGAGCAGCAGGTCGAGGGCGGCGGCGCCGCTCATCTCGGAGCGCAGGCTGTAGACGCCGGGCTGGATGCCCATGGCGGCGGGCTCGGTCTCGGCCGCCTCGACGAAGGGCGCGGCGGAGGCGATCACGCCGGCCTCGACGAGGGCCCGGGCGATGTCGCTGAGGGTGTCGCCCTCGCCGACGCGCACGTCGACCGTGCCGGTGCCCGAGCCGGCGAAGTCCTCGGCCTCGGGGTTGACCAGGCCGATCAGCGCGCGGCCGCCGAAGACGATGCCGGCGACGAGGGCGGCGAGCACGAGCAGCGCGACCAGGTTGGCCAGCGGGCTGCGCCGGCGCCGGCCGGTGCGGGTGCCGCGGCCGCCGCCGAGCACCGGGTGCTCGTCGGTCGCGGGGTGGTCGTGCTCGTCGTGGTGCGGGTCGTCGTGGTGCGGGTCGTCGTGGTGCTGCTCGTCGCGGCGGCCGCGCCGTCCGCGGCGGCGCTCCTCGCGGCCGCCCGCACCGAGGACGTCCAGGCCGCCGGTGGCGTCGTCGTCCTCGTGGTGGTCGTGGTGGTGGTCGTGGTGGGGGTCGACGTTGTGGTGGTCGTCGTGGGAGCCCCCGTGCGCGTCGGCGAGCGGGTGGGCCTCGGTGGGCGCGTCGGCCTCGTGCGGGACCACGGCCGCGACGGTGGCGTCGGGGTCGGCGTCGGGGCGCTTCGACAGCCGCGACCACGCGCCCTGCGGGCGGGGCGGCAGGCCCTCGGCGCCCGGGCCGGGGCGGGCGCCGCCGGACAGGGGGCCGGTGCGGTCGTCGCCGGAGGAGGCCGCGGGGATCTCGCCGCGGGACGGGTCACCGTCGGGGGCGGCGTGCCGGCCGGCGGTCACCGGGTAGGGGTCGCGGTCGAGCAGGGAGGCGCCGCGGGCGGTGCCGCCGGGCCGCTGGGCGGACGGGCCCACGGGCAGCCAGGTGGTGGCGGGCCCGACGCCGGCGTGCGGCGCGGGCCAGCCGGCGGCGGCGGTCCCGCTGACACCGTCGGACACCGGCCGGCCCCGCCCGTAGGGCGGGACCGGCGGGGTCATGAGCGCCCCCGCTGGGAGTCGAGATAGGCCTGGAGGATGACCACGGCGGCGGCCTGGTCGATCACGGGGCGCTGGGCGCGGCTGTCGAGCCCGTTCGCCCGCAGGGAACTGGCTGCGGTCACGGTGGAGAGCCTCTCGTCGACGAGGTGCACGGGCACGCTGCCGATGCGCCCGGCGAGTGACCGAGAGTAGGCACGCGCTTCCCGGGCGGAGGCGCCCGACGCACCCGACAGGTGCCTCGGCTCCCCCACGATCACCTCTGTCACCTCGTGTTCCTCCACGAGGGCGACGATGCGGTCCAGGTCACCGCCGTCCCGGCGCCGCTCGACGGTCTCCAGCGGGCTGGCGAGCGTGCCCGTCGGGTCCGAGAGCGCGACGCCGATCCGCACCGTGCCGACGTCGAGGCCGAGCCGGCGGCCCTGCCGGGTGCGGCGCGGCGGCAGGGGCAGCCCGGCGGGCAGGCCCTGCGAGAGGTCGATCTCGGTGGTCTCGTTGCGCACCGGCGGGAAGCCGGCGCGCAGGTCGATCTGCTCGGTGCGGTGGTGCACCGGCGGCTGCGGAGGGGCCTGCCGGGGGCGCGACGGCGGCACCGCCGGGCGGCCCTGCTGGCGCCGCTCGCTCACGTCACCGGTCTCGTCGGGGCGCTGCTCGGGCACTCCGGTCACCTCCCTGCGGCGGTCACGACCGCCTGTTCGCCCGCCTGGAGAGCGGCGGGGATGCCGCTGGGGTCCGTGCCGCCGCCCTGCGCGACGTCGGCCTTGCCGCCGCCACGGCCCCCGACCAGCGGGGTGGCCGCCTTCACCAGGTCCCCCGCCGAGAGACCGCGCGCCTGCGCGGCCGGGGTCAGCGCGGCGACCACAGCCACCTTGCCCCCGGCCTCGGAGGCGAGCAAGACGACACCCGGGCGCTCGCCGAGCCGCCCGCGGACGTCGAGGGCGAGGGTGCGCAGGTCGCCGCCGGCCAGCCCCGCGGGCGCCGCGGTGACGACGGCGACCCCGCCGACGTCGCGGGCGTCAGCGGCCAGCTGGCCGGCCGCCGCCTTGGTCTGCGCGGCGCGCAGCTCGGCGATCTCCCGCTCGGCGTCGCGCAGCCGGGACAGGACGCCGCCGACGCGGTCGACCAGCCCGTCGGTGGGCGACTTGAGCAGCTCGCCGAGCTGGCGGACCAGGTCGCGCTCGCGCGCGAGGTAGCGGAAGCCCTCGAGGCCGACGACGGCCTCGACGCGGCGGGCCCCCGACCCGACCGAGGACTCGCCGGTCAGCGCCAGCGTGCCGATCTGCGCGCTGCCGGACACGTGGGTGCCACCGCAGAGCTCGCGCGACCACGGGCCGCCGATCTCCACGACGCGCACCGACTCGCCGTAGGTCTCGCCGAACAGCGCCAGCGCCCCGATCGCCTGGGCTTCCGGCAACGTCATGTAGTCGGCGCGCACCCGGTGGTCGGCGCGGACCGCGGCGTTGGCGACGTCCTCGATGTCGGAGCGCTGCTGCTGGCTGAGCGCGCCCTGCCAGGCGAAGTCCAGCCGCAGGTAGCCGGGCCGGTTGTAGGAGCCCGACTGCAGCGCCTGCGGGCCGAGCACCTGGCGCAGCGCCGCGTGCACGACGTGCGTGCCCGAGTGCGCCTGGCAGGCCGACAGCCGCCACTCGCGGTCGACCTCGGCGGTGAGCTCGGCGCCGTCGCGCAGCGCGCCCTCGAGCACCCGGACCTGGTGCACGACGAGGCCCTTGACCGGGCGCTGCACGTCGAGCACCTCGGCGCGGCCGCCGTCCCAGGTCAGCGTGCCGGCGTCGGCCACCTGGCCGCCGGACTCGGCGTAGAAGGGCGTGCGGTCCAGCACGACGCGCACGACCTCGCCCTCGCCGGCCTCGGCCGGGCCGCCGTCCTCGCCGTCGAGCTCGGCCACGACGCCGAGCACCCGGGAGTCGGTGCGCAGGGTGTCGTAGGCCCGCCAGTCGGTGGGCCCGTGCTCGGCGAGCAGGCGGCGGTAGGCCAGGACGTCGACCGAACCGGTGCGCTTGGCGCGGGCGTCGGCGCGGGCGCGGTCGCGCTGCTGCTGCATGAGCGCGCGGAAGCCGGCCTCGTCGACGGTCACGCCCTGCTCGGCGGCCATCTCGAGGGTGACGTCGATCGGGAAGCCGTAGGTGTCGTGCAGCGAGAACGCCTGCTCGCCCGACAGCGCCGGGGTGCCGGCGGCCTTGGCCTGCGCCACGGCGGTGTCGAACAGCGCCGTGCCGGAGGTGAGGGTGCGCCGGAAGGCCTCCTCCTCGGCGTAGGCGACCGCGCTGATCCGGTCGAAGTCGGTGACCAGCTCGGGGTAGCTGGCGCCCATCGCGTCGCGGGAGACCGGCAGCAGCTCGGGCAGGGTGGCGGTGTCGACGCCGAGCAGCCGCATCGAGCGGACGGCACGGCGCAGCAGCCGGCGCAGGATGTAGCCGCGGCCCTCGTTGCCGGGCGTGACGCCGTCACCGATGAGCATCAGGCCGCTGCGGACGTGGTCGGCGACGACGCGCAGCCGGACGTCGGTGTCGTGGTCCTTGCCGTAGGTGACGCCGGCGAGCTCGGCGCCGCGGCGCAGCACCGGCGACACCTCGTCGATCTCGTACAGGTTGTCGACGCCCTGCAGCAGGAAGGCCACCCGCTCCAGGCCCATGCCGGTGTCGATGTTCTTCTTCGGCAGCTCGCCGACGATCCGGAAGTCCTCCTTGCTCCGGACGTCGGTGAGCTCGTACTGCATGAAGACGAGGTTCCAGATCTCCAGGAACCGGTCGCCGGCCGTGTCGACCAGCGGGCCGCCGTCGGGGCCGTACGCGGGGCCGCGGTCGAAGTAGATCTCCGAGCACGGGCCGCCGGGGCCGTCGGCGCCGGTGTGCCAGTAGTTGTCCTTCTTGCCCAGGCGCTGGATGCGGTCCTTCGGCAGCCCGGCGATGCGGTTCCAGGCCTCGGCGGCCTCGTCGTCGTCGAGGTAGACGGTCACCCAGATGCGGTCGGGGTCGAAGCCCAGCCCGCCGTCGGCGACGGGGCCGGTCACCAGCTCCCACGCGTGCTGGATCGCCCCCTCCTTGAAGTAGTCGCCGAAGGAGAAGTTGCCGTTCATCTGGAAGAACGTGCCGTGGCGGGTGGTCTTGCCCACCTCCTCGATGTCGAGGGTGCGCACGCACTTCTGCACGCTGGTGGCCCGCGGGAACGGCGCGGGCTCGCGGCCGGTCAGGTACGGGATGAACGGCACCATCCCGGCGACGGTGAACAGCAGGGACGGGTCCGGGGACACCAGCGAGGCGCTCGGGACGACGGTGTGGCCGCGCTGCTCGAAGTGCTGCAGGAAGCGGCGGCGGATCTCGGCGGTCTGCATGGCCTACTCGGTGCTCGGGGCGGGACGGTCCCCGCGGGGGTGGGTGCGGCTCAGCGGTCGGCCGCGTGGGCGCCGCGCCGGCCGGAGGGCCGGCCGGGCAGCTGCAGCTGGGTGGTGTCGCGCTCGGGCAGCGGCGCGTCGAGGCCGGTGCCGGAGCGCAGCTCCTCCTCGCGGGCCGCGGCCGCGGCGCGCACGTCGGCGCCGAAGTCGCCGATCGCGTCGGCGAGGTCGCGCAGGCCCTCGGCGATCGAGGCGCCGATGCCCGCGGGGGTCATCTTCTCGGCGGCGCGGGACAGCTTGCGGACGACGAGGGCGCCGATGGTGATGCCCATCGCCAGCCAGAACAGCCGGCGCATCAGGCGGCCCGCCGGGCGGCACGGCGCGCACGCCGGTCGGCCTTGTCCCGGGCGGCGGCCTCGGCGATCGCCTGGCCCTCGCGGCGCTTCTTCGTGGCGCTGCGCACGCCGTAGCTGAACGCGGCGACCTTGATCAGCGGGCTGCCCACGGTGGCGGCGACGACGCTGGTCAGCGCGGCCACGTTGCTCGACACGTTGGCCGCGTTGCCGGTGATGTCGTCGACCCGCTCGAGGTTGCTGTTGACCTGGGCGATCGTCGTCTGGGCCTGGCCGAGGATCGGCTGGCTCTGCTCGCGGACCTGCCGGATGGTCAGCGTCGCCTCGTCGAGGGTGCGGCCGAGCTTCAGCAGCGGGACGGCCAGCAGCACCACCAGCAGCACCAGCGCCAGGGCGGCGATCAGTCCGGCCCACTCTCCTGCGGACACGCGGCGTCTCCTCTTCTCCGTCGGCGGCCGGGAGGGTCGCCTCCCGGCGGGGCAACAGTAGTCGCGGCCCCCGGCGGTCAGCGGGCGCGGCGGACGATCGCGCGCAGCTTGGCCAGCCGGGCGCCGATGCCGGCCTCGACCCCGCGGCCGGTGGGCCGGTAGTAGTCGCGCCCGACCAGCGCGTCGGGCGGGTACTGCTGCGGCACGATCCCGTCGGGCGCGTCGTGCGGGTAGACGTAGGTCTTCCCGTGGCCGAGCTTCTTGGCCCCGCCGTAGTGGGCGTCGCGCAGACCGGGCGGCACCGGCCCGCCGAGGCCGGCCCGGACGTCGGCCACCGACTCGGAGATCGCCACCGTGACGGCGTTGGACTTGGGCGCCGTGGCCAGGTGGACGACGGCGTGCGCGAGCGGGAAGTGCCCCTCGGGCATGCCGATGAAGGCGACGGCGTCGGCCGCGGCGACGGCGGTCTGCAGCGCCGTCGGGTCGGCCATGCCGATGTCCTCGCTGGCGGAGATGACCAGCCGGCGGGCGATGAAGCGCGGGTCCTCCCCCGCCACCACCATCCGCGCCAGGTAGTGCAGCGCGGCGTCGACGTCGCTGCCGCGGATCGACTTGATCAGCGCGCTGGCGACGTCGTAGTGCATGTCGCCCTGCCGGTCGTACCGGACGGCGGCCTGGGCGACGGCGGTCTCCAGCGTGGCGAGGTCGATCTCGCTCGCACCCGCGGCCCGCGCCGCGCCCGCGCCGGACTCCAGCGCGGTGAGCGCCTTGCGCCCGTCGCCGCCGGCGACGCGGACCAGGTGCTCCTCGGCCTCCGCGGACAGCGTCACCGCGCCGTCGAGCCCGCGATCGCTGGTGAGCGCGCGGCGCAGCAGCGTGCGCACGTCGTCGTCGGACAGCGGCTGCAGCGCGAGCACCAGGCTGCGGGACAGCAGCGGGCTGACGACGGAGAAGAACGGGTTCTCCGTGGTGGCCGCGATCAGGCTGACGATCCGGTCCTCGACCGCGGACAGCAGGCTGTCCTGCTGGGTCTTGGAGAACCGGTGCACCTCGTCGATGAACAGCACGGTGCGCCGGCCGCCGTAGGTGAGCTCGCGCTTGGCGCTGGTGATGACCGCGCGGACCTCCTTCACCCCGGCGTCGAGCGCGGACAGCTGCACGAACTGGCGCTTGGTGGCCAGCGAGATGACGTGCGCGAGCGTGGTCTTGCCGGTGCCGGGCGGGCCGTAGAGGACCAGCGACATCGGCTCGTCGGCCTCGACCAGGCGGCGCAGCGGCGCGCGCGGGCCGAGCAGGTGGGACTGGCCGACGACCTCGTCGAGCGAGCGCGGGCGCATCCGCACCGCCAGCGGGGCGCCCGGGTCGACGACGTCGTCCCCCGCCTCCGCGGGCTCGTCGAACAGGCTCGTCACGCTTGTCGACGCTACCCGCGGGGCACGACAGCCCCGTGCAGCAGCGACGCATCGGAGACCAGACCGTCAGTGCCATCGGACTCGGGGCCATGCCCCTGTCCACGAAGACCGACCGGCCCTCGCGCGAGGACGCCGTCGCGGTGGTCCACGCCGCGCTCGACGCCGGCGTGACCCTGATCGACACCGCCGACGCCTACGCCCGCGACGAGTCGGAGTTCGGCCACAACGAGTCCCTCGTCGCCGAGGCGCTGTCCTCGTACGGGGGCGACACGTCCGGCGTGCTCGTGGCGACCAAGGGCGGGCACACCCGCGAGGGCAGCGACTGGCTGCTCGACGGGTCGCCCGCCTACCTGCGGCGGGCCTGCGAGGCGTCGCTGCGGCGCCTCGGCGTCGACACGATCGACCTGTACCAGTACCACCGGCCCGACCCGGAGACGCCGTGGGAGGACTCGATGGGCGCGCTGCGGCAGCTCGCCGACGACGGCCTCGTGCGGATGGTGGGCATCTCCAACGCCGACGTCGCGCAGATCGACGTCGCCCGCTCGATCGTGGGCCCGGCGCTGGTGAGCGTGCAGAACCAGTTCTCGCCGGGGTGGCGGCACTCCGCCGACGAGCTCGCGCACTGCGCCGGGCACGGACTGGCGTTCATCCCGTGGAGCCCGTTCGGCGGGGTGACGGCGGCCGGCTCGCTCGACGCGACGGCGCCGGCGTTCGCGGAGGTGGCGTCCGAGCTCGGCGTCTCGGTGTACCAGGTGACGCTCGCCTGGCACCTCGCGCAGGCCGACGTCGTGCTGCCCATCCCGGGGGCGTCGCGGCCGGCGTCGATCCAGGACTCCGCCGCCGCGACCCACGTGCAGCTGACCCCGGACCAGCTGGCCCGCCTGGACGCCTGAGGGGCGCTCCCCGCGTTGATCATCGGGCGGTTGCCGCTCGTCCCGGCGTGGCCGCGCGTGTCGGCGGCAACCGTCCGATGATCAACTCCCGGGGCGCCAGCCTCGGCTGAGCAGTGCCCGCCGCGTCCGCTCGACGACCACCGCCGGCCCCGCGAGATGGCGGCCGGCGAACCGCAGCACGAGCCACCCGTCGGCGGCCATGAGCGAGTACCGGTCGACGTCCCGCCCGAACTGCTCCGGCTCGGCGTGCTGGCGGCCCTCGTACTCGACGGCTACCCGGTACTGGGCGTACCCGAGGTCGCCGTGTGCCACGACCCGTCCCCGGCGGTCGAGCACCGGGACCTGGACCTCGGGGTCGGGCAGGTCGCTGGTCACCAGCCAGTAGCGCAGCAGGCTCTCCGGCCGGGACATCGCCCGGGCCGACAGCAGCGGCGCGCACTCCCGCGCCCGGACGACCCCGCGCACCCGGTCCGCGCGGGCGAGACGGCGCTCGAGCGACGCGGCGTCGAGGTGACCCGCACGGAGCAGCGCGTCTCCGGTGGCCACCAGTTCCGCCGGCGTGAGCCGTGTCGCCAGGTCGAGGAAGGTCTGCGCGCCCGAGGTCACCCGCAGTCCCCGGACGTCGACCACGTCGTCGCCGCGCAGGTCGCGGACGTGCACCGCCAGCCCGCGGCGCTGCGGCAGGACCGGACGCGGCCGCAGGACGACCTCGACCTCAGCTGGAGGGTCAGACCGCACCCCGAGCAGGACCGCCGCCGTGCCGAGCCCGAAGGCGGCGTCCGGCGGGAGGAGCCGCGTCCATGCCCGGCAGCGCACGGCCACATCGTCGTCCGCCGCGGAGGACAGGTAGAGCCCGGTGGAGACCCGGCGTCCGTCCGCGGTGATCTGGCGGCGCCGCGCTCCGGCGGCGCGGGCCTCGCGCCAGGTGTAGACCAACGGCAGTTCGACGTCGTCCATGCCGTGACCGTCGCGCCACGGCGTCCCCGGGGCCGCGGACGGACGGCGGTCTGTGGACGCCGCGACGGACTGTGGACCGGCGTCAGCAGTCGATCATCGTCCCGTTGCCGCTCACGCCGGCGTGTCCGCGCGTGTCTGCGGCAACGAGCCGATGATCAACTTCCGGCGCCACCCCTCAGCGGCCGAGGACCTCGCGCAGGGCCGCCAGCACCAGGGCCACCTTGTCCGGCGCCGCGTTCGGGCCCATCAGGCCGATCCGCCACACCGTCGCTGCGTACGCGCCGACGCCGCCGCCGATCTCCAGGTCGTAGCGCTCGAGCAGCTCCTTGCGCACCGCCGCGGAGTCGACACCCTCGGGCACCCGCACCGTGGTCAGCTCCGGCAGCCGGTGCCCGTCGGCGGCGAACAGCTCCAGGCCCATCTCCTGCAGGCCCTCGTGCAGCAGCCGGCCGGCCTCGGCGTGCCGGGCGTGCACCGCCTCCAGCCCCTCGTCGAGCAGCCGGCCGAGCCCCGCGTGCAGCGACACGACCATCCCGGTCGGCGCCGTGTGGTGGTAGGTGCGGCCACCGGAGCCGGCCGCCTCCCCCGCGTAGCCGCCGAGCATGCCGAGGTCGAGGTACCAGCTGCGCGGCTTCTCGATCCGCCGCTCCCACGCCCGGTCGGAGATGGTGAACGGCGCGAGGCCGGGCGCGACACCCAGGCACTTCTGCGAGCCGGAGTAGGCGAGGTCGACGCCCCACTCGTCCAGCCGCACCGGGATGCCGCCGAGCGAGGTCACGCAGTCGGCCAGCAGCAACGCGTCGCCCTTGCCGGCCGCCAGCGGCTCGAGGTCCGAGCGCACCCCGGTGGAGGTCTCCGCGTGCACCGCGGCGATCAACTTCGGCGACGGGTGCGCCTCCAGCACGCGCGCGGCGTCGACCGGCTGCCCCCACTCGTGGTCGACCCGCACCACCTCGGCGCCGCAGCGCGAGGCGACGTCGACCATCCGCTCGCCGAACAGCCCGTTGACCGCCACGACGACGACGTCACCCGGGCCCACCGTGTTGACGAAGGACGCCTCCATGCCCGCCGACCCGGTGGCCGACAGCGGCAGTGTGCGGCGGTTCGCGGTGCCGAACACCGTCCGCAGCCGCTCGGAGGTCTCGTCGAGGATCCCGAGGAACACCGGGTCCAGGTGCCCGAGCAGCGGCTGCGCCAGCGCGACCGCCGCCTCCGGGTAGGGGTTCGAGGGGCCGGGTCCGAGCAGGGTGCGGGCGCGCAGCGGCATGCCCGGCACGCTACCGAGCAGCGAGGATCACCACATGACCGACGAGCCCGGCGCGCTGCGCCGCGAGGAGGCCGCCGCGCTGTGGGCGGCGTACACCGCGCAGCGGCCGGGCGGAGGCCCGCCCGAGGACGAGCCGCCCGTCGAGCGCTTCGGCGACGGCCGCGCGCTCGCCGACGAGCTGATCGGGCTGGTCCTCACCGGGACCAAGCGAGCCACCGCCGGCCTGGTCGCCGACTTCGCGCACGACGGCGAGCCGCTGCCCCGCATCGGCGGGCACTGGGTCGCCTGCGACGGCGACGGGCGCCCGCGGGCGGTCCTGCGCAGCACCGAGCTGCGGGTCGGCCGCCTCGACAGCGTCGACGACGCCTTCGCCTGGGACGAGGGCGAGGGCGACCGCACGCGGGAGAGCTGGCTCGCCGGCCACCTCCGCTACTTCACCCGCACCCTGGCCGCACGGGGCGAGCGCTGGGACGACGGCCTCGAGGTCGTCTTCGAGCGGTTCCGGGTGGTCTGGCCACCCGAGGTGGCCGACCGGGCCGACCGGGCCGACCGGGCCGGCTGAGTCAGCCGGCCCGGCCGGGGGTCACGTCGAGGGGTCGCTCGGCCCCGGGGCGCCGGGCTCGCCGGGCAGCGCCGGCTCCTCCGCCACCGCGTCGATGCCGGCCTCCTTGCGCTGCGCGTCCGTGATCGGCGTCGGCGCGCCGGTCAGCGGGTCGTAGCCGGCGCCGGTCTTCGGGAACGCGATGACCTCGCGGATCGAGTCGACGCCGGCCAGCAGCGCGGTGAGCCGGTCCCACCCGAGCGCGGCACCGGCGTGCGGCGGCGGGCCGTAGGCGAACGCCTCGAGGAAGAACCCGAACCGGTCACGGGCCTCCTCGCGGGACATGCCGAGGGTCTCGAACACCCGCTCCTGCAGCTCGGGGTCGGCGATCCGGACCGACCCGCTGGCCAGCTCGTTGCCGTTGACCACCAGGTCGTAGGCGTCCGACAGTGCGTTCGCCTTGTCGTCGGCGAAGCGGTCCCGCCACTCGGGGGTGGGCGAGGTGAATGGGTGGTGCATGAACGTCCAGTCGCCGTCCTCGGTCTCCTCGAACATCGGGAAGTCGACGACGAACAGGAACGACCAGGAGCCCGGCTCGATGAGCTCCAGCCGCTTGGCGATCTCGTTGCGCGCGGCGCCGAGCAGCTCCTGCGAGGACCGGCGGGGGCCCGCGGCGAAGAACACGCAGTCGCCGGGCGAGGCGCCGACGGCCTCGACCAGGCCCGCGCGCTCGGCGTCGGAGATGTTCTTCGCCACCGGCCCGCCGAGGGTGCCGTCCTCGCCGACGGTCACGTAGGCCAGGCCCCGGTAGCCGCGCGAGCGGGCCCAGTCCTGCCAGGCGTCGAACGCGCGCCGCGGCTGCGACCCGCCGCCGGGCATGACCACCGCGCCCACGTAGGGCGCCTGGAACACCCGGAACGGGGTGTCGGCGAAGTACGACGTCAGCTCGGTGAGCTCGACGCCGAAGCGCAGGTCGGGCTTGTCCGACCCGAACCGGTCCATCGCCTCGCGGTAGGTCATCCGGGGGATCTCGGGCACGTCGTAGGAGGCGAGTTCGCGCCACAGCGCCCGCACGACGTCCTCGACGATCGCGAGCACGTCGTCGCGCTCGACGAAGCTCATCTCGAAGTCGAGCTGGGTGAACTCCGGCTGCCGGTCGGCGCGGAAGTCCTCGTCCCGGAAGCAGCGGGCGATCTGGTAGTAGCGCTCCAGCCCGCCGATCATCAGCAGCTGCTTGAACAGCTGCGGGGACTGCGGCAGCGCGTACCACTTGCCCGGCTGCAGCCGCACCGGCACGAGGAAGTCGCGCGCGCCCTCGGGCGTGGAGCGCGTCAGGTCCGGCGTCTCCACCTCGGTGAACCCGTGCCCGGCCATCACGCCGCGGGCGACCCGGTTGATCTCGCTGCGCAGCCGCAGGATCCGCGCCGGGCCCTGCCGCCGCAGGTCGAGGTAGCGGTACTTGTAGCGGACGTCGTCGCCGGCGGCGACGTCGGTCTCGATCGGGAACGGCAGCGGCGCCGACGGCGACAGCACCCGCAGCTCGGCCGCGGCCACCTCGATCTCGCCGGTGGGCAGCTCGGGGTTCTCGTTGCCCGCCGGCCGCTGCCGGACCTCGCCGGTGACGAGCACGCAGAACTCGTTGCGGAGGGCGTGCGCCTCCTCCTCGCGGACGACGACCTGGACGTAGCCCGAGGCGTCGCGCAGGTCGACGAAGACGACGCCGCCGTGGTCGCGCCGGCGGGCCACCCAGCCGGCGAGGGTGACGGTGGAGCCGGCGTCGGCCGCGCGCAGCGTGCCGGCGTCGTGGGTGCGGAGCACTAGAGGGCCTCTCTCAGGGGGTGGGTCACCAGCGGTCGTGCACGTGCTGACGGATGCGCTCGTCGTAGAGGCGCTCGAGGTCGGCGAGCTCGGCGTCGGTCAGCGCCGGGAGGTCGGCGGCCGCGGCGTTCGAGCGGGCCTGCTCCACCGAGCGGGCCCCGGGGATGACGCAGGTGACGCCGGGCTGCTGGACCACCCAGCGCAGCGCGACCTGGGCCGGCGAGCGGTCGCCGCAGATCGCGGTGAACTCGCGCGCGGCGGCCACGCCGACCTCGTAGGGCACGCCGGCGAAGGTCTCGCCGACGTCGAAGGCCTCGCCCTGGCGGTTGTAGTTGCGGTGGTCGTCGGCGCCGAACGTCGTCGACTCGTCGTACTTGCCCGACAGCAGGCCGCTGGCCAGCGGCACGCGGGCCAGGATCCCGACGCCGGCCGCGGCGGCCGCGGGCAGCAGCTCCTCGAGCGGCTTGCGGCGGAACACGTTGAGGATCACCTGGATGGTCTGCACGCCGGGGTGCTCGAGCGCCGTCAGGCCCTCCGCGACGGTCTCCACCGAGACGCCGTAGGCGGCGATCGCGCCGTCGGCGACCATCGCGTCGAGCGCGTCGTAGACCCGCTGGTCGGAGTAGACCGCGGTGGGCGGGCAGTGCAGCTGGACGAGGTCGAGGGTCTCGACGCCGAGGTTGCGCCGCGACCGGTCGACCCACGCCCGCAGGTTCTCCGGGGTGTACTGCGCGGCCTCGAACGGGTCGGCGCGGCGGCCGGCCTTGGTGGCCACGAACGGCCGGTCGGACCGGGCGGCCAGCGCCTTGCGGATGCGCTCCTCGCTGCGGCCGTCGCCGTAGACGTCGGCCGTGTCGAGCAGGGTCACGCCGGCGTCGAGGGCGGCGTCGAGCACGTCGCCCGCGGTCGCCTCGTCGACGTCGCCCCAGTCGCCGCCCAGCTGCCAGGTGCCCAGGCCGACGACGCCGACGTCGGCGCCGGTCCGTCCGAGGGGTCGGGTCTCCATCAGTTGTCTCCCACTTCCTGGGTCACGGCGGTCCGCAGCGCCTCGAACAGGTTCCCCACGGGGACGGCGCGTTGCTCCCCCGTGCGCAGGTCCTTCAGCTGGCCGACGCCCTCGGCCAGGTCGCGCTCGCCGATCACGACCGCGTGCGTGGCACCCGACCGGTCGGCGGCCTTCATGGCGCCCTTGAGCCCGCGGTCGCCGTAGACGGTGTCCGCGGACACCCCGGCCTGCCGCAGCTGCCCGACCAGCCGGACGGCCAGCCGCTTGGCCTCCGCGCCCAGCGGGACGACGAACGCCTGCACCCCGGCGGTCGCGCCGACGTCGAGGCCCTCGGCCTGCACGGCCAGCAGGGTCCGGTCGACGCCGACGGCGTAGCCGATGCCGCTCACGTCGGGCCCGCCGAGCGCGGCCGAGAGCCCGTCGTAGCGCCCGCCGCCGCCGATCGCCGACTGCGCGCCGAGGCCGTGGTGGACGAACTCGAACGTCGTCTTCGTGTAGTAGTCCAGCCCGCGCACCAGCCTGGGCGCCTCGGTCCAGGTCACGCCGAGGTCGGTGAGGTGCTGGCGGACGGCGTCGTAGTGCGCCCTGGTGGAGTCCGACAGGTGGTCGACCATCAGCGGGGCGTCGTCGAGCTGGGCCTGCACCTCGGGCCGCTTGTCGTCGAGCACGCGCAGCGGGTTGATCTCCGCCCGGCGGCGCGTCTCCTCGTCGAGGTCGAGCTTCTCCAGGTAGGCGACGAGCAGCTCGCGGTACTGCGGGCGGCAGGTGGCGTCGCCGAGCGAGGTGAGCAGCAGCTCGAAGTCGCGCAGGCCGAGGTCGCGGAAGCCCTGCACCGCGAGCGCCACCACCTCGGCGTCCAGCGCGGGGTCGTCGACGCCGAGGGCCTCCATGTCGACCTGCGTGAAGTGCCGGTAGCGGCCGGCCTGCGGGCGCTCGTAGCGGAAGGCCGACCCCACGGTCCACAGCTTCACCGGCAGCGCGCCGGTGTGCAGCCGGTGCTCGATGAACGCGCGCATGAGCCCGGCGGTGAGCTCGGGGCGCAGCGTGAGCGAGCGGCCGCCGCGGTCGGCGAAGGTGTACATCTCCTTCGTCACGACGTCGGTGGACTCCCCCACCCCGCGGCTGAAGACGGCGGTCTCCTCGAACACCGGCGTCTCGACGTAGCCGTAGCCGGCCCGCCGCAGCGGCGCGGTGAGGGTGTCGCGGACGGCGAGGAAACGCGCGGAGTCCGGCGGCAGGACGTCGAACGTGCCCTTCGGGGCGGTCAGGCCGCTCACAGTCCACGGCCCTTCGGCGCGGTCCCGGCTCCGGCGGCGGCCTCGGCCAGATAGGGGTTGGTGGCCCGCTCGCGGCCGATCGTCGTGGCCGGGCCGTGGCCGGGCAGCACGACGGTCTCGTCGTCGAGCGGCAGCACCACCTCGCGCAGCGAGGTGAGCATCGCGTCCCAGGAGCCGCCGGGCAGGTCCACCCGGCCGACCGACCCGGCGAACAGCACGTCGCCGGCGAGCAGGCCGGGGGCCTCCCCGAGGTCGAGGGAGAAGACGACGGAGCCCTGCGTGTGCCCGGGCGCGTGGCGGACGGTCAGCTCGACTCCGGCCAGCGAGAGGACCGCGCCGTCGTCGAGCGGGCGGACGTCGGCCGGGTCGGGCAGCCGCACGCCGGTGAGCAGCGGGGCCAGCGCCGGGCCGTGCCAGCGGGCCGGGTCGGCGAGCATCCCGCTGTCGTCGGGGTGCAGGTAGGCGGGGATGTCGTAGCCGTCGCACACGGGCAGGACGGAGAACGTGTGGTCGAGGTGGCCGTGGGTGAGCACGACGGCGACCGGCTTGAGCCCGTCCTCGGCCAGCATGCGGGCCAGCGGCTCGACCGCGTCCATGCCGGGGTCGACGACGACGCACTCCGACCGCGGCCCCGTGGCGACGGCGTAGCAGTTGGTGCCGAAGGCGCCGGCCGGGAACGAGCGGATGAGCACCCGTGCAGGTTACGCGGGTGATCGTGGCCGCTCCGGTCCGGCAACCGGGCGCCCACAGGCGCGCCACCTACACTCGCGGACCGACCAGCGGGGAGACCGCGGACCGCGGCCGAGGCCGGATCTGCGCCCCCGCCGCGCAGCCGTCCGTCCGAGGAGTGTCCGACCCGTGCCCACCAACAAGCAGCGGCGGGTTGCCGCGCAGCGGCGCCTGCAGAAGCAGCTCGAGCGCCGCGCCGAGCTGGCCCGCAAGCGCCGCCGCAACCTGCTCGTCGTCGTCACCGTCGTCGCCGTCGCGGTGGTGGCCGGCGCGGTGGCGCTGTTCGCCGGCATCGGCGGCGACGACCCGGACACCGCGGCGGCCACCGGCACCAGCACCAGCGCCGCCCCGGAGGCCACCGCCGCCCCGGCGACGACGAACGCCGACGGCACGGTCACGTGCACCTACGCGCCCGACACCTCGGGCAACCCGAACCTCACCGAGGCCGGCACCCCGCCCGACCCGGCCGCGACGCCGGCCAGCGGCACCGTGGCGCTGCTCATGAGCACCGACCAGGGCGAGATCCCGCTGACCCTCGACCGGGCCAAGGCGCCGTGCGCGGCGGCGAGCTTCGCGTACCTCGCCTCGCAGCAGTTCTTCGACGGCAGCCCCTGCCACCGCGAGGTCAACCAGCCGACCTTCGGCGTGCTGCAGTGCGGCGACCCGACCGGCACCGGCTCCGGCGGCCCGACCTACAAGTTCGCCGAGGAGGTCACGCCGGAGACGACCTACCCGCGCGGCACGATCGCCATGGCCAACAGCGGCACCCCGGGCTCCACCGGCAGCCAGTTCTTCCTCTGCTTCGTCGACACCCAGCTCTCGCCGGACTACACCGCCGTCGGCACCGTCGACGAGGCGGGCCTGGCCGTGCTCGACACCATCGCCGCGGCCGGCAACGACGGCTCGTTCGAGCCCAGCCCGGGCGGCGGCGCGCCCAACCTCCCGGTGACCATCCAGACGATGACCGTCGTCGGATGAGCCGCCGGCTGCGCGCCGGGCTGCTCGCCGGCGCGCTGGTGCCCCTGGCCGCCGCGTGCGGGGGCGACGTGTCCGGGTCCGCCGCGCCCGCCTCCACCGGGGGCGGGGGCGGCGGCACGGGCGCCGACCCGACGGGGGCGACGGCGACCTGCGAGTGGGTCGCCGCCCGGTCGGGCAACCCCTACGCCGTGGACGTCGCCCCGCCCGGGGCCCGGGTGCCCGCGGAGGGCACCGTGACGCTGCGCATGGCGACGTCGCTCGGCGAGATCGGCCTGGTCCTCGACCGGGCCGGCGCCCCGTGCGCCGCGGCCAGCACGCTGCACCTGGCGGAGGAGGGCTTCTTCGACGGCTCGGCCTGCCACCGCGAGGTCGACGGCGGCGGCCTGCAGGTGCTGCAGTGCGGCGACCCGACCGGCACCGGCGCGGGCGGGCCCACCTACGCGTTCGCCACCGACGTCGACGGCGACGAGACCTATCCCCGCGGCACGATCGCGATGGCCAACAGCGGCCAGGGCCTCGACGGCAGCCAGTTCTTCCTCGTGTGGGGCGACAGCCTGCTCTCCCCCGACTACACGGTGGTCGGCACGGTCGACGACGCCGGGCTCGCGGTGCTCGACGCGGTCGCCGCCAACGGCAACGACGGCTCGCTGGACCCCTCCCCCGGCGGCGGCGCCCCGACCGTCCCGGTGACCATCACCTCGATGGCGCCCGTCGGGTGACCCCCCGCCCGGACCCCTACGCGGGGTTCCCCGAGGGGTTCTTCGACCGCGCCGACGAGCGGCCCGACGCGGAGTTCTACGGCCCGCCGCGGCTGGTCACCCACATCGACGACGGCGCGATCGCCGCGGTCGGCGGCCTCTACGCCGAGCTCGGCATCGACGGGTCGGCCCCGGCGCCCACCCGGGTGCTGGACCTCATGTCGTCGTGGGTGTCGCACTTCCGCACCCCGCCGGCGGAGCTGGTCGTGCTCGGCATGAACGCCGCCGAGCTGGCCGCCAATCCTGCCGCCACCGAGCAGGTGGTGCACGACCTCAACGCCGACCCGCGGCTGCCCTTGCCCGACGGCGACGTCGACGCGGCGGTGTGCTGCGTGTCGATCGACTACCTGACCCGGCCGGTCGAGGTGCTCGCCGAGGTGGGCCGGGTGCTGCGCCCGGGTGGGGTGCTCGCGGTGACGTTCTCCAACCGGTGCTTCCCCACCAAGGCGGTGCGGGGCTGGCTGGCCACCTCCGACGAGCAGCACGGCGCCCTGGTGGCCGAGCTGGTCCGGCGCAGCGGCGCCTTCGGCGAGCCCGCGGTGTCCCTGCGCACCCCGCCGGGCCCGGGCGACCCGCTGTGGGCCGTGGTGGCGCACCGGGCCTGAGGCCCGTCAGAACAGGTCGTCGACCTCGACGTCGACGGCGGCGACCGGCAGCCCGAACGCCGCCTCCGCCACGCCGGTGACGCGGGTGCGCACCGCCTCGACCAGCGGCGGCAGGGACTGCCCGGCGCGCGCGGCGACGGTCAGCGCCACCCGCAACTCCCCGTCGGCGACGGCGGCCCGGCAGGTGCCGGCGCGGACGTCGCCGAGCTCGTCGACGGCGGCGAGGAGCAGCCGGGTGACCGTCCGCTCGGACACCTCGACACGCGCCCCCGGCTCGGCCGACAGGACCAGCGCGCCCGGCACCCGGGGCTCGGCCCGGACGACCGCCATGACGCGCTCGACCAACGCCGGCGGCGCCTGGAGCGCGGCGTCCTCCGCCCGGGCGGCGCGGGTGGCCGCGGAGAGCGGGTCGTCGGGCGGCGGAGCCCCGCCGGCGTCGGTCAGCGCCATGCCGACATCGCCTCCGCGAGGTCGGCGCGGGCGCGGGCCAGCCGGCCGCGGACCGCCGCCGGGCTGGAGCCGACGGCCGCGGCGATCTCCTCGTAGCTGCGGTCGTGCAGCTCGCGCAGCACCCACACCGCGCGCTGCTCGGGGGTCAGCCCGTCGAGCGCGGCCCGCAGCGCGCGGACGCCCGCCGCGGCCTCGGCGACCCGGGCGGGCGACCCGGCCGGTCGGGCGTCGGGCAGCCGCTCGAGGTCCTCGGCGGGCACGCTGCGGCGGTCGCGCAGCCGGTTGAGGCAGCGGTTGGTGGTGGTGCGGTACAGCCAGCCGCCCACGGCGTCGCCGTCGCGCAGGTCGGGCAGCCGGCGCCAGGCGGTGACGAAGACGTCCTGCACCACGTCCTCCGCCTCCTGCCGGTCGGCCAGCATCCGCACCGCCAGCCGGTACAGGACTGTCTGGTATCTCAGCACGAGTTGCTCGAACGCGCCGGTGTCCCCGGCTCGCGCCTCCGCCACCAGGACCGCGTCGGGGACGGGCTGCTCCGGCTCGGCGGCGCTCACGGAGGGTCCTGGGGCACCGCGTCACCGTGCCAGCGGCCCGGCGTGCGCGCACGCCGGGCCGCTGGACCGTGGCGTACCGGGACTCAGCCGCGGCGGAAGGCGTCCTCGACCGACTCCCCCGCCTGCTCCGCGTCGGCCCCCGCCTGGTCGGCCCGGCCCTCGTCCTCGAGGCGTTCGTCGCCGGTGGCCGTGCCCGCGGCCTCCTCCGCCGTGCCCGCGAGCTCCTCCGCCTCGTTGCTGATCCCGTCGCCGAGGCTCATGTCTCCTCCTCGTCGGGGCGGCCGTTCCGCCCGTCCCGAGGAGGAGCCGCGACGGGCTCCTCCGTCACGCGGACGACCCGGTGACGGGGGTCACACGAGGATCCGCGCCCCTCCGCGTGACGAACGCCGATCGACCGGGTCCTACCTGGTGACGCGCCATCCGGTCGCGTCCGTCCGACCGAGGGAGGAGACCTCATGCGCACCACGACCAGCAGCACCTCCGGCAGCACCTCCGGCACCACCAGCAGCGCCACCGCCGGCACCTCCGCGGCCCCCGCCGTCGCCACCCGCCAGTCGCCCGCCCCGACGGCAGGTAGCGCCCTGGTCGCCGGCAGCCACGGCAGGACGACCATCGCCGACACCGTCGTCTCGAAGATCGCCGGGATGGCCGCCCGCGAGGTCAGCGGCGTCCACAGCCTCGGCGGCGGCGTCGCGCGCGCCTTCGGCGCCATCCGCGAGCGCATCCCCGGCTCCGGCGGCCCGAACGTGGCCCAGGGCGTGTCGGTCGAGGTGGGCGAGACCCAGGCCGCCGTCGACATCGACATCGTCGCCGAGTACGGCGTCTCCATCGCCGACCTGGCCGCGGGCATCCGCCGCAACGTGATCACCAGCCTGGAGCGGATGACGGGGCTGGAGGTCGTCGAGGTCAACATCAGCGTCAACGATGTCCACCTCCCCAGCGACGAGGAGGCCGAGCAGCCCAGCCGGGTCGCGTGAGCGCCCCCGTGACCGGCGCGGTGGACGCCGACCGGGTGGCGGCGGCCCTCGCCGCCGTCCCCGGGGTGGCCGGCCTCACCGCCGGCCCGGCCGGGGCGGGCACCTACCTCCCCGGCCGGCGGGTCGACGGCGTCGTGCTGACCGCGGTGCCCGGCGGGCGCCCGGACCGGGTGACCGTCCACGTGGTCGCCGCCGCCGGGACGGCGGTCCGCGAGGTGGCCGCCGCCGTCCGCGAGGCGGTGGCGGCGGTCGCCCCGGGCTCCCCGGTGGACGTCGTCGTCGAGGACGTCGTCGTCGAGGACGTCGCCGAGCCCGTCCCCGTGCCCCCGGCGCCGGGCGGCGGCCGGCCGTGACCCCGTCCGACGACGCCGCCCGGCGCCGGGCCGAGCGCGCGTGGGTCCGGGAGCACCACCCGGACCGCGGCGGCGACCCGGCGGTGTTCGCCGCCGGGCTCGCCGCCCTCCGGGCCGGCCGCTCCCCCGACGCGCCGGCCGCCCGGTCGGCCGGCGCCCGCGTCACCGTCGTCCGCGCCCGCGGGCCCCGCGCCTGGCTGCGGCGCCTGCTCGGCCCGCGCCGCCGCACCCCACCCCGCACCCTCCGCTGACCTCCCAGGAGAAGTCCATGCGTCCCAGCCTCGCCGGCCTGCTGGTCGGCCTCGTCCTCGGCCTCGCGGCCGCCTTCGGCGGCTTCGTCGCCTTCCTGCTCGTCGCCGTCCTCGGCGCGGCGGGCTTCCTCGTCGGCCAGGTGGTCGAGGGCCGGATCGACCTGTCCGGCTACCTGAGCGGGAGCGGGGGACGCCGGTGAGCGCCCCCGCACCGCCCGGTGACCTCCCCGGAGCCGCCCTCCCCGATCCCGCCGCCCGCGGGCGGCTGACCGTCGCCGACCGCGCCGTCGAGCGGATCGCCGCCCAGGCCGCGGCGGAGGTCGACCGGGCCACCGGCGCACCCCGCCGGGTGCTCGGGATCGCCGTCGGCGGCGCCGACGACCGCCCGCAGGTCAGTGCCCGGGTGGACTGGCCGGTGGCCACCGTCGCCGTGACCATGTCGGTCTCCTGGCCGGCGCCGGTGCTGCAGGTGACCGAGCAGGTGCGCCGGCACGTGGAGGAGCGGCTGGCCACGCTGGCCGGGGTCCGCACCGCCGGCGTCGACGTGCGCGTCACCGCGCTGACCGGCGCGGCCGACCGCGATCGGCGGGTGAGCTGACCGTGCGCACCCTCGACCGGGTCCTCGCCGTCCTGCTCGCCGCCGGCGGCCTCGTCCTCGGCGTGCTCGTCGTCGTCGAGGTGGTCGCCGCCGGGCTCGGCCGCCCGCCCGTGGCGCTGCCGTACTCCCCCGTCGCCGCGTGGCTGCGCGAGACGCCGTGGTCGTCGGCCGCCGCGCTGGCGGTCGCCGCCGGGCTCGCCGTGCTCGGCCTGGCACTGCTGGTCGCCGAGCTCGCGCCGCGCCGCCGCACCGATCTGGTGCTGACCGGCGACGACCCCGCCACCACCGCCACGCTCTCGGTCCGCAGCCTCGCCCGCGTGCTCGAGTCGGCCGCCACCGGCGTCCCCGGGGTCGAGCGCGCCTCGGCGCGGGTCCGCCGCCGGCGGGCCCGGCTGTCGGTGCACGTCCCCGTGCGCGACGGCGAGGAGGCCACCCGGATCGGCCGCGAGGCGCAGTCCGCCGCGTCGGCCGCCCTCGACGCCCTGTCCCTGCGCGCGGCCCCGCGGCTGCGCGTCCGCACCCGCCAGGAGGTCCGGTGACACCGACCGCCCCCACCCCGACCGCCCCTACCGTCCCCGCCCCGGCGTCCGGCGGCCCGCCTGCCGGCCCGGCGGCGCTGCGGCCCCGCACCCGCGCCCGCGGCGTCGTCCGCGCCAACCGGCTGGTGCTCGCACTGGTGGGCCTGCTGCTCGCCGGTGCCGGCGGCGCCGCGCTGGCCGCCGGTTCGGGCGCGTTCGGCGGCGGGGTCGCCGACCGGCCGGTGCTCGACGGGTCGGTGTCGCGCTTCGCCGAGGCGCACGGCTGGTACTGGCCGGTCGTGGCGGTCGGCGCCGGGCTGGTCGCGCTGCTGTCCCTGTGGTGGCTGCTCGCCCAGGCCCGCAGCGACCGCGTCTCCGCGCTGCCGCTGTCCCGCGACCCGCGGCGCGGCCACACCGACCTCGACGCCGCCGCGCTCACCGGCGCGGTCGAGGACGAGGTCGAGGGCTACCGCGGCGTCGCCCGGGCGCGCGCGGCGCTCTCCGGCGCCGCCACCGCCCCGGCGCTGGCGCTCACCGTCACCCTCGACGGCCGCGTCGGCCCCGGCGAGCTGCACCCGCGGGTGGTCCAGGGCGCCGTGGCGCACGCCCGGCAGGCCCTGGGCCGCCCGGACCTGCCGGCCCGGGTGGAGTTCGTGCTGCCGCGCCGCCCCCGCCGGGACGTGCGCTAGGCGGTCACCCGCTCGACGTCGAAGACGCCCTCGACGTTGCGTACCGTCTGCAGCACCGCGCCGAGGTGGGCGGGGTCGGCCAGCTCGAAGGTGAACCGGCTGACCGCCACCCGGTCGCGGCTGGTCTGCACCGACGCCGACAGGATGTTGACCCGCTCGTCGGCCAGCGCCTTGGTGACGTCGGAGAGCAGCCGGTGCCGGTCGAGCGCCTCCACCTGGATGGAGACGAGGAACACCGAGCCGGGCTGGCTGGCCCACTCGACCTCGACCAGCCGCTCGCTCTTGCGCCGCAGGTCGGCGGCGTTGGTGCAGTCGGTGCGGTGCACGCTCACGCCGCCGCCGCGGGTGACGAAGCCCAGGACGTCGTCGCCGGGCACCGGGGTGCAGCACTTGGCGAGCTTGGCCCAGACGTCGCTCATCCCGTGGACGACGATGCCCGGGTCGCCGGCGGTGCGGCGGTGCAGCGGCCGGCGGGTGGGGATCGCGGTCTCGGCGATGTCCTCGGCCGCGCCCTCCGCGCCCCCGAGCGCGGCGATCAGCTTCTCGACGACCGAGGCCGCCGACATCTGGTTCTCCCCCACCGCGGCGTAGAGCGCGGTGACGTCGGCCAGGCGCAGGTCCTTGGCCAGCGTGGCCAGCGCGTCGCCGCCGAGCAGCCGCTGCAGCGGGAGGCCGGCCTTGCGCATGGCGCGGGTCAGCGCCTCCTTGCCGGCCTCGACGGCGTCGTCGCGGCGCTCCTTGGTGAACCACTGCCGGATCTTGGTCCGGGCGCGGGAGGAGCCGACGAAGCCCAGCCAGTCCTTCGACGGGCCGGCCGTGGGCGAGCGGGAGGTGAAGATCTCGACGACGTCGCCGTTGCTCAGCGTGCTGTCGAGGCTGACGAGCGTGCCGTTGACCCGGGCGCCGATGCAGCGGTGCCCGACCTCGGTGTGCACCGCGTAGGCGAAGTCCACCGGTGTCGCACCGCCGGGCAGGCTGACGACGTCGCCCTTCGGCGTGAAGACGAAGACCTCCTGCGGACCGAGGTCGTAGCGCAGGGTCTCGAGGAACTCGCCGGGCTCCTGGGCCTCCCGCTGCCAGTCGAGCAGCTGGCGCAGCCACAGCATGTCGTCGGGCGAGCCGGCCTTGGTGGCGCCGAACTCCCCGGGCCCGGGGCGGCCGCCGGAGCGGGCCTTCTCCTTGTACTTCCAGTGCGCGGCGATGCCGTACTCGGCGGTGCGGTGCATGTCGTGCGTGCGGATCTGCAGCTCGACCGGCTTGCCCTGCGGGCCGATCACCGTCGTGTGCAGCGACTGGTACATGTTGAACTTCGGCATCGCGACGAAGTCCTTGAAGCGGCCCGGCACCGGCTGCCAGTGCGCGTGCATGATGCCGAGCGCCGCGTAGCAGTCGCGGACGGTGTCGACCAGGATCCGGATGCCGACGAGGTCCCAGATGTCGGTGAAGTCCCGGCCGCGGACGATCATCTTCTGGTAGATCGAGTAGTAGTGCTTGGGCCGGCCGGTGACGACGGCCTCGATCTTCGCCGCCTTGAGCTGCTCGGTGACCGACGAGGTGACCTCGGCCAGGTAGGTGTCGCGCGAGGGCGCGCGCTCGGCCACCAGCCGGACGATCTCGTCGTAGCGCTTGGGGTACAGCGTGGCGAACGCGAGGTCCTCGAGCTCCCACTTGATGGTGTTCATGCCCAGCCGGTGGGCCAGCGGGGCGAGGATCTCCAGCGTCTCGCGCGCCTTCTTCTCCTGCTTCTCCGGCGGGAGGAAGCGCAGCGTGCGCATGTTGTGCAGCCGGTCGGCGAGCTTGATGACCAGCACCCGCGGGTCGCGGGCCATCGCGACGATCATCTTGCGGATCGTCTCGGCCTGGGCGGCGTCGCCGAGCTTGACCTTGTCGATCTTCGTGACGCCGTCGACGAGGTGCGCCACCTCGGGGCCGAAGTCGGCGCTGATCGCCTCGAGGGTCTTGCCGGTGTCCTCCACCGTGTCGTGCAGCAGCGCCGCCACGAGCGTGGTGGTGTCCATCCCGAGGCCCGCCAGCACGGTGGCGACGGCGAGCGGGTGGGTGATGTACGGGTCGCCGCTCTTGCGCTTCTGGGTGGCGTGCGCGGCCTCGGCGACGTCGTAGGCCCGCTGCAGCAGAGCGAGGTCGGCCTTCGGGTGGCTCTGCCGGTGCAGCGCGGCCAGCGGCTCGAGCACCGGGCGGACCTCGCTGCGCTGCCCGGCGACGATCCGGCGGGCCAGCCGGTCGCGCACCCGGCGCGGGCGCGGGGCGGCGCCCTCCTCGGGTGGCTCGCTGCCCACGTCGTCGGGGCGGCGGACCACCGGGCGGGCCGGCAGCGGCGCGCGCTGCTCCTCCGGCACCGTCCCGCCGGCCTCCCCGGGCCGCGCGGCAGCCACGTTGGTGGCGGGCGCGTCGGGGGCCACGGCGGACTCCTGCCTTCGGGGGGAGGACCTCCCCTCCCATGCTAGCCGCGCCCGGCCGGGGAACCGGCCGGGCGGGCCCGAGTCGTGACCCTCAGGTGGTCCAGAGGGCGTGCACGGCGTGCGGGGCGAGCCGGTCGCGGCCGCCGAGCGCGGCGAGCTCCACCACGACCGAGACCGCGGTGACCACGGCGCCGAGCTCCTCGACCAGGGCGACCGACGCCGCGAGCGTCCCGCCGGTGGCGAGCACGTCGTCGACCAGCAGCACCCGCTGGCCCGGGTGCAGCGAGTCGGTGTGCATCTCGATGCTCGCGGTGCCGTACTCGAGGGCGTAGTCGGCGGCGACCCGCTCGCGTGGCAGCTTGCCGGCCTTGCGCACCGGCACGACGCCGACGCCAGCGTGCAGCGCCACCGCGGCGGCCAGCAGGAACCCGCGTGCCTCGACGCCGACCACGACGTCGAAGCCCGGGTCGCCCGGGACGCCGTCGTCGGCGTGCGCGACGGCGGCGGCCCGCGGGTCCTCCAGCGCCGGGGACGCCAGGCCCTCGACGATCCGGCGGAAGGCCGGGCCGTCGGCGAACACCGGCGTCAGGTCCCGGAACAGCACGCCCGGGGTCGGGAAGTCGGGGACGTCGACGGCGAGGGCGGCGATGACCTCGTCGACCGGCGCCTCCGCGGCCGGGACCGGCCGGCCGGTCACCGGCGCTTCTTGCCGCCGCCGGGGCGGGACCCCGGCCGCTGCGGGCGCTGGCCGGGCCGCGGGGCGGCCGTGGCGCCGTGCGGCACGCTCCGGCGGGGCGCCTCCGGGCCCACCGACGACGGCGACTCGACGACGACGTCGGCCTGCGCGGGCCCGAGCGTGCCGGCGTCCCGCTCGGCGAGCGCCACTCCCCCGCCGCGGGCGGCGGAGCGGTTGCGGCGGGCGCTGGCGACCGGGCCGGCCGCGGCGCGGCCGCCGCCCTGGCGCGCGGCGGCCGACCGGCGCGCGAGCACCCGGCGGCGCAGCGCCTGCACCTCGGGCTCGCGCTCCTTGAGGTCGGCGACGATCGGGGTGGCCAGGAAGATCGACGAGTAGGCGCCCGCGGCGAGGCCGACGAACAGCACCAGCGCGAGGTCCTTGAGCGTGCCGACCCCGAGCAGCCCGGCGCCGACGAACAGCAGGCCCGCCACCGGCAGCAGCGCGATCACCGAGGTGTTGATCGAGCGCATGAGCGTCTGGTTGACGGCCAGGTTGGCCGCCTCGCCCCAGGTCATGCGGGCACTGCCGGACAGGTCGCGGGTGTTCTCGTCGACCTTGTCGAAGACGACGACGGTGTCGTAGAGGGAGAACCCGAGGATCGTCAGCAGGCCGATGACCGTCGACGGGGTGACCTCGAAGCCGACCAACGCGTAGACGCCGGCGGTGACCACGAGGTCGTGCAGGAGCGCGACGATCGCGCCGACCGCCATCTTCGGCTGGAACCGGATGGCCAGGAAGGCGATCACCGCGACCAGGAACACCGCGAGGGCCAGCAGCGCCTGGTCGGTGATGTCCTGGCCCCACTCGGCGCTCACCGACTCGGGGCTGACCTGCGCGGGGTCCAGGCCGGCGGCGTCGGCGACGGCCTCGATGACGTCGCGCTCGGCGGCGTTGTCGAGGGCGCCGGTGCGCAGCAGGATCGTGTTGCCGCCGACCACCTGCGCGGAGGCGACGTCGGCGCCGGCGTCGGTGGCGGCCTCGCGGACCTGCTCCAGCTGCGCCGCCTCGCCGGTCAGCCGGAAGCTGTTGCCGCCGGCGAAGTCGATGCCGAAGTTGAAGCCGCGGAACAGCATCGACGCGATGCAGACCAGCACGACCACCGCGGTGACCTTGTAGATCAGCCGGCTGCGGCCGACGACGTCGAGCCCCGCCTCGCCGTTGTAGAGGCGGTGCGCCAGCGAGGCGCGGTGCGGCGCCCGGCGGGTGCCGGTCTCCCCCTCGGCGGGCAGGCCGGCGTCGGCCAGCGCGTCGTCGTCGGCGGCCGCGGCGGCGTCACCGGCGGCGTCGGCGTCGGCCGCGCGCGCCTCGTCGGCCTCGGTGCCGACGGGGAGCTCCTCGTCGGGCCGGTCCTGCTCGCGGCTCATGCCTGGCTCCTGTCCTGGGTGGCGCGCCCGCCACTGCCGGCGCCGACGAGCTGCCGCTCGGCGGCGGCCATCGGGTCGGTGGCGCGGCGCGAGCGGTCGACGCGGCCGAGGCCGGAGAACCGGCTCTGCCCGAACGCCTTGAACCGCGCGAGCACCGCCATCAGCGGGTGGGTGAAGAGGAAGACGACGACGAGGTCGAGCACCGTGGACAGACCCAGGGTGAACGCGAAGCCCTTCACGTCGCCGATGGCCAGCCAGTAGAGGATCGCCGCGGCGAGGAAGCTCACCGCGTCGGCCGACAGGATGGTGCGGCGGGCGCGCACCCAGGCGCGCGGCACCGCCGACCGCAGGCTGCGGCCCTCGCGGATCTCGTCCTTGAGGCGCTCGAAGTAGACGACGAACGAGTCGGCCGTGATGCCGATCGAGACGATGAACCCGGCGATGCCGGCGAGGCTCAGCGTGAAGCCGATCTCGCGGCCAAGCAGCACCAGGCTCGCGTAGACCACGACCGCCGACAGCAGCAGGCTGGCGATCATCACCAGGCCGAGCAGCCGGTAGTAGACCAGCGCGTAGACGAACACGAGCGCGATGCCGATGGCGCCGGCGATGAGGCCGGCCCGCAGCTGCTCGGCGCCGAGCTCGGTGGAGATCGACTGGGCGGTGGCCTGCTCGAAGGTCAGCGGGAGGGCGCCGTAGCGCAGCTGGTTGGCCAGCTCCTCGGCGCTGGCCTGGTCGAACTGGCCGGTGATGGTGGTCTGGCCGTTGATGGCGCCCTGGATGGTGGGCGCCGAGACGACGCGGCCGTCGAGGGTGAAGGCGACGTTGCTGCCGACGTTCGCGGCGGTGTACTCGGCCCAGGTGGACCGGCCCTCGCCGTTGAAGTCCAGC
Organism: Geodermatophilus nigrescens; assembly: GCF_900129495.1. Taxonomy (GTDB): domain Bacteria; phylum Actinomycetota; class Actinomycetes; order Mycobacteriales; family Geodermatophilaceae; genus Geodermatophilus; species Geodermatophilus nigrescens. The sequence continues at coordinate 103,226 of NZ_FQVX01000006.1, forward strand.
AGCACGACCCACTCGCCGGTGGTCTGCTGCGTGCCGGCGCTGGCGTCGGCGATCTCGGTGCCCTCGATGATCGTGGGGCCGAGCAGGTACTTGGTCGTGCCGTCCTCGCTGCAGGCCGCGACGAAGTCGTCGGGGCGCGCGATCTCGCTGCGGGTGTCCTCCGCCGAGCAGGTCAGCGTGGCGAACTGCGCCGCGGCCTCCTCCTGCGTGACGGCGGGGCGGTCCGGGTCGAGCGCGGGGTCGCTGACGGCGCCGTCGCTGCCGGTGGCCGGGGCCGACCCGCTGCCGGTCGACACGGCGTCGGTCGGCGTGGCGCCGTCGGTCGGGGCCGCCGAGTCGGTGGGCGCCGCCGAGTCGGTGGGCGCAGCGGAGTCCGTGGGCGCCGCCGGGTCGCTGGGGGTCGCGCCGTCGGTCGGCGCCGCGGAGTCCGACGGCGTCGCGGGGTCGCTGGTCTCGGCCGGGGCGGCGGGCTCGGGCGCGCCGATCACCGGGCGGAAGCGCAGCTGCGCGGTCTGGCCGAGCTCGCGCGCCTGCTCGCCGTCGTCACCGGGCACCGAGATGACGATGTTCGTGTCGCCCTCGGTGACCACCTCGGCCTCGGCGACGCCGATGCCGTTCACCCGCTGCTCGATGATCTGGCGGGCGAGCTCGAGGTCCTCCGGGGCCGGCGCCTGCCCGTCGGGCGTGCGCGCGGTCAGGGTGACCGTGGTGCCGCCGCGCAGGTCGAGGCCGAGCTGCGGCGTCCGGTCGGTGCCGGTGAAGAAGATGAGGCCGTACAGGACGGCCACGATCAGGACGAACGCGCCGAAGTAGCGGCGCGCCGGCAGGGCGCGGTTGGCCACCGGGCGTCCCGTCAGAGGGTCTTGCCGGAGGGGCCGTCACCGGGACGGTCGTCCCGGAGGGGCTCCTCCACCGGCTCGACGACGGTCTCGCCGGTGGCCAGCGGGCCGGGCACCGCACCCGCGGGCTGGCGCACCTGGATGACCGCCTGGCGCGCGTAGGTGACGACCACGCCGGGGGCCACCTCGACCTGGATGGTGGCCGGGTCGTCGAGACCGGCCACGGTGGCGTACACGCCGCCGGCCATCGTCACCGGCACGCCGATCGCCAGCGCCGACTGCGTCTGGTTCTGCTGGCGCTTGCGGGCACGGGCGGGCAGCACCACCAGCGCCACGAAGGCCAGCACGAGCAGGAGCAGGGGGAACAGTTCCACGGCGGGGGTGCCTCTCTTCCGCGCTCGCGTGCACGCGGTCGGTGCGGTCCGGGTCGGGACCGCTCGGGTACGTCGGCCGTGGCGCGCGGGCCGGCCCCCGCCGACACCGGGTCGCGGAGCCGGGACCCGTGCGGCCCGGCGAGGGGCCGACTTGCGCGCCAGCGCCGATGAGTCTAGGCGTCGAAGAGCGGTTCCGACGACGAACCCGGGTCACGCGGGACGGCTGTGACACCGCCGAGGGGGATCCCGCCGCGCGGCACCGGCCGGCCGAGGTGGCGCCAGGCCGCCTCGGTGGCCACCCGCCCGCGCGGGGTGCGGGCGAGCAGGCCGGCGCGCACGAGGAACGGCTCGCAGACCTCCTCGACGGTGTGCGGCTCCTCCCCCACGGCGACCGCGAGCGTGCTGACGCCCACCGGGCCGCCGTGGAACTTCCCGACCAGCGCCTCGAGCACCTCGCGGTCGAGCCGGTCGAGGCCGAGCTCGTCGACGTCGTAGAGCGCCAGCGCCGCGCGGGCGACGGCGCGGGTGACCCGGCCGTCGGCCTCCACCTCGGCGTAGTCGCGCACCCGGCGCAGCAACCGGTTGGCGATGCGGGGTGTGCCGCGGGAGCGCCGGGCGATCTCGGCCGACCCGTCGTCGGTGAGCTCGACCCCGAGCAGGTCGGCGCTGCGGGCGAGCACCTGCTGGAGCTCGGCCGGCTCGTAGAACTCCATCTGTCCGACGAAGCCGAACCGGTCGCGCAGCGGCCCGGTGAGCAGGCCGGCGCGGGTGGTGGCGCCGACGAGGGTGAAGGGGTTGATCTCGAGCGGGATGGCGGTGGCGCCGGGCCCCTTGCCGACGACGACGTCGACGCGGAAGTCCTCCATCGCCATGTACAGCAGTTCCTCGGCGGGCCGCGCGATGCGGTGGATCTCGTCGATGAACAGCACGTCGCCGGGACCGAGGTTGGACAGCATCGCCGCGAGGTCGCCGGAGCGCTCGATCGCCGGGCCGCTGGTGATCTTCACGGCGGTGCCGAGCTCGGAGCCGATGATGAGCGCGAGGCTGGTCTTGCCGAGGCCGGGCGGGCCCGACAGCAGCACGTGGTCCGGCGGCCGGCCCCGGCGCTTGGCGCCCTCGAGCACGAGCGCGAGCTGGCGGGCGACCTTGGGCTGGCCGATGAAGTCGGTCAGCGAGTGCGGCCGCAGCGCCGACTCGACCACCCGCTCCTCATCGCCGGCCTGCGGGGAGACGGCGAAGTCGCGGCTGATGCCCGACTCCACCTCCCCGGTCAGCGACCGGTCGAACGGCGCACTCATGACCGGCCCAGCAGCTGGAGGGCCTGCCGCAGCAGCGACCCGACGTCGACCCGGCCGGTGGTGGTGAGCTGCTCGTCGGCGACCGGCGCCAGGGCGGTGAGCGCGGTGTCGGCCTCGCGGGTGGACCAGCCGAGCCCGACCAGCGCCGAGGACAGCTGGTCGCGCCACGGCGCCACCGGGGTGATCGGCGAGCCCGCGGCGGCCGGCGCGCCGTCGAGCTGCGTGTCGGTGGTCGTGGTGCCCAGCCGGTCGCGCAGCTCGAGGATCAGCCGCTCGGCGCCCTTCTTGCCGATGCCGGGCACCTGCATGAGCGCCTTGACGTCGGCCATGGAGACGGCGCGGCGGACCTCGCGCGGCGGGTGGATGGCCAGCACCGCCTGCGCCAGCCGCGGGCCGACGCCGTTGGCCGTCTGCAGCAGCTCGAACAGCGAGCGCTCGTCGTCGTCGGCGAAGCCGTAGAGGGTCAGGGAGTCCTCGCGGACGACGAGGCTGGTGGCCAGCCGCGCCTGCTCGCCGACCGTGAGCCGGGCGATGGTGCCGGGCGTGCACTGCACCGAGAGGCCGACGCCGCCGACCTCCACCACCGCGCCGTCGGGCCCGACGGCAGCGACCCGGCCGTGGACGCTGGCGATCACCGGGACACCCCCTGCCAGCGCGGCAGCGTGCGCTGCACGACCGGCGCGCCGATGCCGCCGGCGATCGCGGCGACCCGGAGCCGCTGCTGCGCCGGGCCGCGCCACACGTGGCAGACGGCCAGCGCGAGCGCGTCGGCGGCGTCGGCCGGCTTGGGGGCGGCCGCGAGGCCGAGCACCCGGGTGACCATGAGGGTGACCTGCTCCTTGTCCGCGCGGCCGTTGCCGGAGATGGCCGCCTTGACCTCGCTCGGCGTGTGCCAGGCGACCGGGCGGTCGGCCTGCGCCGCGGCGAGGGCCGCCACGCCGGCGGCCTGCGCCGTGCCGGTGGCGGTGCCCTTGTTGTTCTGGGTGAACACGCGCTCGATGGCCACGACGTCGGGCCGGTGCTCGCGCAGCAGCGCCGTCACCTGGGTGTGCAGCTCCAGCAGCCGCAGCTCCAGGTCGAGGTCGGCGGAGCTGCGGATCACGCCCACCCCGACGGCGGCCGGGCGGGCGCCGGGCCGGCCGTCGACCACGCCCCACCCGCACCGGGTGAGCCCCGGGTCGATGCCGAGCACGCGCATGCCCGCCCCCTTCCTCCGAACGCCTGTTCGACGCCCACCGTAACGGTCCCCGACGACGGCGCCCCGGCGCAACACGCGGCGTGCGCCGCGTGCGGCGACGGCCCGGGCCCGGGCTCCCGCTCAGGCGACGCCGATCGCCACCAGCGGGCCGGCCGCGGGGTCGAGCCACCGCATCAGCGTCTGCAGCCGCCCCCGTTCGACCGCCACGCAGCCCGCGGTGGGCGCGCCGTTCGTCACGTGCAGGAAGAACGCCGAGCCCGCGCCCGGCGTCCCGCCGCTGTTGTAGCCGATGACGACGGCGTGGTCGTAGACGGCGCCGGCGGCCAGCAGGTTCTCCCCCGCCCGCTCGTCGAACGGGCAGGTGCCGGCGGCGCAGCGCGCGTGCCGGTTGTACAGCGGGCTGGCGACGTCGGAGACCCACCAGTCCTCGGCGTCGACCTGCCGGTAGGGGAGGCCGCTGCCGGGGTCGGCCGCGCGGCCGAACGCCTCGGGCAGGGCGAAGGTGCCCGCCGGCGTGCGGGTGGAGCCCTCGCGGGCGGCGCCGATCCCGGCGGACCCGACCCGGGCCGGCCACGGGCCGAGCACCGCCGTCCAGCCGGTCTCGCCGAGCTCCCAGGCGGTGAGCTCGGCGGTGGTGGCGCCGGCCGAGGCGGCGACCACGGTGACCACCTGCGCCGACCCGCCGGCGTCGACGTCGAGCGGGAGGACGCCGGGCACCGGTGGCGCGGGCTCCTCGGCGGGCGGGGCGGCCGGCCCGGGGACGGGCTCGGCCGACCCGGCGGGCTCCGCGGACGGCGCGGCCGCCGGCTGCGGGACGGCGGTCATGCGGGCCACCTGCCCCACCGCCGGCCGCCGCCCCACCGGCTCGGGCGCGGTGTCGGCGGGGAGGTCGGCGGGGAGCAGCACGGCGGAGGCCCGGGTCGCGGCGACGACCGGCTCCGGCGGGGCGATCCCGCCGAGCACCCCGGCCGACAGCAGCAGGACGGTGAGCACGCGCGCGGCGCGTGCGCTCGCTCCGGCCACCTGGTCCCCGCGTCCCCCAGACGCCGCCCGGCGCGGCGCGTCGGACCCATGCTCCGGCCCCGCGGGGCCCGGGCGCCGTCAGCGCCGGGGTGTCCGGGGCGGGTGGGACGGGCGGGACCGCCCGGCCTCATCCGACGTTGGCGAGGACCTCGTCGGGGACGTCGTAATTGGCGTACACGTTCTGCACGTCGTCGCAGTCCTCGAGCGCGTCGATGAGACGGAACACCTTGCCGGCGCCCTCCTCGTCGAGCTCGACGGTCACGCTGGGCACGAAGCCGGCCTCGGCGGAGTCGTAGTCGATGCCGGCGTCCTGCAGCGCGGTGCGGACCGCGACGAGGTCGGTGGGCTCGCAGACGACCTCGAAGGTGTCGCCGAGGTCGCGCACCTCCTCGGCGCCGGCGTCGAGGACGGCCATGAGCACGGTGTCCTCGTCGACGCCGTCGGCCTGCGGCACGACGATGACGCCCTTGCGCGTGAACAGGTAGGACACCGAGCCCGGGTCGGCCATCGAGCCGCCGTTGCGGGTCATCGCGGTGCGCACCTCGGAGGCCGACCGGTTCTTGTTGTCGGTGAGGCACTCGATGAGCACCGCGACACCGCCGGCCGCGTAGCCCTCGTAGGTGATGTTCAGGTACTCGACGCCGCCGGCCTCGGCACCGGACCCGCGCTTGACCGCGCGGTCGATGTTGTCGTTGGGGACCGACGACTTCTTCGCCTTCTGGATGGCGTCGTAGAGCGTCGGGTTGCCGGCCGGGTCACCGCCGCCGGTGCGGGCCGCCACCTCGATGTTCTTGATCAGCTTGGCGAACAGCTTGCCGCGCTTGGCGTCGATCGCGGCCTTCTTGTGCTTGGTGGTCGCCCACTTGGAATGGCCGCTCACGGCTGTCCTCCCTCGTCCCGGCGCCCGGCACCGGAGCGCGGGCGGACCCGTCGATCCTACCGAGCGCGCCGCGGGCGCCGTCCCGGCCGCGGGTGGCGGGCGGCCGCCGGGAGGCGGGCGGGACGCGGCGGCGGGTCAGCCGCGGGGCGTGCCGGCGCCGAGCGGGACGGCGTCGAGGCCGTCCTCGACGTCGAAGAAGCGGGGCAGCGGGCGGTCGGCGTGCAGCCGCAGCAGCCTGGGCACCCGGCGCTGGCGGAGCAGGTGGGTGTCGCGGACGGCGTCGTTGTAGAAGCGCCGGGCCAGCGCCATCCGCCCGTCGGCCTCGGCGAGGGCCGCCAGCCGCGCCGCCGGCACGCCGGGGACCTCGGGCGGCAGCGCCCGCACCTCGCGGCCGAGGGCGTTCTCGGCCAGCTCGCGGTCGCCCGTGAGCGGGTGGCGGGCGTCGTGGGCGGCGGTCTTGAGCCGGCCGGCCCGCTCCTCACCGAGCGCGGCGGAGTGCTCCGAGGCGAGGTCGCCGGCCAGGTCGGCGCGCTGCCGGAGCCGGTCGTCGAGCACGGCCCAGGTGCGGGCCACGCGGGCCTCCAGGCGGCGCAGGCGGGTGAGCGTCCAGGCGGTCCACGCCAGCAGCAGCGCGACGACCCCCGCGGCGAGGAGCAACCAGGCGTCGGGCGTCACGGACGCCCACGCTAGCGGCGCACGCGCCGCAGCAGGGACGGCAACACCCCGTCCGGGGTGCCCGGTGACCCGGTGGCGGCGGCCAGCCCGGCGTCGTCGGCGGCGGTCACCTCGCCGGCCCCGGGCGCGGCGACGGTCTCGTAGACGGCGAGCACGCGGCGGGCGACGACCTGCCAGTCGTAGGCGGCCGCGGCCTCCCGGCCGGCGGCCGACAGCGCCCGCCGGCGGTCCGGGTCCCGCAGCAGCGCCGACAGCTCGCGGGCCAGCGCCGGCGCGTCGCCGCGGCGCACCAGGACGCCGGCGTCGCCGTCCTCGAGCACCCGCGCGAACGCGTCGAGGTCGCTGGCCACGATGGGCGCGCCGGCGGCCATCGCCTCGATGAGCACGACGCCGAAGCTCTCCCCCAGCAGGTTCGGCGCGCAGTAGACGTCGACCGAGCGCAGGAACGCCGCCTTGTCGGCCTCGGAGAGCTCGCCGAGCAGCGCGACCGAGGGGCGCAGGTCCTCCCCCACGGCCTCCCGCAGCGCGTCGGGGTCGCCGCGCCCGGCGATGAGCAGCCGCGCGCCGGGGTGCTCGGCCACCACGGCGCGCATGGCCTCCAGCAGCACCGGCAGGCCCTTGCGCGGCTCGTCGTAGCGGCCGAGGAAGCCGATGGTCGGGCCGTCGACGCCGCGCGCGGCGCCCGGCAGCGTCGGCCCCTCGGCGAAGAACGGCACGTGCACGCCGTTCGGGATGATCACCGCGTCGCCGCCGAGGTGCTCGACCTGCACGCGGCGGGCGAAGTCCGACACCGCGATGCGGCCGCTGATCTTCTCCAGCCACGGCCGGACCACCGGCCCCCACGCGGCCAGCCACTTCGACCGCACCGTGGCGGCGTGGAACGTCGCCACGATCGGCCCGGTCGCGATCATGCAGACCAGCAGGCCGATCGACGGCGGCGCCGGGTCGTGCACGTGGACGACGTCGAAGTGGCCCTCGCGCAGCCACCGGCGCACCCGGGCGGCCGAGACCGGGCCGAACTGCACGCTGGCCATCGAGCCGTTGTACGGGATCGGCACCGTCCGCCCGGCCCAGGTGAGCCAGGGGTCGGTCAGCGACTCCTCGTGCTCCGCGGGGGTGAGCACCTCGACGGAGTGGCCGAGCCCGCGCAGGGTCTCGGCGAGGTCGCGCACGTGGTACTGCACCCCGCCGGGCACGTCCCACTGGTAGGGGCAGACGAGACCGATCCGCATCAGCGCCGCCTCGCGGCCGGCGGGTCGGGCGGGACGTCGGCCCAGATCCGGCCGAGCACGTGCCAGTCCTCCGGGGCCACCGCGAGGGCGTCGGTGAAGGCGTCGGCCACGCCCTGCATGCCCGCCCCGACCCGGTCGCGCAGCCGCCCGGGCCCGTCGACGCGCACCTCCGGGAAGACGGCGAACTCCCAGCCGCGGTCGGTGAACCGGCAGACCGCCGGGTGCAGGGCCGCGCCGGTCTGCGCGGCGAGCAGGGCCGGGCCGGCGGGCATCGTCGTCGGCCGGCCGAAGAACTCGACCGGGACACCGCCGGGGCCGAGGTCGCGGTCGGTGAGCAGGCAGGTGAAGCCCCCGGCGGCGAGCTCCTCGCGGAGCACCGCGGAGCTGGGCCGCTCACCCCCGGTCAGCGGCAGCACCCGGATGCCGAGGGACTCCCGGTACTCGAGGAACCGCCGGTAGAGCGACTCCGGGCGCAGGCGCTCGGCCACGGTCGTGAACGGCCCGCCCAGCCAGTCGACCAGCCACACGCCGGCGGCGTCCCAGTTGCCGCTGTGCGGCAGGGCGATGACGACGCCGCGGCCGGCGTCCCGGGCCCGCTGGAGGTGCTCCACGCCGGAGTGCGTGGTGCCGGCCACGATCCGTGCGCCGGGCAGCCGCGGCAGCCGGAACGCCTCCTGCCAGTAGCGCGCGTAGGACCGCAGCGCCCGCCCGGTGAGCGCGTCGAGCTCGGCGTCGTCCAGCTTGCCGCCGGTGGCCACCCGCAGGTTGGCCCGCAGCTGCCGCACGCCCCGGCCGTCGCGCCGGGCGGCCACCCGGCCACCGGCGTCGAAGGCGCCCCGGGCCACCGGCTCGGGCAGCCGCTGCACCGCCGTCCACCCGGCGGCGTAGCCGAGGTCGGCGGCGCGCGAGGCGACCCGGGCGCGCAGGCCGGTCACGGAGCCGGGGCGGTGGGGGTCAGCGCGCGGCCGCGGGCGCCGCGGTGCACGGCCACGACCCGCTGGCCCACGGTCACCACCCCGCCGACGACGAGCAGCCACAGCCCGACGTCGACGGCGTACGGGATGCCCAGCCCGGTGAACCCGGTGCCGGTGAGCACGAGGATCAGCCGCTCGGTGCGCTCGACCAGGCCGACGTCGCACGGGATCCCGACGCCCTCGGCGCGCGCCTTGATGTAGCTGGTGAGCACGCCGAGGGTCAGCCCGACGAGGGCCAGCAGCGCGAGCAGCCGGTCGTCGCCGGCGCCGGTGTACCACCACACCAGCGCCCCGAAGACGGCGGCGTCGACGGCGCGGTCGCAGGTGGAGTCGAGCACCGCGCCGAACGCCGACCCGCCGCCGCGGGCGCGGGCCAGGGCGCCGTCGAGCATGTCGAGCAGCACGAACAGCGTGACGGTGAAAGCGCCCCAGAACAGCACGCCGTGCGCGATCAGCGTCACCGCCGCGGCGATCGCGCCGACCGTGCCGGTGACGGTGACCATGTCCGGGGTCACCCCGGCGCGCGCCAGGCGGACGGCGACCGGCGCCCAGAACCGGCCGACGGCGGCGCGCGCGCCCGAGCCGAGCACCGTCAGCTCCCCGCGACCGGCGCCGCGGCGTCCGGCCAGTGCCGGGCCAGCAGCGTGCGGGTCTCGGCGAGCACCTGCGGCAGCACCCGGGTGAGGCCGATCACCGGCATGAAGTTGGTGTCCCCGCCCCACCGCGGCACCGCGTGCTGGTGCAGGTGGTCGGCGATGCCGGCGCCGGCCACCGAGCCCTGGTTCATCCCGATGTTGAAGCCGTGCGCGCCGGTCACCTGCCGCACCACCCGCATCGCCGTCTGCGTGAACGCGCCCAGCTCGGCGACCTCGGCGTCGGTGAGGTCGGTGTAGTCGGGCACGTGCCGGTACGGGACCACCATGAGGTGTCCGGCGTTGTACGGGTAGAGGTTGAGCACCGCGAAGACGGTCTCCCCGCGCGCCACCACCAGACCCTCCTCGTCCGGCATGGCCGGGATGAGGCAGAACGGGCAGTCGTGCTCACCGGTGGGCTTGCCCGAGCCGCGGATGTAGGCCATCCGGTAGGGCGTCCACAGGTGCTCGAAGACGGTGGCCGGGCCGCCGTCGTCGCTGGAGACCGGGACGGAGAAGCCGTCCGGGCCGACGGTCACGGGGTCCCCTGGGGGACGTCGGCGGTCGGGTCGGCGTTGTGCCGGGCGCGCACCCAGGCGACGACGGCGTCGACGGCCTCGGCGACCGGCACCCCGTTGCGCTGGCTGCCGTCGCGGTAGCGGAAGGAGACGGCGCCCGCCTCGGCGTCGGTGGCGCCGGCGATGAGCACGAAGGGCACCTTCTGCTTGCTGGCGTTGCGGATCTTCTTCTGCATGCGGTCGTCGGAGTCGTCGACCTCGACCCGGATGCCGTGCTCGCGCAGCCGCAGCGCGACGTCGGTCAGGTAGCCGACCTGGTCGTCGGTGACCGGGATGCCGACCACCTGCACCGGCGCCAGCCAGGCCGGGAACGCGCCCGCGTAGTGCTCGGTCAGCACGGCGAAGAAGCGCTCGATCGAGCCGAACAGCGCGCGGTGCAGCATGACCGGCCGCTGGCGGGAGCCGTCGGCGGCGGTGTACTCCAGGCCGAACCGCTCGGGCAGGTTGAAGTCGACCTGGATGGTCGACATCTGCCAGCTGCGGCCGATGGCGTCGCGGGCCTGCACGGAGATCTTCGGGCCGTAGAACGCCGCGCCGCCCGGGTCGGGCACGAGCTCGAGACCGGAGTCCAGCGCCGCCCGGCGCAGCGCCTCGGTGGCCACCTCCCAGCTCTCGTCCGACCCCACGGACTTCTCCGGGTTGCGGGTGGACAGCTCCAGGTAGAAGTCCGACAGGCCGTAGTCGGCGAGCAGGCCGAGCACGAAGTCGAGCAGGCCGCGCAGCTCGCCGCCCATCTGCTCGGGGGTGCAGTAGATGTGCGCGTCGTCCTGGGTGAAGCCGCGGGCGCGGGTGAGCCCGTGGATGACGCCGGACTTCTCGTACCGGTAGACGGTGCCGAACTCGAACAGCCGCAGCGGCAGCTCGCGGTAGGAGCGGCCGCGGGACCCGAACACGAGGTTGTGCATCGGGCAGTTCATCGGCTTGAGGTAGTAGTCCTGCCCCTGCCGGCGCACGGTGCCGTCGGCGTCGCGCTCCTCGTCGAGCTGCATGGGCGGGTACATGCCCTCGGCGTACCAGTCGAGGTGGCCGGAGATCTCGAACAGCCGGCCCTTGGTGATGTGCGGGGTGTTGACGAAGGAGTACCCGCCCTCCTCGTGCCGCTGCCGGCTGTAGGCCTCCAGCTCCCGCCGGACGACGCCGCCCTTCGGGTGGAACACCGCGAGGCCCGAGCCGATCTCGTCGGGGAAGCTGAACAGGTCCAGCTCCGCGCCGAGGCGGCGGTGGTCGCGGCGCTCGGCCTCGGCCACCTGCTCGAGGTACGCCTTGTGCGCGTCGCGGCTCTCCCACGCGGTGCCGTAGACCCGCTGCAGCTGCGGGTTCTTCTCGCTGCCCCGCCAGTAGGCGGCGGCGGAGCGGGTGAGGCTGAAGGCGGGGATGCTGCTGGTGCGCGGCAGGTGCGGGCCGCGGCACAGGTCGGTCCACAGGCGCTCGCCGGTGCGCGGGTCGAGGTTGTCGTACATGGTCAGCTGCGCGCCGCCGACCTCGACGTCCGCGCCCTCGGCCGCGTCCCCGGCGCCGCCCTTGAGCCCGATCAGCTCGAGCTTGTAGGGCTCGTGCGCGAGCTCGGCGCGGGCGTCGTCGTCGCCGATCTCCCGGCGGGAGAAGCGCTGCCCGGCCCTCACGATCTGCTGCATGCGCTTCTCCAGCGCCTGCAGGTCCTCCGGGGTGAAGGGCTTCTCCGGGTCGAAGTCGTAGTAGAAGCCGTTCTCGACCGGCGGGCCGATGCCCAGCCGGGTGCCCGGGAAGAGGTCCTGCACGGCCTGGGCGAGCACGTGCGCGGTGGAGTGCCGGATCACCGCGCGGCCCTCCGGGCTCGCGGCGACGACGGGCTCCACCTCGGCGTCGTCCCCGGGGACCCAGGCGAGGTCGCGCAGGTCGCCGGTGCCGAGGTCCCGGACGACGACGGCGCCGTCGGGGCCCTTGAGCGGCACCCCGGCGTCCTTGAGCGCCTGCTCGGCCGTCGTCCCGGCCGGCACCCGGATCGGGGCGGTGACGGCGGGGGCGGGCGCGGCGGACACGGGGTCTCCTGGGGTTCTCTCGGTTGCTCGGGGCGGCGCCCGTGCGGACGGGCGCGCTCCGGCCAGCGTATCGACCGGCCCCCCGTGTTCCCGAGACCCGACCGCGTGGTGCTGACCTCCTCCCCGCGGGGGCCGCCTCGGCTAGGCGGGGACGACCTCGTCGCCGACCGCGACCGTGCCGGGCTCGGCCACCTCGGCGTAGACGCCCAGGCAGTGCCTCGGCAGGCGGGTGACCTCCAGCACGGCGGTGCCGAGGCGCAGCCGCCGCCCCACCCAGGTGCGCTCGTCGGCGTCGGGGAGGTCGCCGGGCAGGTCGAGCACGAGGTTCGCGCGGGGGTCGTCGGCGCCGCACCCGGCCGGGACGACGCCCGCGGCGGCGCGGTCGAGCGCCTGCCGGGACACCAGGTGCACCGCGGCCGCGCCGTCGGGGCGCTCCGTCAGCGGCTGCAGGTGCACCGGCCGGCCCAGCGCGGCGGTGAGGGCGGCGGCGTCGGCGCCGGCGTCGCCGGTGGGGGCGACGGCGGCCAGCCCGGGCGCGTCCTTCCCGCGCAGCACCCGCCCGCCGGCGTCGACGACGGCGCTCGCGCGGTCCCCGGCCAGCCCGGCGGGACCGACGTCGGCGCGCTCCAGCGGCGTCCCCGCGCAGCCGCGCACCGGGTAGACCGAGATGCCGACGACGGTGCCCACGGCGGCCACGCTAGCCGCGGCTCAGGCGGCGCGGGCGCCCCGCCGGCGCAGCCGCCGCAGCTGGGAGTCGAGGTAGGGCCGGGCCCGGCGCTGCCCGCCGCGCTCGGCGATGGCGGCGGACAGGGCGGCGAGCAGGCGGGCCAGCCGCGCCTCGTCGGCCGGCCAGCCGCGGCGCAGGCACTCCTCGAGCCACTCCACCGGCGCGGTGTGCCCGCGCTCGCCGTTGCACCGCCCGCAGGCGGCGACCTCGTTCTCCAGCCACGACGGGCCGCCCTTGACGCGCGGCACGACGTGCTCGGTGGTCGGCGTGACGTGCCCGGTGAGCGTGCGCCCGCACCAGATGCAGGTGGGGCCGTCGCGTTCCACGGCCGCGTCCAGGCGGGCGGCCCTGTCCAGTGCCATCTCCCCCATGGTGCGCCCGATCGGCGCGGAGGCGGCGGGTGCGGTCAGTCGCGCCGGCGCCGCCCGGCCACCCGGTGCCGGCGGGGCAGCACCGCCGCCGTGAGGGCGTTCTCCCGCCGTCGGCGGACGGCCCGCCGGAACCCCTCCCGGCCGGGACTCGAGCCGGGCGGGTACGCCGACCAGACGAGCTCGCCCTCCCCGGCGTCGTCGCCGGTCCGCTCGTGCAGGCGGCCGAGGACCCGGTCCGCCAGCGCGTCGTCGGCGAGCAGCACCGCCCACTCGTCGGCGGGGCGGCCCTCCTCGGCCAGCGCCTCGCCGATCGCGCCGAAGACGCCCGGCCCGAACGCGGCCAGTGCGAGGTCGCCGACCACGGCGTGCGCGGCGTCGACGGCCACCCCCGCCTCGAGCGCGACCTCCAGCTCGACGACGGCGCGCAGGGTGTACGGGTCGAGGCCAGGCCCGGTCCGCTCCACCGCCGCATCGTGTCAGGACGGCGGGTCACGCACCGATGAGAAACGGGATCGTCCAGTGTCTGACCCGACGAGAACGGCCGACAGGGCCGTCCGGGAGCTGTGAGGAGCACGACATGGGCGTCATCCGGGTGCACGAGTTCACCACCGTCGACGGGGTCGTCGACGCGCCGATGTGGACGATGGACTACGGGTTCCCCGAGGACCTGGCCGCCTCGATCGGCGCGCTCACCGCGCCCGCCGGCGGCATCCTGCTGGGCCGCACGACCTTCGAGATGTTCGCGCCGGCGTGGTCCACCCGCACCGCCGACGACGACCCGGGCGCGCCCTTCTTCAACGACACGACCAAGTACGTCGTGTCCTCGACGCTGACCGACGCCGAGTCGGTGTGGCGGAACTCGACCGCCGTCGGCGGGTACGACGCCGGCCGGATCCGGGAGCTCAAGGCCGACCGCGACCTCTACGTCAGCGGCAGCGCCACCCTGGTGCGCGCCCTGGTCGCCGACGGCCTCGTCGACGAGCTGCACCTCTACGTCTACCCGGTCGCCGTCGGCACGGGCATCCACCTGTTCCCCGAGGGCACCGAGCAGAAGCTGTCCCTGCTGGGCGTCGAGGCGCTGAGCAACGGGGTCGCGCACCTCACCTACGGCCCCGCCTGACCGACCGGTCACCCGGGGGCCGGGCTCCCCGCCGGGAGCCCGGCCCCCGGCACGTCCACGACCGGCACGTCCACGGCGAGCGCGCTCAGAGCAGCCGGAACCCGGTGCCGTCGGGGTCGACGAGCTCGACCGCGCCACCGGCGGTGGTCCCGGCGCGGGCGGCGCCGAGGCCGACCAGGCGGTCCGCCTCGGCCTCCCGGTCGCCGCCGTCCGGCACGAGGTCCAGGTGCAGCCGGCCACGGCCGGTCCCCGGCGCCGGCGGCGACCCGCCCCAGGTGACCTTCGGCCCGCCCCGCGGTGACTGCACCGCCGTCTCCTCGCCCTCGTCCCACACCAGCGGCCACGCGAGCGCGGCGGCCCAGAACAGGCCGACGGCGCGGGTGCCGTCACAGGCCACCGCCCCGACCGGGCCGCAGCCCTCGAGGAAGCGGTTGCCCGCCTCGATGACGCAGAACTCGTTGCCCTCCGGGTCGGCGAGCACCACGTGCTCCTCCTCCGGGAGCTGGCCGACGTCGAGGTGCCGGCCGCCGAGCGCCAGCGCCCGCTCCACCGTCGCCCGCTGGTCGCCGGGCGTCGCGCTGGTCAGGTCCAGGTGCATGCGGTTGCGGCCGGCGCGGGGCCGCGCCGTCGGCAGGAACCGCAGCCGCAGGCCAGGGTCCTCCCCCGGCGGCACGTCGACCCCGCCGGGTCCCTCGACGGTGTCCCGCCCGAGCAGGCCGGCCCAGAAGCGGGCGAGCGCGGCCGGGTCGTGCGCGCCGACGGCCAGTGCGTCCAGGTGGCAGGACATCCCGCTCCTCGGTCCCCGGGGCGGACACCCGCCACGGCCGCGGACGGTAGGCGGTCCGCGGCGCGCGGTCGACGCGGTTTCCGTCCCCGGGAACGGCGAGAGCCCCGGACCTCGTGGTCCGGGGCTCTCGCGCCGGGGTGGGCGATACTGGGTTCGAACCAGTGACCTCTTCGGTGTGAACGAAGCGCTCTACCACTGAGCCAATCGCCCGCTGCGCCGTCCATGATGCCAGACGGTCACCGCCAGAGCGGCACCCACCCCGGCACCCAGTCCGGCACGCCCGTCAGGTGCAGCGTGACGACCAGGACGCCGTAGACGAAGGCCGCCGTCAGCACGCCGATGCCCAGCCGCACCCACACCGGCTGCCGGCCGACCCAGTCGGTCCAGGCACGGACGTGCCGCCGGGTGAACTCCAGCAGCCGCTCGGCCCACATGAACTCGGTGGCGAGCACGAACAGGCCCGCGATGACCGTCAGCCAACCCGGCCCCGGCAGCGGGATGGTGGCCAGCCCGACGGCGACGACCAGCCCGCCCACGATGCCGACGCCCATCCGGTAGGCGTGGTCGATCGACCGGCGGGCGGCGATGCGTCGCCGCCAGCCCGAGTCGGCCACCCGCTCGCGCAGGCTCTCGTGCCCGTCCCGCTCCCGCCGCGTCCCCGCGGTCGGTCCGGCCGGCGCCTCCCGAGGGAGGGGCGGCACGGTCTCCTGTCCGCTCAGCTGCTCACCTGCCCGCTCGCGACCACGTCCGTCGGTTCCGACGGAGCCTGACGGCCGGGCTCGATGCTGACGGCATACGCCTCGTAGTCGTCGAGACCGGTCGAGGCGGAGCCTACGGCCCGGAGGTCGGTCTGTGGGGAGACGACGTCGAAGGTGCCGAGCGGCACCGGGTCGGTCTCGGTCATCCCCCACACGACGTAGGTGGTCGCGTCGCGGTCGTTGAGGCGCAGCCCGTGCGTGACCACCTGCAGCTCGCCGTCGCGGGCGACGACCGTGGCGACGTCGTGGCCGTCGTCGTCGGTGACCGGCGCGATGGTGGCGCGGCCGGGCTGCAGGAGCGACTGCACGACGTCGGCCTGCTCGGCGGCGGCCGCCTGCGCCTCGTCCCGCGCGGAGCTGAGGACGACGTTCCAGGTGCCCAGCGCCAGGATCGCCGCGACCGCGGCGGCGACGAGGGCGTTGGGCAGCACGCGGCGCCACGCGGTCCGCTCCGGGCGCTCCTCCCCCGCCGGCGCGGGCACGTAGCTCGGGAAGCCGGTGGCCCGCGTGGAGCCGCCCCCGCCGGGGACGTCGGTGCGCCGCCGGCCGCCCGGCGGGCCGGGGACCTGTCGCGGACCGGCCGCCGGACCGCTTCCCGGACCGTTCACCGGGCCGGTCGCCGCGCCGGACAGCCCGGCGTCGGGCGCCCCGGCCGCCGACGGCGGGGGCGGCACCTGCTCGGTGCGCTCCACGGCGTCGCGCAGCCGGTCGCGCAGCCCCTCCGACGGCTCGGCCGGCGGCAGGTCGTTCGCCAGCGCGGCCATCACCTCGGAGGTCTCGGCGACGGTGCGCGCGCACCGCGCGCAGCCGGGCAGGTGCGGGGTGAACAGCGCCTCGTCCTCGGGCTCGAGCGCGTGCAGCGCCCACCCGACGGCGAGCTCGTCCCACGCCTCGTGGTCGTCGCGCGGCGCGCTCACCGGGCACCCCCGTCGACCGCCGCGGGACCGCTCAGGGCGCCGCCGGCCGTGGCGCCGCCGACCGCGCCGAGCTCCTCCTTGAGCCGGCGCATCCCGGCGAGCATGCGGGTCTTGACCGTGCCCAGCGGCGCGCGGGTCAGGGCCGCGACCTCCCGCTGCGTGTAGCCGCCGTAGTAGGCCAGGGTCAGCGCCTCCCGCTGGGCGTCGGGCAGCGTGCCCAGCGCCGTCCGCACCCGCTCGGACACGACCCGGCTCCACGCCTCGTCCTCGACGTCGGTGGCGGTGGTCGGGGCGGTGAGCGCCAGGTCGTCCTCGGCGCGCGCCTGGCGGCGCCGGTGGGCCTCCTCGCGGCGGACGGCGTCGACGGCCTTGTGGTGGACCATCGCCATCAGCCAGGAGGAGAAGCTGCCGCGCGCCCGGTCGTAGGCCCACGGGTCGCGCCAGACGCTCAGGAACACGTCCTGGACGACGTCCTCCGCGAGGGTGTCGTCCGCGAGGATCCGCCGGGCCAGCGCGAAGGCCGGGCGGCGGAAGCGGTCGTAGAGGTCGTCGACGGCGCCGCGGTCCCCCGCGCGCACGCGCAGCACGAGGTCGGCATCGCCGGAGTCGCCCTCCGGTCGTCGTGCCGGACGCGTCACGGCTCCCATCGTCACACGCCGCGTTCGCTGCGTGGAGGCCCGGCGGTTCACCGTCGTCCTCCTCCGCGGTCGCCCGCCCCACGGACCTCACCCGTCCGTGCGACACGCCCGGGCGCACCTCGGCGCAACATCCGGCGTCCCCGGTCGTTCTAGGAGTCATGGACCGCGACAGGGCACACCGCTCCTCCCCGGGGTACTCCGTCCCGACGACGCTGCACCTGGTCGGCCCGACGTCGTGGACCGAGGTCCCCGCCGTCCTGTCGTACGCGGTCAGCGACCCCTTCGCCGTGCGGATCGGGTTCGGCGAGCCCGGGGAGCCCGCCGACGACGGCGTCACCTGGCTGCTGGGCCGGGAGCTGCTGGCCGCGGGGCTGGAGCGGCCGGCCGGCGACGGCGACGTGCGGCTGTGGCCGGCGCGCACCAGCGGCGACGTCCTCTACCTGCACCTGCGCGCGCCCTCGGGCGAGGCGTTGTTCGAGCTGTCGCGGGCCACGGTGGCGGCGTTCCTGCAGCAGACCGAGGCCCTGGTGCCTCCCGGCCAGGAGACGGCGGCCCTCGCCGTCGACGAGGAGCTGGCGGCCCTGCTGTCCGGCGGGGCCGATCCGGGGGCCCGCTGACCCCCCGGGGGGACCCCCCGTGAAACCCCCCGCGGACGTCAGGTAGTGTTCTCCCTGCAAGACAGCAACGCGGACGTGGCTCAGTTGGTAGAGCATCACCTTGCCAAGGTGAGGGTCGCGGGTTCGAATCCCGTCGTCCGCTCGGGACCTCGGGCGCTGGTCGCGAGACCGGCGCTCGTGTGTGCGGTGGAGTGGCCGAGAGGCGAGGCAACGGCCTGCAAAGCCGTCTACACGGGTTCAAATCCCGTCTCCACCTCGCCTCCTCGCCGAGCGCGGTGGAGCGGGCCGGTCACCGCACCGGATCCGGGCGATTGGCTCAGTGGTAGAGCGCTACCTTGACACGGTAGAGGTCACTGGTTCGAACCCAGTATCGCCCACCAGCACGAGAGCCCCGGACCACCAGGTCCGGGGCTCTCGTCGTCCCGGCGGGCCCGTCGCCTCCGCCGGCCTCAGGACCCGTCCCGCTCCCCCAGCGCCGGCACGACCCGCTCCGCCCACAGCCGCTCGACCTGCGCGGCCAGCGCGTCGGGCGCGCCGCTGTTGTCCAGGACGACGTCGGCCACGGCGCGGCGCTGTTCGTCGGTGGCCTGGGCGGCGATGCGGGCGCGGGCGTCCTCCTCGGTCAGGCCACGCAGCAGCAGCCGTGCCACGCGCGTCTCGAGGTCGGCCTCGACGACGAGCACCAGGTCGTACTGCCCCGCCTGGCCGGTCTCCACGAGCAGCGGCACGTCCTGGACGACGACGGCGTCCGCCGCGGCGCCCGCCACGACCTCCTGGGCCCGGGCGCGCACCAGCGGGTGCACGATGCCGTCGAGCCGGGCGCGGGCCTCCGGATCGGCGAACACGATCGAGGCGAGCGCGGCGCGGTCGAGCGCGCCGTCGGCGGTCAGGACACCGGGGCCGAAGGAGCCGACGACGGCCGCCAGGCCCGGGGTGCCCGGCTCGACCACCTCCCGGGCGATCCGGTCGGCGTCGACGACCACCGCCCCGCGGGCGGCCAGCAGCGCCGCCACCGTGCTCTTCCCCGACCCGATCCCGCCGGTCAACCCGATCCGCAGCACGCACGGACCGTAACGACCGCGCCGGAGGCGGTCACGGACGGGTAACACCCGTCCCGTGTGCACGGCGCGTCGCACCAGTCACACGCGCCACTCCTCATAACGTCCGCCCCGTCGCTTCCCCATGGAGGGGGACGCAGCCGAGAGAGGCAGGCAGCCCGATGTCGCAGTCCCGCACCGCCGTCGCGACGGTCCCCGCCGGCCCCCGCACCCCGGGCCGCCACCGGGCGGAGCGCGCCGGGGGCATCCGGGTCGCCGACCTGCCGGCCGTCCGCGAGCGCCTCGTCGCGAACACCGCGGCGCACCCGATGCCGGCCCGCCGCACCTTCCTGCGCTGGCTGCTCGACGCCGCCCCGGCCGGCCGGCACACGTGGTCGTCGCTGGCCGCCGCCGGTGGCCGCCCGCGCTCGGCCTTCGCCATCATCCTGAGCCTCTGAGCCCGCGGGTCCCCGGAGCGGGGCCCTGCGACGGACGAGGGTGCCCGCCCGGACGGGGACGGCGGGCGGGCACCCTCCCCGCACACGACAGAGGCCCAGGACCTCGCGGGTCCTGGGCCTCTGTCGTCGATCAGACCGTCAGCCGGTCAGCGGGTCACTCCCCGCCGGCGAGCTTGGCGCGCAGCGCGGCGAGCGCCTCGTCGCTGGCCAGCGTGCCGCCGGTGCTGGCACCGGTGTCACCGGCCGGCGCGTCGCCACCGGAGCTGTAGTTGCCCCCGGCAGCCGCCTCGGCGTCGGCCTCGCGGGCCGCGGCGATCTGCTTGCGGTGCGCCTCGAAGCGGGACTGGGCCTCGGCGTACTGCCGCTCCCAGGTCTCGCGGGCCTCGTCGTAGCCCTCGAGCCACTCGCCGGTCTCCGGGTCGAAGCCCTCGGGGTAGATGTAGTTGCCCTGGTCGTCGTAGGAGGCCGACATGCCGTAGGCGGCGGGGTCGAACTGCTCCTCGTCGCCGATGACGCCCTCGTTGGCCTGCTTGAGCGACAGCGAGATGCGGCGCCGGTCGAGGTCGATGTCGATGACCTTGACGAGGATCTCGTCGCCGACCTGCACGACCTGCTCCGGGATCTCCACGTGGCGCTCGGCCAGCTCGGAGATGTGGACCAGGCCCTCGATGCCCTCGTCGACCCGGACGAACGCACCGAAGGGCACCAGCTTGGTGACCTTGCCCGGCACGACCTGGCCGATCTGGTGGGTGCGGGCGAACTGACGCCACGGGTCCTCCTGCGTCGCCTTCAGCGACAGGGAGACCCGCTCGCGGTCGAGGTCGACGTCGAGGACCTCGACGGTGACCTCCTGGCCCACCTCGACGACCTCGGACGGGTGGTCGATGTGCTTCCAGGACAGCTCGGAGACGTGCACGAGGCCGTCCACGCCGCCCAGGTCGACGAACGCGCCGAAGTTGACGATCGAGGAGACGACGCCGGTGCGCACCTGGCCGCGGGCGAGCTTGTTGAGGAACTCGCTGCGGACCTCGGACTGCGTCTGCTCCAGCCACTGCCGGCGGGACAGGACGACGTTGTTGCGGTTCTTGTCGAGCTCGATGATCTTGGCCTCGAGCTCGCGGCCCACGTAGGGCTGCAGGTCGCGCACGCGGCGCATCTCGACCAGCGAGGCGGGAAGGAACCCGCGCAGGCCGATGTCGAGGATGAGGCCGCCCTTGACGACCTCGATGACGGTGCCGGTGACGACCTCGTCGGCTTCCTTCTTGGCCTCGATCGTGCCCCAGGCGCGCTCGTACTGGGCGCGCTTCTTGGACAGGATCAGGCGGCCTTCCTTGTCCTCCTTCTGGAGGACGAGGGCTTCCACCTCGTCGCCGACCTTGACGACCTCGTTGGGGTCGACGTCGTGCTTGATGG
Organism: Geodermatophilus nigrescens; assembly: GCF_900129495.1. Classification (GTDB taxonomy): domain Bacteria; phylum Actinomycetota; class Actinomycetes; order Mycobacteriales; family Geodermatophilaceae; genus Geodermatophilus; species Geodermatophilus nigrescens. The sequence goes on from NZ_FQVX01000006.1 coordinate 123,790, forward strand.
ACAGCTCGCGCGAGGGGATGACGCCCTCGGTCTTGTAGCCGATGTCCAGCAGCACCTCGTCCCGGTCGACCTTGACGATGACGCCTTCGACGATGTCGCCGTCGTTGAAGTACTTGATCGTCTGGTCGATCGCGGCGAGGAAGTCCTCGGCGGTGCCGATGTCGTTCACCGCGATCTGGGGGGTGCTGGAAGGACGGACCTGGGTGGAGGTCATGTGGTCGAGTGCTCCGGACGGGGGATGCGTAGGGACGGGGTGTCGCGGCCGGGTGACCGCGGATGCGGGGAGAGCCGGCGCGCGCCGATCCCTTGCGGGTACAGCACTAACAGACCTCAGGCGCATTCCCATGGTACGGACGCGGGCGCGCGCGGGTCCACCTGGGTGGGCGACCTCTGCCGGTCGGCCGCGGCGTGTCACGCTGGGCGTGTCATGATGCCGCCCCCCGCGCTCCCCCTCGGGCCCGACGGCTACCCCGCCGCGGGCGGGGTCGAGCGCCGCCCGGCCGGCGCCGGCGAGTCGTCCCGCGCCAACCGCGGCTGGTGGGACGCCGCGGCGCCCGCCTACCTCGCCGAGCACGGCGCCGACCTCGGCGACGTCGACTTCCTGTGGTGCCCGGAGGGGCTGCGGGAGGCCGACGCGCACCTGCTCGGCGACGTCGCCGGGCGGCGGGTGCTCGAGGTCGGCTGCGGGTCGGCGCCGTGCGCGCGCTGGCTGCGCCGGGCGGGGGCCGACGTCGTCGCGCTGGACCTGTCGGCCGGGATGCTCGCCCGGGCCGCGCAGCTGGGGCGCAGCACCGGCACGCCCGTCCCGCTGCTGCAGGCCGACGCCGGCGCGCTGCCGCTGGCCGCCGCGTCGTTCGACGTCGTCTGCTCGGCGTTCGGCGGGCTGCCGTTCGTGGCCGACGTCGAGGGGGCGCTGACCGAGGTGGCGCGGGTGCTGCGGCCCGGCGGGCGGTTCGCGGCGTCGGTGAACCACCCGTTCCGCTGGCCGCTGCCGGACTCCCCCGACCCGGACGACCTGCGGATCGTGTCGTCCTACTTCGACCGGCGGCCCTACGTGGAGACCGACGGTGCGGGGCGCACCGTCTACGTCGAGCACCACCGCACGGTCGGCGACTGGGTGCGCGCCGTCGTCGGGGCCGGCCTGGTGCTCGACGACCTGGTCGAGCCGGAGTGGACGCCCGGGCGCACGCAGGAGTGGGGCCAGTGGTCGCCGGCCCGCGGCGCGCTGGTGCCCGGGACGATGGTCCTGGTCGCGCACCGGCCCTGAGGTCCCGTGCGGCGACCCGTGGCCCCGCGGAGCGGCCCGGAGCACACTGCGCGCCGTCGTCCGGCACGTCCGGGGCCGGCGGCCGAGGAGGCGACATGCCGCTGTACATGGACGTCCACCACAAGGTCGACGGTCTGACCGCCGACGCGGTCCACGGGGCGCACCAGCGCGACCTCGAGGTCCAGGAGAAGTACGGCGTCCGCTACGAGAGGTACTGGTTCGACGAGGCCTCGGGCAAGGTCTTCTGCCTGGTGCACGCACCCGACGCCGAGTCCGCCGCGGCGGTGCACCGGGAGGCGCACGGCCTGGTCGCCGACGAGATCACCGAGGTCCACGAGGGCTCCTGACGCCGCACCCTGACCCTCCACGTCAGGTGGAGGGTCAGGGTGGTCGTCAGTGGGCGGCGGCGTCCCAGCTGCTGCCGACGCCAACGGAGACCTCCAGCGGCACCGACAGCTCCGCCGCGCCGGCCATCTCCCGGCGGACCAGCGCCTCCAGCGCCTCCCGCTCCCCCGGCGCCACCTCGAGCACGAGTTCGTCGTGCACCTGCAGCAGCATCCGCGACCGCAGGCCCTCGGCCTCGATCCCCCGCTCGACGCCGAGCATCGCCACCTTGATGACGTCGGCCGCCGAGCCCTGGATCGGGGCGTTGAGCGCCATCCGCTCGGCCATCTGCCGGCGCTGGCCGTTGTCGCTGGTCAGGTCCGGCAGGTACCGGCGCCGGCCGAGCGTGGTCTCGGTGTAGCCGCGCAGCCGGGCCTCCTCGACGACGCCGTCGAGGTAGTCGCGGATGCCGCCGAAGCGCTCGAAGTAGGCGTGCATCTGACCGCGCGCCTCCTCCGGGGTGATCCGCAGCTGCTGCGCGAGCCCGTAGGCCGACAGCCCGTAGGCCAGGCCGTAGCTCATCGCCTTGATCCGCCGGCGCATCTCCGGGTCGACCTGGTCGATCGGGATGTCGTAGGCCCGCGACGCGACGAAGGAGTGCAGGTCCTCCCCCGAGGTGAACGCCTCGATCAGCCCGGCGTCCTCCGACAGGTGGGCCATGATCCGCATCTCGATCTGGCTGTAGTCGGCCGTCATCAGCGTCTCGTAGCCGCTGCCGACGACGAACGCCTGCCGGATCCGGCGGCCCTCGGCGGTCCGGATCGGGATGTTCTGCAGGTTCGGGTCGGTCGAGGACAGCCGGCCCGTGGCGGCGATCGTCTGCTGGAACGTGGTGTGGATGCGGCCACCGTCGTCGACCATGGGGATCAGCCCGTCGATGACCGTGCGCAGCCGCGTGACGTCGCGGTGGCGCATCAGGTGCTCGAGGAAGGGGTGCCCGGTCTGCGCCAGCAGCGAGGTGAGCGCCTCGGCGTCGGTGGTGTACCCGGACTTGATCTTCTTGGTCTTCGGCAGGCCCAGCTCGTCGAACAGCACCGCCTGCAGCTGCTTGGGCGAGCCGAGGTTGATCTCCCGGCCGATGACGGCGTAGGCCTCGGCGGCCGCGGCGGCCACGCCCTCGGCGAACTCGCGCTGCAGCTCGGTGAGCAGGTCCATGTCGGCGGCGATGCCGCGCTGCTCCATCCGGGCGAGCACCCGGGTGAGCGGCAGCTCCATCCCCTCGAGGAGGTGGTCGCCGCCCTTCTGGCCGAGCACCTGCTCGAGGGCGTCGGAGAGGTCGTTGACCGCGACGGCCTTGAGGACGTCGGCGTGCGCGGCCTCGGCGGCGATGTCGGCCTCGGTGGGGCCCATCCCGTCGAGCGTCATCTGGCTCTCGGGCTCGGCGGCGTCCTTGAGCTCCCGCTTGAGGTAGCGCACCGAGAGGTCGGCGAGGTCGAACGAGCGCTGCCCCGGCGTGGCCAGGTAGGCGGCGAGCGCGGTGTCGCTGACCAGGCCCCGCAGGTCCCACCCGCGCGCCCACACGGCGAGCAGCGGGCCCTTGACGTCGTGGGCGACCTTCTCGACGGCGGGGTCGGACAGCCACTCGGCCAGCGCCTGCTCGTCGGCGGCGTCCAGGCCCGGCCCGAGGTCGACGAAGACGGCGTGGTCGTCGCCGGCGGCCAGCGCGATCCCGGTCAGCTCCCCGGTGCCGCGGCCCCAGGTGCCGCGCAGGACCACCCCGGTGCGGCCGGTGCGGGCGTGCGCGTCGAGCCAGGCGCCGAGCTCCCCGGGGGCCACCTCGTCGGCGGTCACGTCGAAGCCGCCCTCGACCTCCGGCTCCGCGCTGCTGAGCGTGGCGAACAGCCGGTCGCGGAGCACCCGGAACTGCAGGTTGTCGAAGAGGGTGTGCACCTCGTTGCGGTCCCAGGCGCGGACGGCGAGGTCCTGCGGGCCGAGCTCGAGGGACACCTGCCGGTCGAGCTCGGTGAGCCGCCGGTTCTGCAGGACCGACGACAGGTGCTCGCGCAGCTTCTCCCCGACCTTGCCCTTCACCGTGTTGACCCGATCGACGAGCTCGTCGAGGGAGCCGTACTCGCGGATCCACTTGGCCGCGGTCTTCTCCCCCACGCTCGGGATGCTGGGGAGGTTGTCGCTCGGGTCGCCCCGCAGCGCCGCGAAGTCGGGGTACTGGACCGGGGTCAGCCCGTACTTGGTCTCGACCTCCTCCGGGGTGAACCGGGTGAGGTCGGAGACGCCCTTGCGCGGGTACAGCACGGTCACGTGCTCGTTGACCAGCTGCAGCGCGTCGCGGTCGCCGGTGCAGATGAGCACGTCCATGCCCTGCTCGACGGCCTGCACGGTGAGCGTGGCGATGACGTCGTCGGCCTCGTAGCCCGGCGCGGTGATCACCGGGACGCGCAGGGCGCCGAGCACCTCCTGGATGAGGCTCACCTGTCCGCGGAAGTCGGTGGGGCTCTCGCTGCGGTTGGCCTTGTACTCCGCGTAGATCTCGCTGCGGAAGGTCTGCCGGCCGACGTCGAAGGCGACGGCGAGGTGCGTCGGCTGCTCGTCGCGCAGCACGTTGATCAGCATCGACGTGAAGCCGTAGACGGCGTTGGTGGGCTGGCCCGTCGTCGTGGAGAAGTTCTCCACCGGCAGCGCGAAGAACGCGCGGTAGGCCAGCGAGTGCCCGTCGAGGAGCAGCAGGCGCGGCCGCGTCCCCGGACTCGAGGGGGCGGTGGGCGCGGAGGTGGTCACCGGAGCGGACATCGACGACGATCCTAGGTCCGCACGACGACGTTCCCGGCCCCTGCCGGGCCGTCCCCGCGGCCGCTGGCTAGCGTGCCGGGGGTGACGACGCCTCCCCCGGAGTGGCTGCCGCCGAGCGCGGCCAGCCCGCTCGACGACAAGCTCGGCATCGAGATCGTCGACTTCCGGCCCGACCGGCTCGTGGCCACCATGCCGGTCGAGGGCAACCAGCAGCCCTTCGGCCTGCTGCACGGCGGCGCCACCTGCTCGCTGGTGGAGACCGTCGGCTCGTGGGCGGCGATGATCAACGCCGGCCCCGGGAAGAAGGCCGTCGGCGTCGAGCTCAACGCCAGCTACCTCCGCGCGGCCACGTCGGGCACGGTCACCGCCGTCTGCACGCCCGCGCGGATCGGCCGCACGCTGTCGACGTTCATGGTCGAGGTCACCGACGACCGCGGCCGCCGGACGGCGACCGCCCGGCTGACCTGCGCGATCCTGCCCGCCTGACCGGCCCAGCGGACCGGCCCGGCTCTCAGCGCGCCCGGGCCGGCGCCTCGGGACGCACGTCGGTCGGGACCACCACGGGCAGCACGCGCGGCAGCGGCGGGCGGCGGCGCGGCACCGGCCGCCGCGGCAGGCTCAGCCCGCCGCGCAGCCGGCCGGCCAGCACCCGCGCGAGCGTCTCCCGCGGCACGATCCGGCGGGTGGTGAGCGGGGCGAAGCCCATCCGGGCGAAGAACCGCTGCCGCTCGGCCTCGTGCCCGCCGACGGCGGCGACGACGTGGAGGGCGCCCAGTTCCTCGGCGTAGGCGGCCGCGGCGGCGAGCAGCGCGGTGCCCGCGCCGTGCCGGCGGTGGTCGCGGTGCACGACGAGGTTGTCGACGGTCACCTGGGGGACGCCGAGCACCGTCGACAGCGGGTCCAGCCCGAGCACCGCGAGGCCGACGGCGACCTCGCCGGCCGAGTCCGGACCCGGCGCGGCGTCGCCCGGCAGCACGGCGAGCACGACCCGGTGACCGGGGTCGGCGAGCAGCCGGCGGAACCCGACCGCCGCGGCGGCGCCCGGCGTCTGGCCGGTGAGCACCCCCTCGGCGTGGGCCTCGGCGCGGTGCTGCCGTACGAGCGACAGCACCGCGGGCAGGTCCTCGGGACGCGCCACGCGCGTCGTGACGCCAGACCGCTGACCGGTTCCTGACACGGGAGTCCTCCCCTGGACGGTGGCGAGATCGTCCACCCGGTCCCGCGGCTCGCCCGCGGCGACGCGCCGGGGTGGGACAGGAGTGATCACCGCGGCCCGCCGGAGATCTCGCTCGGGTCACAGGTGGGACTCGAGGGAACGGCGACGCAACAGGCCTGGGTTACCGTCACGCCTCCTGCCCGCGCAGTGTCCTTCGACACTGCGCCTGAGCACTGCCACGACCAGGGAGGTTGTGTGAGGCACCCGTCAGCCACCTCGGGGCGACCCGGGCCGCACCGGAGCGCGATCCGCCCGGGCCCCGGCGCCGTCGCCCGAGGCGTGCTGCTGCGGCTCCTGCTCGTCCTCGTCGCCGCCACCGGGATGGCCTTCCTGGCCCCCGGGATCGCGAGCGCCGAGGGTGAGCAGGTGCTGGGCACGTTGCAGACCAGCCGGTCCGGCCCCATCGAGGGCGTCGAGGTCACCGTCACCCAAGCCGGCGGCCAGGAGATCGACAGCGTCGAGACCGACGAGGAGGGCCGCTGGTCGGTCGACCTCCCCGGCCCCGGTGACTACACCGTCACCATCGACGCCGACGACCTGCCCGAGGGCGTGGAGCTGGCCGGAGCGGACAACCGCACCGTCACCGTCGACGAGGGTCGCCGCCAGGCGGTCATCATCGGGCTCGAGGACGGCAGCCGCGGCGGCGGGGGCGGCACGGTCCGCGCCGTCCAGCTGCTCGTCGACGGCATCCGGTTCGGCCTGCTGATCGCCATGGCCGCCGTCGGCCTGTCGCTGATCTTCGGCACCACCGGCCTGACCAACTTCGCGCACGGCGAGCTGGTCACGATCGGCGCCGTCGTCGCCTGGTACGTCAACGTCTCCGGCGGCGTCCCGCTCATCGCCGCGACGCTGATCGCGATGGTCGCCGGCGCAGCCGTCGGCGCCCTCAACGAGCTCGCGCTGTGGCGCCCGCTGCGCCGCCGCGGCACCGGCCTGATCGCCGCGCTCGTGGTCTCGATCGGCCTGTCGCTGCTGCTGCGCTACCTGATCCAGATCGTCTACGGCGGGCGGTCGAGCCCGTACCAGGTCGCCACCGGGCGGGCCGTCGACTACGGCCTGTTCACGCTGACCAACCGCGCGCTCGTGTCGATCGTCGTGTCGCTCGTCGTCCTGGTGCTGGTGGCCGTGATGCTGCAGCGCACCAAGATCGGCAAGGCCATGCGCGCGGTCGCCGACAACCGCGACCTCGCCGCGTCCTCGGGCATCGACGTCAACCGCGTCATCCTCGTCGTCTGGATGATGGGTGGCGCGCTGGCCGCGCTCGGCGGCGTGCTGCTGGGCCTGTCCGACCAGGTGCAGTGGGACATGGGCTTCCGCCTGCTGCTGCTGATGTTCGCCGGCGTCACCCTCGGTGGCCTCGGCACCGCCTACGGCGCCCTCGTGGGCAGCCTCATCGTGGGCGTGTTCGTGCAGATGTCGACCCTCGTCATCCCGAATGACGTGAAGTACGTCGGAGGGCTGCTGCTCTTGATCGTCATCCTCGTCATCCGGCCCCAGGGCATCCTGGGCAGCCGGGTCCGGATCGGCTGAGCCATGGGTGACCTCATCGACGCCCTGGCCGTCGCCCTCAAGGCCGGCCTCGGCTTCCAGGCGATCTTCTTCGCCCTGCTGGCCATCGGCATCAACGTGCAGTTCGGCTACGCCGGCCTGCTGAACTTCGGTCAGATCGCGTTCGCCCTGCTGGGCGGCTTCGGCATCGCGATCTCGGTCAGCCAGTGGGGCCTGCCCTTCTGGGTGGGCGTCGTCGTGGGCCTCGCGGCCGCGGTCGTCCTCGCCCTCCTGCTCGGCCTGCCGACCCTGCGGCTGCGCGCGGACTACCTGGCCATCGCGACCATCGCGACGGCGGAGGGCCTGCGGCTGCTGTTCCGGTCGGTGTCGGCCACGCCGGTCACCAACGGCACCCGGGGCCTGTCGTCGTTCAACGGCGACTTCATCTCCCTCGCCCCGTGGGCGACCAACGAGCGCTACCGCATCCTCGGCACCAGCTGGTCCGGCGGCGAGCTCTGGGTCGCCGTCGTCGGCTGGGTGCTGGTCATCCTGGCCTGCCTGCTCGTCTGGGCGCTCATGCGCAGCCCCTGGGGCCGCGTGCTCAAGTCGATCCGCGAGGACGAGGACGCCGTCCGCGCCCTGGGCAAGAACGTCTACGTCTACAAGATGCAGGCGCTGGTCCTCGGCGGCATCCTCGGCGCGCTCGGTGGGATGGTGTACGCCGTGGGCACCGGATCGGCCGTCCCCGACCAGTACCAGAACGCCAACACGTTCCTCGCCTACGCCGCCCTGATCCTCGGTGGCGCCGCGCGCGTGCTGGGTCCGGTGGTCGGGTCGATCATCCTGCTGTTCATCCTGCAGTTCGCCGACACCGGTCTGCGGCTGCTCATCGACAACGGCATCATCCCCGAGGGCCTGCTGTCCTCCACCGACGTCGCGCAGATCCGCTTCGTGCTCGTGGGTGTCGGGTTGATGCTGCTGCTGGTCTTCCGCCCGCAGGGCATCTTCGGAGACCGACGAGAGGTGATGCTCGATGCCCGCTGAGAACACCCCGGCCGGCGCCCACGCGGCGTCGCTGGACAAGGGCGGCGTCCACCGCGCGGCGCCGCAGCGACTGGCCCAGGCCGCGCTGCGCGACGTCCCGTGGGAGGTCGGCGTCGCCAAGCCGGACCCGGCGATCGTCGTCGACGGCGTCACCCGCACCTTCGGCGGCCTCACCGCGGTCGCCGTCGACCACCTCGAGGTGCAGCGCGGCGGGATCACCGGCCTGATCGGGCCGAACGGCGCCGGCAAGACGACGCTGTTCAACCTGCTGACCGGCTTCGACCAGCCCAACACCGGCACCTGGAGCTTCGACGGGCGCCCGCTGGGCAAGCTGGCGCCGCACCAGGTCGCCCGGCTCGGCGTCGTCCGCACCTTCCAGCTCACCAAGGCGCTGTCCCGGCTCACCGTGCTGCAGAACATGCTGCTCGGCGCCCAGGGCCAGCGCGGCGAGAGCTTCCTGCGCGCCCTGGTGCCCGGGACCTGGAAGGGCCAGGAGAAGGCGAACACCGACAAGGCGATGGACCTGCTGCGGCGGTTCAAGCTCGACGCCAAGAAGGACGAGTTCGCCGGCACCCTCTCCGGCGGTCAGCGCAAGCTGCTCGAGATGGCGCGGGCGCTCATGAGCGACCCGAAGGTCGTCATGCTCGACGAGCCGATGGCCGGGGTGAACCCCGCCCTGACCCAGAGCCTGCTCGGCCACGTCAAGGACCTCCGCGAGGAGGGCATGACGGTCATCTTCGTCGAGCACGACATGGACGTCGTCCGCGACATCAGCGACTGGGTGGTCGTCATGGCCGCCGGCCGCGTGATCGCCGAGGGCCCGCCCGAGTCCATCAGCCAGAACCAGGCCGTGGTCGACGCCTACCTCGGCGCCCACCACGACGCCCCGCTGACCGTCGAGGAGGAGGACCAGGTCCTCGCCGAGGCCGAGGCGCAGATCGCCGCCGAGGAGCACGGCGGCGGCGAGGTCCTGGGGTCCGACGTGCACAAGGAGACCGGTCGATGAGCGACCCGCTGTTCCAGGTCGACGAGTCCGGCGAGGACGTCACCCGCGCCGACGAGGCCGCGGCCGGCACCACCGAGCTCTCCCCCGCGGAGAAGGCCGCCACCCGCGAGGAGCACCTGCGCCTCGCCGAGGGCGCCCTGGTGCGCGCCGACGACCTCGTCGCCGGCTACGTCCCGGGCGTCAACATCCTGCGGGGCGCCGACTTCTACCTGCAGGACGGCGAGCTCGTCGGGATCATCGGCCCCAACGGCGCCGGCAAGTCGACGCTGCTCAAGACGCTGTTCGGGCTCATCCCCGTGCGCTCGGGGTCGGTGACGCTGCGCGGCGAGGAGATCACCTCGGCGCCCGCGCACCGGCTGGTCTCGATGGGCGTGGGCTACGTGCCGCAGAACAACAACGTGTTCCCCTCGCTCACCATCGAGGAGAACATGCAGATGGGCGTCTACCTGCGGCCGAAGACGTTCAAGGAGCGCTTCGACTACGTCATCGACCTCTTCCCGCTGCTCGGCGAGCGGCGCAAGGGCAAGGCGGGCGCCCTGTCCGGCGGTGAGCGGCAGATGGTCGCCATGGGCCGGGCGCTGATGATGGACCCGTCGGTGCTGCTGCTCGACGAGCCGTCGGCCGGCCTGTCGCCGGCCTACCAGGACGAGGTGTTCATCCGCTGCCGGCGGATCAACGCCACCGGGGTCTCGATCATCATGGTCGAGCAGAACGCCCGGCGCTGCCTGCAGATCTGCGACCGCGGCTACGTGCTCGACCAGGGCCGCAACGCCTACACCGACACGGGCAAGTCGCTGATGACCGACCCGAAGGTCATCGAGCTCTACCTGGGGACGCTCGCCAAGGCGCAGTGACCTCCTGAGCACCGGCAGAGGCCGGCGTCCCCTCCGGGGGCGCCGGCCTCTGTGCGTCCGTGGGCGTCCGTGGGCGTCCGGGGAGCCCGCGGGGTAGGCACGGGCCGTGAACTGGACCTGGGACCTGCGCAGCCGCGACGGCGGCATGAACGGCCTCGACTTCTGCCGCGCGCTGACCGCCGGTGGCTTCTCCCGCGTGCTGGTGCACGCCGCGCCCGCGCGGCTGGGCGTCCGCGTGACCGCGGACGACGACACCGTCGTCGTCCGGGGCGACGCCGACCGGGAGGGCGACTACTCCCCCGTGACGCTGCTCGAGCTCGCCGACGGCGGCGTGCGGCGCAGCGAGGTCTGGCCCGACGAGAGCCACCTGGGCCTGCCGGTGCTGCTCCCCGGCGGCGAGGTCGGGGTGCTGCTGCGCTGGGAGCACGCGCCCGATCGCAGCTGGTGGCGCTGGGCGGTCGAGTTCTCCAACCACCGCGGCCGCCCGTCCGACTGGGCGCCCGAGGGGCAACACCTGCAGCGCTGACGACGGCCCGCGGGGCGCTCGACGCAGCTCAGGGCGCCGGAGGGCCGCCGTCCTCGCGCCGTGGTGCCCGGCCTCGCGCTGCGGGGCGAGGCCGGGCACCGCAGCGCGAGGTCGGGCGGGGTCGGGCGCGTGCGGGAGCCGGCCGAGCGGCCCCCCGGCGGGCCCACCACGGGCCCGGACACGACAGCGGCCCGGCACCCCGCGAGGGGTACCGGGCCGCTGCCTGGTGTTCAGGTCACCGCTGCGGGTTGCCCCGCGGCAGGATCAACGCTGCGGGCCGATGCCCTGGTCGTTGAGGCCCTGCAGGATCCGCGAGGACTCCTCGAACCCGATGACGACGATCGCGTCGGGGTTGAAGTCGACCATCTGCTGGACCTCGGCGTCGAAGTTCGCCGCCTGCGGGTCGTAGGTGACGCTGACGATGTCGTCCTCGGAGAGACCGGCGCTGACCAGGTTGTTCAGCGTGTTCTCGGCGAGGCCGGTGCCGTAGGGGTCGTTGAGCGCGAGGATCCCCACGGTGTTGTTGCCGTCGGCGATGATCAGGTCGGCGAGGGCGCGGGCCTGCAGCGTGTCCGGCGGGGCGGTGCGGAAGTACAGCCCGTTGTCGTTGTACGTCGTGAACTGGTCCGACGTGTTGGCCGGCGAGAACTGCAGGACACCGGCGCCGGTGATGGCGTCGATGACCGTGAGGCTCACGCCCGAGGACGCCGCACCGATGATCGCGTTGACGCCGGACTGCAGCAGCCGGTCGACGGTCTGGGTGGCGGTGTCGGTCGAGGCGTCACCGGAGTCACCCTCGACGAGCTGCACCGGCGCGCCCAGGGCGCCGCCCGCGGCGTTGATGTCGTTGACCGCCAGCTTGGCGCCGGCGACCTCCGGCGGGCCGAGGAAGGCCAGGTTGCCGGTCAGCGGCAGCAGGGTGCCGATCACCAGCGGGCCGCCCGTGGCGCCGGCCGGCGCGTAGGCCGGGCCCTCGTCGCTGGTGGCGTTGGCCTCGTCACCGGCGATGACGAACTCGGTGGCGTCGTTGTCCAGCGCGTTGTCGTCGCCGAACTGCAGCAGGCCGAAGCTCGCCGCGGCCGGCTCACCGGCGTCGGTGAAGGCCAGCGGGCCGGAGATGCCGTCGTAGTCGACGTTCCCGCCGGCGTTGATGATGTCGAGGCAGGCCTGGAAGCTGTCGCACTTCTCGCCACCGGCGGTGATGCCGTTGACGTAGGCCTTGAAGACGTTGGCGTCGTTGGTGCCCGCGGCCTGGGCGGCCAGGGCGGTGACGATCACCGCGTCGTAGGTCTCGCCCGCGTAGTTGTAGTCCTGCAGGGCGGGGTCGACCTCGAGGAGCCGGTCGGTGAAGTCGGAACCGAGCTCGGTGAGGGGCGTCGTGCCCTTCATGCCGGCCAGGGAACCCTGCTCGGTGAAGTCCTCACCGAGCGCGTTGCCCATGTTGCCGTCGGTCCCGTAGATGTTGACCTGCTTCTCGGCGTCACCCGAGGCGTCTCCGCCCGAGCCGCCACCGCTGTCGTCGCTCCCGCCGCCACAGGCGGTGAGGGCGACGAGAGCGGCAGACGTGACGGCGATGCTGCGGGCGTAGGTACGCGTGCGCATCCAGCAACTCCCAGTTGTCGTACGTCGGTCCGGCGGGCCGGGCGCGAGCGCCCAGGCCCCGTCAGTCCGGAGAACGTAACCGCTGCCATAGGGAGCGGAAGGGGAGGCCAGTGGACCGTGATTAGGTCGTGACCTCCCCTGTTCCGGGCGGGTTACGGCGTCCCTCAGGAGGGTGCACCCTCCGCAGCCGCCGCGTCGGTGGCGAGGACGCGCTCGGCCAGTGCCTTCATCGAGGTGCGCTCGTTCATGGCGGTGCGCTGGATCCACCGGAAGGCCTCGGCCTCGGTCATCCCCTGCTCGGCCATGAGCCGGCCCTTGGCCTTCTCCACGACCTTGCGGGCCTCCAGGCGCTCCTCGAGCGTGCGGACCTCGTCGTCGAGGGCGGAGATCTCGGTGAACCGGGCGCGGGCGACCTCGATGGCCGGCACCAGGTCGTTCTTGGAGAACGGCTTGACCAGGTAGGCCATCGCGCCGGCGTCGCGGGCCCGCTCGACCAACTCCCGCTGGCTGAAGGCGGTGAGCACGATGACGGGGGCGATGCGGTCGGAGGCGATCTGCTCGGCGGCGGCCAGGCCGTCGAGGACCGGCATCTGGATGTCGAGGATGACGAGGTCCGGCGTCAGTTCGCGGGCGCGGTCGACGGCCGTCTGGCCGTCCCCCGCCTCGCCGACGACGACGTACCCCTCCTCCTCCAGCATCTCCTTGAGGTCGAGGCGGATGAGTGCCTCGTCCTCGGCGATGAGGACCCGGGTCGGCTCGCTGCTCACGGGCGGAGAGCCTAGTCACGACGGCCGGGAGAGGCCCGCCGGTTAGGCTGGCCGCGCCGTGACCTCGGTCGCGGCGGGCGGCCCCCGTACCCCAATCGGCAGAGGGAGCGGATTCAAAACCCGCGCAGTGTGCGTTCGAGTCGCACCGGGGGCACCGTGCCAGGGCGGCTGCGCCGCCGCGTCCGGACCACCCAATACGGTGACGGAGTGAGCGAGCCCGTCCCCCACATGACCCCCGAGCAGTTCCGGCAGCACGGTCACGAGGTGGTCGACTGGATCGCCGACTACTGGTCCCGGCTGGAGTCCTTCCCCGTCCGCTCGCGGGTGGCCCCCGGCGACGTGCGCGCCGCGCTCCCGCCGTCGGCCCCCGAGCAGGGCGAGCCGTTCTCCGCCGTCCTCGCCGACCTCGACCGCGTGCTCCTGCCCGGCGTCACGCACTGGCAGCACCCCGGCTTCCTCGCCTACTTCCCGGCCAACACCTCCGGGCCCTCCGTCCTCGGCGACCTGCTGTCGGCGGGCCTCGGCGTGCAGGGGATGTCGTGGGTGACCAGCCCCGCGGCCACCGAGCTCGAGCAGCACGTCCTGGACTGGTTCGCCGAGCTCCTCGCGCTGCCCGAGTCCTTCCGCAGCACCGGCACCGGCGGCGGCGTCGTCCAGGACTCCAGCTCCGGGGCGAACCTCGTGGCGCTGCTCGCCGCGCTGCACCGGGCCAGCGGCGGCGCCACCGTCCGGCACGGCGTGCTGCCCGAGGAGTACACGGTCTACGTCTCCTCCGAGACGCACTCGTCGATGGAGAAGGCCGTCCGGATCGCCGGCCTCGGCACCGACGCCATCCGGATCGTCGAGGTCGACGGCGACCTCGCGATGCGCCCGGCGGCCCTGGCGGCGCGGCTGGAGCGCGACACCGCCCGCGGGTACCGGCCGGTGCTGGTGTGCGCGACGGTGGGCACGACGTCGACCACCGCCGTCGACCCGCTCGCCGCCATCGGGGAGGTCTGCCGGCGGTACGGCGCGTGGCTGCACGTCGACGCCGCCTACGGGGGCGTGAGCGCCGTCGCGCCGGAGCTGCGGCACCTGCAGGCCGGCGTCGAGGAGGCCGACAGCTACACCACCGACGCGCACAAGTGGCTGCTCACCGGCTTCGACGCCACCCTCTTCTGGGTCGCCGACCGGGCCGCCCTCACCGGCGCGCTGGCGATCCTCCCCGAGTACCTGCGCAACGCGGCCACCGAGGCCGGCGCCGTCGTCGACTACCGCGACTGGCAGATCGAGCTCGGGCGGCGGTTCCGGGCGCTGAAGCTGTGGTCGGTGGTGCGCTGGTACGGCGCCGAGGGGCTGCGGGCGCACGTGCGGTCCGGCGTCGCGCTGGCGCAGGAGCTGGCTGGGTGGGCCCGCGACGACGACCGCTTCGACGTCGCCACCCCGCACCCGCTGTCGCTGGTGTGCCTGAAGCCGCGCTGGCCGGCCGACGTCGACGCCGACGTGGCCACCATGACGCTGCTCGAGCGGCTCAACGACGGCGGCGAGGTGTTCCTGACCCACACCACCGTCCGCGGGCAGGTGGTGCTGCGGGTGGCGATCGGTGCCCCGACGACGACGCGGGCGCACGTCGAGCGGGCGTGGGCACTGCTGTGCGAGGGCCACGACTGGCTGGCCGCCGACTTCGCCGAGCAGGCCGCCGAGCGCGCCCGGGCCGAGGCCGAGCGCAAGGAGGCCGAGCGCCGGGCCGCCGAGGAGGAGGCGGCCCGCCGGCACGCCGCCGAGCAGGAGGCCGTCGAGCGCGAGGCCGCCGAGCGCGAGGCCGCGCAGCAGCAGCCGGGCCGGGAGGAGCCGGCCGCGGAGCCCGAGAACCAGGAGCCCGCGGACCGGGAGCCCCGGGAGGACGCCGAGCCGGCGGCTACTCCCCCAGTGACCGGATGAGCCCCTCCTGGGCCACGGTGGCCACGTGCGTGCCGTCGGCGGCCCAGATGCTGCCGAAGCACAGCGCGCGGCCGGCCGAGGCCGCGGGGCTGTCGGTCTCGTAGAGGAACCACTCGTCGGCCTGCACCGGCGCGTGGAACCAGACGGCGTGGTCGAGGCTCGCCCCGACGTAGCGGCCGCCCCAGCCGCCACCCTCGCGCGCCAGGCCCGCCGACAGCAACGTCAGGTCGCTGACGAAGGTCAGCGCGGCCGCGTGCACCCCGGGGTCCTCCGGCAGCCGCCCGGCCACCCGGAACCAGGCGTGCGACCGGGTGTCCGGCGGTGACTTTGGCTCCGGCGCGAACGGGTCGGCCAGCGGCCGCTGCTCGACCGCCCGGCTGATCTCCAGCGCCGGGGCGGCCACCGCGCCGTGCCCGGCGGCGTGCTCGGCGAGCGAGGCCAGGCCGTCGGGACGGGGCACGCCGGGCATGGGCCTGGCGTGGGCGACGACGGCGGTCTCCCCGGCGTGGAAGTCGGCAGTCAGCGCGAAGACGGCGACCTCCTCGCCGCGGCGGCGCTGGTGGGCGATCACCCGCCGCGTGGAGAAGGAGCGGCCGTCGCGGATCCGCTCGACGGTGTAGCGCAGCTCCTCGTGCGGGTCACCGGGCCGCAGGAAGTAGGAGTGCAGCGAGTGCACGCCCCTCCCCGCCGGCACGGTGCGGACGGCGGCCATCAGCGCCTGACCGGCGACCTGCCCGCCGAAGATGCGCTGCAGCGTCGTCGTCGGCGTCTGCCCGACGAAGACGCCGGGCTCCCGCTCCTCGAGGTCGAGGACGGTCATGAGGGCGGCGGCCTGGGTCCCGCCGCCGGTCACGAGTCCGTGCCGACTTCGTGCACCCGGATGAGGTTGGTCGAGCCGACGGTGTTCGGCGGGCTGCCGGCCACGACGACGACGCGGTCGCCGACCCGCAGCCGCCCGATCGACAGCAGCGAGAAGTCCACCTGCTCGACCATGTCGTCGGTGTGCTCGACGGCGGGCACGAGGAAGGTCTCCACGCCCCAGGACAGCGCCAGCTGGCTGCGCACCCGGGCGTCGACGGTGAAGGCCAGCAGCGGCTGGCGGGGGTGCAGGGCGGCCAGGCGGCGGGCGGTCTCGCCGGTCTGGGTGAAGGTGGCCAGCGCCTTGACGTCGAGGGACTCGCCGATGTCGCGGGCCGCGCGCACGATGGCGCCCGACCGTGACCGGGAGCGGCGCACCAGCTCGGGCACCCAGCGGTCGTCGCTCTCGACGGCGCTGATGATGCGGTCCATCGTGCGGACCGCCCCGACCGGGTAGCGGCCGACCGAGGTCTCGCCCGACAGCATCACGGCGTCGGCGCCGTCGAGGACGGCGTTGGCGACGTCGGAGGCCTCGGCGCGGGTGGGCCGCGAGTTGACGATCATCGACTCGAGCATCTGGGTGGCCACGATGACCGGCTTGTTGCGCTCACGGGCGGCCTGTACGGCGCGCTTCTGCACCAGCGGCACCTGCTCGAGCGCGAGCTCCACGCCCAGGTCGCCGCGGGCCACCATGATCCCGTCGAACGCCTCGACGATGGCCTCCAGGTTGGCCACCGCCTCCGGCTTCTCCAGCTTGGCGATGACGGGGACGTTGACGTCCTCCTGGCGCATGATGTCGCGCACCAGCTCGACGTCGGCCGGCGAGCGGACGAACGACAGCGCGATGAAGTCGACCGACAGGTGCAGGGCGAAGCGGAGGTCCTCCTCGTCCTTCTCCGACAGCGCGGGCACGCTGACGGCGACGCCGGGCAGCGACAGGCCCTTGTTGTTGGAGACCTCGCCGCCCTCGACGACCAGGCACCAGACGTCGGGGCCGTCGATGCCGACGACGGAGAGGGCGAGCTTGCCGTCGTCGACGAGCAGGCGGTCGCCCACGCGGGCGTCGTTGGCCAGGCCCTTGTAGGTGGTGGAGACGCGCTCGGCGGTGCCCTCGACGTCCTCGACGGTGATGCAGACCCGGCTGCCGGTGACCCAGGTGACCGGGCCGTTCGCGAACGTGCCGAGGCGGATCTTGGGGCCCTGGAGGTCGGCGAGGACGGCGACGGCGTGGCCCGTGGCGTCGGAGGCCTGCCGCACGCGGCGGTAGGCGGCCTCGTGGTCGGCGTGCGACCCGTGGCTGAAGTTGAGCCGGGCGACGTCCATCCCCGACTCGACGAGGGCGGTGATCTGCTCCAGGGAGCTCGTGGCCGGACCCAGGGTGCAGACGATCTTCGCGCGGCGGCTCATGGGGGGAACGCTAGTCGGCGGAGATTTCCGGAAGTGGAACGGGCAGGGCCGGGCCCCGCGGTGTCGCGGGACCCGGCCCTGGCCGGTGTCGTCCTGGTGAACGGCGGACTACCTCAGCGCGACCGCCGTCGGGGTGACCGGCCGGGGCAGCATGGAGCTGCCGGTCAGCCAGGAGTCGACGGCGCCGGCGGCGGCGCGGCCCTCGGCGATCGCCCACACGATGAGCGACTGGCCGCGGCCCGCGTCCCCGGCGACGAAGACACCCGGCACGGTGGTCATGAACTCGCCGTCGCGGGCGACGTTGCCGCGCCCGTCGACCTCGAGCCCGAGCGCCTCGACCAGGCCCTCGCGCTGCACGCCGGTGAAGCCCATGGCCAGCAGGACGAGCTGCGCGGGGAGCTCGCGCTCGGTGCCCTCGACCTTCTGGAACCGGCCGTCGACCCGCTCGACCTCGTGGATGACCAGCGCGCGCACGCGGCCCTGCTCGTCGCCGAGGAACCGCTCGGTGTTGACCGAGTACAGCCGCTCGCCGCCCTCCTCGTGCGCGGAGGAGATGCGCATGATCATCGGGTAGGTCGGCCAGGGGTTGCCCTCGGCGCGCTGGTCCGGCGGCGCCGGCATGATCTCCAGCTGGGTGACCGAGCGGGCGCCCTGCCGGTGCGAGGTGCCCAGGCAGTCCGCGCCGGTGTCGCCGCCACCGATGATGACGACGTCGAGGCCCTTGGCCGAGATCGGCGGGTCGTCGAGCTCGCCGAGCGCCTGGCGGTTGCCGAAGGGCAGGAACTCCATGGCCAGGTGGATGCCGTCGAGCTCCCGGCCCGGCGCGGGCAGGTCGCGGCCGATGGTCGAGCCCGCGGCCACGACGACGGCGTCGTACTCGCCGCGCAGCTGCTCGGCCGACAGGTCCCGCTCCCCCGACCCGCCGACCTCGACGCCGGTGACGAAGCGGGTGCCCTCGGCGCGCATCTGGTCCAGGCGCCGGTCCAGGACGGCCTTCTCCATCTTGAACTCGGGGATGCCGTAGCGGAGCAGGCCGCCCACCTTGTCGGCCCGCTCGTACACGGTGACGTCGTGCCCGGCGCGGGTGAGCTGCTGGGCGGCGGCGAGGCCCGCCGGCCCGGAACCGACGACGGCGACCTTCTTGCCGGTGCGCTCGGCCGGGGCCTGCGGTTCGACGTGGCCGCGCTCGAAGGCCTGGTCGATGATCTCCCACTCGATCTGCTTGATCGTGACCGGTGAGTCCTGCAGGTTCAGCACGCAGGAGCCCTCGCAGGGCGCGGGACACAGCTTCCCGGTGAACTCCGGGAAGTTGTTCGTCGCGTGCAGCCGCTCGATGGCGTCGCGCCAGTCGTCGCGGCGGGCGAGGTCGTTCCACTCCGGGATCAGGTTGCCCAGCGGGCAGCCGTGGTGGCAGAACGGGATGCCGCAGTCCATGCACCGCGCGGCCTGCTGGCGCAGCGCCGCGACCGGGTAGACGCCGTCCTCACCGTTCTGGCGGGAGAGGTAGACGTCCTTCCAGTCCAGGATGCGGACGTCGACCGGCCGCCGGGGCGGCAGCGCCCGCTCGTACTTCAGGAACCCCGTGGAGTCAGCCACGTGCGGCCTCCATCACTGCTCGATCGACGTCGGTACCGGCGGCCTCGGCGGCGCGCCGGGCCTCGAGGGCGCGACGGTAGTCGCGCGGCATGATCACGCTGAACTGCTCGGACCAGCGGCCCCAGTCGGCCAGCAGGGCGCCGGCCACCGGCGACTCGGTCTCGGCCTGGTAGCGCACCAGGACCTCGCGCAGCCACTGCGACGACTCCCCGTCCAGCGGCTCGACGTCGACCATCTCGGTGTTCACCCGGTGCCGGGCGAGGTCGAGGACGTAGCCGACGCCGCCGGACATGCCGGCCGCCACGTTGCGCCCGGTGGGCCCGAGGATCACCGCGCGGCCGCCGGTCATGTACTCCAGCGCGTGGTCGCCGACGCCCTCGACGACGGCCAGCGCGCCGGAGTTGCGCACGCAGAACCGCTCACCGACCCGCCCGCGCAGGAAGATCTCCCCGCTGGTGGCGCCGTAGCCGATCACGTTGCCGGCGATGACGTTGTCCTCGGCGGCGAAGGTGGCCTCCGGCGCCGGGCGGACGACGATCCGCCCGCCGGACAGGCCCTTGCCGACGTAGTCGTTGCCGTCACCGAGCAGCCGCATGGTGATGCCGCGCGGGACGAAGGCGCCGAAGGACTGGCCGGCCGACCCGGTGAAGGTCAGGTCGATGGTGCCGTCGGGCAGGCCCTCGCCGCCGAAGCGGCGGGTGACCATCGAGCCGAGCATCGTGCCGACGGTGCGGTTGACGTTGCGCACCGGCAGCTCCAGGCGCACCGGCCGCGCGTCGAGCAGGGCGCCCTCGCACAGCTGGATCAGTGTCTGGTCCAGGGCGACGTCGAGGCCGTGGTCCTGGGTGCGGACCGCCCGCAGGGCAGCGCCCTCGGGCAGCGCCGGCCGGGCGAGCATCGGCGAGAGGTCCAGGCCGCTGGCCTTCCAGTGGTCGACCGCGCGCCGGGTGTCGAGCAGCTCGCTGTGGCCGACCGCCTCGTCGACCGAGCGGAAGCCCAGCTCGGCGAGGTGCTGCCGGACCTGCTCGGCGAGGAACTCGAAGAAGGTCACGACGAACTCCGGCCGCCCGGTGAACCGCTTGCGCAGCTCCGGGTTCTGCGTGGCCACGCCGACCGGGCAGGTGTCGAGGTGGCAGACCCGCATCATCACGCAGCCGGAGACGACCAGCGGGGCGGTGGCGAAGCCGTACTCCTCGGCGCCGAGCAGCATCGCGATGACGACGTCGCGGCCGGTCTTCATCTGCCCGTCGGCCTGCACCACGATCCGGTCGCGCAGCCCGTTGGCCAGCAGCGTCTGCTGCGTCTCGGCGAGACCGAGCTCCCACGGCGAGCCCGCGTGCTTCAGCGAGGTCAGCGGGGCGGCGCCGGTGCCGCCGTCGTGCCCGGAGATGAGCACGACGTCGGCGTGCGCCTTGCTGACGCCCGCCGCGACCGTCCCGACGCCGACCTCGGCGACGAGCTTGACGTTGATCCGCGCCCCGTCGTTCGCGTTCTTGAGGTCGTGGATGAGCTGCTTGAGGTCCTCGATCGAGTAGATGTCGTGGTGCGGCGGCGGGCTGATCAGGCCGACGCCCGGCGTCGAGTGCCGGGTGCGGGCCACCCACGGGTAGACCTTGCCGCCGGGCAGCTGGCCGCCCTCGCCGGGCTTGGCGCCCTGCGCCATCTTGATCTGGATGTCGTCGGCGTTGACCAGGTACTCGCTGGTGACGCCGAAGCGGCCGCTGGCCACCTGCTTGATCGCCGAGCGGCGCAGGTCGCCGTTCGGGTCGGGCACGAAGCGGTCGGGGTCCTCGCCGCCCTCACCGGTGTTGGACTTGCCGCCCAGCCGGTTCATGGCGATCGCGAGGGTCTCGTGCGCCTCCTGCGAGATGGAGCCGTAGCTCATCGCGCCGGTCTGGAAGCGCTTGACGATCTCGCTGACCGGCTCGACCTCCTCGATCGGCACCGGCGGGCGCTCGCCCGTCCTGATCGAGAACAGGCCGCGCAGCGTGCCGGCCTCCTCCGACAGCTGGTCGACGGTCTCCGTGTAGCGCTGGAACACCTCGAACTGCCGCGAGCGGGTGGCGTGCTGGAGCAGGAACACCGTCTCGGGGTTGAACAGGTGCACCTCGCCCTCGCGGCGCCACTGGTACTCGCCGCCGGTCTCCAGCCGGCGGTGCGCCCGCTCGGTCGGGTTCTCCGGGTAGGCGCGGCGGTGCCGCATGGCGACCTCCTCGGCGAGGACGTCGACACCGACGCCGCCGAGGGGGCACGAGGTGCCGGTGAAGTACTCGTCGACGACGTCCTGCGACAGGCCGACGGCCTCGAAGATCTGCGCCATCGTGTACGAGCCGACGGTGCTGATGCCCATCTTGCTCATGACCTTGAGGACGCCCTTGCCCAGCGCCTTGACCACGTTGCGCACGGCCTGCGCCGGCTGCACGCCGGTGAGGACGCCGTCGCGGATGAGGTCCTCGATGGACTCGAACGCGAGGTAGGGGTTGACCGCGGCCGCGCCGTAGCCGAGCAGCAGCGCGACGTGGTGCACCTCGCGGCAGTCGCCGGACTCGACGACCAGGCCGACCTCCATGCGGGTCCGCTCGCGCACCAGGTGGTGGTGGACGGCGGCCGTCATGAGCAGCGACGGGATGGGGGCGCGCTTCTCGTCGCAGTCGCGGTCGGACAGCACGATCACCCGGGCGCCGGCCGAGATGGCCTTGCTGACCTTGGTGCGCAGGTCCTCGATCGCCTGCACCAGCGCGGGGCCGCCGCCGGTGACGTCGAAGTGGCCGGTGATCCGGACGGCGGCGAAGCCGGGCAGGTCGCCGTCGTCGTCGATGTGCAGGATCTTGGCCAGCTCGTCGTTGTCGATGACCGGGTAGGGCAGGTACACCTGCCGGCACGACGCCGGGGTGGCGGTGAGCAGGTTCTGCTCCGGGCCGAAGGTGCGGCCCAGGCTGGTCACCAGCTCCTCGCGGATGGCGTCCAGCGGCGGGTTGGTCACCTGGGCGAACAGCTGCCCGAAGTAGTCGTAGAGCTGCCGGGAGCGGTCCGACAGCGCCGCGATCGGGGTGTCGGTGCCCATGGAGCCGATCGGCTCGGCGCCCGAGGACGCCATCGGGGTGAGCAGGACGCGGAGGTCCTCCTCGGTGTAACCGAAGAGCAGCTGCCGGCGGACGACGGACTCGTGGCTGGGCCGCGCGCGCCGCCGCTCGGGCAGCGAGGGCAGGTGCACGAGGCCGGCGTGCAGCCAGTCCTCGTAGGGGTGCTCGGCGGCCAGGGCGCCCTTGACGTCCTCGTCGGAGACGATGCGCCCGGAGGCGGTGTCGACGAGGAACATCCGGCCCGGCTGCAGCCGGCCCTTGGCGACGACGTCGCTCGCCGGGATGTCGAGCACGCCGGCCTCGCTGGCCAGGACGACGAGGTCGTCACGGGTGCGCCACCAGCGGCCCGGGCGCAGGCCGTTGCGGTCGAGGACGGCGCCGATGAGCGTGCCGTCGGTGAACGCGACGCAGGCCGGCCCGTCCCAGGGCTCCATGATCGAGGAGTGGAACCGGTAGAAGGCCCGGCGGGCCGGGTCCATCTCGTCGTGGTTCTCCCACGCCTCCGGGATCATCATCAGCACCGCGTGCGGCAGGGAGCGGCCCGACAGGTGCAGGAGCTCGAGCACCTCGTCGAAGGTCGCCGAGTCGCTGAAGTCGCTGGCGGTGACCGGGAAGATCCGCTCCAGGCCGAGCTCGGTGGCGGGGCCGGCGGGGCCGTCGAACAGCTCGGTCTCGAGCTTGGCCTCGCGGGCGCGCATCCGGTTGCGGTTGCCCTTGATCGTGTTGATCTCGCCGTTGTGGGCGATGAACCGGAACGGGTGGGCCAGCGGCCAGCTCGGGAAGGTGTTGGTGGAGAACCGGCTGTGCACCAGCGCGATCGCCGACTCGTAGCGCTCGTCGCGCAGGTCGGGGAAGAACGCGGGCAGCTGGTCGGTGGTCAGCATGCCCTTGTAGGTGATGGTGCGGCTGGACAGCGAGACGACGTAGAGCGAGCTGCCGGCCTCGCGGGCCTCCCGCTCGGCGCGCTTGCGCAGCACGAACGAGCGCCGCTCGAGCCGGGTGACGCCGTTGACCGCGCGCGGGCCGCCGAAGGCCGCGGCGTCGGCGCGGGCGCCCATCGTCTCGGCGACGAACAGCTGGCCGAAGTGCGGCATGACGGCGCGGGCGGTCGGGCCGAGGTCGGCGCCGTCGGGGTCGACCGGCACGTCGCGCCAGCCGAGGACGGTCAGGCCCTCCTCGGCGGCGATCCGCTCGACGTCGGCGTAGCGGGCGGCCCGCTCGGCCTCGTCGGTGGGGAGGAAGGCGATGCCCACGGAGTACTCGCCCAGCGGCGGCAGGTCGAAGTCGACGCTGCCGCGCAGCAGGGCGTCGGGCACCTGGGTGAGGATGCCGGCGCCGTCGCCGGAGTTGGGCTCGGAGCCGGCGGCACCCCGGTGGTCGAGGTTGTGCAGCGCGGTGAGGCCCGCGGCCACGATCTCGCGCGAGCGGCGGCCCCGGGCGTCGGCCACGAAGGCGACGCCGCAGGCGTCCGAGTCGTTCGCCGGGTCGTAGAGGCCGGCGGCCGGCGGGGTGGCCGAGAACGGCACGGCGGTACCGGTGGTGGTGCGGGGCGCGGGGGTGGTGGACCCGGACATGATCACTCCCGTCGTCGGCGCGGACGCCGTCCAGGGGACGGCGTGGGGCTCTCGGCCCGGCCGGTGGTCAGAGGGTGCGGTGCGTCAGATGCGGTGCACAGGAGCAGGCGAGGACAGCGAGGAGCCGACCGCCGGCCGGGACACGGTGGCCCGGGCCGGTCGGGGACCGGCGGCCCCACGGGTGGTGCCGCGGGGTCGTCGTCCCGCGGGGCAGCGCTGGCCCGGTTCCGACGCGGTGACCACCCAGGATCACTGGGGGATCTGAACGGAAGGGTACACAGCCGTAACACCCCGCTCACCGGCGTAAACCGGTTCGTCGGCGCGTCCCGTCAGGGCGTCCCTGGCGTGTCGTGAGACCGGTCACTCCCCCGCGACCGGCGGCCGGCATCGGTGCTGGTGGAGGCCTCGTCGGCGTCCTCCCGGACCACGGCTGCGGTGTCGTCCGCATCACGGTCCGAGGTGCCGCCGGCGGCGAGGCCGGCCGTGCGACCCGCGTCGTCGCCGATCCCGTCGCCGTCCCGGTCGAGCACCTCGCGGGGGCGGCCCCGCTGCCAGACCAGATAGGCCACGGCGAGCAGTCCGACCACGACGCAGGTGACCACGTTGAGCCGGACGCCGAGCAGCCGGTTGGCGTCGTCGATGCGCAGCGCCTCGATCCACACCCGGCCGGCGCAGTACAGGGCGACGTAGAGCGCGAAGGCGCGGCCGTGGGAGAGCCGGAAGCGGCGGTCGGCCCACACGACGACGGCGGCCGCAGCGAGGTTCCACAGCAGCTCGTAGAGGAACGTCGGGTGGAAGGTGGCGAACTGCTCATAGCCCCGCTGGCGGTGCTCGGGGTCGATCTCCAGCGCCCAGGGCAGCGTGGTGGGCCGGCCGAAGAGCTCCTGGTTGAACCAGTTGCCGAGCCGGCCGATGGCCTGGGCCACGAGCAGGCCGGGGGCGATCGCGTCGCCGAAGGCCGGCAGCGGGATGCCGCGGCGGCGGCAGGCGATCCAGGCGCCGACGCCGCCGAGGGCGATGGCGCCCCAGATGCCCAGGCCGCCCTCCCAGATGTAGAGCGCCCGCACCGGGTCGCCGCCCTCGCCGAAGTAGGGCTGCGGGGTGGTGATGACGTGGTAGAGCCGGCCGCCGAGGATGCCGAAGGGCACCGCCCAGATGGCGATGTCGAGCACCTCGCCGGGCCGCCCGCCGCGGGCGACCCAGCGCTTCTCGGCGATCCAGCAGGCGGCGACGATGCCGGCGATGATGCAGAACGCGTAGGCGCGCAGTGGGAACGGCCCGAGGTGCCAGACACCCTGCGACGGGCTCGGGATCGCGGCGAGGACGGTCACGGGCGCACCGCCTGGCGGCGCACGCCCTCGGCGAGCTCCTGCGACAGCCGCCGGACACCGTCGGGGCCGCGGCCCTCGAGCATCTCGCGCACGTAGGCCGACCCGACGATGACGCCGTCGGCGAAGCCGGCCACCTCGGCGGCCTGGTCGCCGTTGGAGACGCCGAGGCCGACGCAGACCGGCACGTCGGTGACCGCGCGGGTGCGCGTCACCAGCGTCTCGGCCGCGTCGCCGACCGTGGCGCGGGTGCCGGTGACGCCCATGGTGGAGGCGGCGTAGACGAAGCCGCGGCAGGCCGCGGTGGTGGAGCGCAGCCGGGCGTCGGTGGACGACGGCGCGACGAGGAACACCCGGTCCAGGCCGCGCTCCTCCGACGCCGCGAGCCAGGCGCCCGCCTCGTCGGGGATGAGGTCGGGGGTGATGGCGCCCGCTCCGCCGGCGGCGGCGAGGTCGGCGGCGAACCGCTCGACGCCGTAGCGCTCGATGGGGTTCCAGTAGCTCATGACCACCGGCACCGCGCCGGCGGCGTCCACGGCCTCGACGGCGCGCAGCACGTCGCGGATGCCGACGCCGGCGCGTACCGCGGGCTCCACGGCCTGCTGGATGACCGGGCCGTCCATTCCGGGGTCGGAGTAGGGGACGCCGATCTCGACGACGTCGGCCCCGCCCTCCACGGCCGCGACCATCCCGGCGATCGACGCCTCGACGTCGGGGTAGCCCACCGGCAGGTAGGCCACCAGCGCGGCCCGGCCCTCGGCGCGCGCGGCGCGGATGCGCTCCTCGAGACGGCTCACGCCACGCCTCCCGCGTCCTGGCCGGGCACCGCGTCGCCGGAGGCGACGGCGCCCTCGGTCGCGTGCTGGTCGGTGTCCATCCCGGGGCCCGGGTCGACCTCGCTGCGGTCGCCGAGACCGAACCAGCGCGACGCGGTCTCGACGTCCTTGTCCCCGCGGCCGGACAGGTTGACCAGCAGCAGGGCCTCCGGACCGAGCTCGCGCCCCAGCCGCATCGTGCCGGCCAGCGCGTGCGCCGACTCGATCGCCGGGATGATCCCCTCGGTCCGGCACAGCAGCGCGAACGCCTCCATGGCCTCGGCGTCGGTGACCGGGCGGTACTCGGCGCGGCCGATGTCGTGCAGGTGGCTGTGCTCGGGGCCGACGCCCGGGTAGTCCAGGCCCGCGCTGATCGAGTGCGACTCGACGGTCTGGCCGTTGTCGTCCTGCAGCAGGTACGAGCGGGCGCCGTGCAGCACGCCCGGGGCGCCGCCGGTGATGGTGGCGGCGTGCCGGCCGGTGTCGACGCCGTCCCCGCCGGCCTCCAGGCCGATCAGCCGCACGCCGTCGTCGGGCACGAAGGCGGTGAAGATGCCGATCGCGTTGGAGCCGCCGCCGACGCAGGCGAGGACGGCGTCGGGCAGCCGGCCCTCGCGCTCGAGCACCTGGGCGCGCGCCTCGTCGCCGATGACCCGCTGGAAGTCGCGGACCATCGCCGGGAACGGGTGGGGCCCGGCGACGGTGCCGAAGACGTAGTTCGTCGTCTCGACGTTGGTCACCCAGTCGCGGAACGCCTCGTTGATGGCGTCCTTGAGGGTGCGCGAGCCGGTGGTCACCGGCACGACCTCGGCGCCGAGCAGCCGCATGCGGGCGACGTTGAGCGCCTGCCGGCGGGTGTCCTCCTCGCCCATGTAGACGGTGCAGGACAGCCCCATGAGGGCCGCGGCGGTGGCGGTGGCGACGCCGTGCTGGCCGGCGCCGGTCTCGGCGATGACGCGCTGCTTGCCGATCCGCTTGGTGAGCAGCGCCTGGCCCAGCACGTTGTTGATCTTGTGCGAGCCGGTGTGGTTGAGGTCCTCGCGCTTGAGCAGCACCCGCGCGCCGCCGCAGTGCTCGGCGAAGCGGGGCACCTCGGTGACCGGGCTGGGGCGGCCGGTGTAGTCGCGCTGGAGGGCGGCGAACTCGGCGAGGAACGCCGGGTCGACGCGCATGGCCTCGTAGGCCTCGGTGAGCTCGTCGAGCGCGGCGATCAGGGCCTCGGGCACGAAGCGGCCGCCGAAGACGCCGAAGTGGCCCGTGGCATCCGGCCAGGACGGCCGCGCCGGCGGGGCGGGTCGTTCCTGGGTCGGGTGCACGGCGCTGCTGGTCATGCGCCCAGTGTCCCGCGCCCGGCGGCGCTGGTGGTAAAGGGGGTCAGCGGGTCGTGCGCGGCACGGCGGGGTGCGACCCGGCGGTGACCAGGTCGGCCACGGCCTGGCGGGCGTCGCCGGCGGTGACCAGGCCCTCGCCGACCAGCACCGCGTCGGCGCCGGCGGCGGCGTAGGCGATGAGCTCGCGCGGGCCGCGGACGCCGGACTCGGCGACCTTGACGATCCCCGACGGCAGGCCGGGGGCGATCCGCTCGAAGGTGCCGAGGTCGACGGCGAGGGTGGTGAGGTCGCGGGCGTTGACGCCGATCACCGAGGCGCCGGCGTCCAGCGCCCGGTCGGCCTCGGCCTCGGTGTGCACCTCGACCAGCGCGGTCATGCCGAGGGACTCGACCCGCTCGAGCAGGCCCAGCAGGGCGTTCTGCTCGAGCGCGGCGACGATGAGCAGGACGACGTCGGCGCCGTGGGCCCGCGCCTCGTGCACCTGGTAGCTGCTGACGACGAAGTCCTTGCACAGCACCGGCACGTCGACCGCGGCGCGGACGGCCGCGAGGTCGGCGTGCGAGCCGCCGAACCGGCGCCGCTCGGTGAGCACGCTGATGACCCGGGCGCCGCCGTCGGCGTACTGGCGGGCGAGCACCGCCGGGTCGGGGATGTCGGCGAGCGCGCCCTTGCTGGGGCTGCGGCGCTTGACCTCGGCGATGACGCCGACGCCGGGGGCGCGCAGGGCGGCGAGCGCGTCGCGGGCGGGGCGGGCGTCACGGGCGGCGGCCCGCACCTCGGCCAGCGGGGTGGCCGCCTCGCGCGCCGCGACGTCCTCGCGGACGCCGGCGACGATGTCGTCGAGGACGGTCACACCGCCTCCTCGCTGCTGGGGGTCGGCCGGTCCCGGTGCCGGTCGGACGGTGGACCCAGCCTAGCGACGGCGGCCCGTGGCCCCGGCCGCCGGGTCACCGGCGGTCCCCCCGGCGCCGTCCCCCGGCCGGTCCCCGTCGGTCCTGTCGTCGGTCGGGTCGCCCGTCGGGTCGTCGGTCGGGTCGTCGCCGCGGTCGAGGGCGCGCCAGGCGTCGAGCGCCCGGTCCTCGTCGGTGCGCGGACGGGCGGGCGCCGGCGCGCCCGCGCGCTCGTAGCGGCGGCCCATGCCGGGCCAGCGCCGCCCGCGCAGCACGACCAGCACCCCGGCCGCGACCGCGACGGCGGCGGCCACCAGGACCAGCACCGGCCAGGCCGCGGCCACCTCGGCGGACCGCTCCTCCCCCGCTCCGGCGGTGCCCGGGTCGGCGCCGCCGGTGAGCACGCGCAGCCCCGACCAGGCCAGCGCCCCGCCGGCCAGCACCACGAGCACGCCGACGGCGACCCGCCCGGCGCCGCGCACGGCGAGCACCGCGACGGCGGCGGCGAGCAGCAGCAGGCCGGCGGCCGGGACGAGCGGCGCGAGCGAGGACCCGGTGAGCGTCTCGGTGACCGGGGGCAGCGGCGGGCGCCGGGTGACGGTCACCGTCGACCAGGACTGCCCGCCGGCCGACAGCGCCAGCGCGCCGGCCAGCGCGCAGCCGGCGAGCGCCGTCCCCGTCTCCCGCCGGGCGGTGCTCATCGGACCTCCCGCATGCCCTCCGCCGTCGCGATCGCCGAGAGCACCGCGCGCGCCTTGTGCCGGGTCTCGGCCTCCTCGGTGGCGGGGTCGCTGTCGGCCACGACGCCGGCGCCGGCCTGCACGTAGGCGCGGCCCTGGTGCAGCACGGCGGTGCGGATGGCGATGGCCATGTCCATGTCGCCACTGGCGTCGACGTAGCCGACGGTGCCGGCGTACAGCGCCCGCCGGGTGGGCTCCAGCGACTCGATGATCTCCATGGCGCGCGGCTTGGGGGCGCCGGAGACGGTGCCCGCCGGGAACGTGGCGTCGAAGACGTCGAGGGCGTCGCGGCCGGCCTCGACCTCGCCGGAGACGGTCGAGACCAGGTGCATGACGTGGCTGTAGTACTCGACCCGCATGAAGTCGGGCACCTCGACCGTGCCCGGCACGCACACCCGGCCGAGGTCGTTGCGGGCCAGGTCGACGAGCATGACGTGCTCGGCCCGCTCCTTGGGGTCGGCCAGCAGCCCCTCGGCGAGGCGGATGTCCTCCTCCTCGGTGGCCCCGCGCGGGCGGGTGCCGGCCGGCGGGTGGACGACGGCGGAGCTGCCGGTCACGGTCACCAGCGCCTCCGGGGAGGACCCGACGACGTCGAACGGCGACTCCCGCCCCGCGAAGCGCAGCAGGTACATGTACGGCGAGGGGTTGGTGGCGCGCAGCACCCGGTACAGGTCGAGCGCGTCGACGCCGGTGTCGGTCTCGAACCGCTGCGCGAGCACGACCTGGAAGGCGTCGCCGGCGCGGATGTGCTCGCGCACGGTCTCGACGCCAGCCTCGAACTCCCCCGGCGCCATGGTGCTGCGCACCGGCGGCGGGTCGGCCGGGGTGAAGGTGGCGACGCCCGGCGGGACGGCCTTGGTGAGGTCGGCGGCCATCGCGTCGAGGCGGGCGACGGCGTCATCCCAGGCGGCCTCCCGGGCGGCGTCCCCGGCGGCGGCGCCGGGCAGCGCGTTGGCGATGAGCAGCACCGTGCCGTCGGTGTGGTCGAGGACGGCGAGGTCGGTGACCAGGCTGAGCGCGAGCTCGGGCATGCCCAGGTCGTCGGTGGCCGTGGCGGGCAGCCGCTCCAGCCGCCGGACGACGTCGTAGCCCAGGTAGCCGACCAGTCCGCCGGTGAGCCGCGGCAGGCCCGGGGTGCGCGGCGAGCGCAGCCGGCGGGCGAGCGTGCGGACGGCGGCCAGCGGGTCGTCGGGCAGGTCGTCGGTGAGGCCGGGCAGCGGGTCGCCGAGCCACAGGGTGCGGCCGTCGCGCTCGGTCAGCACGCCGGCGCTGCGCACGCCGACGAAGCTGTAGCGCGACCACCGCTTGCCCTGCTCGGCGGACTCCAGCAGCACGGTGCCCGGGCGGTTGCCGGCGAGCTTGCGGTACACGCCGACGGCGGTCTCGCCGTCGGCCAGCAGCCGCCGGGTGACCGGCACGACCGCCTGCTGCGCGGCGGCGAACTCCTCCCGCGTGGGCGTGGTCTCACCGAGCCGCACGGCCGGCCCCCAGGTCGCGGTGGAAGCAGCTGCGCTCGCCGGTGTGGCAGGCCGGGCCCTCCTGGTCGACGAGCACCAGCAGCGCGTCGCCGTCGCAGTCCAGGCGCACGTCGCGCACCCACTGGCGGTGCCCGGAGGTCTCGCCCTTGACCCAGTACTCCTGCCGGCTGCGCGACCAGTAGGTGGCCCGGCCGGTGGTCAGCGTGCGGTGCAGGGCCTCGTCGTCCATCCAGGCGACCATGAGGACCTCACCGGTGTCGTGCTGCTGGACGACGGCGGCGACGAGCCCGGCGGGGTCGCGGGTCAGGAGCGCGGCCACCTCCGGGTCCAGCCCGGAGGCGGTGGGGACGGCGGACATGCGCCCGATCGTCCCACCGGGCGGGGGCGGCGCCGCTCAGCGGGCCTGCGGGACTCCCTCGGCGGAGGCGCGGGCGGCCAGCCACGCGGTCGTGGACGCCGCCCGGGCGCGGGAGGCAACCCACAGCGCGACCGGTCCGGGCAGGGCGGCCAGGAGCCCGGCGAGGACGAGCCCGTCGCCGTCCTCGCCGGCCAGCATCCCGGCGGCCAGCGCCAGCAGCCAGTACAGCGTCACCGCGACCTGCACCGCGACGGCGACGTACAGCAGGCCCCGCCCGGCGCCGGTGAGCAGCAGCAGCGCCCCGCCCAGGAACAGCAGCCCGGCGACCAGGGTGACGCCGAGGACCGGCACGAGGACGTCGAAGAGGACGGCGGCGAGCCCGTCGAGCTCCCGCCACGGCACCGACAGCCCGACCAGGAGGGCGAGGAACCCGCCCGGCAGCGCGGCCAGCGCCAGCACGACCGCCGTCCAGCCGGCCTGGTGGACCGACCCGGGCCGCGGCGGCAGCGGGATCCTGCCGGTCATCGCCGGACGGCCTCGTCGGTGCCGGCGGCCCACCGCCGGACCGGGCCGACGAGCAGCAGGCCGAGGGCGACGGCGGGCGCGGCGGTGAAGAACAGCACCCCGACGACGAGCACCGCGGCCGGGCCGACGACGTCGTCCGAGAAGCCGTCGAGGGTGCTGAGCCGGACCACCCAGTACAGGGACAGCGCGAGCTGGACGCCGAGCGCGGCGACCAGCGTCGCCCAGGTCCCCCGGCCGCGGCGGTTGAGCACGAGGACGCCGCCGACGACCAGCGCGACGGCCGACAGCAGCTGCACGACGGTCACGACGGTCGCCTCGGTGACGAGCGCGTCGGCCTGCGCGTCGCCGCCGAACTCGGTGGCGAGGAACCCGAACGTGCTGGCCAGCAGGAGCAGGTAGGCCGAGGAGAGGGCCACCGCGGCCGCCTGCACGAACGACAGCACGGCGGCCGCCACGACCTGCCCGGGCCGGCGCGGGCGGGCCGGTGCGGGGGGCCCGTAGGCCGGCCACTGCTGTGGGGGCCAGCCGTACCCGGGCGGGGCCCAGCCGCCCGGGTACGGCTGCGGCGGCGGGGCGGAGACCGGCGGCCCGGCGTAGGCGACCGGCTCGGTCTCCGTGGCCGGGTCCGACCAGGGGCTGGCCGGGTGCGTCACAGGGCGGCCGCCAGCGCGCGGCCGGCCACCCGCCCGGAGAAGAGGCAGCCGCCGAGGAAGGTGCCCTCGAGCGAGCGGTAGCCGTGCACGCCGCCGCCCCCGAACCCGGCGACCTCGCCCGCCGCGTACAGGCCGGGGAACACCTCGCCACCGGGCCGCAGCACACGGCCGGACAGGTCGGTCTCCAGCCCGCCGAGGGACTTGCGGGTGAGCAGGTTGAGCCGGACGGCGATGAGCGGGCCGGCCTCGGGGTCGAGCAGCCGGTGCGGCGGGGCGACGCGGATGAGCTTGTCGCCGAGGTAGTTGCGCGCGCCGCGGACGGCGGTCAGCTGCAGGTCCTTGGTGAAGGCGTGGTCCACCGCGCGGTCGCGGGCGAGCACCTCGCGCTCGACGGTCGCGAGCTCGATGACCGGGCTGCCGCCGGTGACCCGGTTCATCCCGGCGACGAGCTCGGGCAGCGAGGTGGCGGTGACGAAGTCCTCGCCGCGGTCGAGGAACGCCTGCACCGGCGCCGACACGCCCGCCTTGACCCGGTTGAGCAGGAGGCGGACGTCCTTGCCGGTCAGGTCGGGGTTCTGCTCGGAGCCCGACAGCGCGAACTCCTTCTCGACGATCTTCTTCGTCGCGACGAACCACGTGTGCTCGTGGCCGGTCTGCCCGATGTGGGCGAGCGTGCCGAGGGTGTCGAAGCCGGGGAACAGCGGCACCGGCAGGCGGTTGCCGGTCGCGTCGAGCCACAGCGACGAGGGCCCGGGCAGGATCCGGATGCCGTGGCGCGCCCACACCGGCGAGTGGTTGGCGATGCCCTCGGTGTAGTGCCACATGCGGTCGGCGTTGACGACGTTGGCGCCCGCGGCCTGGGTGGCCTCGAGCATCAGCCCGTCGACGTGCGCGGGCACGCCCGACAGCAGCCGCTGCGGCGCCGGCCCGAGGCGGGCCGGCCAGTTGCGGCGCACCAGGTCGTGGTTGCCGCCGATGCCGCCGGAGGTGACGACGACGGCCTGCGCGCCGATCTCGAACTCGCCCGCCGCGGTGCGCGAGCTGGCCTCCCCGCGGGCGGCGTCGCTGGGCTCGAGCACCTCGCCGCGCACGCCGGTGACCGCGCCGTCGGTGACGACCAGGCCGGTGACCCGGTGGCGGAAGCGCAGCTCCACCAGGCCGCGGTCGACGGCGGCGCGCACCCGCCGGGCGAAGGGCTCGACGATTCCGGGGCCGGTGCCCCACACGATGTGGAAGCGCGGGACCGAGTTGCCGTGGCCGGTGGCGGTGTAGCCGCCGCGCTCGGCCCAGCCGACGATCGGGAAGAACCCGATGCCCTGCTCGCGCAGCCAGGCGCGCTTCTCACCGGCCGCGAACTGCAGGTAGGCCTCGGCCCACTGCCGCGGCCAGTGGTCCTCGGCGCGGTCGAAGCCGGCGGTGCCGAACCAGTCCTGGCGGGCGAGCTCCAGGGAGTCGCGCACCCGCAGCCGGCGCTGCTCGGGCGAGTCGACCAGGAACAGCCCGCCGAAGGACCACCAGGCCTGGCCGCCGAAGGAGGCCTCCGGCTCCTGCTCGACGAGCACCACCCGCTTGCCGGCGTCGGCCAGCTCGGCGGTCGCCACCAGCCCGGCCAGCCCGGACCCCACCACGACGACGTCTGTGTCAGCCACGGGCGGCACGCTAGCGGCCGCGGCTCCCGGTGCGGCCGGGACGAGCCGGGGCGGGGGCCGGGTTCCCCCGGCCGGGCCGCGTCCACTCCCGGATCGGGCGGCGCACGGCGAGCACCAGGCAGCCGAGCGGGCCGGCGAGCAGGAGCAGCGACCACCCCACCCCGCTGCCGTCGCCGATGGCGCCGAACAGCAGCGCGGAGGCGAGCAGCAGGAGCATCGGCAGCACGGCGGCCAGCGCCAGCACCAGCCAGCCGCGGCCCCGGCCGCGCAGCACGAGGGCGGCCCCGGCGAGGGCCAGCAGCGCCAGCGCGGCAGAGACGACGACGTACCAGTGCAGGCCCGGGTCGGGCTCCCACAGCAGCCAGCCGAGGTAGAGGTCCTCGGCGGCGACGAGCAGGCCGAAGACGGCGGCGAACGGCGCGGTGAGCGGGCGGCCCGGCGGGAGCGGCGGCGGACCGGTCCGCCGGACCGCCGACGACGGCGCGGCCGCCGCACGGGGCGAGCGGCGGGTCGTCGTCCGGGTCGCCGCCCGGCGGGAGGAGGACGACGGCATGCCGCGCAGCGTAGGAGCGCCGCCTGGACGGTCCCTGTCAGGACCGTGTCGTCAGGCCCGTGTCGTCAGGACCGTGTCGTCAGGCCCGGCGGCCGCGGCGCGCCGCCCGGGCCTCGGCCGACCAGCGGCCCACCGCCGGCGTCATCGCCAGCGCCGCGGCGACGACCGGGCACAGGGCCAGCACGAACGGCCCGGCACCCACCGACTGCCCGACCGACGCGGAGATCACGGCGATCAGCACGGCCCCGGCGACGGTGGCGAGCGCGGCGACCACCAGCGGGACGCGACCGCGCCGCAGGAGGAACCAGCCCAGGGCGAACAGCTGCAGCAGCGGCAGGAGCAGCAGCAGGCCGGTCTCGAGCCAGTCGCGCCCCGCGTCGGCCTCGAGGCCGCCGAGCGCGATGACCAGGAACGCCACCACGACGAGCGGCAGCACGCCGAGCGCGGCGACGATGGCCGCGGCCAGGGCCGGTCCGGGGATCCGCGAGGGCGCGCTCATGCGGCGCAGCCTAGGAGACCGGTGATCACGCCGGTCGCCTCGTGGACGGCTGCCCGTCCGCCGGGCATGCCGGCGGGCCGCCGTCCGGGGTGGGCGGCGGCGCGGCGGGTCGTGGGGTCAGGTGCGGAGCCGGGTGGTGGTGATGAGGATCTCGGTGCCGTCGGGTCGCCAGGTGCGCCACCGGTCGTGGACGCGTTGCA
>NZ_FQVX01000004.1 GCF_900129495.1 Geodermatophilus nigrescens
TGCAACGCGTCCACGACCGGTGGCGCACCTGGCGACCCGACGGCACCGAGATCCTCATCACCACCACCCGGCTCCGCACCTGACCCCACGACCCGACGCGCCGCCGCCCACCCGGACGGCGGCCCGGCGGCATGCCCGGGTGCGGCCGGCGGGCGTGCGAGGGTGGACGGCGTGACCGAGAACCTCTGGGTGCGCATGACGCAGGCCGATCCCGGCCACTCGGCCGCCTACGTGCAGCGCTTCCGCGACCTCGCCGCCGGCGGGATGGACATCGTCGGCGAGGCCCGGCTGGTCGACGCGATGCTGCCCCGCGGGGCGCGGGTGCTCGACGCCGGCTGCGGGCCCGGCCGGGTGGGCGAGCACCTCGCCTCGGTGGGTCACGACGTCGTCGGCGTCGACGTCGACCCGGTGCTGATCGCCGCCGCCGAGCAGGACCACCCGGGGGCGCGGTGGCTGGTCGGCGACCTCGCGGAGCTCGACCTGCCCGACCGCTTCGACGTCGTCGTGTGCGCCGGCAACGTGGTGACCTTCCTGGCGCCCTCGACGCGGGTCGAGGTGCTGCGGCGCTTCCGCGCGCACCTCGCCGACGGCGGCCGGGCGGTGGTCGGCTTCGGCGCCGGGCGCGACTACGCCTTCGACTCCTTCCTCGACGACGCCCGTGCCGCCGGCCTCGAGCCCGACGTGCTGCTGTCGAGCTGGCACCTGCACGCGTTCACCGCGGACTCGGACTTCCTGGTCGCGGTGCTGCGCCCCTCGTGAGCCCGGTCAGCTGACCTCGGCGAGCCACCCGACGACCCGCAGGTCGCCGTCGAGGTGGACGACGAGCGTCTGCCCGTCGGCACCGCGCAGGTGCGCCTCGAACAGGCCGTCGCCGTCGACCTCCAGCCACTCGATGGTCGCGCCGGGGTGGTCGGCGAGGGCGGCGGCGGCCACCTCGACGGCGACGTCGGCGGTGAGCTCCGGCGGGAGGGACGGGCGCGGACGGCGGACCCAGGCGTGCCGGCCGACGGTCTCGTGGGTGCGGTTCATGGCGGACCTCCTCGCTGCCCGCGGCGCCGGGGCGGTGCCGCGATGGGTCCGACCCTCGCGGCCCGGCCTGGCAGGACCCTGTGCACGGCGTGCCAGTTCGCCGCGACCCGCCGCCGGCCGGCACCTGCCGCGTTCCGGGCCGCGGGCGGGCACCCCCAGATCGCCAGCCCGCCACCGGGCATGCAGACGACCTCCGCCCCTCCCGGACCGTCGTGGGCGCAGGCCTCGTACGAAGGGTCCGGGGCGCAGCGCAACGTCGTCGGCCCCACGGTGAACGACAGGGCACCCGTCGCGTCGACGCCCGCGTCGCGGGCCGTGGTCCGCAGCCAGGGATGCAGGGGCGCGACGCCGTCGAGGGAGGTCGGCTCGACGCAGACGCCTGACTGGCCGGCGACCGTCACCGGGCATGCGAGCGTCAGCAGCGAGCCGTCGTCGAGGACCACCTGGACGTCACCGACGCCGACGCGCACCTGGTCGGCCGACCGCCCGTCCAGCGACCGCAGCAGCCGGTCGGCCTCCTCCACGTCGCCCACCCGATCAGCGTCCCAGCCCGTCCTCGTCGCGTTCAGGGCGCGACTCCGCGATCATGGAGCTCGCGTGACGACACGCGGGGAGACGGCGGCGTGTCGCCACCGCAGGTCCATGATCGCGGGGACGGCGGCCCGCAGCCAGGGTCAGCGGGCACCGAGGGCGAGGGTCAGCTCGAGCACCGTCGTCGGGTCGTCGAGGCGGGCGCCGTACAGCTCGCGGAGCTGGCCCATCCGGTAGCGGACCGTCTGCGGGTGCACGAACAGCTCGGCGGCCACCTGCTCGCGGCGGCCGTGGTGCAGCAGCCACGAGCGCAGCGTCTCCAGGAGCTTCTCCCGCGGCCCGGGACCGAGGTCGTCGAGCGGCGCCAGCACCTGCGCGCGCAGGTCGGCCAGCGCCTCGCCGTCGGCCCGCAGCACCAGGTCGGCGAGCCGGACCTCGGTGTCCACCGGCGCCTCGCCGTCGGGGAGCAGGCCCAGCTGCAGCGCCCGCAGCGCCCGCGAGTACGAGGAGCGGGTGTCCTGCCACGGCCGCGCCGGGCCGACGACGGCGCCTCGGCCGGCCAGCGAGGACAGCAGCGCCGCGCGCGCGAAGCCCTCGGCGTCGGGGACGAGCAGCACCGCCCGCTCGGTGGAGGGCTCGGCGCCGGGCAGGTCCTCGCCGGCCTGCAGCGTGCGGGAGTCGAGCACCCCCAGCGCGCCGCGGGCGTCGGCCTCCGGCAGCAGCACGGCGGTGAGGGTGCGCGGCGGCGTCCAGTCCGCCCGCTCGGCCGCGACGTTCAGCTCGTAGGCGGGCGCGCCGGTGACCAGCAGCTCCGCGAGCCGCTCCAGCTGCCGGCGCCGCTCGCGCCCGCTGGCCGCGAGGTGGTCGGCGTGGCCGGACGCGCTCGCCGCCGACAGCCGGTCGATGTAGGCGAACACCAGCTCGGCGAAACGGGCCAGCGACCCCGCGGGCATGCCGGCCGCCACCGCCGTCGCGCTCAGGTGCCGCCACGCCACCCGGGCCCCCACTCGGTAGGCGGCCAGCAGCGCGTCCATCGACCGGCCGGTGCGCGCCTCCCCGCGGCCCAGCGCATACGCGCCCTGGATGGCGGGGTCGATCGGCCGGCTGGCGTCGACCCCGCCGGCCGAGGTGGCGAGCTCCAGGAACCCGGCGAGCGCGAGCTGGACGGCGTTTTCGATCTTGCGACCCATCGGCCCGCGGAACGCCTCGGCGTAGCTGGGGACCTCCACGACGATCGCCGCCACGGTCCGCTCGGCGACCGCCGGCAGCTCGGCCATCACGGCCTCCGCGACGTCGGCGGCGAAGGTCTGCTGCTGCACCGTCACGTGACCTCCTCGTGACCTCACTTGTTCGCTCCGAACAGTATCCGCGTCCACGTTCACGTCGAAGGCACAGGTAGTTACGCGAGCCGCAGGGAACTGTAGGGACATGACCGCGACCGTTCCGCGCCCTTCCCCGGCCCGGCCGGCCCTGAAGGCGCTGCGCGACCGCGCCCTGCGCCTCGCCGAGCTCGTCACCACGCCCCTGCTGCCCGCCGACTACCTCGACCTGATCGACCCGCTGCGGTCCGGCGCCGCGCTGCGCGGGCGCATCGAGGCGGTCCTGCCCGAGACGCGCGACGCCGCGACCGTCGTCATCCGGCCCGGCGCCGACTGGCAGCCGCACCGGCCCGGCCAGTACGTGCGGATCGGCATCGACGTCGACGGCGTCCGCATGTGGCGGGCGTACTCGATCACCTCCGACCTCGGCCGCACCGACGGCTGCTTCACGGTCACGGTCAAGGCCATCCCCGGCGGCAAGGTCAGCAACCACCTCGTCCGCCGCGCGGAGCCGGGCACCGTCGTCCAGCTCGACCAGGCCACCGGCGAGTTCTGCCTGCCCGCGCAGCTGCCGGCCAAGGCACTGTTCGTCACCGCCGGCTCCGGGATCACCCCGGTCATGGGCATCCTGCGCAACCACCCCGAGCTCGCCGACGTCGTCCTCGTGCACTCCGCGCCCACCGCCGACGACGTCGTCTTCGGCGCCGAGCTGCGGCAGCTGGCCGCCGACGGCCGGATCCGGCTGGTCGAGCAGCACACCGACACGGCCGGGATGCTCGACGCCGCCGCGATCGCAGCGCTCGTCCCCGACCACGCCGAGCGCGCCACCTGGGCGTGCGGGCCGGTCGGCATGCTCGAGGCGCTGGAGGAGCACTGGGCCGCCGCCGGCCTCTCCGACCGGCTCTACACCGAGCGCTTTCGCCCGAAGGTGCTGGTCGCCGGCGAGGGCGGCACGGTCACCTTCACGAAGAACGGGACGTCGCTCGAGGCCGACGGGGCCACCCCGATCCTCGACGCCGCCGAGGAGGCCGGCGTCCTCATGCCCAGCGGCTGCCGCATGGGCATCTGCTACGGCTGCGTCCTCCCGCTGCGCGAGGGCGCCGTCCGCGACCTGCGCACCGGCGAGGTGACCACCGCCGCCCCGGGCGACGGCGTCCTCGTCCAGACCTGCATCAGCGCCGCCGCCGGCGCCTGCGACATCGACCACTGAGCAGGACCCGGCTCACAGACCACCGACCCCCCTACGCGACACCGAGACCCAGAGGAGCCGCATAGACATGACCGTGCTGCAGAAGAAGGCCGACAACCCGATCGAGCACCTCACCCCCGAGGACATCGAGCTCATCGGGAAGGAGCTCGACGAGATCCGCCAGGGCGTGATGGACAGCCGCGGCGAGGCCGACGCGCGCTACATCCGCAAGGTCATCGACGTGCACCGCAAGATCGAGCTGGGCAGCCGTGCCGTCCTGCTGGCCTCCGGTTTCCCGCCGGCCTGGATCGCCGGGACGATCGGCCTGTCGATCGCCAAGATCCTCGAGAACATGGAGATCGGGCACAACATCCTGCACGGCCAGTGGGACTGGATGCGTGACCCGAAGATCCACTCCACGACGTGGGAGTGGGACATGGCGAGCCCGGCCGAGCAGTGGAAGCACTCGCACAACGAGCTGCACCACACGTACACGAACGTGATCGGCAAGGACAACGACCTCGGCTACGGCATCATGCGCGTCGACGAGGACCAGCCGTGGACGCCGATGTACCTCGGCCAGCCGCTGTGGAGCTTCATCAACGCCTGCTTCTTCGAGTACGGGATCGCCGCCTACGACCTCGAGCTCGGCGCCGTGATCGCCAAGAAGCAGACCGGCGACCCGGAGTTCCGCCGCCGGGCCAAGCAGGTGCTGGTCAAGATCGGCCGGCAGGTGCGCAAGGACTACGTCATCCACCCGCTGCTGTCGGGCCCGAACTTCGTCGCCACCCTGGCCGCGAACTTCACCGCGAACATCGTGCGGAACCTGTGGTCGAACTCGGTCATCCTCTGCGGGCACTTCCCCGAGGGCGTCGAGACCTTCGAGAAGAAGTCGATCGACGGCGAGACGCGCGGCGAGTGGTACCTGCGCCAGATGCTCGGCTCGGCCAACATCTCCGGCTCCAAGGCGATGCACATCCTGACCGGCAACCTGTCGCACCAGATCGAGCACCACCTGTTCCCGGACCTGCCGAGCAACCGGTACGCCGAGATCGCGCCGAAGATCCGTGACCTGTTCGACCGCTACGGCCTGAACTACCACACGGCGCCGCTGCCGCAGCAGGTCGCGTCGGCCTGGCACAAGATCATCCGGCTGTCGCTGCCGAACGGCTGGCTGCAGAACACCACCGCCCGCAACCTGCCCACCCAGCTGGGCAAGCTGTGGAAGATGACGACGGGCAAGCCGCGCGTCCGGCGCGTGCTGCTCCGCGAGCAGGCCGCCATGGCCGCCGCTGCCTGATCCACCGCGCACGACAGAGGGGCCCGGGACGACGTCGTCGTCCCGGGCCCCTCTGTCGTCACTCGAACCGGACGGTCACCCGGCCGTTGATCAACGTGATGTCCCCCCGGTAGAAGCGCTGGCCCTGGTTCCAGCCGGACCCGACGGCGTCCCCCGTGGGGTAACCCAGCCGGCCGTTCTCCCAGCCCTGGGCCGCCCAGGCGGCGAGGAAGGGGCCCTGGACGGCGTAGGCGGTGCCGGTGCCGAGCCACCCGCCCGTCTCACCGTTCCAGTAGAGCGAACCGCCCTGGAAGTGCTGGCCGCACCCGCCGCCGCGCAGGCCGCAGAACATCTCGGAGGTCGGGTACCCCAGGCTGCCGTACTCCCAGCCGTGCCGGGCCCACCGGTCGGCGAAACGCCGGTCGACCACCCGGGCCCCCGTCGCCGGCGACCAGTAGACCGAGCCGTTCTGGAAGTGCTGGCCGCACCCGCCGCCGCGCAGGCCGCAGAAGGTGTCCGAGGTCGGGGAGCCCAGCGGTCCGCGCTCCCAGCCCTGCGCAGCCCAGCGATCGCGGATGGGCCCGAGGACCGCGAGGACGCCCCAGTTGGTGTCGTAGAGCGAGCCGCCCTGGAAGTGCTGCCCCACCCGGTGGTGCACCCCGTGGAAGGGATCCGACGTGGGATAGCCCAGCGGCCCGAACTCCCAGCCGAACTGGCCCCAGCGGACGCCGGTCGGTGCGGTGACCACGTGCGCACCCGACCCCGGGGACCAGTACACCGAACCGGCCTGGAAGTGCTGACCG
Organism: Geodermatophilus nigrescens; assembly: GCF_900129495.1. Taxonomy (GTDB): domain Bacteria; phylum Actinomycetota; class Actinomycetes; order Mycobacteriales; family Geodermatophilaceae; genus Geodermatophilus; species Geodermatophilus nigrescens. Next base: position 6,151 of record NZ_FQVX01000004.1, read on the forward strand.
CAGCCGCCGTTCCGCAGGCCGCAGAAGGCCGCGCCGGTCGGGTACCCGAGCCGTCCCCACTCCCAGCCCTGGGCCGCCCACAGGTCGGCGATCGGCCCGCTGCGCACCGCCACCGCTCCGCTGGCGGGACTCCAGTACACGCTGCCGCCCTGGAAGTGCTGCCCGCAGCCGGTGTCCCGGAGTCCGCAGAAGGCCGCGGAGACGGGATAGCCGAGGGGGCCCCGCTCCCATCCGTCCGCCGCCCAGCGGTCCCGGATCGGCCCGTCGATGCGCACCGGGCTCGTGCGGGCGGACCGGTAGATCGACCCGTTCGCGAAGTGCTGGCCGCACCCGCCGTCCGGCAGGCCGCAGAAGGTGTCGGACGCGGGGACGCCGACGCCCAGGACCAGGGAGCTGAAGGCGCCCCCCGTCCGCTGCCAGGCCTGGACGAGTGCGCTGTCGGTGAGGGCGTAGGCCGCCGCGGAGCGGTCCAGCGACCAGAACAGGGACCCGTGGTCGAAGTGCTGCCAACAGACCACGTCGTCCATGCACAGCTTGGTCTCGCGTGGGGCGCCGAGCACGCCTGCCGGGCCGCCGAGTGCGGCGTACTTTGCCTCGATGCGGTCGCCGTCGATCCCCGGGAGACCGGCCGGAGCCGTCGTCGCCGGCGCGGACGTCACCTCCGCCGGGAGCGCCGGCTCCTCGGCGAGTGCCTGCCCGGGCGCGAGCAGCGCGCCGGCCAGCGTCACCGCCGCGACCGCGCCGTGCAGCCAGCGCGGTGCGCCGCGCCCCCGTGTCCCCATCGTCCGCTCCTGGTGCCTCGTCCCCGCACCGGCGCGGGGGAGGCGGACGCTAGGGGCGGCCGGCGAGGTCGACACGCCCGACACCCCGCCCGTCGGACGCACGTGACCGGGACGGGACCACGGCGGCGGATGACGAAGGGGCCCGGGACGACATGTCTTCCCGGGCCCCTCTGCGGTCAGCGGCCGGTCAGGGCCGCAGCGCCGGTGCCGCGTAGTTCAGCGGCAGCAGGAGGGCCGGGTCGCTGATCGGCACCTCCCACACCGCGTCGCCGCCGTCGGGGTCGATGACCTGCCCGGTGCGCAGGAAGGTCGCCACCTGCCGCTGGCCCTGCAGCGCCGCCGGGAGGGTCAGCTGCAGCAGGAAGGAGTGCGGGTTGTTGGCCGCGTTCGCCGTCCTGTCGTTGCGGTAGAGGCTGGTCCGCGACCACAGGTCCCCGGCGTCGACCAGCGTGTACGACGTCGGGTTGGGCACCGTCTGGTCACCGAAGGCCACCTGGACGACGACCCGCTCGGGCGCGATGAGCGGCGAGAAGGTCTCCGGGCTGCCCGGCCGGGACAGCCAGGTGGCCCGCGCCAGGTACTCCTGGATCGCCGCCGCCCCCGGCACGGTCAGCGTCACGGGGCCCTCGCCGCGCAGCGGCATCTGCTCCTGGAAGAAGCCGCGGGTCGGGTCGCTGCTGTTGAGCAGGCCGGCCGCCTGCAGCGCCTGGGTGGTCAGTGGCCGGAACGACGGCGACAGCCGCGCGATCTCGGTGATCGGGCCGCCGGGCACGTTGAGCACCGAGCGGGCGATCGCCGGGTCGGCGCCGGTGACCATCGTCCCGTAGATGCCACCGAAGCTCTGGCCGAAGTAGGTCACCCCGCGGCCGGAGAGGTCGGCGCTGCCGTTGCGGTCGACGTCGGTGCCCAGCGAGCGCACCAGGGTCATGACGTCCGCGGCGGTCTGCCGCAGCGCGTCCCGTGACGACGCCGCGGCGATCGCCCCGGTGGCCGAGGAGCCCTCGGTGTTGCCGATGACGCCGTCGCCGTTCTGGTCGACGCCCCGGCCGTAGGACGACAGCCGCGTCGTCTGGCCGCCGCTGGTGACGACCCACTCGCTGCCCGGCCCGTAGCCGTGGCCGACGACGTTGGTGCCGATCGTGGCGAGGCCGGCGTTGGCGTTGCCGACGGCGGCGAGGAAGACGCTCGTCGTCGAGGCGGTGAAGCCGTGGCCGAAGACCGCCGTCGGCCAGCCACCCGTCGGGGACGTGCCCGGCGGGAGGACGGCGACGATCGGCAGCCGGGCCTTGCCCACCGGCGCCGGGCCGCCGTCGCGGGTGGGCGTCTGCCGGATGGAGACGTCGGGCTGCAGCCACGACGGCGCCTCGTAGGAGCCGAAGACCAGCGTGCTGCCGGCCGGGTAGGGCGGGAGCACCACCGGGACGGTCTGGTCGGCGGCGCCGCGGTCCTGCAGCTGCGCGACCGTGGTGCCGGCCGCCGGGAAGACGCCCTCGATCCGCAGGCCCGGCACGATGCCCTGGGCGCGGAGGGCCGCGCCGCTCTCGATCTGCCGGCGCAGGTCGAGCAGGCCGTCGGTCGCGCTCAGCGTGGTGAAGATGTCCTGGGTGGCCTTGTTGTCCGGGCCGCCCTGCACCTTAAGCCGGTACGTCGTGCCGGGCGCGAGCTGCTCGGCCGGGTGGGCGTACAGGGTGTTGGTGGCCGGGTCCCACACGACGCGGTCGACGCCGGTGCGCCACCCGCCGTGCTCCTCCTGGACGGTGATGCGCGCGGCGGTCGCCGCCGGGTCGACGGGCGAGCTGAACCGCACGGCGATCCGCGGGTCCAGGTCGAAGCCGTCGAGCTGGTTGAGCGACTGCACCAGGCCGCAGGTGACCGGGGCCCCGCAGTCGGCCGTCGGGAGGGCGACCCGCCGTCCGGTCAGCTGGGCCGGGTCGCGGACGGTCAGGGAGTTCGACGGGAAGACCGAGAGGGGCTCGGCCTTCTGCGGGGCGGCCAGCGCGGGGGTCGCGGTGACCGAGAGGGTGGCCGTGAGGGCCAGCGCACCGAGGAGCGACGAGGTCGCCCGGTGCCAGCGTCGTTGCTGCACAGGCTTCTCCAGATGGAAGGGACGAACCGGTCCTTCCTAGCCTCCGGTGAGCCGTATCACAACTGGCGGGTGTTGCAGCCGGTCCTGCTCCACGTGGAACACCGGTGCCGACCGGGCCGTCGCCGTCCGCCCCGAGGACGCCGCAGCGGCCCGGAGCGGGGTGCTCCGGGCCGCTGCGGGCGCCTGGCTGGGTGGCCGTGTAGCGCCTAGTTGGCCATGTCCACGAAGCGGCTGTAGTGGCCCTGGAAGGCGACGGTGACGTTCGCGGTCGGGCCGTTGCGGTGCTTGACCAGCATGATGTCGGCCTCGCCGGCCCGCGGGGACTCCTTCTCGTACATGTCCTCGCGGTGGATCATCATCACCATGTCGGCGTCCTGCTCGATCGAGCCGGACTCGCGGAGGTCCGACAGCATCGGCTTCTTGTCCTGGCGCTGCTCCGAGCCTCGGTTGAGCTGCGACATCGCGATCACCGGGACCTCGATCTCCTTGGCCAGCAGCTTCAGGGCACGGGAGAACTCCGAGACCTCCTGCTGACGGCTCTCGACGCGCTTGCCCGACGTCATGAGCTGGAGGTAGTCGATGACCACGAGCTTGAGGTCCTGGCGCTGCTTGAGCCGCCGCGCCTTGGCCCGGATCTCCATCATCGTCATGTTCGGCGAGTCGTCGATGTAGAGCGGCGCGTCGGCCACCTCGCCCATCCGGCGGGCCAGCTTCGACCAGTCCTCGTCCGACAGCGTGCCCGCGCGCATGTGGTGCAGCGGCACCTTCGCCTCGGCCGACAGCAGCCGCATGGTGATCTCGTGCTTGCTCATCTCGAGCGAGAAGATGACGGCCGGCATGTGGTGCTTCACCGTGGCCGACCGGGCGATGTCGAGCCCGAGGGTCGACTTGCCCACACCGGGGCGGGCGGCGATGACGACCATCTGCCCGGCCTGCAGGCCGTTGGTCAGCTCGTCGAGGTCGCGGATGCCGGTGGGCACGCCGCGGGCGGTGCCGCCGCGGGAGGCGATCGCGTCGAGCTCGTCCATCGTGGGCTGCAGGACGTCCTCGAGGCGCGAGTAGTCCTCGCTCATCCGCTTCTCGGTGACCTCGTAGATCTCCTGCTGCGCGCGGTCGACGATGTCGTCGACGTCGCCCCGCCCGCCGGCCGCGCCGTAGCCGAGCTGCACCACGCGGGTGCCGGCCTCGACCAGCCGCCGCAGCGTGGCCTGCTCGGCCACGATCTGCGCGTAGTAGCCGGCGTTGGCCGCCGTGGGCGTGGAGGCGATGAGCGTGTGCAGGTAGACCGCGCCGCCCATCTTCGACAGCTGGTCGGTGCGGTTGAGCTCGGCGGCGACGGTGATCGCGTCGGCCGGCTCGCCCCGGCCGTAGAGGTCCAGGATGCAGTCGTAGATCACCTGGTGGGCCGGCCGGTAGAAGTCGTTGCCGGTCAGCTGCTCGACGACGTCGGCGATGGCGTCCTTGCTCATCAGCATGCCGCCGAGCACCGACTGCTCGGCGGCGACGTCCTGCGGGGGCTGCCGGTCGTACTCCGGCGCCGTGGCCTGCGGCCGGCTGAAGTCGTCGGCGACCGCCACCTGGTACCTCCCTGTGCTCGTGGGCGCGCGCGGACACAGCCCGGGCGGGAGCCCGGGCCCGGTGGGGGAGCACCAGGACGCGCGACGCTCGTGCCCGAACGTCCGTCCGAGCACGTTGCTACCGGGAGCCACCGACAGTTCTCCGCCGGGACCCGGTGCCGCAGAGGACGGTAGGAAACCGACGGCCGGTCCGTCCAACACCCGTGTGCACCGCGTTCTGCACAACTTGTGGACAAGTCGGTGGACAGCCCGAGTCGACATGTGGAGACGGGCGGGACACCGACCGGCCATCCGCGGGTCCTGCGGGTGTCACCTGCGGGCGCTCCGCCCACGGGCTGTGGACACGAAGAAGTCGGGCGATCCGACGTCCGGGCGTGTCGTGTCGTCCCGTCCGGAACACCGGTCCCAGCAGCCCACCCGCCGGGTCGTACGAGCCCCCGGGCGGCCCCGCGCGCGGCACGGGAGACTGGCCCGGTGGACCCCGCGGACCTCGGCAGCTACCTGTCCACCCGGCGCGCCCGCGTCCGTCCGGCCGACGTCGGCCTGCCCGAGGGCCCCCGCCGCCGGGTGCCGGGCCTGCGCCGCGACGAGGTCGCGCGGCTGGCCGGCACCTCGGTCGAGTACTACACCGAGCTCGAGCAGGGGAAGGCCACGCACCCGTCCCCGCAGGTGCTCGCGGCGCTGGCCCGCGCGCTGCGGCTCGACGGCGACGAGCGCGACCACCTGTTCCACCTGGCCGGCCTCGCGCCGCCGTCGTCGGGCGGCAGCGGGCACGTGCAGCCGGCGATGCTCACCCTGCTCGACCGCCTGGGGACGACGCCGGCGCGGGTCATCACCGACCTCGACGTGACCCTCGCGCAGAACCCCATGGCCGAGGCCCTGCTCGGCGACGCCGGGCCGCGGACCTGGCCGGCCGCGAGCTTCGTCTACCGCTGGTTCACCGACCCCGCCGCACGGGGCCTCTACCCCGCCGAGGACCACCTGCGGCACTCGCGGGAGAGCGTGGCCGACCTGCGCGCCGCCGTCGCCCGCCGGGGGCGCGACGACGAGGCCGAGGACCTGGTGGAGCGCCTGCACGCGGCCAGCGACGAGTTCGCGGCGCTGTGGGCCAGCGGCGACGTCGCCGTGCGGCGCAGCGTCCGCAAGCGGATCGTGCACCCGACCCTGGGCGTGCTGGAGCTCGACTGCCAACGCCTGGTCAGCGACGACGGCCGGCAGCGGCTGCTGTTCTTCACCGCCCCGCCCGGCAGCGCCGCCGTGGGCCAGCTGGAGCTGCTGTCGGTGGTGGGCCGCCAGGACCTCGGGACCCCCTCCGGGGCCTGAGCGCCCCCGTCAGGCGCCCGGCACCCGCCCGGCCAGTGCCAGGACCGCCAGGAGGGCCGAGCGGTCCAGCGGGGCGCCGTGGGACCCGAGCGCCGCGCCGAGGTCGGCGTCCAGCGCGGCCACCGCGTCGTGCCCCGCGGCGAGCAGCCGGCGCCCCTCGCCGGTCACCCGGAGCCCGGCCCGCCGGCCGCGCCCCGGGCCGGCGGGCTCGACGGCACCGAGCTCGACCAGCCGCCCGACGGTCGCGTGCACGCTCTGCGGCGTCACCCGCGCCCGCCGTGCCAGGTCGGTGTAGGAGAGCCCCTCGTCGCGGGCCAGGTGGCCGAGGACGCCGAACAGCCGCAGGGACAGGCCCAGCGGCGCCAGCCGGCTCCCCAGCAGGTCCTCCACCGCACGACCGGCGACCACGAGCGCCATCGCGGCGCTGTCCGGCGGCCGGTCTGCCGCTCCTCCGGGTCCCGTCACGGACGGATCCTCGCAGCACCGTCGGTTTCAGCCTGACTGATACCGTGGACGCACTCGGAGAGAGGAGTCCCATGGCCGCCGTGCTGCTCAGCGTCCACGTGGTCGTCGCCGTCGTCTTCGTCGGCGCGGTGACGATCGCGGTCAGTCTGTTCCCCCGCTACGCCCGGGAGGCCCTCGCCGACGGGACAGGCAGCGGGTCCAGCAGCGGGTCCATCAGCGGATCCGGCAGCGGGTCCGGAGCCGGGGTGCCGGCGCTGCGCCTGCTGCACCGGGTCACCCGCGTGTACGCCGTGCTGTCCCTGGCCGTGCCCGTCTTCGGCGTCGCGACGGCGAGCGCGCTGGGCGTCCTCGGGAACGCCTGGGTCCTCGCGTCGATGGCGCTCACGCTGCTCGCGGCGGGCCTCCTGGCCGGCGTCGTCCTGCCCGGCCAGCAGGAGCTGCTCGCCGCGGCCACCCGGACACTGCCGGCCGGCGGCACGCTCGTGGCGGCGCGGGCCCGCGTCGCGCGGCTGGCGGCGGCGTCCGGGGCCTTCAACCTGGTCTGGGTGGCCGTCGTCGTCCTGATGGTCGTGCGCCCGGGGTCGACCACCGGTGTCTGACCCGGCCGCCCGCCGGCTGGGCGTGGCCACCGCGGCCGAGCTGGTCACCCTCGCCGTCCTGCTGGGGAACCTCGCGACCGTGCACTGGGCGCCGCTCGCCTCGGCGGTCGGGCCGCTGCACGGCACCGCCTACCTGGTGACGGCGGTCCTGGCCTGGCAGCTGCCGCTGCCCCGCGGCGTGCGGCTGCGGGCCCTGGTGCCCGCGGTGGGCGGGCTGCTGGTGCTGCGGGCGGCCGCGCGGCGGGCACCCGGGACGGCGGCGCCCCCGAGCCCGTGACCGGCGCCCTCACCGGCCCCGGAGACGCCGCGGGGGGCGCCGGACACGGTGTCCGACGCCCCCCGGGCGGTGCTGCGGTGCGTCAGCCGGCGACGACGTCGATCGCCAGCTGGGTGGTGACCTCCGGGTGCACCCGCACGGTGACGGTGTGCTGGCCGGTGGTCTTGATGCTGCTCGGCAGCTCGATGCGGCGGCGGTCCAGCTCCGGGCCACCGGCGGCCGTGACGGCCGCGGCGACGTCGGCGGTGGTGACGCGGCCGAAGAGACGGCCCCCGTCGCCGGCGCGGGCCGGCACCCGGACGGTCAGGCCGGAGAGGCGGCCGGCCACGGCCTGCGCCTCCTCGAGCGACCGCACCTCGCGGGCGGCACGCGCCCGGCGCAGCGACTCGACCTGCTTCTCGGCACCGCGGGAGGCGACGATGGCCAGGCCGCGGGGGAGGAGGTAGTTGCGGGCGTAGCCGCCCTTGACCTCCACCGTGTCACCGGAGGACCCGAGACCGGTGACCTCCTGCGTCAGGATCAGCTTCTGGGTGCTCATGGTCAGCGCGCCGTCGAGGTGTAGGGCAGCAGGGCCATCTCACGGCTGTTCTTGACGGCCGTGGCGACGTCCCGCTGGTGCTGGCTGCAGTTGCCGCTCACGCGGCGGGCACGGATCTTGCCGCGGTCGGAGATGAACTTCCGCAGCAGGGTCGTGTCCTTGTAGTCGATGTAGGTCGCCTTGTCCTTGCAGAACTGGCAGACCTTCTTCTTGGGCTTGCGCACGGGGGGCTTGGGCACTGGGTTCTCCAGGTACGGCTAGATCTGGGTAGAGAGGGATCAGAAGGGCGGCTCGTCGGACGGGCCGGCCGGAGTGGACCAGGGGTCGCTCGCCCCGCCGCCACCGCCGCCGAAACCGCCACCACCGCCGCCGCCGAAACCGCCGCCACCGCCGCCGCCACCCTCACCGCGGGCGGCACGGGTGACCTTCGCGGTGGCGTAGCGGAGGGAGGGGCCGATCTCGTCGACCTCGAGCTCGATCACGGTGCGCTTCTCGCCCTCCTTCGTCTCGAACGAGCGCTGCTTGAGGCGCCCCGAGACGATGACCCGCGAGCCGCGGGTGAGGGACTCGGCCACGTTCTCGGCCGCCTGCCGCCAGACGTTGCAGCGGAGGAACAGCGCCTCGCCGTCCTTCCACTCCTGCGACTGCCGGTCGAAGGTGCGGGGCGTCGAGGCGACCGTGAAGTTGGCGACCGCGGCACCCGACGGCGTGAACCGCAGCTCCGGGTCGGAGGTCAGGTTGCCGATGACGGTGATGACGGTCTCGCCGGCCATGCTCAGTGGACCTCGGGCCGCATCAGCTTGGTGCGCAGGACCGACTCGTTGAGGTTGAGCTGGCGGTCGAGCTCGGCGACCGCCGCGGGCTCGGCCTGGATGTCGACGACGGCGTAGATGCCCTCGACGTGCTTCTTGATCTCGTAGGCCAGGCGACGCCGGCCCCAGATGTCGGTCTTGACGCTGCCACCGGAGTTGGTGACGACGGTCAGGAACCGGTCGAGGGAGGGAGCGATGGTGCGCTCCTCCAGGTCGGGGTCGAGGATGACCATCAGTTCGTAGTGACGCACGGAGAACCCCACCTCCTCTGGTCTGGGCGGCTGCAGGACGTCTGCAGCAGGAGGGTCGTACACGCGTCGCGCGCCCTGCCTGCCGGGACGGCACACGGGACGCGCAGGTCAAGGGTACCAGCGCGGCCGCCGACCCCGGCCGGGGACGGCGGCCGCAGGCGCGCAGGTCAGGGGCGCCGGCCGCCGGGCGCGCGCAGGGCGAGGTGCGTGCGGACGAGCGCGGCGGTGGCGCCGGCCAGCGCGACGACGGCGAGCAGCGCCGGGAGCGGCAGCCCGACGGCGGGAGGCGGCCCGTCGGCGGTGACGGTGCTGCTCTCCTCGTCGATCGCCGTGCCGTCGAGACCGCGGAGGTCGCCGGAGACGGGCACCGGGACGCCGTCGTGGTTCCCCGGCAGGCCGCCGGCACCCGCGCCGGGTGCACCGGCCGCGCCCCCTCCGGAGGACGCCGCGGGGAGGCCGGGAGCCGCCGCGACCGCGTCGCCCACCGGCGCCATCGCCGCGGCGGCGCCGCCGAGGTCGTAGCCGTACGGCTCGCCGTCGACGCCTCGCGCGGCCGGGGCGGCGGCTGCCGGGGCCGGGGCCTCCGGCGCCGCCTCGGGCTGCGGCGTCCCGGGGACGGGCGGCTGCGGCAGCGGCACGTCGACCGCCGGCAGCTGCGGCAGGCCGACCGACGGCAGGTCGGGCAGCGGCAGCAGCGTGTTCACGACGAACGGCGTCGGGACGCCGATCTGCACCTGCGTCTGCCGCCCGTCGACCGTGACCGGCTGGTCCTGCGGCAGCCGGCCGAGCGCCTGCGTCGTCACCCGGGTCAGCAGCGAGCCGGCGACGGAGGTGTCGGGCACGACGACGCGGTACGTGTAGGTGATCGCGCACTGCGGGAACACGCAGGTCCGGTCGAACCGCTCGCGGTGCTCCGCGTCCCTCGGCAGCGGGTGGGTGCCCGACGGCGTCTGCAGCGTGACGTCGGTGAACACCTGCGCGGTGACCAGGGACGGCAGCAGCCCGCCCCCGCCGACCTGCACCGTCCTCGGCTCGATCCGATTGACGAAGGCGACCTCGCCGCCCGGGTCGACCGAGACCAGCGGCGGGGTGAGGTCGCGGATCTCGACGGTGGCCGACGGCGCCGCGCTCGCGGAGGGAGCCGGCAGGACCGCGCCGCCCAGCACCGCGACCCCGGCGAGCACCAGGGCGGCGAGCCCGCGCCGGGCCCCCCGCCGGACCCTGCCGTCCCGCGCCGTACCGGTCCCCATCCGCGCACCGCCCCGTCGTCGTCGACGTCTCCAGCGGGGATCCGCCGTTCCTGGTGTCCCAACGACGGCCTCCGCGCGGCGATACGGGTGGGTGCCCGATCGGCGCCGAACTACTGTCGCCGGGGTGGCTGCACACCCGATCGGCGTACACGTCGGCCCCGGACTGACCGAGGACAACCAGCTCGACGACGGCGGCCCGCTCGCCCGCGCCGCGGAGATGGACGCCGACGGCGTGCAGGTCTTCCTCGGCGACCCGCAGGGCTGGAAGGCGCCGCTGCCGCGCCCGGACGCCGAGGAGCTGCTGGCGTCCGACGTCGCCGTCTTCGTGCACGCGCCCTACGTGCTCAACGTGGCCTCGACCAACAACCGCATCCGCATCCCGAGCCGGAAGAACCTCGCCGTGAACGCCCGGGCGGCCGCGGCGATCGGCGCCCGCGGGATGGTGGTGCACGGCGGGCACGTGCTGGCCAAGGACGACCCGGCCGCCGGGTTCGGCAACTGGCGCAAGACGTTCGCCCGGCAGGCCGAGGACGGGGGCTTCCCGCTGCCGCTGCTGATCGAGAACACCGCGGGCGGCGACAACGCCATGGCCCGCGAGCTCGGCGCCGTGTCCCGGCTGTGGGACGCCGTCGGGGAGTTCGGCGCGGGCTTCGTCCTCGACACCTGCCACGCCTGGGCGGCCGGCTGGGACCTCGCCACCGCCGTCGACGACGTCCGGGCGGTCACCGGCCGCATCGACCTGGTGCACCTCAACAACAGCCGCGACCCGCAGGGCTCCGGCCGCGACCGGCACGCGCCGCTCACCGCGGGCGAGATCCCGCTGGAGCTGCTGCTCGAGGTCGCCCGCGCCGCAGATTGCCCGGTCGTGTTGGAGACCCCGGGCGACGCCGCCTCCCACGCCGAGGAGGTCGCGCTGGTCCGCTCGGCGCTGGGCTGACGGCCGGCCGGGCGACCTCCCCCACGGCGTCCTGGCTCAGCCCACGGCGTCCTGGCTCACCGCCGACGGTGAGCTAGGACACCGCATGATCAGGCGGCCTGATCGTGCGCGGTCGCCGGCGCAGGACCACCCGGTCCTCCGCGCCGTCCAGGGGGCCGCCGGCGGGGTCGTCGACGGCCGGCCAGGAGGTGCGGACGACGTCGGCGTCGGGGCGCCACACGTCGCGCACCACGAGCGCCATCAGCACGATGACGGCGACGTCGCGCACCACGACGCCGAGGAAGAACCACTCGATGCCGACGCCGCGGTCGTCGGTGCCGAGGTACCAGAGCATCCGGACCACCCACAGCACCGCCTCGGTGGCCTGCCACAGCAGCAGCGAGCGCCAGCGCGGGCGGGCCAGCACCGCGAGCGGCAGCAGCCACAGCGAGTACTGCGGGCTCCACACCTTGGTGACCAGCAGGAAGCCCGCGACGAGCAGGAAGGCCACCTGGGCCACCCGCGGGCGCGCCGGCGCGGCCAGGGTCAGCCAGCCGACCGCGGCCACCACCAGCAGCACGCAGACCGCCACGAGCGCGTTGAGCACGACCGGCGTCTCGCCCTCGGCCAGCGGCCCGTCGAACAGGTCGCCGCCGGCCGCGGTGATGGCGATGTTCCACAGCGTGTCCGGATCGGCCGGCCGGCTGCTGTTGAGCCGGAAGAACAGCGACCAGTTCTCCGGCGCGAGCAGCGCCACCGGCAGGTCGGCGACGAGCCAGGCGGCGCCCGCGGCGACGGCGGCCCGCAGCCACACGCGCAGCGTCCCGGCGCGCACGCAGAGCAGGAACAGCGCGCCGAGCACCAGGACGGGGAAGAGCTTCGCGGCGGTGCCCAGGCCGAGCAGGACGCCGGCGAGCACCGGCCGCTCGCGCGCCCAGGCCCACAGCCCGCATGCGGCGAGGGCGACGGCGAGCAGGTCCCAGTTGGTGAAGGCGTGCACGAGCAGCAGCGGCGAGAGGCCGATGAGCGCCGCGTCCCAGGGCCGGCGGCCGGCCGCGCCCAGCACCGCCCGCACGGTGACCAGCGCGCACAGGCTCAGCAGCAGGCAGGTGGCGACGTAGTAGGCCTGCACCGGCGGCACCTGGGGCAGCAGGCCGGCCGCCGTCGCCAGGCTCTCGTAGCCGCGGCCGAGCAGGGCCGCCAGTGCCATGAACGCCCCGGTGAGCACCGGGTACTCGACGGCGGAGTCCAGGTAGGGGAGCGCGCCGGTGTCCAGGCCGTGCAGGCCGAACAGCGGGACGGCGTCGGAGTAGCAGAGGTGGGTGTACTGCACCGACCCGGCCCAGTTGCCGTCGGAGCAGGGCGCCTGCTTGAGCCAGGCGCCCGCGAGCACGACGGTCGCGTAGAGCAGGCAGACCCGCAGCGGCGTCCAGAACAGGGCGCGCCCGGTGACCGCGTGCCGCCCCCACGGGCCGCCGACGGCCTCGCTGGCCTGCGCGGCGACGGGGTCCGACCAGGTCGGCACCACGCGGTCGGGCCGGCGGGACGGCGCCGGGAACGCCGCGGGCCCGTCCGCCGGCGGGGGTGCCGGGGCGGACGGGCCCGAGGGGGTGGAGCTCACGTGCCCAGTGTGCCGGGCGGGTCAGCCGGTGGGCTGGGCCACCTGGCCGGGCGCGGGGGCCGGGGCGGGGGAGCCGTTCTGGTTGCCGCCCCCGTCGCCCTGGTCGCCGTCGCCGGGACCCTGGCCGCCGAGGTCGGGAACGCCGTCCCCGTCGGTGTCCCCGGGGACCGGCTGCGGCTGCGGCGGCGGCACCGGCTGGGTCGTCGTCGGCGGGGTGGTCGTGGTCGGCGCCGACGGCGTCGTGGTCTCCGGGGCCGGCTGCGTCGTCGGGGCCGACTGGGTGGTCGGCGCCGACTGGGTCTGCGGGGCCGTGGTCACCGGCGCCGGGACACCCTCGCCGGTGTCGCCGCGGATCTTCGGCGAGTTGGGCAGGTCCTCCTCCGGCGTGCCGGCGAGGACGGTGTCCATGAACTGCTGCCAGATGGCACCCGGCAGGCCCGAGCCGTAGATGATCGCGCCGTCGCTGTTGCGGATCGGCTCGTAGCGGTCGCTGCCCATCCAGACGGCCGTCGACAGCGAGGGCGTGTAGCCCACCATCCAGGCGTCGGAGTTGTCGTCGGCGTCGATGCCCTGCGTGCCGGTCTTCGCCGCCACCTCGCGGCCGCCGTCGAGCGAGCGGCGCGAGTACTGCGCCACGCCCTCGAGGGCGAAGGTGGTGTCGTTGGCGACGTCGGCCGACATGACCTGCTCGCCGGCGTCGGCGCCGCTCTCCAGCAGCACCGCGCCGGTGGTGTCGGTGACCCGGGCGACGAAGTGCGCGTTGTGGCGCACGCCGCCGTTGGCGAAGGTCGCGAAGCCGACGGCCTGGTCGATCGGGCGCATCTCGTACTCGCCGATGCCGATCGAGGAGCCGGTGACGCCGCCGGAGTTCGGGGCGGTGAGCGTCGGCTGGTCGTCGAGCAGACCGCCGGTGGTGGCGGGCCACGTCTCCGGCATGCCGGTGGCGGCCAGCGCCGTCGCCCGCACGTTCTCCGGGCCGACCTCGTAGGCCAGGCCGTAGAAGGTGGTGTTGAGCGAGCGGGTCATGGCCTCGACGAGCGTGCAGGCGCCGCAGGAGGCGCCGCCGGAGTTGCGCACCGGCGCCTCGCGGTCCGGGAACTCCTGCGGGGAGCTGCCGTCGCGGCGGGAGTTGACGCCGATGCCCTGGTCGAGCGCGGTGGCCAGCACGTAGGGCTTCATCGACGAGCCGGGCTGGCGGCGGGTCTGGGCGTAGTCGACCGCGCCCTCGCCGGCGCCGATCTCCCCGCCGTAGTAGGCGCGGACCGCGCCGGTCCTCGGGTCGACGGCGACCAGCGCCTGCCGCAGGTTGCCCGGCTCGCCCTGCATGACGTCGAGCACGCTGGCGCGCGCGGCGTCCTGCGTGGCCTTGTCCACGGTGGTGGTGATGCGCAGGCCGCCGGCGCGGATCTGCTCGTCGGAGTAGCCGCGGGCCTCGAGCTCGTCGATCGCCTGCGAGACGACCAGGCCCTCGGGGCCGGTGGGGATGCCCAGCGCGGAGGACTCCGGCCGCGGCGCGATCGGCGGGTAGACCGAGGCGTCGCGCTCGGCCTGGGTCATCCAGCCCTCCTCGACCATCGCGTCGAGGACCAGGCCCCAGCGGTCCTGCGCGCCCTCGGGGTTGTTCTCCGGGTCGTAGGAGCTCGGGCTGCGGACGAGGACGGCGAGCACGGCGCCCTGCTGCGGGGTGAGCTGCGCGGCCGGGACGCCGAAGAAGGTGTTCGCCGCGGCCTCGATGCCGTAGGCGCCGCGGCCGAAGTAGATGGTGTTCAGGTAGTTCTCGAGGATGTCGTCCTTCGAGTACTCGTTGTCGAGCTTGACGGCGAGGAAGAGCTCCTGGAACTTCCGGCTGAACGTCTGCTCCGAGGACAGGAAGGCGTTCTTCACGTACTGCTGGGTGATCGTCGAGCCACCCTGCGTCGAGCCGCCGGTGAGGTTGTTCCAGGCCGCGCGGACGATGCCGGTGAAGGAGATGCCGGGGTCGGAGTAGAAGTTCCGGTTCTCGGCGGCGAGGATCGCGTTGCGGGCGGGCTCCGAGACCTGGGCCAGATCGACGTTGGTGCGGTTCGTGTCGCCCAGGCGGGCCATCTCGGTGGTGCCGTCGGCGTAGTAGACGACGGTCGTCTGCGCGTTCTGCACCGAGCTCGGGTCGGGGACCTCGGTGGTGGCGTAGACGACGCCGACGAAGACGCCGAGCAGCACGAACATGCCGACCAGCAGGCCGAGCAGCACCTTCAGCCGGCGACGGCGGCGCTGCTTCTTCGTGCGCGCCTTCTTGCCGCCGGGCGCTCCGCCCGCGGGACGGGAGCCGGTGGGGCGGGAGCCGCCGGGGCGCGAGCCCCCGTCGCGGGCCGACGTCGTGCGACCGCGGGTGCCCCCGGACGGGCGGCGGGCGCCGCCCGAGCCGGGTGCGCGGGCGGCCGGCGGCCGCCGCGGCGGGCCGCCGGACGGCCCGACCGGCGAGGTCTCGTCGTGGGGAGGCACCAGGGAGCCCCTCCTCGGTAGTCGGTGGGCAGGTCTCGAACCGGCCCAGCGTGGCGTTGTCTGCTGTGTGCACCGGGGAGGACGCGCGGGTGCGCACCGTCCCCGGGACGGGTGTGACGGACGGGTCCGGCGGTGCGCCCGGCGGTCCCGCTAGCGCTGCTCGGTGGCCGTGCGGCCCCGCGCGCGCTGGCGGCCGCGCTGCGGCGAGCTCCCCGGCGCCGGCTCGGTACCGAGGACGTAGGAGCAGTCCAGGTGGTTCCAGCCGCAGCCCCGGCACACCTCGACGGCGTACACGGAGAACTCCTCCTGCATCGCGTCCATCCGGGCGAGCTCCGCGTCGGTCTTGGCCTGCCCGGCCACGTGGCCGAGCGCCTCGCCGTACACGTAGTTCACCATCGTCAGGCGCTCGCGCCGGCACACCGGGCACGTCTCGTCGGTGGGCTGCCCGTGGTACCTCGCCGCACGGGTGAGGTAGGGGCTCGCGTCACAGACCTCGAAGAGCCCGGTGCTGCCGGCCTGGACGTCCGCGAGGACGGCTCGCCGGTGCAGCGAGTAGTCCACGACGGAGCGACGTCCGGGCACGGCCGCCAATGTACGCAGGAACGCCAGTCCCGGACCCCGGACGCGGGCACTCCACGCCCCCCGGCGCGCCCCGCGGACGGTGTCCTCGCTCACCTCCCGCGCCCGATCGGGCGACCCCCGCCCGACGGCGGGATCTCGAGTTGCCGCCTCGTTCACACCCCGATGTATCGTCCCGATACATCGACCGGCAGGAGCCGATGGGGGGCGACGTGCTCGAGTTCGCCATCCTCGGACTGCTGCAGCAGGCCCCGATGCACGGCTACGAGCTGCGGAAGCGGCTCGCGGAGGTGCTGGGCGGCCTGCGCAGCATCTCCTACGGGTCGCTGTATCCCGCGCTCAAGCGGTTGCACGCCGCCGGGCTCGTCACCACCGACGAGCCCGACCGGGGGGCACCGCTGCCGGCCGACGCACCGCCGCTCACCGGCCGGCGCGGGAAGGTGGTCTACACGATCACCGCGGAGGGCAAGGAGCGCTTCGCGGAGCTGGTCAGCCAGGCCGGCCCCGAGGCGTACGACGACGGCAGGCTCTTCGGCGTCCACCTCGCCTTCTTCCGGCACACCGCCGCCGACGTGCGGCTGCGCATCCTCGAGGGGCGCCGCCGCACGGTCGAACGGCAGCGGGACGGCCTGCGGTCCTCACTGGCGCGGACCCGGGAACGACTCGACCGCTACACGCTGGAACTGCAGCGCCACGGCCTCGACTCGGTCGACCGGGAGGTCCGCTGGCTGTCCGAGCTCATCGACAGCGAGCGCCGCTCCCCCGGCCCGGGCCAGGACGCCGCGGACCGCGGCGGCAGCGGGCCGCCGGACCACGCACCAGAGCAGGACTGAACCCAGGCCTGCAGGCACGACCCGGCTGCGACCGCCACTGCAGCCACCGCCAGGACCGGAACGGTCCCGCGACACGGACCACCCGGTCCAGGGAGAAGGGAAGACCATGGGAGCTGTCAAGGTCGCCATCGTCGGCGTCGGCAACTGCGCCGCCTCGCTGGTGCAGGGCGTGCACTATTACCGGGACGCCGACGAGACCACCAAGGTGCCGGGCCTCATGCACGTCCGCTTCGGCGAGTACCACGTCTCGGACGTGGAGTTCGTCGCGGCGTTCGACGTGGACGCCAAGAAGGTCGGCCGTGACCTCTCCGAGGCCATCGTCGCCAGCGAGAACAACACCATCACGATCGCCGACGTGCCGCCGCTGGGCGTCACCGTGCAGCGCGGCACCACCCTCGACGGCCTGGGCAAGTACTACCGGGCCACGGTCGAGGAGTCCGACGACGAGCCCGTGGACGTCGTCGCGGCCCTGCGCGAGTCCGGCGCCGACGTGCTCGTCTGCTACCTGCCGGTCGGCTCGCAGCAGGCCGCCGAGTTCTACGCCCAGGCCGCCCTCGACGCCGGCGTCGCCTTCGTCAACGCCCTGCCGGTGTTCATCGCCGGGACCAAGGAGTGGGCGGACAAGTTCACCGCCGCCGGCGTCCCGATCGTCGGCGACGACATCAAGAGCCAGGTCGGCGCGACCATCACCCACCGGGTGCTGGCCAAGCTGTTCGAGGACCGCGGCGTGCAGCTCGACCGCACGATGCAGCTCAACGTCGGCGGCAACATGGACTTCAAGAACATGCTCGAGCGCGAGCGCCTGGAGTCCAAGAAGATCTCCAAGACCCAGGCCGTCACGAGCCAGGTCGACCGCGACATGGGCACCGACAACGTCCACATCGGGCCGTCGGACCACGTGCCGTGGCTGACCGACCGCAAGTGGGCCTACGTCCGGCTCGAGGGCCGCGCGTTCGGCGACGTCCCGCTGAACCTGGAGTACAAGCTCGAGGTCTGGGACTCCCCGAACTCGGCCGGCATCATCATCGACGCCGTCCGCGCCGCGAAGATCGCCAAGGACCGCGGCATCGGCGGCCCGATCCTGTCGGCGTCGTCGTACTTCATGAAGTCGCCGCCGGTGCAGTACACCGACAGCGAGGCCCGCGACGCCGTCGAGGCCTTCATCCGCGGCGACGTGGAGCGCTGAGGAAGGACCCCGTCCCCCTCACCGCTCGCGAGCTCGCGGTGAGCCTCCGGACGGGGCCGTTCCAGCGCGTCACCACGTGAGCAGGCCCGTCCCCCGACCCGGGGGGCGGGCCTGCGGCCTGTCGGGGGTCCGGTGCCGCCCCCGGGCTGCCTACGCTGGCCCGCATGCCGCGCCGCCTGCTCGCGACCGCGCTGGTCCTGCTCGGCGTCGGGCTGACCGGCTGCACGGACGAGGGCGCCGATCGGCAGCCCGGCGACCCCGTGACCGCCGAGGAGGCCGAGGTGCTCGCCGGCCTGCTGGCGCGGGAGACCGAGGAGGGCGGCGCGGACGTCGTCGTCACCGCGCCCTTCGGCGAGGAGGGCCTGCTCACCCTCACCGGCGAGGTCGACCTCGCGGGCTCGGCGGGCCGGGCGCGCGCCGTGACCTCCTACGGCGACGGGCGGCCCGACGACGTCCGCACGCTGTTCTTCACCCGCGAGCAGGTCTGGTTCGGCGACGTCCCCGGCCTGGGCGAGGCGCTCGCGGCCGCCGGCCTCCCCGACGTCCCGTTCGTGCGCCGCCCGCTGGCCACCGGCCCCGACGCGGTGCCGCTGGGCGACGTCCTCGTGCAGGTGGTGCTCAACCTGGGCGCGGAGGACGCCGACGACGCCGGCGCGTTCCTCGGTGCGGTGACCTGGGAGGGGCAGCGGTCGATCGACAGCCGGCTCGCGACGGTCTACGCGTCGGACGCGGGCTGGTCGGTGGCCGTCGACGACACCAGCGAGCTGCTGCTGCAGTACGAGACGGAGCTGCCCGGCCAGGGGACCGACGTGACGGTGACGCTGGCCGACCACGGCGCGCGGACGATCGCGCTGCCCGGTGAGGACCAGTCCCTCGACGCGACCGCGCACCCGGAGGTGGCCGCGGCCCTGGGCATCTGACGGCGCCTCGCACCGGGGCCCGGACATGGGAGGAGGGGGCGGCCTCTTCCCCAGACCGCCCCCTCCGGGGCCATTCCTACCACGGTCCGCCGGGCGGCGCCTCCCGCGACGGCGTGTCGGGGAGGGACCCATCCGGTCGGGGGACCGGGCCGGGTGCCTAGTTGGCCGAGGGGTCGGCCGGCGCGGTCGACAGCACCGCCAGGCGGCCCCGCTGGCGGCCGAGCACCGCGCGCCACAGCTCCGGGCCGGACAGGTCGCTGAGCACGTCGTCGGGGGTGCCGGGCACGCATGCCCAGGCGCCCTCGGCGAGCTCGCCGGCCAGCTGCCCGGGCGACCACCCGGCGTACCCGGCGAACACCCGCAGCCCGGTCAGGCCGCCGTCGAGGGCGTCGGGGTCGGCGTCGAGGTCGACGAGGTAGACGTCGCCGGCCACCCGCCGCAGGCCGGCCGGCTCGGCGCCCTCGCCGGGGCACGCGGCCAGGCACAGCGCCGTGTCGGTCTCGCACGGGCCGCCCACGTGGAACACCCCGGGCTCGACGGCGAGGTCGCACCAGCCGGGCAGCACGTCGCGGATCTCGACCTGGCTCGGGCGGCCCAGGACGACGCCGAGGGTGCCGCTGTCGTTGTGGTCGAGCACGTAGACGACGGTGCCCGCGAAGTTCGGGTCGCTCAGCGCCGGCATCGCCACCAGCAGCGACCCGGGGCCGACGTCGTCGAGGGTGCCCGTGGACAGCTGGGGCACCGCCGCGCGGCGTCGGCCCGGGACGGCCGGAGCGGGGCGGCCGGACTCGGGATCGGGTGACGAGGGCACCGAGGACATCGATCCCAGTGTGCAACAGTCCGGCCTCCGGGGGAGGGCGAGGCCGCACCGTACGGTGAGCAGGTGCCGCGCGCCGACACCTCCGTGCGGCACCTGCTCGCCCGCGGCGACTTCCGCCGGCTGCTGGCCACGCGCCTGCTCGCCCAGTCCGGCGACGGCGTCCTGCAGGCCGCGCTGGCCGGCACGGTGCTGTTCAACCCGCAGCGGGCGGCCGACCCGGTCGACGTCGCCGCCGCCTTCGCCGTCCTGCTGCTGCCCTACTCGGTGGTCGGGCCGTTCGCCGGCGTGTGGCTGGACCGGTGGAGCCGCCGGCAGGTGCTGGTGCGGGCGAACCTGCTGCGCGCCGGGCTGGTCGCCGTCGTGGCCGCGCTGGTGCTGGCCGGCGACGCCGGGGTCCCCTTCTACGCGGCGGGGCTGGCCGTCTTCGCCGTCACCCGCTTCCTGCTGTCGGCGCTGTCGGCGGGGCTGCCGCACACCACCGACCCGGAGTCGCTGGTGCCGGCGAACGCGCTGGCGACGACGTCCGGCGCGGTGGCCACGGTGGCCGGGGGGCTCGTGGCGCTCGGCCTGCTGCAGCTCGCCCCGCCCGGCGACGCCGCCTACGCGGCCGTGGCGCTGTCGGCGGCGCTGCCGTGGCTGGCCTCGGCCGCCGTCGCCGCCGGGTTCGCGACGGCGTACCTGGGGCCGGACTCCGGCGCCGGCCCGGCGCCGGTCGCGGCGCGGGAGGTGCTGCGCGGCATGGTCGCCGGCGCCCGGCACGTGGCCGCGCACCCGCCGGCCGCCGCGGCGCTGGCCGCCATCGGCGCGCACCGGCTCTGCTACGGCCTGCTGACGCTGCTCACGCTGCTGCTCTACCGGAACACGCTGACCGAGGGCGCGGGGACGCTGTTCGCCGGCGGGCTCGTGGGCCTGGGCCAGGTGCTCGCCGCCGGGTCGGCCGGCACGCTGCTGGCGGCCGCCGTGACGCCCGCGGCGGTGCGGCGGCTGGGCGCCCGCGGCTGGGTCCTCCTGCTGCTCGTGGCCGGCGGGGTGCTGCAGCTCGCGCTCGTGCTGACGTTCGCGCCGCCCGGCATGGTCGCCTCCGGGCTGGTGCTCGGCTTCGTCGCGCAGGGCGTGAAGATCTGCGTCGACGCCACCCTGCAGCGCTGCGTCGACGACGACTTCCGCGGCCGCGTGTTCTCCGTCTACGACACGCTGGTCAACGTCACCTTCGTCGCGGCGCTCGTGGCCGGGGCGTTCCTGCTACCCGCGTCGGGGCGGTCGGTGCCGGCGCTGGTGGTCGTCGCCGGCGTCTACCTGCTGACCGCGGCCGGCTACGCCCGGGTCACCCGGACCCACCGGGAACCGGACCGGGGAGCCGGCCCGGCGGCGGCCCGGTAGCGGCGTCCCGGTCGGCGGCTCGGCGGCGGTGGCTCGGCGGCGGCGGCTCAGAGGCCGGGCTCGCACTCCCCCTCGCCCAGGCGCGCCAGCCCGGCGAGGTCGCCGGGGCCGAAGCCCGTCTGGCCGGTGTTGGTCGCGTGCATCAGCGCGCTGGGGTCGTCGACGTGGTCCAGGCCCACCACGTGGCCGAGCTCGTGCATGAGCACGGCGCGGACGTCCTCGCGCCCGCCGGGGGACAGCGCCGCACCGGCCGACCAGCCGGCGTCGAGGGTGACGGCGCCGGAGACGTACACCCACGGGCCCCCCGCCGAGTAGGCGACGCTGCCGCCGAGCCCGGCGACGGTGTCGGCGAGCTCGGGCACCTCCTCCGGCGTCGACCAGCTGACCAGCACCGGCGCCCAGCGGTCGCCGTAGCGCTCGGGCTGGTAGGCCGGGCGCTGCTCCGACCACGCCTCGTCGGTGGTCCCGTCGGCCACGAACCGCAGGCCGGTCGCCGCCGACACCCGCGCGACGGCGTCGGCGACGAGCGCCTCCGCGTCGGCCGGGGCGCCGTCCAGCGCGACGACGTAGTGCACCGGGCGGCAGGGGTCGTAGGCGACGGGGGCGACGCCGTCGGCCTGGCGCTGGACGAAGGCGTACCCGCCGACGTCCGGGGCGGCACCGGGCCGGCCGAGGGGCGCGGCCTCCGACTCGAGGCCCGGGGGCGGGCGGTCGCCGTCCACCCCGAGCAGGCCGCCGCCGGGGGAGAGGTCCGGGGTGCCGGCAGCCGGCGCGGGCAGCCCGCCGGCGAGGTGCGCGGCGCCCAGGCTCAGCGCGACGACGGCGGCGACCGTCAGCAGGGCGCGGGCGGGGGAGGAGCGGCGGCGCGGCGCGGGCGGCGCCCAGGTGCGCCAGCCCGGCGGCGCGACGGGCCGGCCGGTCGCCTGGTCGAGCACCCACTGCGGCACCCGCCCGGTGGGGGAGGTGGGCACCGGCGGCGGGCCCCACGCGGGAGGTCCCGCGGGTGGCACGGCGGGCGGCGGCGGGCCCCACGCGGGAGGTGCCGGCGGCGGCGCCCACGCGGGCGGGAGCGGGCCGCCGGAGCCGGGCAGTTCCGAGGGCCACGGCGGCCGCCCGCCCCGGCCGTCCTGGTGTCCCCCGTGCACGCGCGCCCTCCCCGTCGGTCCCCCGCGGATCCTCCCGGTCCGGGCGCCTCCGGTGTACCGGCCGCGAACGCCCGGCCACCCCGAGGGGGGAGCGAGGTCAGAGGTCGGGCTCGCAGGCCCCGCGGCCGAGGCGCGCCAGGCCGGCGCGGTCGCCGGGTCCGAGCGCGCGCTGGCCGTCGTTGTGCGCGTACATGAGCTCACCGGCGTCCTCGACGTGCCCGAGGCCCACCACGTGCGCGAGCTCGTGCACCAGCACCGCCGACACCGCGCCGCGCCCCTCCGGGGTGGCGGCCCGGTCGGCGGCCCAGTCGGCGTCGACGAGCACGCTGCCGGTGACGTAGACGGCGGGGCCGCCCGCGCGCACCGCGTCGCTGCCGCCGCGCGCGGCGATGCCCCCGCCGACGTCGGGGTTCGCGGCCGGCGGCTCGAAGGAGACCAGCACCGGCGCCCAGCGGTCGCCGTAGCGCGCCGGCTGGAAGGCGGGCCGGTCGCGGGTGACCCGCTCGTCGGTGCTGCCGTCGTGGACGAACGTCAGGCCGGTGGCCGCGGCGACCTCCGCGACGGCGCCGGCGACGAGCTCCTCGGCGCCCGCGGGGGCGTCGTCGGGCCGGAGGACCCAGTGGACGGCGCGGCACGGGTCGTAGGCGACCGGGCTCGCGCCGTCGTCCTGGAGGCCCAGGTACTCCCAGGTGCCCGCGGCGGGGGCCGGGGGCGGGGTGCCGAGCGGGCCGGCCGACGCGCCGGTGCCGGGCGACGGCCGCGTGCCGGCCGGGGCCGCCGCGACCGCGCCCTCGGGCAGGCGGAAGTCGTACCGGTCCGCTCCCCGGGCGTCGCCCGCCCCCCGGCCGGCCAGCCAGAGCAGCAGCCCCAGGGCGAGGACCGCGGCGGTGGCCTCGCGCACCCGGGAGCGGGGGAGGACGGGCCGGCGCAGACCCGGCGCCGGCGGCCACAGCGCGGCCGCGCCGCCCTCGGAGGGCCACGGCGGCCGGCGCGCGCGACCGTCCGGTACCCCTGCGTGCACGCCTGCTCCCGTCCCGCGGTCCGGCGCTCCGTCCTACCGGCGCGGGGCGGGCCGCGGGAGGGGCCGGACGGGGGCCGTCACCCGGGCGGGGGAGGCGCTCAGGACAGGGCGAAGGGGCGCCCGGGCCCGGGCGGGGAGGCGCTCAGGCCCGGGCGGCCCACCAGGCGCGCAGCTCCGCCTCGGCCTCGTCGGGGTCGAGCGGGCCGCGCTCGAGGCGCAGGTCCTTGAGGAACCGCCACGCCTCGCCGACCTCGCGGCCGGGGCCGATGCCCAGGATCTCCATGATCGCGTTGCCGTCGAGGTCGGGCCGCACCCGCGCGAGGTCCTCGGCCGCGGACAGCTCGGCGATCCGGTGCTCCAGCGAGTCGTAGGTGGCCGACAGCGCCGCGGCCCGGCGCCGGTTGCGCGTCGTGCAGTCCGAGCGCACCAGCTTGTGCAGCCGGGGCAGCAGGTCGCCGGCGTCGGTGACGTAGCGGCGCACCGCCGAGTCGGTCCACTCCCCGCGGCCGTAGCCGTGGAACCGCAGGTGCAGGAACGTCAGCCGCGCGACCTGCTCCACGACCTCCTTGGGGTAGCGCAGCGCCGTCAGCCGCTTGCGGACCAGCTTGGCGCCGACCACCTCGTGGTGGTGGAAGGAGACCCGCCCGCGCGGCTCGTGCCGGCGGGTGGCCGGCTTGCCGATGTCGTGCAGCAGGGCCGCCAGGCGCAGCACCAGGTCCGGCGACGCCGCGTCCGGGTCCGCCCGCTCCAGCGCGATCGCCCGGTCGAGCACGGTCAGCGAGTGGGAGTAGACGTCCTTGTGCTGGTGGTGCTCGTCGATCTCCATCCGCAGCGCCGGGAGCTCCGGCAGCACGACATCAGCCAGGCCGGAGGAGACGAACAGCTCCAGCGCCGCGCGGGGGGCGTCCTGCAGCAGCGTCTTGGACAGCTCGGCCTGCACGCGCTCGGGCGTGATGCGGGACAGCTGGCCCGACATGTCGGTGAGCGCCCCGACCACCTCGTCGACCGGGGTGAGCCCGAGTTGGGCGACGAAGCGCACCGCGCGCAGCATGCGCAGCGGGTCGTCGGCGAAGGAGTCCGACGCGCGGCCGGGCGTGCGCAGCCGCCGCGCGAGCAGGTCGCCGAGGCCGCCGAAGGGGTCGGTCACCGTGCGGTCGGGGCCCAGTGACACCGCCATCGCGTTGACGGTGAAGTCGCGGCGGGCGAGGTCGTCGGTCAGCGACGTCCCCCAGGCGACCTCCGGGTTGCGCGACTCGCGGTCGTAGCGGTCGGCGCGGAAGGTGGTGATCTCCAGCCGCGTGCCGCGGACCTCGGCGCCCACCGTGCCGAAGGCGATGCCCTGGTTCCACGTGGAACCCGCCCAGCCGCGCAGCAGGCCGAGCACCTGCTCGGGACGGGCGTCGGTGGTGACGTCGAGGTCGCCGTCGGGGAGGCTCGCGCCGGTGCCGGCGGCCAGCAGCGCGTCGCGCACCGACCCGCCGACGAGGTGCGCCTCGAAGCCCGCCGCGGCGAACCGCTCGCCGAGCTCGACCAGCACGGGGGACACGTCGACCAGCGCGCGCACGGTCTCCTGGACCGCCGGCGGAACGGGCTCGGCGGCCGGACGACTCTGGGGCTCTCCGGACACGACGAGCCAGGGTAGGCGACGTCTCGCGCTACCCTCCTGGCATGGCAGGGACCGGCGGACGAGGGCGCCCCGGGCGGCGTCTGCGCCGGGTCGACGAGACCTCCGCGGGGGGCCTCGTGGTCGCCGACGACGGCGTCTCCGGCCCCCGCGCCGCGCTGATCGGCCGCACCGACCGCCGCGGCCGCCTGCTGTGGTCGCTGCCCAAGGGCCACATCGAGGAGGGCGAGACCCCGGAGGACACCGCCGTCCGGGAGGTCGCCGAGGAGACCGGGATCATCGGCGAGGTCCTCGCCCCGCTCGGGATCATCGACTTCTGGTTCGTGGCCGAGGGCCGGCGCGTGCACAAGACGGTCCACCACTTCCTGCTGCGCGCCATCGGTGGCGCCCTGTCCGACGCCGACGTCGAGGTGACCGAGGTCGCCTGGGTGCCCCTCGACGAGCTGAGCGGCCGGCTGGCCTACGCCGACGAGCGGGCGCTGGTCGAACGCGCGCCGGCACTGCTCGCCGACAGTGCGTGACCCCTCGCGCGAGGTCCGTCCCAGGCACGAGACGCCCGCGGCCGGGACCGGCCGGCGCCGGGGGACCGCGACGCGCTGCCCCCGCACGGGTCTCGGTGCCGGCCTGACCGCGGCGCTGCTCGCCCTCCCGCTGCTCGCCCTCCCCCCGGCGGCCCTGCCGCAGGCCGCCGCCGCCCCGGCCCCGCCCGCGGCCCCGGCGCCCGACCCCGAGCGCCCGGTGACCGTCTCGCTCACCCGCTTCGACCCGCGCACGGTCGCGCCCGGCGGCACGGTCACGCTGGCCGGCACGCTGACCAACACCGGCACCGAGGCGCTCGGCGACCTCGGCGTGCGGCTGCAGCGCGGCGCGGTGGTCACCAGCCGGGCCGATCTGCTGGCCAACGACGCCGACCCCGACCCGGCCACCGCCGTCACGGCCCCGTTCCAGCCCCTCGACGGCGTCCTCGAGCCCGGCGGCACCCTGTCGTTCACCTACACGGCCACCACCGCCGACCTGCAGCTCGACCGCGACGGCGTCTACCCGGTGCTGCTCAACGTCAACGGCACCGACCCCGAGGGCGAGCCGTCGCGGGTCGGCGAGATCGCCACCTCCGTGGTGCAGCAGACCGTCGCCCCCGCGGCCGCGACGTCGGTGGCCTGGCTGTGGCCGCTGGTCGAGCGCACGCACCGGGACGCCTCCGGCGGGTTCGTCGACGACGGCCTCACCGCGCTGGTGTCCGAGAACGGCCGGCTCGACCGGGCGCTCGCCGTCCTCGAGCGGCTGCCCACGGTGCTCGCCCCGGGCGCACCGGACGCCGCCCCGGTCGCCCCCGTGACCGTCGCCGTCGACCCGGCGCTGGTCGAGGAGCTCTCGCTCATGGCCGAGGGCCCGTACGACGTCGCCGGCGAGGAGGGCGCGGGCACCGGCACCGAGGCCGCCGCCGCGTGGCTGGAGCGGCTGCGCGCCGTGGCCGCCGACCATCCCGTGCTCGCCCTGTCCTACGGCGACGTCGACGCCGACGCGCTGGTGGCCGCGGGGCTGCCCGGCGCGGTCGCGCGCAGCCTGCCCGCGGGACCCGACACCACCGGGGACTCGACGGCCGACGACGAGACCGCCCCCGGCCCGGCCGGCGCGGCGCTGCTCGCCGAGGTGCTGGGCGTGACCCCGCGCACCGACCTCGCCTGGGCCGCCGGGGGCTCGCTGCGCGCCGACACCCTCGGCACGCTGCGCGACGGCGGCGTCGAGCGGGTCGTCGTCGCCTCCAGCGCGCTGTCCGGCGGGGAGGCGGTGCTCGGGACCACCGGCGACGGCGCGGCCGCCCGCACCACCGTGCCCGGCGCGGACGGCCCCGTGGAGGCGCTCGCGGCCGACAGCGGCCTGTCCGCCGTCGTCGGCGCGGCCGGCAGCACCGCCGGCGGCCCGCGGGTGGCCGAGCAGCGCTACCTCGCCGAGCTGGTGCTGCTCTCCCAGCAGCCGGTCGCCGACCCCGCAGGGCAGTCCGTGCTGGTGGCCCCGCCGCGCGACGTCGACCCCGAGCCCGAGGCGGTCGCCGCGATGATCGCCGACACCGCGCTGCCGGGGCTGCGGCCGGCCTCGCTCGCCGACCTGGCCGCCGGTCCCGTCGCCGAGGCCGGCGAGCCGGTGCAGCCCGCCGAGGCCGCGGCGCTCGACCCCGAGGGCCTGGCCGACCTCGCCGGCGCCGAGGGCGTGCGCGACGACCTCGCCGGCGCCGTCGTCGGCGACCCCGACGAGGCGCTGGCCCCCTACGACCGGGCGCTGTCCCGGACCGCCTCGGCGTCCTGGCGCGACGAGCCGGCCGCCTTCCGCACCGCCGCCGCCGACCTGCGCGACGCCCTGGGCGACCTGCGCGGCCGCGTCACGCTGCTGGCCCCGGCCGACGGCACCTACAGCCTCGCCTCCAGCGACGCGCCGCTCGTGCTCACCGTGCAGAACGACCTGCCCTTCGCCGTCCGCGTCGAGGTCGAGGCCCGCACCCGCGACAACGTCGGCCTGACCATCGGCGACCTCGGGCCCCAGGAGATCGCCCCCGGCGAGCGGACGACGCTGGAGGTGCCCACCGAGGTCCGCCAGTCCGGCCGCTTCGCCGTCACCGCCGGCCTCACCACGCCCGACGGCGGCCCGCTCGGCGAGGACGTCGCCATCCAGGTGCGCAGCACCGCCTACGGGACCATCTCGCTGTCGATCACGATCGGCGCGGCGGTGCTGCTCGGGCTGCTCTTCCTGCGCCGCGGCGTGCTGTTCCTGCGCCGCCGCGGCCGTCCCGACGACGACGCCGGCCTGCCCGACGGCGCGGCCTTCCCGCCGAGCCGGAGCCCCGTGTGACCGGCCGCCCCCGCAGCGACGAGGACGCCCCGGCCCAGCGGCCGCTGCCGCCGGTGCCGCCGTCAGTGGGCTCCCGCGGGCGCGGGCGCCCGCTGCCCCCGCCGCCCTATCCCGTCGCCCCGCCGCCGGAGTCGCGGCTGCCCGCGCCGCCGCGGCCGGTCCCGCCCGTCCCGCCGCCGGCCCGCCCGCGGCCCGAGGCGTCGTCCCGGCCGGAGGCGTCGTCCCGGCCGGAGGCGTCCCCCCGGCCGGAGGCGTCCCCCCGGCCGCCGGTCCCGCCGCCGTCGACGTCGCGGCCGCCCGCGGCGACACCCCCCGCGACGCCACCCGCGACGCCCCCCGACGCCGGCCCCGCGCGGCGGCCCGACCGGCCGCTGCCCCCGGTGCCCCCGCCGGTGCGCCGCCGCTTCATCCCGGCCGACGAGACGCAGGTCATCCCGATCCTGCAGCTCCCGCCGGTGCCGTCGGCGCCCGGCGAGACCGAGGAGGAGGCCCAGCAGCGCGAGGGCGCCCCCGGCGGCAGCCGCGGCATCCTCCGCGCGGCCGGGACGATGGCGGTGGCCACGCTCGTCTCCCGCATCACCGGCCTGCTGCGGACGATGGTGCTCACCGCCGTCCTCGGCGTCGGGCTGGTCGGCGACGCCTACACGACGGCCAACACGCTGCCCAACATCGTCTACGAGCTGCTGCTCGGCGGCGTCCTCACCTCGGTGATCGTGCCGCTGCTGGTGCACGCGCAGGAACGCGACCGCGACGGCGGCGTCGCCTACGCGCAGCGGCTGTCGACCCTCGCGATCGCCGGGCTGGTCGTGGTGACCGCGGTCGCGGTCGCCGTCGCGCCGCTGCTCACCGCCCTGTACGGCATCCAGGAGGACCCGGAGCAGGTCCGGCTGGCCAACTGGCTGGCGCGGATCCTGCTGGTGGAGATCGTCTTCTACGGCGTCGGCGCGCTCGCGCAGGCGATCCTCAACTCCCGCGGCGTCTACGGCCCGCCCGCCTGGGCGCCGGTGCTCAACAACGTCGTCGTCATCGCCACCGGCGTGCTGTTCGTGCTGTCCGCCGGCCCCGGCGACCTGGAGCCCGCGACGATCACCGCCGGGCAGGTGTGGCTGCTCGGCGGCGGCACGCTGCTCGGCATCGCCGTCCAGGCGCTGGTCCTCGTGCCGCTGCTGGGGCGCGCCGGGGTCCCGCTGCGGCCGCGCTGGGGGCTGCGCCAGACGGGCCTGCGCGAGGCCGGGAGTCTCGGCGTGTGGGTCGTCGTCTACGTGGCGGTCAGCCA
Organism: Geodermatophilus nigrescens; assembly: GCF_900129495.1. Taxonomy (GTDB): domain Bacteria; phylum Actinomycetota; class Actinomycetes; order Mycobacteriales; family Geodermatophilaceae; genus Geodermatophilus; species Geodermatophilus nigrescens. The sequence goes on from NZ_FQVX01000004.1 coordinate 34,757, forward strand.
GATCGGCGTCATCGTGGCCACCCGGGTGGCCAACGCCGCCGGCCGCGACGGCGGGCTGGGCAACTTCGCCTTCCAGAACGCGAGCCTGCTGTTCCAGATGCCCTACGGGATCATCGGCGTCGCCCTCCTGACGGCGCTGGTGCCGCGGATGAGCCGCGCCGCCGCCCGCTCCGACGTGCCCGGCGTCGTCCGCGACCTCGCGCTGGGCACCCGCCTGTCGGCGCTCGGCCTGCTGCCGGTCAGCGCGGCGCTCACCGTGCTCGGCCCGCCGCTCGCGGTGGTCGCCTTCGGCCGCGGCAACACCGGCCTCGAGGACGCCCGCGCCATCGGGCTGGCCCTCGCGATCGGGGCGTTCGGGCTGCTGCCGATGGCCGTGACGCTGCTGCAGCTGCGCGTCTTCTACGCCATGAAGGACGCCCGCACGCCCACGCTGATCCAGGTGGGCATGGTCGCCGTCCGGGTGCCGCTGCTGCTGCTCGTGCCGGCCGTCGTCGGGCCCGAGCACGTCGTGGCCGGGCTGATGCTCGCCACCAGCGCCACCTACCTCGCCGGCTGGGCGCTCGGGCACGTCGCGCTGCGCCGCCACCTGGGCGGCGCGGGCACCGGCGGGACCCTCGGCCCGGTGCTGCGGATGGTGCTCGCGGCCGTGGTCGCGGGGCTGCTCGGCCGGCTCGTCGTCGGGGTGACCGACGACGCGTTCGGGACCTCGGTGGGGGGCTCGCTCGGCACCCTGGTGATCGGTACGGTTGTCGTCGGAGTCACGGCCCTCGCCGGCTTCGCGCTCGCCCGTGTCCCGGAGCTCCGGGAGCCCCTCGCCGCCGTCCGCGCGCGGCTGGGCCGTGGGTGAGCGCGGGGGTGGCGGGGTACGGGACACCGGTGCCGGGGCGGCGTGCCTCCGGCGGGGAGCAGACAGGGGGTCGGCAGCGTCCGTGACGTCGACGATCACCGGGCTCCCCGACCGCTACCGCCCGCTCGACGAGATCGGTCCCGAGGAGCGCACCGACAGCGGGGTCATCCACAGCTGGCGGGCCAAGGACCGGATCCTCAACCGCGACGTCGCCATCCGCGTGCACGTCCCCGGCGGCCCGCCCGCCCGGGCGTGGATCGCGCGGGCGCTCACCGCCGGCGGCCTGGCCACCCCCGCCCTGGCGATGGTCTACGACGCCTCGGAGGGCACCGGCGGGGAGGCCGGCGTCGCCTACGTCGTCAACGAGTGGATCGACGGCCAGACCCTCGCCGAGCGGCTCGAGTCCGGGCCGATGGACGAGCGCCAGGCTCGCACCGTGCTGCGCCGACTGGCCGAGGGCGTCGCCGAGGCGCACCGGGTCGGCCTGGCCGTGGGCGGCCTGGGCCCCGAGACCGTCGTGCTGCGCCCCAACGGGCTGGTCGGCCTGCGCGCCGTGCCGGCCGCCGCCGGCAGCGTGCAGGAGGACATCGCCGCGCTCGGCGCCCTGCTCGAGTACTGCCTCACCGGCCGCACCTCCGAGGGGCCCGGCCCCGGCCCGGTCATCGCCGCGCCCGACCTCGCCGCCCTGGTCCGCCGCGCCCGCTCCACCGAGCCGGGCGCGCGGCTGGCCAGTGCCGCCGCGATGGCCGCGCTGCTCGCCGAGCGTCCCCGCTCGCACTCCTCGGTCCCCGTCCGCGACCGCGACGAGAGCGACAGCGGCTGGCTGCGCCGGCTGCGCGAGCACCGGGAGGCCGAGCAGTCCGGCGCCCGGCCCGACGCCACCCAGGCGGTCGCCCCGGTCGGCGGCGCGCCGCACCGGCTCGTCCCCGGCACGCTGCCCCCTGTGCCGCCCGCCCCCGCGCACGCCGAGCCCCGGCACGCCGAGCCCCAGCACGCCGAGGCCGAGGACGCCTGGCTCGAGGACGACCGCCGCGACGACGTCTGGGACGACGACGTCCTGGCCGGTGACGACCACGACGACGAGGACGACGAGCCGCGCTCGAGCACGTCCCGCCGGCTGCTGGTCATCGGCCTGCCGCTGGCCGCGCTGGTCGTCGTCGTGCTGCTGGCCCTGTGGGTGGGCAACAACCTGCTGTCGGTGTCCGGCGAGGTCGACTCGCCCGGGACCACGCCCCCGGCCCCGACCAGCAGCGCGCCGGCCGAGGACAGCGCCGCCCCCACCTCCGCCGCGGCCGGGCCGGTCGCCCTCGCCGGCGGCGCGGTGTTCGACCCCTTCGGCGACGGCGAGCCCGAGAACGACGACGAGGTCCCCGCCTCCTTCGACGGCGACCCGGCCACCACCTGGTCCACCCTGAACTACCGGGGCTCGGCCGACTTCGGCAACCTCAAGCCCGGCGTCGGCGTCGTCTACGACCTCGGCTCGGCCCAGGCCGTCGGCGGTGTGACCCTCACGACCAGCACCCCCGGCATCGCCGTCGAGGTGCGCACCGGCGACGCCCCGGACGGCGAGCTCGACTCGTTCGCGGTCGCCGCCGCCGGCACGGTCGACGGCACCGCCGAGCTGGCCTTCGAGGAGCCGGTGACCACGCAGTACGTGCTGGTCTGGGTGACCGGCCTGGTGCCCGCCGAGGACGGCTTCGCGGGCACGCTCGCCGAGGTCGCCGTCACCCCCGCCGGCTGACCACGGCCTGACCACGGCCTGATCGCCGGGCGCCGCCACGCGGCCGCCGGCGGCCCTCCGGCGGGAATCCCGCCCTACGATGCCGCGTTGTGCCGCACGTGACCGATCCCCAGCCCACCCCCGGCCCCGCCACGACGACCGAGATCACCTCCCCGGTCATCCCGCCGGCGGAGCACGATGGCGTCCGTGACCTGATCATCATCGGGTCGGGCCCTGCCGGGTACACCGCGGCGATCTACGCCGCGCGGGCCAACCTGCACCCGCTGGTCTTCGAGGGCTCCCAGTTCGGCGGCGCCCTCATGACGACCACCGAGGTCGAGAACTTCCCCGGCTTCGCCGAGGGCATCCAGGGCCCGCAGCTGATGGACGACATGCGCACCCAGGCCGAGCGCTTCGGCGCCGAGCTGGTCGCCCGCGACGTCACCGAGGTCGACCTGAACGCGACGCCCAAGGTCGTGAAGGTCGGCGACGAAGTGCACCGGGCGCACGCGGTCATCGTCGCCACCGGCTCCAAGTACCGGTACCTGGGCCTGGACAACGAGCAGCGGCTGCTCGGCCGCGGCGTGTCGGCCTGTGCCACCTGCGACGGGTTCTTCTTCCGCGACCAGGACATCGTGGTCGTCGGCGGCGGCGACTCGGCGATGGAGGAGGCCACCTTCCTCACCCGCTTCGCCAAGAGCGTGACCGTCGTGCACCGCCGCGAGGAGCTGCGCGCCTCGAAGATCATGCAGAAGCGCGCCCAGGACAACGAGAAGATCCGCTGGGCCCTCGGCAAGCAGGTCACCGACGTCCTCGGCGAGCAGACCGTCTCCGCGGTGCAGCTCACCGACGTCGCCAGCGGCAGCACCGAGGAGCTCCCGGTGTCGGGCCTGTTCGTCGCCATCGGCCACGACCCGCGCAGCGAGCTGTTCGCGGGCCAGCTCAAGCTCGACGACGAGGGCTACGTGCAGGTGGAGCACCCCAGCACCCGCACCAACATCGACGGCGTGTTCGCGTGCGGCGACGTCGTCGACCACGTCTACCGGCAGGCGATCACCTCGGCCGGCACCGGCGCGGCGGCGGCCATCGACGCCGAGCGCTGGCTGGCCGAGACCTTCGACGAGCGCTGACGAGGACCCCCTCGCAGGGCCGTTCCAGCACGTCACCACGGCGGGCATACCGCACCCCCTCCGCGGGTTATCCACCCCGGAGGCCCACCGGACCTCGACCGACCAGAGGGAGAACGACCATGGCAGGCAACACCGTGACGGTGACCGACGCGAGCTTCGCGAGCGACGTGCTGGGCAGCGACAAGCCCGTGCTCGTCGACTTCTGGGCGGAGTGGTGCGGGCCGTGCAAGATGGTCGCCCCGGTGCTGGAGGAGATCGCCCGCGAGCACGGCGAGAAGCTGACCATCGCCAAGCTCAACATCGACGAGAACCCCCAGATCGCCCGCGACTACCAGGTGATGTCGATCCCGACGATGACCGTCTTCCAGGGCGGCAAGCCGGTGAAGAGCATCATCGGCGCCAAGCCGAAGGGCGCCATCCTCTCGGACCTCGCCGACTACATCTGAGCCGGCGCACGGTCTGACGGAGGACCTCCCTGCCCCCACCGCTCGCACGCTCGCGGCGGGCCCCTGCAGGGAGGCCGTTCCAGACGGTCCCCAGGGCCCCGCTCGTCCGCACCGGACGGGCGGGGCCCTCGGCGTCCGCGGCGCGCGCGGGGCGACCCCCGGCGGGCCGGATGGTGTCGCGCACGGGACAATCGAGGGCACGATGGGTAGCGAGAGCAGCATGGAGCCGCTGGGTCCGGGCAGTACCGGACCGGCGGTGGCCGACGTCCGGGCGGCGCTGCGCAGCCTCGGGCTGCTGGCGGTCGACGCCGCCGCCGGCGAGAGCGTCGGCGAGGAGTACGACCCCGCCACCGAGCTCGCCGTCCGGCACTTCCAGCAGGTGCGCGGGCTCTCGGTCGACGGCCGCGTGGGTGAGGAGACCTACCGGGCGCTGTCGGAGGCGCGCTGGTCGCTGGGCGACCGGCTGCTGCACCACGACCCCGAGCGCCCGATGCGCGGCGACGACGTCACCAACCTGCAGGAGCGGCTGCTCGAGCTCGGCTACGACGCCGGCCGCGCCGACGGCATCTTCGGCCGCGAGACCGAGACCGGGCTGCGCGCCTTCCAGCGCGACTACGGCCTGACCGCCGACGGCACCTGCGGCCCGGGGACGCTACGCGCGCTGCGCCAGCTCGGCCGCAAGGTCACCGGCGGCCGCCCCCAGCTGCTGCGGCAGAGCGCGAACTTCGTCGACAGCGGGCCGCACCTCATCGGCCGGCGGATCGTCGTCGACCCGGGGCACGGCGGCGCCGACACCGGCTTCACCGCCGGGGAGACCACCGAGGCCGACCTGGTGCTCGACCTCGCCAGCCGGATCGAGGGGCGCCTGGCCGCCGCCGGCGCCACCGTCTACCTCACCCGCGGCCGCGACCAGAACCCGACGGCGGAGCAGCGGACGGCGTTCGCCAACGACGCCCGCGCCGACCTGTTCATCTCCCTGCACATGGACGCCCACGGCTCCGAGCACGCCCGCGGGGTGGCCAGCTACTACTACGGCACCGGCTCCGGCACGTCGTCGACGGTGGGGGAGCGGTTCGCCGACCTCGCCCGCCGCGAGATGGTCGCCCGCACCGGCATGCTGGACCTCGGCGGGCACCCCAAGACGTGGGACCTGCTGCGCTGGACCCGCATGCCCGCCGTCCGCCTCGACTGCGGCTACCTGTCCCACCCGGTGGACCGGCTGCTGCTGCTCGACGCGCGGCTGCGCGGCACGGTCGCCTCCGCGGTGCTCGCCGCCGTCCAGCGGCTCTTCCTCCCGGCGGAGGCCGACCCGCCCACCGGCACGTTCGTGTTGCCCCAGAAGGTGTGACGGCCACATCGTCGGCCTACCGGCCGACACCGCGGCCAGGAGCCGTCCCCCTGGTGGGCTGAGCCCTGCCCTGCCGTCCCGGCCGGGAGCCTCCGGCCCCGCGGTCGGTCCGGCATCCCGCGCGGGGCGGCTCACCGGTGTGACCTCTGTGACGGGTGTAGCCCCAGGTGTGACGGGTCCGTCTCACCCGCCGTGTCGGGGAGGCGGACCGGTGCCCGTCCCTACACTCGGTCCGTGGCCTCCACCCCGCCGTCGCACGGCCAGCCGCACCGCACCCCGCCGCAGCAGCACGGGCACGTCATCCCCCGTCACCCGCGGCTGGACCCCCTCGCCGACCGGTACGCAGCCCGCACCCACGGCATGAAGACCTCGGAGATCCGCGCGCTGTTCTCCGTCGTCAGCCGGCCCGAGGTGGTCTCGCTGGCCGGCGGGATGCCCGCGGTCACCGCGCTCCCGCTCGACGCCGTCGGCTCGATGATCGGCGAGCTGGTCAGCGGCATGGGCGCGCAGACGCTGCAGTACGGCTCCGGTCAGGGCGACCCCCGGCTGCGCGAGCGCATCTGCGACGTCATGGCGCTCGAGGGCATCACCGACGCCTCGCCCAGCGAGGTCGTGGTGACCGTCGGCTCGCAGCAGGGCCTCGACCTCGTCACCCGCGTCTTCTGCGACCCGGGCGACGTCATCCTCGCCGAGGGCCCCTCCTACGTCGGCGCGCTCGGCGTCTTCCAGGCCGCCGAGGCCCGCGTGCGGCACGTGCCCATGGACGACGACGGGCTGATCCCGGAGGCGCTGGAGCAGGCGCTCATCGAGTGCCGCGCCAACGGCGACCGGGTCAAGTTCCTCTACACGGTGCCGAACTACCACAACCCGGGCGGCGTCACGCTGTCCGAGCCGCGGCGCCAGGCGATCGTCGACATCGCCGACCGCTACGACCTGCTGGTCATCGAGGACAACCCCTACGGCCTGCTCGGCTTCGACCGGGAGCCGATGCGCGCGCTGCGGGCCCGCGACGCCCAGCGGGTCATCTACCTCGGCTCGTTCTCCAAGACCTTCTCGCCGGGCCTGCGCGTGGGCTGGGTGCTCGCGCCGCTCGCCGTCCGCGAGAAGCTCGTGCTGGCCACCGAGGCGCAGGTGCTCTGCCCGCCGTCGCTGACCCAGTACGCCGTCGCCCGGTACCTCGACACCCAGCCGTGGCGCGAGCAGATCAAGCTGTTCACCGAGCTCTACCGGGAGCGGCGCGACGCCACCCTGGAGTCCCTCGACGCGCTCATGCCGCCCGGCACCACCTGGACCCGCCCCGACGGCGGCTTCTACGTGTGGCTGAAGCTCCCGAACGGCCTGGACAGCAAGCTCATGCAGCCGCGCGCGGTGAACGCGCACGTCGCCTACGTGCCGGGCATCGGCTTCTACGCCGACGGCTCGGGCCGCGAGTACATGCGGCTGTCCTACTGCTACCCCGAGCCGGACCAGATCCGCGAGGGCGTGCGCCGCCTGGCCCGGGTCATCGAGGCCGAGCTGGACCTGCACTCCACCTTCGACGCCGTCGACACCGGCACCTTCCGCGCGGTCGGGCGGCCGACGCACACCGCGGAGACCATCGTCGGACCCGCCAACAGCGACCGGATCGAGGACTGAGCACGTGACCGAGCCCGCCCCCTCCCCCGTGGCCGAGCGCCCGGCCGAGGAGACGCCGCTGCGCGCCGTCGTCCTCGCCGGCGGCCTGACCTTCGAGCGCGAGGTCAGCCTGTCCTCGGGCACCCAGGTGGTCGAGGAGCTCGCGCGCGTCGGCGTCGACGCCGAGCTGCGCGACGCCGACGCCGAGCTGCTGCCGGGCCTCGCCGCGGCACCGGCCGACGCCGTCTTCATCGCCCTGCACGGCGCCACCGGCGAGGACGGCGCCCTGCGCGCGGTCCTCGACCTGGCCGGCGTCCCCTACGTCGGCTCCCCGGCCGCGGCCTGCCGCCTGGCCTGGGACAAGCCCGCCGCCAAGTCGGTGGTCCGCACCGCCGGCGTGACGACGCCGGACTGGGTGGCCCTGCCGCACTCGACGTTCCGCGAGCTCGGCGCGGGCGCCGTCCTCGACCTGATCGTCGCCCGCCTGGGGCTGCCGCTGATGGTCAAGCCCGCCTCCGGTGGCTCCGCGCTCGGCGCCCAGAAGGTCTCGCGGGTGGAGGACCTGCCCGCGGCGATGGTCAGCTGCTTCGCCTACGGCGACACGGTGCTCGTCGAGCGGTTCGTCGACGGCGTCGAGGTGGCGCTGTCGGTCGTCGACCTGGGGGAGGGCCCCGAGGCGCTGCCGGCGGTGGAGATCGCCCCGGAGTCCGGCGTCTTCGACTACACCGCGCGGTACACGCCCGGCCTCACGGAGTACCACGCGCCGGCCCGGCTCGCGGACGACGTCGCGGCCCGCGCGGCGCAGCTCGCCGTCCGGGTGCACGAGGCGCTCGGCCTGGCCGACCTGTCCCGCACCGACGCGATCGTCTCGCCCGACGGCGAGGTGCACTTCCTCGAGGTGAACGTCTCCCCGGGGCTGACCGAGACGTCGATGTTCCCGATGGCCGTGGAGGCCGCCGGGCACGACCTCGGCGAGGTGCTGGCCCGGCTGCTCACCCGCCGGGCCCGAGCCCAGCGCCCCTGAGACCGGCTGCGACAGCGCCCGGGTTCCGTCCGTGACGGAACCCGGGCGCTGTCGTCTCAGGACTCCTCGTCGTCCTCGCGGCGGCCGGTGATGTCCGGCGCCATCTGGCCGATGATGCGCTGCAGGTCGTCGACCGAGCCGAACTCGACGACGATGCGCCCCTTCGCCCGGCCGATCTGGATCTTGACCTTGGTCTCGAAGACGTCGGACAGCCGGCCGGCGAGGTCCTCGACGCCGGGCGCGCTGATCCGGCGGGCGCGCCGGCGCGAGGCCGGCTGCTCGGCGGCGGCGAGGGCCACCGCCTCCTCCGTCGCCCGCACCGACAGGCCCTCGGCGACGATCCGGCCGGCGAGCGCCTCCTGCGCCTCGGCGTCGCCCAGCCCGAGCAGCGCCCGCGCGTGGCCGGCCGAGATGACGCCGGCGGCCACCCGGGTCTGCACCTTCACCGGCAGCTTGAGCAGCCGGATGGTGTTGGTGACCTGCGAGCGGCTGCGGCCGATGCGCTGGGCCAGCTCCTCGTGGGTGGCGCCGAACTCCTCCAGCAGCTGCTGGTAGGCCGCGGCCTCCTCCAGCGGGTTGAGCTGGACCCGGTGGATGTTCTCCAGCAGGGCGTCGCGCAGCAGCGCGTCGTCCTCGGTGTCGCGGACGATCGCCGGCACCGTCTCGAGCTCCGCGGCGCGGGCGGCCCGCAGCCGCCGCTCGCCCATGATGAGCTCGTAGCCGCCGCCGGAGTCGCTGCCGCGCTCGCGGACGACGATCGGCTGCAGCAGGCCGAACTCGCGCACCGAGTAGGTGAGCTCCTCCAGCGCCTCGTCGTCGAAGACCTGGCGGGGCTGGCGGGGGTTGGGGACGACGTCGGTGACCGCGACCTCGCGCAGCTGCGCGCCGGGCACCCCGACGGCCGCCTCGGCCTGGGCGGCGACGGTCGCCGCGGCCTGCGCGGCGGGGGGCAGGAGGGTGACCGGGGAGCCCGCCATCGTCCCACCCGTCTCCGGGGCCCCACCCGCCTCGGGGGCGGGCGCGGCCTCGGTCTGGGGCAGCGTCGGCTGCTCGACCGGGGGAGCGGTGGGGATGAGCGCCGCCAGGCCCCGGCCCAGGCCGCCACGCTTGCTCATCGGGTCTCCTCGGAGGTGGGGACGGGCAGGACGCCGGCGTCGGACTCGGGGAAGGCGCGCTTCAGGGCACCCGACGGCGGGCCCGAGGACGGCCGGATGGCCGGCATCGGCGCGGTGGCCGGGGCCGGCGGGGGAGACGGCGGGCCCATCGGCCGGGGGTCGCGCTCCGGCTGCAGGTGCACGCCGCGCTCGGCGAGCTCGCGGGCGGCCTCGACGTAGCTGGTCGACCCGCGCGAGCCCGGGTCGTAGGTGAGCACCGACTGCCCGTACCCCGGCGCCTCGGACACCCGGACGTTGCGCGGGATGACCGTCGTCAGCACCAGGTCGCCGAAGTGGCTGCGGACCTCCTCCGCGACCTGGTCGGCGAGCTTGGTCCGGGCGTCGTACATCGTCAGCAGGATGGTGCGGACGGCGATCCCCGGGTTGAGGTGCGCCCGCACCAGCTCGATGTTGTTGAGCAGCTGCCCGAGGCCCTCCAGCGCGTAGTACTCGCACTGGATGGGGATGAGCACCTCGTCGCCGGCCACGAGCGCGTTCAGCGTCAGCAGGCCCAGCGACGGCGGGCAGTCGATGAGGACGTAGTGCGGCCGCTGGTCCTCGGGCAGGCCCTGGATGTAGCCCTCGATGGCCCGACGCAGGCGGTACTCGCGGGCGACGACGGACACGAGCTCGATCTCCGCGCCCGCCAGGTCGATCGTGGCCGGGACGCAGCGCAGCAGCGGGCTCGCCGTCGTGGGGTGCACGACGTCGGCCAGCGAGCTGTCGCCGACGAGCGCGTCGTAGATCGACGGCGTCCCGACGGTGTGCTCGACGCCGAGCGCCGTGCTGGTGTTGCCCTGCGGGTCGAGGTCGATGACCAGCGCCCGCAGGCCGAACAGCGCCAGCGCGACGCCGAGGTTGACCGTCGAGGTGGTCTTGCCGACGCCGCCCTTCTGGTTGGCGACCGTGATGACCCGGATGCGGCCCGGCGGCGGGAACGGCTCCTGGTCGGCGGCGTGCAGCACGCGGGTGGCCCGCATCGCCTCCATCGCGATGGGGCTGTCGAACTCCGCGCCGCCGGAACTGGCCGACGAGTCGGCCGCGAGGCTGCTCCGCAGCCGCTGGCCCGGGTCGGTCATCGGGGGTCCTCCCTGCCGTCCCGTTTCACGTGGAACGGGTACGGGTTGCTCTGTGCGTTCCACGTGGAACGCGGCGTAGCCGAGCGGTCACCGCGTGCCGCGCGTCATGACCACCACGGTAGTGGCAGCGTCCCCGAGCCCGGCACCGACAGCCCGCGCGTGGACGTCGCGCATCCCGGCGGCGGTCAGTTGCGGGAGCATCGCCGGCAGCTCCTCGACCGCGCGGGCGCCGACCAGGGCCACCAACCGAGCGCCGGGGCGCAGCAGGCCCCGGCACCAGCCGACCAGCCGGGGGAGCGCCGCGACCGCCCGGGCGGTGACGACGTCGACCGGCCCCACCGCGGTGACCACCGAGCGCTCCTCGGCGCGGCCGCGGACCACCCGCCAGCCGGTGCCGAGCTCGGCGACGACCTCCTCGAGGAACTCCACCCGCCGCGCCATCGGCTCGACGAGGGCGAGCGAGAGGTCGGGTCGGGCCAGCGCCAGCGGGATGCCGGGCAGGCCCGCCCCGCTGCCGACGTCGACGACCCGGGCGCCGTCGGGGACGGCCTCGGCCACCGCGGCGCTGTTGAGCACGTGCCGCTCCCACAGCCGCGGCACCTCCCGCGGCCCGATCAGGCCGCGGGTGACGCCGTCGGAGGCCAGCCGGGCGACGTAGCGCTCGGCGTCGGGCAGCGCCGCCCCGAAGACGTCGCGTGCGACGGGCGGGGCCGGTGGGGCGGACGGGGCGCCGGCCGCCTGCTCGGAGGGGCCGCTCACCGCTCCGGCAGGACCACGACGCGGCGGGCGGGCTCCTCGCCCTCGGACTCGCTGCGGACGCCGGCCACGCCGGCGATGACGTCGTGGACGACCTTGCGCTCGAAGGGGTTCATCGGCGACAGCCGCTCGGGCTGCCCGCTGCCGGCCACCCGCGCGGCCGTGTCGGCGGCCATGGAGGTGAGGTCGGCGCGCCGCTTCGCGCGGTAGCCGCCGACGTCGAGCATGAGCCGGCTGCGGACGCCGGTGGCCTGGGCGACGGCGAGTCGGGTGAGCTCCTGCAGCGCCTCGAGCACCGCGCCGTCGGAGCCGACGAGGTCGTCGAGCTCGCCGCCGACGATGGCCACCGAGGCCCGGTCGCCCTCCACGTCGAGGTCGATGTCGCCGTCGACGTCGAGGATGTCGAGCAGCCGCTCGAGGTAGTCGCCGGCCACGTCGCCCTCGCGGACGAGCAGGTCGGTGCCGCGGGGGGCCACGCCCTCGACGGCCGGCTCGAGCGCGGCGTCGGCGCCGGTCTCGTCGGTGTCGGGGAGCTCGACGTCGGCGACCGGGCCGGTGGCCGGGCTCAGGACGGCGCCGGCGGTGACCTCGGCGGTCGCGGCGGTGTCGCCGGCGGGCTGGTGCGGAACGCTCACGGAGGGACCTCCAGTCGGTGCGGGCAGCCGGGCGTACCCGGGGGTCAGGAGCCGGCCGGCGCCGTCGCGGGGACGGCGGCTCGGGGCCGGCGGGTGCGTCCGCGGGACGCAGGGGTCAGCGGCGCTTCTTCTTCCCGCCGGTGCCGGCCGCGCGGCCGTGCGGCGGGCGGCCGGGGCGGTTGCCCCTGCCGGCGCCGTTGGCCGACGCGCCGCCGGAGCCGCCGGACCCGTTGCCCGACCTGCCCGACGCGGTCGCGCCCCCGGCGCCGGTGCCGTTCGCGGGCGTGCCGTCGGCGGGTGGGCCGTCCGCGGGGCCCGTGGCGGGCGTGCCGCCGGCCGTCGCGCCGCCGGTGGCCGCGCCCGTGGCGCCGTCGGTGCCGTTGCCGTCCTTGGTCAGGGCGACGCCGGGGGTGGCGGGGCGGCCGCTCCTACCGGGGCGGACCGGCTTGGCGCCGGGCTTGGGGGCCAGCGTCTTCGGGTCGATCGCCGGCTTGTCGGCGGCGGCCTTGGCGAGCGCGGCGGGGGAGCCGGGCGGGGGCAGCTTGCGCAGGATGAAGAACTGCTGGCCCAGCGTCCACAGGTTGTTGGTCATCCAGTAGAGCAGGACGCCGATCGGGAAGAAGAAGCCCGTGACGAAGAGGCTGATCGGCATGCCGTAGAGCAGCAGCTTCTGCACCATCGCGGCCTGGCCCTCGACCGGGCCGGAGCGCGCCATGATCTGCTTCTGCGTGATGTACGTGGTGACGCACATGATCACCATGAGGATCAGCGCGACGGTGCGGATGCCGCCCTGGGAGACACCGGGCAGGGCGAGGATGTCGGTGGCCTTCTGCCCCGTCATGTTGAACGACGAGGAGATCGGCGCGCCGAACAGCTCGGCCCGCGCCGCCTGGTCGGTGAGCTCGTCGGACCAGCTGTAGAGGCCGTCGGCGCCCGGACGCAGCCGGCGCAGGACGTGGAACAGCGACAGGAAGACCGGGATCTGCGGCAGGATCGGCAGGCAGCCGGCCAGCGGGTTGACCCCGCGCTCCTTCTGCAGCGCCATCATCGCCTGGCTGAAGCCCTGACGGTCGGCGCCGTACTGCTTGCGCAGCTTCTGGATCTCCGGCTGGATCTCCTGCATCGCCCGCTGGCTCTTGACCTGCTTGACGAACAGCGGGAACAGGATCAGGCGCACGGTGACGACGAGGAACACGATCGCCAGCGCCCAGGTGATGCCGGCGGCCGGGTCGAGGAACGTCGAGAACACCGAGTGCCACGTCTTCATGACGAAGGCGATCGCGGTGTACAGCCAGTCAAGCAACGCCAGCCTCCTGCTGCGGGGTCCGGCGGTCAGCCGGCGGGGTCTCGGGGGCGGGGCGACGGGCGCCGTCGGCGGCGGGCGCCGCGGGAACCGGTCCCGCGGGCGTCGCTGTCATCGACGTGCGGCCGTCGCCGCCGGTTCCGGCGGTCGCCCGCCCGGCGCGCGGCGCCGGGACCGGGTCGAAGCCACCGGGGTGCCAGGGTGCGCACTTGAGCAGCCGCCGCAGTGCCAGCCACGACCCGCGGGCGGCGCCGTGGACGGCGACCGCCTCGGCGGCGTAGGCGCTGCAGGTGGGCGCGAAGCGGCAGCGGGGCGGCAGGGCCGGGCTGATCGCGCGGGAGTAGAAGCCGATCGCCGCGAGCAGGGCGCGGGCGACCGGGCCGCGGCGACGGGGTCCGGGCCCCGCTCCGCCGGTCACGACCGCGTCCGCTCGCGCAGCAGCCGGTCGAGGCCCGCGGCGAGGTCGCGGCGCAGCACCGCCGAGTCGGCGGTGCCGGCCTCGGGCCGCGCGCGGACGACGAGGTCGGCCGTGGCGGGCAGGCGGGACAGCTCCTCGCGGACCGCCGCGCGCAGGCGCCGGGTCACGCGGTGGCGGACCACCGAGTTGCCCACCGCCCTGCCGACGACGAAGCCGGCCCGGGGGCCGGACGCTGCGGCCGGACCGTCCCCGGACACGTCAGGACCCCCGGCCGCGCTGGCCGGGGGTCGGACGGGGAGGTAGTGGAGCACCATGGTCGGCCGACCGGCCCGCCGGCCGGACCGGACGACCGCGGTGAACTCCGGACGCCGGCGCAGGCGGGCCTGCGCGGGCAGCACCTCAGGCGGAGAGCTTCTCGCGACCCTTGCGGCGGCGGCCGGCGAGGATCGCGCGGCCCGCACGGGTGCGCATCCGCAGCCGGAAGCCGTGGGTCTTGGACCGCCGGCGGTTGTTCGGCTGGAAGGTGCGCTTGCTCACGGGGAACTCCTACGGCAGGACGTCGGTGGTGCGGACCCGCCGGTGGGCAGGCACGCTGCGGGGTACGGGGCGGGACGGCACTCGCCGCTCCGCGCGACCCCGGAGGCTGGTCTCCGGGCACCCCGACGGGTACACGGACTCCGCCCATCATAACCAGGGCGGCGGGGAGGACGGCCAGGACCGGCGACGGCCCCTCCGACCGGGCGCCCGGTACGGGACCCGGCCGGGGACCGGGCCCGGTGCGACCGCTCAGGCTGCACCCCCGGGGCGGACGGTTGGTGGCGACGCGCCGACCGGGAGGGGACGACACGCCGAACGACACGCACACCGGGGGCCACCGGGGCGCCGGGACGTCGTTGCCGGGCTGTGGACGGGGCTGTTAGCGTCGCCGTCGCTCCGGTCCGGGTGACCTGCCCGGCACGGGGGCCGACCACCCGGTCGACCTGACCGCCGTCCGCCTCGAGCCGTATCACGACCTCCCTCCCGATCAGCGACGACGCCGGGACCGACCCGCCAGCGGCGAGTCGACAAGGCGCCGTGTCGCCGGTCGTGCACAGCCTGTGGACACTCGTGTGGATCCCGTGTGTCCGGACGTCCACACCCGGGCGCCGCGGCACCGGGGACCCGGGACGCGCGGGACGGTCGGACCACGGGGACAGCACCAGCTTGGGGAGGACACGGTCATGGCCGATGCCACGGAGGACCTGGCGGAGGTCTGGGACTCGGTCCGCGAGCGGCTGGCCACGAGCCTGACCCGTCAGCAGAACGCGATGCTCAACCTGACCCGGCCGGTGGGCCTCGTCGGGGGCACCGCCGTGCTGGCCGCCCCCAACGAGTTCACCCAGACCGTGCTCGAGTCCCGCATGCGCCGGGTGCTGGCCGAGGCGCTGTCCGAGCAGCTCGGCCGCGACATCGGCGTCGCCATCCAGCTGGAGGACGCCCCCGCCGGCGCCACCGAGCCCGAGGCCCCGACCCGCCGTCCGTGGACGCCGCCGGTCCCCGAGCCGACCGACGAGGACCGCGAGCGGGCCGACGACGGCCGCAGCGCCTTCGGTGTCCGCAGCGACGCCCGCCCGCTGGAGCGCGCGCCCCGCGACGGCGCCCCCGGCTACGACGACCGTCCCGCCTTCGACGACCGTCCCTTCGACGACCGCCCGTTCGACGACCGCCCCTTCGACGACCGTCCCTTCGACGGCGCGCGGGCCGAGGCGCCGCGCGGGCGGGAGGACGTCCGGTACCCCGACGAGCGCTTCGGCGACGGCCGGTACCCCGACGACCGCCGTGCCGAGGACCGTCGCGCCGACGAGCGCCGTGCGGACGACCGCCGTGGCGACGACCGCTACGCCGACGCCGCCCGCTACGAGACCGCGCGGCCGGCCGACACCCGTGCGGCCGAGCCGTCCGCTGACGGCGCGGGGGAGTGGGGCGGCACCGACTGGAGCCCCGCCGTGCGCGGCCGCGGCCGCCGGCGCGGCGTCCGGCCGGGGGAGGGCGCCGAGGTGCTGCCCTTCGACCTCGGCGACGACGCCCCGCCCGCCGACGAGCCCGAGGGCCGGCGCGACCGGGGCCCGGCGCGGTCCGGGGGCGGCGCGGTGCCGCTGTTCGGCGACCGCCGTCCCCCGGCGGGCCTGGACCCGGGCCTGAACCCCAAGTACGTCTTCGACAGTTTCGTCATCGGCAACAGCAACCGGTTCGCGCACGCCGCGGCGGTCGCTGTCGCCGAGGCCCCGGCGCGGGCCTACAACCCGCTGTTCGTCTACGGCGACTCCGGGCTGGGGAAGACGCACCTGCTGCACGCGATCGGCCACTACGCGGCGCGGATGTTCCCCAACGTGCGGGTGCGCTACGTCAGCACCGAGGAGTTCACCAACGAGTTCATCAACCTGGTGCACTCCGGCCGGGCCGAGGACTTCCGCCGTCGCTACCGCGACATCGACTTCCTGCTGATCGACGACATCCAGTTCCTGGAGCGCGCCGAGCGGACGCAGGAGGAGTTCTTCCACACCTTCAACACGCTCCACAACGCGAGCAAGCAGATCGTCATCACCTCCGACCGGGCGCCGAAGAAGCTGACGACGCTGGAGGACCGGCTGCGGACCCGCTTCGAGTGGGGCCTGATCACCGACGTCCAGGCGCCCGACCTCGAGACCCGCATCGCGATCCTGCGCAAGAAGGCCTACGGCGAGCGCCTGCAGGTGCCCGACCCGGTGCTGGAGTTCATCGCCAGCAAGGTGCAGACCAACATCCGCGAGCTCGAGGGCGCGCTGATCCGGGTCACCGCCTTCGCCAGCCTCAACAAGCAGCAGGTCGACCTGCCGCTGGCCGAGCTGGTGCTCAAGGACCTGATCAGCGACGAGCAGGGCCCGCAGATCACCGCGGCGATCATCATGGCGGCTACCGCGGAGTACTTCTCCGTGACGATGGAGGAGCTGCAGGGCGCCAACCGCAGCCGCACGCTGGTCAACGCCCGCCAGATCGCCATGTACCTGTGCCGGGAGCTCACCGAGCTGTCCCTGCCGCGGATCGGTGCGTCCTTCGGCGGCAAGGACCACACCACGGTCATGCACGCGGTCAAGAAGATCACCAACCTGATGAGCGAGCGCCGGGCCACCTACACGCAGGTGACCGAGCTGACCGCCCGCATCAAGAGCCGCGCCCGCCAGTAACCCGCGCCCGGCCCGCGCCGTCCCGCCGGCACGGAGGGGTCCCGCGCCGGGATGTCCACAGCCGGAGGACGGGGACCGGGGCCCGGGCGGCCACCTCCGGCTCCCGTCGTCCCGCGGCTGACGGGCGGTGACCGGCCTCCCGGCTGTCGACATCGCGCCGAGTTGTCCCCAGGGATGTGCACACCCTGGGGAGATCGTGATCGGGGCGTGACGCCGCCGTCGCGAGCGGCCTGGCACGGGGTGCCGTCCCCAGGGAACTCCCCAGTGTGTGTACGGAGCACCTCGCTCCCGTCCCGACCTGCGCCTTCGTCCCCTCCGGAGGCCTGCGTCCCCACCCCACGGCGGTCGCGGCGCGGCCGCCGCCGGCGGGCTGGGACACGGCCTGGGCACGGACTGGGGACGGGCAGGGGGTGGGACGGGGACAGGACGTGGATCCGCGGGGGTCGTTGTGCACGGCCGTCGAGATGTCCACGTGTCGACAACAGGAGCACGCCGGTTCCCCACAGCGGGCCAACATGTCGACTCGGGCGCTGACCTGCGCGAAGGGCCTCGATCCCCAGCTTCCACACCGGTGATGACGGAGATGAGGGATAGAGATCGAGATTTCCTTTAACCCCAGTAGGGGTGGGGAAGTCCCGGCCCGGGGGCCTCCAGGCGATGAAGAGCAGCGACGAGGAGCAGGGGACGCGACGACGGGGACGAGGACGAGAGCGACGACAGGAGCAGGAACAGGACAGCGACCCCGGCGGCATCACGGCGGCGACGGGACACCTGATCGGGTCCCGGGTTCCCCCGGCCGTGCACCGACGGGCACGATGAACCGCGCAGGACGGACAGCACCACCCCGGTGAGCACGGACGCCGGGGAGCGGTGCGCAGAGACAGCAGTGGACCGTGCAGAGCTGGGGTGGGTCGGTCATGGAGTTCCGGGTGACACGCGAGGTGCTCGCCGATGCCGTCGCGTGGACGGCGCGCAGCCTCCCGCCGCGGCCCTCGGTGCCGGTGCTCGCCGGCATCCTGCTCGAGGTCGACGGCAGCCAGCTGTCGGTGTCCGGCTTCGACTACGAGGTCTCCGCCCGCGCGGAGGTCGACGTGCAGGCCGCCGAGGCCGGCCGCGTGCTGGTGCCGGGCCGGCTGCTCGCCGAGATCACCCGCGCGCTGCCCCCGCAGCCGGTCGACATCCGCGCCGAGGGCCCACGGCTGGCCATCACCTGCGGCAACGCGCGGTTCAGCCTGCCGACGCTGCCGGTCGAGGACTACCCGTCCCTGCCGTCGATGCCCTCGTCGGCCGGCGTGGTCGACAGCGACGTCTTCGCCGAGGCGGTCGGCCAGGTCGCCGTCGCCGCCGGCCGTGACGACACCCTCCCCATGCTCACCGGCGTCCGCCTGGAGATCGACGACGACCGGGTGACCCTGGCGGCCACCGACCGCTACCGGCTCGCGGTGCGCGAGTTCGCCTGGCGGCCGGACACCCCGGGCACCTCGGCCGCGGTGCTGGTCCCGGCGCGCACGCTCGCCGACGCCGCCCGCACGCTCACCAGCGGCCCGGAGATCACCGTCTCGCTGTCCTCCGGCGGCTCGGGCGAGGGCATCCTGGGCCTGTCGGGCAAGGACCGGCAGACCACCACCCGGCTGCTCGACGCCGAGTTCGTCAAGTACCGCGCGATCATGCCGAGCGAGTCCGCGGCCAACGCCACGCTCCCGGTCGCGCAGTTCACCGACGCCGCCAAGCGCGTGGCCCTGGTGGCCGAGCGGGGCACGCCCCTGCGCTGCGAGTTCACCCCCGGCCAGGTCACCCTGCGCGCCGGCGGCAGCGACGACGAGGGGCAGGCCGAGGAGCGCTGCGACGTCGACTTTGACGGCGACCCGCTGACGATCGGCTTCAACCCGACGTTCCTGCTCGACGGGCTCGCCGCGGTGCACACCGGCCGCGCGCGGATGGACTTCACCAGCCCGCTCAAGCCCGCGGTGCTCTCCGGCGTCGAGGACCCGGCCACCGACGACGACGGCGCCTCGCGCCCGGCCGAGCGGCCCGGCAGCTACCGGTACCTGATCATGCCGGTGCGTCTCCCCGGCTGATCCCAGACCGCAGGACGGGGCCCGATCGGGCCCTCCACGGAGGTGTCCCGGGCCGTGCGCCCGGGCACCGCACCCCGCGGGCACCCGCACCGGCGCGTGCGCCCGCATGACGACGACGGTGTGCGACGAGAGGAAGAACCGTGCAGCTGGGGCTGATCGGGCTGGGCAAGATGGGCGGCAACATGGCCGAGCGGGTACGCCGCGCCGGCCACGAGGTCGTGGGGTACGACCGGGCGCCCGGCAAGCGGGACGTCGACAGCCTCGAGGGGCTCGTCGGCGCGCTCTCGGCACCGCGCGTGGTGTGGGTGATGGTCCCCGCCGGGGAGCCGACCCGGCAGACGGTGCGCGAGCTCGGTGAGCTGCTCGAGCCCGGTGACGTCGTCGTCGACGGCGGCAACTCCAAGTTCACCGACGACAAGGTGCACGCCGAGATGCTCGGCGAGAAGGGCATCGGCTACGTCGACGCCGGCGTCTCCGGCGGCGTGTGGGGCCTGGAGAACGGCTACGCGCTGATGGTCGGCGGCTCGGCCGACGACGTCGCGAAGGTGCAGCCGGTCTTCGACGCGCTCAAGCCGCCCGCGCCCACCGACGAGTCGGGCGAGGCGATCCCGGGCGCCGGCTTCGTGCACGCCGGCCCGGTCGGGGCCGGCCACTACGCGAAGATGGTCCACAACGGCATCGAGTACGCGCTGATGCAGGCCTACGGCGAGGGCTACGAGCTGCTGGCCGCCGTCGACCTGATCGAGGACGTCCCGGGCGTCGTCGCCTCGTGGACCCAGGGCACCGTCATCCGCTCGTGGCTGCTGGACCTGCTGGTCCGCGCGCTGCAGGAGGACCCGGCCCTCGAGCGCATCCGGGGCTACGCCGAGGACTCCGGCGAGGGCCGCTGGACGGTCATGGAGGCGATCGACAACGCCGTCCCCATGCCGACCATCGCGGCGTCGCTGTTCGCCCGCTTCTCCTCCCGCCAGGAGGACTCGCCGACCATGAAGGCGGTCGCCGCGCTGCGCAACCAGTTCGGCGGGCACGCCGTCCAGGCGATCCAGGCGCAGGAGGTCGAGCGCCCGGCGTGATGGAGGACCCCCCTGCCCCCCACCCCTCGCAGGCTCGCGGCGGGGCCCTGCAGGGGGGCCGTTCCAGCACCTCACCACCGGCCGGGTGCTGACGTGTACGTCCGGCACCTCCAGCTCGTCGGGTTCCGCAGCTGGGACAGGGTCGACCTGACGCTGCGGCCGGGGCCGACGGTGTTCGTCGGCCGCAACGGCGAGGGCAAGACCAACCTCGTCGAGGCGGTCGGCTACCTCGCGACCATGGGCAGCCACCGGGTCTCCGGCGACGCGCCGCTCGTGCGGCACGGCGCGCCCCAGGCGGTGGTCCGGGCGGCGCTGCGCCGGGAGGACCGCGAGCTGCTCGTCGAGGTGGAGATCAACCCCGGCCGGGCCAACCGGGTGCGGGTCAACCGCTCCCCGCTGGCCCGGCCGCGGGAGCTGCTCGGCCTGGTGAAGAGCGTGCTGTTCGCGCCGGAGGACCTCGCGCTGGTCCGCGGCGACCCGGCCGAGCGGCGCCGGTTCCTCGACGACCTGCTGGTCAGCCGCACCCCGCGGCTGGCCGGCGTGCGCAGCGACTACGAGCGGGTGCTCAAGCAGCGCAACGCCCTGCTCAAGACCGCGCGGATGGCCCGCGGGGACGCGCTGGCCACCCTCGACGTCTGGGACGCCCACCTCGTCGACCTCGGCGGGCAGCTGCTGGCCGCCCGGCTGGCGCTGGTGGCCGACCTCGCGCCGCACGTGGCGCGGGCCTACGCGACGGTCGCCGGCGCGGGCGCCGCCGTCGCCGGGCTGGGCTACGCGAGCACCGTGCCGCTCGCCGGCGAGGGCGCGCCGCTGGCCGAGGGCGCGGCGACGCCGACGGCGGGCGAGCTGTCAGCGGCGCTGCGCGAGCGGATCGCCGAGCGGCGGCGCGACGAGGTCGACCGCGGGATGACGCTGGTCGGCCCGCACCGCGACGACCTCGTGCTGCACCTGGGCCCCGCGCAGGCCAAGGGCTTCGCCAGCCACGGGGAGTCCTGGTCGCTGGCCCTGGCGCTCAAGCTCGGCTGCTTCGCGCTGCTGCGGGCCGACGGCGAGGAGCCCGTGCTCGTCCTCGACGACGTCTTCGCCACCCTCGACGCCGGGCGGCGGGCCGCGCTGGCCGACGTCGCCCGCTCGGCCGAGCAGACGCTGATCACCGCCGCCGTCCTCGACGACGTCCCGCCCGAGCTCCGGGGCGCCCGCGTGGAGGTCGGCGGCGGACACGCGATCCTGACGGTCGAGAACACGGCCGACGACGAGGGAGGGTCCCCGTGAGCGAGGACCGGCCGGCCCGGCCCAGCGACATCGCCCGCGCCGCGCTGGAGGCGGCCCGCGCGGCCTCCGCCGCACGGCCCGCGCCCACCCGCCGCCGGGTGGCCGGCCCGCGCCGTCGCTGGACCGGCCCCCGCCCCGGCGACGACGACCCGCAGCCCCTGGGCCGGCTGGTCGACTCCCTGGTGAGCACCCAGGACTGGTCGGAGCAGACCCGCGTCGGGGCGGTGTTCGGCCGCTGGTCGGCGATCGTCGGCGCCGACATCGCCTCGCACTGCCGGCCGGAGACCCTCACCGAGGGCGAGCTCCTCGTCGTCGCGGAGTCCACCGCCTGGGCCACCCAGCTGCGCCTGCTCGCGCCGACGATCCTCGCCAAGCTGCGCGCGTCGGTGGGCGGGGACGTCGTGACCCGGCTGCGCGTTGTCGGACCGACGGCCCCCAGCTGGAAGAAGGGCCCGCGGTCGGTCCGCGGGCGGGGGCCCCGCGACACGTACGGATGAGGACGGAACAGCGATGAGCAGCCCCCGGGACGACGACCCCCGCGACGACCCCCGCGACGACGACCCCCGCCGGCCGGAGCCGGGTCCCCTCGGCGACGACGGTCCCGACGCCCCCGGCGGCGTCCGGCGGGACCCGTCCGCCGGCGGGCCGGTGGTGTCCTGGTCGCCGGCGGCCCCGGGCGGGCCGCGGCCGCGCACGCCCGGCGTCGTCGAGCAGGTCTTCGCCTACCGGGGCGACACCGTCGGGGCGCAGGGCTGGGCGCTGCAGCACGGCTGGACGATCTCCGACGGCACCGCGCCCGAGGACGCCGTGCTGGCCGAGCTGGTCGCCTCCGCGCCGGTGCGCGCGAGCCGCGACCACCGCGCGGCCGGCGTGATGCGCGGTCGCGCCGGCAACCTCGAGCTCGTCGCGTTCGACGTCGCCTACACCGACAAGCGCTACACGGTGCCGGAGTGGGCGGTCACCGCCGCGCCCGTGCTCGTGCCGCTGCCGCCCGGGCTGCGGCTGTCCCCGGCGCGGTTCTGGCGGCACCGCACCGGCGGGCTGCTGCACGTCCCCAGCGGCGACCAGGCGTTCGACGACCGGTGGGTGCTGCTCACCGCCGAGGACGGCCCGGCGGTGCGCCGCCTGGTCGCCGACCCGGCCGTGCGCGACCTGCTGCTGCACAGCGACGACGGCGACGAGTTCTGGGCGGCCGCGGGCCACCTGGCCGCCGTCCGGCCCGACGGGCACCGGCCCGCCCTCATCGAGCACCACGCCCGGCTGCTGACGGCGATGGTCGCCGCCCTGGCCGGCGCCGCCTGAGCCGCGGCCGGCCGGCGACCCCACCGTGACCGTCCCCGCCGAGCCCGCGACGTCCGCGGGCCTCCGCGAGCTGCTGCCGCTCGTCCGTCCGCACCGGCGGGCGCTGCTGGCCGCCGCCGGCCTGTCGCTGGTCGGCGCGGCCGCGGCCCTGGCGCAGCCCGCGCTCACCGGCCGGGTCATCTCCGCCGTCGGTGCGGGCCGGCCGCTGCTGCCCGCCGTCGCGGCGCTGCTGCTGGTCCTGGTCGCCGGCGCCGTGCTCAACGCGTTCCAGTCCTACCTGCTGCAGCGCACGGGGGAGGGCGTCGTCCTCACCACCCGCCGGACCGTCGCCGACCGGCTGCTGCGGCTGCCCGTCGCCGAGTACGACCGGCGGCGCACCGGCGACCTGATGTCCCGCGTGGGCGCCGACACCACCCTGCTGCGCGCGACGGTCACCTCCGGCCTGGTCGAGGTGGTCGGGTCGGCGGTCGTCGCGGTCGGCGCGCTGGTGGCCATGGCGCTCGTCGACGTCTGGCTCCTGCTGGTCACGGTCACCGCCGTCGCGGTCGGCCTGACCGTGGTCGTGGCGAGCAGCCGGCGGATCCGGAAGCTGTCGCGCCGGGCGCAGGAGGAGGTCGGCGCGATGACGGCGGCCGTCGAGCGGGCGCTGTCGGCGGTGCGCACCATCCGGGCCAGCGGCGCCACCGCGCGCGAGGTCGGCACCGTCGGCGCCAGCGCCGAGCGCGCCTACCGCGCCGGGGTCTCGGTGGCCCGGGTGGAGGCGTTCGTGGCGCCGGCCGGCGCGATCGCCGTCCAGGGCGCGTTCCTCGCCGTCCTCGGCCTGGGCGGCTACCGGGTGGCCACCGGCTCGATCGCCGTCGCCGACCTCGTCGCGTTCATCCTCTACCTGTTCCTGCTGGTGATGCCGCTGGCCCAGGCCGTCGGCGCCTGGACGCAGCTGCAGACCGGCCTCGGCGCGCTGGCCCGCATCCAGGAGGTGCTGGTCCTCCAGCCCGAGCGCGACGACGTCGCCGAGGTCGGCGGCGCGACCGCCGCCCCGCGCGCCCCGGCCGCCGGGGTGCCGCTGCTCGAGCTCGACGACGTCTCGTTCGCCTACCCCGACGGCACCCGCGTCCTCGACGGGGTGTCGCTGTCGGTGCCGGCCGGCAGCCGCGTGGCGCTGGTCGGCCCGTCCGGTGCCGGCAAGTCGACGGTGCTGGCGCTGGTCGAGGGCTTCTACCCGCTGTCGGGCGGCACGATCCGGTGGGCGGGCACCGACGTCCGGGAGCTGCCGCGGGCGGCGCTGCGCGCGCGGCTCGGCTACGTCGAGCAGGAGGCGCCGGTGCTGGCCGGCACCGTGCGGGAGAACCTGCTGCTGGCCGCGCCGGACGCCGCCGACGACGAGCTGTGGGCGGTGCTGGCCGACGTCGGCCTCACCGGCGTGGTGCAGCGCTCGCCGCGCGGGCTCGACGTGCCGGTCGGCGACGAGGGCGTGCTGCTGTCCGGCGGCGAGCGGCAGCGGCTGGCGATCGCGCGCTCCCTGCTGGCCCGCCCGGCCCTGCTGCTGCTCGACGAGCCGACCGCGAGCCTCGACGCCCGCAACGAGAACCTGCTCCGGGAGACGCTGGCCGCCGCGGCCGCAGACCGGGCGCTGCTCGTCGTCGCCCACCGGCTGTCCACCGTGCTCGACAGCGACCAGATCGTCGTCCTCGACACCGGCCGCGTCGTCGCGCGCGGGACCCACGCCGAGCTGGTCGACACCAGCCCGCTGTACCGCGAGCTCGCCGCCGCGCAGCTGCTGGTCTGACCCCCGCCGGTCCGGCGCCGCGTTCCACGTGGAACCACGCGACCGGCCCAGCGCCCCTGGGCGGGCGTGTCGGGCCCGGGGGCAACACCGGTGGTGCAGCCGGTGCCGCGAGTGGCGCAGAACGGACGTCAGGGGCTGCGTGACGCCGTTCCTGTCGGTGGACCCGGTAACATGGAGGCCAGGAATCCCCAGCATCCGGCTGAGCGGCGCTGTGCGCCCTCGGAGCCCCTCCCCAGGTGGGAGGGCCGGCGCGCCGGCTGCTCGACAGAAGGGCCCCACGTGGTCGCTCGGACCCAGACCGACACCAGCTACTCCGGCAGCTCCATCACCGTCCTCGAGGGGCTCGAGGCGGTCCGCAAGCGGCCCGGCATGTACATCGGCTCCACCGGTGAGCGCGGCCTGCACCACATGGTGTGGGAGGTCGTCGACAACTCCGTCGACGAGGCGCTGGCCGGCTTCTGCGACACCGTCCGCGTCACGCTGCTGGCCGACGGCGGCGTCCGCGTCGAGGACAACGGCCGCGGCATCCCGGTCGACATGCACCCGCGCGAGAAGCGCCCCACGGTCGAGGTCGTCATGACCGTGCTGCACGCCGGCGGCAAGTTCGACGGCAAGAGCTACGCGGTCTCCGGCGGTCTGCACGGCGTCGGCGTCACCGTCGTCAACGCGCTGTCCACCTCGCTCGACGTCCGCATCTGGCGCGACGGCCGCGAGTGGCACCAGTCCTACGCGATGGCCAAGCCCGGTCCGCTCGAGGAGATCGGCGCCACCACCAAGCGCGGCACCCAGATCACCTTCTGGGCCGACGGCGACATCTTCGAGACGACGACCTACTCGTTCGACACGATCAGCCGCCGGCTGCAGGAGATGGCCTTCCTCAACAAGGGCCTGACCATCGTCCTGCGCGACGAGCGGCCCGGCCGCGGCAAGGCCGAGACCGGCCTGGCCGAGGAGACCTCCGTCGCCGACGCGGCGCCGGCGCCCGGCCACGAGGACGCCGCCTTCGAGCCCACCGAGATCACCTACCGGTACGACGGCGGCCTCGAGGACTACGTCCGCCACATCAACGCCAAGAAGACGCCGATCCACCGCTCGATCGTCGGCTTCGGCGCCGAGGGCACCGGCAAGAACGACATGCGGATGAGCGTCGAGGTCGCGATGCAGTGGTCCGACGCCTACTCGGAGTCGGTCTACTCGTTCGCCAACACGATCAACACGCACGAGGGCGGCACCCACGAGGAGGGTTTCCGCACCGCGCTGACGTCGATCGTCAACCGGTACGCCGTCGAGAAGAAGCTCCTCAAGGAGAAGGACGAGAAGCTCACCGGCGAGGACATCCGCGAGGGCCTGGCCGCGATCGTCTCGGTCAAGATCGGCGACCCGCAGTTCGAGGGCCAGACGAAGACCAAGCTCGGCAACACCGAGGTCAAGGGCTTCGTGCAGCGCATCTGCAACGAGCAGATCTCGCACTGGTTCGAGGCGAACCCGACCGAGGCCAAGACCATCATCACCAAGGCCGCCTCGGCCGCCCGCGCCCGCCGCGCGGCGCAGGACGCCCGCAAGCTCGCCCGCAAGAACCTGCTGAGCAACAACTCGCTGCCGGGCAAGCTGGCCGACTGCCGCTCCACCGACCCGCGGGCCTCGGAGATCTACATCGTCGAGGGCGACTCCGCCGGCGGGTCGGCCAAGTCCGGCCGCGACTCGATGTTCCAGGCGATCCTGCCCATCCGCGGCAAGATCATCAACGTCGAGAAGGCGCGCATCGACCGGGTCCTCAAGAACAACGAGGTCCAGTCGATGATCACCGCCTTCGGCACCGGCATCCACGACGAGTTCGACCTGACGAAGCTGCGGTACCACAAGATCGTCCTGATGGCCGACGCCGACGTCGACGGCCAGCACATCCGCACGCTGCTGCTCACCCTGCTGTTCCGCTTCATGCGGCCGCTGGTGGAGGCCGGGCACGTCTACCTGGCGCAGCCGCCGCTGTACAAGATCAAGTGGGGCGGCAAGGTCGGCGACGAGTACGTCTACACCGACAAGGAGCGCGACGCCGTCCTCAAGGCGGGTGCCGAGGCCGGCCGCAAGCTGCCCAAGGACGACGCGATCCAGCGGTTCAAGGGCCTCGGCGAGATGAACGCGACCGAGCTGTGGGAGACCACGATGAACCCCGAGACCCGCGTGCTGCTGCAGGTCACGCTCGAGGACGCCGCCACCGCCGACGAGCTGTTCAGCGTGCTGATGGGCGAGGACGTCGACGCCCGCCGCAGCTTCATCACCCGCAACGCCAAGGACGTCCGCTTCCTCGATGTCTGAGACCGGCGGCGTGTGACGCGCAGGCCACCGGGAGGAGTCCTCCCGGTGGCCGCCACACGTCGCTGACCTGCGACTTCGTCCACCGACTGTGCACCGACCTGTGGAGACCCGAACGTGACCGAGACCCCGTACCGCGACCGCGTCGAGCCGGTCGACCTCCAGCAGGAGATGCAGCGGTCCTACATCGACTACGCGATGAGCGTGATCGTGGGCCGCGCGCTGCCCGAGGTGCGCGACGGCCTCAAGCCGGTGCACCGCCGCGTGCTGTTCGCCATGTACGACCAGGGCTTCCGCCCCGACCGCGGCTACGTCAAGTGCGCCCGCGTCGTCGGCGAGGTCATGGGTAACTACCACCCGCACGGCGACAGCTCGATCTACGACGCCCTCGTGCGGCTGGCCCAGCCCTGGTCCATGCGCTACCCGCTGGTCGACGGCCAGGGCAACTTCGGCTCGCCGGGCAACGACCCGGCGGCGGCCATGCGCTACACCGAGGCCCGGCTGACGCCGCTGGCCATGGAGATGCTGGCCAACATCGACGAGGAGACCGTCGACTTCCAGCCCAACTACGACGGCAAGAACCAGGAGCCGCTGGTCCTGCCGGGGCGCATCCCCAACCTGCTCATCAACGGCTCGGCCGGCATCGCCGTCGGCATGGCCACGAACATGCCGCCGCACAACCTGCGCGAGGTCGCCGACGCGGTGTTCTGGGTGCTCGAGCACCCCGACGCCGAGCCCGAGGAGGCCCTCACCGCGTGCATGGAGCGGATCAAGGGCCCCGACTTCCCCACCTACGGCCTGATCGTCGGCCGCGACGGCATCGAGGACGCCTACCGCACCGGCCGCGGCTCGGTCCGGATGCGCGCGGTGGTCACCGTCGAGGAGGACGCCCGCGGCCGCGTGCAGCTCGTCGTCACCGAGCTGCCTTACCAGGTCAACCCGGACAACCTGGCCGAGGCGATCGCCGACGCGGTCAAGGACGGCCGGCTGCAGGGCATCAGCGAGATCGCCGACGAGTCCAGCGACCGCGTGGGCCGCCGGCTGGTCATCACCCTGCGCCGCGACGCCGTGGCCAAGGTCGTGCTGAACAACCTGTACAAGCACACCCAGCTGCAGACCTCGTTCGGCTGCAACATGCTCTCGATCGTCGACGGCGTCCCGCGGACGCTGCGCCTCGACGAGCTCGTCCGCCTCTACGTCGACCACCAGATCGAGGTCATCCAGCGGCGGACGCGCTACCGGCTGCGCAAGGCCGAGGAGCGTGCGCACATCCTGCGCGGCTGGGCCAAGGCGCTCGACCAGCTCGACGCCGTCATCGCGCTCATCCGCAGCAGCCCGTCGGCCGACGAGGCCCGCACCGGCCTGATGGAGCTCCTCGACGTCGACGAGATCCAGGCCGTCTCCATCCTCGACCTGCAGCTGCGCCGGCTGGCCGCCCTCGAGCGCCAGCGGATCATGGACGAGCTCGCCGAGATCGAGGCCCGCATCGCCGACCTGCAGGCGATCCTCGACTCGCCCGAGCGGCAGCGGCAGATCATCCGCGACGAGCTGGCCGAGATCGTCGAGAAGTACGGCGACGACCGTCGCACGAAGTTCATCGCCAACGACGGCGACGTGACGATGGAGGACCTCATCGCGGAGGAGGAGGTCGTCGTCACCATCACCCGCACCGGCTACGCGAAGCGGACCAAGAGCGACCTCTACCGGTCCCAGCGCCGCGGCGGGAAGGGCGTCATGGGCGCCCAGCTCAAGCAGGACGACCTCGTCGACCACTTCTTCGTGGGCTCCACCCACGACTGGATCCTGTTCTTCACGACCAAGGGCCGGGTGTACCGGGCCAAGGCCTACGAGCTGCCCGAGGCCAACCGCACGGCCCGCGGCCAGCACGTGGCCAACCTCCTGGCGTTCCAGCCCGACGAGAAGATCGCCCAGGTCATGCAGATCAAGGACTACGGCGTCGCGCCGTACCTGGTCCTGGCCACCGCCAACGGGCAGGTGAAGAAGACCCGGCTGTCGGACTTCGACTCCCCGCGCAGCGGCGGCGTCATCGCGATCAACCTGCGCGAGGGCGACGAGCTCGTCGGCGCCGCGCTCATCGACCCGGAGCAGGACCTGCTGCTGGTCACCCGCTCGGCGATGTCGATCCGGTTCAAGGCCGACGACGCGACGCTGCGGCCGATGGGCCGGGCCACCGAGGGCGTCCGCGGCATCTCGCTCGCACCCGGCGACCGGCTGCTGGCGATGATGGTCGTGGAGGAGGGCGTCGACGTCCTCGTCGCCACCGAGCGCGGCTTCGCCAAGCGCACCGGCATCGAGAACTACCCGCCGCAGGGCCGCGGCGGCAAGGGCGTGCTCACCGCCGACCCCAAGGCGCGCAAGGGCGCCCTGGTCGGGGCCCTGGCGGTGCGTCTGGGCGACGAGCTGTACGCCATCACCTCCGGCGGCGGCGTCATCCGGACCCCGGTCAACGGGGTGCGCCACAACAAGGACCGGGCCACCATGGGTGTCAAGCTCATGAACTTGCCCGAGGACGTGTCGATCGTGGCGATCGCGCGGACGACGGACAACGACGAGCCCGCCGCCTAGGGTGAGACCGGGAGCACGGCGCGTGGTGGCCACCGGCCGCCACGCGCCCCCGGCTCCCGCTGACGGACACGACCGGCGCCCGGGCGCCACCGGCACCCCGCCGGTCACCCCGGGCGCGAGAGCGCGGCGAGGGCCGCAGGCGAACGGGAGAACGGCATGAGCGACCGGCCGCAGGCGGTGCGCACCGGGGTCCGCCCGGAGGGCGCAGCCGGAGCGGACGGAGCCCCGGCGACGGGCTCGGCGCCCGCCACCGGGCAGACGCCGGCCGCCCCGGCCGGCGCGTCCGCGGTGGGGGCCGCCCCCGCCGGCGCGGGCTCCCCGGGTGCCGCCCCCTCCGCCACGGCGGCGTCGCTGACCAAGCCGATCAGCAGCGCGGTGCCGGCGCAGCAGGCGGTCCCGGCCGACGCGACCGTCCCGCCGCCGTCGGCCGGCCAGGGCGTGCCGCCGGCGGGCAGCCGCGTGCCGCAGCAGGCACCGCAGCAGGCACCGCAGCAGGTGGCCTCCCAGGCCCCCGCCCAGCAGGCGCCGCAGCAGGCCCAGCAGCAGGCCCCGCAGCAGGCCCCGCAGCAGCAGGGTCAGCCGGCCGGCCGGCCGGCCAAGAACCGCGGCAACCGCGGTCCGCGCCGGGCCCGCCTGCAGCTGCGGCACATCGACACCTGGTCGGCGCTGAAGATCTCGCTGGTCGTGTCGATCGCGATGTTCTTCATCTGGATGGTCGCGGTCGGGGTCCTCTTCGGCGTCCTGTCCGGCCTGGGCGTCTTCGACACCCTCAACGACCTGTTCGGCCAGCTGGGCACCGCGTCCGGCGGCGAGGGCGGCGGCGACGTCATCACCCCGGGCATCGTCTTCGGCGGCGCGGCCGTCATCGGCGCGATCAACATCGTGCTGATGACCGCGCTGTGCACCGTGGCGGCGTTCATCTACAACCTCTGCGCCGACCTCGTCGGCGGCCTCGAGGTCACCCTCGCCGAGCGCGACTAGGGCGGTCCGGGGCCCCGCCCGCCGGGGCCCCGGGACGCCCTTGTACGCTTGTCGAGGTTCACGGGCCTGTAGCTCAGGCGGTTAGAGCGCATCCCTGATAAGGATGAGGCCGGAGGTTCAAGTCCTCCCAGGCCCACCCGTGTACCGGTGCCCCGAGCACCGCGGCAGCGCGGCCCCGTCCGGCGCCGCGGTCGTCCCCAGGAGGTACCGAGTGCTCAAGCAGCTGGCCCTGGTCGCCGCGGCGGCCGGTGCCGCCGTCGTCGCCGTCCGCCGTCGCTCCGCCGGCGCGGGCAGGGGCGAGGCCGACCTGTGGCACGAGGCCACCAACGGCCCGCAGGCCGTCAGCCGCCCCACCACCCGCTGACCCGCGGCCTCCGCGAGGGGGGCCGTCCCGGGGACGTAGCTCAATTGGCAGAGCACCGCCTTTGCAAGGCGGGGGTTAGGGGTTCGATTCCCCTCGTCTCCACTCCCCGGACCGCGCTCCGTGGCTGAGCTCCCGGCTCACCGGACCGGCGCGGGCGTCCCCCGGCCGGCGAGCACCGGCAGGGAGCTCAGGCGTCGAGGCCGCTGAAGGTAGGCGTGGCCTCCTCGCCGTCCCAGGTCACGCGGAAGCTGAACGCCTCCTCCAGCGCCGCCCGGTACCGCTCGGCCTCGTCCTCGGTGATCTCGCCCGAGGCGAGCACGGCGTCGATCGCCGTCCCCCACGACCCCGTCAGCGCGTCGACCAGCTCCTGCGGGTCGATGCCGAGGTCCTCGGCGACGGCCGCCAGGTTCTGCCCGGCGTCCATCCGGACGTGCAGCTCGTCGTGGCTGATGGTCAGCACCTCGTCGAGCACGTCCTGCACGGGCTGGTGGCCGCGGTGCAGGTCGAGGCCGGCGTCGCCGTAGGCCTCCTGGACCAGCTCGACGAGCTCGGCCTCGGTGTCGACGGAGGAGACGTCGATGCCGCCCGGGCCGCCGCCCCCGCCGGGGAGACCGGTGCCGGTCGTGCTCGTGCCGGTGTCGGTCGACACCGAGCTGCTGGTGCTCGTGGTGGAGGAGGCCTCGGCGGTCGTGCCGCAGGCAGCGGCGACGGGGACGACGGCGGCGAGGAGGACGGCGGCGACGGTCGTGCGGAGCTTCACGATGGGCTCATCTCGGGATCGGGGTGAGTCGGTCGGGAGCGAGACTCCGGTCGCCGCCTGGACGCCGGCTGGACGCCGCCGGGGAGGTCGCTGCGGAGTCCCTGGACGCGCGCACAGGTTGGTCCCGGCCCGCTGACAGGACCGCTCCGCACCCTCGGGACCCATGTCCTCCCCGCCCTGGCGCCCCCGCCTGCGCCGCGCCCTCGTCCCGGCCGCCGGCCTGACCGTCCCCCTCGCCGCGGGCCTCGTCCTCCTGACCCCCGGCGTCGCGAGCGCGCACAGCCTGGAGAGCAGCACGCTGTCGGTGGTGGTCGGCGAGGAGTCCGTCGAGACCACCGTCAGCGTCGCCCTCGAGACGCTCGACCGGGCGCTGGGCACCGCGTACGCGAGCGAGACCGACGTCGCGTCCTACGCCGACGCGGTCACCGCCTACCTCGGCGAGCACCTGACGGTCACCGGCGCCGACGGCACCGTGTGGACCGGGACGTGGCACGACGTCGTCCGCGAGTCCGTCGAGGGCATCGAGTCCCTGAGCGCGACCGTCACGCTCGACCCCGCCGGCGCCGACCCGTCCGCCTTCACGCTGGCCTACGACGGCGTCGTCGAGGCGGTGCCGTCGCACGAGGCCGTCGTCGTGCTCACCGACGCGGCGGGGGACATCTCGACGGCGGGCGTGCTCACCGCCACCGACGGCAGCCTGCGGGTGGGGGAGGCCGCCCCGACCGGGCTGGCCGACCTGGTCGGGTACGGCCTGCACCACGTCCTGGAGGGCGCGGACCACCTGCTGTTCCTGCTGACGCTGCTGCTGGTGGCGCCGCTCGTCGTCCGCGCGGGCCGCTGGGAGCGCGGGGCGGGCCTGCTGCCCGCGCTGCGCCGCGTCCTCGGCGTCGTCTCGGCCTTCACCGCCGGGCACTCCCTGACCCTCGTCGCCGCCGCGCTCGGCGGGGTGACCGTCCCGTCCGCGCCGGTCGAGGTGCTCATCGCCGTCTCGGTGGGGGTGGCGGCGGTGCACGCCGTCCGCCCGCTGGCCCGCCGCGGCGAGGTCCTGGTCGCCGGCGGCTTCGGGCTCGTGCACGGCCTGGCCTTCGCCGGCATCCTCACCGACCTCGGGCTCGACGGGTCGGCGTCGGTGCCCGCCCTGCTCGCCTTCAACGTCGGCGTCGAGCTCGCCCAGCTGGCCGCCGTCGCGCTCGTCGTGCCCTCGCTGTACCTGGCCTCGCGCACCCGCTGGTACCCGGCGCTGCGCCTGGCCGGTGCGGCGGTCGCGCTGGCC
This sequence comes from Geodermatophilus nigrescens, assembly GCF_900129495.1. Lineage (GTDB taxonomy): Bacteria > Actinomycetota > Actinomycetes > Mycobacteriales > Geodermatophilaceae > Geodermatophilus > Geodermatophilus nigrescens. The sequence continues at coordinate 67,222 of NZ_FQVX01000004.1, forward strand.
GCCGCCACCGGGTGGGCCCTCGACCGGCTCGGCGTGCTGGCGGACCCGCTCGCCGGCGTGGAGGAGGCCGCCGTCGCCCACCCGTGGGTGGTCGTGGTGGGCCTCGCGGCGGTGGCGCTGGCCTGCCGGCTGGCCGACCGGGACGGGGCCGGGCGAGCCGGGAGCGTCTCCGTTGACGCCGGCCCGGCGACGGGGCCAGGGTCCCGGCTGCCTGCCCAGCGGCAGGCCGGCGCCGGGCGGCCGCAACGAGGCCGCCCTCCCCTCGCCCCCGGCCCCCGGGCCGCCGGCGCACCCGGGCCCGCTCCGCGGGCTCCCCGCACCCACCCGCACCCCCAGGGATGGCCATGACCATCGACCAGGACCGCCTCGATGCCCTGCTCGGCCGCTTCGTCACCGACGTCGGGGCCGGCTTCCACGCCGTCAACGCCGTCATCGGCGACCGGCTCGGCCTGTACCAGGCGCTCGCCGCCGTGATGCCCGCGACGCCGGAGGACGTCGCCCGGCACGCAGGCGTCGACGAGCGGCACGTCCGCGAGTGGCTGTCCGGCCAGGCCGCCGGCGGCTACGTCACCTACGACCCCGACACCGAGCGGTTCTCGCTCACCGAGGAGCAGGCCTTCCTGCTCGCCGCGCCCGACGGCATGCAGGCCGCCGCGGCCTTCCACCTCCCGGTCGCGCTCGCCCGCAACGTCGAGCCGGTGACCGAGGCGGTGCGCACCGGCAGCGGCTTCGCCTGGCACCGGCACGACCCCGAGCTGTTCGAGGGCACCGAGCGCTTCTTCCGGCCGGGCTACGCCGCCGCGCTGGTCCCGTCGTGGATCCCCGCGCTCGACGGCGTGGAGGAGCGGCTGCGCACCGGCGCGCGGGTGGCCGACGTCGGCTGCGGTCACGGCGCCTCCAGCCTGCTGATGGCGCAGGCCTACCCGGCCACGACGGTCACCGGCTTCGACTACCACCGGGGCTCGGTCGAGGTGGCCGGCAAGCGGGCGGGCGACGCCGGCCTCGGCCACCGGGTGTCGTTCGAGGTGGCCTCGGCCGCGGACTTCCCGGGCAGCGGCTACGACCTGGTCACCGTCTTCGACGCGCTGCACGACATGCCCGACCCGCTCGCCGCGGCGCGGCACGTGCGGGAGGCGCTCGCCGACGACGGCGTGTTCATGCTGGTCGAGCCCTTCGCCGGCGACCGGCTGGAGGACAACCTCAACCCGGTGGGCCGGCTCTACTACACGGCGTCCACGGCGATCTGCGTCGCGCACTCCAAGACCGCGCCGCCCGCGACGGCGCTCGGCGCCCAGGCCGGCGAGGCCCGGCTGACGGCGCTGCTGCGCGAGGCCGGCTTCACGCGGGTCCGCCGGGCGGCCAGCACGCCGTTCAACCTGGTGCTGGAGGCCCGGCCCTGACCTCCGCCCCGGCGGGGCGGGCCCGGACCCGCCCCGCCGGGGGATGGGAGAGTGGGGACGTGACCGAATCGACCTCGCCCGCCCGCCGCGCGGTGCTGCACACCAACCACGGCGACATCACCGTCGACCTGTTCCCGGACCACGCGCCCAAGACGGTCGCGAACTTCGCGGACCTGGCCGAGGGCCGCCGTGAGTGGACGCACCCGGCCACCCGGCAGAAGACCACCGACAAGCTCTACGACGGCACGATCTTCCACCGGGTCATCTCCGGCTTCATGATCCAGGGCGGCGACCCGCTGGGTCAGGGCTTCGGCGGCCCCGGCTACCAGTTCGGCGACGAGTTCCACCCCGAGCTGCAGTTCGACCGGCCCTACCTCCTCGCGATGGCCAACGCCGGCCCCGGCACCAACGGCTCGCAGTTCTTCATCACCGTGGGCCCGACCCCGCACCTGAACCGCAAGCACTCGATCTTCGGCGAGGTCACCGACCCGGCCAGCCGCGAGGTCGTCGACCGCATCGCCACCGTCCGCACCGGCCGCAACGACAAGCCCGTCGAGGACGTCGTCATCCAGTCGGTCGAGGTGCAGCGCAGCTGACCGGTTCCCCGCCCGACGAGGGCGCCGGCGGCGCGGTGCCGCCGCCGGCGTCCCCGCCGACCACCTGCTACCGGCACCCGGACCGGCCCACGGGCGTGCGCTGCGCGCGCTGCGACCGGCCGATCTGCCCGGAGTGCATGACGCCGGCCGCCGTCGGCTTCCAGTGCCCGGACGACGTCCGCGCCGGGAACGCCGGGGTGCGCCGCCCGCGCCGAGCCTCCGGCTGGAGCGCCGCGCGCCGCCGGTTCGGCCCGGTCACCGCCACCCTCGTGGCGGTCAACGTCGTCGTCTTCGTCATCACCGCGGTCTCCGCGGTGTCCGAGGGCGCCAGCCCGCTCGACAACTACGAGTCCGAGGTCTTCCGGGACTTCTCGCTCGTGCCCGTCCTGGTCGACGTCTACGGCCAGGACTGGCGTCTGATCACCGGTGCGTTCCTGCACATCGGGATCACCCACCTGCTGCTCAACATGCTCAGCCTGCTGCTGTTCGGCCCGGAGATCGAGGCGCGGCTGGGCTGGTGGCGCTACCTCGCCGTCTACCTGGTCTCCGCCCTCGGCGGGGCCGTGGCCATCCAGCTGTTCGGCGACCCCGGCCGTCCCGTGGCCGGCGCGTCCGCGGCCATCTACGGCCTGCTCGGGGCGATGGGCGTGCTGCTCGTCGCCGCCCGGCAGGACCTGCGCGGCCTGCTCGCCCTCCTGGCCATCAACGTCGTCATCAGCTTCCTGCCCGGCGTCTCGCTGCTCGGGCACCTCGGCGGCCTGGCCGCCGGCCTGCTGGCCACCACGCTGCTGGTGCTCGCCCGCCGCCGCGTCGCCGTGCAGGCGGCGGGGCTGGCGCTGCTCGCCGTCGCGATGGTCGTCCTGGTGCTGGTCGTGCCGGTGCCCGTGGTGGTCCTCGGGCTCTGACCCCTCGGGGGTCAGGCCGGCCGCAGCGCCTCGAGCGCCGCGGCCACGGCCGCCGGGTCGGCGCCCAGGTCGCGCCGGCCGAGGAGCACCAGGACGCCGTCGTCGTCCGGGCCCGCCGCGGTGTCGAGCTCCAGCAGCCGCGAGCGCACGCCCAGCCGCCGGGTCGTGCGCAGCCGGACGCTCAGCAGCGGCCAGGGCAGCGAGGTGCGCCCGGTGAGGCCGCGGACGACGACGCCGCCCGCGTCGGCCGCCAGCCGGGGCCGCAGCACGACGTCGCGCACCGCCAGCGCGAGCAGCAGTCCGCCCGCGGCGCCGACCAGCACCCGGCCGCCGGCGTCGAGCGTCAGGGCCGCCAGGACGAGCAGGAGCCCGCCCAGCGCCAGCACGACCGTCTCCGCCGTCCGGGCCGCCCACTGCACGTCCCCACCCTCCCAGGTGGACGGGGAACGGGGCGGACCGCTCCGTCCACAGGCAGCGGGCCCTGGGGACGACGCCCGCGGACGGTAAGTGCCCTGTTCAGCGCGCGTGTCGACTCCTCGACCGCATGCCCGCGGTAGCAGCCGGTGACCGTCCACAGGCTGCGGTCATGTCGACTCGTCCACAGCTGGGTACACAGCTGGGGACAAAGCACAGAGCTGTAGTTACGCCGCCGTCCTCGTCGTCACACGCGCCCCACGCGACACGAAACCGCAGGTCAGACGGGTGTAGTCGAACACCCGTTCTCCACACGTCGTGGACAACCCTGGGGGCGGGACGTCATGTCGACCTGTGGATCCACCGAGCGGGTGTGCACAGCGGTGCACACCCCGCTTCGGGCGGGGGAGACGGAGGGGTGTAGGGCCCCGGGACGCGACGAGGCCCCCGTCCCGGGGAGGGGACGGGGGCCTCTGGCGACGTGGTGGAACGGCCCTGCTGCAGGGTCCCGGGCCGAGCCTGCGAGGTCCGGGGGCAGCAGGGCCCTTCGTCTACCGCCAGCGCATCGACATCACCAGGCCGACGACCATGGCGCCGAAGCCGATGGCGAAGTTCCACGCCGACAGCGACACCATGAAGGGCACCCGGTCACCGGCCACGTAGTAGACGACGATCCACAGCAGGCCCAGCACCATGAGCGTGACCATGAGCGGCGCGTACCAGCGCGGGCTCGGCTGCACCGCACGGGCGGCCGACCGGGACTGCAGCACGCCCTCCGGCGGCGTGTAGACCGACTTCTTGCGCACCTTGGACTTGGGCACCGCGACCGACTCCTGCTGATCCTCCCGGGGTGCCGGTCCGTCGCGACCGGCACGCTGGCCCCCCAGCCTAAGCTGCGCGGGGAGGACGACGGCCCCGCCGAGCCGTGCGCCTCCCCCTCCCGTCCCCCAGGAGCCCCCGTGACGCCGTCCGAGCCCGCCGCCGCGGCCCCCGGGCGCCCGCGGCGGTCCCGGACGGCCTGGGGCGCCCTGGTGCCCGTCGTGGCGCTCGCCGCGGGGCTGCTGTTCGCCACGTCGAGCCAGACCGCGCAGGGGTCGGACCTGCGCGCCGGCGACGTCACCGAGCTGCGGGCGCTGCTCGCCGAGCGCAACGGGTCGATCGCCGAGCAGGAGACGCAGCTGGCCGCCCTCGAGGCGCAGATCCAGGCGCTCACCGACCAGGCCGCCACCCGTGACGGCGCCGTCGCCGCGGCCGCGGCCACGGCCGAGGAGGGCGAGCTGTCGGCCGGCCTGGTGGCGCTGACCGGCCGCGGCGTGGAGATCACCCTCGACGACGCCCCCCGCCGTCCTGACGGCGGGCTGCCGGTGGGCGCCCGGCCCGACGACGTCGTCATCCACCAGTCCGACGTGCAGGCCGTGGTCAACGCCGTGTGGGCCGCCGGGGCCGACGGCGTCGCGATCATGGACCAGCGGCTGATCGCCACCAGCGCCGTCCGCTGCGTCGGGAACGTGCTCCTGCTGCAGGGCCGCACCTACTCCCCGCCGTTCGTCGTCACCGCGATCGGCGACGCGGCGGCGATCCGCGCCCAGCTCGCCGCCTCGCCGCAGGTGGCGGTGTTCGAGCAGGCGGTCGAGGCCTACGGGCTCGGCTTCGCCGTGCGCGAGCGGGCCGACGTCGTGCTGCCGGCCTACGCCGGCTCGCTCGACATGGACTTCGCGACCCCCTCCGAGGGCTGATCTCCCTCCCGGCCGCCCGACCGCCCGGTGTACACAGGGAGCGTGAGCAGGCCGGTCCTCGTCGTCGACAACTTCGACAGCTTCGTCTACAACCTGGTCCAGTACCTGGGACAGCTGGGCGTGCGGTGCGTGGTGCGCCGCAACGACGCCGTCGACGTCGACGAGCTCGCCGACCTCGACGTCGCGGGCGTGCTGCTCTCGCCCGGCCCGGGCACCCCCGCCGACGCCGGCGTGACCGTGCCGATGGTCCGGGCGGCCGCCGAGGCGGGCACCCCCGTGCTGGGCGTGTGCCTGGGCCACCAGGCGATCGCCGAGGCCTTCGGCGCCGAGGTGGTGCGCGCGCCGGAGCTGCTGCACGGCAAGACCAGCGAGGTCGTGCACGACGGGATCGGCGTGCTGGCCGGGCTGCCCTCGCCGTTCACCGCGACCCGCTACCACTCGCTGGCCGTCGACCGGGACACCGTCCCCGCCGAGCTGGAGGTCACCGGCACGACGCCGTCGGGCATCGTCATGGCGCTGCGGCACCGCGAGCTGCCCGTCGAGGGCGTGCAGTTCCACCCGGAGTCGGTGCTCACCGAGGGCGGCCACCAGATGCTGGCGACGTGGCTCGCCGCCTGCGGCCTGGCGCCCGACCCGGCCGTGGTCGAGGCCGCCGCCGCGGGCGCCCGCCGGCTGTCGGCCGCTCCCGCCTGAGCGCCTCCCCGGAGACGCGGAAGGGCCCCTCCCGGATCGGGAGGGGCCCTTCTGCACGTCCTGGGCGGGTCAGCCGCCGCCGCCGCCGCCCGGGCCGCCACCGGCGCCTCCGCCGGGCGACGGGCTGGTCGGCGAGGCCGTGGTCTGCTGCGCGACCAGCAGCGTGATGGCGCCGTCGGCCTCCACCGTCTGACCCGGCTGCGGGTCGCTGCCGACCACCGTGCCGGCCGCCTGGCCGGGCTCGCCCTCGGTGGGGACGACGGCGATGCTCCCCGTGAAGCCGGCCGCGGCCAGCGCCTGGCGGGCGGCCTGCTCGGTCTGCCCGACGATCGACTGCGGGACGGTGATCTCCGCGGCGCCGCCGCTGGAGACCTGCAGCGTGATCTGCGTGTCCGCCCGCGCCTGCTGACCGGCGGCCGGGCTGGTGCCGACGACGGTCCCGGCCGGCTGGTCGGACTCGACCTCCTCGGTGGCGAGGTTCGTGAAGCCCGCGCCGGCCAGCGTCTGCTGCGCCGCGTCCTGCGCCTGGCCCTCGACCGCGGGGATCTCCGCGTCGCCGTCGGACAGCGACAGCGTCACCGTGGTGGCCGGGGGCACCGAGGAGCCCTCCTCCGGGTCGACGGCCACGACCGTGCCCTCCTCCGCGAGGGAGTCGACCTGCTCGGTGTCCACGTTGCCGGTGAAGCCGGCGCCCTCGAGCGCCGTGCGGGCGCGGTCCTCGTCGAGGTCGACGACCTGCGGCACGGTGACGGCGTCGGGGGCGACGCCGACGGTCAGGGCGACCTCGCTGCCCTCCTCGACCTGCGCCCCGGAGGCGGGGTCGGTCTCGAGCACCCGGCCGACCTGGGCGTCGTCCTGCACCTCCTGCGGCGTCACCTGGGCGGCGACGGCCAGGCCGGCCGCCTCGATCGCGGCGCGGGCGTCGGCCTCCGGCTGCCCCACCAGCCCGGCGGGCACGGTGACCTGGGCGACCTCCGGCGGCGCCTCCTCGTCCCCCGAGTTGACCAGCAGGGCGATGCCGACGACGGCGCCGACGAGCACCAGCGCGCCGACGACGGCGGCGATGACGCGGTTGCGCTTGCGCCGGCGGGCGGCCTCGTCGTCGTCCCAGCCGTCCTCGCCGCCGTAGGCGCCCGGCGCCGCGCCGAGGATGGTGGTGCGCTCGTCGTCGCCCATCACCGGCGTCGCCTCGACCCGCTGCCCGGCCAGGGCCCGGAGCAGGTCGTTGCGCATCTCGGCGGCCGACTGGTACCGGTTGGCCGGGTTCTTGCTCAGCGACTTGAGCACGATCGCGTCGAGCTCCGGCGGCACGGCCGGGTTCACCGACGACGGCAGCTTCGGGTCCTCGCGGACGTGCTGGTAGGCCACCGACACCGGCGAGTCACCGGTGAACGGCGGCGCCCCGGTGACGAGCTCGTAGGTCAGGCAGCCGACGGAGTAGACGTCGGAGCGGGCGTCGACGGCCTCGCCGCGCGCCTGCTCGGGCGAGAGGTACTGCGCCGTGCCGATGACCGCGGCGGTGGAGGTCATCGTGGCCGCGGAGTCGGACACCGCGCGCGCGATGCCGAAGTCCATGACCTTGACCGAGCCGTCGGGCGTGAGCATCACGTTCCCGGGCTTCACGTCGCGGTGCACGATGCCGTTGCGGTGGCTGAAGTCCAGGGCGGCGCAGATGTCGGCGGACAGGCTCATCGCGCGGTCCGGGGACAGGACGCCCTCGCGGCGGAGCAGGTCGCGCAGGGTCTCGCCCTCGACGTACTCCATGACGATGTAGGGCGTCGCGCCGGTGCTGGTGCGGTCCTCGCCGGTGTCGTAGACGGCCACGATCGCCGGGTGGTTCAGCGACGCGGCGGCCTGGGCCTCGCGGCGGAACCGGACCTGGAAGGACGGGTCGCGCGCGAGGTCGCTGCGCAGCACCTTGACGGCGACCTCGCGGCCGAGCCGCAGGTCACGGCCGCGGTGGACCTCCGCCATGCCGCCGCGCCCCAGGACCCCGCCGATCTCGTAGCGCTCACCGAGAACCTGGGGCGTGGTCATCGGAGGTCCTCTCGGGCGGTGCGGGGGCGCGTCGCGGGCGGACCCGGGCGCGGCGGGACCCGGACGGCGGTCCCGGCCCCGGCGGGGAGCCTAACGGGCAGCGAGCGGCGGACCGGGACGGTGAGTGAGCGCGCCGTCACGCCGGTGCACCGTCGGCCACGGCAGCCCCCGCAGCCGCAGAGGCGGGTGCGCCGGCACCCTCCGCGGTGCCGGCGTCCCCGCCGGAACCCGCGCCCGTGTCCGGCTCGACCGGCTCCTCGGTGGCCGGCGGCGGGACCGGCGCGGACGTGCCGCCCTGGTTGCCGGGACTGCTCGGGCCCGTCTGGCCACCGGTGTTCCCGGGCCCGCCGGAGTTCCCGGAGCCGCCGGTGTTCGACGGCGCCGTGCTGGTGGTCGTCGGCGGGTTGGTGGTCGTCGGGGGGTTGGTCGTCGTGGTGCCGCCCTGCCCGCCGCCACCGCCGCCGTTGCCGGTGTCGCCGCCGCCGGTCGGCTCGGCCTCGCCGCCGCCGGAGTCCTCGGTCTCCTCCTCCGGAGGGCTGTAGTCGGACTCGGCGACCGACAGCGTCACGGTGGTGCCGCGCGGCACGGGGATGCCCGCCGGGTCGACGCCGGCCACCTCGCCGGCGTTCAGGTCGATGCCGGCGGCGGTGAGCACCTCGTCGGTCGCGTCGATGCGGGTGACCTCGAGCCCGGCCTCGAGCAGCTCGGCCTCGACGTCGTCGGCGTCCTCGCCGAGGTACTGCTCGGCCCCGGGGATGGTGACGAGGTCCTGGGTCGGGCTGGCCGACCCGCTGCTCGGCGCGCTGCTGCTCGTGGAGCCGGCGCTGCTGCCGCCCGGGTCCTCGCCGTTGCCGGAGAACAGGAAGAACGCGCCGGCGATCAGCGCGGCCACCAGCACGAGCGCCCCGAGGGCGACCGCCCACCGCCGGCTGCCGCCGCCGCGCCGCGGCTGCGGGTCCCGCCAGTCGCCGGTGTCGTCGCCGTCGACCGGGGGGCCCTGCAGCGGCGGCATCGTGCGCGGGTTGCCGGCGGCGTGCCGGCCGCCGGTGCGCGGTCCGGCCGAGCGGGGGACCGAGGTGCGCGGGCCCGCGGCCGCGGCGGCCGCGGCGCCGGCCGCCGCCCCCGCGGCTGCGCCGGTCACGGGGCCGCCGAGCACGCGGGTGCCGTCGCCGTCGACCTCCGGGATGACCTCGGTGGCCGCGGCGGCCAGGCCGGTGGGCACCGCGCCGGTGACCGGGCCGGCCCCGCCGTGGCGGCCCGCGGCGGCGACGGCGCGGACAGCCGCGGCGAACGCGGCGCCGTCGGTGAACCGGTCGTCGGGGTGCTTGGCCAGCGCGCGCTCGATGAGCTGCCGCACGGCCAGCGGGATGTCGGCCGGCAGCGGCGGGGGCTGCCGGTTGATGTGCGCGAGGGCGATGGCGACCTGGGAGGTGCCGTCGAACGGCCGCCCGCCGGTGAGGCACTCGTAGCCGACGACGCCGAGGCTGTAGACGTCGGAGGCCGCGGTGACCTCCAGGCCCTGCGCCTGCTCCGGCGACAGGTACTGCGCGGTGCCCACGACCATCCCGGTGCGGGTGAGCGGCGTGGCGTCGCGGGTGCGGGCGATGCCGAAGTCGGTCAGCTTCACGACGCCGTCGGGCCGGACGATGAGGTTGCCCGGCTTGATGTCGCGGTGCACGACCCCCGCGGCGTGCGCGGCCGAGAGCCCGTCGGCGGCCTGGCCGAGCACGTGCAGCGTCCAGTCGACGGGGAGCCGGCCCTCCTCGTGGAGGATCGTCACCAGCGGCTTGCCCTCGACCAGCTCCATGATCAGGAAGGCCAGCTGCGAGCCGCGCTCGTCGGTGCTCTCGCCGTAGTCGTAGACCGAGGCGATGTTCGGGTGGGCCAGCGCCGCGGTGTGCCGCGCCTCGTTGCGGAAGCGGGCGACGAAGCTCGGGTCGCCGGTGAACTCGCTGCGGAGCACCTTGGCCGCCACCACACGGTCGAGCACGCGGTCGCGCGCCCGCCACACCTCGCCCATGCCGCCGGTGGCGATGGGCTCGGTGATCTCGTAGCGGCCGGCCAGGATGGTGCCGGTGGACAGGGCCATCAGCCCCCCTGACCCTCGAGGTAGGCCTGCATCACGTCGCCGGCGATCGGCGCCGAGACGTCGCCGCCGGTACCCCCGCCGTTGGCCACGAACACCGCCACGGCGATGCGCGGGTCGTCGGCCGGGGCGAAGCCGATGAACCAGTTGTGGTCGGGCACGTCCTCGGCGACCTGGGCCGTCCCGGTCTTGCCGGCGACGGCGGTCCCGGGGATGCGGGCGGCGCGCCCGCTGCCGTTGGCCACGACGCTCTCCATCATCTCGGTCAACTGGCCGGCCACCTCCGGGGTCACCGGCTCGGAGAGCTCCTCCGGGTCGGCCTGGTCGATGACGGTGAGGTCGGGGGCGCGCACCTGGTCGACCAGGTACGGCGTCATGAGCGTGCCGTCGTTGGCGACCGCCGAGGCCACCATCGCCGCCTGCAGCGGGGTCATCCGGACGTCGCGCTGGCCGATCGAGCTCTGGCCGAGCGCCGCCTCGCTCTCGATGTCGCCGACGCTGCTGCCGGCGGTCGTCATCGGGATCTCCAGGCCCTCGCCGTCCATGCCGAACGCCTCGGCCATCTCCCGCACGCGGTCCTCGCCGAGGTCGATGCCGAGCTGCGCGAACGCGGTGTTGCAGGAGATCGTCAGCGCGTCGATGAGCGACTGCTCCTGGCTGCTGCTGCACGAGGAGCCGCCGAAGTTCTCCAGCGTCGTCGACGTGCCGGGCAGGGTCAGCAGGTCCGGCGCCGGGATGACGGTGTCGGGCGTGTACTCGCCGGTCGACAGGGCCGCGGCCGACACGATGACCTTGAAGACCGAGCCGGGCGGGTAGTTGTCCTGGGTCGCGCGGTTCAGCCGCGGGTCCTGCTCCTGCGCGTCGAGCTCCGCGGCGTAGGCGCGGATGGCGTCGGGGTCGTGGCTGGACAGCTGCGCCGGGTCGTAGGTGGGCGTGCTGGCCATGCCGAGCACCGCGCCGGTGGAGGGGTCGAGTGCGACGACGGCGCCGGTGACGCCCTCCAGGCCCGCCATGGCCGCCTCCTGCACGCCGGCGTCGAGGGTCAGCACGACGTCGCCGCCGGCCGGGTCGCGGCCGGTGAACAGGTCGGCGATGCGCCGGGTGAACAGCCGGGCGTCGGAGCCGGCCAGCACGTCGTTGACCGCGCGCTCCATCTGGGCGCTGTTGTAGAGCAGCGAGTAGTAGCCGGTGACCGCCGCGTACACGGGGCCCTGCGGGTACTGGCGCAGGTACTTCAGCGTGTCCTGGGTGGGCACCGACAGCGCCACCTCGGTGCCGTCGACGACGATCGAGCCGCGCTCCCGCGAGTACTCCTCGGTGAGCACCCGGGTGTTGCCCGAGTCCTCGCGCAGCTCGTCGGAGCGCACGACCTGGATGTAGTTGACGTTGACGATGAGCAGCGTGAAGAGCACCAGCACGCTGATCGCCACGCGGCGCAGGGGCGCGTTCACCGGGACACCACCTCGGTGGGCGCCTCGCCGATCGCCGTCTTCGGCGGGGCCGGCGGCGCGGCCGGCCGGCGGGCGGCGTCGCTGATGCGGACCAGGATCGCGACCAGGCCGAAGTTGGCCACCAGCGAGGAGCCGCCGTAGGCGACGAACGGCGTCGTGAGGCCGGTCAGCGGCAGCAGCCCGGTGACGCCGCCGAGGACGACGAACAGCTGCCAGGCGACGGCGAAGGCCAGGCCGCCGGCGAGCAGCTTGCCGAAGGCGTCGCGCACGACCAGCGAGGTGCGCAGGCCGCGCTCGACCAGCACCAGGTAGATGACGATGACGGCGACCAGGCCGAACAGGCCGAGCTCCTCGCCGAGCGCCGAGGCGATGAAGTCGCTCTTGGCCACCGGCACCTGGTCGGGGCGGCCGCCGCCGAGCCCGGCGCCGAACAGCCCGCCGGTGCCCAGGCCGAACAGCGACTGCACGAGCTGGTAGCCGCCCTCGTCGCGGTAGGCGAACGGGTCCAGCCACGTGTCGACGCGGACCTGCACGTGCCCGAACACCTGGTAGGCGATGAACGCACCGCCGGCGAACAGGCCCAGGCCGATGAGCAGCCAGCTCGCCCGCTCGGTGGCGACGTAGAGCATCACCACGAAGATGCCGAACAGCAGCAGCGAGCTGCCGAGGTCGCGCTCGAACACCAGCACGAGGATCGACACGACCCACACGGCGAGCACGGGGCCGAGGTCGCGGGCCCGCGGGATCTCCAGGCCGGCGACCCGGCGGCTGGCCAGCGCCAGCACGTCGCGCTTGTCGACGAGGTAGGCGGCGAAGAAGACGATCAGGCAGATCTTGGCGAACTCGCCGGGCTGGATGCTGAAGCCCGCGACCCGGATCCAGATCTTGGCGCCGTACACCTCGGAGATCGACGCGGGCAGCACGGCGGGCAGCGCGAGCAGCACCAGCCCGACCAGGCCCAGGGTGTAGGCGAAGCGGGACAGCACCCGGTGGTCGCGCAGCACCACGACGACGGCCACGAACAGGACCACGCCGATCGTCGCCCACAGCAGCTGCACCGGGGCGTCCTCGCGGGTGGTCTCGCCGTCCTGCAGGCCGGCCAGGTCGAGCCGGTGGATCATCGTCAGGCCGAGGCCGGTGAGCACCGCGACGGCGGGCAGCAGCAGCGGGTCGGCGTAGGGCGCGAAGCGGCGCACGACCAGGTGCACCACGACCCACAGGGCGGCGAACCAGCCGCCGAAGGTCGCCAGCTCCGCGCGCAGCGAGCCGGTGATCGTGATGTCGACGATGCTCTGCGCGGCGAGCGTGATGAGGACGGCGAAGCCCAGCAGCGCCAGCTCGGTGTTGCGCCGCTTCGGGGGGACCGTGCCCGGGGCCGCGGCCCGGGGGTCGGTGGTGGGGCCGGCCATCACTCCGCCTCCCGGCAGTCCACCCCCGGCTCGGGCCCCGCCGTCGAGGAGCCGGCCGTCGAGGAGCTCGCCGAGGCGGAGCCCGTCGCCGACGGGGACGCCGACGAGGGGCTGCCGGGGGTGGGGGTGTCCGTCGCACCGCCGGGCTGCGCGGTGGGGACGACCTCGGACGGCGGGTCGGACGGCGAGGCGGACGCGCCGGCGGAGGGCCGGTCGTCGTCGGCCGGGCACTCGGGGAGCGACGCCTGCTGGAGGTCGTCGACGATCCGCCGGGCGTCGTCGGAGCCACTGGCCTCGATGCCCTGGCGGACGCTGTTCTGCTGGTAGGAGGAGAGGTCCTCGAGCGGGATGCCGGTGACGTCGTCGACGCGGAAGAGGTCCAGCCCGAGCAGCTCGGTGTTGAAGCCGCGGTAGACCGCGACGTGGTCGGTGCCGTCGGCGGCCGCGACCCCGACGAACCAGTGCGTGAGCACCCACAGCCAGGTGGCGATGCCCGCGCCGACGAGGAGCAGCACCGTGCCCCCAGCGACGAACAACCGCCGCCGGGAGCGGCGGCGGTCGGGTGGGGCGGAGGCTGAGGCGGACGTCGGTGCCGGTGGGGGCGCCGGTGGCGGGTCGGCGAGCGCGGCCCGCCCGGCCGCGGAGCGGGGGTCGACGGCGCGCTGGCCGCGGTTGTCGCCCGCGGCGCCGTCGACGACGGGCTCCATGGACGTGCCGGTGCCGGAGTCCTCGACGACGTCGGCGACGATCACGGTGATGTTGTCCGGGCCGCCGCTGCGCAGCGCCAGCTCGACGAGCCGGTCGGCCGTGGACTGCGGGTCCGGGTCCTCCAGCGCGTGGGCGAGGGTCTCCTCGCTCACCACGCCGGACAGGCCGTCGGAGCACAGCAGGTAGCGGTCGCCGGCGCGCGCCTCGCGCATCGACAGGTCGGGGTCGACGTCCTGGCCGTTGAGGGCCCGCAGCAGCAGCGAGCGCTGCGGGTGGTGGTTGGCCTCCTCGGCCGTGATCCGGCCGTCGTCGATGAGGGTCTGCACGAAGGTGTCGTCGTGGGTGATCTGCGTGAAGACGCCGTCGCGCAGCAGGTAGGCGCGGGAGTCGCCCACGTGGCACAGGGCCAGCCGGCCGCCGGCGAACAGGACGGCGGTGAGCGTCGTGCCCATGCCCTCCAGCTGCGGCGACTCGCGGATGACCTCGCGCAGGTGCTCGCTGCCGTCGAAGACCGCCTCGCGCAGCGCCTGCAGCATGTCGCCGCTGGGCGCGTCCTCGTCGAGGTGCTCGAGCGCGGCGATCACGACCTTGCTGGCGACGTCGCCGGCCGCGTGACCGCCCATTCCGTCGGCGACGGCGAGCAACCGGGGCCCGGCGTACACCGAGTCCTGGTTGTTGCCGCGGACGAGACCGCGGTCGGAGCGGGCGGCGTAGCGCAGCGCGAGACTCATCGGACCCTGCTCACGTCTGCTCTGTCGCTCCCCGTCGTCGTGGGCGTGCTGCTGCCCATCAGCGTGTTGCCCATCAGCGCAGCTCCAGAGCGGTCTGGCCGATGCGGATCGGCTGGCCGGGAGCCACGAGCAGCGGGCCCTGGACCCGCTGCTGGTCGAGGTAGGTGCCGTTGGTCGACCCCAGGTCCTCGACGTACCACTGTCCACCACGGTTGGTCAGCCGCGCGTGCCGGCTGCTGGCGAAGTCGTCGGTGAGGACGAGCGTGGAGTCGTCGGCGCGGCCGATGAGGATCGGCTGCTCGCCGAGGGTGATCTTGGTGCCGCTGAGCGGGCCGGCGGTGACCACCAGCGTGCGGGGCCCACGGCCGCGGCGGCGGCCGGCGGCCGCGGCGCGCGGCGGGACCGAGGCGACCCGGCCGGTGCGCCCGCCGAACAGGTCGGCCCGCACCACGCGGAACGCGGCGAAGATGAACAGCCAGAGCAGCAGCAGGAACCCGAAGCGGAAGACCTGCAGGACGATCTCGGCGGTCACGACCGGCCCCCGGTGCCCCGCCTCGTCGAGCGCACGACGTCGGTCACGCGCCGTCCTGCCGGTAGACCAGGACGGAGTGGCCGATGCGGATGACGTCGCCGTCGGCGAGCGCCTGCCGGCTGATCCGTCGGCCGTTGACCAGCGTGCCGTTCGTGGAGCCGAGGTCCTCGGCGAAGGCGGTGCCCTCGTCCAGGACGACGTCGACGTGCTTGCGGCTGACCCCGGTGTCCGGGAGCCGGATGTCGGCGTCGGTGCCACGGCCGATGACGTTGCGGCCGGTGGTCAGCTCGTGCCGGGTGCCGGGCCCGTCGACGACGAGCACGTGCGTGACGCCGGGTCGGGAGCCGGCGCGGCCGACGACGGAGGGGTGCTGGCGGCCGGTGTCGGTGGGCACCCGACCGCCCAGCGGCGGCAGCGGCGGGACCGCGCCGGAGCCCATCGGCGGGGCGGCCGGCACGGCGTCGGCCCGCGTGCCCGGCCGGGCCGGGTCGGCGACGTGCGAGCTCACCTCGAACACGCCGGTGGGCAGCTCGTCGTCGCGCTCGAGGCGGACCTGGACGGCGCCGAAGGTCTGCCAGCCCTCGTCGTCGATGTGCTCGGCCACCATGTCGGCGAGCTGCGCGGCCAGCTGGTCGGACCACTCGGCGAGGTTCTCGTAGTCGGTGGGGCCGAGCCGCACGTCGTAGACGTTGGGCGCCAGGACCCGGCCCTCGCCGAGCACCGAGCGCTGCTCGTCGGCCTCCCGCTGCAGCGCCTTGGCGATCTCGGCGGGGTGCACCTTGCCCTTGAACAGGCGGGCGAACGTGACGCCGACGATGCCCTCGAGTCGTCGCTCGAAGCGCTGCAGCACGCCCACAGTCGCTCCTCCACGCTCGCTCGGATGGGTGGTCCTCGGTTGATCGTAGCCGGGTGGTCGGCCGCCGACCGGCCAGGAACGCGCAGCGTCACAGCGCGCCGCGCACCCGGGTCACGGCACGCCGCGTGCCCGGCCCGTGGCGCGCCGTGCGGGCGGCCCCGACCCCTCCGCCGTCGGCCCGAGCGCGGCTGCTACTGTCCTTCCTCGCCAGGGCAAGTGGCGGAATGGCAGACGCGCACGGTTCAGGTCCGTGTGTCCGAGAGGACGTGGGGGTTCAACTCCCCCCTTGCCCACCCAGACGAGAAGGCCCCCGGGACTCCCCGGGGGCCTTTCTCGCGTCCCGGGCCCGCCCCGCGCCCGGAGGACCGCCCGGCCCGTGGCCCGATCGTGACCGGCGGCTGTCGCGGATCCGGGGTCCCCGCCGGGTCACCTGGTCAGACGCCCGGCCACGACCACGGCCGGGCACACGGCGGACGGGGGAGCATGGGCGCGGACCGGGACGACTTCACGGCGTTCGTCGTCGCCCACGAGGCGGCGCTGCTGCGCACCGCCTACCTGCTCACCGGCGACCGCGGCCACGCCGAGGACCTCGTGCAGACGGCGCTGGCCCGCGCGCACCGGCACTGGCGGAGGGTGCAGCGGGCCGACGTCCCGATCGCCTACGTGCGCCGGCTCCTGCTCAACTGCCACCTGAGCTGGCGGCGGCGCCTGATGCACGGCGAGCAGGTGCTCGAGACGCTGCCCGAGCGCGCCGTCGGCGACTGGCAGGACGCGCACGCGCTCGGTGACGAGCTGCGCCGGGCGCTGGACACCCTGTCGCCGCGGGCGCGGGCGGTGCTCGTCCTGCGCTTCTACGAGGACCTCGGCGAGACCGAGACCGCGCGCGTCCTCGGCTGCTCGGCCAGCACCGTCCGCACCCACACCGCGCGGGGCCTGGCCGCCGTCCGCCGGGCGCTCGACCCCCCGCCGGCCCGGCCCGAGCCCGCCCCCCTGACCGACGGGAGCCCGTCGTGACCGACCTCGACGTCCGGAACGCCCTGCACCGGCTGGCCACCGAGGCCGGACCGCCGCGGGGACACGACACCGCCGACGCCGCCATCGGCGTGGCGCGCCGCCAGCGCCGGGTGCGGGCGGCGTGGGCCGGCGGCGCCATCGCCGTCGCCCTGCTGGCCGGCGCCGTCCCCGCCGTGCTGCCCGACGCCGGCCCCGCGGCCGGTCAGGCCGCCACGGACCGGACGGCGCAGGCCGCGCCCGGGCTGTTCGACGTGCCGACGCGCGGCTCCCTCGCGGGCGACGAGGCGTTCGTCGCCGGGGTGGCCGCCCTCGAGTGGTCGGCGCCGGTGGGTCTGAACGGCGCCGAGCTGCGCCCGCCGGCGGACTCCCGGCACGTGCTCTTCGCCGGCGACCTGCCCGGCGGCCGCCGCTGGGCGCTGGTCATGGGTGCCGACGGCGGCCAGCGGGTGGTCGCCTGGTTCGGCGGCCCGGCCGGCGCGGCGCCCGGCGAGCTGACGCTCCTGGCGCAGCCGCAGCGGGGGAGCCTCGCGCAGCCCGTGGTCCTCCTCGACGCATCGGGAGCGGGCACGCTGCTCGTCGTCGTCGGCCTGCCCGGGGACACCGCCCGGTACTCCCCGGGCACCGTGCGGTTCGACGACGTCACCGTCGGCCGGGTGTGGACCGACCTGCCCGGCACCGACGGCGTGCTGGTGGCCGAGGTCGACCGGCCCGTCTACGTCGGCGCGGAGATGGTCGAGGTGGTCCGGGACGGGGACGTCGTGACCACGGCTCGCGGCGTCCCCCGGACCGAGACGTCGGACGAGGCCGAGCAGTAGGCCTTCGCCCAGCCGGTGGACGAGCGCCTGTACGGCGACCCGGCCGCCCAGGAGCGGTTCGTCGCCTGCCTGCCCGAGGGCTTCGCCGTCTCGTTCGGCGCCGCGGACGGCTCGATGACCTTCACCTACCCCCCGATCGAGGGCGAGCGCAGCGACGTCGAGCTCATGCAGGTGTACGCCGGCTGGGACGCCACCCTCGCCGACTGCGCGGCGCGCGCGGTCGGCGAGGGCTGAGGTCCGCTCAGGCGGTGCCGGCGGTCTCCTGCAGGAAGGCGGCCGAGTCGTAGTAGGTGCGCACGCCGGTGAGCAGGCCGTCGTCGGAGCCGTCGCCCTCGATCACGGTGACGCCGCGGTAGGTGAAGGGCCGGCCGCTGCGCAGGGTGCCGCGCGACTCCCACTCCAGCGCCGCCGTCTTCTCGCCGACGGTGCTCGAGGTGAACGTCGTCTCCAGCTCGCCGAAGACGTTGCGGTAGTCCTCCCAGAAGCGGCGGGCGCCGTCGGGGCCCTGCGCCTCGTGGTCGGAGTTCAGCTTGATCAGCGTGGCGTCCTCGCCGGTGAGGTCGACCATCCGCTGCGGGTCGGACTCGGCGTCGAGGTGGTGCAGGGCTGCGGTGAAGCGCTCGGTGAGCGTGTGCACGGGGTCCTCCCGGTACGGCGACTGCGGTCGCGGGAGGGCCTACCCGGGCGGTCGCGGGCGCACCCGCGCCGGTTCAGGCCGGCAGCTGCCGGTCGCCGCGCGAGCGGCGCTCGCCGAGCGTGCGGGCCAGCAGGACGACGCCCCACGGGCCGACGACCCACACCGGCCACGGGTAGACCAGGTCACCGCTGCCGAGCATCGAGACCAGCCAGATGCCGGTGACGATGACGCCCGTGACCAGCCAGCTGGTCCAGGCGGCGCGCAGGTCGTTGCCCCAGGCGCCGTGCCAGGCGCCGCCGTACACGGCCCGGGCCACCGGTGACGGGCCGGGCGCGGCCGGCGTGGCCGGGGCCGCCGGCCGGGGGAGGTCGGTGGTCAGCTCGGCGAGCTCGCCGTAGGTGCGGGCGCCGTGCGCCCGGGTGCTGCGGTCCTCGTACTCGGCGAGGGTGAGCCGGCCGTCGGCCAGGGACTCGTCGAGGCGGGTGACGACGGCGGCGCGGTCGGCGTCGGCGGCGAGCTGGTGCGGCTCGGGCATCTCGGGCTCCTCATCGGCGGGGTGGTCCGAGTCTTTCCCGCCCCCGCGCCCGCCACCATTGACAGACGTCACCCATCGCCGGTGCGTCCTGCACGGTCGGGTGCCGGTCCGCCCGGCCAGGATGGCGGGGTGACGACCACCGACGCCGGGGCGACGCTGTCGCCCGCCGCCTGGGACGACGACGAGGTACAGCGGCTGACGGCCGCCCAGCAGGCCGAGCTGCGGGAGCGCTACGACGGCGACCTGGAGCCCGGCGCGAAGCCGTCGGCGGCCGACGTCGCCGTCGTGCTGCTGGCGCGGGACGCCGCCGGGTCGGCCGTCGGCTGCGGCGCGCTGCGGCCCCTGGGCGAGGGTGCCGCGGAGGTCAAGCGGATGTACGTGGTCCCGGAGGCCCGCGGGCGGGGCGTCTCCAAGGTGCTGCTCGCCGGGCTGGAGGCGGCGGCCGCCGAGCGCGGGTGGACGACGCTGCGGCTGGAGACCGGCCCGCGCCAGCCGGAGGCGATCCGGCTGTACGAGGGCGCGGGCTACCGGCCGATCCCCGCGTTCGGCGCCTACGTGGACGACCCGGACGCCGGCTGCTCGCTGTACTACGAGCGGGTGCTGGGCGGGGCCTGAGCCGCGCCGCCGGTCAGGCGGGGAGCGCCTCGTCCGCCTCGGCGTCCTCCTCGTCGGGCAGCGTCCAGGCGAGGTGCCAGTACGGGAGCAGGCCGGCGACGAACCACAGCAGGGCGCCCAGGCACAGGGCGAGGGCGGTGTGCCCGGTGCCTGCGGCGAGCAGGACGCCACCCGACCAGGCCAGCAGCGTGAGCGCGGACGCCGGCCAACCCACACGGGCGTGCGAGTGCTCCCGCATCCGCTGCTGGTGCTCGTCGAGGGAGGGCCGCGCGCGGTCGAAGACCCCGCGGATGCCCAGGTTGAGCAGCGAGTGCAGCGGGATGAACAGCAGCATCCCGGCCGTCCACAGGACGAAGTAGGGAGTGGTCCAGCCCTCCTCGGTGGAGGCGGCCACGAGCGTGCCCGCGACGAGGACGGTGAAGAGGGCCGCCTGGGCCAGGACCGCGCGGTGGCGGGTGGTGCGGGTGCGGGTCCAGGCGTAGCGCTCGTCCTCGAACGTGCGGACCAGGGAGCTCTGGGTGGTGGTCACGGGTTCCTCCTGAGCAGCTCGGAGCCGATCGCGGGCAGGGGGTCGAGGGAGAAGACGGCCTCGACGGGGAGGTCGAAGAAGCGGGCGATCCGCAGGGCCAGCGCCAGCGACGGGCTGTACTCGCCGCGCTCGAGGTAGCCGATGGTCTGTGGGTGGACGCCCACTCCGTCGGCCAGTTCCCTCCGGCTGACGCGGCGCTCCGCCCGGAGCACCGCGATGCGGTCGTGGACGCGGTCGGCGTCCGTCCGTGGCTGACGACCCATGCCCCCATTCGTAGCATTACTGCTACAAGATGAGCAAGGGATCCGGCGGATCGGCATCCTGCGGTCGAGCGGGCGGGACGCTGCCGTAACGCTCCTGCCGAGCCGGACATGGAGGGGTGTGATCGCGATGCACGGGCCGCCGCCCGCCACGGACGACCCTCCCGCGACGGCGGAGGAGCGGCTGGAGGCGGCCTACCGGGCGTGCGGCACCGCCGTCCTCGGCTACGCGCTGCGGCGCGCGGCCACGCGGGAGGACGCCTATGACGTCGTGGCCGAGACCTTCGCGACGGCGTGGCGCCGCCGGGCGGACCTGCCGGCCGACCCGGAGGAGGTCCGGCCGTGGCTGTTCGGCGTCGCCCGGCTGTGCCTGGCCAACGCCGCGCGCGGCAGCCGGCGGGCCGGCCGGCTGGGGGAGCGGCTGGCCGGCGCGCTCGCGGACGCCGACGTCCCGGACCCCGCCGCGCTGCACGAGGACGGGGTGCTGCGGCGCTCGGTGCGCGCGGCGCTCGACCGGCTCTCCCCGGAGGACCGGGAGCTCGTGACGCTGGTCGCCTGGGAGGGCCTGAGCCCCACCCAGGCGGCCGCCGCTCTCGGCATCGCGCCCGGCACCGCCCGGGTCCGGCTGCACCGGGCGCGCGCCCGCCTCCGCGTCCTGCTCGACCCCACCGACCCCGAGGAGGCCGGCGATGCTCGCTGACCGCGACCTGGACGCCCTGCTCGACGGCGCCGCCGGCGTGCGCGACGCCGACCTGCCGGCCCTGCCCGAGGAGCTGCTGGCCGCGGTCACGGCCGACGCCGGCCTGTCGCTGGTCGTCCCGGAGCCGGAGCCCGCCTCGGTGGTGGCCGCCCGGCAGCTCGTGGCCGACGCGCACGAGGCCCGCACCGCGCCGCGGCGGAGGACGCGGCGGAGGACGGTCGTCCGCGTGGCCACAGCCGTGGTGGCGCTCGCCGCGGCCTGGGCGGCGGCCGTGGTCCTCGGAGCGCCACCGGAGCCCGGGGCGCCGGCCGTGCCGTCGGCGAGCGGGCCCGTCGTCCCCGGCGCGCTGGCGCTCGTGGCGGCCGAGGCGGTCACCTTCCCGGTGACCGTCGAGGCGCCGCCGGAGGGGCTGGCGCCCTTCTACAGCCGGTACGGCGGCATGCCGCAGTACGGGGACGCGCCGCCCTGGTACGTGGCGGCCTACCTGCCCGTCGACCCGCAGTCCGGCGCGATCGGCCCTCCGGGCTCGGGTCAGGTGGTGCTCGGCCTCTATCCCGAGGACCCCCGCTCCTCCGACGAGTACGGCTTCTCGGCCGAGGGCGAGCCGACCGGGACGGCGACCGTCGACGGCACCGAGGCCGCGGTCTGGCGGCAGGACGGCGTCGTCGGACTGCTCTGGGAGCGCACCGACGGACGCTGGGTCTCGCTGACCGGTGAGGGCACCCGCGTCGACGTCGCCGCGCTGGTGGCGGTGGGGGAGTCGGTCGTCGACCGGCCGCAGCCGGTGGGCCTGCAGTTCGGGCTGGCGCCGGCCGGCTGGTCTGTGGGCGGCTACGAGGAGAGCCGCAGCCTCGACCTGGTGAGCGACGCGGACCCCCTGCTGGCGCTGCGGCTGAGCACGGTGGGCGCGCAGTACACCGGGACGATCGACGAGCTCCTCGAGGGCATGCCTACGGCCGCGTCGACGGAGACGGTTCCCGTGCAGGGCCGCGACGGCCGGCTGGCGCTCTTCGCCGGCGACGAGGGTCAGCCACCGTTCTGGACGCTGGTCGGCCGGCTCGCGGACGGCCGCTTCTTCCGCCTGCTCGCGCCCTCCGCGCTCACCCGCGACCAGGTGCTGCAGATCGGCGAGCAGGTGACCGCCGCGTCCTGACGGCGCGCAGCCCGGCACGGCCGTCCGCTCGTGGCGGGCGGCCGTGTCCGGGCGTGGCCGGGCTCAGGCGGGGACGAGGGGCGGCGACCGCAGCGCCGCGGGTGTGCGGATCTCGGTGCCGTCGGGCCGCCAGGTGTGCCATCGCCCGTCCGGTAGTCGCTGCACGCGGAAGCCGGCGTGGACCTTGGTGTGGTGGCGTTCGCACAGCAGCGCCGAGTTGGCGAGCGAGGTCTCGCCACCGTCGAGCCAGTGCACGACGTGGTGGACGTCGCACCACCAGGTGGGGGCGCCGCAGCCGGCGAACACGCAGCCACCGTCGCGGACCTCCGCGGCGCGGCGGACATGCCGGTCGGCCAGCCGCTGCTCCCGGCCCAGGTCGAGCGGGACGCCGTCGGGGCCCATGACGACGCGGGCGATGCTGCTGTCGCAGGCCAGCCAGCGGGCCCGGGCGGCGGAGACCAGCGCTCCGGAGCCGAGCTGGGCGCTGCCCCGCCCGGTGGCGAGGTCCTCGGCGTCGACCTTCACCACGACCTGCGGCTTGACTCCGCGCAGTTGCGGGGTGGCGCCGGTGGCCAGGGCGGTGTCGGCGAGCTGGACGGCGCCGTCGGCGAGCCGCTGGGCGCGGGTGCGGTCGTCGCCGGCGGGCCGGTCGGTCTGCACGTGCGCCTCGACCGCGGTGGCGAAGCGTTCGGCGCCGACCGGGTCGAGGTGCAGGTGGAAGGAGACGGTGCCGTCGGCGTGGCGGACCACGCTCATCCGCCGCCCCTCGGTCGGGTCCGGTTCGGGACCGTCGGGATCGAGTGCGTTGCAGTACCGCCGGACGACCACGATCAGTGCGTCGTGTTCCTGCTCGATCGCCACGGCGGTGAGCACCGCATCGATCTCGCCCAAGTCGACGCCCTGCACCGCGGCGGCGGCCCGCCGCTTGGGGGTGACCGCCCGCGCCGCCTCGGCCAGCTGGGCGGCGGTCACCAGACCCGCCTCGTGCGCCTCCGCGAGGGCCGGCAGGTGCTCCATCGTCCGGCCGTTCGCCACCACGCGGGACGCCTCGGCACCCCACATCCGCAGGTGCCCACGCAGCCACGACGCCACGGACTTCAGCCCGTCGCGCTCCGGAGCCTGCGACAACTCCGCCGCGCGCACCGCGCGGGCGAGGCGGGCGTCGATCCGGTTGCGCTCGGCGACCAGCGCGGCGACGTCGTCGAGGACGTCACCACTGCCGATCCTGCTCGAACACATGTACGGAGTCTAGCCCGTCGGCGGGCCCGTGGCGAGACGAATCCGCAGGTCAGACCCGTGTCCACAGATGTCCAGGGGTCCTTGACGCCGCCAGGGTAGGGAGGAGTGGTGAGCACCCGGGACACCGTCCGCGCCGTCCTCGACCGGTACGGCACCACCTACGCCGAGGAGGCGGGCATCCGCCTCGCCGACACCCCTGCGCCGCTGTGGCAGCTGCTCGTCCTCACCGAGCTGCTGTCGGCGCGGATCGACGCCGGCATCGCGGTCGCCGCGGCGGCCGAGCTGCGGGAGGCCGGCCACACCACCCCCGAGCGGACTCGCGACACGACGTGGCAGGAACGCGTCGACGCGCTGGTCCGCGGCCGTTACACCCGCTACGACGAGCGCACCGCCACCCAGCTCGGCGACGCGGCCGACCTCGTCGTCGAGCGGTACGGCGGCGACCTGCGGCGGCTCGCGCGCGAGGCCGACGGCGACCCCCGCGAGGCCGCCCGCCTGCTGCAGGAGTTCCCCGGCATCGGCGCCACCGGGGCCTCGGTCTTCCTCCGCGAGGCGCAGGCCGTGTGGCCGTGGCTGCGCCCGTACCTCGACGACCGGGTCCTCGACGGCGCCCGTCGCGCGGGCCTGCCGTCCGGCGCGGAGGAGCTGCGCGGCCTGGTCGGCGGCGACGACCTCGCCCGCCTGGCCGCCGGCCTCGTGCGGATCACCCTGCTCCGCGACGACGAGGACCCGCTGGGTTGAGGCGGCGACCGTCGGCGGCGTGCTGCAGGCTGCGCCCGACCGCACACGTCAGGAGGCCGCATGGGCACCGTCGTCCGCATCCCGTTCGAGGTCACCGGCTGGGAGCCGGAACCGTTGGACCTCGGTGGCGGGGGGTCGGTCTCGTCGTCGCGGGTGACCCTCCGCAAGTCCTTCTCCGGTCCGCTGACCGGCACCAGCGTCGTGGCGATGACCGCGGTCGCCGTGGGAGGGGCGCCCGCCGGCTACGTCGCGGTCGAACAGGTGACGGGCACCCTCGAGGGCCGGTCCGGCAGCTTCGTCCTGCAGCACGGCGGCGTCGTCGACGGCGACCCTCAGCCCGCGACGGGAGTGGTGCTCCCCGGGACGGCGACCGGCGACCTCGCCGGCCTGCGCGGCACCGTCGAGCTCCGGCACGACGCAGACGGCGCGGTCCTCGTCCTGGACTACGAGCTGGGCCGGGACGCCGCGGCTGTGGTGGGGTGAGCCGGTGACGATCCCGCCGATGACCGCGTGGCCCGCGACCGAGCCGGCGGAGGTGGAGCTGGTCAGCGGCGACGCCCGCCTCGCCGTCGACCTGCGCGGCGGCGGCCTGCGCGCGCTGACGGTGGGGGACCGGGCGGTCCTCGACGGCTACCCCGCCGGCGCGGTGCCGGCCGGGCGGCGCGGCGGCGTCCTGCTGCCCTGGCCCAACCGGCTGCGCGACGGGCAGTGGACGTGGGAGGGGCAGCAGCTCCAGCTCGACGTCGCCGGACCCGGCAAGCCCGCCGCTCACGGCCTGGTCACCTGGCTGCGGTGGGAGGTGCTGGCCCGGCACTCCGACGCCGTCACGGTGGGCACCGTCGTCGAGGCGCGGCCCGGCTACCCGTTCCGGCTGGCGGCCGCCGTCGACCACGTCCTGGCCCCCGACCGGCTCACCGTCACCGTCCGGGTCCGGAACGCCGGCGACCGCCCCGCGCCGTTCGGCACCGGCATGCACCCCTACCTCGCGGTCGGTGCCACGGCCGACGGCGGCATCGGCGACGCCGAGCTGACCGTCCCCGCCCGTACCGCGCTCGACCTCGACGGCGGCCTGCCCACCGGCACCCGCCGTCCCTTCGACGGCGAGATCGGCCGGATCGGCGACCGCGCCCTCGACGACGCCGTCACCGACCTCGTCCGCGACGACGACGGCTGGGCGCGGGTGCACCTGCGCGGGCCGGCCGGGACGCTGGAGCTCGCCGTCGACGGGTCGTGGCCGTGGCTGCAGGTCTACAGCGGCGACACGCTGCCCGAGGGCCAGCGCCGGCGCAGCCTCGCTGTCGAGCCGATGACCTGCCCGCCCAACGCGCTCGCCGACGGCGCGGACCTCGTCGTCCTCGCGCCGGGGGAGTCCTGGTCGGGCACCTGGACCCTCGCGTGGGGGGCCTGACGTGCGGGTGCTGGAGCTGTGGCGCTACCCGGTCAAGTCGCTGCAGGGGGAGCGCCTGGACGCCGTCGACGTCGGGACGCAGGGCCTGGCCGGTGACCGGCAGTGGGCGCTGTTCGACCGCTCGACCGGCTACGGGCTGACCGCCCGCCGCGTCCCCGACCTGCTCTTCGCCGCCGCCCGCCTGCGCGCGGACGGCGGCGTCGAGGTGGTGCTGCCCGACGGGACGGCGACCACCGACGACGACGTCCTGTCCGACTGGCTGGGCCGGCCGGTGACGCTGCGCGCGGCCGACGTCGAGCGCGGGCCCCGGCACTACGAGGCGCCCGACGACGACGAGGACGTGTGGGACGCCTTCGAGGGGGCGTCCGGCGCCTTCCACGACAGCTCGCGCATCCGGGTCTCGCTGGTCTCCACCGGCACGCTCGGCACCTGGGACCGGCGCCGGTTCCGCGCCAACGTGCTGCTCGACGGCTCCGGCGAGGACGACCTGGTGGGCAGCACCGTGCGGCTCGGCGGCGCCGTCCTCGACGTCCTCAAGCCGGTCAGCCGCTGCGTGATGGTCACCCGGCCGCAGCCCGGCGGCATCGCCCGCGACAACGGCGTCCTCAAGACCATCCACCGCGAGCGCGGCAGCACCCTCGCCGTCGGCGCGTTGGTGCCGGTGCCCGGCCGGGTGGCGGTCGGCGACGCGCTCACCCCCGCGTGAGGATGGGGGACGTGCGCACCGTCGAGCTCCGTCCCGGTGAGGACTCCATCCGCCTCGGCCAGCTGCTCAAGCTCGTCGACGCCGTGCCCACCGGCGCCCAGGTGAAGGACGTGCTGGTCACCGGCACGGTCCGGGTCAACGGCGAGCTCGAGGACCGCCGCGGCCGGCAGGTCCGGCGGGGCGACGTCGTCAGCATCGAGGGCGCCGAGGACGTCCGGGTCGCGTGAGTTCCACGTGGAACGCGGTCGTGCCGCGCTGGCCGGCCGCCGTCCCGGGCCCCGACTTCGCCGCGATCCGCGCCGAGTTCGACGTCCCGGAGGACTTCCCGCCCGCGGTGCTCGCCGAGGCCGAGCGCCTCGCCGCCGACCCGCCGATGCCGGACGACGACGCCACCGACCTGCCGCTGGTCACCCTCGACCCGCCGGGCAGCCGCGACCTCGACCAGGCCGTCCACCTCGCGCGGGAGGACGGCGGCTACCGGGTCAGCTACGCGATCGCGGACGTCGGCGCCGTCGTCGCGCCGGGCAGCGCGCTCGACGCCGAGGCCCGCCGCCGCGGTCAGACCGTCTACGCGCCCGACCGGCGCACACCGCTGCACCCGCCGGTGCTCAGCGAGGGCGCCGCCAGCCTGCTGCCCGGCGAGGACCGCGCCGCCGCCCTGTGGACCATCCGGCTCGACGCCGACGGCGGGGTGCGCTCGGTCGACCTGCGCCGCGCCCGCGTGCGCAGCCGCGCCCAGCTCGCCTACCCCGACGTCCAGGCGCAGGCCGACGCGGGCACCCTGTCCGGCGCGCTGGAGCTGCTGCCCGAGCTCGGCCGGCTGCTGCGGGCGCGCGCCGCCGACCGCGGCGCCGTCGAGCTCGGCTCCCCCGACCAGGAGGTCGTGCGCACCGACGGCGGCGGCTGGACGCTCGTCGCCCGCGCGCCGCTGCCCGTCGAGGGCTGGAACGCGGAGATCTCGCTGCTCACCGGCCGCGCCGCCGCCCGCCTGATGCTCGACGGCGGCGTCGGCGTCCTGCGCACGCTGCCGCAGGCGCGCCCCGAGGACGTCGGGCGGCTGCGCCGCCTCGCGCCCGCGCTCGGCGTCGACTGGCCCGCGGACGCCGGCGCCGGCGCGGTGCTCGCCGGCCTCGACCTCGCCGACCCGCGGCACCTCGCCTTCCTCGAGGAGGCCACCGCCCTGCTGCGCGGCGCCGCCTACACGCCGTTCGACGGCGACCCGCCCGCCGACCCCGGGCACGCCGGCGTCGCCGCGCCCTACGCCCACGTCACCGCGCCGCTGCGCCGGCTGGTGGACCGCTTCGGCACCGAGGTGTGCCTGGCGCTGGCCGCCGGGCGCGAGCCGGACCCGGCCGTCCGCGCGGCGCTGCCCGAGCTGCCGGCGCTCATGACCGCCTCCGACCGGCGCACCCGGGCGGTCGAGCGGGCCGTCGTCGACGCGACCGAGGCCTGGCTGCTCGCCGGCCGCGAGGGGGAGGAGTTCGACGCCGTGGTGGTCGACGCCGACGACGACCGGGGCACCGTGGTGCTCGCCGACCCCGCGATCCGGGCGCGCTGCGCCGGCGCGGGCCTCGCGGCCGGCGCGCGGGTGCGGGTGCGGCTGGCCGAGGCCGACGTCGCGCGCCGGACCGTGCGCTTCACGGTGGCGGCATGAGCGCCCCGTACCTGGCGGAGCGCCTGCAGGGCTTCGGGACGACGGTCTTCGCCGAGATGAGCGCCCTGGCGGTGGCCACCGGCTCGATCAACCTGGGCCAGGGCTTCCCCGACACCCCGGGCCCGGCGGAGGTCCTCGACGTCGCCCGCTCGGCCATCGGCACCGCGCACGACCAGTACCCGCCCGGGCCCGGCACCCCGGAGCTGCGGGCGGCGATCGCGGCCCACGTCGCGCGCTTCCGCGGCCTGGCCTACGACCCCGACACCGAGGTGCTGGTCACCGCCGGCGCCACCGAGGCGCTCACCGCCGCGATGCTCGCGCTGGTCGAGCCCGGCGACGAGGTCGTGGTCTTCGAGCCGGTCTACGACAGCTACGCCGCGGCGGTCGCCATGGCCGGCGGCGTGCTGCGCCCGGTGCCGCTCACCCCGCCCCCGGCCGACACCGACGGCGCGGTGTGGACGTTCGACCCCGCCGACCTGCGCGCCGCCGTCACCCCGCGGGCGAGGCTCCTGCTGCTCAACACCCCGCACAACCCCACCGGCAAGGTGTTCCGCCGCGAGGAGCTCGACGCCGTCGCCGAGGTCGTCCTCACCGCCGGCCTGCTCCTGGTCACCGACGAGGTCTACGAGCACCTCGTCTTCGCCGGCGCGGAGCACGTCTCGCCGGCGACCCTCCCGGGCCTGCGCGAGCGGACGCTGGTGGTCGGCAGCGGCGGCAAGACGTTCAGCACGACCGGCTGGAAGGTGGGCTGGACCTGCGGGCCGGCGCCGCTGGTGGCCGCCGTCCGCACCGCCAAGCAGTTCCTCACCTACGTCAACGCCGGGCCGTTCCAGCCGGCGATCGCCGCGGGGCTCGCCCTGCCCGACGCCTACTTCACCGGGATCGCCGCCGACCTGCAGCGGCGCCGGGACGTCCTGGTGGGCGGGCTCCGGGAGGCGGGGCTGCCGACCGTCAGCCCGGAGGCCACCTACTTCGCCACGGTCGACGTCCGCGGGATCGCCGACGGCGACGACGGCCTGGCCTTCTGCCGGGAGCTGCCGCACCGGGCGGGGGTGGTCGCCGTGCCGGCGGGTGTCTTCTGGACGGCGGAGCACGCGGACCTCGGCCGGCACCTGGTCCGGTTCGCCTTCTGCAAGCGCGACGAGGTGCTCACCGAGGCCGTGCGGCGGTTGAGCAGGATGTCGGCATGAGGTCCGGCCGGGGAGGCGCAGCGTGAGGTTCGGGGTGGTCCAGCACGACATCGTCTGGGAGGACCGGGAGGCGAACTACGCCCGGCTCGCCCCCCAGGTCGCCCGCGCGGCCGCCGCGGGCGCGGAGTTCGTCCTGCTCAGCGAGACGTTCTCCACCGGCTTCTCCATGACACCGGGCATCGGCGAGCCCGAGGACGGCCCGTCGGCGTCCTTCCTGCGAGCGCAGGCCGCCGAGCACGGCGTCTGGGTGGCCGGCAGCTGCCCGGAGATCGCCCCCGGTGGCGACCTGCCGTTCAACTCCCTCGTCCTGGCCGGCCCGGACGGGCAGGTGCACCGCTACCGCAAGCTGCACCCGTTCACCCACGGCGGCGAGGCCGAGCGGTTCCGCGCCGGGGAGGCGCCGGTGACGGTGGACGTCGGCGGCCTGCGGGTCACGCCGTTCATCTGCTACGACCTGCGCTTCGCCGACGTCTTCTGGGCCGCCGCCGAGCAGACCGACGTCTACCTCGTGACGGCGAACTGGCCCGCCCCGCGCCGTCACCACTGGACGACGCTGCTGCGGGCCCGGGCCATCGAGAACCAGGCCTACGTGGTGGCCTGCAACCGCGTGGGCACCGGCGGCGACGGACTCGAGCACGCCGGCGACAGCCAGGTGGTCAGCCCGATGGGCGACCTCCTGGCCACCGCCGCGGGTGGGGAGACGCTCGTGCTCGCCGACGTCGACGCCGCCGAGGTCGCCGCCACCCGCGCGCGGTTCGCCTTCCTGGCCGACCGCCGCGGCTAGCGCGGCGGGGCCTGGCCGGCCTGCGGGACCGGGCTGATCTGCTGGGTCCGGTCGGCCGGCGGGACGGCGCCGATCTGCTGGGTCCGGTCCGCGGGGGCCGGGCCGGCCTCCGCGGTCCCGGTCTGCGCGGTCCCGGTCTGCGCGGTCCCGGCCGGCGCCGTGCCGGCGTGTCGCGCCGGTGTCTCGTCGACGACGATCTGCTCGCGCTGCACCTGCTCGGTGATGCGCTCGTGGCCCTGGACGAGCTCGGTGCGCAGCCGCACCCGCTCGACCGGCACGACCTCGACGGTGACGACCGGCCGCTCGGCGTGCAGCACGATCTCGTCGGGCACGCCGGCGAGTCCGACGCCGACCTGACCGCCGCTGCCGACCTCGCTCCCGACACCACCGGCGACCCCGCCGCCCGTGGCGCCCCCGGTCACCCCGCCTCCCGTGCCGGCACCGCCCGGGACGAGCGACTCGCCGGGCCCCGGGTCGGGTGCGTCGAACGGCACCTCCTCGATCCGGATCTCCTCGCGCCGGATCGGGACGGTCACCTGCACCTCCTCGGTGACCACGTACTTCACGACGCGCACGCGCGTGGCGGCGACCTGCTCGGTGCCCACCCGCACCTGCTCCTCGCTGCGGGTCATCGCCCCGTCGGAGTGCTGCGGGACCGGCGGCGCGGCCTGCTCGGTGGTGGTGCGGACGTCGGACGCCGGCGGCGGCACCGGGCGGGTGCCCGGGTCGGTCGCGGGTCCGGGGACCAGGCCCGCGGCCTCGGCGCTCGCCCCGGAGGCCGGGGCGGTGCCGGCGACCCCCTGCGCGGGCGCCTGGGCCGTCGTGTCCGCCGTCCCCGTCGTCCGGTCCGTCGTCGTGCCGGTCGTCGTCCCGGTCGGGACACCGGTGCCGGCACCGGCCTCCGTGCCCGTCCCGATGCCCGTCCCGGTGCCCGTCCCGATCCCGTAGTGGCGGCGCAGGTCCGCCTCCTCCTCGGGGCTCAGGTGGTCCCCGTGCACGGCGGGCGCGTGGCGCACCGCCTCCTTGCCCACGGGGACCTGCAGCATCCCGTCGGTGAAGGTGGCCTCGGTGGCCGGCACGACCGAGTGGCGGGTCCCGAACAGGCCGGTGCTCACGGCCACCCAGGTCGGTGCACCGGTGCGGTCGTCGACGAAGAAGCTCTCGACGGTGCCGATCTTCTCGCCGTCCGGTCCGTGGGCCGTGCTCCCGATCGCCGCCGACAGGTCTCGCTCGCTCAACACGGTGCTCGCCTCCTCCGCACGCCTGCTCTGGCGTCCTCGGGCGGGAGAGTGCCCGGTGCCGTGTGTCCCGACACGCGGTCGACGCCTACGGTCTGTACGGGAGAAGGCCACCTGAGGAGGACGACGTGGGCAGCGGCAAGCTCGAGGTCGAGCGGAAGTTCGAGGCGGGGCCGGACGTCGTGCTGCCGGACCTGACCGGGGTCGGCCGCGGCGTCGTCACCGTGGGTGACCCGGTGACGCACGACCTGGACGCCACCTACTACGACACCCCGGACCTCCGGCTGCTCCGCGCGCGGATCACGCTGCGCCGGCGCACCGGCGGCACCGACGCCGGCTGGCACCTCAAGCTGCCGACCGCCGTCGCCGGGTCGCGCCGCGAGGTGCACGCGCCGCTGGGCACCCGCCGCACCGTCGTGCCGCGCGCCGTCACCGAGCCGGTGACCGCCGTCCTGCGCGGGAAGCGTCCCGAGCCGGTCGCCACCCTGCAGACCACCCGCCAGGTCACCGAGCTGCTCGACGCCGACGGCCGGGTGCTCGCCGAGGTCGCCGCCGACACCGTCACCGGCACCGCGATGGCGCCCGACCCGGGCTCGCCTGCCGAGGTGACCACGTGGCGCGAGATCGAGGTGGAGCTCGTCGACGGCGACCCGGAGCTGCTCGACGCCGTCGCCGACGCCCTGGTCGCCGGGGGCATCCGGCCGTCGGACTCGCCGTCGAAGCTCTCGCGCGTCCTGGCGGGCCGGCTGGCGGCCGCCGCGCCGGCCGCCACCTCCGCGCCCGCCCCCGAGGCCCCCGAGGGCAGGGCCAAGGCCAAGGGCAAGGGGAAGAAGGGCAAGAAGGCCAAGGGCAAGGGGGAGGACGACGCCGCGGCCGCGCGTACGGCGGGCGACGTCGTCCTCGCCGCGCTGCGTGCCCAGGTCGAGGCGCTGCAGGTCGCTGACATCGGCGTGCGCACCGGCGACCCGGAGGGCGTGCACGACCTGCGGGTGGCCTGCCGGCGGCTGCGCAGCATCCTCGCCGCCTTCCGGAACGTCCTCGACCGCACCGCCACCGACCCGGTCCGTGGCGAGCTGCAGTGGATCGGCGGCGCGCTGTCCGGCGCCCGCGACGGCGAGGTGGCCCTGGAGCACCTGCGCGCCGTCGTCGCCGCGCAGCCGGTCGAGCTGGTCCGCGGCCCGGTCTCCGCGCGGCTGCGCTCCACCGAGGTGGCCGACGTCGAGCGCGGCCGCAAGGCGGCGATCCGCGCGCTGTCGGACAAGCGGCACCTCGCGCTGCTGGACTCCCTGGACGCCCTGCTCGCCGACCCGCCGCTGGCCGAGGCCGCGGGTCAGCCTGCCCGGGCCGTCCTCGCCGACGCGGTGAAGCGCGCCGGCAAGCGGCTCACCGCGCGCATCGACGAGGCCCGCGGCCGCGAGGCCGTCGACCCCGGGGCGCACGAGGAGGAGACGGAGCACGCCCTCCACGAGGCGCGCAAGGCCGCCAAGCGGGTCCGCTACACCGCCGAGGTCGCCGCGCCGGTGCTCGGCGCGCCCGCGGAGGCGCTGGTGGCCTGCATGAAGCAGGTGCAGGACGTCCTCGGCGAGGCCCAGGACACCGTGGTCACGCGGACGTGGTGCCTGCGGCTGGCCACCGCCGCCGTCGGCGCGGGGGAGGACACCTTCACCTACGGCCGGCTGCACGGCCTCGAGGAGGCCCGCGCCGAGCACGCCGACCGGGCGTTCTGGGCGCTGGAGCCCACCCTGCGCGACGCCGTCCGCGCCGCCGCGCGGGCCTGAGCACGACCGGCCGGCCGGCGCGCGCGGGAACGCCGCGGGCCGGCCGGTCGTCTCCCTGGCCGGGCACGTCCGCCCCGCCGTCCCCCGCGAAGCGAGGTCCGTCCTGTCCCTGATCGCCCTGCTCGGGTTCGGCACCGTCGTCCTCGTGGCGATGCTCCTGCTGCACGGCTACCTGTGGTGGCGGCTGGTCCGCAGCACCACGCGGCCGGGCCGGGTGCGCCGGGCGCTCACCTGGGTCACGGTCCTGCTCGCCCTCTTCCCGGCCGCCGCCGTGCTGACCCGCCGCGACCTGTCGCTGTCGGCGCAGGCGCCGCTGGCCTGGGTCGGCTTCACGTGGCTGGGCGTCGCCTTCTACGCCTTCCTCGCGCTGCTGGCGCTGGAACCGGTGCGCTGGCTCCTGGACAGGCGCACGAGGCCGGCCGTGGCTGCGGAACCGGCCCGGGAGCCGGCGACCGTGCCCGCTGCCCCCGCTGCCCCCGCTGCCCCCGCTGCCCCCGCTGCCCCCGCTGCCCCCGCGCCGCCCCCGCCGGCCGCGGAGCCGCAGGCCGGACCCCCCGATCCCTCGCGGCGGCTCTTCCTCGCCCGCTCGCTGGCCGTCACCGCCGGCGCCGTGGCGCTGGGCACCGCCGGCACCGGCGCGTACCTCGCCAACTCCCCGCCGGTCGTGCGCCGGGTGCCGGTGACCCTGCCGCGGCTGGACCCGGCCCTCGACGGGCTGCGGGTCGTCACCTTCTCCGACGGCCACCTGTCGGCCACCTACGGCGGGCGGCGCTTCGAGCGGCTGGTGGAGATCGTCAACGAGCAGCGGCCCGACGTCGTGGCGATCGTCGGCGACCTGGTCGACGGCGAGGTCGACGAGCTGCGCCGGGACGTCGCCCCGCTGGCCGACCTGGTCAGCGAGCAGGGCGTCTACTTCGTCACCGGCAACCACGAGTACTTCGTCGACACCACCGCCTGGCTGCGGCACCTGCCCACCCTCGGCGTCGAGGTGCTGCGCAACGAGCGGGTGCCGATCACCCGCGGCGGCGCCTCGTTCGACCTGGCCGGCATCGACGACCGCACGGCTGCCGGCTCCGGCGTCCCCGGGCACGGCGCCGACCTCGACGCCGCCCTCGACGGCCGCGACGACGCCACGCCGGTCGTGCTGCTGGCCCACCAGCCGGTGCAGGTGGAGCAGGCGCGGGCGGCGGGCGTCGACCTGCAGCTGTCCGGGCACACCCACGGCGGGCAGCTGTGGCCCTTCGACTACGCGATCCGGCTCGACCAGCCCGCCGTCGAGGGCCTGTCCCGGCACGGCGACACCCAGCTGTACGTGACCTCCGGCGCCGGCTACTGGGGGCCGCCGATGCGGGTGGGCGCCCGCCCCGAGGTCACCGTCGTCGAGCTGCGGGCGCCCTGAGCGGCCCGGATCTCACCCGGGCGGGAGACGTCTCATACGACATGACGTCCGCAGACGTCTTCCTCCGCATACCCTGGCGGTCGTGACGGCAGCGGCGGCGGGACCGAAGTACCTCTCGGTCCGGGAGCACCTCCGGCGCCGGGTCGCGGCGATGCCGGAGGGGGCGCTGCTGCCCCCGGAGCCCTCGCTGTGCGCCGAGTACGGGGTCAGCCGGATCACGCTGCGCCGGGCGGTCGACGGGCTGGTGGCCGACGGGCACCTCGTGCGCGAGCAGGGCCGCGGCACCTACGTCACCCGCCCGGCCATCCGGCACGAGTACCGCGAGAGCTTCGTCCACCGGATCGCCGGCTGGAGCTCGCTCATGGCCGAGCAGGGCGCGCAGGTGGGCACCACGGTCCTGCAGCAGCGCGTCGTCCCGGCGCCGCGGACGGTCGCCACCGAGCTCGCCCTCGACGTCGCCGCGGACGTCGTCGAGCTCGAGCGGCTGCGCAGCGTCGACGGCGCCCCGAACCACGTGGCGCACAGCTTCCTGCCCGCCGACCGGTACCCGAAGGTCGCCGTCGAGGACTTCACCGAGGGCTCGCTGTACGAGTTCCTGCGGCGCGAGTACGGCGCCGACCTCGCCCACGCGCGGATCGTCGTCGACGTCGGCACCGCCGCCCCCGACGAGGCCGACCTGCTGCAGATCGCCGCGGGCTCGCCGCTGCTCGTCGTCCGCACCACCGTGCGCGACAGCTCCGGCCACCCGCTGGTGCACTCCTTCTCCCGGCTGCGCCCCGACGTGAGCCAGGTCGAGTTCGAGGTCTCGGTCACCGGCCGCTGAGCGCCGCCAGCCGCGGTTCGAGGTCGAGCACCATCCGCACGAACCGCGCCCGCTGGGCCGCGTACGCCAGCAGCTCGTCGGTCACCGGCCGGGACAGCACGTGCAGCGGCATCCCGGTGCACGGGTAGCGCAGCAGCGCGGCCAGCAGGACGGCGGTCTCGAGCTCCGCGGGGGACACCGTCACGCCCTCGGCGGCCAGCCCGCGGGCGTGGGCGGCGACCGCCGGGCCCAGCAGGCCGGGCACCTCACCGGGCGCCCCGGCCCCGCACTCGGCCCGCCCGAACAGCAGCGGCACGAGGTCGAAACCGGCGGGCGCCGGGCCGGACATCGCCCAGTCGACCAGCACGAACGTGTCCGGGGCCGCGGCGGGCCGGAGCAGGTTCATCGGCGTCGCGTCCCCGTGCGCGGGCAGCACCGGCAGCGGGGCGAGGCCGGCGTGCACCTCGGTCACCCGGCGGGCCAGCGCGCAGACCTCCTCCCGGAGCGCCACCACCTCGGCCACCTGCATCACCGGCGCGGCCCAGGTGGCGTCGTCGAGCAGCCACGGCACCGCCCAGCGGCCGAGCTGGTCGTCCCGGTAGCTGGTCAGGAAGTCGCCGGTGGGCATCGGGGGCACGGGGTGGTGCCGGCGGCGGGCGGCGAGCCGGCCCAGGAGCTCCGCGGCCCGGAGGGTGTCGGCCTCGGTCCACGGGGCGTCGAGCGGGTCGGCGTCCTCGAGCCACAGGGTCAGCCGGTCCCCGGGGTGCTCCTGCACGTGCACCACGGCCGGCGGGCGCAGACCCGGCGGGGACAGCGCGGCGACGCCGTCGACGAGGACGTCGGCCTCCAGCCGCCAGGGGATGATGCCGTCGAGCCGGGCCCGTTCGACGTCGGGCATCTCCGGCGGGAGGCCGTAGCGGGCGGCCTGCAGCTCCTTGGCCACCAGGCGCAGCACCACCGGCCGCCCGTCGCCGCCGCGGCCGGCGACGGCGACCCGGGTGAGCGCCCGCGTGGACGGCGCGGTGACGTGGTGCGGGATCGGCGCGCAGGTCACCCGCTCGACGGTCAGGTCCGGGTCGCCGGCCCAGCGGCGCAGGGCGGGCAGCAGCCCGTCGACCGTCGTCCCGCCCGGCAGCAGCCCGTCGACCGTCGTCCCGCCCGGCAGCCCGGTCACCGGGGACGCCGGGGACCGGGGCGGTGCGGGCGGCGGGGGTGCAGCGGCCGGAACAGGGCCAGCCAGGGGGAGGTCGTCATCGCGGGCTCCGTGGGAGGATGGTCAAGCCGCTTGTCTGACACGGAGATGGTGAAGCACCTTGACGGAATCCGTCAACGGGGACGACGGCCCCCTCGTGGTCGTCCTGCTCGAGCACGCCATCCACCGGATCCGCGCCGAGCTGTACGCCCTGAGCGACGAGTCCTTCCCCGGCCTGCGCACGCGGCACTACCGCCTGCTGTCCATGGTCCCGCCGGGCGGCGAGCGGCTGAGCCGGATGGCGACCACGAGCGGGCTGACCAAGCAGGCGCTCGCCCAGGCCCTGCAGCCGCTCGAGGACGGCGGCTACGTCGAGGTGGTCCCCGACCCCACCGACGGACGGGCCCGCCTCGTCCGGCTCACCGGCCGCGGCCGGCAGGTCAACGACACCGTCCGCGCGCACCTCGCCGCGATCGAGCGCGAGTGGGCCGGCCGGGTGGGGGAGGAGCGCTACGCCGTCGCCCGCGCCGTGCTCGCCGACCTCACGCCGGGGCCCGCGTGAACGCGGCTACCGTCGGGGTGTGACCACGGCGAGCGGGACCCGCGAGGTGGCCGCGCCGCGCAGCCGCGTCTGGCGGGCGCTGGCCGTGCTCGAGCCCTACTGCGCCGTGTGCGACGTCTCCTACGTCGTCGACGGGGAGGGGTCGGGTCGCGGCACCCGGTTCGTCTGCGTGCCCGGGCAGCTCGCCGGCGACCAGCGCCCCCGCGAGGGCGCGCCGCGCGGCGAGATCGTCGAGTGGGAGCCCGAGCGGGTGGTGGCCACCCGGCTCGAGCTCACCCCCGAGACGTGGACGACGCGGATCGAGCTGGCCGACGCCGGCGACGGCGGCACCCGGGTGACCATCACGCTCACCCACGCCCCCCGGCGGGTGCGGCTGGCCGACCGGTTCACCCGCTCGGCCCTGCAGCGCATGGTGCAGCAGACCGTCGACGGCGAGCTGGACAAGCTGCCGGCCCACGTGGAGCAGGTCACCGCCGGGTGAACCGGGCGCCCCGTGTGTGTGCGGGGTGATCTTGCGGGTAGTGATCTCCCCGGCCAGGACGCCGTCCGGCGTCCGCAGGACACAAGGGAGACAGACGTGCAGATCCTCGGTCTGATCGTGGTGGGCCTGATCATCGGTGCGCTCGCGCGCCTCATCAAGCCCGGCCGTCAGCGGCTGAGCATCGTCGCCACGCTGCTGCTCGGCGTCGTCGGCGCCCTCATCGGCGGCGTCGTCGCGAGCCTGCTCGGCACCGGCGACATCTTCGAGCTCAACGTCATCGGCTTCATCGTCGCGGTGATCGCTGCGGTGCTGCTCATCGGCGTCGCCGAGGGTCTGTCGGGCGGCCGCAACCGCGCCGTCCGCTGACCCCGGGCCGGGGGAGCCGGGCGGGCGCTCAGAGCCCGACCGACTCCCCCGGCGCCAGCCGGGCGTACGGCGTGGGCGTGCCCGGTCCCCGCTCGCCGAGGAGCCCGGCCACCACGCCGAGCCCGGTGTCGTTGAGCAGGCCGTCGTGCACGGCGAAGGCCCGCTCCGCCCCCACGGCGCGGACGTAGTCGACCACCTCCGCGGTCTTCGACCAGGGCGCGTGCAGCGGCAGCAGCAGCGCCGGTACCGGGGCGTCGGGCACGGTGAACGCGTCGCCGGGGTGGAAGACCCGGCCCGCCACCAGGAAGCCGACGTTGCGCACCCGGGGCAGCTCCGGGTGGATCACCGCGTGCCACTCGCCGTGCACCTGCACGTCGAAGCCGGCCACGGTCACCGCGTCGCCGTGGCCCACCGCGTGCACCCGCCCGCCGAGGCCCTCCAGCTGCCCGGCGACGGACGGGTTCGTCCACACCTCCAGCGCGGGGTCGGCGTCGAGCGCCGCGCGCAGCCGCTCGCCCACGAAGTGGTCCGGGTGCTCGTGCGTCACCAGCACCGCCGTCGCGCCGTCGAGCGCCGCCGGGTCGGTGAAGGCGCCCGGGTCGACGACCAGACGGCGGCCGTCGTCCTCCAGCACCACGCAGGCGTGCCCGTGCTTCGTCAGCTGCATGCCGGCATCCTGCACCTCACCCGGAGGGGGGAGGGGAGCGCGCCCCGGCTGGCGCGCGGCCGCGGGGCTGCCGACCTCTCCGGCATGGCCCCCACCACCGCCGCCGGCAGCACCGCCCGCACCGCCGCCGCGACCGCCCCCACGCCGTTCGCGGCCACGACGTACGCCGCCGCCCGCAGCCGGGCGCACGGCCCGACCGCGGCCCTCTGGCACGCCGTCGAGCTGCACCGACCCGCCGCCGAGGTGGACGGCGCCTGCGAGCTCAGCCTGTGCGGCAGCCTCGCCCGCGTGGCCGTGGACGAGCCGTGGCCGCCCACGACCAGCGACGTCTGCGGCGCCTGCACCACCCTGGCCCGCTGACCTCCCGAGCCCGCTGAGCCCCTGGGCCCGCTGAGCTCCCGGGGCCCGCTGGGCTCCTGGGCCCGGTCAGCTCCCGGTGAACCGGGGCGCGCGCTTGGCCAGGAAGGCCTCGACCGCCTCGGAGTGGTCCGCCGTCGACCCCAGCGCCGTCTGCAGCCGCGCCTCGTGCGCCAGCGTCTGCTCCAGCGAGTCGGTGGGCGCGGTGGCCAGCACCGTCTTCACCGCGCGGTAGGCAGCCGTCGGCCCCGCGGCCAGCCGCTCGGCCAGCGCCCGCGCCTCCGCGGCGACCTCGCCGGGCTCGACCACCCGGTGCACCAGGCCCCACTGCAGCGCGGTCTCGGCCGTGAACGGGTCGGGCAGCAGCAGCAGCTCGGTGGCCCGTCCGACGCCCACGGTGTGCACCAGCCGGGCGGCCAGCGCCGAGTCGCTGCCCAGGCCCACGCCGGTGAACGCGGTGGTGAACTTCGCGCCGGCGGCGGCGACCCGCAGGTCGCCGGCCATCGCCAGGCCCAGGCCCGCCCCGGCGCACGCGCCGTTGATGCCGACGACGACCGGCACGCGCAGCGCCGACAGCGCCAGCACCAGCGGGTTGTACTCGTCCTCGACCACCCGCAGCGACGACGCGGCGTCCCCGCGCAGGGACTCGACGTGCTCGGCGAGGTCCTGACCGACGGAGAACGCGCGCCCCGTGCCGGTGAGCAGCACCGCCCGCACCGACCCGTCGCCGGCGATGCCCCGCACCACCTCGAGCAGCTCGCGGCGCAGCGCGCGGGAGATCCCCGACTGCTGGAGCGTCACCGTCGCGACGCCGCCGGCGTCCTCGCGGGTCACGGTCGTGGTGGCGGTCGTCGTCTCTGACATGCCGGTCACCCTGCCACGGGCGCGAGCGGCCGCGGGGGCCTCTCGCACGGAGGGGCTGGATCGGTCGTGCGCGATGAGTAAGGTGTGCCTGCCCTCAGTCCGGTGACGGGGGACACCCGATCCCCGACAGATGGGTCAGCCATGGGCCAGGCGTTCCTCGCCAGCTACCTCATCGGCCTCCGCGAGGGCCTCGAGGCCACGCTCGTCGTCAGCATCCTCGTCGCCTACCTGGTGAAGAGCGGCCGGCGCCGCCAGCTGGTCCCGCTGTGGGCCGGCGTGGCCGCGGCGCTCGCCCTGTCCGTGCTCTTCGGTGCCCTGCTCACCTACACGTCGACGACGCTGCTGGCCGACTACCGCTCCCGGGAGCTGTTCGAGGCGGTCACCTCGGTGCTGGCCGTGGCGCTGGTGACCTGGATGGTCTTCTGGATGCGCCGGACCGCCCGCCGGCTCAAGGGCGAGCTCACCGGCCAGCTCGAGCACGCGCTCGGCATGGGCACGCTCGCCGTCGCCGGCGTCGCCTTCCTGTCCGTCGTCCGCGAGGGCCTGGAGACGACGCTGCTGTTCTACGCGGCCGCTCAGGGCGCGACGACGTCGGCGACGCCGCTGCTGGCGATCAGCGCGGGCGTGCTCACCGCCGTCGTCATCGGCGTCGGGCTCTACGCCGGGGCGATCCGGATCGACCTGTCGCGGTTCTTCACCGTGAGCGGCGTCCTGCTGGTGTTCGTCGCGGCCGGGATCCTCAAGTACGGCGTCCACGACTTCCAGGAGGCGGGCGTCCTGCCGGGCCTCGACGTGCTCGCCTTCGACATCTCCGGCGTCCTCGACCCGGCCAGCTGGTACGGCGCGGCCATCGCCGGGATCTTCAACGTCACCGCGGCCCCCACGGTGCTCGAGACGGTCGCCTACGTCGCCTACCTCGTGCCGGTGCTCGTCGCCTTCCTCTGGCCGGCCCGCACGCCGGCCGCCCCCGCCCAGCCCTCCGGTGCCGCCCCGGCCCGGACCCCCTCCTCGCAGCCGGAGACCCCCTCGCATGTCCGTTCGTGACCGCCGCCTCCCCCTCCTGACCGCGGGCCTCCTGGCCGCGCTCACCACCGCCGCCTGCGGCGGCGCCGGTTCCGGCTCCGGCTCCGGCGGGGCGTCCGGTGGCGGGGAGGCCGCCGACACCGTGGCCGTCGCCGCCACCGACGACGCCTGCGACGTCGCCAGCAGCGAGCTGGCCGCCGGCACGCACAGCTTCTCGGTGACCAACTCCGGGCAGCAGGTGACCGAGTTCTACGTCTACGCCGAGGGCGACCGGGTCATGGGCGAGGTGGAGAACATCGCCCCCGGGCTCACCCGCGAGCTGCTCGTCGAGCTGCCCGCCGGCGACTACGAGACCGCCTGCAAGCCCGGCATGGTCGGCGACGGCATCCGCGGCGACCTCACCGTCACCGGCGAGGCCCAGTCGCTGTCGGAGGACGAGACCCTCGCCCAGGCGAGCACCGACTACCAGCGCTACGTGCAGAGCCAGACCGGCGCGCTCCTCGAGCAGACCACCGCGTTCGTCGACGCCGTCAAGGCCGGCGACGTCGAGGGCGCCAAGGCGCTCTACCCGGTCGCGCGCACCTACTGGGAGCGGATCGAGCCGGTGGCCGAGGTCTTCGGCGACCTCGACCCGCTCATCGACGGCCGCGAGGGCGACCAGGCCGAGGGCGAGGACTTCACCGGCTACCACCGCATCGAGCAGGCGCTGTGGGTCGGCGGCACGACCGAGGGCATGACGCCCTACGCCGACCAGCTGCTCGCGAACGTGCAGGAGATCGTCGACCTGGCCAACGAGACGACGCTGGAGCCCCTGCAGCTCGCCAACGGCGCCAAGGCGCTCCTCGACGAGATCGCCACGGGCAAGATCACCGGCGAGGAGGATCGCTACTCGCACACCGACCTGTGGGACTTCGCCGCCAACCTCGAGGGGTCCGAGGCCGCCGTCCAGGCGCTGCGGCCGTTCCTCGAGGAGGCCGACCCCGACCTGGTCGCCGAGATCGACGAGCGGTTCGCCGCCACCGAGGCCGAGCTGGAGCAGTACCGCACCGAGGGCGGCTGGACGCTGCACGACCAGCTCACCCAGGAGCAGCTGCAGGGGCTGTCGGACAGCATCACCGCCCTGTCGGAGTCGGTGAGCCAGGTGGCGGCGGTCGTCGCCGACCGGTGAGCGGGGCGACAGCGGTCCCGGGAGTGGGCGGACCCCCCGGGACGTTGGCCCTGAGGACCCGGACCCCCAGCGCGAGAGAGCCATGACCGAGCCGAGCCCGACCGAGGCGGCCGCGGACCCGCGGCCGGCCGGACTGTCCCGTCGTCGACTCCTGGGCGCCCTCGGCGCCGGCACGGCGGGTGTGCTCGCCGCCGGTGCGGCGGGCGGCGTCATCGGCCGGGCCACCGCCGACGACGCCCCGGCGGCCGCGGGGCCCGCGCCCACCGACGCGGTGCCCTTCCACGGCGAGCACCAGGCGGGCATCGTCACGCCGGCGCAGGACCGGCTGCACTTCGTCGCGCTCGACGTCACCACCGACGACCGCGAGGAGCTCGCGCAGCTGCTTCGGGACTGGACCGCCGCCGCCCGCCGGATGACCGCCGGGCAGGACGCCGGTCCCGACGGCGCGGTCGGCGGGTCGGAGTGGGCGCCGCCCGACGACACCGGCGAGGCGATCGGCCTGCCGGCGTCCGGGCTCACCCTCACGGTCGGCTTCGGCCCGACGCTGTTCACCACCGCCGACGGGCGCGACCGCTTCGGCCTGGCCGCCCGCCGCCCGGCACCGCTGGTCGAGCTGCCGGCGTTCCCCGGCGACCAGATCGACCCCGCCATCAGCGGCGGCGACCTGTGCATCCAGGCCTGCGCGAACGACCCGCAGGTGGCGGTGCACGCCGTGCGCAACCTGGTCCGGATCGGCGCGGGCGTGGTGAGCGTGCGCTGGTCGCAGCTCGGGTTCGGCCGGACGTCGTCGACCAGCACCGCGCAGGCCACCCCGCGCAACCTCTTCGGGTTCAAGGACGGCACCGACAACCTCAAGGCCGAGAACGGCAGCGCGCTCGACCGGTTCGTCTGGGTGGGCGACGGGGACGCCGACTGGCTGCGCGGCGGCTCCTACCTGGTCACCCGGCGCATCCGGATGCTCGTCGAGCCCTGGGACAGCTCGCCGCTGCGCGAGCAGGAGCTGACCATCGGCCGGGCCAAGGGCAGCGGCGCCCCGCTCGGGCAGCGCGCCGAGTTCGACCCCGTCGACTTCACCAAGCAGGTCGACGGTGAGTTCGCGGTCCCCGAGACCAGCCACGTCTTCCTCGCCCACCCGACCAACTCCGGGACGGCGATCCTGCGGCGCGGCTACAGCTTCGTCGACGGCACCGACGGCCTCGGCCGCCTCGACGCGGGCCTGTTCTTCATCGCGTTCCAGAAGGACCCGGAGACCGGCTTCGTGCAGGTGCAGCGCAACCTGCGGCTCGACGCGATGAACGAGTACGTCCGGCACACCTCCTCGGCCGTCTTCGCCTGCCCGCCGGGCGTGCGCGACGACGCCGACTGGTGGGGCCGCGCCCTGCTCGAGGGCTGACCCCCGCCGGTCACCGGCGCGTCGCCCGCGCGTCGGCCCCGTGTCGTCGTGTCGATGCCGACATGTGACCGGTGGGACTCCCCGGACGGGTGGGACGACTGGGAAGATGTGTGGCTCCGGACGGCGCGGGCACCTCGACGGGGGGTGCGGCGTCCCGGGGGGACGGCGCCGGCCCGACGACCGGCAGGGATGGGAGAGCTCCCGTGGTGGAACCGGGTCGCCGGATGCTCGGTGACCGCTACGAGCTCGCCCAGCTCATCGCCGCCGGCGGCATGGGCCAGGTCTGGCGCGCCTCCGACCTC
This sequence comes from Geodermatophilus nigrescens, assembly GCF_900129495.1. Taxonomy (GTDB): domain Bacteria; phylum Actinomycetota; class Actinomycetes; order Mycobacteriales; family Geodermatophilaceae; genus Geodermatophilus; species Geodermatophilus nigrescens. The sequence continues at coordinate 110,348 of NZ_FQVX01000004.1, forward strand.
CTGCTGCACCGCGAGGTCGCCGTCAAGGTGCTGCGCAGCGAGTACACCGGCGACCCGACGTTCCTCGCCCGCTTCCGCGCCGAGGCCCAGCACGCCGCCGCGCTGAGCCACCCGAACATCGCCGCCGTCTACGACTACGGCGAGACCACCGCCGGCGACACCGGCGAGACCCTGGCCTACCTGGTCATGGAGCTGGTCGAGGGCCAGCCGCTGTCGGCGCTGCTGCGGCAGGAGGGCCCGCTCGATCCGCCCACCACGCTGTCGGTGCTCTCCCAGACCGCCGCCGCGCTGGCCGAGGCCCACCGCGCCGGGCTGGTGCACCGCGACGTCAAGCCCGGCAACATCCTCGTCCGGCCCGACGGCAGCGTGAAGATCACCGACTTCGGCATCGCCTGGTCGGCCGGCAGCGTGCCGCTCACCCGCACCGGCCAGGTCATCGGCACGCCGCAGTACCTCTCGCCCGAGCAGGCCGAGGGGCACCACGCCACCCCCGCGAGCGACGTCTACGCGCTCGGCCTGGTCGGCTACGAGTGCCTCGCCGGGCACCCCGCCTTCGACGGCGACAACGCCGTCACCATCGCGCTCAAGCAGCTGCGCTCGGACCCCGAGCCGCTGCCGGACACGCTGCCGGTCGACGTCCGCACGCTCATCCGGCGGGCGCTGGCGAAGGACCCGTCGCTGCGGATGCCCGACGGCGCGGCGTTCGTCGAGGCCGTCGAGGACGCCCGCGCCGGCCGGCTGCCCGCCTTCGAGCCGCCGGTCCCCGCCGGGCCGTCCACCGTCGCCGCGGGCTGGGCCGTCGCCCCGGCCGACCCCGGCCCGCCCACCCAGGCGGCCGCCGGTACCCCCGCGGCCGCCGACCTCGCCGCGGGCGCCGGTCTCCCCGCCGGCGCCCTGCCCCGCCGCAGCCCGCCGCCGGCGCCGCGCCGTCGGGTGGCCGCGGTGCTCGTGCCGCTGCTCGCGCTGCTGCTCGGCGCCGGGGCGGCGGCCGCGGTGGTCACCGCGCTGACCGATCCCGGCCCGCCGCCCGTCGTCGTCGCCCAGACCCGCGACGAGCAGGAGGGCGTGGTCGTCGAGGCCGGGGACTACGTCGGGCGGCCCATCGAGGACGTCGCCACGCAGCTGTCCGCGCTCGGCCTGTCCGTGGAGCGCCGCGAGCAGGTCACCGGCCGCACCGTGCCCGGCCTGGTCCTGGCGGTCTCGCCCAGCGGCGTCACCCTCGAGCCGGGCGACGACGTCGTCGTCACCTACGCCGTCGCGCCCTCCGGGGGCGGGTCCCGCCCGTCCGGCGACGGGGACGACGACGGCGGCATCTCGCCGGTCACCGGCGCCGGGCCGTCGGCCCCGGCGGTGGAGACCACGACGCCACCGCCCGGCAGCGCCGGCGGCAGCTCCGCGCCCGGGACGCCGACGCCCACGGACGGGCAGCCGACGGGCGAGGAGTCGGCGCAGGAGGAGCCGACGGGGACGACCGAGCCGTCGGAGACCACCACCCCGACCACGACGGCCCCGACCACGACCACGCCGGGCAGCACGTCGCCGACCACCACGAGCGGGGGACCCGCGTCGTCCACCGCGAGCGGGTCCTCGGCCGCTGCGGGAGGATCCGGCCAGACCTGAGACCAGGGGGGACCCGTGACCGGGAGCGTGGTCAGGCGCGTCGTCGGGAGCCGCTACGAGCTGCTGGGCCTGATCGCCACCGGCGGCATGGGCCAGGTCTGGCACGGCCGCGACGCCCTGCTCGACCGGCCGGTCGCGGTGAAGCTGCTGCGCGGTGAGTACAGCGGCGACGCCACCATCCGCAGCCGCTTCCGCACCGAGGCCCGGCTGGCGGGCAGGCTCGCGCACCGCAACATCGCCGCGCTGTTCGACTACGGCGAGGAGGTGTCCGACGCCGGCGAGGTCTGCGCCCACCTGGTGATGGAGCTGGTCGACGGCGAGTCGCTGTCGTCGCTGCTGGCCCGCGAGGGGCGGCTGCCGTCCGGGCGGGTGCTCGACCTGGTGGGCCAGACCGCCGCGGGCCTCGGCGCCGCGCACGCCGCCGGGGTGGTGCACCGCGACGTCAAGCCCGGCAACCTGCTCGTCGGCCGCGACGGCGTCGTGCGGATCACCGACTTCGGCGTCGCCTGGTCGGCGGGCAGCGCGCCGCTCACCGGCACCGGGCAGGTGGTCGGCACCGCGCACTACCTGGCGCCCGAGCAGGCCGCCGGCGGCAAGGCGGGCCCGGCCAGCGACGTCTACGCGCTCGGCATGGTGGCCTGGGAGTGCCTGGCCGGGCACCGCGCCTTCGAGGGCGACAACCCGGTGCAGATCGCCCTCCGGCAGCTGCGCGAGGACCCGCCACCGCTGCCCGCCGACGTGCCCGGGCCGGTGCGCGACCTGGTGGCGCGGATGCTGGCCAAGGACCCCGCCGGGCGGCCCGCCGACGGCGCGGAGCTGGCCGCCGTGGTGGAGACCGTGCGCGCCGGGCGGCCGCTGCCGCCGGCCCCGCCGCCCGGGACGGCGCCGCTGCCCCTGCCCCTGGGCTTCGTCGCGCCGACGCCCCCGCCTCCTCCGCCCCGCCGCCGTGCGGTGCGCGCGCTCGCGGTGGCCGGCACGCTCGCCGCGGGTGCCGTCCTCGGGATCGGCGCCCTGCAGCTGGCCGCCCCGGGCACCGGCACGCCGCCGGCCGCGGTCGCGGACGCCGCGCCGGCGGGGGTCGACGTCCGCCGCGACGCCCTGGCCGGTCGGCCCGCCGACGAGGTCGAGGACGAGCTGGTCGCCGCCGGGTTGCGGGTCACCCGGGTGACGCAGGACGACGCCGCGACGGCGGCCGGCACCGTGCTGGCGGTGACGCCGGTCGGCGCGCTCGCGGCGGGCGACCTGGTGACCCTCACCGTGGCGGTCGCGCCGCCCGCGCCGTCGTCGGCTCCCGCCCCGGTGCCCGCTCCCGCGCCGACGCCGGTGACGGTGACCGTCCCGGTACCGGTGGAGGTCCCCGTCCCGGTACCCGCTCCCGGCTGGGAGGCCCCGCCGGTCGCGGAGCAGCCGCAGCCGCCGGCGGAGGTCCCCCCGGCCCCCGCGGCGCCCGAGGGGCCGGGCGACGGCCCCGGGAACGGTCAGGGCAACGGCAACGGCAACGCGGGCGGGAACGGTGGCGGGAACGGCAACGGCCGCGGCCGGGGATGACCCGGCCGCGGCCGCGAGGAGCGGATGAGGCGCTCAGCGCGCCCGGCGGTGCGGCGCCAGCCAGACCCCGACGGCGAGGGCCCCGAGCGCGGCGGTGAGCAGGAAGCCGCGGTCGGAGTCGACGCGCGGCAGGGCGATGAGCACCCAGAACACCGCCAGCCCGGCGAGGCCGCCGAGCGCCAGCTTGTCGGCGACGGCGGGGGAGAGCCGGCCGCCGGGGAGCAGGCTCGCGGCCAGGCCGACGACGCCGGCCAGCGCGGCGAGCGTCGCGAAGCCCGACCACAGCGGCAGGTCGGCCCAGAGCACCTGACCGCCCAGGCGCAGCGCCAGGCCGAGCTCGAGCAGCACGAGGCCGAGCAGGCCGAGCCCGGCGGTGACCAGGACGGCGCGGTCGCGCGGGGTGCGCGGCGCCTTGGGGGCCTTGGGGGCCTTGGGCGCCTTCTGCTGGACGGGCGCGGGGGCCGGGGCCGCCGCCGGCGGCGGGGGCGGCGGCGTGCCGAAGAAGGAGTCCAGTGGCCCGGTCGGCAGCGGGCCGTCGGCGGCCGGGGCCGGGGTCACCGGCGGGACGACGGCGGTCGGCGCGTCGCCGGCCAGGGGCTGGGCCACCGGCTGCGGCGCGGTGGTCGGGTAGGCCGGCGGCGGCAGCGGCATCGAGGGCGGCACCGAGGGCGGCACCGAGGGCGGCGCGGGGGCCGCGTGTGCCGGGGCGCCGGCGTGAGCGGGGACGTGGGCGGTGGCGTGGGCGGGGGCGGCGTGCGCGGCGGCGTGGGCCGGTGCGGCGTCGGGAGCGCCCGCGGCGGTGGCGCCGTGCGGGGCGTCGGCCTCCGTCGGTACGGCGATCTCCTGCGTGCGCGGGCCGGCCGGCGGCGTCGAGGCGGTCACGGTCGTTCCTTCCTGCGGGGGGCGGGGCGGTCGGCGGCGGACCGGGTCGGGCCCTCCCCGCACGCTAACCGCGGCGGCGGGCGGGACCGCGCAGGTGCGGCGGCGGGTCCGGCCGTCGCGCCGCGGGTCCGCGTCACACCTAGGGTCGGGCGGGTGGTCACGCGCGCGGGCATCGTCGTCACCGGCACCGAGGTCCTCACCGGCCGCGTGACCGACCGCAACGGGCCGTGGCTCGCCGAGCAGCTCCGGCAGGCGGGCGTCGACGTCAGTGCCGTCCTCGTGGTCGGCGACCGGCCCGACGACATGCGCGGCGCGCTCTCCTACTTCGCCTCCGCGGGGGTCGACCTGGTCGTCACCTCCGGCGGGCTCGGGCCCACCGCCGACGACCTGACCGCCGCCGTCGTCGGCGAGGTGCAGGGCCGCCCGCTCGACGTCGACCCCGAGCTCGAGCAGCGGGTGGGCGCCGTCGTGGAGAAGCTGATGAGCCGCCGCGGCTGGCGCGCCGACCCCGAGGCGACGGCGGCCGGCGTCCGCAAGCAGGCGCAGGTGCCGGCCGGCGCCACGGTGCTCGAGCCGGTGGGCACCGCGCCCGGGCTGGTCGTCCCGCCGGCCGACGGCCGCGGCGGCCCCGTCGTCGTCGTGCTGCCCGGGCCGCCGTCGGAGCTGCAGGGCATGTGGCCGGCGGCGCTGGACGCCGCGCCGGTGCGCGCGGCCCTCGCCGGGGCCGCGGAGCTGCGGCAGGAGACGGTGCGGCTGTGGGGCACGCTCGAGGCGCAGCTGGCGGCCACCCTGCGCGAGCACGACGACGAGCTCGCCGGCCTGGAGATCACCACCTGCCTGCGCGAGGGCGAGCTGGAGATCGTCACCCGGTACGCGCCCGGCGCCCAGCCCGCCTACGACCGGCTGGCCGCGGTGCTCGCCGAGGAGTACGCGGCGACGCTGTTCTCCACCGGGCCGACGCTCGACGACCTGGTCGCCGACGCGCTGCGGTCCCAGGGCCTGACGATCGCCACCGCCGAGTCGTGCACCGGCGGGCTGCTGGTCGCGCGGCTGATCGAGCGGGCGGGCTCGTCGGCGTGGGTGCTCGGCGGGATCACCTCGTACGCGAACTCGGCGAAGGAGCACCTGGTCGGGGTGCCGGCCGGGATGCTGGCGGAGTTCGGCGCGGTGAGCCCGCAGGTGGCGCTGGCGCTGGCCGAGGGGGCGCGGGAGCGGTTCGGCGCCGACGTCGGCGTCGGCATCACCGGCATCGCGGGGCCCGGCGGCGGGTCGCCGGACAAGCCGGTGGGCACGGTGCACCTGTGCGCGGTCGGCCCGTCGGGTCAGCAGGCCCGCTCGGTGCGGCTGCCCGGCTCCCGGACGGCGGTGCGCGAGCGCTCGGTGGTGCTCGCCCTGCACATGCTGCGGCAGCTGCTGCTCGGCGGCCCGCCCGCCTGACGTCCGGGAGGACCACGTGACCACGCTGACCCTGCACGCGAGCGGGCCGGTCGCCCCGGCCGAGGCCTGGGAGCGCTACGCGGAGCCGGCCCGCTGGCCCACGTGGGCGCCGCAGATCCTCGGCGTCCAGGTGCCGGAGCCGCGGCTGCGGGCCGGGCTCGAGGGGCGGGTGCGCGGGCCGCTCGGGCTCACGCTGCCGTTCGTCGTCGAGGCGGTGGACGAGGCGGCGCGGCGGTGGGCGTGGACGGTGTCGGCCGGGCCGGTGCGGCTGCGCCTGCTGCACTGGGTGTCCGACGGCCCCGACGGCGGCAGCACCACCGGCCTGCGGGTCACCGGCCCGGCGCCCGTGGTGGTCGGCTACGCGCCGCTGGCCCAGCTGGCGATCGGCCGCCTGGTCCGCCTGCTGACCTGACCCCGCCACCCCGCCACCCCGCCACCCCGCCACCCCGCCACCCCGCCACCCCGCCACCCCGCCCGCGCGTCCCCGGCCGCGCCCCTGACCGCGCTGCGTGCACACGGCGCGGTGCGGCGGCCCTCCGTGCCGCGGTACGTGCACACAGCGCCGTTCCACGTGGAACGCCCGGTGTGAGCGGGGCGACACCGGGACGTACGGTGCCCGCCGTGGGCGCCACGCACGAGGTCACCAACCAGGTCCCGCCGCTCGCCGGGTACGACCCGGTCGCCGGGGACGCGGCCCTCGCCGAGGCCTGCGTCCGGCACGCCGACGAGGCGACCCTGGCCTCGCTCGCGGACCTCGGGCGGCTGGCCGGCAGCGAGCAGGCGCGCGAGTGGGGGCGGCTGGCCGACGAGAACCGCCCCGTCCTGCGCACCCACGACCGCTACGGGCACCGGGTCGACGAGGTCGAGTTCCACCCCGCCTGGCACGAGCTGATGCGGACGGCGTTCGCGCACGGGCTGGCCGGCGCGCCGTGGGCGGCGGCAGAGGCCGGGAACCGGCACGCCCACGTCCGCCGCGCCGTCGGCTACCTCGCCTGGACGCAGGTCGAGGCCGGCCACGGCTGCCCGGTGACGATGACCTACGCCGCCGTCCCCGCGCTGCGGGCCGCCCCGGAGCTCGCCGCCCGCTACGGGCCCGGCCTCACCGGCACCGGCTACGCCTTCGGCCTCACCGACCCCGCCGCCAAGCCCGGCCTCGTCGCCGGCATGGGCATGACCGAGAAGCAGGGCGGCTCCGACGTCCGCAGCAACACCACCCGCGCGGTCGCGGCCGGCGACGGCACCTACGCGCTCACCGGGCACAAGTGGTTCACCAGCGCCCCGATGAGCGACCTGTTCCTCGTCCTGGCCCGGCTCGACGAGGGCGTGTCCTGCTTCCTCGTGCCGCGGGTGCTGCCCGACGGCAGCCGCAACGTGTTCCGCCTGCAGCGCCTCAAGGACAAGCTCGGCGACCGCGCCAACGCCTCCAGCGAGGTCGAGTTCGACGGCACCACCGGCTGGCTGGTCGGCGACCCCGGCCGCGGCGTCCCGACGATCCTCGAGATGGTCAACGCCACCCGGCTCGACTGCGTCATCGGCTCGGCGGCCACCGTCCGCGCCGCGCTCACCCAGGCGCTGCACCACGCCCGCCACCGCCGGGCCTTCGGCGCCCTGCTCGCCGACCAGCCGCTCATGCAGAACGTGCTCGCCGACCTCGCCGTCGAGAGCGAGGCCGCCACCGCACTGGCCGTCCGGCTGGCCGCGGCCGTCGACGGCGGGGAGACGGCGTTCCTCCGGCTGGCGGGCGCGGCGGCGAAGTTCCTCGTCTGCAAGCGCACCCCCGCCGTCGTCGGCGAGGCGATGGAGGTCCTCGGCGGCAACGGCTACGTCGAGGACTCCGGCCTCCCGCGGCTCTACCGCCAGGCGCCGCTCAACAGCATCTGGGAGGGCTCGGGCAACGTCATCGCCCTCGACGTCCTCCGCGCGCTCGGCCGCTCGGGCGAGGCGCTGGCCGCCGTCACCGCCGAGCTCGAGCTCGCCCGCGGCGCGGACCCCCGCTACGACGACGCGCTCAAGCGGCTGGCCGCCGAGCTGGGCGACCCCGGCGCGCTGCCGCTGCGGGCGCGCCGCATCGCGGGCCTGCTGGCCCTGTGCCTGCAGGGGTCGCTGCTGCTGCGCCACGGCCCGACGGAGGTCGCGCACGCCTTCTGCGCCAGCCGGCTGGGCGGCGACTGGGGCAGCGTGCTCGGGACGCTGCCCCACGACACGCCCGTGGGCGCGCTCGTCGAACGTTCAACGATCGCCCCTGTCTGAGGAGGCATCGCTCCACTACCCTCGGGTACGCGTCGCGCACGGACCGACTTCCCATCCCGTCCCGGTCCGTACCCGGGACACCCCCCAGGGGGCAGGACCCGGAGTGCGGCGGGGGGAGAGAGATCAGCGTGCACCAGTCCGACCACGCAGGCGCGGTGGCACCACCGGACCTGCTGGCCAGCGTCCCCGACGCGGTCTGCCACCTCGACCGCGAGTGGCGCTTCACCTGGGTGAACACCCCGCTCGAGGAGCTCCTCGGACGCCCCGCGCACGCCCTGCTCGGCCGGACGGCGCTCGCCTGCGTGCCCGACCTGCGCGGCTCGGAGTTCGAGGACCAGCTGCGCGGGCTGATGACCGACGGGCGGCCCCGCGTCTTCGAGTACCTCCACCGCCCCCGGGACCGCTGGTTCGAGGTGCGCGCCTCCGCCGACGCCACCGGCCTCGTCGTCTTCATCCGCGACGTCGACTCCCGGCACCGCGAGCAGGCCGCCCAGGCGCACGCCCTCCGGCAGACCGCCGCCGTCCTGGACGCGCTGCCCTCCCCCACCGTGCTGCTCGACGGCGGCGGCCGGATCCGCAGCGTCAACCGCGGCTGGTCGGCCAACGACGACCTGGTCCGCGCCGCCGGCTGGCAGGTGGCCGGCACCGGCGACGACTACCTGGCGCAGATCGCCCAGGGGCTGCCCCCGTCCGACCTCGCCCGCATCGCCGAGGGGCTCACCGAGCTGCGGGCCGCGCCGCCCGGCTCCACCGACCGCGTCTTCGCCTGCGACTACGCCCAGCAGCTGGCCGACGGCGACTCCTGGTGGCGCCTGCAGGCCGCGCGGGTCGACGACTCCGGCCAGCTCGTGGTCACGCACACCGACATCAGCGAGCGCGTCCGCGACCAGCACCGGCTGGCCTGGCAGGCGTCGCACGACGACCTCACCGGCCTGCCCAACCGCGCCCGGCTGCTCGAGCTCATCGAGCAGGCCCTCGCCGACGACGACGGCCGCACCGCGCTGCTGTTCCTCGACCTCGACGGCTTCAAGACCGTCAACGACTCCCTCGGTCACGAGGTCGGCGACGAGCTGCTGCGCCGGGTGGGCGCCCGCCTCGCCGGCCAGGTACGCCCCGGCGACGCCGTCGGCCGGCTCGGCGGCGACCAGTTCGTCGTCCTCGCCCGCTCCTGCGACACCCCCGAGGCCGCCTCGCTGGCCTTCCGGCTGCAGCGCTCCTTCGCCCGCCCGTTCACCGCCGCCGGGCTGACCGTGCCGGTGTCGGCGAGCATCGGCGTCGCCGTCGCCCAGCCGGGCCTGCGGCACGCCCACCAGCTGCTGAGCGACGCCGACGCCGCCGGCTACGCCGCGAAGGCCGCCGGCCGCGACCGCGTGCACCTGTTCTCCCCGGGCCTGCGCGACGCCGCCCGGTGGCGGATGGACGTCGCCAACCGGCTGCGCGACGGCGCCCAGGACCAGTTCGTCGTCCACTACCAGCCGGTCGTGCGCCTGGACACCGGCGAGGTGGAGGGCGTGGAGGCGCTGCTGCGCTGGCAGCACCCCGAGCGCGGCCTGCTCGGCCCCGACGCGTTCCTCTCCGTCGCCGAGGAGACCGGCCAGCTCATCCCCATCACCCGCTGGCTGCTGCACGAGACCACCCGGCAGGCCGCGGAGTGGGCCGAGCAGGGCCTGGCGCTGCGCATGGCGGTCAACATCAGCGCCCGCCACTTCTCCGCGGAGACCCTGGTGCGCGACGTCCGCGCGGCCCTGCGCGACTCCGGCCTCGCCCCCGAGCAGCTGATGCTCGAGCTGACCGAGACCTGCGTCGCCGAGGACCCCACCCGCGCCGAGGACCAGCTCGCCGTCCTGCAGGGCTTCGGCGTCCGGGTCGCCATCGACGACTTCGGCACCGGCTGGTCCTCCCTCGCCCAGCTCATGGCGCTGCCCATCGGCACGCTCAAGATCGACCGGTCGCTGATCACCGCGGCCGAGCGGTTGGCCGCCGGCGGCACCGGCGCGGTGCTCGGCGCGATCGTCGAGCTGGCGCACACCCTCGGCATCCGCTCGGTGGCCGAGGGCGTGGAGACCGCCGACCACCTGCGGATGGTGCGCGAGGCCGGCTGCGACTCCGCCCAGGGCTACCTGCTCGCCCGCCCGATGGCCGCCCGCGACGTCGAGCGGTGGGCGAACCGGGTGTCCGACGGCGGCGGCGACTCCTGCGCGCTGGCCCTCGCCGGCCGCCTGGGCTGAGGCCGCGGGGGAGCGGGCGCGCATGACGGGACCGGTGCGCCGCCGGGCGGTCCGCCGGGCGACGTCCCCGGCCGGGCCGCCCGCGCCCGCCCAGCCCGCGCCCGCCCAGCCCGCGCCCGCCCAGCCCGCCCCCGAGCCCGCTCCCGCACCGGGGGCGTCCGCGCCGGTCACCGGGCCGACGGGGCAGACTGCCCCCGTGACGGTGACGAGCGGGCCCGACGGCGCGACCACGGGGACGGCGACCCTCCCCGACGAGACGCAGGGCCGCGGCCGGCCGGCGCTGGACCTGCTCATCTGGGACGCGCCGAACATCGACATGACCCTGTCCACGGTCATCGGCGCCCGCCCGACCGCCGCGTCCCGCCCGCGCTTCGACGCGATCGCCGCGTGGTTCGTCGACGGCGCAGGCGACCCGGCCGCCGCGGACGCGCCCGAGGTCGAGGCCTGCGTGTTCGCCAACATCCCGCCCGTCGTCGGCTCGCTGCAGCGCTGGGTGGAGGCGCTGCGCGGCTTCGGCTACGCGGTGTTCGCCCGCCCCAAGCAGCAGCCCGACGACGACATCGACCAGGCGATGCTCGACCACATCGAGGTGCGCACGCACAGCCACCGGCTGCGCCGCCTGGTCGTCTTCTCCGGCGACGGCCGCAACTTCGCCGAGCCGCTCGAGGAGCTCGCGCGGGCCGGCACGCAGGTCGTCGTCGTCGCCTTCAGCGAGGTCGCGGGCTACGCGATCGGCTCCGACCTGCTCGAGTTCATCGACATCGAGGACGTGCCCGGGGCGTTCACCGCGCCGCTGGACCGCGTCCGGCTCGACGCGCTCCCGGCGGACGGCGCCTGGCTGCGCCCGACCCGCAGCCTGCGCGACTTCGTGTCCGGGTGGACCGCCCGCAACGGCTGACACGCCGGTCGGCGGTGTCCGCGGGCGCCTCCCGGGGAAGGGAGGCGCCATGGCGGTCTGCGAGGTCTGCGGCAACGACTACGCGATGAGCTTCGAGGTGGTGGCGCAGGGCGTCACGCACACCTTCGACAGCTTCGAGTGCGCGATCCACCGCATGGCCCCGATCTGCGAGCACTGCGGGGTCAAGGTGGTCGGCCACGGCGTCGTCGTCGAGGGGCAGTTCTACTGCTGCGCGCACTGCGCGCGCGCCGAGCACGAGGGCGCCGCGGTGGCCGACTCCGCCTGAGCCCGCCGGCGGCCGGGTCAGTCGCGCGGGAACTCGGGCGTGCGCGGCTCGGGCACGCGGTCGCCGATGCCCTCGAGCGGGGCGAGCCCCGAGGGCAGCCGGGACCAGACGTGCTTGCGGCCGGGCCGGCGCTCCCAGCCGTAGGCCACCGACAGCTGGGCCACCAGGTGTAGCCCCATGCCGCCCAGGGACGGGTCGCGGTCGACGGCGGGCACCGGCGGCCGGTCGGGCGCCTCGTCGCTGAGGTCGAGCAGCCACCCGGCGGGGCTGGCCACCACGAGCGCGCGGACGTCGCCGCCGCCGTGCCGCAGCGCGTTGGACGCCAGCTCCTCGAAGACCAGCAGCAGCCCGTCGCGGGCGTCCTCGGTGGAGGACGTGCTCACCGACGGGTGGGCGATGCGCGCCCGCAGGTCGGCCCGGACGCGGGAGACGACGTGCATGGCCTCCAGCTGCCAGTGCCAGACGTCGCCGGCCACGGAGGGCACGGGTGTGAGCGGCCACGCCTCCTGGCCCATCGTCCACCCTCCGTCGCTCCGCAGCACCGGCGCCCATCCTCGCCGAAACCCCGTCGTCCCGCAGCGGAGGGTCCGCCGTGGGTCGCCGGACGCCCCGAACGGGGGGTCCCAGGGCAGGATGGGCGCGTGGAGGACCTGTGGAGGGCGCTGAGCCGGCTGCGGCTGGCCGACCGCGAGCTGTCCGACGTCCTGGGGGAGGTGACGCGCCTGGCGACCGAGCACGTGCCCGGCGCCGAGTCGACGTCGATCACGCTGGTCCGCGGCGACGTGCCCACCACCGCCGCCCACGACGGCGACATGGCGCTGGCGGCCGACGAGCTGCAGTACGCCCGCGGCTACGGGCCCTGCCTGGACGCCGGCCGCGGCGGGGTGCAGCTGCGGGTCGACGACATGCGCACCGAGACCCGCTGGCCCGACTACACCGCACGCGTCCTCGCCGTCGGCGTGCGCAGCTCGCTGTCGACGCCGCTGCCCTACCAGGGCACCACGATCGGCGCGCTGAACATCTACTCGACGCGGCCCGGCGCCCTCGCCTCCGACACCTCGGCGGAGGCGGCCCGCGAGGTGGCCGAGGCGGTGGCCGTCGCCGTCGCCAACGCCGACGCGCACGCCCTGCTCGGCGAGCACGCCCGCAACATGGAGCTGGCGATGCAGTCGCGGGCGGTGATCGAGCAGGCCAAGGGCGTGCTCATGGCGCAGCGCCGGGTCGACGCCGACGCCGCCTTCGACCTGCTGCGCGACGCCTCGCAGCGCTACAACCGCAAGCTGCGCGACATCGCCGCCGGGATCGTCGCCTCCGTGGCGCAGCCGGCCGGGGGCGTCAGCCCCGACGGGCGGCCAGGTCGCTCAGGCGGCTGACCAGGAACTCGACGGCGGCCGGGCTGTCGACGGTCTCGGCGACGTCGACCGCGGTGGGGGAGTCCGACACGGTGCGGCGGTCGACCAGCGTCTGGCCGCGTCCGGCGCCGCGGGTGGTGTCGACGACGACGTCGCGCCGCACGGTGCCCAGCGTGCCCGGCGCGATGGCCTCGGTGAGCGCCAGCGCGTCGTGCACCACCACGCCGGTGGTGCCGTAGGAGCTGCGCGCGTGGTCGAGGTACTGCTGCAGGATCGCCGCCGCCGTCGCGCCGACGGGGCCCGCGGCGGCGAAGCGGGCGATGCCGCCCTCGTCGAGCACGGTGGGCAGCGTGACGTCGAGCCCGACCAGCACCGTGGGCACCGTGGCGCCGAGCACCCGGGCCGCGGCCTCGGGGTCGGCCCACACGTTGAACTCCGCCGCCGCGGTCACGTTGCCGCCGCGGCCCGCCGAGCCGCCCATGAGCACCAGCCGGCCGATGCGGGCGGCGGCCTCCGGGTAGGTGGCCAGCAGCAGCGCGACGTTCGTCCACGGGCCGATGGCGGCCACGGTCACCGGGGTCTCGGACGCCAGCAGCAGCTCGGCCAGGGCGACCACCGCGGGCCGCGGGTCGACGGCGGCCGGCGAGGGCGGCAGGTCGACCCCGCCGAGCCCGGTCCGCCCGTGCACGTGCCCGGCCCGCTCGGGCTGCGCGTAGACCAGCGACTCGGCGGCACCGGCGGCCACCGGGACGTCGGAGCGGCCGGCCAGGTGCAGCACGCGCAGCGCGTTCTCGGTGGTCTGCGCGAGGTCCACGTTGCCGTGCGTGGTGGTGACCAGCCGCAGGTCGACCTCGGGGCTGGCGAGGGCCAGCAGGATGGCGAGGGCGTCGTCGATGCCCGGGTCGGTGTCGATCACCAGGGGGGTGGCAGCCACCCGCCCATCCCAGCAGACGCCGCCGGGCCCGGTCCTCCCCGCCGGTCGCCACCGGTGCCGCTGCGGTCCCGTCAACCGCCCCGCGCCCCGGACCGCAGGGCCTCCGCCTGCTCGACGACCGCCCGCGCGGCCAGCGCGGCCGCCCGGTCGGGCGGGCGCCGGGTGACCACCAGGGTCCGCCGGCCGGGCCAGGACGGGTCGTCGATCGCGACGACCCGCACGCCGGCCGGCACGGCGGCGGCCATGGTGCCGGGCAGCACCGTGACACCGAGCCCGGCGGCCACCAGGCCCAGGCGGGTCGTCCAGTGCCGGACGGAGAAGGCGACCCGCGGCTCGGCCAGGGTGGGCCACGGCCCGAACTGGGGCTCCCCGGGCGCGCCGGTGCCCACGATCCACGGCACGTCCGCCAGGTCGCCCGGCCGGACCACCGGCGTCCGGGCGAGCCGGTGCCCCTCGGGGACGGCGACCAGCAGCCCGAGCGGGACCAGCGGGGAGACCTCCAGTCCCGCGAGGTCCGGATCGGGCAGCCCGGGGCCGGCGGCGACGACGGCGACGTCCGTGCGCCCGGCGCGCAGCCGGCGCAGCGCCACCGGGCTCGCGGCCTCGTCCAGGACCACCTGCAGGGTGGGGTGCGCCGCCGCGAGGTCCGCGACGGCGCGGGGCACGAGCACCGCGGCCGCGGTCGGGAAGGCGCTCACGGTGAGCCGTCCGGCGAGCCGGTCGTGCAGCCGGGCCAGCTGCTGGCCGGTGGCGTCGAGCTCGGCGAGCGCGCGCCCCGCACCCCGCAGGACGACCTCACCGGCGGCCGTCAGCTGCACGCCGCGCCGCCCCCGGGTGAACAGCCGCTCGCCGACCGCGGACTCGAGCGCCGCGATCTGGCGGGACACCGCCGACTGCGTGTAGCCGAGCTCGACGGCAGCCGCGGCGAAGGAGCCGCTGGCCGCCACCTGCCGGATCACCCGCAGCCCGAGCACGGTCACCTCGCCGGTCACCGGACCAGCGTGCCATGCGTGTCCCGCATGGCTGGGATGCCGATCCCTCGCTACCGCGCAGACCAGATTGGGCGGAGGGTGGAGGCATGACGACGACGTGGTTCATCACCGGGGCGGGCAGCGGGTTCGGGCGCGAGTGGGCGGAGGCCGCCCTGGAGCGCGGCGACCGGGTGGCGGCGACCGCGCGCTCGGCCGACCGGCTCGGGGAGCTGGCCGACCGGTACGGCGACGCCGTCGTCCCGCTGGCCCTGGACGTCACCGACCGCGAGCAGGTGCGCGCCGTGGTGGCCGAGGCGCACGACCGGCTGGGGCGCCTCGACGTCGTGGTGAACAACGCCGGCTTCGGCCACCTCGGCATGGTCGAGGAGCTGGGCGAGGACGAGATCCGGGCGTCGCTGGAGACCAACCTCCTCGGGACGCTCTGGGTGACCCAGGCCGCCCTGCCGCTCCTGCGGGCGCAGGGCAGCGGCCACCTCGTGCAGGTGACCAGCGAGGGCGGGGTGACCGCCTTCCCCCAGTTCGGCGCCTACCACGCGGCCAAGTGGGCGGTGGAGGGCCTGTCGCAGTCGCTGCGCCAGGAGGTCGCCGGCTTCGGCATCCGCGTCACCTGCGTGGAGCCCGGGCCCTACGCCACCGACTTCGCCGCCCGTGGCCTGCGGCGCAGCGACGAGCTCGCCGCCTACGACGACCTCCGCGGCTCGATCGACCGCACCGCCTGGCAGCTCGGCGACCCCCGGGCCACCCGCGCGGCGATCCTGGCCGTGGTCGACGCGGAGGAGCCGCCCGCGCGGATCGTGTTCGGCCGCGCGCTGGCCGGCATCGAGGCCGACTACGCGGAGCGGCTGGCCACCTGGCGCCGGTGGGAGCCGGTCTCGCTGGCCGCCTTCGGGGAGGGCGCGGGCACCGCGGCCGTCTGACCGAGCGGCCGTCTGACCGAGCGGCCGTCCGACCGAGCGGCCGTCCGACCGAGCGGCCGTCCGACCGAGCGGCCGTCCGAGCGGGCCGCCGGCCGGCGACCGGGCCGGCGTGCGGCAGGATCGCGCCGTGCCCGACGTCCTGCTCGCCAGCTGTGCCGAGGCCGCCGGGAGGGACGAGGACGAGCCGCTGCTCGTCGCCGCCCTGGCCGCCGAGGGCCTCACCGCCTCCGCCGCCGACTGGGCCGACCCGACGGTCGACTGGTCCGCCGCGACCGCCGTCGTCGTCCGGTCCACCTGGGACTACGCGCCGCGGCGCGACGAGTTCCTGGCCTGGGCGCGGCGCGTGGAGGAGGGCACCCGGCTGGCCAACCCGGCCGCGGTGCTGGCCTGGAACACCGACAAGCGGTACCTGCGCGAGCTGGCCGGCGCCGGGGTGCCCGTCGTCCCCACCGCCTGGGCGGAGGGGCCCGGCGACGTCGACGGCGCGCTGTCCCGCTGGCCCGGCGACGTCGTGGTCAAGCCGGTGGTCTCCGCCGGCGCCCGCGACACCGTGCGCTTCCCCCCGGAGCGGCGGGCCGGCGCCCGCGAGCTGGCCGAGGGGATCCTCGCGAGCGGCCGGGCGGTGATGGTGCAGCCCTACCTCGCGCGGCTCGACGCGGAGGGCGAGACGGGGCTGGTGTACGTCGGCGGCGTGTACAGCCACGCGTTCGGCAAGGGCGCGCTGCTGGCCGGTGAGGCGCTGGGCCCGGGGCTGTTCGCCGAGGAGACCATCACCGCCCGCACCGCCGGGCCGGAGCAGCGGGCGCTCGGCGACCGGGTGCTGGCATGGGTGCGCGAGCGGACGGGGGAGACCCCGCTCTACGCGCGCGTCGACCTGGTCCCCGGCGACGACGGCGCGCCGCAGGTGATCGAGGTCGAGCTGACCGAGCCGAGCCTGTTCCTCACCACCGACGACGGCGCGGCCGCCCGGTTCGCCGCGGCGATCAGGAGCCGGATCGGCTGACCCCCGCGCCCGGCGACCCCGCGTCCTCCCGCGCGGCCGCCCGGCGCCGCGGCAGCGCCGTCACCAGGTACAGCAGCAGCCCGACGGCGACCAGCACCCCGGCGAACGCCCAGGTGCGGGCCTCCTGCTGCCAGAGCAGCACCAGGCAGGACGCGACGCCGAGCACCGGCACCACCGCCGGCACCCGGAAGTGCGGCACGTCCACTCGGTCGCGGCGGAGCACCAGCACCGCGGTGTTCGTGCTGATGAAGACGAACAGCAGCAGGAGCACCACGGTGTTGGCCAGCGTGGCGAGGTCGCCGAGCAGGCTCAGCCCCATCGCCACCGCGGTGGTGACGGCGATGGCCACCCACGGCGTGCGCCGGCGGGGCAGCACCCGGCCGAGGGCGGCCGGCAGCAGCCGCTGCTCGGCCATCCCGAACGCCATCCGGCTGGCCATGATCATGGTGAGCAGCGCGCCGTTGGCGACGGCGACGAGCGCGACCACGCTGAAGAGCTGGTCGGGGATCCCGGCGTCGGCGGCGCGCACCACCTCCAGCAGCGGCCCGGTGGAGTCGGCGAGCCGCTCGGGCGGCAGCACGACCGCCGCGGCCAGGCCGACCAGCACGTAGACGGCGCCGGCGGTGAGCAGCGCGCCGAACAGCGCCCGCGGGTAGACCCGGCGGACGTCGCGGACCTCCTCGGCCACGTTCGCCGACGTCTCGAACCCGACGAACGAGTAGTAGGCCAGCAGCGCCGCGGCCAGCACCGCCGTCCCCGCCGACACCCCGGGCGGGAACTCCAGCGCCCGCGCCGGCTCGCCGTCGCCGCGGAACAGCACCACCGCGCCGAGGACGACGACGAGCACCAGGCCCGACGTCTCGACCAGCGTCATCACGAGGTTGGCGCGCAGCGACTCCTGGATGCCGCGGGCGTTGAGCAGCGCCACGGCCAGCAGGAACACGATCGCGGCCGGCGCGGCGGGCACGTCGAGGAAGACGCCGAGGTAGTCGCCGGCGAAGGCCAGCGCCAGCCCGGCGGCGCTGGTGACCCCGGCAGCGAGCATGCAGAAGCCGACGAGGAACGCCACGACGGGGGAGCGGAACGCCCGCTCGGCGAACACCGCGGAGCCGCCGGCCCGCGGGTACTTGGTGACCAGCTCGGCGTAGGAGGCCGCCGTCAGCAGGGCGAGCAGCAGCGCCACCAGCAGCGGCACCCAGATCGCGCCGCCCACCTCCCCGGCCACCTCGCCGACCAGCGCGTAGACGCCGGCGCCGAGGA
Organism: Geodermatophilus nigrescens; assembly: GCF_900129495.1. Classification (GTDB taxonomy): domain Bacteria; phylum Actinomycetota; class Actinomycetes; order Mycobacteriales; family Geodermatophilaceae; genus Geodermatophilus; species Geodermatophilus nigrescens. The sequence continues at coordinate 127,955 of NZ_FQVX01000004.1, forward strand.
CGTCGCCGAGGATGAACAGGTACAGCAGCTTCCCGGTGACGGCGCGGCGCAGCCTGGTGTCCGGCGCGCCGTCGCCCGGGGAGTCCTGTGCGCCGACCGCCGTCCGGGAGGCGCCCGTGGCGCCGGAGTCCGTCACCGCACGATCGTGGGCACCCCTCCGGGCACCGGCAACCGGGCGGCACGGACGGGCGACCCCCGCGCCGGGCCCGACACGCCGGGCGCGGCGGGACGTGTCGCGGGGTGACCGGAGGCCCCCCGGGGCCCTCCCACGCTCAGGGGCGGTCGACGGGTCGACAAGTGCTCGCCGTCAGCACACGGTCACCAACCCGCAGGTCAGAGCGTCACAACGGTTGCGTCACGGGGGCTGCGGGACGTGTCCGGAACGGCCGTCCGCGGGGGTGGCGGTCCCTACCTTTCTCCTTGTCCGCGGCACCTTCCCCGGCCGCGGACACAGACCCCCAGGAGGACGGCATGGCGATCGACCGGGCACCCGCCCCGGCGTCGGCGACCCTGCCCGACGACCTGGTCCCCGCCGGCTGGGTCGAGCTGCTCGAGCGGGCCGAGGCCCTGCCGCACCGCCGCCGCCCGGCGCGCGCCGCCACCGTGCGCACCAGCGGCACCCGGGTCGCCGGCAGCCGGGCCGCCGGCGCCGCCCCGGGCCGCGCGCTGCGGCCGCTGCCGGTGACCCGTCCGGTGCCGGTGCCGCGCCCGCGGCCGGTCCCGCCGGCCACCGCCGCCGCGCCGGCCGCCCCGGTCCGCGCCCAGCAGCCCCCGGCCCCCGGCTCCCGGCTGCGCGCCCGGCTCCGCGCCGGCGTCCGCCGCCTCGCGATGTGGGGCGCCGGCCCCGACGGGGCGCACGCCGCCTGGCCGACCGCGCCGGTCGCCGTCCCCCCGCGCGGCCCCGGCCTCGTCCGGCGCCTGGCGATGTGGGGTGCCGGCCCCGGCGGGGAGCACCTCGCCTGGGGTGCACCCCGTCCCGCCGCCCCCGTCCTGCGCCGGCCCGGCGCGGACGGACCCGTGGTGCTCACCGAGATGCCGAGCACCCCCACGATCACGCCCGCGGTGTCTTCCCCCACCGCGGCGTCTCCTCCGGCCGGCACCGCCCGGCCGGTGCACCCGGTGCCGCGGCCCCGCCCGCCCGGCCCGGCGCTGGCCCCCGCGGGCTGGCCCGCCCGCCCGTCGGCCGCCCGGCCGACCGCGCGGGCACCCGACCCCCCACCGCCGGCCGACGGCGCGGTGCGCACCCGGGGCGACCCGGTGCCACCGCCGGCCCGGGGCTCGCCCCGGCCACCGCCACCCGCCCCCGGCTGACCCCCTGCGCGCCTCCTCCCGGAGACCGCGCGTCCGCTCTCCTCGTCGACGTGCTCGACGGGCCCGGCTCCCGCCCCGGAGCCGGACCGCCGGCCCGCTCCCGCGAGCAGTTCCTCCCCGGCCCCGTGGCCGCCCCCTGACCCCTCCGCGGCACCCGCGCCGCCGGCAGACCCCACCGCACGACGATCCGGCCTCGCCCCTCCCGCCGACTGCCCCGCCCGGGGACAGCGCGCGGGCCCTCCCGGGAGGCGCGGACGCGACGCGGCGGGTGGTGCCCGGCGGCAGCGGGACCCCTGCCGCCGGCGAACCCCACCGCACGACGATCCGGCCTCGACCCTCCCGCCGACTGCCCCGCCCGGGGACAGCGCGCGGGCCCATCCGGGAGGCACGGACGCGACGCGGGACGGCGCCGGCAGCAGCCGCCGGCGGAGGCGGACCAGGACCTGCCGGTGCCCGGCACGGACGACCCGCCCCGTCGTCCCCCGGGTCTCTGACCGGCACGGCCTGGCAGGACGGCGCCCCGGAGACCGGCGCGGCCCCGCCGCCCGAGGAGCGCTCCCGGACCCGGCCCGCGGTCCCCGGCCCGGCGCCGCGACAGGAGACCGCAGGACGCCGGCCCGCGAGCCCGCGGCGCAGGGACACCAGCGGGGACACCAGCGGGGACACGACCTCGACGGGCGCTCCCGGAGCGCCGGACCGGCAGCCCGCCGGCCGGCCTCCCGGGGCGCCCGTCCGGCGTTCCGGACGGCCCCGGCCCGTTCGAGTTGCGTATCCCCTCCGTGCACGGTTCGTTGCCCTCCGTGGAGTCGCTCACCCGGCGGCTCCTGGCCCACCGAGGGGACGAGGGATGCACGCACGCACGAAGGCAGTGCTCGCCGGAGCCGCTGCCCTGCTCACCGCCGGCCTGGTCGCGCCGGCACCCGCCGGCGCCGTCACCGGCGGCATCGAGGACCGGACGAACATCTACGACAACGTCGGCATGCTCGTCTTCTACGACGGCACGGGCGGGCGCTTCCGCTGCTCCGGGACGCTGGTGTCCGAGGACGTCGTCCTCACCGCCGCGCACTGCACCGCCGGCACGGTGGGCCGGACCCTGGTCACCTTCGACCCCGTCGTCGACGAGGCCGCGCCCGCCGACCTGCCGGTCGCCGACCCGGCGGTGGGGTACCTCGGCTCCGAGGAGACCGACGCGGTCGACTGGGTGTCCGGCACCGCGTACACGCACCCGGACTACTCGGACTTCACCGACACGGACAACTGGAACGACGTCGGCGTCGTCGTGCTCGACGAGCCGGCGCCCGCGGGCGTGGAGCCCGCGCAGCTGGCCGCGCCGAACGAGCTGGAGCAGTACCGCCAGCCCGCGCTCAACCGGACGCTGTTCCGCGCCGTCGGCTACGGCACCGAGGTGCGCCAGCCCGACTCCGGCCCGCAGAAGCCGACGCCGCAGAGCTACCCGATCCTGCGCCGCTACACCGACGTCGTCGGCCAGAAGCTGACCGCCCAGATCCTGCAGGTCAACGGCAACGAGCACGACAACCGCGGCGGCGGCGGCACCTGCTTCGGCGACTCCGGCGGCCCGAGCTTCGGGCCCTCGGGCAACGTCGTCACCGTCACCAGCTACGGCTACACCGCCAACTGCCGGTACATCGACGGTCTGCAGCGCGTGGACATCCCGGTCGTCCAGGACTGGCTGGCGACCTTCGGGGTCCAGCCGGCCGCCTGACCGCACCCCCGGGGCCCCGGTCCGCCCTCGCGGGCCGGGGCCCCCGCCGTGTCGTCCCCGGCACCCCGGTTGTCGCGCCCGCGCCGCGCATGGGAGAAAGGACGGCGTACCGCAGCTCTCCCACTGATTGGACCCGCACCCCCGTGACCGTCCCCGAGCAGCGCCCGGGGCCGCCGGGGAAGGCGTCCCGGCCGCTGTCCCTGCTGCCCGACGACCCCGACGTCAGCCGGATCCGCTTCGAGCTGGCCATCGACGCCGCGGGCATCGGCAGCTTCGACTGGGACCTCGTCACCGGCCGGCTGTCCTGGGACGACCAGCTGATGGCGATCTTCGGGTACCGGCCCGGGGGCTTCGACGAGTCGATCGACGCCTTCGCCGCGCGGCTGCACCCCGACGACCGCGAGCGCACGCTGCAGGCGCTGCAGGACGCCATCGACGACGTCGGCGTCTACGACGCGGAGTTCCGGGTGGTGCTGCCCAGCGGGGAGACCCGCTGGGTGCAGGGCCGCGGCCGGGCGCTGGCCGACGACCGCGGCACGGCGGTGCGGCTGCTCGGCGCCGGCATCGACACCACCCGCCTCCGCGAGGGCGACGCCCGCGTCTCCCGGGTGCTCGAGACCATGCGGTCGGCGTTCTTCGCCCTCGACCGCAGGTGGCGGTTCACCTACGTCAACGCCGAGGCCGAGCGGGTGCTGCACCGCTCCCGCGAGGAGCTCCTCGGCGGCGTCGTCTGGACGCTGTTCCCGGCGGCCGTCGGCAGCGCCTTCGAGGTCCACTACCGCGCCGCGATGGAGGGCGGCGAGGAGCGGGTCTTCGAGGCGTACTACCCGCCGCCGCTGGACTCCTGGTACGAGGTGCGCGCCTGGCCCGGGCCCGACGGCCTGTCGGTGTACTTCCTCGACGTCACCGAGCGCCGCGCCGCCGAGCAGCGCGCCCGGGACAGCGCGGCCCGGCTGGCCCTGGTCGCCGAGGTCAGCGCGCTCATGTCCGCGACGCTCGGCTCACCGGCGGGGGAGCGCACCGCGCTGCAGCGCGTGGCCGAGGCCGTCGTCCCGGTGCTCGGCGACTGGGCGATCCTCACCCTCGCCGACGGCGCCGACGGGCGCATGCACGACGTCGCGAGCTGGCACGCCGACCCGGCGCTGCGCCCGGTGACGGCGACCTACGCCGCGCTGCGCCTGGCGTCGATCGCCCCCGACGCCCCGGTACTGCGCGCGCTGGGGTCGGGCCGGCTGCTCACCGTGGCCGACGTGCCGGCCGCGATCCGGCCGACCCTGCCCGAGGGCGAGGTGCTCGACGCCTTCGACGCGCTGGCCCCGCGGACCGCGGTCACCCTCCCGCTGCTGGCCCGCGGCCGCACCCTCGGCGCGCTGAGCGTCTACCGCGGCGCCGGCCGGCCGGCGGCCACCGACGAGGACGTCGCCGCGGCCCGCGAGGTGGCCGACCGCGTCGCGCTGGCGCTGGACAACGCCCGGCTGTTCGACCAGCAGCGGCGTCTCGCCGAGGCGCTGCAGCGCAGCCTGCTCACCGCCCCGCCGCAGCCCGACGAGGCCGAGATCGTCGTCCGCTACCAGCCCGCGGTGCAGGTCGCCCAGGTCGGCGGCGACTGGTACGACGCGTTCCAGCAGCCCGACGGCGCCACCGTGCTCGTCATCGGCGACGTCGTCGGCCACGACACCGAGGCGGCCGCCGCGATGGGCCAGCTGCGCGGGATGCTGCGCGGCGTCGCCCACCGCGGCGACACCCCGCCGGACGCCGTCCTCGCCGAGCTCGACGCCGCCGTCGACGCGCTCGGCCTCGACACCATGGCCACCGCCGTCGTCGCCCGGGTGGAGCAGACCCCGGAGCAGCGGGCGGCCGGGACGACGACGCTGCGCTGGTCCAACGCCGGGCACCCCCCGCCGCTGCTGCTCACGCCCGAGGGGGAGGTGCGCCGGCTCGGGGGCGAGCGCGGGGAGCTCATGCTCGGCGTCGACCCCGCCGCCCGCCGCACCTCGCACGAGGTCGAGGTCCGCCGCGGCTCGACGCTGCTGCTCTACACCGACGGGCTGGTCGAGGGCCGCGACCTGTTGCTCGACGAGGGCATCGAGCGGCTGCGGGACGCGCTGACGGAGCTGGCCGGGCTGCCGCTGGAGCGGCTGTGCGACGCGCTGGTCCGCCGGCTGCGGCCCGAGGGACTGCAGGACGACGTCGCCCTCGTGGCCATCCGGCTCCACCCCCAGCCGGAGGGCCCCCGGCCCTAGCGGGGCAGGACCGCCCAGACGGTCTTCGCGTCGCCGTCGACGTACCAGCCGTGCGCCGTGGACAGCTCGGCGATCAGGTAGAGGCCCAGGCCGCCCTGCGCGGGGTCGCGGTCGACCGCGGGGGTCGGCGCGGTGCGCGTGTCGCCGTCGGTGACCGCCACGAGGAACGCGTCGCCGGTGCGGCGCACGGCGGCCTCCACCGACCCGCCGCCGTGCCGCAGGGCGTTGGACGCCATCTCGTCGAGGACGAGCAGCAGCCGGTCGCGCAGGTCCGCCGGGACGCCGACGGTGCGCGACCGCCGCAGCTCCGCGCGCATCCGGGGGAGCTCGGCGACGTCGGACAGCTGCCAGGAGACGCCGTCCCAGGCGGGGGGTGGGGGAGCCGACGGCCAGCCGAGGCCGGCCGGTCCGCGTCTCACCCGTGTGCTCCCCGTGACTGTCGGGCGCCCGTGCGGGCGCCGTGGTCGAACACCTGCGTATGGCTCGCGCGGGGCCCGCTCAAACACGGTTGCGAGGAGCGTCACACCGGCGGGACCGGAACGGACCCGCCACGCGCCCGGAACGTGCCCGGAACACCGCGCCGGGACGCTGCTGCGGGTACCCGCCCCCCTGCGGCCGAGGAGTCCCCCCGATGGTCCTGTCCTCCGTGCGGTCGCGCGCCGCCGGCACCGCGCCCCGCGGCACCGCACCCCGCAGCACCGACCCGGCTGACCCCGACAGCCGCCCGCCGTGGCGGGTCGCGGTGCCGCTCGGGCTGCAGCACGTGCTCGCGATGTTCACCTCGAACCTGACTCCGGCGATCCTGCTGGCCGGCGTCATCGGTGCCACGACCGGTGAGGCCACCCTGCTGGTGCAGGCCGCGCTGCTGTGCGCCGGCCTGGCCACCCTGCTGCAGACCGTCGGCATCGGCCCGGTGGGCAGCCGGCTGCCGCTGATGATGGGGTCCGGCTTCGCGTTCATCGCCGTCGCGGTGCCGCTGGCCGAGGACCACGGGCTGTCGGCGGTGCTCGGCGGCGTGCTGGTCACCGCCGCCGTCCAGGTGGCCATCGCGCTCGGCATCCACCGGGTCGCCGCGCTGTTCCCGCCGGTGGTGACCGGCACGATCATCCTGGTCATCGGCCTGGGCCTGCTGCCCAGCGGGATCACCCTCGCCGCGGGCGGCGCCAACTCACCGGACTTCGGCTCGCCGGTGAACCTCGGCATCGCCGCGCTGGTCTGCCTGCTCGCCGTCGCGCTCAACCAGTTCTGCCGCGGCCTGCTGTGCAGCGCGTCGGTGCTGGTGGCCGTCGTCGTCGGCTACCTGGTGTCCATCCCGTTCGGCCTGCTCGACCTCTCCGGCGTCGGCGACCGGCCGCTGGTCGCCGTGCCGCTGCCCTTCGAGTTCGGCCTGTCGTTCCCGCTGGTGGCGGTGCTGTCGATGGCCGTGGTCGGTGTGGTCAACATGGTCGACTCCGTGGGCACCGTGCACGCGGTCACCGAGGGTGGCGCCGGGCGGCCGGCCACGCGTCGGGAGCTGCGCGGCGGCATCCTCGCCGAGGGCGGCAGCGCGGTGCTCGGCGGCGTCTTCGGCGCCCTGCCGACGACGATGTTCAGCCAGAACATCGGCCTGGTGGCGCTGACGAAGCTGATGAGCCGGCACGTGGTGACCATCGGCGCGCTGGTGCTGGTCGGCCTCTCGCTGCTGCCGCAGGTCGCCGCGGTGCTCGCCGCCATCCCGCCCGCGGTGCTCGGCGGCGGCGTGCTGGTCCTGTTCGGCATGGTGTGCGCGATCGGCGTGCAGATGCTCGCCAAGGACGGCCTGGACACGCGCTCGCTGCTGATCGTGGCGCTGTCGCTGGCCCTCGGCCGGGGCATCGCGTCGGTGCCCGGGGCGCTGGACCGGGTCACCGGCGAGTGGGGCGCGCTGTTCGACTCGGGGATCGTCGTCGCGGCCGTCGTCGCCGTCGTGCTCAACCTGGTGCTCCCGGGCCGCCCGGGGGCACGTCAGGCGGCGGCGAGCGCCGCGCAGTAGTCGGCGACGACGGCGGGGTCGCGCATCGCCGGCCCCATCACCGCCACGCCGGACGCCCCGGCGGCGAGGCAGCCCGCCACGTCGCCGGGGCGCACGCCGCCCAGCGCCAGCACCGGCGGGGCGCCGGGGCCCCGCGCGGCGACGTGGGCCGCCAGGCCCGCCGGGCCCAGCGCGGGCCCGTACCCCGGCTTGGAGTCGGTGGCCGCGAACGGCGACAGCGTCACCCAGTCGCAGCCCTCGGCCGCCGCCCGCGCCAGCTCGGCCGCCGAGTGGCAGGAGCGGCCGACCAGCGGCGGGCGGGCGTCCGGGAACGGGTCGGCGGCCGACAGGTGCACCGGCAGTCCGGCGGGCGCGCCGGCCGCCCCGCCCCACACCAGCAGCCCGCCGACCGGGTCGAGCAGGTCGCGCAGGTCGGCGGCCAGCGCGGCCCGCTCGGCGGCGGGCAGGTCCTTGTCGCGCAGCAGCACCGCCCGCGCCCCGACGGCCACCGCCGCGGCCACCGTCTCGAACAGCGGGCGGGCCGCCTGCGTGCGGTCGGTGACGACGAGCAGCCGGGGGGTCACAGGGCGGGCAGGCCCTCGAAGGAGGTGGAGGCCTCGGCGTGCCAGCGGCGCGGGATCCGCCCGGCGAGCCGCGCCAGCCGCCCGCCCTCGACCGCCTGCCGCATGGCCAGCGCCATCCGCTCGGGGTCGCGGGCGCGGGTGACCGCGGAGGCCAGCAGCACCGCGTCGCAGCCGAGCTCCATGGCCAGCGCGGCGTCCGACGCGGTGCCGATGCCGGCGTCGAGGACCACGGGCACGTCGACGGCGTCGCGGAGCAGCGCGATCGAGTGCGGGTTGCGGATGCCCAGGCCGCTGCCGATCGGCGAGCCCAGCGGCATCACCGCGGCGCAGCCGGCGTCGGCCAGCCGGCGGCCGAGCACCGGGTCGTCGGTGGTGTAGGCGAGCACGGTGAACCCCTCGGCGACCAGCTGCTCGGCGGCGTCGAGCAGCTCGACGGCGTCGGGGAGCAGCGTGACGTCGTCGCCGATGACCTCGAGCTTGACCCAGTCGGTGCCGAACGCCTCGCGGGCCAGGCGGGCGGTGCGCACCGCCTCCCGCGCGGTGCGGCAGCCGGCGGTGTTGGGCAGCAGCCGGACGCCGGCGCGGTCGAGCACCTGCATCATCGAGCCGGCCGCCGACGCCTCGACGCGGCGCAGCGCGACGGTGACCAGCTGGGTGCCCGAGGCGCGGACGGCGGCCTCCAGCGCCTCCAGGCTCGGCACGCCGCCGGTGCCCAGCAGCAGCCGCGAGGTGAGGGTCTGCCCGCCGAGGACGAACGGGTCGCCGGCCTCCTCGGCGGCGAGGGCGGGCGCCAGCCGCCCGGTGAGGTCCTCGGTGGTCATCGTCAGCCTCCTGCGGTCGGGGCGAGCACCTCGACGGCGTCGCCGGGGGCCAGCGGGGTCTGCGCCCAGCTGCTGCGCGGGACGACGTCGCCGTTGCGGGCGACGGCGACGCGGTCGTGGCCGGACGCGCGCTCGGCCAGCAGATCGGCCACGAGGTCGGCCACGGTGGCGCCGTCGGCCAGCTCGGCCGCGTCGCCGTTGACGGTCACCTGCACTCAGGTCCTCCCGAAACGGTCGGTCGTGAACGGCGCCGCCACCCCGGGCAGGGCGCCGGTGGCGAGCAGCTCCGCGGTGGCCTCGGCGGTCACCGGGGTGAGCAGCACGCCGTTGCGGTGGTGGCCGGTGGCCAGCACCAGGCCGGGCAGCGGGCCGGGGCCCAGCAGCGGCGCGTTGTCGGGGGTGCCGGGGCGCCAGCGGGCGAGGGTCTCGACCAGCTCGAGCTCCTCCACCTCGGGCACCACCTCGACGGCGTCGTGCAGCAGGTCGTGCACGCCGCCCGCGGTCACCCGGGCGTCGAAGCCGCGGTCCTCCACGGTGGCGCCGACCACGAGCCGGTCGCCCCCGTACGGGACGAGGTAGACGTGCCGGCCGCGGACCAGCGCCCGCACGGTGCCCCCGAGCAGCCCGTCGGCGCCGGCCAGGCGCAGCACCTGCCCCTTCACCGGGCGCACCGGCAGCGCCGGGACGCCGGGGAGCGCGCCGCTGTGCGCGCCGAGGGCCAGCACGGTGGCGCCGGCGGCGACCGGCTCCCCGGACGCGAGCACCAGCCCCGCGGCCCGCCCGCCGTCGACGGCGACGTCGGCCACGCGCTCCCGCCGCAGCTCCACCCCGGCTGCCTCCGCGGCGGCGAGCAGCGCGGCGTGCACCGCCCGGCCGTCGACGGAGTGGTCGCCCTCGACCAGCAGCCCGCCGCGCACCCGGGTGGCCAGCGCGGGCTCCCGGCGGCGGGTCTCGCGCGGGGTCAGCCGCTGCGCGACCAGGCCGAGCTCGCGCTGGAAGGCGTGCAGCGCGTCGAGCTCGCGGACGTCGTCCTCGTCGAAGCCGACCACCAGCGTGCCCGCGGTGCGCAGGCCCACCTGCAGGCCCGAGTCCGCCTCCAGCTCGGCGGCGAAGGCGGGCCACCGCTCGAGCGAGGCCGCGCCGAGCCGCAGCAGCGCCTCCTCGCGGTACCCGGCCTCGGTGACCGGCGCGAGCATCCCGGCCGCGGCGAGCGAGGCGCCGGTGCCGGGGGCGTCGTCGACCACGGTCACCGACAGCCCGCGCCGCGCCGCCCGCCAGGCCACCGCGAGGCCGACCAGGCCGCCGCCGGCGACGGCGACGTCGGTCACGCGGCGGCGCGCTGCCGGCGGCCGCGCAGCACCAGCGGCAGGGCGAGGGCGACGGCGACGGCGAGACCCACCAGCGAGGCCGACCAGCCGTTGCCCGGGTCGATGCCGAGGTCGGCCTGGCGGGCGCTCCACCACGCCGTCCAGCCGGCGCCCGGGCCGGGGAAGTAGGTGGGCAGGGTGAGCTGGTAGGCGACGAACCCGGCGGCCCACGGCAGCAGGTACAGCGGCCGGGCGGGCGCGGTGTCGGAGGTGTCCCAGGCCCCGCGCGGGGTGAGCCAGTAGGCCACGATCAGCACGCCGGCCAGCGGCACGAACACCGCGCCGATGAGGAAGAGGAACGGCTCGTAGGCGACGACGTCGAGGGTGAGCGCGAGCAGCGTGGCCGCGGCGCCCACGCCCACCACGAGCACCCGCCGGTCGAGCCGGCCGACGACGTTCTGCGCCGACACCGCCGTCGAGTACAGGTTGGCGAAGGCCTCGTCGAGCTCGACCGAGACCAGCACGAGCACCGCCACGGCGCCCAGCGGCACCGCCAGCAGCGCGCCGATGACGTCGAGGCCGGAGCTGCCGTAGGCGGCCAGCGCGAGGACGCCGAGGGCGAACATCACCACGGTGGCCAGGCCGTAGCCGACCGCGGAGCCGACGCCGGCGGCGCGGGCGCTGCGGGCGTGGCGGGTGTAGTCGGCGGCCAGCGGCAGCCAGGACACCGGCAGCGCGATGACGATGTCGGCGGCGGTCCAGAACGACGTCGCCCCGCCGTCCTCCAGCGGCGGCAGCGGCTCGGCCAGGACCTGCACGAACAGGTAGGCGACGGCGGCCAGCGCAGCCCAGACGGCGTAGCGGGCCAGCAGCCGGACGACGCCGAGCGGGCGCAGCGCCATCGCGGTGGCCAGCACGCCCGCGGCGAGGACGAACGGCCAGCGGGGCGCGTCGAGCACCCGGGCGGCGGCCTCGGCGATCACGACGATCTCGAAGGTCGCCCAGCCGATGCACTGCACGAGGTTGAACGCCGTGGGCAGCCAGGACGTGCGCCGGCCGAGCAGCCCGCGCAGCAGCACCATGCCGGGCACGCTCTCCCGGGCGCCGGCGGCGGCGACCGCGCCGAGCAGCAGCGAGCCGACGACCGCCCCGACGACGACGGCGGCGAGGGTCACCCACAGCGGCCGGCCGGGCAGGACGACGAACACCGCCGCGACCGGCAGCAGGAGGCTCACGCCGAGGTTGGCCCACAGGCCGAGGGACTCGCCGAGGCCGAGGGTGCGTGGCGGCGCCTCGTCGAGGGTGAGGGGCGCGTCGGAGGTGCGGGCGCCGGTACGGACACGGTCGGACGTGCTCATGGCTGCTCCCTACGCCGGCATTACCCGGTCAGGTTCCAGCGGTCGGCGGCGCGCTCAGCCGCCCTCTCAGCCCGGTTGCCCCGAGCTCCCGCACATGGCGCCGCCACGATAACCACCCCGTAGGGTCGGCCGCCGTGCCGGTCGCCGACCTGCTCGCCCGCCACGCCGACGCGTGGGGCCGAGCCACCCGCTCCCCGTTCCTCGACGCCGTCCGCGACGGCACGCTGCCCGACGCCTCCTTCGACACCTGGCTCGTGCAGGACGCCCACTTCCTCGGTGACCTGCTGCGCTTCCAGGCGCGGCTGCTCGCCCGCGCGCCGCGCTCCGCGCAGGCCGTCCTCGCCGACGGCTGCGTCGCGCTGGTGCAGGAGCTCGACTGGTTCGGCCGGGTCGCCGCCGAGCGCGACCTCGACCTCGCCGCGCCGCAGCTGCCGGCCACCATCGCCTACGGCGACCTGCTGTACCGGCTCGACGTCGCCGACGTCGGCACCGCCCTGACCGCGCTGTGGGCCGTGGAGCGCGCCTACCTCGACGCCTGGTCCGGCGCCCGCCCCGGCGCCGGGCAGTACGGGCCGTTCGTGGAGCACTGGACGACGCCGGGCTTCGCCGGGTACGTCGCGGCACTGGAGACGGCGGCCGACGCGGCGGGCCCGGGCGACGAGCCCGCCTTCCTGGAGGTCGCCGCCGCGGAGGCGGACTTCTGGGCGATGACCGCATGAGGACCGCGTGAGCCTCTCGGCCGACCTGTGGCGGGGCAGTGCCGCCCTCGCCGCGGCGTCGCTGGACTCGCCGTTCGTCCGCGGGGTCGCCGACGGCACCCTGCCGCGGGAGCGGTTCGCCGGGTACGTCGCCCAGGACGCGTTCTTCCTCGAGGCGTTCGCCCGCGCCTACGCGCTCGGGGTGGCGCACAGCCGCGACCGGGCGACGCTCGACGCCTTCGCCGGCCTGCTGGCCGGGGTCCGCGACGAGCTGCGGCTGCACGACGGGTACGCCGCGCGCTGGGGCATCGACCTGGCCGCCGTCGAGCCCGCCCCCGCGACGACGGCCTACACCGACTTCCTGCTGGCCACGGCCGCGCTCGGCGAGCTCGGTGAGGTCTGCGCGGCCATGACGCCGTGCATGCGGCTGTACGCCCATCTCGGCCAGGCACTGGTCCCCGTGGCGGTGGGTGCGTACCGGGAGTGGGTCGACACCTACGCCGACCCGGGCTTCGAGGAGCTGGCGCGCACCCTCGAGGCGCTGCTCGACCGGCTGGCCGCCGACACGCCGGCCGTGCGCCGGGCCTACCGGCGGGCGATGGAGCTGGAGCTGGCGTTCTTCGACTCGGCCTCCTCCGGCGGGCCCGCACCGGCCGGGGGTACCGTCGCCGGTCAGTGACCCGGGGTGTCCGCCGTCCGGCGGGCTGAGAACACACCCGTCGAACCTGTCCAGGTCATGCTGGCGAAGGGACGTCACGGTGGATGCCGCCGCTCTGACCGCTGCCCGGTCCGCCCTCGCGGGCCGCGCGCCGCTGGTGCACTGCCTCACCAACACCGTCGTGCAGACGCTGACGGCCAACGCGCTGCTGGCCGTCGGCGCGGCGCCGGCGATGGTCGACGAGCCCGCCGAGGCCGAGGGCTTCGCTGCCGTCGCCTCGGCGGTGCTGGTCAACGTGGGCACCGTCAACCGGGCCACCGCGGAGGCGATGCGGCTGGCCGCCCGCTCGGCCGCGGCCGCCGGGACGCCGTGGGTGCTCGACCCGGTCGCCGTCGGGGCGCTGCCGTTCCGCACGGAGCTCGCCGCCGAGCTGCTGGGGTCGCGGCCCGCCGTCGTCCGCGGGAACGCCTCCGAGGTGCTGGCGCTGGCCGGCGCGGGCTCCGGCGGGCGCGGCGTCGACTCCACGGACAAGACCGACGACGCGCTCGACGCGGCTGTCGCGCTGGCCGGGCGCACCGGCGGCGTGGTGGCCGTCAGCGGCGAGGTCGACGTCGTCACCGACGGCACCCGCACGGTCCGGGTGGGCGGCGGATCGGTGCTGCTCACCCGCACCACCGGTGCCGGGTGCGCCCTCGGCGCGCTGGTCGCGGCCTACCTGGGCGCGGGCGCCGACCCGCTCGCCGGCGCCGTCGCCGCCCACGCGCACGTGGCGCTGGCCGCCGAGGCCGCGGCCGCCGTCGCCGCCGGGCCGGGAACCTTCGCGCCGCTGTGGCTCGACGCGCTCGACGCGGTGACCGACCTGTCCGCCGCCCGGGTCGACGCGTGAGGCCCGCCTTCGACCCCACGCTCTACCTCGTCACCGACACGGCGCTGTCCGGTGAGCGCGGCGTGGCCGAGGTGGTGCGGGCCGCGGTCGCCGGCGGGGTGACCGCGGTGCAGGTGCGCGACAAGACGGCGTCGTGCCGGCAGCTGTACGCGCTCGCGCTGACGGTGCGGGAGGTCCTCGCCGGCACGGGCGTGGCGCTGTTCGTCAACGACGACGTCGAGGTCGCGCTGATGGCCGGCGCCGACGGCGTGCACGTCGGGCAGGACGACACCCCGGCCGCCGAGGTCCGCGAGCGGATCGGCCCCGACCGGCTGCTCGGGCTCTCGACCGGGTCGCCCGACGAGCTCGCCGTCGCGCTGGCGCTGCCGCCGGGCACGGTCGACGTCGTGGGCATCGGGCCGGTGTGGACCACGCCCACCAAGCCCGACGCCGGCAGCGGCCTCGGGCCCGAGGGGGTCGCGGTCCTGGCGGCGGAGGCCGCGGCGGGCGGGCTGCGGTCGGTCGCCATCGGCGGCATCGACGTCGAGCGGGCGCCGCTGGTGACCGGGGTGGACGGCATCTGCGTCGTCTCGGCGATCTGCGCCGCCCCGGACCCGGCGGCCGCCGCGCGCGCCCTGCGGGCTGCCCGGTGACCGGGCGGTCGGGGGTGCCGGTCGCGCTCACCGTCGCGGGCAGCGACCCCAGCGGCGGCGCCGGCGTCCAGGCCGACCTCAAGACCTTCAGCGCGCTCGGCGCCTACGGCACCGCGGTGCTCACCGCGCTGACCGCGCAGAACACCCGCGGCGTCACCGGCGTGCACCCGGTGCCCGCGGAGTTCGTGGGCGAGCAGATCGCCACCCTGCTCGACGACGTCACGGTGCACGCGGCCAAGACCGGCATGCTCGGCACCGCCGCGGTGGTGCGCGAGGTCGCCGCCCGGCTGGCCGGCCGCGCCGCCGGGCCGGTCGTCGTCGACCCGGTCATGGTGGCCACCAGCGGCGACCGGCTCGTCGACGACGACGCGGTCGCCGCCGTCCGCGACGTGCTGCTGCCGGTGGCCGACCTGGTGACGCCGAACGTGCCGGAGGCGGCCGCGCTGCTCGGCACGGCGCCGGCCACCACGGTGGACGAGCTGCCCGGCCAGGCGCGGGCGCTGCTGGAGCTGGGCCCGCGCGCGGTGCTGCTCAAGGGCGGCCACCTCGGCGGCGACGTGTCGGTCGACGTGCTCGCCACCGCCACCAGCGTGGTCGAGACCGTGCGCCCGCGGATCGACACCCGGGCCACGCACGGCACCGGCTGCACGCTGTCGTCGGCGATCGCGGCGCTGCTGGCCCGCCGGCGCGCGGCCGCCACCGAGGACGCGGAGCCGGACTGGGCGCCGGTGGTCGAGGGCGCCCGCGACTACCTGCAGGCCGCGCTCGCCGGCGGGGCGGCGCTGGGGATCGGCTCCGGGCACGGCCCGGTGCACCACTTCGCGGGCATCTGGGCGGTCTGAGGAACCGCGTTGCGCCCCGGGCTACAACGGACGGGTGCGCATCGTCGAGACCGGCCCGGACGGCGCGCTGTTCGCCGCCTGGTGCGAGGTGTGGGCCGCCGCGCAGCGCGCCGACCGCCCCGGCGAGCGGCCGCGGCCGGCGCGGGAGCACGTCGCCCTGGGGCGGCGGCTGACCACCCCCGGCGGCGCGCAGCGGGGCACGCACCGGGCCGCGGTCGACGGCGGCCGCGTCGTCGGCGCCCTGCGCGTGCTGCTGCCGGTCCGGGACAACACGTCCGTGGCGTACCTCGACGTCGCCGTGCACCCGGGGGCCCGCCGCCGCGGGACCGGCACCGCTCTGCTGACCGAGGGCCTGCGGCTGGCCGCGGCGGCGGGGCGCACGACGGCGGTCGCCGAGGTCGACGAGCCCGGGCCGGGCACGGCCGGCCGCGCCTTCGCCCGGACCGCCGGGTGGACGTGCGACCTGCAGGAGACCCGCCGCGACCTGCTGCTGCCCGCCGACGAGGAGCGGCTCGCCGCGCTGGAGGCCGCGGCGGCCGCCGCGAGCGCGGGGTACGAGGTGGTCACCTGGCGGGACCGGACGCCGGACGCGCTGCTGGAGGACCGCGCCCTGCTCAGCCGGCGGATGTCCACCGACGCCCCGACCGGGGACGTGCCGGTGGACGAGGAGGTCTGGGACGGCGCGCGGGTGCGGGAGATGGAGGCCCTGGTCCTCGACCGCGGGCGCACCGTGCTGTCGGCCGGCGCGCTGCACCAGGGGCGGCTCGTCGCGTTCACCGACCTGCACGTCCCGCTGGAGCAGCCGGAACGGGCGAACCAGAGCGGGACGCTGGTGCTGCGCGAGCACCGCGGGCACCGCCTCGGCGCGCGGATCAAGGCCGCCGTCGTCCGCGAGTTGGCCGCCACGATGCCGCAGGTGCGGCGGATCAGCACCTACAACGCCGACAGCAACCGGCCGATGGTCGTGGTCAACGAGGCCCTCGGCTTCCGGCCCGCGGGCGGGCTGTCGACCTGGTCGACCCGGATCTCCCCGTGAGGGGTTCTCCCCGGCTGATCGCCGGCCGCTGGTCGGGTCGGCTTGACGGGGTCGTCCCGCGGCCGGGACCGTGACCCATGGCGACTGACCGCCCGCGCCCCGTCTTCAGCCGCTGCTACGACCGGGTCAGCCGGCGCCTGGAGGACGCCGGCATGGCCGACCTCCGCCGGGAGCTGCTGGGCGGGCTGGCCGGCGTCGTGGCCGAGGTCGGCTGCGGGAACGGGCTCAACTTCCGGCACTACCCGCCGGCGGTCACCCGCGTGGTCGCCGTCGAGCCCGAGCCGCGGCTGCGGGCCGCCGCCGAGCGGGAGGCGGGCGCCGCCGGGGTCGCCGTCGAGGTGCACGCCGGCACGGCCGAGGAACTGCCGCTGCCCGACGGCGCGGCCGACGCCGCCGTGCTGTGCCTGGTCCTGTGCAGCATCCGGGAGCGCGCGCGGGCGCTCGCCGAGGTGCGCCGGGTGGTCGGGACCGGCGGGGAGCTGCGCTTCCTCGAGCACACGGTGGCCGAGGACCGGCGGCTGCGGCGGGTGCAGCGGTTCGTCGACGTCGCCGGCTGGCCGCTGCTCGCCGGGGGCTGCCACACCGCCACCGACCAGGTCGCCGACATCGAGCGGGCCGGCTTCACGGTGCGCCGGGCGCGGCGGTTCGACTTCCCGCCCGCGCGGGTCCGCGTGCCGGCCAGCCCGCACGTGCTGGGCGTCGCGGTCGCCTGAGTCAGTCCCCGGCCGCGCCGAAGAGCCGGTCCAGGCGGTAGGCCACCACGCGCTGCGCGTCGGCGACGTCGCGCTGCTGCCCCAGCACGCTGCTGACCAGGCCGTTGGTCAGCGCCAGCAGGCCCACCACCTCGATCCGCGGGTCGACGCCGGCCGGCACCTCACCGGCGTCGACGGCGCGCTGCAGCACCCCGGTGAGCCACCGCTCGAGCGCGTCGGGGGCGTAGCGGCCGTCGACGGCCTCGGCCGGGTCGGTGAGCCCGGCGGCGTAGTAGGCGGTCCAGGCCAGCTGGTCGGCGCGGCTGGCCTCGTCGGTGGGCAGGATCGCGCCGAGGACCACCTCGAACACGGTCCGCGGCGGGAGCCCGGTGCCGATCGCCGCCGCCCGCTCGCGCACCCGCCGGTCCAGCCGGGCGGCGAGCTCGGCGATGCCCGAGAGCATCAGCGTGCGCTTGTCGGTGAAGTAGTACTGCACGACCCGCAGCGAGACGCCGGCCTCGGCGGCGACCTCGCGCATCGACACCGCCTGCAGGCCGCGGGTGCTGGCGATGCGCAGCAGCGCGGCGGTCAGGTGCCGGCGCCGCTCGTCGTGGTCGACGCGTCTCGGCACGGGCACCCCTTTCGTGGTACGACTGTATCCCCATAGACCGCCCGGGAGGCAGCCGTGCCCATCCTGACCGCGCGTTCCGGTGATCCGGACACCCCCGTCGAGATCGCGTACGAGGTCCTCGGCCCCGCGGACGGCGACCCGCTGCTGCTGGTCATGGGCCTGGGCGCCCAGATGGTCGGCTGGCCCGACGGGTTCTGCGCCGAGCTGACCGCCCGCGGCTTCCGCGTCGTCCGCTTCGACAACCGCGACGTCGGCCTGTCCACCCACCTGGACACCCCGGTCCCGGCGCAGCCGTGGCGGCGGGTGGCCCCGGCCTACTCGCTGTCGGACATGGCCGGCGACGCGCTCGCGGTGATGGACGCCGTCGGGTGGCCCGCCGCGCACGTGGTCGGGGCGTCGATGGGCGGGACGATCGCCCAGGTGCTCGCCGTCGAGCACCCCGCCCGGGTGCTGTCGCTGACCTCGGTCATGTCCACGCCGTCGCCGCGGATCGGCCGGATGCGGCCGCGCACGACGCTGGCCCTGGTCCGCCGGGCGCGGCGGCTCGCGAGGGAGCGGGGCCCGGCGACGACGCCGGAGGCGATGGCGGACGTCATGGTCGCGATGCAGGAGGTGACCGGGTCGCCCGGCTACCCGGCCGACCGCGAGGACCACCTGGCGGTGCTGCGGGTGGCCATGGCCCGCGACGCGTCCGGGCTCACCGGCCCCGGTGCCCGCCGGCAGCAGGCCGCGCACCGGGCCTCCCGCGACCTGCGCGCGGAGCTCGCCGCCGTCCGGGTGCCGACGCTGGTCGTGCACGGCGACGCCGACGTGATGATCCGGCCCGAGGGCGGGGAGGCGACGGCGGCCGCGGTGCCGGGCGCCCGGCTCGTCGTCCACCCGGGGATGGGGCACGAGCTGCCGCGGGCGCTGTGGCCGCGGCTGGCCGAGGACGTCCGCGCCACCGCCGACCTCGCCGCAGCCCACCGGACCTGACGCGACGGCCCGACGCGACGGCCCGACGCGAAGGGACCCGACGCGAAGGGGCCCGACGCGGAGGGGCCCGACGCGGTGCGCGCGGCCGGGCGCGCTGGTTGACTCGGCGGATGGTCTCGCCGATCCCAGAACCGGAACCGGTCATCGACCCGACGGAGCCGGTGCCCGACGACCCGGGTGAGCTCCTGCCCGACGCGCCGGAGCCGCTGCCGCCCCCGCCCGTGGAGCCCACCCCGGGCGACCCGGGCGGCGACCCGGGCGGGGTACCCGAGCCGGCCTAGACACGGAGCCGCGACACCGTGCGCGGAGGTGCAGTCCGACCGGCGCGGACTGCACCTCGGCGCACACCGTCGAGCCCGCGCGGCCTAGGAGACGAAGCCGATCAGCAGGTGGGCGTTGAGGCCGATGATCAGCGCGGCCACCACCGAGCCCACCACCGTCGTGGTGCGGCGGTTCACCCAGCCGCCCATGAGGTCGCGGCGGCTGGTCAGCCACAGCAGCGGCACCAGCGCGAACGGGATGCCGAAGCTCAGCACCACCTGCGACCAGACCAGCGCGGTGGTGGGGTCGCCGCCGAGCACGAGCACCGCGAGGGCCGGGGCGAGGGTGATCAGCCGCCGGGCCAGCACCGGGATGTGCCGCTTGAGGAAGCCGGCCATCACGACCTGGCCGGCGTGCGTGCCCACCGACGACGACGCGAAGCCGCTGGCCAGCAGCGCGATCGCGAAGGCGAGGGCGGCGCCGGTGCCGAGCTGGTCGCCGAGGCCGGCGTGCACGCTCTCCAGCGACGCGATCCCGTCGTCGGCGGTGAACAGCTGCGCGGCGATGATCAGCATGGCCGCGTTGACCAGCCCGGCGACGCCCATGGCGACCAGCACGTCGAGGCGCTGCGCCCGCAGCAGCCGGCGCCGTCCCTGCTCGGTCTTCCCGGCGGTGACGACGTCGCCGTAGCGGCCGGGCGTGAGCGCCGAGTGCACGTAGATGACGTGCGGCATGACCGTCGCGCCGAGGATGCCGGCGGCCAGCACCAGGCTGTCGGGCCCCTCGAAGGTCGGCACCATCCCGCCGGCCACCCCGCCGAGGTCGACGCCGGAGCCGACCAGCGTGTAGCCGAAGCCCAGGCCGATGACCAGCAGCAGCCCGGCGATGACCCGCTCGAAGGGCCGGTGCCCGCGCGACTGGGCGCCGAGCAGGACGAAGGCGACGACGGCGGTGATGATCCCGCCGACCGGCAGCGGCACCCCGAACAGCAGGTTCAGCGCGACGGCGCCGCCGACGATCTCGGCGAGGTCGGTGGCGATGGCGACGGCCTCGGCCTGCAGCCACAGCCCGCGGGTGACCGGCTTCGGCAGGCGCTCGCGGCAGTTGGTGGCCAGGTCGCGGCCGGTGGCGAGGCCCAGCTTGGCGGTGAGGCTCTGGATGAGCATCGCCATGAGGTTGGCCGCGACGATCACCCACAGCAGCGTGTAGCCGAACGAGGCGCCGCCGGAGAAGTTGGTGGCGAAGTTGCCCGGGTCGACGTAGGCGACCGCGGCGACGAACGCGGGGCCGAGCAGCGGCCAGATGCGGCGGCGGCCGGTCGCGGGGGGCGGCGGGGTCCTCGGGGTGCCGACCAGCGTCGTCGGCAGGACGGCGGCCTCGGTCTTGGACAGGTACACGGCGGCCTCACAGGGGCGGGGGCTGGTCGGGCGGGCTCTGTGCCGGTTCTGCCCGCCGGGGGTGTCACGGTCGGGCCAGGAGGTGGCCCGCGCGGGCCGAGGTGAGCCTTGCCTGCGTCCCGGGGCCGCGGACCGCGTCCGCGGCCCCGGGAGGCGCTCAGGCCGCCGGGACGATGAGCCCGGCGGTGGCGGTGCGTGCCCGGGTGAAGCGGTCGGTGACGTCGGCCCAGTTGACGACGTTCCACCAGGCCTTCACGTAGTCGGCCTTCACGTTCTGGTACTGCAGGTAGAAGGCGTGCTCCCACATGTCGAGCAGCAGCAGCGGCACCAGGCCGACGGCGAGGTTGCCCTGGTGGTCGTAGAGCTGGCAGATGACCAGCTTCTGGCCCACCGAGTCCCACGCGAGGATCGACCAGCCCGAGCCCTGCACGCCGTTGGCGACGGCGGTGAAGTGCGCCTGGAAGCCGTCGAAGGAGCCGAAGTGCTCGTCGATCGCGGCGGCCAGCTCGCCGTCGGGGCGGTCGCCGCCGTCGGGGCTCATGTTCGGCCAGAACACCGAGTGGTTGACGTGCCCGGCGAGGTTGAACGCCAGGTTCTTCTCGTGCAGGTTCGCCGTGCCCAGCCCGTCGTTCTCCCGCGCCTCGGCGAGCTTCTCCAGCGCGGTGTTCGCGCCGGTCACGTAGGTCTGGTGGTGCTTGTCGTGGTGCAGCTCCATGATCCGGCCGGAGATGTGCGGCTCGAGGGCGGCGTAGTCGTAGGGCAGGTCGGGGAGCGAGTACTCGGGCACGGGGTTCCCTCCGTCGGGCTGGGCGGACGCCCGTGCTCCTGCCCGGCGGGGCTGACACGCGCGGGCCGACTCGTGGCCCCCGCGGGCCAGGAAGCGGCGGTCGTAGCGCTGATGGCCCGTGACGCTCCGGGCGCGGGCGACCAGGGCGTCGATGCGGCGGGCGTGCGCGCCGCGCCAGTAGACGCGCCCGCAGCCCGGGCAGCGGGTGAAGTCGGTGGCGGTGCGCCGGGTCCCGGGCTCGAGCTCGCCGGCCACCTCCGCCGCGGCCACCGGCACCGGGACGCCGTTGCAGGCCGGGCAGCGGGTGAGCGGCGCCAGCGGCGGGCGGAACCGGTCGAGGACGTCGTCGAGCTGCGCGTCCGGGCCGCCGCCGCGCACCCACGCCCCGGCGGGCAGCGCGCGGCGCATGAGCAGGCCGCGGTCCTGGGTGAGCAGCACCCGGTCCTCGGCGACGGCGGCCGCCACCAGCTCGGCGTCGTCAGCGTCCGGGGCGCGGGCCTCCGGCGACCAGGCGGTGTCGAGGCCCAGCAGCCGCATCCGGCGGGCCAGCGCGCCCAGGCCGACGTCGCACAGGAAGCCGCCGGCGGGGACCGGCTGCGGCCGGGGACGGGCCCGGACGACGACGACCGCGCCCGGCCGGGCGCCCGGCCCGACCGGGACGCCGTCGGCGAGCAGCTCGCCCACCTCCGTCAGCGGCACCCCGGCGGCCTGGACCAGGTGGCCGACGGTCGCGTCGGGGCCGGCGGCGAGCACCCGCCGGCCGGCCGCGCGGTCCCGGGCCGGCAGCAGCGGGCGCAGGGCGTCGTCGACGACGACGGCGACGGGGACCGGATCCACGGGCGCCTCCTACCCGCCGATGCGGGTCGCGGCCGTCCCGGATGGGCATGACCGGGGCGACCGCACCACCTCGATCCCCGGGAGTCCTCGTGACCGTCCCCACCGACCGCCCCCTCGCCCTCGTCACCGGGGCCTCCAGCGGCATCGGCCTGGAGCTGGCCAAGCAGTTCGCCGAGCACGGCTTCGACCTGGTGGTGGCCGCCGAGGACGACGAGCTCGACGCCGCGGCCGAGACGCTGCGCGGGATGGGCGCGCACGTCTCCCCGGTGCGCGGCGACCTGACCAGCTACGACGACCGGGAGCTGCTCGTGGCCGCCGTCCGCGGCTCCGGCCGCCCGCTGGCCGCCGCGGCGCTGAACGCCGGCGTCGGGGTGGGCGGCGCCTTCGCCGAGACCGACCTCGACGCGGAGCTCGGCATGGTGGCGCTCAACTGCGGCTCGACGGTGCACCTGGCCAAGCGCGTCGTCGAGGACATGAGGGCGCGCGACGAGGGCCGGATCCTGTTCACCTCGTCGGTGGCCTCCCAGGCGCCGCAGCCGTTCCAGGCCGTCTACGGGGCGACCAAGGCGTTCGTGCAGTCCCTGGCCCTGGCGCTGCGCGAGGAGCTGTCCGGCACCGGGGTCAGCGTCACCGCGCTGCTGCCCGGCCCCACCGACACCGAGTTCTTCGACCGCGGCGACCTCACCGACACCAAGCTCGGCGCCAGCGACGCCAAGGACGACCCGGCGCTGGTGGCCCGCCAGGGCTACGAGGGCCTGATGGAGGGCGAGGCGTCGGTGTTCGCCGGCTCCCTCACCAGCAAGGCGATGGGCCGCGTGTCGGCGATGACCCCGGACACGGTGGCCGCCAAGACCATGAAGCCGATGTCGGCCCCGGGGTCCGCCGAGAGCTGAGCACCCCGGCACGATCGGAGGCGTGCGCGCCCCCGACGAGCTGCCCGCCGGCCCGCTGCTGCTGCGCCCGTGGCGGGCCGGCGACCTCGACGCCGTCTGGTCGGCGATGCAGGACCCGGCGCTGCGGGCGTGGAGCGCCACGCCGCTCGACGGCAGCCGGGAGACGGCGGAGGAGTGGCTCGCCCGCCGCCTCGACGTCGACGACCGCCCGTTCGTCCCCTGGGCGGTCGCCGACGCGGCGGACGGCGGCCTGCTCGGCTCGGTCGCGCTGCACTCGGTCGACCTCGAGCAGGGCGACGCCGAGGTCGGCTACTGGACGGTGCCCGCCGCGCGGGGCCGCGGGCTGGCGGCCCGCGCCGTCGACGCCGCCGTCCGGTGGGGCTTTGCGGCGCTGCCGGTCGACCGGGTCGAGCTGGTGCACGCCGTGGACAACCCGGCGTCGGGCCGGGTGGCGGCGAAGGCCGGCTTCACGCTGGAGGGCCGGCTGCGCCGCTCGTTCCGCTACGCCGACGGCGTCAAGCACGACGAGCTGCTGTGGGCCCGCCTCGCCGACGACGACGCGCCCGACCTCAGCACCCGCAGCTGACCGCCCGCGGTGCGGTGAGCGGGTCGACGTCGGGCCGGGTGAGGCCGTCCGCCGTCGCCACCGGCAGCCCCTCGCGGGCCCAGTACTCGAACCCGCCGATCATCTCCCGCACCCGGTAGCCGAGTCCCGCCAGCACGAGCGCGGCGCGGGTGGCGCCGTTGCAGCCCGGGCCCCAGCAGTAGGTGACGACCGGGACGGACCGGTCCAGCTCGGCCTCCGCGCGGTCGGCGAGCTCCCGGCCGGGCAGGTGCACCGCGCCGGGCACGCGGCCCTGGTCCCACGACTCCCGGCTGCGGCTGTCCAGCAGCACGAACCCGGGGTCGCCGGTCTCGAGGGCGGCGTGCACGTCGGAGACGTCGGTCTCCACGGCCAGCCGGCGGGCGAAGTGGGCGGCGGTCTCGGCGGGGTCGGTGCTCCAGTCCATGCGGCGATCCTGCGGGCGGGCGCCCGGCCCGACGAGGCCCCGGACGGCCAGCAACCGCAAGAGAAGGGCCGTTGTCGCGCTTCTCGCCCTTGACGGGCGGACATCTGACATCTGAGATGTCAGTTGTGACCGCTCCGCTCGCCCCCGTCGGCCGGGTGCTGCTGCGCGACCAGGCGCTGACCCGCATCCGCGCCGCGATCGTCACCGGCGAGCTCGCGCCCGGCGCGGTCGTCAAGGACGCCGAGCTGGCCGGCCGCCTCGGCCTCTCGGTGGCGCCGGTGCGCGCCGCGCTGGCCAAGCTGGTCGACGAGGGGCTGGTCGAGGCCAAGCCGCAGAGCCACACCCGGGTCACCCCGCTGCGCCCGCGGCAGGTGCGCGACGCCGCCGCCGTCGTCCGGGTGATGCACGAGCTCGCCGCCCGGGAGGCGGCCGGCCGGGTGACCGGGGACGACGTCGCCGCGATGCGCGCGGCCAACGCGCGGTTCGCCGCGGCCGTGGACGCCGGCGACCTCGACGCGGCGCTCGCCGCCGACGACGAGCTGCACGGCGTGCTGCTCGCGCGGGCGGGCAACGGCGCGCTGACCGCGACCGTCGAGCGGCTCACCCCCGCGATCCGCCGGCTGGAGCGGGCCCGGTTCGCCGCGGCGCACGGGCGGGGGTCCGTCGGGCTGCACGAGCGCCTGATCGCCGCCTGCGCGGCCGGGGACGTCGACGCCGCCGTCGCCACGACCACCGAGATCTGGACGGCGCTGCTGTCCGAACTGGAGGAGACCCATGACCACTGACCACGCCCCTCCCGCCGCCCCGAGGGCGACGACCCTCGCCGACTTCCCGCGGCACCCGCTGCTCTTCGGCCCCTCGCCGGTGCACCGCCTCGACCGGCTCACCGCCTCCCTCGGCGGCGCCGCCGTCTGGGCCAAGCGCGAGGACTGCAACTCCGGCATCGCCTACGGCGGCAACAAGACCCGCAAGCTCGAGTACCTCGTCGCCGACGCCCTCGCGCAGGGCTGCGACACGCTCGTCTCCATCGGCGGCGTGCAGAGCAACCACACCCGCCAGGTGGCCGCCGTCGCCGCGCACGTCGGGCTGTCGTGCGTGCTGGTGCAGGAGAGCTGGGTCGACTGGCCCGACGCCGTCTACGACAAGGTGGGCAACATCCTCGTCAGCCGGCTCGCCGGCGCCGACGTGCGGCTGGTGAAGGCCGGATTCGGCATCGGGTTCAAGGAGAGCTGGGAGTCCGCGCTCGCCGAGATCGAGGCCCGCGGCGGCACGCCCTACGCCATCCCGGCCGGCGCCAGCGACCACCCGCTCGGCGGGCACGGGTTCGCCAACTGGGCGCTGGAGGTGGCGGAGCAGGAGGCCCAGCTCGGCGTCTTCTTCGACACCGTCGTCGTCTGCTCGGTCACCGGGTCCACCCAGGCCGGGATGGTCGCCGGGTTCGCGCTGCTGGAGGAGCAGGGCGGCCGGCCGCGGCGGGTGCTCGGGATCGACGCCTCCGCCAAGCCCACCGAGACCCGCGACCAGGTGCTGCGCATCGCCCAGCGGACCGCGCGCGCGATCGGCGTGCAGCGCGAGCTGACCCTGGACGACGTCGAGCTCGACGAGCGCTACCACGGCGGCGTCTACGGCATCCCCGACGAGGCGACGATCCGCGCCATGGAGACCGCCGCCCGCACCGAGGGCATGGTCACCGACCCGGTCTACGAGGGGAAGTCGATGGCCGCGACGATCGACCTCGTGCAGCGGCGCGAGATCGACCCGTCGTCGACCGTGCTCTACGCCCACCTCGGCGGCCAGCCCGCGCTGAACGGCTACAGCGCGCTGTTCTCCTGAGCCGGCGGTCCGCCTCCCGCGCGCGGGAGGCGGACCGGGCCGTCGAGCGCGGGGGCCGCGTCCGGGAGCCGGTCGAGCGCGGCGGTGATCCGCCGCTCCTCGAAGGAGAAGTGCGACTCGGCGATCGCGGCCAGGCCGTCGAGCTCGCCGGCCAGCCGCGGGGAGCTGCCCGAGGCGGCGAGCTCGCCGGCCAGCTGCTCCACGCGGGCGAGGATGCCGGAGATCATCTCGTGGTCCTCGGCCATCTTCGCCAGCACCGGCGCGAGCTCCGGGAAGCGCTCGGCGAGCAGCGGGAAGACGGCGGCGTCCTCGCCGGTGTGGTGGGCGGCGAGCGCGGCGCAGAACGCCAGGCAGTGGGCGGGCAGCGTGCGGCGCGCGTCGGCGGGCGCGCCGCCGGCCGCGGCCGCCTGCAGGGCGCGGAGGTCGGCGCGGAGGGTGTCGTGCACACGGCGCAGCTGGGCGCCGAGGGGATGGGTCATGCGGGGTCCTGTCCAGGAGGGCGAGCGGGGAGGGGAGGACAGGACGACGGGGCGGGCCGCGGGCCCGCCGCGGGCTCACCCGGCGGCCGGGGACCCGTTCCGTGCGCGGCGCGAGGCCGACCCGGCAGTCACGCGGGGCAGGCTAGCGGGGCTCACAGCGGAACGGCCAGCCCCTCCGGCGGCGTCGCGGCGAGGGCGCCGCGGACGTCGTCGCGCCACGGCGCCAGGCCCGACCCGGCGAGGACGACGTCGCGCACCAGCCCGTGCCACCGGCCGACGGCACGGACCATGCCGTGCCCGCCGGGGAGGGTGAACCGCGCGACCCGGACGCCGGCCCGCGAGGCGCGCACCGCGAACTCCGCGGACAGCCGGGCGGGCACCCACCGGTCGCCCCGGCCGTGCGCGAGCACGACGGTGCGCCCGCGCAGGTGGGCCACCGGCTCGCCCGGCGGCGTCCAGGGCGCCAGCCCGCAGACGGCGGTCACCGACGGGTCGTCGCCAGCGCGCAGCACCGCCCGGCCGCCCATCGAGTGCCCGACGAGCACCACCGGCACGTCGCCGTGCCGCTCGCGCACCTGGTCGAGTGCCCAGCGGACGTCGGCGTGCGCGTCGGCGGCGGCCCCGTTCCAACCGGCCACCCGGTAGCGGACGAGGTAGGTCTCCACCCCCCGCGTGGCCGCCGCCCGCGAGACGGCCTCCTGGATCGCCCGCATCCGCACGAGCGACAGCGCCCGCTCCCGCGGCGGCTCCACGCTGGCCACCGTGCCGCCGTGGGCGAAGACGGCGACCGCGCGGGTGGGCGCGGTCGCCGCCAGGTGGTCGAGGGCGGGGACGCGGGCGGCGGTCGTCACCGGCGCCGTCGGCCGCCGCCGCGCAGCCGGGCCCGAGCCCGGTCGCCGAGGTCACCGGCCTGCAGCAGCGCCCGGCTCAGCGGGGTCGAGCCGCCGCGCCGCTCGAGGGTCTGCCCGAGGCGACGGAGCAGCCCGGTGGCCAGGGGGACGACGACGGTCACGATCAGCCAGACGCGCAGGCGCCGGGTCAGGAACAGCCACATGCCCGGCCCCTTCCCGGTGCCGGCCCGCCTCAATCCGGGTCGGGTGCCAGCCGGACGACCATCTTCCCGGTGTTGGCCCCCTTGAGGAGGTCGAGGAAGGCGGGGACGGCGTTCTCCAGGCCCTCGTAGACGGTCTCCCGCACGGTCAGCTCGCCGGAGCGGATCCACCCCGACACCGTCTCGGCGAACTCGCGGTAGAGGTCGGGGTGGTCGCTGACGAGCAGCCCGGAGACGGCGAGCCGCTTGCTGATCATCAGCGAGCTGAAGTTCGCCGGCCCCGGCACGGTCTCCGTGGCGTTGTAGGTGGAGATCGAGCCGCAGATGACCGCGCGGCCGTGCACGTGCAGGGCGCCGAGCGCGGCGTCGAGGTGCTCGCCGCCGACGTTGTCGAAGAAGACGTCGATGCCGTCGGGCGCGGCCTGCGCGAGCAGGTCCTTGACGCGCCCGTCGTGGTAGTCGAAGGCGGCGGTGAAGCCGATCTCGCGCAGCCAGGCGACCTTCTCCGGCGTGCCGGCGCTGCCGACCACGGCCGACGCGCCGCGCAGCCGCGCGAACTGGCCGACGGCGCTGCCCACCGCGCCTGCCGCGCCGGAGACGAACACGACGTCGCCCTCGCGGAAGGCGCCCACCCGGAACAGGCCGGCGTAGGCCGTGTGCCCGGGCATGCCGAGGATCCCCAGGGAGTAGGTCAGCGGCAGGTCGCCCGTCGGCGGCAGCTGCCGCACCGAG
This sequence comes from Geodermatophilus nigrescens, assembly GCF_900129495.1. Taxonomy (GTDB): domain Bacteria; phylum Actinomycetota; class Actinomycetes; order Mycobacteriales; family Geodermatophilaceae; genus Geodermatophilus; species Geodermatophilus nigrescens. Next base: position 155,622 of record NZ_FQVX01000004.1, read on the forward strand.
CGGGCGTCGAGGACGGCGACGTCGCGCCAGGCGGCGTCGGCGAGCACCAGCGCGCCCTCGGGGACGTCGGGGGAGCGGGACTCCACGACCCGCCCGACGGCGCCGCCCTTCATCACCTCGCCGACCTCCCACGGCGCGGCGTAGGACGGGCCCAGGCGCATCCGCCCGCGCATGTAGGGGTCGACCGACATGGCGACCATCCGCACGACCACCTGGCCCTCGGCCGGGTCGGGGTGCTCGACCTCGACCAGCGCGAAGTCGTCGGGCGTCGGCTCGCCGTGGGGCCGGGCGGCGAGGTGCCACTCGCGGGCGGTGATCGGCACGGGCGCTCCCTGCGTCGTCGGATGGGGTGCGGGACCGATCCTGCCCTCATGGCATAGGAAGCTCTACGCACGTCCTGGGCGCCAGGACGGAGGAAGAGCTTCCACTGCCTCGGGAGGTCGGGAATGGACGTCGTCCGCACGCCGGAGGAGCGGTTCGCCGCGCTGCCGGACTTCCCGTACCCGCCGACCTACGTCACCTTCGACGCCGGCGAGGGCACGATGCTGCGGGTCGCCGTGGTCGACGTGGGGCCGGCCGACGGCGAGGTCGTCGTCCTGCTGCACGGCGAGCCGTCCTGGTCGTTCCTCTGGCGGCACGTGATCCCCGAGCTCACCGCCGCCGGCCTGCGCGTCGTCGCGCCCGACCTGGTCGGCTTCGGCCGCTCCGACAAGCCGACCGACCCGGCCGCCTACAGCTACGCGGCGCACGTCGAGTGGATGCGCCAGACGCTGTTCGAGGGTCTCGGCCTGGTCGGCGTCACGCTGGTCGGCCAGGACTGGGGCGGGCTCGTCGGGCTGCGGCTGGTCGCCGAGCACCCCGACCGGTTCGCCCGCGTCGTCGTCGCCAACACCGGCCTGCCCACCGGCGACACCCCGATGAGCGAGGCGTTCCTCGCCTGGCAGCGCTTCGCGGCCACCGCGGACGCCTTCGACGTCGGCCGGGTCGTCGCCAACGGCACCGTCGCCCCGCTGCCGCCCGAGGTGGTCGCCGCCTACGACGCGCCGTTCCCCGACGAGGCGTCGAAGGCCGGCGCACGGGTGTTCCCGAGCCTGGTGCCCACCGCGCCCGACGACCCCGCCGCGGCCGCCAACCGGGCCGCGTGGGAGGTCCTGTCGCGCTGGGAGAGGCCGTTCCTCACCGCGTTCTCCGACGCCGACCCGATCACCGGGGGCGGCGACCGGGTCTTCCAGCGGCTGGTGCCCGGCGCGCAGGGCATGCCGCACACGACCCTGCGCGGCGGCGGGCACTTCCTGCAGGAGGACGTCGGCCCGGAGCTCGGCCGGGTCGTCGCCTCCTTCGTCGCCGCCACGTGACCCCTGACGAGGTGCTCGCGCTGCTGCGGCGCGAGCCCGACGTCGAGGCGCCCGACCTGGTCGCCGTCGACGCCACCGACCGGCTGCTGCTCGACACCGCCCGCGAGACCGCGCCGGACCTGTCGCGGCAGCGGGTGGTCGTCGTCGACGACGCGTACGGCGCGCTCACCCTCGGCGCGGTCGCGGCCGGTGCCCGCGACGTCCGCGTGCACCAGGACCTGCTGGTCGGTGAGCAGGCGCTGGCCCGCAACGCCGCGCGCACCGGGCTGGCCGGCGCGTACGGGTCCGGGCCGCTGACCGCCGAGCTGTTCGACGGCGCCACGCTGGTGCTGGCCAAGGCGCCCAAGGCCCTCGACGCGCTGCGCGAGCTCACCGAGCTGGCCGCCGCCGCGGCCGACCCCGCCGTCACCGTGCTCGTCGGCGGGCGGGTCAAGCACATGACGCACGGCATGAACGACGTGCTCGGCGCCGGGTTCACCGAGGTGTCGGCGTCGCTGGCGCGGCAGAAGTCGCGGCTGCTGGTGGCCCGCGGGCCGCGGCCCGGCGTCCGCTCCTCCTTCCCGCGCTGCCGGCACGACGACGCCCTCGGCCTCGACGTCTGCGCGCACGGCGCGGCCTTCGCCGGCACCCGGGTCGACGACGGCACGCGCCTGCTGGTCGCCGCGCTGGAGGGCGCCGCGCCGGAGGCCCGCACCGCGCTCGACCTCGGCTGCGGCACCGGCGTGCTCGCCGCCGTCCTCGCCCGCTCCCGGCCGGACCTGACGGTCACCGCCACCGACCAGTCCGCGGCCGCCGTCGCCTCGGCGCGGGCCACCCTGGCGCGCGCCGGGCTCGACCGGGTGCGGGTGCTCCGCGACGACGCGGCCGCCACGCTGCCGGACGCGGGCACCGACCTGGTCGTCTGCAACCCGCCGTTCCACCTGGGCGCCGCGGTGGTCACCGCCGCCGCCGACCGGTTGTTCACCGCCGCCGCGCGGGTGCTGCGCCCCGGCGGGGAGCTGTGGGCGGTCTGGAACAACCGGCTGCCGCACCGGGCGGCGCTGCGGCGCGTGGTCGGCCCCACACGGACGGCCGCGCACGACCGCCGGTTCACCGTCACGGTGTCCACCCGCCGCTGACCGGGGACGCGCACGCTGGACCCGCGGCCGCGGGCGGGCCACGGTGCGGGGGCATGACGACGTCCCTCCCCGGTCCCGAGGCGCTGTCCGAGCGGCTCGTCGCCTCCGTCACCGCAGCCCTCGAGGTCGCCGCGGTCGAGCTCGGCCGCCGGCTCGGCTGGTACCGCGCGCTCGACGGGGCCCCGGCGACCGCCGCGCAGCTGGCCGAGCGCACCGGCACCGACCCGCGCTACGCCCGCGAGTGGCTCGAGCAGCAGGCCGTCGCGGGCGTCCTCGCCGTCGACGACCCGGCCGCCGCTCCCGAGCAGCGCTGCTACGCCCTGCCGCCCGGCTACGGCGCCGTGCTGGTCGACGAGCTCGACCCGCTCTACACGGTCCCGCTGGCCTGGGCGGCCATGGCCTTCGTCCGGAACGTCCCGCGGCTGGAGCGGGTCTACCGCGAGGGCACCGGCCTGGGCTGGGCGGAGATGGGCCGCGACGCCCGGGAGGCGCAGGCCGCTGCCAACCGCCCCTTCTTCGCCGGGCCGCTCGGCTCGGAGGTGCTGCCCGCGCTGCCCGACGTCGACGCCGCCCTGCGGGCCGGTGGCCGCGTGGCCGACGTCGGCTGCGGGCTCGGCTGGTCCTCGATCGGCATCGCGACCGCCTACCCGGCCGCCCGGGTGGACGGGTTCGACGTCGACACCCCCTCGATCGAGCAGGCGCGCGCGGCGGCCGAGACCGCCGGGGTGGCCGACCGGGTCACCTTCACGGTGGCCGACGTCGCCGCCCTCGGCGAGCGGGACGGCGGCTACGACCTGGTCACGGCGTTCGAGTGCGTCCACGACCTCGCCGACCCGGTCGGCGTGCTGTCGGCGGTCCGCGGGCTGGTCGCGCCGGAGGGGACGGTCCTGGTGGCCGACGAGAAGGTCGACGAGACGTTCACCGCGCCGGGCGGGGACGTGGACCGGCTGATGTACGGCTACAGCCTCACCTGCTGCCTGCCCGACGGGCTGTCCACCCGGCCCTCGGCGGGCACCGGCACCGTCATGCGGCCCGCGACGCTCGCCGCGTACGCCTGGGAGGCGGGGTTCGCGGGCGTCGACGTGCTGCCCGTCGAGCACGACTTCTTCCGCTTCTACGTGCTGCGGCCGGGCTGACCTGCGGCGTTTCCGCTGTAGTCGCTCCAGCGGATGCCGATGGACCTCGCGACGGCACCGGCCGTCCCCTCGCGAGGAGGCCCCCGTGGTCCGCTCCTGGTCCGACCGCCCGCTGGGCGTCAAGCTCGCCGCGCTCGTCGCCGTCGGGGCGCTGGCCCTGGCCGCCTTCGCGGTCCTCACCGTCTCCGCGCTGCGCGGCACCGGGGAGCGCACCGACGTCCTGCTGGTCACCACGCGCGCCACCGGGCAGGCGCTGGAGGCGGACATGATGCACGACGCCGTCCGCGGCGACGTGCTGCAGGCGCTGCTCACCGGCACCGGCGAGCAGTACGCCGGCGCGGTCGCCGACCTCGCCGCGCACGACGCCACGTTCCGCGAGGTGCTCGCCGCCGTCGGCTCCTCCGGCCTGGGCGACGACGTCGCGGCCGCCGTCGAGCAGGTCACGCCGGAGGTCGAGGCCTACCTCGCGAGCGCCGACCGCATCGTCACCCTGGCCGGCCGCGACCCGGCCGCCGCCCGCGCGGCCTACCCGGAGTTCGCCGCCGCGTTCGCCGTGCTCGAGGACGACCTGCCCGCCGTCGGGGAGGCCGTGCACGCGCGGGCCGACGACGCCGCGCGGGCCAGCGCCGACCAGCGGGACACCGCCGTCACCCTCGCCGTCGTCGTCGCCCTCGCCGGCGTGCTGGTGCTCGCGGCGCTGGGCTGGGCGGTCACCCGCTCGGTGGTGCGGCCGCTGCGCCGGGTCGCCGCCGTCGTGGCCGGGATGGCCGACGGCGACCTGCGCGGCGGCAGCGGCGTGACCAGCGGCGACGAGGTCGGCCGGATGGCGGTCGCGCTGGAGACCGCGCTGGCCGACGTGCGCGGCGTCGTCGCCGCGATCGGCGACGGGTCGGCCACCCTCGCCGCGGCCACCGAGCAGCTCTCGGCCAGCGCCGCGGACATGGCCCGCCTGGCCGACAGCTCCTCCACCCGCAGCGGCGTCGTCGCCACCGCCGCCGGGGAGGTGTCCACGACCGTCTCCACCGTCGCCGCGGGCTCGCAGCAGATGGGCGCGAGCATCCGGGAGATCGCGCAGAACGCCGCCGAGGTGGCCCGGGTGGCCGGGCAGGCCGTCGCGGTCGCCGGCGAGACGACGGCCTCGGTGGAGCGGCTCGGCACGTCCTCGGCCGAGATCGCCGACGTCGTCCGGGTCATCACCGGCATCGCCGAGCAGACCAACCTGCTCGCGCTCAACGCGACGATCGAGGCGGCGCGGGCCGGCGAGGCGGGCAAGGGGTTCGCCGTCGTGGCCACCGAGGTGAAGGAGCTGGCGCAGGAGACCGCGCGGGCCACCGAGGACATCGCGCGGCGCGTGCAGGCCATCCAGGCCGACACCGACGGTGCGGTCCGGGCGATCGGGGAGATCACCTCGGTCATCTCCGTCATCGACCGCTCGCAGGGGACCATCGCCGCGGCGGTCGAGGAGCAGACCGCGACGACGGCGGAGATGGACCGCAACGTGGCCGCCGCGGCCGGGTCCGCCGAGCTGATCGCCGCGAACATCGCCGAGGTCGCGGGCGCGGCCGGCGCGACGACGCAGGCGATGGGCGACGCCCGCGCCGCCATCGAGGAGGTGGCCCGCATGGCCGCCGGGCTGGCGTCGTCGGTCGCGCGCTTCCGCTACTAGGAGGACCCTCCTGTCCCCCGCCACTCGCACGCTCGCGGCGGGACCCTGCAGGAGGGCCGACCCGGCACGTCGCAGCCGCGGCTCAGAGTCCGAGGGCCAGCACCGGCTCGTCGTCGGCCATCTCGCCGGTACGCGCGAAGCCGAGCGAGCGGTAGAACGGCTCCGGGCCGCCCTCGCCGTCGACGACGCTGACCCGCAGCTCCCGCACGCCCTGCGCGCGCACGTACGCGGCCACCTGCCCGACCACCTGCCGGCCGATGCCCCGGCCCTGCGCCGAGGCGTCGACCATCAGCCGCCACAGCATGTGCCCGAGCTCCTCGGGGGAGTCCCAGAGCATCACGAAGCCGACCAGCCGCCCGTCGGAGCGCACCGCGCGGCACCAGGCCTGCGGGTACACGTACGCCTCGGCGATCGAGACGGCGTTGGGCGCCACCAGGTGCTCCTGGCCGGGGGCCACGCGCAGGTCGCACACCGCCCGCACGTTCTCCGGGGTGAGCGGCTCGAGCTCGACCGCCATCAGTGCGGCGGGCGGGCGCTGCGGGTGCGCACCGGGGGCTGCGAGGACCACGGGAAGTCGATCCACGCGTCGGTGCGGCGCCACACGTAGTCGCACTTGACCAGCGACCGGGACTTCTCGTAGACGACCGCGGTCCGCACGTCGGAGACGTAGCCGGCGCAGAAGTCGCGCACCAGCTCCAGCGTCTTGCCGGTGTCGGCGACGTCGTCGGCCACGAGCACCCGTGCGCCGGTCAGGTCGACGGCGTCCAGCGTCGGCGGCAGCACCACCGGCAGCTCCAGCCGCTCGTCGACGCCGGTGTAGAACTCGACGTTCATCACGAACAGGTTCTTGACGTCGAGCGCGTAGCCGAGCGCCCCGCCGAGGAACAGCCCGCCGCGGGCGATCGACAGGATCAGGTCGGGCTCGAACCCGTCGTCGGCCACCTGCTGCGCCAGCTCGCGGGCCGCGCCGCCGAACAGCTCGTAGGTCAGGACCTCGCGCTCGTCGCTCACGGGTGCCACCTCAGCAGAAGCCGGGCGGCGCCGGCCACACGGACCTGCCCGGGTCGACATGGCGAGCGGCCGGGGACGGGTCACCGCACTTTCCCGGATCTCCGCTCAACGCCGCTCCGATCCGGGCGAAGTCTCCCCGGACGGACGGCACCGCGGACACGAGGAGCAGGGATGACGGGACGGCTGCGCGGACTCCGGGTGAGCACCCGGTTGCTCGCGCTGGTGCTGGCGGCGGTCGTGGGCATGGCCACGGTCGCGGTCATCGGCGCACTGGCCGTGCGCGACACGATCGAGGAGGAGCAGCGCGCCCAGGCGCGCACGGCGGTGGAGACCGCCCTGGGCACCGTGGCCGCCTACGGCGCGCAGGAGGCCGCCGGGGTGCTCACCCGGGAGCAGGCGCAGGCCGCGGCGATGGACGCCGTGCGGGAGCTGCGCTACGCCGGCGAGGAGTACTTCTGGATCAACGACATGTCGCCGACGATGGTCATGCACCCCATCAAGCCCGAGCTCGACGGCACCGACCTGTCCGGGAACCGCGACCCCGACGGCAAGGCGCTGTTCGTGGAGATGGTCGACGTCGTGGCCCGCGACGGCAGCGGCTTCGTGGACTACATGTGGCCCCGCCCGGGCGAGGAGGACCCGCAGCCCAAGATCTCCTACGTCGCCGGCTACGAGCAGTGGGACTGGGTGGTCGGCTCGGGTCTCTACGTCGAGGACCTCGACGGCGCGGTCCGCAGCGAGCTCGCCTCGATGGCGCTGTGGTCGGTGCCGGTGCTGGCCGCCATGCTCGGCCTCTCCCTGCTGGTCTCGCGCAGCATCACCCGCCCGCTGCGGGAGATGACCGAGGTCCTCGGCACCGCGAGCCTCCGCCAGCGCCTGGCGACCGGGGGCACCGGCAACGAGTTCGACCGGCTCGGTGCCGCGGTGAACGACACCCTGGACCGGGTCGCGGGGGTCGTCGCCGAGGTCGGTGCGGCCTCGAGCGCGCTCGAGCGCTCCGCCCGGGAGCTGTCGTCGACCAGCGAGGCCATCGCCGGCACCACCGAGCGCTCGACCGAGCAGGCGGGCAGTGCCACCGCCGCGGCGACCGAGGTCAGCGCCGGCATCGAGGCGGTCGCCGCCGGAGCCGAGCAGATGGGCGCCTCGATCCGGGAGATCGCGCACAACGCCGCGGAGGCCGCCCGCATCGCCGGGACCGCCGTCGCGGCCGCGGAGAGCGCCAACGCGACGGTCGCCGAGCTCGGGACGTCCTCGGAGGAGATCGCCACCGTCGTCAAGACCATCACCAGCATCGCCGAGCAGACCAACCTGCTCGCGCTCAACGCGACCATCGAGGCGGCGCGGGCCGGGGAGGCGGGCAAGGGGTTCGCGGTCGTGGCCAACGAGGTCAAGGAGCTGGCGCAGGAGACCGCGCGGGCCACCGAGGACATCGCCCGCCGCGTGCAGGCCATCCAGGGGGGCACCCGGGGTGCCGTCCAGGCCATCGGCAGCATCGCGGAGGTCATCGCCCAGATCGACGGCATCCAGACGACGATCGCCGCGGCCGTCGAGGAGCAGACCGCCACGACCAACGAGATGAGCCGGTCGATCGGCGAGGCCGCCCGCAGCGGCCGGGCCGTGGCGGCCTCCGTCGGCGACGTCGCCTCCGCGACCCGGGAGACGGACGCCGGCCTCGGCGGCGTGCGCGCGGCCGCCGCAGAGCTGGTGGGCACGTCGCGCGAGCTGCAGGAGGCCGTCGCCGCCTTCACCGCGGGCTGAGCGCCGCACCTCCCGCCGGGGCGGTCGGGACGACGACCGCCCCGGCGGGACCGGGGGTCAGCAGAAGCCCGGCGTGCCGAGCCAGGCGACCTCCGCCGGCGGCACGTCGTCGCGCAGCACCGTGCCCTCGATGAGGCCGTAGGGGCGGTCGTCGGCGTGGTAGACGAGCACGTCGTCCTCACCGGGGGTGTTGGTCAGGCCGTAGGCGGAGAGGTCCTGCAGGAAGTGGTGCCGGTTGGGCATCGACATCCGCACCTCGGCGACGTCGGGGAAGCGCTCGAGCACCGCCTCGCCCATCGCGTACAGCGTCTGCTGCAGGGCGCGGGAGTGGGTGGCGGCGAAGGTCTCGAGCAGCGTCGTCCGGACGCCGTCGAAGTGCGCGTCCCAGTCCAGCTCGGCAGAGGTGTGGCGCCACCGGGCGGTGACCGCGGTGGCGAGGACGCGGTCACGGGTCTCGGGCAGCGTCGTGTACCGGTCCCGCGGGTAGCCCCAGAACTCCGAGCCGGTGGTCTTGAGGACGACGAGGTCGGTCAGGCCGGCGAGCACGTGCGCCTCGTCCCCGTCCACGGTGACCACCGCCGTGCGCACCTCCCCGCCGGGCCGGCGGAGGGCGTGGTCGTGCGGCCGGCCGCCGACGGCGATCCGCTCCCAGCCGTAGGACTCGACGGCGACCCGCGCGCCGGTGATCCAGTCGTAGGAGCCGGCGAGGTGCCGGGCCAGCCGCAGGCCGAACGCCTCCGGCGAGCCGACGCCGTCGCGGGCGAAGGCGAACACGGTGTTCTTCTGCGCGTCGGTGGTCAGGACGTGCGCGTTGTCGCCCTCGGTGTGCGCGGCGGTGAAGTCGCCGCGCAGGCTCGTGCTGACGTTCAGGTCCGCCACCTCGTGGCGGGGGCCGCTGCGGTCGACCGCGACGACGCGGACCTCCGCCTTCCCGTACTGGTTGGGTCCGAGCACGATCGCCATGCCGCGCAGCCTGCCGCACTCCGGTTGCGCGGGTGTTGCACGTGGAACCGCGCCCTCAGCTCCCGCGGTAGGTCGAGTAGGCGAACGGGGACAGCAGCAGCGGCACGTGGTGGTGGGCGGCGGGCTCGGCGACGGCGAAGGTCAGCGTCACCTCCGGCCAGAACGCCGCCGTCCCGCGCGCCTCGAACCAGGCGCCGGTGCCGAACACCAGCCGGTGCGGGCCGGCCGCGGTGGCCTCCTCGGTGAGCCGGCACCGGCCGTCGTCGTCGGTGACGCCCTCGGCGAGCAGGTCGTCGCCCGCGAACAGCCGGACGGCGACCCCGGCCGCCGGCCGCCCCGCCACCGCGTCCAGGACGTGCGTCGAGACGCTCACGACACCAGCCCCCGCACCCGCAGCTCGGTGATCTGCGCGAGCTGCTCGACCACCTCGGCGCGCTCGGCGTCCTCGTCGTTGGTCAGCCGGCGGCGCAGCTCGGCGAGCATCTCGTCGGGGGAACGGCCGGCCGCGCGGATCAGGTAGACGTGGCCGAACCGCTCCTCGTACTCGCGGTTGCCCGCGACGATGGCGGCGCGGGTGTCGTCGTCGGCGCCGCCCATCGAGCCCTGCTCCCGGCGGGAGGCCTGCGCCTCGGCCGAGGAGCCCTCCACCCGGTCGCCGATCCGCGGGTGCGCGGCGAGCGCCATCTGCACCTCGTCCCACGGCAGCGCGCGGGCCACCTCGCCGGCGCGGCGGACCAGCGTGTCGGCGTCGGGGAACGGGCGGCCGGCGACCAGCCCGGCGGCGAAGCGGGGGGCGGCGTTGCAGCCACGGAGCGCCTCGACGGCGGCGTCGGCGGGCTCGCTGTTGAACTCGTCGAGGCGGGACACGGTGACAGGATGGCAGCCCGGCCGGCCGAGGAGAGGACGCAGCGGTGACGGACGTGCGCGTGGAGGGCCCCGACGTCGATCGGGCCGACGAGGTGCTCACCCCGGAGGCGCTGGAGTTCGTCGCCGACCTGCAGCGCCGCTTCGGCCCCCAGCGCGACACCCTGCTGGCGGCCCGCGCCACCCGCCGCGCCGAGATCGCCGCCGCCCGGTGGCTGGACTTCCGCCCCGAGACCGCGGGGATCCGCGACGGCGACTGGCGGGTGCCCCCGCCGCCGCCCGGCCTGGTCGACCGCCGCGTGGAGATCACCGGCCCGACCGAGCCGAAGATGGCCGTCAACGCGCTCAACTGCGGCGCCCAGGTGTGGCTCGCCGACCTGGAGGACGCCAACACCCCGCACTGGCGCAACGTCGTCACCGGGCAGCTCGTGCTGCGCGACGCCGTCCGCCGGACGCTCGCGTTCACCACCCCGGAGGGCCGGGAGTACCGGCTGCGCGAGGACGGCGACCTGCCGACGATCGTGCCCCGCCCCCGCGGCTGGCACCTGCCCGAGCGGCACCTGCTGGTCGACGGGCAGCCCGCCGTGGGCGCACTGGTCGACGCCGGGCTGTACCTGTTCCACAACGCCGCCGAGCAGCTCGCCCGCGGCAGCGGGCCGTACTTCTACCTGCCCAAGATGGAGGGGCACCTCGAGGCCGGGCTGTGGAAGCTGGTCTTCGACCACGCCGAGCAGGCCCTCGGGATCCCCGAGGGGTCGATCCGGGCCACGATGCTCGTCGAGACCATCCCGGCGGCGTTCGAGATGGAGGAGATGCTGCACGCGCTGGGCAGCCACGCCACCGGCCTCAACGCCGGGCGCTGGGACTACCTGTTCAGCGTCATCAAGGTCTTCCGCGAGGCCGGGCCGGACTTCGTGCTGCCCGACCGGGCCGCGGTCACCATGACCGCGCCGATGATGCGCGCCTACACCGACCAGCTCGTCGCCGTCTGCCACCGCCGCGGCGCCATGGCGATCGGCGGCATGGCGGCGGCCATCCCCTCGCGCCGCGACGCCGAGGCCAACGAGCGAGCGCTGGCCAAGGTCCGCGAGGACAAGACGCGCGAGGCCGGCGACGGCTTCGACGGCTCCTGGGTCGCTCACCCCGACCTGGTGCCCGTCTGCCGGGAGGCCTTCGACGCCGTCCTCGGCGACCGGCCCAACCAGCTCGACCGGCAGCGCCCCGAGGTGTCGGTCACCGCGGCCCAGCTCCTCGACGTCGCCGGCGTCCCGGGCGGACGCACGATGGCCGGCCTGCGCGCCAACGTCGAGGTGGCGATCCGCTACCTGGCCGCGTGGCTCGGCGGCAACGGCGCGGTCGGCATCCACGGCCTCATGGAGGACGCCGCCACCGCCGAGATCAGCCGCTCGCAGGTGTGGCAGTGGGTGCACGCGGGCGTGGAGCTCGACACGGGGGAGACCGTGACCGCGGAGCTGGTGCGCCGCGTCGTCGCCGAGGAGGTCGCGGGGATCGGGGAGCTGCCGCGACTGGACGACGCCCGCCGGCTGTTCGAGCAGGTCGCGCTCGCCGACGACTTCCCGGACTTCCTGACGCTGCCGGCCTACGAGCTCGTCTCCTAGTGCTCGACGACCAGGTCCACGCCGAGCTGGACCGCCGCCTCGCCCCGGTCGACGCCGCCCGCGCGGTTGCGTACCGGGGGGAGCGGCCCGGCCGGCAGCCGGTGCACACCTGCTACGTGCCCGCCGACGCCGTCGTCCCCGGGCTGGCCGCCGCGTGGGGCGCCGCGGCGCTCGCGGCGCTGGATGAGCACGGCCTGCCCGACCTCGGGTACGACGGCGCGCTGCTGGACGAGGTGCTGCCCCGGGTGCGCGCCAAGCTCGCCGCCGAGCCGGTGGAGGACCTGCGGGTCGACGCCGAGGACGGTTACCGCGGGCACCCCGACGCCGAGGACGGCGACGTCGTCCGTGCCGCGCAGGCGGTGGCCGCCGACCTCGCCGCCGGCGCCGCGCCGCCGTCGGTCGGGATCCGGGCGAAGTCGCTGGAGGGTCCGACCCGCCGCCGCGGCGTCCGCTCCCTCGACCTGTTCCTGGGTTCCCTGGGGGCCGGGAGCGCCACGAGGGCCACCGTCACCCTGCCCAAGGTGACCGACGTCGAGCAGGTGCGCGCCTTCCTGCCCGTGCTCGACGCGCTGGAGGCCGCGCACGGCGTCGCCCTCGACCTCGAGCTGCAGGTGGAGACGCCGCAGGCGGTGCTCGGCGGCGACGGCGCGGTGACGCTGGCGCGGATGGTGCACGCCGCCGGCCCGCGGCTGACCGGCCTGCACCACGGCACCTACGACTACAGCGCGGCGCTGGGCATCGCGGCGGCGCACCAGTCCTCCGACCACCCGGCGCTCGACCTCGCCAAGCAGCTCATGCAGGTCGCCGTCGCGGGCACCGGCGCCCGGGCCGTCGACGGGTCCACCAACGTCCTGCCCGTCGGCCCGCGGGAGCAGGTGCACGCCGGCTGGCGGGTGCACGCCGGCCTCGTCCGCCGGGCGCTGGAGCGCGGTCTGTACCAGGGCTGGGACCTGCACCCCGCCCAGCTGGTCACCCGGTACCTCGCCACCTACGCGTTCTTCCGCGGCGCGCTGCCGGCCGCGGCCGCCCGGCTGTCGGCCTACGTGGAGCGGGCCGACGCCGGCGTGCTCGACGAGCCGGCCACCGCCCGCGCGCTCGCCGGCGTGGTGCTGCGCGGGCTCGACTGCGGCGCCGTCGACGACGCCGAGGTGGCCGCCGCGACCGGACTGGACCGTCCGGTTCTCGACGGCCTGGCGGGACGCACCGGAGCACCCGCCCCCGGCAGCGCCTAGGCTGCCCAGCGTGGTGGCGCGGTGACCGGGGACGCGCTCGGTCCCCGCACGTCCCCCTCCGGAGGCGGAGCGGGGGGCCCCGGCATGGCCGAGCGCGTGGCGGCCCTCGACTGGTCGTCCACCCCGCTCGGTCCGCGGGAGTCCTGGCCGCAGAGCCTGCGCACCGCGCTCGACATCTGCCTCACCTCGCGCTTCCCCATGCTCGTGTGGTGGGGCCCCGACCTCATCGACTTCTACAACGACGCCTACCTGCCCACCCTCGGGGACAAGCACCCGTCGGCGCTGGGCCGGCCGGCCTCGCAGGTGTGGCCCGAGGCCTGGGACGACCTCGGCCCGCTGGCCGACCAGGTGCTCGGCGGCGGCGGTGCCACCTACAACGAGGACCAGATGCTGCTCCTCGAGCGCCACGGTTACGTGGAGGAGACGTACTGGACGTTCTCCTACAGCCCGATCGCCGAGGAGAGCGGCGGCGTCGGCGGGGTCTTCGTCGTCGCCACCGACACCACCGACCAGGTGCTCGGCGAGCGCCGGCTGCGCGTGCTCGGCGACCTGGGCGAGCTGTCGGCCGCGGCCATGACGACCGCCGCGGAGGCCTGCCGGGCCGCCGTCACGGTGCTCGACCGGCACCGGCACACGGTGCCCGCGGCCGTGGCCCTGCTCCGCGAGGACGACGGCGAGGACCTGCGCCCGGTCGCCGTCTCGGGCGCGGAGCCCGGCACGCCCGCCGCGGACGGGGTGCTCCCGGCCGCCGTGGACGAGGTCGTCCGGCGGGTGCTGCGCACCGGCGCCGCGGAGGTCTGCGACGGTCTCGCCGCCTCCGACCGGCTGCGGCCCTGCACCGTGGGGCCCGCCGTCCCCGACCGGGCCGTCGTGCTGCCCGTCTCGGTGTCCGGGGAGGAGGAGACGGCGGGGGTGCTCGTCCTCGCCGTCTGCCCCTACCGCGCGCTCGACGCCACCCACCGCGGGTTCCTCGACCTCGTGGCCGGGCACGTCTCCACCGCGGTCACCGACGCGCGCGCCTACGAGGCCGAGCGGCGCCGCGCGGAGGCCCTCGCCGAGCTCGACCGGGCCAAGACCGACTTCTTCAGCAACGTCAGCCACGAGTTCCGGACGCCGCTGACGCTGATCATGGGCCCGGTCGCGGAGCTGCGGTCCTCGCCCGCGCTCGCCGCCGACGCGCGGGCCGTCCAGGAGCTCGAGGTCGTCGAGCGCAACGCGTTGCGGCTGCAGAAGCTGGTCAACACCCTGCTCGACTTCTCCCGGCTGCAGGCCGGCCGCATCGACGCCCGCTTCGAGCCGGTCGATCTCGCCGCGGTCACCACCGAGCTCGCCAGCGTCTTCCGCTCGGCCGTGGAGCGGGCGGGGCTGGCGCTCACCGTCGACTGCCCGCCGCTGTCCGGGCCGGTGCACGTCGACCGGGACATGTGGGAGAAGGTCGTCCTCAACCTGCTCTCCAACGCGCTGAAGTTCACCTTCACCGGCGGCATCACCGTCCGGCTGCGCGAGCGCGACGGCGCCGCGGTGCTCACCGTCGCCGACACCGGCACCGGCATCCCCGCCGCCGAGCTGCCCCGGCTGTTCGAGCGGTTCGCCCGCGTCTCCGGCGCCCGCGCCCGCTCCGGCGAGGGCAGCGGCATCGGCCTGGCGATGGTGCGCGAGCTGGCCGGGCTGCACGGCGGGACGGTCGACCTCGAGAGCGCGCCCGACGTCGGCACCACGTTCACCGTCACGGTGCCCACCGGCACCGCGCACCTGCCGGCCGACCGCGTCGTCCCCGGGCGGGCGGAGGCACCGGCGGTGTCCCCGGCGGCCACCCCGTTCGTCACCGAGGCGCTGCGCTGGCTGCCCGGCGACGACCCCGACGGCGGGCCGGTCCCCGCCGCGGTGCCCGGCGTGCGCGCCGGCCGGGTGCTGGTCGCCGACGACAACGCCGACATGCGCGACTACGTCGTCCGGCTGCTCGCGCCCGTGCACGAGGTGCGGGCGGTCTCCGACGGCCGGGCGGCGCTCGAGGCTGCCCTCGCCGACCCGCCGGACCTCGTCGTCAGCGACGTGATGATGCCGCGGATGGACGGCATGGAGCTGCTCACCGCGCTGCGCGCCGACCCGCGCACCGCGCGCGTGCCGGTGGTGCTGCTCTCGGCGCGGGCCGGCCAGGAGGCCGCGGTCGAGGGGCTGGCCGCCGGCGCCGACGACTACCTGGTCAAGCCGTTCTCCGCCCAGGAGCTGCTGGCCCGGGTCGACGCCCACCTGCAGCTGGGCCGCGCGCGGCGGGAGGCCGAGGAGCGGTTCACCACCATGGCCGACCTCGCCCCGGCGCTGATCTGGGTGGCCGGCCCCGACGGCCGGCGGGTGTTCCTCAACGCCGGCTGGACCGCCTACACCGGCCGCCCCGACGCGGCCGAGCTCGGCGACGGCTGGCGCGAGGGCCTGCACCCGCAGGACCGGGAGCGCTACGACGCCGCCGTCGCCGCGGCCACCGCCCGCGGCGAGGGCTGGGAGGTCGAGTTCCGGCTGCGCCGGGCCGACGGCGCCTGGCACTGGCTGCTGGAGCGGGCGGTCCCGATCGGCGGCACCGGCGGCCCCGGCGGCTGGGTGGGCAGCTGCACCGACATCAACGCCCGGTACCAGGAGACCGAGCGGCAGACGCTGCTGGCCGGGGTCGGCACGGCGCTCGACCGCGAGACCGAGGTGGACGGCCAGCTCGCCGAGCTCGCCCGCCTGCTGGTCGAGCGGCGACTGGCCGACGTGTGCTCGGTCCGGGTGGTGGGGGAGGACGGCCGCCTGCGTTACGCCGGGCGGGCGGGCGTCGACCCCGGCGCACGCGTCGCGCTCGACCACCTGGAGCCGCACGCCGGGATCGGCCTGGAGGTGCTGGGTACCGGGACCCCGGTGCTGCGCACCCGGCAGTCGGGGGGCGACGACGGCATCCGGCTGGACATGCACTCGGCGCTCGTCGTGCCGCTCAGCGTCCGCGGGCGGGTGCGTGCGGTCATGTCCCTGGGCCGGCGGGGGGACGCCGCCGCCTTCCACGAGGACGACCGGGCGCTGGTCGAGGAGATCGCCGCCCGTGCCGCGCTGGCCCTCGACAACGCCCTGCTGCTGGCCGACGAGCGGGCGACCGCCCGGCGGCTGCGGCTGCTGCAGCGGGTCACCGCCGAGCTGTCGGCGGCCACCACGCCCGAGGAGGTCGCCCGCGTCGCGGCCGGCCACCTGGTCACGCTGGCCGGGCACGACGCCCGGGCCGGGGTCTTCGAGCTCGACGACACCGGCCGCGGCCTGCTCCTGCTCTCCCTCACCGGCGACGACCCGGTCGACCGGGCGCGGTGGTCGGCGCTGCCGCTGTCGGCGCCGCTCGCCGTCACCACGGCGGTCACCGAGCGCCGGCCGCTCTGGATCGACGACATGGCCGACTGGCCGGGTGCCCGCGGCGACCTCGCGCCCGACCAGGCCGAGACGCTGCGCTCGTTCCGCCTGGCCGCCACCGTGGCGCTGCCGCTGCTGGTGGCCGGCCGGGTGGTCGGCGTCGTCGGGGTCGGCTTCCCGCAGCCGCGCTCCTTCTCCCCGGCCGAGCGCGGCATGCTGCTCGCGGTCGCCGAGCAGTGCGCGCAGGCCCTCGACCGCGCCCGCCTCTACCGCGCCGAGCAGGGCATCGCGCAGACGCTGCAGCTGAGCCTGCTGCCCTCGCAGCTGCCCCGCCTCGAGCGGCTGGCGCTGGCCGCCCAGTACCTGCCCGGCGCGGCCGGCACGTCCGCCGGCGGCGACTGGTACGACGTCGTCGAGCTCGGCGAGGACCGCGTGGGGATCGCCGTCGGCGACGTCGTCGGCCAGGGCCCGTCGGCCGCGGCGGTCATGGGCCAGCTGCGCAGCGCGCTGTCCGCGGCCCTGCTGCAGGGCTGCGCGCCGGCCGAGGCGCTGGAGCTGCTCGACCGCTTCGCCGCGCGGCTGCCCGGCTCGCTCGCCTCGACGGCGGCGTGCCTGGTGCTGGACTGGCGGGCCGGCACGGTGCGCTACGCCCGGGCCGGGCACCCGCCGCCGCTGCTGGTCGCCGACGGCCGCGCCGGCTTCCTCGAGGACGGTGCCGGCGCGGTGCTGGGCGCCCCGGGCCGCCGGCCCTACGCCGAGGGGTCGGTCGACGTCGCGCCCGGCACTACGCTGCTGCTCTACACCGACGGCCTCGTCGAGCGCCGCGGCGAGCCCCTGGACACCGGCCTGCAGCGGGTCGCCGACGCCGCCGCCGCGCTCTCCGACGTCGCCCCCGCCGGGCTGACCCGCGCGCTGCTCGCCGGCGTGCTGGACGAGACGGCGCTGCCCGACGACGTCGCGGTGATCGCCGTGCGCGTCACGCCGCCGCCGCTGCACGAGACGCTGCCCGCCGACCCCGCCCGGCTGCGCGGCGTCCGGCGCGCGGTGACCGCCTGGGCCCGGGCGGCCGGCCTGTCCGAGGACGGCGTCGACGACCTGCAGCTGGCCCTGGGCGAGGCGCTGGCCAACGCCGTCGAGCACGCCTACGCCGGCAACGGCGGCGGGGGGCGCTGCGAGTACCGCCTGGAGCGGACCGCCGACGGCAGCGTCGACGTCTGCGTGCGCGACGAGGGCGTGTGGCGTCCCGCGCCGGCCGACCGGGGCCACCGCGGCCGGGGCCTGGAGCTCATCTCGGCGCTGGCCACCGACGTCGAGGTCGCCCGCACGCCCGACGACGAGGGCACGGACGGCACCGGCACCACCGTGCGCTTCCGCTTCGTCCCGGCCGGCCCCGGCCCGGACGCGCCGCCGGTCCGGCTGCGGCCTGTCGCGGAGGCGGGGGAGCCCGCCCGGCTGACCGTCTCCCGCGGGCCGGACGGCCTGCGGCTGGCGGCGTCCGGCGAGGTCGACCTGGCCGCCGCCGCCGCGCTGCGGGCCGAGGCGCTGCGGGCGCTGGAGGATCTGCCGGCCGGCGGGCGGGCGGTGCTCGACCTGCGGGAGGTCACCTACCTGGCCAGCGCCGGTGTGGGCCTCGCGCTGGAGCTGCGCGCCGCGGCCGCCGCCCGGCGGGGCCGGCTCGACATCGCCACCTCCGAGGGCAGCGCGCCCCGCCGGGTGCTGGCCCTGGGCGGGGTGCTCGAGAGCGCCTGAGCCGGGTCCGACGGCGCGCCGCCCGCCCCGTCCGGAGGACCCGGAGCCGACCCCGGGAGCGATCACCCGGGGACGTGGCCCACAATCGGGGAGATGGGCCGGAGCAGTCCCGGCCCCGGGGTGGTCGAGGGGCCAGTGGACCGAGGCACGGGGACGCCGCCGGCGAGGGCCGGAGCGGGATCGGACGCGCCTGCGTCGGACCCCGCCGCGTCCGCGTCCGCCGGTCCGGGCCTGCGGCACAGCGCCGCGCTCGTGCGCGGCCCCGGCGAGGTCGTCGACGTCGCCGCCGCGTTCCTGGACGAGGGCCTGCGCGCCGGTGACCTGCCGGTGCTCGCCGCCCCGCCCGAGGCGGCCGACGCCGTCCGCCGGGCACTCGGGGTCCGGGCCGGCGCCGTCGAGGTGGACGGGCGGGTCTGCCTGCTGGGAGCCCGCGCCCCGGACGCCGTGGGCGTGCTGCGGACCGCGCTCGACCGTGCGGTGGCGAGCGGCTCGGGCCGGCTGCGCGTCCTGGCCGTGACGACGTTCGGCCCCGACCCCCGGCACTGGCGTGAGATCCGGCGCTACGAGGCGGCCTCCAACGCACTGGTCGCGGCGCTGCCGGTCACCGCCCTGTGCGTCTACGACCGGTCCGACGTCCCGGACGACGCGCTGGACACCGCCCGGGCCACCCACCCCGAGCTGCTGATGGGCGGCCTGCGGGTGAGCAACTCGGAGTACGTGCTGCCCGATCCGTGCCTGCGCGAGCTGGCCGCCGCCCGGGAGCCGCTCGAGACCGGGACGCCCGTCTTCGCCGTCGACGACGTCCCCACGCTGCCCCGCCTGCGCGGTGCCCTCCGCGAGGTGCTGGCGGCGGTCGTCCCCGACCCCGACCAGCGCGCCGATCTGCACCTCGCCGCGAGCGAGGTGGCCGCCAACGCCTTCCGGCACGGCCGGCAGCCCGTCTCGGCGCGGGTGTGGGCCGACGAGCGGAGCGTGGTCTGCACCGTCACCGACTCCGGGCGCGGTCACGACGACCCCTTCGCCGGCTTCGCGCCCGCGCACGGCGACGACCTCGCGGCCGGAGGGATGGGGCTGTGGCTGGCCCGCAAGCTGTGGGACTCCGTGGACCTGCTCCCGGGCCCGGTCGGCGGGCTGACGGTGCGGCTGGCCACCACGCTGCACGCCCCGTCGTCCGGCCGCGGGGCGGCTTGACGCTGCCGTTGTCTCACTGCTGAGGTACCGGGGTGGAGGATGCCGTCGACCTCATCCTCGAGCAGTGGGCCCGGGAGCGGCCCGACCTCGACTGCTCGCCGATGGGCGTCATCGGCCGGATCACCCAGCTGCAGCGCGAGGTGCACCTCGCCCAGCGCGCGACCTTCGCCCGGCACGGCCTCGACGCGCCGTCCTTCGACGTCCTCGCCGCCCTGCGCCGGGCGGGGGAGCCCTACCAGCTCACCCCGACCGCGCTCATGCGCACGGCCCTGGTGACCTCCGGGGCGATCACCCAGCGGCTGGACCGACTGGAGGAGAAGGGGCTGATCACCCGCACCCGCAGCGAGGCCGACGGGCGGGCCGTCGTCGTCACCCTGACCCGGGCCGGCCGGGAGGCACTGGACGCCGCGCTGCCCGACCACCTGGAGACCGAGCGCGGCATGCTGGCCGGGCTGTCGGAGGCCGAGCTCGCGCAGCTGTCCGGGCTGCTGCGCCGGTTCCTGGTGTCGCTCGGGCGGCTGCCCCAGCGCCCGTGACCGGCAGCGCCCCGGCCGCTAGTCCGCGGGGGGCACGTCCTCGGGCCGCAGGTCGCGGCGGACACGGACGAAGCGCAGCGGGTGGCGGAACACCCCGGCGGTCAGGGCGGCGTCGGCGCTGACCTCCACGACGGCGGTCGGCTCGACCCGCGTCAGCGCCACCGACAGCCGCCCGCCGCCGAAGCGGCCGGTGCCGATCCGCTCCGGCCAGGGGTGGTCCTCCCCGGCGGGGGTGAGCACGGCGGCCAGCTCGGCCGACTGGGCGGGCGTGAGCGGGCCCGTGCGGCCGACGACGACGAGCTCGCCGTCGCGGTACCGGCCCGCGACCAGCTGGCCCGGCCCGTCGAGGGTGCCGATGACGCCGCCGGCGACCACCTCGGTGGTGTCCCACGTCTTGACCTTGAGCCACTCCCGCCGGCCGCCGGCGTAGCGGGTGGCCGCGCCCTTGGCGACCACGCCCTCGACGCCGAGCGGGCGCAGGTCGGCGGCCCACTGCCGCGCCTCGGCCGGGTCGGCGGTGACGGGGGAGAGCTGCAGCGGCGGCACCCACCGGCCGGCGAGCTCCTCGAGCGCGGCGCGGCGGCTGCGCAGAGGGCGGCGGCGCTGGTCGGCCCCGCCCGCGGCGAGCAGGTCGAAGGCGACGTAGGAGGCCGGGTGCGCGGCGGCCAGGGCGGCCATCCGCGACGGCGGGGTGACCAGGCGCCGCTGGAGCAGGCCGAAGTCCAGCCGCTCGCCGTTCCAGACGACCACCTCGCCGTCGAGGACCGTGCCGGCCGGCACCTGCGCGAGGGCGGCCGCGGCGACGTCGGGGAAGCGGTCGGTCAGGTCGCGGCCCTGCTTGGACCACAGCCGGGTGCCGGTGGCGCCGCGGACGACGACCAGCCGGTAGCCGTCCCACTTCGGCTCGTACCGGCAGCCGCCGGGCAGCGCGTCGCCGGTCGGCAGGTCGCGCACCGGCTTGGCCAGCTGCACCGCGACCGGCCCGGCGAGGTCGGGCGGCAGGCCGGGGAGGCCCGGGGCGGAGAACGGCACCCGGCCAGCGTCGGGGGTGCCGGGGCGGTGCGCAGGCCCCTGAGCTGCCGGATCACCCCATCAGGGCATGTCCGCGACGCTGCGCGACGGCGGCGGAGGCGGGCACGAGCGGTCCGCCGGTGTCCAGGCACGATCGGGTCACGGGCTGCGGGCGGGATCACGCTGCGTCCGGGATGCGGTCCTCGCCGCCGACGGTTGAGCACTCAACGAAGCGTCCCGTCGTCGTCCGGAGGTCCCGGTGTCCCGTCCCGTCCTGCAGGTGGTCGCCGCCAGCACCCGTCCCGGCCGCCGCGGCATCGCCGTCGCCCGCTGGGTGCAGCGCCTCGCGGAGGCCCACGGCGCCTTCGACGTCGAGCTCGTCGACCTCGCCGAGGTGGGCCTGCCCGTGTTCGACGAGCCGAACCACCCGCGGCTGCGCCAGTACGTGCACGACCACACCAAGCGGTGGAGCGCGACGGTCGACCGCGCCGACGCGTTCGTCTTCGTCACCCCGGAGTACAACCACTCCTTCCCGGCGTCGCTCAAGAACGCGCTGGACTACCTGTCGGCCGAGTGGGCGGACAAGGCCGCGGGCCTGGTCACCTACGGCGGCGTCTCGGCCGGGCTGCGCGCCTCCTCGGCGCTCAAGCCGGTGCTCGGCGCGCTGCGGGTGCACACCGTCCCCGAGGCGGTGTCGGTGCCGTTCTTCGCGCAGTTCCTCGACGAGGACGACGAGTTCGTGCCCAACGCCGAGCTCGAGGCCGGCGGCAAGGCGATGCTCGACGAGCTCGCCCGGGTCACCGCGCCCCTGCGCACCCTCCGCGCCGCCTGACGAAGGACCCCTCTGCCCCGCGGGAGGGGGCCATTGTCGCGCTAATGGCCCCTCAGGAGGAGCAGGGCCCAGGCGGCCAGGGACGGGCCGTCGGTGAACCGGCCGTCGGCGACCATGGCGCGCAGTTCGGTCTCCGTGACGAACGCGCTCACCATGTCGGCCTCGGTCGCCTCGCGCGCCGTCGGGCCGGGGGTGAGGTCGCCGGCCAGCCAGACGTCGAACTCCTGCGTCGACAGGCCCGGCGCGAGGTCGAGCCGGCCGAGGTGCTCGAGCCGGCCGGCGCGCAGCCCTGTCTCCTCCGCCAGCTCGGCGCGGGCCAGCTCCTCCGGCGTCCCGCCCTGCCCGGCCGTCAGCGCCTCGACGGACCAGGTGCCCTGCGGGAACTCCCAGGCGCGGCGCGCGATCGGGTGCCGGAACTGCTCGACCAGCCAGAACCCGCCGCGCTCGACCGCCATGACGATCGCGAAGTGCGGCTTCTCGACGACGGAGTAGACGCCGGTCGAGCCGTCGGCCCGCTCGACGGTGTCCTCCCGCAGCCGGATCCAGGGGTTGCGGTAGACCTCCCGGCTGCCCGTGGTGCGCATGCAGGGGAGCCTGGCAGAGGCGGACGATGGGGGCGTGACCGACCGCAAGCCGCCCGGGGTGTCCTTCGAGACCTGGGTCGAGCGGCAGATCGGCCAGGCGCAGGAGCGCGGTGACTTCACCGGTCTGCGCGGGACCGGCCGGCCGCTGCCGGCCTTCGACCCCGACGAGACGGTGTTCGACTGGGCGGTCGCCAAGGCCCGCCGGGAGGGCATCGCGCCGGCGGAGATGCTGCCGCCCGGGCTCGCGCTGCGACGCGAACGCGACGACCTGCCCGCCCGGGTGGCCGGGCTGCCGTCGGAGGACGCCGTCCGGGCCGTCGCCGAGGACTACAACGCCCGCGTCGAGGCCTTCTGGCGCCGGCCGCAGGAGAGCCGCTGGTCGCCGGTGCCGGGCCTGGCCGACGTCGAGGCGCTGGTCGAGGGCTGGCACCGGGACCGCCCGCCGCCCCCGCCGCCGACCGCCGCGCTCCCGGACACACCACCGCGCCGCCGCTGGTGGCAGCGGCGGCGCGGCTGAGGTCGCGGGACGGGTCCCGCGGGACGGGGTCAGGACGGCACGCGGTCGAGGAAGCCGAGCACGGTGGCGATGCGGCCGTCCCCGTCGGTGACGGCGACGTCGAACCCGGTCACCGGGGCCTCCGCGCCGTCGGGCCCGAGGTGCCACGTGAAACGCACCTGGTCGTGGTGGGCGTCGGCGTCCCCGGCGGGCCGGAAGACGAAGCCGGGGAACTGCGCCTGGACGGCGCCGATGAGGCCGGAGAGCTGCTCGCGGCCGGAGACGTCGGCCAGCGGGTCGGTGTAGCGGACGTCCTCGGTGAACAGGGCGTCCACGAGGGCCCGGCGGGCGGCGGGGTCGGTCTCGTTCCAGGCGGCGAGGTAGCGGTCGGCGAGGGCGGGGGTGGCGGTCACGGGGGTTCTCCTTCGGATCAGCGGGTGCGGAGGGTGGCGAGCTGCAGGGCGGCGAACCCCGCGACGACGGCGGCCTGGAGCAGCACCCAGACGGTGCCGGCGGTCGTGAGGTCGAAGCGGCCGGCGACGACGGCGGCGACGCTGCCCGCCGTCCACAGCAGGTTGCCGCCGACGACGACCTCGACGGCGCCGGCGCGGACCGGGCGTCCGGCGGCGACCAGCGCGACGCCCGCGGCGAAGACCAGCAGGAAGCCGCCCAGGCCGCGCAGCGCCCCGGCGGGGACGCCGAGCAGGTCGGCCAGGAGCGGGGCGGCGGCGAGGTAGGCCAGGCCGTTGGCGCCGGAGACGACGGCGTCGAGGCGCAGCGCGGTGCGCAGCGGGTCGGCGCCCAGGAGGGACGGGGTGCGGGGGCGGGAGGTGGTCGTTGTCATGGCCGAGACCGTGGCCCCGGCGGGGAAGCGCGTCGATTACCTGCGAGGTAGGCGACGCCGGCCGCCGTCGTCACTAGCGTCCGCGCCGTGACCACCGCCGTCCGCCCACCCGTCGGGGAGCTGCTGCGCGGCTGGCGGCAGCGCCGCCGGCTGTCCCAGCTCGACCTGGCCTCCGACGCCGAGGTCTCCGCCCGGCACCTGAGCTTCCTGGAGACCGGCCGCGCGCGGCCGAGCCGGGAGATGCTGCTGCGGCTGGCCGAGCGGCTGGAGGTGCCGCTGCGCGAGCGCAACGAGCTGCTGCTGTCGGCCGGCTTCGCGCCCGCCTACGGCCGCCGGGGGCTCGGCGACCCCGACATGGCGGCGGTCACCCGCGCGCTGGACCTGGTGCTCACCGCGCACGAGCCGTTCCCCGCGCTGGTGGTGGACCGCTCGTGGGAGCTGGTGATGGCCAACCGCGGCGTCGACCTGTTCCTCGAGGGCCTGCCCGCGCACCTGCTGGAGCCGCCGGTCAACGTGCTGCGGCTCAGCCTGTCGCCGGAGGGGCTCGCGCCGCGGGTGCTCAACCTGCCGCAGTGGCGGGCGCACGTGCTGCACCGGCTGGCCCGCGAGGCCGACCTCACCGGCGACCCCGCGCTGGCCGCCCTGCACCGCGAGCTCACCGCGCTGCCCGGCGGCACCGACCGCTCGACGCCGGACGGGATCGCGGTGCCGCTGCGCCTGCGCGCCGGCGACGACGTCCTGTGCTTCCTCAGCACGGTGACCACCTTCGGCACCGCCGTCGACCTCACCGCCGCGGAGCTCTCGGTGGAGGCGTTCCTGCCCGCCGACGCCGCCACCGCCCGCTGGCTGGCGGCCCGTTCAGCCGGGGGCGAACCGGGGCCTGTCGCCCGGACCGCGGGGTAGGGGAGGGGCGACCGACCCCACCCGACCGCCGCGCGACCCCACGACAGGGAGGACCCGATGACCGAGGTACCCGGCACCGACCGCGACCAGGCCAGGGAGAACGTGCTCGAGGAGACGCCGCTGCGTCCCGACGGCGTCGAGGAGGACACCTCCGCGCAGGGCGACGAGGGCGTCACCGGCGACGACGCCAAGCCCGACCCCGGCACCACCGACCCCGTGACCTGAGTCCCACCGGCTGTCCCCGACGGCTCGTGCTCCGCCCCGCGCCACGGGGCAGAGCACGAGCCGTCAGAGGACGTCGAACTCGTTCGAGGTCGCGCCGCCGGACAGCAGGGCGTAGCCGGGGCCGCGGTCGAAGAACGGCTCCTCGCCGGTGCGGCTCGCCCGTATCGACGCGCGCAGCTCCTCGGTGGCCGCCTCGTCGGCGGTCCCGTCCTCGCGGACGACGACGCCGTAGTCGTCGCGGGCACCCGCGACCGACACCTTGCGCCAGGCGATGTCCCGCAGCACCTCCTCGACCGGCCGGTCCAGCGGGTCGCCCCAGCCGCCGCCACCCGTCGTCCGGATGCGGACGACGGTGCCGGCCTTCAGCGGCTCCGCGTCGGCGAGCGCGTCGACCTCGTGCTCGTCCGGGCCGCCCGGGTCGACGGTGATCTGGAACGGCCGGCCGGCCTTGCCGCCCTTCACGCCCCAGCAGGCGAGGATCGAGCGGTCGGCGATCGACATGAAGTGCGCGTCGCGCAGCACACGGATGTGCTTCTCGTAGCCGCAGCCGCCGCGGTAGCGCCCGGCGCCGCCGGAGTCCATCGCCAGGCCCAGCCGCTCGATGCGCAGCGGGAAGCGACCCTCGGTGAACTCGGTGGGCAGGTTCCGGGAGTCGGGGACGACGTGGATGGTGTCCTCGCCGTCGGCGTAGTACCGCCCGCCCGAGCCGCCGCCGAGGACCTCGCGCATGAGGTAGGGCTCGCCGTCGACGTCGGTGCCGTAGACGCCGGTGTATCGGATCGTCTCCTGGTCGGCCGGCATCCGGCCACCGGTCGCCTTCGCGAGCACACCGGCCAGGACGCCGAGCAGCCGCAGGATCACGAAGGTCCGGGCGTTGGTGGGTGCCGGGAAGACCGGGGTGAGCAGCGTGCCCTTCTCCGGGAACCGCATCTCGATCAGCGGGACGACGCCCTCGTTCACGTCCAGCTGGGCCATCCGCTCCGGCGTCTCGGCCAGGTTGCGCAGGATCGGCGCCAGCCACTTCTTGAGGAAGTTGCCATCGGCGTAGTCACCGCAGTGGTTGATCGGGCCCTTGGCCTGGGGGCCGGTGCCGGTGAAGTCGATGACCAGCGGGGTCTCCTGGGTGGAGTCCATGGTGAGCGTGATCCGCTGGCGGTGCAGCTGCGGCTCCTCGACGCCGTCGTGCTCGGCGTAGTCCTCCCAGACGTAGGTGCCGTCGGGGATCTGGCTGAGGATCTCGCGGCGGTAGACCTCGGTCGAGCTGGCCAGGATCGCGTCGAAGCAGGCCTCGACCGCGGCCACGCCGTACCTGTCGAACAGCTCGCCGAGCCGGCGGGCGCCGGCCAGGCAGGCGGAGCACTCCGCGTCGAGGTCGGCCGCCAGCGAGTCGGGCATCCGCGAGTTGCGGGTCATGATCTTCAGCGCGCTCTCGTTGGGCACGCCGCGGTCCCACAGCTTGATCGGGGGGACCATCAGGCCCTCCTCGTACACGCTGGTCGCCGCCGACGGCATCGAGCCGGGCACCGCGCCGCCGATGTCGTCGTGGTGGCCGAACGCCTGGATGAACGCGACGACGCGCTGCTCACCGGATTCGGCGTCGTGCGCGAACACCGGCACCGTGACGCACAGGTCGGGCAGGTGCCCGATCCCGCCCTCGGACTGGTAGACGTCGTTGTGGAAGAAGACGTCACCGACGTTCATCGTCTCGATCGGGTAGTCGCGCACCACGGGGTGCACGAGCGCCGAGTACGAGCGTCCGGTGAGCTTGCGCAGGTTGCGGTCGTGGATGCCGGCGCGGAAGTCGTGCGCGTCGCGGATCATCGGCGACCGCGACGTCCGCCCGATGGAGGTCTCGACCTCCTTCTCGATCGCGGCGAGCGTGCCCGCCACGATCTCGACGAGGACCGGGTCGGCGTCGACCTTCGTCGCGTTCAGCGGCCCGGTGGGGAACGTGGCGGTCACTCTGCCTCCTCGCTGGCGCTCGTCGGCTTCGTGACGAGTGGTGCTCTGCTCGATGGGTTCGCTCGCGAGCTCGCTCACCTGCCCGACTCCTTCGTCAGCAGCAGGTTGCCGTAGGTGTCCACGGTGACGGCGAAGCCGGGGTGCACCGGGACGGTGGAGCCGAACTCCTCGACGATCGCCGGGCCGGAGACGACGTCGCCGGGGGCGAGGTCGGGCCGGTTGTAGGTCGGGGTGTCCACCCAGTCGTCGAAGAAGACGCGGCGGGAACCGGTGCGGGCCCGCTCGATGCCGCCGTCCTCCACAGAGAGCGCCACGATGTCGGGACGGCGGATCGGCCCGATGCCGCTGACCCGCAGGTTCACCCACTCCACCGCCTGCCGGGGGTCGTCGGCGAAGTCGTAGCCGTAGAGCTGCCGGTGCGCGGCGTGGAAGGCCTGCGCGACGTCCTCGGCCGCGGCGCGGTCGAGCTCCCCGTCGGCGACCGGCACCCGCACCTCGAAGGCCTGGCCCACGTAGCGCAGGTCGGCGGTGCGCTGCATCCGCTGCTCGTCGCGGCCGAAGCCCTCGCCGTCCAGGGCGGTCCGCGCCTGCGCCTCCAGGTCGGCGAACACCGACTGCACCCGGCCGAGGTCGAGGTCGAGGTGCTTGGAGACGACGGTCTGGACGTAGTCGTTGCGGACGTCGACGGTGAGCAGCCCGAACGCGCTGACGTTGCCCGGGTTCGGCGGCACCAGCGTGCGCGGCAGCCCGAGGACGTCCATGAGCCGGCAGGCCAGCAGCGAGCCCGAGCCGCCGAACGTGGTGAGCGTGAAGTCGCGGACGTCGAGGCCGCGGGCCACCGTGACCTGGCGCAGCGCGTTGGCCTGGTTCCAGGCCGAGATCTCCAGGATGCCGAGCGCCGTGCGCTCCAGCGACAGCCCCAGCTTCCCGCCGAGCGCCTCCAGGCCGGCCCGCGCGGCGTCGGCCGACAGCGGGATCTCCCCGCCGAGCAGGTGCGGGGGGATCCGGCCGAGGACGACGTGCGCGTCGGTGACGGTCGGCTGGTCGCCCCCGGACGGGTAGCACATGGGGCCGGGATCGGCGCCGGCCGACTTCGGGCCCACCTTGAGCGTGCCCTCCGGCGAGAGCCAGGCGATCGAGCCGCCGCCGGCCCCCACGGTGACGACGTCGATCATCGGGATCTTGCTCGGGTAGTCGCCCACCGAGCCCTCGGTGGTGAGCGCCGGCTCGCCGTCGACCACCACGGTGACGTCGGTGGAGGTGCCGCCGCCGTCGCAGGTGAGCACCCGGTCGAAGCCCGCCGTCCCGGCGATGAGCGCGGCGCCCAGCGCCCCGGCCGCGGGGCCGGACAGCATCGTGGTGATCGGCTGGTGCACCACCTCGGCCGCCGACAGCACGCCGCCGTTGCTCTTCATCACGTAGAACGGCACGCCGGGCGCGATCTCGTCCAGGCGGGTGCGGATGTTGGTGACGTAGGCGCCCACCCGCGGCTTGACCGCGGCGTCGACCAGCGTGGTCACCGACCGCTCGTACTCGCGGTACTCGCGCAGCACCTGCGAGCTGATGCTGACGACGGCGCCCGGGTGCTCCTCGCGCAGCACCTCGAGCATGGCCCGCTCGTGCGCGTCGTCGGCGTAGGCGTGCAGGAAGCAGACGCCGATCGTGGTGATGCTGGCGTCGCGGAAGAACCGGGCGGCGGCGACGGCGTCGTCGCGGTCGAAGGGGCGCACCTCGGCGCCGGTGTGGTCCAGCCGCCCGCGCACGGTGCGCACCAGGTCGGCCGGGACGATCCGCGGCGGCTTGACCCAGAAGTAGCTGTTGCCGTAGCCGTCGGGCACCGACTGGCGGGCGATCTCCAGCACCGACTCGTAGCCCTCGGTGGTGACGAACCCGATCCGGTCGAGCCTGCCCTCGAGCAGCTGGTTGGTGGCCACCGTGGTGCCGTGGCTGACCGCGGTCACCGCGGAGCCGTCGAGCCCCATCAGGCCGAGCACCTTCCGCACGCCCTCGAGGAAGCCCTCGGCGGGGTCGGCCGGGGTGGACGGGGTCTTCGTGGTCGTGGTCTGACCGGTCTGCTCGTCGACGGCGACCACGTCGGTGAACGTGCCCCCGGTGTCGATGCCGATCCGGACCCGGCGCGCCGCTGCCATGCCCGGATACCTTAGTGCTGAGACATCTCGACCGGAAGGCACGCCGCGCGCGTCGCCCGCGACACGCCGCTGACCTGCGCCGACGGCCGACCTCTCGCCATGTCGACGCCCCGGGGACGGTCGCCGACCTTTCTGCCGCGACACGACCGCGGCGTCCCCGCGCGCCCCGTCCCGCGCTGTCAGGTTGCGCACCACCGAGTGACCGGTGGGGTCAGCGGGACCGGAGTGGACGCGGGAGGCGGACGTGCGGCGGACGGTGCGGAGGCGCTCGCTCGCGTGGGGCGCGCTGGCCCTCGCCGGCGGGCTCTGGGCGGGCGCCGTCGTCGCCGTCGTGCCCGCCGCGCCCGTGACCCCCGTGGACACCGCCGCCCAGGACCCGGTCTCCTGCTCCTCGACGGTGGCGCTGCAGAACGGCGGCTTCGAGCTGCCGGCCATCCGCGCCAACGACCTAGCCTTCCTCCACCAGGACCAGGTGCCCGGCTGGACCACGACGGCCACCGACAAGCAGATCGAGCTGTGGCGCGGCTACCAGGGCGTGCCGGCCGGGTCGGGCGCCCAGTTCGCCGAGCTCAACGCCAACCAGGTGTCCACGCTCTACCAGGACGTGCCGACCACCCCCGGCCAGACGCTGCGCTGGGAGCTGCAGCACCGCGGCCGCCTGGGCACCGACACGATGGCCGTGCACATCGCCGTCCCGGGCACGCCGCTGACGCTCGCCACCCGCCAGGGCGCCACCCTCAGCGACGGCAGGACCTGGGGCCGGCACAGCGGCGTCTACACCGTCCCGGCCGGCCAGACGGTCACGCGCTTCGCCTTCCAGTCGGTCAGCGCGGCCGGCGGCAACACCTCGGTCGGCAACTTCCTGGACGGCATCTCGTTCGGCACCGGACCCTGCCTGGTCACCACCGAGACGGTGACGACGCAGCGCGGCGGCACGACCGCGCAGGTGGGCGACGTTCTCACCTACACCGTCACCACCCGGAACGACGGCGGGAACCCGGCCCAGGGCACCGTGGTCTCCGACGAGCTCCCGGCCGGCGTCGCGTTCGTGCCCGGCTCCCTGCGCGTCACCAGCGGCACCGTGACGGCCGCCCGCACCGACGCGGCCGGCGACGACGCCGCCGAGTACGACGCCGCGACGCGGACCGTGCGGGTGCGGATCGGCGACGGCGCCGGTGCCGGCGCCGGCGGGGCCGTCGCGCCGGGGGAGGCGCACGGCGTCAGCTGGCAGGTGCGCGTGCAGCCCTCCGCCTCGGCCACCACCGTCTCCGACGACGCCACCGTCGCCTTCACCGACCCGCTCACCGGCACGACCCGCACGTCGCGGTCGACGACGGTGGCCACGGCCGTCGGCGCGGCCGCCGACCTCGCCGTCACGCTCGCGCAGAGCCCCGCCGCGCTCGTCGCCGGCACGCCGGTGACCTGGACGGCGACCGTGCGCGGCAACGGCCCGGCGACCGAGGCCGCCCCCGTGGTCACGGTGACCGTGCCGGCGCAGCTGGCGGGCCTCGCGGCGAGCAGCTCCGGCGGTCCCTGCACGGTCGCCGGCACCACGGTCACCTGCCGGCTGACGGCGCTGGCGCCGGGGGCCTCCCGCACGGTGACGGTGTCGGGCACCGTGCCGGCCGGCGCTCCCCCGGGCACCCAGTACACGGTGTCGGCGGCGGCCACCGGCGACGCCTTCGACCACGCCGCGGGCAACAACACCGCCGCGCTCACCGACTCGGTGACCGCCTCCGCCGACGTCTCGGTGGCGCTGGCCGCCGACCGGGCCCAGGGCGTCGCCGGCGGCCCCGTCGTCTACACCGCCACCGTCCGCGCCGACGGCCCGTCCACCGCCCGCGGCGTCGTGCTGCTCGACGCCCTCCCCGACGGCGCGGTGCTGGTGGCCGCCACCGTCCCGGGCGGCTCGTGCACGTTGCCCGCCGGGTCGCGGACGCTGCGCTGCGCGCTGCCCGAGCTCGCGCCCGGCGACGCCGCGCAGGTGCGCATCGAGCTGCAGCTGCCGGCCTCGGGCACCGGCGCGATCGACAACGCCGTGTCGGTCTCGGCCGCCACGCCCGACCCCGACGTCTCCGACCTCACCGCGGAGGTCGCCGGCAGCGGCAGCCAGTCCGCCGACGTCGGCGTCGACCTGCAGGTGGACCCGCAGCACACGACCGTGCGCCCGGGCGACCGGTTCCCCTTCACCCTGGTCGTCACCAACGCCGGCCCCTCCGACGCCACGAACGTCGTCGTCCGCGCCACCCTCGCGCCCGGGCTGGTCACCACCGCCATCTCCTACGCCGGCTGCACCCCCGGCGCCGGCTGCAGCATCCCGCTGCTGCGGGCCGGCGAGCAGCTGGTCATCACCGGCCAGGCGGTCGTCGCTCCCGACGCCGAGGAGGGGCCGGGCGGGGCGAGCGTCACCGCCGTCTCCGCGGTGCCCGACGGCGACCGCACCAACGACTCCGACGCCGTCTCCGGCCAGATCGTGCTCGAGGCCGACCTCGCGCTGGCCCAGACCGTCGAGAACGCCGCGGAGCCCGGGGCGCCGGTGGTCCCCGGCACCGACGTGCGGACCGTGGTCACGGTCGCCAACGCGGGGCCCACCCGCGCCGAGAGCCTGCTGGTCAGCCAGGCCGTCGGCGCGGGGCAGGCGCCGCCCGCGACCACCGTGAGCGGCGGGAGCTGCACCTTCTCCGGGGAGCTGCGCGACGGCGTCGCCGTCGACGGCGGGGTGCTGCTGTGCGCGCTGCCCGAGCTCGCCGCCGGAGCCACCTGGCGGCTCACCCACGTCGGCCTGCTGCGCGCGAGCTGGACCGACGCGACGCTCACCCGCAGCCGGACGGTCACCGCCGCCTCCGCCGACCCGGTGCGCGCCAACGACACCAGCAGCGTGACGGTGCCGGTCGAGCGGCGCGCCGACGTCACCGTCGCCAAGACCGCCGACACCCCCGCCGTCGTGCAGAGCGACCCGGTCCGGTTCACCGTCACCGCCACCAACGCCGGCCCCTCCGACGCCCGCGACGTGCTCGTGCGCGAGGAGCCCCGGCCCGGCGTCGTGGTGACCGGCGCGTCGCCGTCGGCCGGCACCTACGGCGACGCCGACGGCACCTGGCGCATCCCGTTCCTCGCCGCCGGCCAGACCGTCACGCTCACCGTCGACGGCACCGCCGAGGCCGCCTCCGACGTCGTCAACGGGGCCGTCGCGCTCGGCTCGGACGCCCGCGACCCGCAGCCGGCCAACGACACCGCGACGGCGACCGTCGCCGTCACCCCGGCCGACCGGGACCTGCTGGTGCGCACCGTGGCCGCCGTCGCCCCGCCCGCCGACGCCGCGGCGCTGCGCACCGGGGACACCGTGACGCTCACCTACGAGGTGGCCAACGACGGCAACGTCGTCATGTCCGGCATCCGGCTCACCGACCCGCTCACCGGCGGGGGCGTCACCTGCCCGCGCGACCGGCTCGCGCCCGGCGAGACCATGACCTGCCGAGCCGACGCCGGGCACCGCGTCACCCAGGCCGAGTTCGACCTCGGCGCGCCGCTGGCGAGCCTGGTCACCGCGTCGGGCCGCTCGCCCGACCGCACCACCGACCTGGTCTTCGACCCGGTCCGCACCGACCTGCCGCTGGCCGCGACCGCCCCCGCGCTCGAGGTGACCCTCGTGCCTGCCTGGGACGACGCCGACGGTGACGACGCGCTCGACGCCGGCGAGACGGTCGCGTGGACCGCCGTGGTGGCCAACCGGGGTGACGTCACCCTCCGGGACGTCGCCGTCGCCGCGCCCGGTGCGCCCGCCCTCGTCTGCGCCGCGACGGAGCTCGCCCCCGGCGCGGTCACCACCTGCACCGCGCCCGCCGCGCCGGTCACCTCCGCCGACGTCCTCGCCGGCCAGCGGTCGGTCACCGCCGAGGCCACGGCCTCGGACGGGCGCACCGGCGGAGCGGTCCGCAGCGCCCCGTCGTCGGCCGCCGTGCCCGACGACCCGCGCGCCGCGCTCGGCCTGGCGGTCACCGGGGAGGGCCCGGTCCCGGGCCGCGCCGCGGGCCTCGGCGACGTCGTCACCTGGCACTACGTGGTGACCAACCTCGGCACCGTCGCCGTC
This sequence comes from Geodermatophilus nigrescens, assembly GCF_900129495.1. Classification (GTDB taxonomy): domain Bacteria; phylum Actinomycetota; class Actinomycetes; order Mycobacteriales; family Geodermatophilaceae; genus Geodermatophilus; species Geodermatophilus nigrescens. Next base: position 188,283 of record NZ_FQVX01000004.1, read on the forward strand.
CGCGACGTCGCGGTCGAGGACGCGGGCGCCGGCGCGGTCGGCTGCGACCGGACGGTCCTGGAGCCCGGCGCCTCCACCGCGTGCACCGCCGTCCACGGCTCCGTCGTGGGTGAGGCCGACCTGCTCGCCGGCCGGCTCGCGGCCCGCGCGAGCGCCGTCGGCACCCCGGCGGCGCTGGGCGGGACCGTCCGCTCCGCGCCCGCCGTGCAGTCGGTGGGCCTGGCCGGCGTCGTCCGCGCCCTGGAGGTCGGGGTGCGGGCCGCCGCCGGCAACCCCTCCGTGGTGCGGGCCGGCAGCGAGCTGCGCTGGGAGCACGCCGTCGCCAACACCGGCAACGTGACCATCCGCCTGGTCACCGTCACCGACGACCTCGTCGGCCCGGCCGGCTGCGTCCAGGACGTCCTCGCCCCCGGCGAGCGCACCACCTGCACCGCCGGCGGCGCCCACCGGGTCACCCAGGCCGAGTTCGACGCCGGCCGTCCCGTGGGCGGCACCGCCTGGGCCTCCGGCATCCCGGCGGGGTCGGACACCCCGCTGCCGTTCGGCCCCGCCTCCGACCCGGTCGTCCTGGCCGCGGCCGCTCCCGAGCTCGCGCTGACCGCCGTCCCCGACTGGCAGGACGACGGCGACGGCGTGCTCGAGGCCGGCGAGACGGTCGAGTGGTCCCTGGTCGTGACCAACCGGGGCGACGTCACCCTGTCCGCCGTCAGCGCCAGCACCCCGCGCACCGGCGCGGCGACCTGCCCGCCGGCCGGCCTCCCGCCGGGCACCACCGCCGTCTGCCGCACCGCCGTGCACGTGGTCACCGCCGCGGAGGAGGCCGCCGGGACGCTGCCGGAGGACGCCGTCGCCGTCGCGACCGACCCGCGCAGCGGGCACGGCACCGGCGCCACCGCCTCGTCCACCGTGCCGGCCACCCCGGATCCCCGGCTGGCCGCCGCAGTCACCGCGGTCGTCGACGACGGGTCGGTCCCCGCCGACCCCGGTGACCGGGTCACCTGGCACTACACGGTCACCAACGTCGGCACCGTGCCGCTCGACGGGGTCACCGTCCGCGAGCCCGGCGGCACCGCGCTGCCCTGCGGCGCCGGCTCCCTGCGCCCCGGACGGTCGGCGACCTGCGTGTCCGCCGCCGCCCGCACCGTCACCGAGGCCGACCTGCGCACCGGGCACCTGACCCGCACCGCCGACGCCACCGCCACCTGGACCGCCGGCGCCCGGACCGTGGACTCCGCCCCGGCCACCGGCGAGCTGGCCACCGCCACCCCGGCCGGCCGCCTCACGCTGGCCGGCGCCGCCTCGGGCACCGCGGCCGCCGTCGGCGACCGGGTCACCTACACCTGGACGGTCACCAACACCGGCAACGTCACGGTCGCCGACGTCGCGGTCACCGACTCGGCGGGCGGCGCGCCGGCCTGCGCCGCGGCCGTCCTCGCCCCGGGCGCCTCGACCGCCTGCACCGGCGGCAGCGCGTACGTGCTCGCCCAGGACGACGTCGACGCCGGCCTGCCGGTCGGCCTCACCGCCTCGGCCGTCGCCACCACGACCGGCGGCCCGGCGCTGCGCTCGGCGCCCGCCGCCGCCCCGGTCGCCGCGCCCGCCTCGGCGCCCGCGCTCCGGCTGGTCACCACCGCGGACTGGGCCGACGACGGCGACGCGGCGCTGGAGGCCGGCGAGACCGTCACCTGGCTGGTGCAGGTGACCAACACCGGCAACGTGATGGTCGAGGACCTGCTGGTCACCGCGCCGGGCCTCTACGTCGGCTGCCCGGTCGGCCGGCTGGCGGCGGGCGCGTCGGTGCGCTGCGCGTCCGACCCCGTCGTGCTGACCGACGGCGACGCCGCGGCCGGCGCGCTGGCCGCGACCGCGAGCGCCACGGCCCGCGCGGTGCGCGACGGTGCGGCGGTCGCGGGCCCCGGCGCCGCCGCCCGGGTGGCCACCACGCCCGCCCCGGCGCTCGCCCTGACCTCGGTCGCGCGGGTACAGCCGGCCGCGCGGCAGGCCGCCGCCGACCTCGGCGACACCGTCACCTGGCACCTCGTCGTCACCAACACCGGCAACGTGCCGGTCACCGGCGTCACCGTCGCGCTGACCGGGGTGTCCGCCGCCGTCCCGGCCGGCGGCGTCCTGCCGGCCGGCGCGCCCGCCGTGCCCGCCCCGGGCTGCGGCACGCCGGTGCTCGTCCCGGGCGCCTCCGCGGAGTGCGACACCGCCGCCCGTGCCGTGACCGAGGACGACGTGCTGGGCACGCCCGTCGCCGCGCCCGCCGTCGCCACCGGCACCGCGGCGCTGACCGGGGCGGTGGTGTCCTCGGCACCCGCGGACGACCCCGTGCCCACCGCGGCGCCGCGCCGCGCCGTGGACCTCGTCGTCGTCTTCACCGACGCGGACAGCGGCACCCCCGTCGTCGCCCCGCGGGTCGGGGACGTCGTGCGCACCCGCTACGCCGTGCGCAACACCGGGACGGTGACGCTCAGCGGCCTCGCCGTGGCCGACCCGGCCGCGGGCGACGTCGTCTGCCAGCGGACCGACCTGGCCCCGGGGACGGCCACCGGCTGCTGGGCCGACCGCGGCCGCGAGGTCACCGGTGAGGACCTCGCGCTCGGCCGGCTCACCAGCGCCGCCACGGTCACCGGCACGCCGCCGGTCCGCTCGGGCCTGGGCGCGGCCACCGCGAGCGCCGGGCTGACCGTCCCGGTGGACGCCGCGCCGGTCGCCGTCCCGGTCCCCGTCCCGCCGGTCCCCGCGCCGGTCGCCGCGCCGCCGTCGTCCCCCGTGGCCGTCCCGCCGTCCTCACCGCCGGCGACCCCGCCGTCGGCACCCGCGCCGTCCCCCGCCGTCCTGGCGCGGACCGGTGCCGAGCCCGCCCTGCCCGCCGGCCTCGGCGCCCTCCTCGTCCTCACCGGTGGCCTGCTCGTGTGGGGGTCCCGCCGCAGGTCCGCCGCGCGTCGGTGATCCGGTACGGCGGTGCGCCGTATCGACGTGCGACGGTGGGCGTGGTCTCATCGCGCGGGGGACGACGGGGAGGTGCCGGGATGACCATCGGGCACGACGACGACCGCGGCGTCCTCGCCGAGCGCGGCTGAGTGGACGTCCGGCTCGCGCACGGGTTCGTCGAGGGCACCGACGCGCTCGTCTGCGTGGTGGACGGGGCGGGGCGGATCCTGCTGGCCAACCCGGCGCTGCAGCGGTTCACCGGACGCCCGCCCGAGCGGCTGCTCGGTGAGCTGTTCGTCGACGTCTTCGTGGCGCCGGAGCACCGGGAGCTCGCGCTCGACGCCGTGGCGCGCGCCGTCGACACCGGCCGGGCGTACCCCCAGGAGGGCGACTGGCTGACCGCCGACGGGACGCGGCGGCTCATCGCGATGCGCAACAACGTGCTGAGCGGTCCCGACGGGCGCCCGTTCGGGGTGGCCACCGTGGGCCTCGACGTCACCGAGCAGCGGCGCCGCGAGGAGGCGCTGGCCCAGCGGGCGCGCACCGACCGGCTCACCGGCATCCCGAACCGGCACACGTTCTTCGAGGAGCTCGGCCGGCGGCTCGCGCAGGAGGACGGGGTGCCTTGCGGCGTCCTGTTCTGCGACCTCGACGGCTTCAAGGTGGTCAACGACGTGCACGGGCACGCGGTGGGCGACGCCGTGCTCGCCGAGGTCGCCGCCCGGCTGCAGGCCGCGGCCGGGGGCGACGACGTCGTCGCCCGGTTCGGCGGGGACGAGTTCGTGGTGCTGTGCCCCGGCTGCGAGGAGGACGACGTCGCCGAGCTGGCCGCGCGGGTGCGCGAGCGGGTGACCGCGCCCGTGCCCACGGTCGCGGGCGCGCTGCGGGTGGGGGTGAGCGTCGGGGGTGCGGTCGGCCGGCCGGGCGACGCGCCCGACGAGGTGGTCGCGCGCGCCGACCGGGCGATGTACGGCGCCAAGACCCGCCAGCGCCGCCGCTCCGAGCGCTGACTCAGCGGCGGGGGCGCCCGATCCCCGTGGCGTAGAGGACCGCGAGCACCGCGCCCGACGGGGCGAGCCAGATGAACCACGGGTAGACAGGGCCGCCGGCGCCCAGCGAGACCAGCAGCCAGACGACGACGTTCACCGCCACCACGCTCGCCCACACCGTGGTGAGCACCCGCATCGTGGTGCCGCCCGGGGTGGTGGAGAAGACGCGGTGCCGCGGGGCCGGGGGCGGCGGGGGCGGCGGCTCGGGCAGGTCGAGGGTCACCCGCTGCAGCTCGCCGCGGGTGCGGGCGGCCCACACCGCCTGCAGGCGCTCGTCGAACTCGTGCAGGTCGAGCTGGCCCGCCCCGACCGCGCGGCGCAGCCGCTCCTGCACGGCGGCCCGCTCGACGTCGGACACCCGCAGCTGCTCGGCGCGCACCGGCTCACCCATGTGCCGATCGTGGCACCGCGGTCCACCCCTGCGGGTCCACCGATCGGTGGTCCCGCCTCCCGCCCGGAGTCAGGGGCCGACAGCGCTACGAGGGCCCCCGCCCGGGCCGGCGGTGGGGTCAGTCGGTGAGGGCGCGCAGCAGGCGGGCGAGCTGGGCGCGGTCGTCCGGCGACAGGCGGGCCAGCAGCTCGCGGCTGTCCGCCGCCCGGGCGGCGTCGACCTCCGCCCGCACCCTCAGCCCCTCCTCGGTGGCCCGCAGGACGACGGCGCGCCGGTCGGCCGGGTCGGGGGTGCGCTCCACCAGGCCGCGGGCCTGCAGCGCGTCGGCGACCTCGGTGGCCGAGCGGGGGGCGATGCGCAGCGCCTCGGCGAGGTCGGACAGCCGGGTGCCGTCGCGGCCGGCCACCGCCCGCAGCGCCCGTGCGTGGTGCGGCGTGAGGTCCCACGGGGCGAGCGCGTCGAGCCAGCGCCGCCGCTGGGTGCGGGCGGCGCGCATGAGCAGGTCGACCACGGCCGCGTCGTCGTCCCGGGAATGCGCCGCCATACCCTGAGGTTACCGGACCGTGAGGTAGCCTCAACAACCGGAGGTGGTCGCCATCGACGAGGGACCCATGGGCCGCGGCAGCGGCTCCGGCGGGCGGTCGGGCCGCGCCGTCGACCCCGCGGACCGCGCGCAGCTGGAGCGCGCGCCGGTCCCGCTGCGCCGCGTGACGGCGCTGTTCCGCCCGTACCGCTGGCAGGTCGCGACCGTCGTCGTGCTGATCGTCAGCTCCTCGGCCGTCGCGCTCGCGACGCCGTTCCTGGTGCGCCTGGTCATCGACGAGGCCATCCCGCGGCAGGACGTCGACCTGCTGGTCCTGGCCGTCGCCGGGATGGTCGCCGTCACCGCGCTCACCGCCGTCCTGGGCGTCGTGCAGACGTGGCTGTCGACGACCGTGGGGCAGCGGGTCATGCACGGCCTGCGCACCGCCGTCTTCGCCCACCTGCAGCGCCAGTCGCTGGGCTTCTTCACCCGCACCCGCGGGGGAGAGGTGCAGTCGCGGCTGACCAACGACATCGGCGGCATGCAGTCGGTGGTCACCTCGACGGCGACGTCGCTGGCGGCCAACGCCACCACCGTCGTCGGCACCGTGGTCGCCATGGTCGCGCTGTCGTGGCGGCTGTCCCTGCTCTCGCTCGTCGTGCTGCCGCCGGCGATCGCGCTGACCCGCAAGGTCGCGCGGATGCGGCGGGCGGTCACCGCGCAGCGGCAGCGGCACCTCGCCGACCTGCACGGCCAGGTCGAGGAGGGGCTCAGCGTCAGCGGCGTGCTCCTCGGCAAGACCCTCGGCGCCGGCCCCGCCGCCTCCCGGCGGTTCGCCGCGACGTCAGAAGACCTCGTCGGCCTCGAGGTGCGCTCCCAGCTGGCCGGCCGCTGGCGGATGGCCACGATGAGCATCGTCTTCGCCGGCATCCCGGCGCTGATCTACCTGTTCGCCGGCCTGCCGGCGACCTCCGGCGGGATGACGATCGGCACGCTGGTCGCCTTCACCACGCTGCAGGGCGCGCTGTTCCGCCCGCTCATGGGCCTGCTCGACGTCGGCGTCACCGTGACCAGCTCGATGGCCCTGTTCAGCCGGGTGTTCGAGTACCTCGACCTGCCGGTGGAGATCGACGACCCGGCCACCCCGGTCGGGCTCGACCCCGCCGCCGTCCGCGGCGAGGTGCGGTGGGAGGGCGTCGGGTTCACCTACCCCGACGGCGCCCGGCCCGCGCTCTCCGGCGTCGACGTGACCGTCCCCGCCGGCACGACGCTCGCGCTGGTCGGCGAGACCGGCTCGGGCAAGTCGACGATGGCCTCGCTGGTCGCCCGGCTCGCCGACCCCACCACCGGCCGGGTGAGCATCGACGGCGTCGACCTGCGCCACCTGCGGCTGGCCACGCTCGCGCAGGTGGTCGGCGTCGTCTCGCAGGAGACCTACCTGCTGCACGCCACCGTGCGGGAGAACCTGCGGCACGCCCGCCCCGGCGCCACCGACGCCGAGATCGAGGCGGCGGCCCGACGGGCGCAGGTGCACGACGTGATCGCCGCGCTCCCCGACGGCTACGACACCGTCGTCGGTGCCCGCGGGCACCGGTTCTCCGGCGGGGAGAAGCAGCGCCTGGCCATCGCCCGCACGCTGCTGCGCGACCCGCGGGTGCTGGTCCTCGACGAGGCCACCAGCGCGCTGGACACCGCCACCGAGCGCGCGGTGCAGGCGGCGCTGGACGAGGCCCGCCGCGGCCGGACGACGATCACCATCGCCCACCGGCTGTCCACGGTGCGGCACGCCGACCGGATCGTCGTGCTCGACGCCGGCCGGGTGGTCGAGTCCGGCACGCACGCCGAGCTCGAGGCCCGCGGCGGCCGCTACGCGGAACTGGTCGCCGCCGGCGACGACGCGCAGGACCTGCTCGCCGCCTGACCCGGTGCCCGCGCGGAGGCCGGGGACGGTCCGCCCGTCCCCGGCCGGGCCGGTTGCCTCGCCGGGGTCAGTCGCGCCGGCCGTGCGCGGCGACCGACAGCGGCTCCCAGCGCCGCCACTCGGCGAGCCGGGACTCGTAGTCGCGGGTGGCGATGGCCAGCGGGCCGTCGCCGAGGAACACGCGCAGCGGGGGCTCGTCGGCGTCGACGAGCTGCAGGACGGCGTCGCGGGTGGCGACCGGGTCGCCGGGGTTCCCGGCACGCGCCCTCCGCTGCTCCGCGGCCTTCTCGCGGAAGGCGTCGTAGGCCGGGTCCGGCGTCGCGTGCCTCGCGGACGAGCCGCCCCAGTCGGTGCCGTAGGCGCCGGGCTCGATGATCGTCACCCGGATCCCGAAGTCGGCGACCTCGGCGGCCAGCGACTGGCTGAACGCCTCGAGCGCCCACTTGGACGCGTTGTAGATCCCGATGTTCGGGAAGGCGCTGATCCCGCCGATCGAGGACACCTGCAGCACGTGGCCCGAGCCCTGCGCCCGCATGACCGGCAGCGCGGCCTGGGTGACCCACAGGGCGCCGAACACGTTGGTCTCGAACTGGGCGCGGGCCTCGGCCTCGGAGACCTCCTCGACCATGCCGAACTGGCCGTAGCCGGCGTTGTTGACGACGACGTCGAGGCGGCCGAACCGCTCGGCGGCCTGCCGGACGGCGGCGACGTCGGCCTCGCGGTCGGTGACGTCGAGCCGCAACGGCAGGACGGCGTCGCCGAAGCGCTGCACCAGGTCGTCGAGGGTGGCGGTGTCGCGGGCGGTGGCGGCCACGGTGTCGCCGCGCTCGAGGGCGGCGATCGCCCACTCGCGGCCGAACCCGCGGGACGCGCCGGTGATGAACCAGGTCTTGGGCATGTCGGCGGCAGCGCGGCCGCCGGGCGGGATGTTCCCGGCCGGGGGCTCAGCGCCGGGAGCGCCGGACGCTCTTCACCCCGTACATGGCCATGTCGGCGCGGTTCATGACGCTGTCGGGGTCGTCGCCGGGGCCGCCGGTCGCCGTCCCGGTGCTCACGCCGATCCGCACCGCCTCGCCGGCGACGTCGAACGGCTCGCCCACGGCGGCCTCGATGCGCCGCGCCCGCTCGGCCGCGCCCTCGGCGTCCAGGCCGCGGGCGACGACTACGAACTCGTCCCCGCCGAGCCGGGCGACGACGTCGTCCGGGCCGGCCAGGTCCCGTAGCCGCCCGGCGACGGCGACGAGCAGCCGGTCGCCGGCGGCGTGGCCGAAGCGGTCGTTGACGCCCTTGAAGCCGTCGAGGTCACAGAACACCAGGCTGCACCCGTCACCGGTCTCGACGTGCAGCCGCGCGGCGAGGACGGCGAACAGGGCGCTGCGGTTGGCCAGGCCGGTGAGCGGGTCGGTGACCGCCTGCCGGCGCACCTGGGCCTCCCGCTCGCGGTGGGCGGTGACGTCGATGCCGACGAACGCGATCGCGTAGGGGGTCCCGTCCTCGCGGGTCAGCACGCTGGTCTGCAGCTCGATGCGCCGCCGGTCGCCGTCGCCGGTGAGCCAGTCGACCTCGCCGGGGATGGATGGGCGTCCGGAGACCACCATCGCCATCGCGGCCCGGGCGAGCTCCACCTCCTCGGGGATGGTGACCACCTCCCAGAACGGCAGGCCGACGAGCTCCTCGCGCCTGCGCCCGGCGAAGCGCTGCAGCGCGGGGTTGGCCAGCAGGACGCGGCCGGCGTCGTCGCAGACGAGCACGAGGGCGGCGGTGGCCTCCAGCGTGGCGCGGGCCAGGCCGTCGAGGGCGGTGGGGGTGACGGAGACCGTCGCCGTCCGCGGGGTGCCGCCGGACGGGGACGGCCGTCGGGATGCGTGCACGGTCGGTCTCCTCGGGAGAGCTGCTGTCCCCCTCTCCATCGGCCCCGGGACGCCGTTCCTCGAGCGCGCATCCCCCGTCGGGGGTGCCCGCGCCCTACGGTGGCGGCGTGCTCGACGGCCCGGTGGGCTTCCGCCCGCTGACCCGCGCCGACCTGCCGCTGCTGGGTCGCTGGCTGGAGGAGCCGCTGGTCGCCCGCTGGTGGGCGCACGAGACGACACCGGAGGCGCTGGAGGCCGACTTCGGGCCGTGCATCGACGGCACCGACCCCGCCGAGGTGCTGCTCGCGCTGGCCGACGGCCGGCCGTTCGGGCTGGTGCAGCGGTACCGGATCGCCGACTTCTCGGAGTACGTCGGCGAGCTCACGCCGGTGGTGGCGGTGCCGCCGCGCGCGCTGTCGATCGACTACCTCATCGGCGAGCCCGGCGTCCGCGGCGGGGGTGCGGGCGCGGCGATGCTGCGGGCGTTCGTGGCGGAGAGCTGGGCGGCGTACCCGGAGGCCGACGCCGTCCTCGTGCCGGTGGCCGCGGGCAACGTCGCGTCGTGGCGGGCCCTGGAGCGGGCCGGGTTCACCCGCGTCGCGGAGGGCCCGCTGACGCCGGACAACCCGGTCGACCCGCCCGACCACGTCGTCTACCTGCTGCGCCGGCCGCCTGAGCTGCGGGGTACCTGAGCTGCGGGGCGCCTGAGCTGCGGGGTGTCCGAGCCGGCTGGTGCGCGCGTCGGGGTCCTCAGGCGGGCTGGCGCTCCGCGGCCCGGGGCGCGGGGACCGCGGGGGCCACCGGGGACAGCGCCTCCGGCGGGCCGGGGCGGCCGAAGTACCAGCCCTGGCCGAGGTCGACGCCGAGGTCGCGCAGCCGCGCGGCCTCCTCCGCCGTCTCGATGCCCTCGGCGACCACCTTCACGCCGCACCCGTGGCCGAAGCTGACCAGCGACTCGACGAGCTTGGACAGCACCGGGTCGGTGTGCAGGCCGCTGACGATGCTGCGGTCCATCTTGATGACGTCGGGGTTCGTCACCACGATGTGCCGCAGCGAGGAGAAGCCGGCGCCGACGTCGTCGATGGCCAGCCGCATGCCCGCCGCGCGGAAGGGCACCAGCGCGGTGGTCAGCTCGTCGTAGTCCTCGACCGGGTCGTGCTCGGAGAGCTCGAGCAGGACGCGGTCCAGCGGCAGGTCGGCCAGCAGCGCCGCGAACCCCGGCGTCAGCAGGGTCTGCGGGGACACGTTCATCGCCACGTAGCCGCCCACCCGGTCCAGGTGCGCGGCCGCGCCGCGGAGGGCGAGCAGCTCGACCTCGTGCCCGCGGCCGACGCTGTGCGCCTCCTCGAAGACGACGTCGGGGCCCTTGCCCCACTCGCGCGGGAAGCGGCTGAGCGCCTCGGCGCCCACCCGGACGCCGGTGGCCAGGTCGACGATCGGCTGCAGGACGACGCTCGGGCCGCCGGCGGCGACCAGCGGGTCGAGCCGGGCGTCGATGTCGTCGCGGCGCTGCTGCTCGCGGATCTCCGGCTCGATGATCACCGAGGCGGCGGAGGCGAGGACCTTCATGAGCGCCTCGTCGCGGCCGGTCAGCTCCTTGTCGGAGGTGAATCCGAACGCGCAGAAGGTGCCGTAGAGCGAGCCGTCGGACAGCGTCACCGGCGTCGAGACGTAGCTGCGGATGCGGGGGATGCGCGCCGACGGCAGCGACATCGCCAGCGGGTAGCGCTTCACGTCGTCGATGACGGCGGGCAGCTTCCCGTCGAGGATCGCCTGGCAGAACGAGGTGTCCTGGGCGACCTTCGCCTTCTCCTGCACGAGCACCGGCACCCGGGTGTCGACCACCTCGAGGTGCTGCGTGGTGCCGTCGAGCCGGCTGAGGAACGCCACGCTCATGTGCAGCGACTTCCTCGCCGTGTGCAGCAGGTCGGCGATCTGCTGCTCGGCGTCCGTGCGCTGTCGGGCCATCGGTGCTCCTCGTCCGTGAGGGTGACGTCCCCCCATCGGCACCGGTTGCGCGCAACTGGAGCGCAGGCCCTGGGACTCGCCCGGACCTCACCCGGACCGATGAGTCGCGGCGCCCGCCGACGTCTGTCCCTCCGACAGCCCCGCTCCCCAGGAGGACCCGATGCGCGCGCTCACCGTCACCACGTTCCTGACCCTCGACGGCGTCGCCCAGGCGCCGGGCGGCCCGGAGGAGGACACCTCCGGCGGCTTCCCGTACGGCGGGTGGCTGGTGCCCTTCTTCGATGAGCGCCTCGGTGCGCAGATGGACGCCTGGTTCGCGCCCGCCGAGGACTTCCTGCTCGGCCGCGGGACGTACGAGATCTTCGCCCAGCACTGGCCGCACGTGGACCCCACCGGCGACGCGGTCGCCACGGCGCTGCAGACCAAGACCAAGCACGTGGCGTCGCGGACGCTGACCTCGCTGGAGTGGTCCACCGCCCGGATGCTCGACGGCGACGTGCCGGCCGCCGTCCGCGCGCTCAAGGCCGCCGACGGCGGGGAGCTGCAGGTGCACGGCTCGATCGGGCTGGTGCAGACCCTGCTGGCCGAGGACCTCGTCGACGAGCTGCGCACCGTCGTGTTCCCCGTGGTCCTCGGGCGGGGCAAGCGGCTGTTCGAGGGCGGCGCGGCACCGCGGACGTGGCGGACGGTCTCCTCCGAGGTCACGACCACCGGGGCGGTCATGTCCGCGCACCGGCGGGACGGCGAGGTGGCCACGGGCGCCTTCGGGCTCGAGTACGAGGACGCCACGTCGGTTTGATCCTCCTACTGACTGGTGTACGGTCCTGAGGCTTCGGTTGGACGGTCCAACCGACGCCTCAGGAGGAACCGTGGACCTCGCCGCCACCACCGCCCTCGTCACCGGCGCCAACCGGGGGCTCGGCCGGGCGTTCGCCCTCGAGCTGCTCGCCCGCGGCGCCACCGTGTACGCCGGGGCGCGCGACCCCGACGCCGTCGACCTGCCCGGCGCGAAGGCGGTGGCCCTGGACGTGACCGACCCGGCGTCGGTCGCGGCGGCGGCCGCGGCCACCGGCGACGTGACGCTGCTGGTGAACAACGCCGGCATCGACTCCCGGGTCGACCTGCTCACCGGCGACCTCGCCGACGTGCAGCGCGAGCTCGACGTCAACTACCTGGGCCCGCTCGCCGTCACCCGGGCCTTCCTGCCGCAACTGCCGGCCGGCGGCGGGGTGCTCAACGTGCTCTCCGCGCTGTCCTGGCTGGCCTTCCCGGGAACCGGCGCCTACTGCGCGTCGAAGTCGGCGGCGTGGGCGATGACCAACGCGCTGCGCCAGCAGCTCGCGCCCCGCGGGATCCGCGTGACGGCGCTGCACGTCGGCTACGTGGACACCGACATGACCGCCGGCATCGACGCCCCCAAGTCCGCCCCGGCCGACGTCGTCCGTGCCGCGCTCGACGGCGTCGCGGCCGGCGCGTACGAGGTCCTGGCCGACGACGTCAGCCGCCGGGTGCAGGCCGGCCTGGCCGGCGGCGTCGCGGCGCTGTACCCCGCGCTGCCGGCGGTGGCGTCGTGACCGCCGTCGTGGGGTCGGGCGTCGTGGGGTCGGGCGCTCAGGACGTCGTCGCTGGTGACGTCGTCGCGCCGGCGCTGGTGGTCGATCCGAGCTGGCGGTCGTTCACGCACGTCCAGGGCGGGCTCGTGACCGGGCACCTGCTGGCCGCGGCGGCCGACGCCACCGGCGCCGCGCCGCGGACCGTCTCCGCCCACCTGCTGGCCGGCGTCGAGCCGGGTGTGCCGGCGGTCGTGGGGGCGGTGCTCGACCGGGCCGGCACGACCGGGAGCGTGCGCGCCACGCTGCACCAGGCGGGCCGGCTCGCCGCCGTCGCCCAGGTGCTCACGGTCGCCCGGCCGCCGGTCCCGGGGCCGTCCGTGCCGGTCCCGCCCGTGGCCGAGGGGGTGCCGTTCGCGCTGCCGCGGGACCTGGTGCCGATCGCCGACCACACGGCGATCCGCGCCCTGGGGACGTCGCGCCCGCTCGCCGGCGGGGACGAGCCGCGGCTGACCGCGTGGGTGCGCATCGACGGCGACCTCCCGCCGCTGGTGCAGCTCGGCGTCCTGCTCGACGCGCTGCCTCCGTCGCTGTTCGCCGTCCGCACGGCCCCCGCGGCGATGCCGACCGTGGAGCTCACCGCGCACCTGGCCGGCCCGCCGCCGGCGACGGGCGCGTGGGTGCTGGTCGACCAGGTGACCACCTGGGCCGACGACGCCGTCGCCGTCGACGAGGCGGAGCTGCGCACGGAGGACGGCGCGCTGGTGGCCCGTGCCCGCCAGACCCGGCGGCTGCTCGTGCGCTGACCGGACCCGCGGTGAGCGGGCTCGCGCCGAGCGGGGCTCAGCCCTCGAGCAGGCCGGCCTCGTGGGCCAGGATCGCCGCCTGCGTCCGGTTGGCCAGGTCGAGCTTGGTGAGCAGCCGGGAGACGTAGGTCTTCACGGTGGCCTCGCTGACGAACAGCCGGCCCGCGAGCTCGGCGTTGGAGCCGCCGCTGCCGAGCAGGACGAGCACCTCGCGCTCGCGGTCGGAGAGGGCGGCCACCCGCTGCAGCGCCTCCGCCCGCCGCGGGGTGGCCCGGCTGCCGACGTAGGAGGCGATCAGCCCGGCCGTGACGGCGGGGGAGAGGGTCGCCGTCCCGTCGGCCACCGCCCGGACGGCGGCCGCGATCTGCCGCGGCGGGGTGTCCTTGAGCAGGAATCCCGCCGCCCCGGCGGCCAGCGCCGCGTAGACGTACTCGTCGACGTGGAAGGTGGTCAGGACGGCGACCTGCGGCGGGTCGGGCAGGGCGAGGATCGCGCGGGTGGCGGCCAGCCCGTCCATGCCGGGCATGCGGACGTCGGTGAGCACGACGTCGGGCCGCAGCTCGCGCGCCGCGGCCACCCCGGCGGCGCCGTCGCCGGCCTCCCCGACGACGTCCATGTCCCCGGCGGCCTCGAGGACCGTGCGCAGGCCGAAGCGCACCAGTTCCTCGTCGTCGACCAGCAGCACCCGGATGCGGCGCCCGTCCCCGGTCACGCGGGCAGCTCCGCCTCGACGCAGAAGCCGCCGTCGAGGCGCGGCTCGGCGCGGAGCCGCCCGCCGAGGGTGCGCACCCGCTCGCCGAGCCCGATCAGGCCGAAGCCGCCGCCGGGCACCGGCTCCGCCGCGCGGGCGGGCGGGCCGTTGACCACCCGCACGTGCAGCTCGTCGGGACGGCGCTCGACGGTGACCTGCACCGGCGCGTCGGGGGCGTGCCGCCCGGCGTTGGTGAGCGACTCCTGCACGATGCGGTACGCCGCCCGGCCGACGACGGGGTCGACCGGGGCGGTCCCCTCCGCGGGGCCGGTCCAGCCCACGTCCATGCCGGCCTCCCGCGCGGAGGCCACCAGGCGCGGCAGCTCGGGCAGGCCGGGCTGCGGCCCGAGCGGGGCGGCCTCGTCGACCTCCCCGGCGCGCAGCACCCCGACCATCTGCCGCAGCTCCTCGAGTGCCTGCCGCCCCGCCGTCTGCACCTGCCCGGCCAGCTGCTCCACCCGGTCCGGATCGGCGGCGGCCACCTCGATCGCGCCGGCCTGCAGCACCATCAGGCTCACCCGGTGCCCGACGGCGTCGTGCATCTCGCGGGCGATGCGGGTGCGCTCGGCCAGCACCGCGGCCGACGCCAGCCGCTCCCGCTCGGCCTCGGCGCGCGCGGCCCTCTCGCGCAGCGCGGCAAGCAACTGGGCGCGGGTGCGCTGCCAGATGCCGAGCGCCGCGGGCAGCACGAGGGCGATGGCCACCCCGCCGAGGGCGCCCACCGCCTCGTCCGGCGTCCCGATCGCCCAGGGCTGCACGAGCGCGACCGTCCCGAGGACGCCGGCTGCCGCGCGCACCGGCCAGCGGCCCTCGTAGCGGCCGACCGCGTAGGCGGTGAGCAGCATGCCGACCACCAGCGCCGGGACCAGCACCCCGAGGACCGCGCTGACGACGAAGGGCACCACGGGCGCCGACCGGCGGAACAGGAACAGGGTGGCGACCAGCAGCAGGCCGCCGACGAGCAGGACGGCGTCCGCGGTCAGCCGCGCCTCCGGGGTGACGACGCCGACCGTCACCGTGCCCGCGCCCAGCAGCGCGACGAACGCCTCGAAGCCGATGCTGCACGCGCGCAGGCCCGGCCACACGCGCTGCCGGGACCCCATGGGCGGAGCGTAGGTCGGCCGGCGGCGTCCGCGGGTCGTCCGTCCGGCGCGGTCCCGTGTCCACTTCCGGACGACACGGCGACGCCGTCCGTCGACCCGGATCGGCTGCCTCCGGCCGACGCGGGGGCCCGCCCCCGGGCGGCAGGTTCTCCGGTGACCGCAGCGAGAGCCCGGAGGCAGCGATGATCGAGGTCAGCGGACTGACCAAGCAGTACGGCGCCCGGACCGTCGTCGACGACGTGTCCTTCACCCTCGAGCCCGGCACGGTGACCGGCTTCCTCGGGCCCAACGGCGCGGGCAAGACGACGACGATGCGGATGATGACCGGCCTCGTGCCGGCGACCGCGGGCAGCGCCTCCTTCGACGGACGGGCCTACCCCGGCTTGCCGAACCCGGGCGCCGTCGTCGGCACCCTGCTCGACGCCTCCGCCGTCCACCCCGGGCGCACCGGCCGGACGCACCTGCGGCTGCTCGCCTCGGTCGTCGGCGTGCCGGCGGCACGGGTGGAGGAGGTGCTCGGTATGGTCGGGCTCACCGCGGCGGCCGGCCGGCGCATCGGCGGCTACTCGCTCGGCATGCGGCAGCGGCTGGGCATCGCCGGGGCGCTGCTGGCCGACCCGCCGGTGCTGGTCTTCGACGAGCCGGCCAACGGCCTGGACCCCGAGGGCATCCGCTGGATGCGCGACCTGCTGCGCGGCCACGCGGCCCGCGGCGGCACGGTGCTGCTGTCCTCGCACCTGCTCGGCGAGGTGGAGTCGACCGTCGACCGGCTGCTCGTCATCGGCGCCGGGCGGGTGGTGGCCGACGGCCCGGTGGGCGACCTGCTCGGCGGCGACGGCGCCGCGGTGCGCGCCACCGATCCCGCGGCGCTGGCCCGGGCGCTCGAGACGGCCGGGTTCCACGTGCAACACGGGTCCGACGGCGCCCTCGTGGCGCCGGGCGCCGAGCCGGGCCAGGTCGGCGCGGTCGCCGCGGCGGCCGGCCTCGTGCTCACCGACCTGCGCCCCGTCCGCCGCGGCATCGAGGACCTGTTCTTCCAGCTCACCGCCGCGACCTGAGCCCTCCTCCCGCCCGTCCCGACTCCTCCCGCGCCGATCCCGACCCCTCCCGCCCGTCCCACTTCCTCCTCTGGAGACCGTCATGGCCACCGTCCTGCCCGCCGACCTCCCCGCCCGGGGCGCTCCTCCCGCCGCGTCCCCTCCCGGCGCCCGTCCGCCCGTCCGCTCCGGGGCGCCGTCGGTCGCCACGCTGGTCGGCGTCGAGATCCGCAAGTCGCTGTCCACCCGATCGGGCCGGTCGCTGGCCGCGGCGGCCACCCTCCTCGCGCCGGCCGCGACCGCGCTGATCGCGTCCGCCAGCACCGAGGAACTGGGGTCGGTGACCGGCCCGATCGGCGTGATGGGGATGCTCACCGGCCTGGTGCTGGTCGCCCTCGGCGTGCTGTCCACCGCGGGGGAGTGGAGCCACCGGACCGTGCAGACGACCTACCTGCTCGTCCCTCGCCGGGGCCGGGTGCTGGCGGCCAAGGCGGCGGCCGTCGGGCTGCTCGGTGCGGTGCTGGCGGCGGTGTCCGCGGCGCTCGTCACCGGCGCTCTGGCGCTGCTCGCCGGCGACGTGTCCTGGGACGGCACCGGGCGCGCGCTCGGGGTGGTCGTCGCCGCGGGCGCGGTGTTCGCGCTGGTCGGCACCGGGTTCGGCGCGGCGCTGGCCAACACCCCGGCCGCGCTGACGTCCTTCTACCTGGTCGTCCTCGGCGTGCTGCCGCTGGTGCGCACCTTCAAGCCGGAGGTCGGCTCGAGGCTCGACCCGGCCGAGGCCGTGCTCACCCTCGCGCAGGGCGGAACCCCGACGCAGTCCCTGCTGGTCCTCGCCGGCTGGCTGGGAGTCAGCCTGGCCGCCGGGGCGGTCGTCACCCGCCGCCGCGCGGTGGCCTGACCGACGACGTCCCGTCCAGGGTGGCCGGAGCCGCTGCTCCGGCCACCCTGGACGCGTCCTCGTCCGGCTCCCCGCGGGCTCCGGCGCGATGTGCGGGCGGGCGTTCCCGCGGGAACGCCGGGCGGGTCAGGCCGCCCGTCCGCCGCGTTCGGCTGCGAGCCGGCGCTCCAGGTCGCGGTTGCCGAGCAGCACCCCGACGACGTAGCCCAGGTCCATCCGCTCCCCGCCGACCGCGAGCGTCCCGGGCAGCTGCCGGTCCCCACCGGGCAGCAGCCGCAGGACGCTCCCGCGCTCGGCGTCCGGGGCCGCGGCATCGAGGAGCTCGACGCCCGCCTCGACGCCCGCGGTGAAGGCGGTGTCGCCACGGGCCCACACCCGGCGGCCGTCCGGTGTGACGGCGACCAGCTCGCCGCCGCGCCGGCTCATCCGCAGGTCGAGGTCGTGCGCGAGGCCGTGGTCGGCGTCGCAGAGGAGCGCCATGTTGTCGATGTCGGTGCTCCCGCCGGCGGACCAGGGCCGCAGGTGGTGGGCGTGCAGCCGCTCGGGGCGGGTCTCGGGGCAGCCCGGCCGGATGCACCCGCCGTCGCGCCGCACGAGCGCCCGGCGCTGGGCCCGGGTGGCCAGACGCCGCGCCCGGCCGACGGCCAGCGGTTCCCGGTCCCGCTCGAGCATCGTGACGACGGTGGCCTCGCAGAGCATCCGGCGGACCTGGCTGCCGTGCAGGGCCGGCCCGTTCTCCAGGTAGGCGCGACCCGCTGCGGCGTCGTCGGCGAGGACGGCGGCGTCGACGTGCACGACCACCTCGCGTCGTGGCGGGTCGCCGGCCCGGCGGTCGGCCTCCGATGCGGCGGCGCCCAGTCGGGCCACGGCGGCGCAGCGGCGCTCGGCCGTCCGCTCCCGCGCCAGCGCGACCTCGTCGAGCGGCTCGTCGTGGGTCCGGCTCCCCGCGCTGCCGGAGGTCCCGCCGTCCGGGCTGCCGCCGTCCGGGCTGCCGCTGTCCGGGGTGGTGCCGTCCGGGGTGGTGACGTCCTCCGCGGTGGTGGCCGCCGCTGCGGCGGCCGCTCGCTTGGCGGCGGCCCGGTCGCGGCGCGCGTCGCGCTCGGCCAGCGAGTCGATCCCGGTGAGGAACGCCGCACCCTGCTCGGGGTCGAGGCGCATGCGCACGACGAGCATCCCGTCGTCGTCCCACCAGTACTCGAAGCGCCGCTTCTCGCGGACGGTGCTGGCGTCGACCGCGTCGGAGCGGCGCCACCCCCGGACCACCCGCTCCACCTGCGCGGCGGTGGCCTCGCGCGCGAGGTCGAGCAGGGCCGCCTCGGTCTCGGGGGCCGCGACGCGGGTCATGGCGCGGACCTTGGAGTAGGACAGCCGGCCGGCGGTGAAGGCGCCGCGGATCCCGGGCAGCGTGGTGAGGGCACGGGCGACCCGGACCTGCTCGCGTGCGGTGCCTGGGGACAGCCCGCACTGCCAGGCCAGCCAGTGCGCGCACGACCGGAGACCGTGGCCCGCCCAGCCCTCGCGCCGGTCGAACTGGGCGATGAGCAGCAGCCACTCCGCCGTGGCGGCGGCCAGCCGGACGGCGGCGCCGGTGATGCGCTCCGCGAGCTCGTCGAGCGGCAGTTCCGTCTCGGCGGCGGCAGGGTCCTCGGTCACGGCGTCCTCCTCGAACGTGTGTTCGGGACGTTAGGCGGAGCTGCCGACAGAACCGCAGCTCAGCGGCCTGAGGGCGTTCCCGCGGGAACGCCTCCGGGTGGGACTGTGCTGCGGACAGGCGTTCCCGCGGAAACGCGCTGGGCCCTTGGTGGGATGCGCAGAGCCCCCGGCGTCAGGAGGGGAGCGGTCCGAGCGTGGCGGTGCCGGTGATCGACGCCGGCCCGCCGACCGCGCCTGCCGACAGCGACCACCGCTCCCCGTCGGCCCGGCCGGTCGCCCGGACGGGCGTGCCCGCGTACACCGGGCGGATCAGCCGGTGGGTGGAGGACGTGACGGACCGGTCCGGGGCGGACCCCTCCGACATGGCGCGGCGCGGGACCTCCAGGAGCAGCAGCGCCAGCAGCGGGCCGTGCACGACCAGCCCGGGATGACCCTCGACGCCGGTGGCGTACGGCGCGTCGTAGTGGATGCGGTGCGCGTTGTAGGTGAGCGCGCTGAAGCGGAACAGCAGCGCCTCGTCGGGGACCAGGTCCACCGAGGCGCCGCCGTCCACGCCCGGCACCCCGGCACCCGCCGGCGCCGGTGAGGACCCGCCCGGCTGGGAGCGGTAGACGACGTCCTGCTCCTCGGTGAGCAGCAGCCGCCCCGCCGAGCGGAACTCGCTGCGCACCGTGACCAGCAGCATCTCGCCGCTGCGCCCGGCCTTGACCTCGCAGCGGGCCAGCGACGACGTCCGCTCCACCGTCGAGCCCACGACCAGCGGGGCGACGGCCTCGAACCGGCCCCCGGCGATCATCCGGCGCCGGTGCGGGAGCGGCGGGAGGAAGTGCCCCTCGCGCGGGTGGCCGTCCTCGCCGAGGTCGGCGGTGGCCGGCCGCTCGACGAAGGTGAACCAGTGCCAGCCCAGCGGCAGCGGGTCGCCCTCCGCGGGGGCGTCGGCGGGGCGGTCGAGCAGCGCCGCGAAGGCCGCCGCGGGCCCGGGCGCGACGACGGCGGTGTCGGTGATCGGGCCGGGTGACCAGCCCTCGACGGCGGCGGCGAGCGGGCTCACCGGTCCATCGTGCCGGGTGTGACACCGCCCGCACTCCGGAAGATCCCGGCCCCGCGCGGTGTCGGAACCTCCCGTGGACCTGTTCTCCCCCGTGACCCTCGGCGACCTCGAGCTCGCCAACCGCGTGGCCATGGCGCCCCTGACCCGCATGCGCTCCGGCAGCTCCGGCGTCCCCGGCGACCTCGTCGTCGAGCACTACGCGCAGCGCGCCTCCATCGGCCTGATCGTCACCGAGGGCACCTATCCCGTCCACGAGTCGCAGGCGTTCGTCGGCCAGCCCGGCATCGTCACCGACGAGCAGGTCGCCGGCTGGCGCCGCGTCGCCGACGCCGTACACGCCCGCGGCGGCCGGATCGTCATGCAGGTGATGCACGGCGGCCGGGTCACCCACCCCGACGTCAACGGCGGCCGCCGCGTCGTCGCCCCGAGCGCGATCGCCATCCAGGGCGAGGGCCACACCGAGAAGGGCAAGCAGGCCTACCCGGTGCCGCACGCGCTCACCACGGACGAGGTCCGCGACGTCGTCCGCGACTTCACGCGCGCCGCCGAGCGGGCCCGCGAGGCCGGCCTCGACGGCGTCGAGATCCACGGCGCCAACGGCTACCTGCTGCACGAGTTCCTCTCGCCGGCCTCCAACGTCCGCGACGACGTGTACGGCGGCTCCCCGGAGAACCGCGCCCGGCTCGTGGTCGAGGTGGTCACCGCGGTCGCCGAGGCGATCGGCGCCGGGCGCGTCGGGCTGCGCATCTCGCCCGAGCACGACATCCAGGACGCCCTCGAGCCCGACCGCGACGACGTCCTCGCCACCTACGGCGCGCTGCTCGACCAGCTGCGCCCGCTGGGCCTGGCCTACCTCTCCGTGCTGCACCGCGAGCCGGCCGGCGACCTGGTGCAGGAGCTGCGCCGCCGCTTCGGCGGGCACCTCATGGCCAACAGCGGCTTCGGCAGCGTGACCACCCGCGAGGAGGCGCTGGCGCTCATCGAGGCCGCGCACGCCGACGTCGTCGCGGTCGGCCGGGCGGCGATCGCCAACCCCGACCTGGTCGAGCGCTGGGCCGGCGAGCACCCGGAGAACGAGATCCGGTCGCACCTGTTCTACGCGTCCGGCGCCGAGGGCTACACCGACTACCCGGCGCTGCGCGCCGGCTGACCTCCCGCCGCGTCGCCACCGTCGCCGGCCCCGACCACCCGGCCGTCCGACAGCCGCACCACCCGGTCGGCCGCCGCGACGACCAGGGGGTCGTGGCTGGCGACGAGCACCCCGGTGCCCGTGTCGGCGCACGCCCGCAGCACGCCGAGCACGTGCACCGACAGCTCCTGGTCCAGCCGGCCGGTCGGCTCGTCGGCGACGAGGAAGGCCGGCCGGAGCACCAGCGCCCGCGCCAGCGCGGTGCGCTGCTGCTCGCCGAGGGAGACCTCGTCGGGCAGCCGGTCGGCCAGGGCGCCGAGCCCCAGCTGCTCCAGCCCGGCGAGCGCGGCGGCCCGCGGGTCGGGGGCGCCCGCGAGCCGGGCGGGCATCGCCACGTTGTCGGCGAGGGTCAGCTCGTCGAGCAGGCCCAGGCGCTGCGGGACGACGGCGAGGGTGCTCCAGTCGGCCTCGCCGGGGGAGCGGGCGCCCGGCACGGTGACCTCGCCCCGGTCGGGGCGCTCCCAGCCGACCAGGCAGTGCAGCAGCGTCGTCTTGCCCGACCCGGAGCGGCCCAGCAGCGCCACGACCTCGCCGGGGGCGACGGCGACGTCGACGCCGCGCAGCGCGTGCACCTCCTCGCGGCCGCGCCGGTGGGTCCGGTACAGGCCGGTGCCGCGGAGCGCGGCGCCGCCCGCCGCGGGTCCGCCGGCAGCGGGAACGCCCGCCGCGTGCACGCCGGCCATCACGGCTCCCGCAGCAGCACGCCGTCGGCGGTGAGCTCGACGGCGACCCGCCGGCCCGGGAACCGCGCCATGGCCTCCTCGGGCAGCTGCACCCGGCCCTCGCCGTCGACCACCGCGAGCCGGCGCCCGGCGACCTCCTCGTGCGCCACCGCCCCCGACCGCAGGTGCACCACCCGGTCGGCGGCAGCGGCGGCCTGCGGGTCGTGGGTGGCCATGACGACGCTCGTGCCGTCGCGGGTGAGCTCGGCGACCGCGGCGAGCAGCTGCCCGGTCGTCGCGGAGTCCAGCTCGCTGGTCGGCTCGTCGGCGACCACCAGCGCCGGCCGGCCGAGCACCGCCTGGGCCAGCGCCAGCCGCTGCTGCTCCCCGCCGGACAGCTCCGCCGGCAGGTGCCCCGCGCGGTCGGCCAGGCCCAGCACGTCGAGCAGCTCGGCGCCCTGCCGCGCCGCCTCGCGGCGGCCCATCCCGCGCAGCCGCCCGGCCAGGACCAGGTGCTCGGTGCCGGTGAGGTGCGGCAGCAGGTTCTGCCCGGGCCGCGGGAAGACGTAGCCGATCTCCCGGCGGCGCAGCGCCCGCAGCCGCCGCGCGGACAGGCCGGTCAGCGACGTGCCGGCCACCTCCGCCACGCCCGCCGTCGGCCGGTCCTGCGCGGCGAGGATCCGCAGCAGCGAGCTCTTGCCCGACCCCGACGGTCCGGTCACCGCCGTCAGCCGCCCGGCGGGCACGACGACGTCGACGCCCTTGAGCGCGTGCACCTCCCCGCTCGGCGACGGGTAGATCCGGACCAGCCCCTCGCACCGGGCGGCCGGCGCGTCACGGCGCACCGCGCACCACCAGCCCGGCGTCGGCGGTCCGGCGGGCGCGCGCGGCCAGCACCGCGGACACCCCGGCGACCGCCGCCACCCCCGCCGCCACCACGGCGAGCGTGCCCGCCGGCACCGCCAGCACGGGCCCGGGCAGCACGCCCGGGTCGGGGTCGAGCAGCCGCACCACCAGGGCCGACGCCGGCAGCGCCACCGCGACCGCCACCGCGGCGCCGAGCCCGGCGAGCAGGCCGGTCTCCAGCGCCACCGCGAGGTCCGCGGACCGCCGCCGCAGCCCGGCCCGCGCCAGCATCACCGCGGCCACCCGGCGCCGCCGCTGCTGGGCCAGGGCGTGCAGCACCACGCCGAGCAGGCCCAGCGCCCCGGCGGCGAGCCCCACGGCGCGCAGGTACTCCAGCGACCACAGCTGCGCCCGCGCCGCGGGCCGGGCCGGAAAGGCGCCGGCCGTCGTCACGGTCTCGCGGTCGAAGGCGTGCCCGCCGGCCTCCAGCTCGGGCAGCAGCACCCCGGGCGGGGTGCCGGCCCACACCTGCCGGTCGAGCAGCTGCACCGGGTCGCGCCCGCTCGCCGCGAGCACGGCCTCCACCGCGCCCCGGTCGGCGACCACCAGCGGCGTCCGCGACGGCTGCCCCGGGAACGCGGCCACCCGCCCGACCACCTCCAGCGGCAGGGTGTAGGACCGCACCCGGGTGAGCACCAGGTCGGTGCCGGGGGCGCCGAGCGCGTCGTCGGGCAGCGGGCCGGCGAGCAGCACCGGCACCCGGTCGCCGCGGTAGCCGGCGAGGGCGTCGAGCACGTCGCGCACGGGCCGGTCGGCGAGGCCGTCGTCCCACCGCAGGACGCCCGCCACCTCGGCGGGGTCGAGGGCCAGCAGGTCGGCGTCGAGGTCGCCGGGGGAGAGCGTCACGCCGGCCTCGGTGGACACCAGGGCCGTTCCCGCGGGAACGGGTCCGGGCTCGTCGGTGCGCCGCAGCAGCGGGACGACGGTCTCCGCGCCCGCCGCGACCGCCGCCTTCGCGTCCATCGTGCGCTCGGCCGACCCGGCCAGCGTGGTGGCGTGCACGACCAGGCCGAGCGACACCGCCGTCGTCACCACGACCAGCCGGCTGGTGCCGCTCGCGGCCGCCACCCGGCGCACCGCCAGGAAGGCCGGGGCGGGCAGCCGCCGCCCGGCGCCCCGGCCGACCCGGGACAGCCCGGCGGTCAGCAGCCCCGCCACGACCGCGGCCACCGGCAGCGGCAGCAGCAGCGGCAGGACGCCGAGTCCGCCCCCGCCGTCGTCGCCGGCGGCCCCGGTGTCGGCACCCGCCACCGCCGGCACCGCCACGACGGCGGTGACCGCGGCGGTGACCGCCAGCCAGGGCAGCCGCGCGGGGGCGGGGCGGCCGCCGCGGTCGAGTCGGGCGACGAGCAGCGCGGTGGTGAGCGCGAGGACGGCGAGACCGGCCAGGGCGCCGGCGGCGAGGACCGCAGCCGCCGGCGGCAGCGTCCCCGCGGGGAACCGCGGCGCCGGCCCGAACTGCCGCACGAGCAGCCACCCCGCCGCCGCGCCCGCCGCCGTCCCGGCGAGCACCGGCAGCAGCGCCTCCCGCACCGCCTGCCCGGCCGCCCGCACGGGGGAGCCGCCGCGGGCCAGCAGCAGGCGCAGCTCGTCCTCCCGTCGCCGCACCCGGTGCCCGGCC
Organism: Geodermatophilus nigrescens; assembly: GCF_900129495.1. Classification (GTDB taxonomy): domain Bacteria; phylum Actinomycetota; class Actinomycetes; order Mycobacteriales; family Geodermatophilaceae; genus Geodermatophilus; species Geodermatophilus nigrescens. The sequence goes on from NZ_FQVX01000004.1 coordinate 212,149, forward strand.
CACGCGCCGACCAGCACCAGCGCGGTCAGCCCCGCGCCCGCGCCGACCGCCCGGACCGGGGAGCGCAGCAGCGCCACGGTGTCGTCGACGGCGACCAGCGCGTCCCCGAGCCCGCTGCGCGGCGTGGGCCGGGCGACGTCCTCCTGCGCGGTGAGCCGCCCGACCGGGGAGGCGGGGTCGGCGAGCGCGTCGCGGAGGCCGTCGACGCGGGCGAGGACGTCGCGGGCGCCGTCGGTGCCGATGCCGTCGGGCACGGCCACCCGCCACTGGAGGAAGAGGTCGACCTGCAGCTCCGTCGCGGTGCCGAGGACGACCTCCCGCGGCGCGAGCAGCACCGGGGGGCGGGGGATCGGCAGCCCGGTGACCTTCCGGATCCGCGGCACGAACAGCGACGCCTGCTCCGCCCAGTAGGCGGGCAGCGGCGCGACCGGCTCGGCGTAGACGCCGGTCACCGGCAGCGACACCGGCAGCCCCTGCGCCGACGTCGCCTCGAGCACCCCGCCGGGCGCGAGGCCGGTGGCCTCCGCGAGCCGCCGCGGGACGGCGACGCCGTCGCCCGGGCCGCCCGCCACGAAGTCGACCTGCTCCTCCCACCCGGTGCGCGCGAGCAGCTCGAGGCCGGTGAGGCCGCCCGGGCCCTCGGCGAGCAGCGGCTCGCGCAGCCGGACCTGCAGCCGCGGGTCGGGCAGCCCGGCGGCGGCGACCGCGGCGGTCACGCCCTCGTCGAGCTCGCCGGCCCGGCCGATCCGGGCGGGGGACGGCGCGCCGCTGGTGGGCACGGTGGTCGTGTCCAGGACGGCGCCGAGGTCCGCCTCGTCGGTGCGGCCGCGCTCCCCGAGCCAGGCGCCCTCCTCCGCGGCGGCGAGGAACAGCGGTGCCGACACCAGCGCCGCGGCCAGCAGCGCGGCGAGCGCGGCCAGCGCCAGCGCCTGGCCGCCGCCGGGGACGAGCGCCACCCGGAGCCGCCGCAGCAGGCGCCGGGCCGTCGTCATGGGCGGACCGTAGTGGCGGACGCCACACCCGCGTTCCTCCCGACGCGCCACGGCGTGCCGGGAGGAACGGGCGGGGACGGTGGGATCAGAGCGCGTAGACGCCGGCCAGGTGCTCCCGCAGCGTGTCCTCGCGCACCGGCCGGGCGCGGAACCCGACGTGCCCGTCGGGCCGGACGACGTAGGCCGCCGTCCCCGCGCCGGTGATCCCGTAGGCCGCCCGGAAGCGGCCGTCCGGGTCGCTGAGCACCGGCAGCTCCACCAGCGGCGGGACGGCGGTGCCCGGCGCCAGCACCAGGTAGGGCCGCACCTGCCCCCGGGTGTCGCGCCGGACCGCCGCGGCCAGCTCCTCCAGCGCGCCGGTGTCGGCGGTGCCGTCGGCCGAGAGCAGCAGCGTGGCGTGCGTCCCGCGGGTGAGGTCGAAGACCCGCAGGTCGTGCGCGACGCCGAACCGGCGCAGCCCGGTCACGTCCGGCGCCCGGTGCCCCGGCTCCGGACCGCCGTCGAACCCGTCGCGCGCGCCCGGCCGGCCGGCGTCCTCGCCCACCAGCGGGCTGCCGGCGTAGTTCATGGTCATCTGCATCTCGAGCAGGAACTGCGCCTTCTCGTCCTCCATGTCCATCTCGTCGGTGAACGCGATGGCCACGGCGCGGTCGACGATCGCCTTGCCCGCGGGGCGCCGCTCGGCGTCGTAGCTGTCGAGCAGGCCGGGCGAGGCCTCCCCGCGGACGGCCAGCGCCAGCTTCCACGACAGGTTCCACGCGTCCTGGATGCCGGTGTTCATGCCCTGCCCGCCGGCCGGCGGGTGCAGGTGCGCGGCGTCGCCGGCCACGAACACCCGGCCCTCGCGGTACCGGTCGACGATGCCGTGCTTGATCCGGAAGATCGACGACCAGCGCAGGTTGCTCGCCGTCGTCCCGGCCGGACCGAGGTCGTCGATCGCGGCCTGGATGTCGGCCAGCCCCGGCGGGTCGTACTCCTTCCAGAACCCGGGCGGGACGACGCCGGTGCCGATCGTGTCCTGGAGCCGCTTGGGCGCCAGCGTGGCCACCCGGTAGCGGTTGCGGCCGCGCAGCGGGACGCAGACCAGCATCCCGGTGAAGTCGCCGTCGTCCTCGATGCGCACCCAGCGCACCAGGTGCCCGGGCGGCATCTCCCAGTCGACGTCGACGTCGCCGAGCATGAACAGCTGCGGGAACATCGACAGCCCGCCCTCGAAGCGCAGCCCGAGCTGGGCGCGCACCGCGCTCGACGCGCCGTCGGCCCCGACCAGGTACGCCGCGCGCGCCGCCTCGACGTCGCCGGAGGAGTGGGTGAGCGTCGCGGTGACGCCCTCGTCGTCCTGGGTGAAGCCGGTGAGCTCGACCCCGCGCTCGACCTCGACGCCGAGCGAGCGCAGCCGGCCGGTGAGGATGCGCTCGGTCTCGTACTGGGGGAGGCCGAGGTGGGCGTAGGGCAGCTCCTCCAGCCCCGACCAGTCCACCTGGTGGGTCCGCTTCCCGTTGACGAACACCGTCTGGCCGTAGAGCCAGCTGCCGGCGTCCATCGCCTCGGTGACGACGCCCTGGTCCTCCCAGATCTCCATCGTCCGGCAGTGGATGCCGATCGCCTTGTCCGCCTGGGTGGAGGCCTCCGGCCGCTTGTCGACGACGCGGACGGCGACGCCGCGGCGGGCCAGCTCGATGCCGGCGGTCAGCCCGGCCGGGCCGGCGCCGACGACCAGCACCTCCGACGCCGCGCGGGTGCGGGCGGCCGGGGGCGCCGGCACGGGGGAGGGCAGCGAGCCGAGGTCGATCGGCGCGGTGACCGGCTCGGACACCGCCGCCCGCGGGGCGGGCACCTCGGCCGGGGCCTCCACCGGAGCCGGAGCCGCCGCCGGGGCCGCGGGCACCGCCGGGGCGGGAGCGGGAGCCGGGACCGGGGGCGCGGCGGCGGCCCGGATCCCGCGCACGCCGGCCTCCTGCGGGCGGAACCGGATCTCGTAGAGCTTGCGCTGGAAGAACACCGACAGCCAGCGGATCAGCGGCCCGCTCTGGTCGGCGTGGGAGGGGTCCTCCACCCAGTTGCGGAAGTCCTCGTCGGACTCCCACTCGGCGAAGATGTGGTAGAGGTCGGAGTCGGGCTCGCGGAGCAGCTCCTCGCGGATCAGGCCCTTCGTCCCGCGCAGCCGGTCGGTGACGATGGCGTAGGCCCGCTCGAACGCCTCCTCCTCGCCGGGCGCCACCTTCGTGCTGATGTCCACCCGCACGTGCGAGGCCTGCTCGCCGCCGGTGATCCCGTAGAGCACCTCGAACGTGCTGCGGTCGGCGTCCTCGCGCAGGTCGCGCAGTGCGGCGGTGAGCGTCTCCCGGGCCTCCGACCGGCCGAAGCCGTCCACCGCCGCCCGGTCGGCCCAGTCGGCGGCGACGAGGAACGTGCGCGGGTCGGCGGCGTCGCGCAGCAGCTCCTGCCGCACGTTGCCCGGCACGGTCGCGATCTGCGCCGCCGCCTCCCGCCACGCCTCCTCGAACGCCTGCTCGCAGCCCTCCCGCACGCGCATCCGCAGCAGGGTGCGCACCGCGCCGTCGTGCGTGGTGGCCGGCCGCTCCTCCAGGGTCGTCATGACGTGGGTCCTCCCGCGGGTCGGCGCAGCACCAGGCTGCTGTTGAAGCCGCCGGCGCCCCGCGCGAGGACGACGACGGTGGACAGGTCCCGCACGCGCCCGGCGGTGACCAGGTCGACCCCGGCCGGCGCCTCGACCGGGTCTGTGAGGAAGGCGGTGCCGGGCACGATCCCGTCCCGCATCGCGAGCAGCGCCGTCGCGACGTCGAGCGCCGACCCGCCGGCCATCAGCCGCCCGGTGAACGACGACGGCGCGGTCACCGGCACCGGGGTCGTGCGCCCGCCGAACACCGCGCCGAGCGCCTCGAGCTCGAGCCGGTCGAGCTCCGGCACGCCGGCACCGTCGGCCATGACCAGGTCCACCTCGTCCGGCGAGACGCCGGCGTCGGCCAGCGACAGCCGGATCGCCCGCGCGTACTGGACGGCGTCGGGAGCCGGGTCCTCGTGGTGGTGGGCGTCGTGCGTGGCCGCGTAGCCGGCCACCTCGCCCCACACCTTCGTCGCCCCGCGGGCGGCGGCCGCCCCGGGCTCCTCCAGCAGCAGGATCGCCCCGCCCTCGCCGACGACGTGCCCGTCGGCCCGCCGGTCGAAGGGCAGGTAGGCGTCCTCGGGGCGCTGCGCCGACGACAGGCGCCCGCCGGTGGCCTGGCAGAGCACCGCGTACGGGCACAGCCCCGCCTCGGTGCCGCCGACCAGCACCGCGGGCGTGCCGCGGCGGGCCACCCGCCGGGCCCAGCCGATGCTGTCCAGCCCTCCGGCGCCCTCGCTGACGACGACGCCGGAGGGCCCCTTGAACCCGTCGCGGATGGACACCTGTCCGGTCGAGGCCGCGTAGAACCAGGCGATCGACTGGTAGGCGCCCACCGACCGCGGCCCCTTCGCCCACAGCCCCTGGATCTCGTGCTGGCTGAACTCGTTGCCGCCCGAGCCCGAGGCCAGGAACACCGACGTCGCGTAGACGTCCTCCGGCGCGGTGTAGCCGGCGTCCTCGGCGGCCAGCGTGGCGGCGGCCAGGGACATCCACGTCCACCGGTCGGTCTGCACCATGAGCTGCGGCGACACGTGGTCGGCCGGGACGAAGTCGCGCACCTGCCCGGCCAGCGGGACGCCGTAGCGCCCGGAGTCGAAGCCCTCGACCGGCCGGATCGCCGGCTCCCCGCGGACCAGCGACGCCCAGTGCTCCTCGACGCCGACCCCGGTGGGGGCGACGACGCCGATCCCGGTGACCAGCAGCCCCGTCACGACTCCCTCCGCGTGGGTGCGGCCAGCACGATCGCCGACTGGAACCCGCCGAACCCGCTGCCCACCGAGATGGCGACGTCGACCTTCTGCTCGCGGGCCGTCCGCGGCACGTAGTCGAGGTCGCACTCGGGGTCGGGCACCTCGTAGTTCGCCGTCGGCGGCAGCACGCCGCGCTGCACCGCGAGCGCCGTGGCGGCCACCTCGATCGCCCCGATCGCGCCGAGCGAGTGCCCGACCATCGACTTGATCGAGCTCATCGCCACCCGTCCGGCGGCCGGGCCGAGGCTCTTCTTCACCGCCGCCGTCTCGTGCCGGTCGTTCTGCTTGGTGCCCGAGCCGTGCGCGTTGACGTAGCCGACCTCGTCGGGGTCGGTGCGGCCCTGGCCGAGCGCGACGGTGATCGCCTCGGCCATCTCGGTACCGTCGGGCTTGAGGCCGGTCATGTGGAAGGCGTTGCAGCGGTTGGCGTAGCCGGTGACCTCGCAGTACACCTCCGCGCCGCGCGCGCGGGCGCGGCCGAGCTCCTCGAGCACCAGCACCGCCGCGCCCTCGCCCATGACGAACCCGTTGCGCCGCGCGTCGAACGGCTTGGACGCGTGCTCGGGGTCGTCGTTGCTGTCGGTGGTGGCCCGGATGGTGTCGAAGCAGGCCATCGAGATCGGCGAGATCGGGGCGTCGCTGGCCCCGGCGATCACGACGTCGGCGTCGCCGTCCTCCACCAGCTGCGCGCCGTAGCCGACGGCGTCGATGCCCGACGTGCAGCCGGTGGACACCACGGTCGCGGGCCCGTGCGCGCCGAAGCGCACCGCGAGCTCCGTCGCGCCGCAGCTCGGCACCAGCGCGGAGGCGAGGAACCGGGAGGCGTAGCGGGGGTCGACCTCCCACAGCCGGCCGGTGTCGCTGACCGACACGTACTCCTGCTCCAGCCGCATCGTCGCCCCGACGGCGCTGCCCAGCGTCACGCCGACCCGGTCGGGGTCGGGCCCGCCGTCGGCACCGAACGCCAGCCCGCTGTCGGCCACCGCCTCGTCGGCGGCGACCATCGCCATCTGCACGAAGCGGTCGGTGCGGAACACCTCCTGGGCGGTGAGCCCCAGCCTGCGCCCGTCGAAGTCGACCTCCGCGGCCACCTGCGAGCGGAAGCGCGCCGGGTCGAAGAAGGTGATGCGGCGGGTCGCCGTCCGGCCCGCGGTGATCATGTCCCAGAAGCCCTCGCGGCCCATCGACCCGGGGGCGACCACCCCGATCCCGGTGACGACGACCCGCCGCCGGCCGGTGCTCACCGCACGCCCGGCGGCAGCTCGGTGTCCACGTGGCCGAGCTCGGGCCTCGGCGCGAGCGGGCCGCAGAGGAAGACGAACTCGGCCGTCGTCGCGGAGTCGTTCTCGATCCGGTGCCGCACCCCGATCGGGATGTGCACCGCCGACTCCGCGACCAGCCGCCGCGGCTCGCCGTCGAGGGTGACCAGGACGTCACCCGCCTGGCAGTAGAGGAACTCCTCCGAGTAGGGGTGCCAGTGCTCGGTCACCACCTCGCCGGGCTGCAGGGTCAGCGTCCCCATGAAGCCGGCGGTGGAGCCGACGCTGGCCGGGGACAGCAGCACGCGGATGTCCCCGCCGCGCCGGCGGTTGGGCGGAGTGTCGGCGCGGGAGACGGTGGGGCCGCACCGCGTCGGCGTGGCCGGCGCGTGCTGGATGGTCGTCATGGTTCTCCTCGGTCAGGTCACGGAGCCCGCGAGCGCGGGACCGGGCACGGCGGCGGGGGCGGGCGGGAGGGGCCCGCTCACCAGACGGACGGGCAGCCCCGGGACGGTCTGGGCCGCCCACGGGCCGACCAGCGGCTCGGCGCCGATCTCGAGCAGCGCCGTCGCGCCCGTGCGGGCGAGCGCGTGCGCGGTGGCCTCCCACAGCACCGGCGCGGTGAGGTGGCGGCGCAGGGCCGCGGCCAGCCGGTCCGGGTCGCGGGTGGGCACGGGGTCGGCGTTGGGGACGACGGGCAGGGCGGGAGCCGACCAGTCGAGGTCGGCGAGCGCGGCGGCGAGGTGGTCGGCCACCGGGCGGACCAGCGCCCCGTGGCACGGCGCCCGGCCGGGCATCCGCACCAGCTCCAGCCCCGCCGCGCGGACCAGCTCGCCGGCGTGCGCGAGCTCGGCCCGCCCGCCGGCGAGCACCGCCCGCTCCGGCGCGTCGAGGGCGGCGATGCACAGCGGCCCGCCGGCCCCGGCGACCGCGACGGCGGCCGCCGCGATCGCCGCGGCACCCGGGCCGAGGACCGCGGCCTGCCCGGCACAGGAGGGCCGCGGGGCCAGCGAGAGGAGCTCGGCGCGCCAGTGCACCAGCTCCACCACCTGCTCCAGCGGCAGGGCGCCGGCGGCGGCGAGCGCGGCGAACTCGCCGACGCCGTGACCGGCCACCGCGACGGGCTCGAGGCCCCGGGCGGTGAGGCTGCGGAAGCCGGCGACCCCGGCCACGACCACCTCGAGGTGGGCCGCGACGGGGTCCGGTGCGGTCGCGGGGTCCCGCCACCAGGCGGCGACGTCGCGGCCGACGACGGCGTCGACCCCGGCCACGGTGGCCGCGGCCACCGGGTCGGCCAGCCACGGGTCGACCATCCCGGGCCGGGAGCCGTCCTCGCCGGGGAGGACGACGGCCGGACCCCGCGCCGCGGTCACCCCTCGGCCCCGCGCGCGGTGCCGCTCGAGGTGGCGGCGGCCGCCTCCACCTTCTGCTTGATGACCGACATCTGGACCTTGCTGTTGGCGTCGATCCGGCGGGTCATGCCCTCGGTGTCGACCGGCGCCTCCGGCCGCATCCGGAAGTCCTGCACCCAGCGCATCCGGGTGCCGTCGCCCTCGGGCGTGTAGGTCCAGTGGATGTCCATGTGCTCGAACGGGCCCGGCTCCACGCGGCGGGCGCGCACCTCGCGCGCGGCCGGGTCGAGGGTCCGCTCGGACACCCAGCTCCACGTCCGCCCCGACTCGTCGGGGTGCATCGTCAGCCGGAACCGGAACCAGGTGTCGGTGGACTCCAGGATCTCCACCGAGCGGTACTCGGTGAACAGGTCCGGCCACGACGCGAGGTCGTTGGTCATGGCCCAGACGTGGTCGATGCCGGCGTCGATGACGATCTCGTTGTCGGTGTGCCCGACGGTGAGGGTCTGCCGGTTGTCGGTGGTGGTCATCGCGGGCGCCTACGCCGGCTGGGAGGCGGCCGCGCGGACGGTCTCGACGATCTCGCCGAAGGTGTACGCCTCCGGGTCGTCGTCGGGCATCGTCGTGCCGAAGCGGTCGTGCAGCTCGGTCTGCATGGACAGGAACGCCAGGGAGTCCAGGCCGACGTCGGCGAAGCGGGCGTCGGGGTCGGTGCTGTGCGCCTCCTGCGGCAGGCCCGCCTTCTCGGTGAGCAGCTGCATGAGGTCGGACTGGCTGAAGGGCATGACGGTGTCCTCCTCGGGACGGGGGTGCGGATCGGCCGGCACGGCGGGCTCGCCGTCCGGGACGAGGTGCAGGGGCCCGCGCAGGGCGGGCAGCGACGGTTCGGGGCACGCGGCGATCGCGGCGGCCCGGACCAGCAGGTCGGGCAGCCGGCGGTCGAGGAACTGGACGTCGTGCCGGTCGGCGCGCACGTCGGGGTCGCGCAGCAGGGCGCGGTGCAGGGCGGTGGTGGTGTGCACGCCCGGGCCCTCGACGCGCAGCTCGGCCAGCGCGCGGTCCATCCGGCGCAGCGCCTGCTCGCGGTCGGGCGCCCAGACGACGAGCTTGCCGAGCAGCGAGTCGTAGTGCGGGCTGACCTCGTCGCCCTGCCGGTAGCCGGTGTCGAAGCGGGTCCAGGGGCCGTCGGGCACGCGCAGCACGTCGAGCCGGCCGGGTGCGGGGGCGAAGCCGCGGGCCGGGTCCTCGGCGTTGATCCGGCACTCCACCGCGGCGCCGCGCACGACGACGTCCTCCTGTCGCAACCGCAGCGGCTCCCCGCCGGCCACCAGCAGCTGCTCGCGCACCAGGTCGACGCCGGTGAGCAGCTCGGTCACCGGGTGCTCGACCTGGATGCGGGCGTTCATCTCCATGAAGTACGCGCGCCCGGCGTCGTCGACGAGGAACTCCACGGTGCCGGCCCCGGTGTAGCCGACCGACAGCGCGCCGCGGACCGCCATCTCGCCGAGCGCGGCCCGCTGCTCCGGCGTCAGGTGCCCGGCCGGGCCCTCCTCGAGCAGCTTCTGGTGGCGGCGCTGCAGGGAGCAGTCCCGCTCGCCGAGGTACACGCCCGCGCCGTGCTGGTCGCACAGCACCTGCACCTCGACGTGCCGGGCGCCGGAGAGGTAGCGCTCGACGTAGACGGTGGGGTCGCGGAACACCGCCCGCGCGACGGTCCGGGTGGTGGCGAAGGCCTCGGCGAAGTCGGCCGGGTCGCGCACCACGGTCATGCCGCGCCCGCCGCCGCCGGCCGCGGCCTTGATGATCACCGGGTAGCCGATCTCGTCGGCGACGGCCTGCCCCTCCTCGGCGGTGCGCACCGGGTCGACGACGCCGGGCAGCAGCGGCAGCCCCGCCGCGGCCATGAGCCGCCGCGCCGTCGCCTTGTTGCCCACCTGCTGCATGACCTCCGGCGGCGGGCCGACGAAGGTCAGCCCCTCGGTCTCGCAGATCTCGGCGAAGTCGGGGTCCTCGGAGAGGAACCCGTACCCGGGGTGGACGGCGTCGGCGCCGCTGCGCAGCGCCGCCTCCACGACGTTGGGCACGTGCAGGTAGCTCGCCCGCGGGGCGGGCGGGCCGATGTGCACGGCCTCGTCGGCCATCTCGACGACGGCCGAGCGCCGGTCGGCGGTGGAGTGGACGGCGACCACCTCGATGCCGAGCTCCCGGCAGGCGCGGGCGACCCGGACGGCGATCTCGCCCCGGTTGGCGATGAGCAGCCGGCCGATCACCGGGCGCCCCCGGACGGCGGCCGCAGCAGCAGCAGGACCTGGTCGTACTCGACCGACTCCGCGTCCCCGGCGCGGATCTCGGCGACCACCCCGGCGGCGTCGGCGAGGATCGGGTTCATCAGCTTCATCGCCTCGACGATCCCGAGCGTCTGGCCGGCCTCCACCTCGTCGCCGACCCGCACGAACGGCTCGGCGCCGGGGGAGGGGGCGGCGTAGAAGGTGCCCACCAGCGGCGCGCGGACGGCGACCGTGCCCTCCGGCACCTCCGGCTCCGGCCCGGGGTCGGCCGGCGCGGGGGCGACGGCGGTCAGCCCGCCGGGCTGCGGCGCCGGGGCGGGGGCCGCGGCGGGCGCCGGCGTGCCGGCCCACTCGACCTCCACCGCCCGGTCGCCGCTGCGCACGGTCAGCCGGCGCAGCGGTCCGGGCAGCGCGCGGGCGAGGTCGACGACCTCCTCGTGCAGCGGGCGGGACTCGCCCGCCCCGCCGTCGGCCCGCGGCGGCAGCTCAGCGGGCCGCACGTCCGTCACCCCCCGGGGCGACCACGCGCAGCGGCCGGGCGTCCTCGCCGCCGATCCGCGACAGCCGCGCGGCGCGCCGGGCCAGCAGCGTGCCGACGTCGAGCCGGCACAGCTGGTCGAGCTCGGCGGCCAGCGCCTCGCGGACCAGCCGGGTGGCCTCCGCGGGGTCGGCGTGCGCCCCGCCGGGCGGCTCGGGCACCACCGCGGTGGCGATGCCGCTGGCCAGCAGGTGACCGGCGCCCAGCCGCATCGCGCGGGCGGCGGCCGGGGCGGCGGACGCCGTCCGCCACAGGATCGCCGCGCAGCCCTCGGGGCTGATCACCGACAGGTAGGCGTTCTCGCTGACCAGCAGCGAGTCCGAGGTGCACAGCGCCAGCGCGCCGCCGCTGCCGCCCTCGCCGGTGAGGACGGCGACCACCGGCACCCGCAGCCGGCTGCTGCGCATGATCGTCTCGGCGATGGCGTGCGACTGGCCGCGCTCCTCGGCCTCCGGGCCCGGGTGGGCGCCGGGGGTGTCGACGAGGGTGACCACCGGCAGGCCCGCGGCCTCGGCGTGCGCCATGAGCCGCATGGCCTTGCGGTAGCCCTCGGGGTGCGGCATGCCGAAGTTGCGGGTCACCCGCTCGCGCACCGTGTGGCCCTTCTCGTGGCCGATCACCACCACGGTGCGGCCGCCGAGGGAGGCGACGCCCCCGACGACGGCCGCGTCGTCGGCGTGCGTGCGGTCCCCGTGCAGCTCGACGAAGTCGTCGAACCCGGCGAGGTGGTCCAGCGTCGTCGGCCGCTCGGCCACCCGCGCCCGCTGGACGACGTCCCACGGGTCGGCCTCGCGCAGGACCGGCGCGGGGGCGGCGGCCGGGGCGGGCGCGTCCGGCTCGGGCCGGGCGTGCAGGCGCAGCAGCCGGCCCAGCAGCGGGCGCAGCTCGGCCCGGCCCTCCACCCGGTCGACCAGCCCGTGGGCCAGCAGGAACTCCGCCGTCTGGAAGTCGCCGGGCAGCTCGGCGCGGATGGTCTCCTGCACCACCCGGGGCCCGGCGAACCCGACGTGCGCGCCGCGCTCGGCGACCAGGACGGTGGCCAGCGTGGCGAACGACGCCGACACCCCGCCGTACGTGGGGTCGGTCAGGACGCACACCGACAGCAGCCCGGCCTCGCGCAGGCGGGCGTAGGCCTGCCCGGCGCGCGCCATCTGGAACAGCGAGAGGACGCCCTCCTGCATGCGGGCGCCGCCGCTCGCGCACACGGTGACCAGCGGCAGCCGCTGCTCCACCGCCAGGTCGGCCGCGGCGCTGACCCGCCGGCCCACCTCCACGCCCATGCTGCCGCCGAGGAAGCCGAAGTCCATCGCGGCCAGCACCACCGCGGTGCCGCCGATGCGCGCGGTGCCGGTGACGACGGCCTCGGTCTCCCCGGACCGGACCGCGGCCTCCGCCAGCCGGTCGGGGTAGTCACGCAGGTCGCTGAACGCCAGCGGGTCCGCCGGCCCCGGCGGGCAGGCCCGCTCGGTGAAGGACCCGGCGTCGGCCAGCAGCTCGATCCGCGCCCGCGCGCCCAGCCGCAGGTGGTGGTCGCACTCGGGGCAGACCGACAGGTTGCGCTCGAGCCGCTTGCGGTAGAGCAGCCAGCCGCAGCCCGGGCAGCTCACCCAGTCCGCGGCGCGCGGGGCCGCGTCCGGGCGGCGCGCCGGGGTGGTCGCGGTCACGGCCGGTCCGCCGACCACTCGTAGAAGCGCCGCGCCATCGCGTCCTGCGGCGAGCGCCAGCCCGGGTCGTAGGCGGCGATGTAGGGCCGCAGCTCCTCGCTGACCGACCGGAAGGCCGGCAGCCCCTGGGCCACCCGCATCGCCTCGGCCGGCGGGCGGTCGAACTCGATGAGGTGCACGTAGAGCTCGTGGAACGTGAACAGCGAGCGGTGCCGCACCCCGATCTCGTGCGGCATCGACGTCGCGTCGGACCGGGCGAAGACGTCGGCGACGCGCTCGGCGTCGGCCGGGGTCATCCTCGCGATGATCATCGTCTGGTGCACGGGCACTCCAGCGTCGCTGCGGGCCGGCCGCGGACGGGTCGGCCGGGGGCGGATGCCGGGCGACGCTAGGACCGCGCGGCGGGCCCGGGCACCGGCCACGGGTCGGGTTTCGCGCGCCCGCCCCGCGGTGGAGGGGGCCGGTCACCGGGGCGGGCGCTCGGAGGAGGGGTCGCCCGCGCCTCCCGGTCCAGCGCCGGGGGAGCGGTCCGCACCCGCCCTCCGGCCCGCCGGGACCGCGACCCGGGTATGAAACGCCGGTCGCTCCCCGCCCGGCGGGCGCGGCGGTTGTGGCGGACCGTCCCGTTCCGTCGCTAGCGTCCGGGCCCGGCGACAGGCGCGGGGGCACCCGACCGAGCGGAGCGGACGCATGGGCGGCGAACCGGACAGCGGGGTCCTCGGGCCCCTGGGGGCGTCCTCTCCCGACGGGGCCTCGGCCTCGGTCCTCGTCTGCGACGACCACGAGGTGCTGCGGCACGGGCTGCGCGCGGTGCTGCGCTGGGCGCCCGACCTGCACGTCGTCGCCGAGGCCGGGGACGCCGGGGAGGCCCTGGCGCTGGCCGCCGACCTGCGGCCGGAGGTCACCCTCGTGGGCCTGGGCACCGGCGGCCAGGGCATCCCCGAGCTGGTGCGGGCGCTCACGGCGACCGGCACGCACGTCCTGCTGCTCGGCGAGGCCGGCAGCACCGGCGACCTGGTGGACGCGTTGCGGGCCGGGGCGCGGGGCTACCTGCACACGACGGTGAGCTCCGACCGGCTGGTCGAGGGCGTGCGCGCGGTGCTGCGCGGGGAGACCCTCCTCGACGCGGCCGTGACCGGGGAGCTGCTGACCCGCCTCGACGGCGCCCGCCCCGGCACCCTCGGACCCGGCGGCCACAACCCGCTGACCGCCCGGCAGCAGGCGGTGTCGGAGCTGGTGGCCGAGGGGCTGACCAACGCCGAGATCGCCACCCGGCTGCAGGTCAGCCGCGCCACGGTGAAGGGCCACATCACCGTCGCCCTGCGCCGGCTGGGCCTGCGCGACCGCACCCAGCTGGCCATCCACGTCAACCGCGTCGCGCGCCCGGGGCCGGGCTGGGAGGCCGGGCCCGTCGGCGGCTGAGTTCCGTGGTCGTGTCGTCACGCAGCGTGCGGGGCGGGCCAGCGGCCCCGGAGAGTCGCGCGGCTCCCTGGCAACTGCCTGGACGCCCGCTGTGACCACGAGCACGATCCGGTCCGCACGGGGGTGATGCAGGACTGTTCAGGCTGGTCCGTCCCGACGGGCGGATCCGGTCGGACCGGAGATCCCGGTCCCCGGAGCCGGTCGCCGGCCGGACAGGGGGGAACGACATGGCCGACGACGTCCCGATCCGGCCGGGCCCACGTGTGCACCGGCCGCACGGACCGACCGCCTCCGCACCCGGCGGCGCCGCACCGCCGCGCCCGAGACCGGCGCCGCGGCCCGTCCGGCCGCAGCTCGCCCGTCCGCCGTCGCACCTGGTGCGGGTGCTGCTCTGCGAGGACCAGGAGGTCTTCCGGCTGGGCCTGCGGGTGGTGCTGGAGGCCCAGCCCGACATCGCCGTCGTCGCCGAGACCGCCTCGCTACCCGGCGCCCTGGCGGCCACCGCGCAGGTGCCCGCCCAGGTCGTCGTCGCCCGGCAGGGACTGGTGGAGGGCACCACGCTGCCGCTGCTGCGCGACCTGTGCCGGCAGGGGACGGCGGTCCTCGTGCTCGCCGAGCCGCGCGAGGACCCCTGCGGCGACCTGGTCGAGGTGCTGCGCGCCGGGGTGCGCGGCTACCTGCCCCGGCGGGCGTGCGCCGCGCGGCTGGTCGAGGCCGTGCGCGCGCTGTCCCGCCACGAGCCGGCCATCGACTCCACGGCCACCAGCGAGCTGGTGCGCTACCTCGCCGAGCCCGGGGCGGCAGGCGGGCTGCCGCAGCGCCCGCTGGACCGGCTCACCGACCGGCAGCGCGAGGTGGCCGAGCTGGTGGCGCAGGGGCTGAGCAACGAGGAGATCGCCCGGCGGCTGTTCCTCAGCCTGGCCACCGTCAAGAGCCACCTGACGGCGTCCATGCGGCGGCTCGGGGTCCGCAGCCGCACGCAGCTGGCGATCCTGGTCAACCGGGACTCCTCACCCGCCGCGTGACGGGCCGGCCCGCCGCGGCCTCAGGTGAGGTCGCGGCGGGTCAGCAGCAGCGCGGTGAGCGCGCTGGCGGCGGCGAGGAAGGCGGCCAGCACCCAGGCGGCCTGCCCGCCGTCGACCACCGCGACGACGCCGGGCGTGCGCACGTCGCCCCCGGCCAGCGCGGCCACCAGCGAGCCCGCGTTCACCCCGGGCAGCCCGCGCTGCAGGGCGTCGAAGAACCCGAGCAGCGGCGCGGCCACGTTGACCACCAGGCTCTCGACGGCGAGCACCCACACCAGGCCCAGCCCGATGGCCAGCGCGGTTCCGCGCAGCGCCGTCCCGAGCAGCACACCCAGGGCGCCCCAGGTGGTGGCCACGAGCAGGCCGCCGCCGAACCCGCGCGCCAGCTCGCCGGCGCCCGGCCAGTCGGCGGGTGCGGACTCCGCCCCGGCGATCGCGGCGCTGACGGCGGCGGTGAGCGCGAAGCTCACCACCACGGTGGCGGCGAGCACTGCCACCAGTGCGAGCAACTGACCGGCGAGCACGGTGGTGCGCCGCGGGCCCTGCCCCAGCAGGCTCTTGAGCGTCCCCCAGCCGTACTCGCTGCCGGCCAGCAGCGCGCCGAGGGTGAGCAGCAGCGCGCCGCCGAAGAGCGGCAGCCCCGACAGGGCGTTGGCCACCAGCCGGTCGGGCAGCGTGCTGGTCAGGACCTGCTCCGGCGGGATGCCCTCGAAGGACGACCCCCGCGTGTAGCTGATGTAGGGGATGACCAGGCTGAACACCAGCTGCAGGGCCGGCCACAGGCCCAGCAGCACCCAGGTGGCCGGCCGGCGGCGCAGCTTGAGGAGCTCCGCGCCCACGATCGCCGGGAGCGACCCCGACGAGCGGGCCGGACGGGCGCCCGGCGCGGCGACGGCGGCGCTCACCGGGCGCTCCGGCCGACCCGGCGCGGGCGCCGTCCCGGGGTCTCTGCCGGTGGCGGGTCGCCGGGCTCGGTGAGCTGGAGGAAGACCTCCTCGAGCGTGCGCGCCTCCTGCCGCAGCCCGGTGACGCCGACCCCGGCGGTGACCAGCGCGCGGTTGACCGCCGCGGTCTCCCCGGGCGCGGCCTGCAGGTGCAGGGCGCCGTCGACGACGGAGACGCGGTCGGCGCCGAGCAGCCGGCCGGCGACCGCGACGGCGGTCTCCAGCGGGTCGGCGTCGACCACCAGCCGGCCGAGCCCCCGCAGCTCCTCGACGCTGCTCTCCACCAGCAGCCGGCCGGAGGCGACCACGGCCACCCGGTCGCAGATCTGCTCCACCTCGCCGAGCAGGTGGCTGGAGAGCACCACCGTGCGGCCCTCGGCGGCGAGGCGGCGCAGCAGCGTGCGCACCTCGCTGATGCCGGCGGGGTCCAGGCCGTTGGTGGGCTCGTCGAGGACCACCAGCGCCGGGTCCTTGAGCAGGGCCGCGGCGATGCCGAGGCGCTGCTTCATGCCGAGCGAGTAGGTGCTGAAGCGGTCACCGGCGCGGTCGGTGAGGTCGACGGTGTCGAGCACCGCGGCGATCCGGCCGGGCCCGACGCCGGCGTAGCGCGCGAGCACCCGCAGGTTGTCCCGCCCGGACAGGTACGGGTAGAGCCCCGGCCCCTCGACCAGCGCGCCGACCTGCGCCACGGAGGTGCCGGCGGGCCGGCCGAGCACGGTGGCCGAGCCGCTGGTGGGCCGCACCAGGCCGAGCAGCATGCGCAGCGTCGTCGTCTTGCCCGCCCCGTTGGGGCCGAGGAAGCCGAAGACCTCGCCCCGGCGCACCTGCAGCGACAGGGCGTCGACGACGGTGCGCTGCCCGTAGCGCTTGGTCAGGCGGTCGGTGGTGACCACCGGCTCGGCGTCGGGGGTGCGGAGGCTCGGCGGGGCCGGCGCAGGACGCTGCCCGACGGTCCCCGTGGCGGTCTGCATGGCCGGAGACTGCCCGGACCCGCCCGCGCTGTCGACGCCGCGGATGGAGGACGGTCCGGTTCCGACCCCGGGTGTGCGACCTGGGTCGCGGGTGCCCGCCCCGGGGTGGACGGCGGCCTGCTCCGGCGGTCGCGCGGGCTCCGACCGGAGCCGGTCGTACGACCTCGGGCGGGCGCACGTTCATACCCGCGGCCGCTTGGACCTCGGTGGACCCACAGGGAAGGTGTGGCCCGTTGCCAGGCACCTCACAGGTTCCGCCGGTGGGCGTCCCGTCCGCCGCGACCGCACTCACGGGAGAGGGCGACCCATGGACGCGACCACGACGACGAGACCGCGGTCCCGCGGCCGGGCGGTGCGCGCCCTGGCCGTCGCAGGGGCCGGCGCACTGCTGCTGGCGGCACTCCCCGGGGTGGCGTCGGCCGAGGGCGGGGGTGGGCGCACCTGGGACGTGCACCCCGGCCAGTCCATCCAGGCGGCCGTCGACGCGGCCCGCTCGGGGGACACGATCCGGATCGCACCCGGCACGTACACCGAGGCGGTCTGCATCGAGAACAAGGGCCTGACGATCCAGGGCGCCGGCCGCGAGCGGACGGTCATCCGCTGGGACCGCGCCACGACCAACGCCCAGATCGCGAAGCGGACCTGCTGGGACCTGACGGACGCCGTGGACCAGGAGGACGCGCCCGGCGTCGCCGACAACGTCTCCGCGCTGTTCTTCCTGAACCCCGACAAGCCGGTCACCGTCCGCGACCTGCAGACCGTCGACCACACCGCCAACGGGATCTCGGCCTGGAACGCGAACGGGTTCACCGTCACCGGGACCAAGGGCGTCGGCCACGACCGGTACGGGATCATCGCCGGCAACTCGCGGAACATCCACATCGTCGGGAACGTCGAGCAGGGCGTCGACCGGGCGGGCACGGGCCAGGCGCCCGACGCGGGCACCGCGGGCATCTCGGTGGGCGACTCCGCCGACTCGCGGTCGTTCATCGCGGCCAACCGGGTGCGCGGCTACAACCTCGGGATCTTCCTGCGGGAGTCCAGTGGCGGCCGGGTGGACGCCAACCACCTGAGCGGCAACTGCATCGGCATCCTGACCTTCGACGACGCCGCGACCGAGATCCCCGGCTCCCCGGCCAACGTCGAGGGCGGCGACTGGCGGATCACGGCCAACGTGTCCACCGCGAACAACCGGTGGTGCCTGCAGGGTCGCGCCGGTGACCAGCGGATCTCCGGCGTCGGGATGGCCGTCGTGAACGCGGCGAACGTGAAGCTGACGGCCAACGTCATCCGGGACAACGTGCCGACGCTCCCGCCGGCGCAGTTCATCCCGCCGATGGCCCCGGCGCTGACGTTCCCCTCGGCCGGGCTGACGCTGCTCACCTTCACGCCGCCGGCGGGAACCGATCCGAACCCGGACGACGACATCCCGGGTCTGCTGACCGACATCCGGGTGGTCGGGAACTGGTTCGGTGACAACAAGGCGTACGTGCCGGGCCAGGGCGCGCCGACGCGGGTCCAGATGGACGTCTTCCGCGGGGCGCCGACGCCGAACACGCCGTTCGGTCCGACGGGACCGATCGACTTCCGCGGCAACCGGTGCGACGCGAGCATCCCGCCCGAGTGGTGCGGGGCGCCCTACCCGAGCTGACGCTCACCGCCCGAGGGCGGTCCCGGCACCCGCCGGGGCCGCCCTCGGCGCGTGTCCGGGCCCGTGCGGGGGTGAGAACGCGTCCAGGGCGGTCCCGGCACCGGCCGGGACCGCCCTGGACGGGACGTCGTCTAGCGCCGGCGGCCGAGCAGCCAGCCGACGAGGACGCCGAGCAGCGTGAGCCCGGCGCCGCCCAGCGCGCCGACGGCGAGCGTCTGCAGGTCCGACGACGGGGCCGCGGCCGCCGCGGGGGCCCTGCGGAACACCTGCGGCTCCGGTGCGGAGGGCGCTCCCGCGGGAACGCCCTCCGAGGCGCGCACCGCGTCGGTGGAGCTCACTGCCGCCGACGACGCGCGGGCCGCGGCCGGCGCGGTCTCCACCGGCGCGCCCGAGGTCAGCTCGCCGTCGATCGCGGCGAAGAACTGCCCGGCCATCCGCTTGGCGACGCCGGTGATCATCCGCTGGCCCACGCCCGCGACCGGCCCGCCCACGACGGCGTCGGCCGAGTACGTCAGCGTCGTCCCCTCGTCGGTGGGCTCGAGGGTGATCGTGACCTTCGCCCGCACGTTGCCCGGCGCGCCCGCGCCCGAGGCGTGCATGACGTAGGACGACGGCCGCTGCTGGTCGGTCAGCCGCACCTCGCCGGCGTAGGTGCCGCGGATCGCGCCGACCCCCACCGCGACGTCCATCCGGTACTCGTCCTCGCCGGTCCGCTCCAGCGACTCGCAGCCGGGGATCGTCCGGGCGAGCACCGCCGGGTCGGTGATGACCGTCCAGACCTCCTCGGGCGTGCCGTGCAGCACCGCCGAGCCGTCGAGGTTCACGCGGGGACTCCCGTCTGGAGGGACGCCTGCGTCCGCTCCGCCGTCTCGTTCCTCATCAGGTCGTACAGCTCGGTGGGGGAGATCGGCATCGACGTGATCCGCCGGCCCACCGCGTCCTCGATCGCCGAGGCGATCGCCGCCGTCCCGGGGATCACCCCGGCCTCCCCGGCGCCCTTGATCCCCAGCGGGTTGAGCGGCGAGGGCGTCTCCTGGTGGTCGATCGCGATGTCGGGCACCTCGGAGGCGTAGGGCATGAGGAAGTCCATGAACGACGCGTTCTGCAGCTGCCCGTCGGCGTCGTAGGCCATCCGCTCGTACAGCGCCCCGCCCACGCCCTGGGCGACGCCGCCGTGCACCTGACCCTCGACGATCATCGGGTTCACCACGTTGCCGCAGTCGTGTACGACCGCGTACCGGACGACGTCGATCTCCCACGTGGCCGGGTCGATCTCCACGACGGCGGCGTGCGCGCCCGAGGCGAACGTCGAGCGGATCGGCGAGTAGTAGTCGCGGTGCTCCAGGCCCGGCGCGTCGCCCTCGGCCACCGGCGGCTTGTCGTCCGAGCCGGCCTTCGCGAACTGGGTGGCCTGCTTGGCCGCCTCGTCGAAGGCGTAGCGCAGCGGGTTGGACAGGACGGCGACCGTGCGCAGCGGGATCGACGCGCCCGGCGTGCCCCTGACCTGCACCAGGCCCTCGTCGATCTCGAGGTCCTCGGGGTTGGCCTCCAGCACGTCGGCGGCGATCCGGATCGCCTTCTCCCGCACCCCGCGGGCGGCCAGGGCGACGGCGTTGCCGCTCATCACCGCGGCGCGCGAGGCGAAGGTGCCGACGGCGTAGCCGAAGCGGCGGGTGTCGCCGGTGTGCACCTCGACGTCCTCGATCGGCACCCCGAGCTCCGAGGCGACGATCTGCGCGAACACCGTCTCGTGCCCCTGGCCCTGGGAGGTCAGGCCGGTGGAGACCAGCACCTTGCCGCTGCCGAGCACCTGCACGTGCCCGCCCTCGTAGGGGCCGGGGCCGGTGCCCTCGACGTAGAGCGCCATCCCGACGCCGAGCATCTTCCCGCGGGAACGCGCGTCGGCCCGCAGCGCCCCGGCCTCGTCCCAGCCCACGAGCGCCACGAGCTTGTCGAGCAGGCCCGGGTAGTCGCCGGAGTCGTAGATGACCGGCCGGCCGTCCTGGAACGTCAGGTGGTGGTCGTAGGGGAACTGGTCGGGCGTGATCAGGTTCCGCCGGCGCACCTCGGCGCGGTCGAGGCCGAGGTCGTCGGCGATGCGGTCCATCGTCCGCTCCATCGCGTAGCAGCCCTGCGGCCGCCCGGCGCCGCGGTAGGGCGTCACGATGACGGTGTTGGTGAAGACGCTCTCCACGACCACCCGGTACACCGGGATCGCGTAGGGGCCGACCAGCTGGGTCGCCGTCACGATCGGCACGATGATCCCGTAGGGCGTGTAGGCGCCGTTGTCGTGCCACACGTGCACGTCGAGCGCGGTGATCCGGCCGTCGTCGTCGTACCCGACGGTGATCTCCTGCCGCTGCTGGCGCTCGTGGGCGCTGGAGATGAAGTGCTCGCGGCGGTCCTCGGCCCACTTGACCTCGCGGCCCAGCCGGATCGCCGCCATCGGCACCAGCAGCTCCTCGGGCCACGGGTGCACGATCTTGACGCCGAACCCGCCGCCGACGTCGGGAGCGATCACCTCGACGCGGTCCAGCGACAGCTCGAGCTTGGCGGCGATCGCCGCGCGCACCGACGTCGAGGCCTGGGTGCTCGAGTACACGCGCAGGCTGGCGTCGTCGGCGTCCCAGCGGGCGTGCACGCCCTTGCCCTCCAGGGGCATGCAGGCGCTGCGCTCGATGTACTGCGTGAACGACAGGGTGTGCGGTGCGGCGGCCAGGGCCGGCTCGACGTCGCCGGTCTCCTGGTGGTGCCGCGCGGCGACGTTGTCGGGGACGTCCTCGTGGACGGCGGCGCGCGCCTCGCGGGCGGCGTCCACGCCGACGACGACCGGCAGCTCCTCGTAGGTGACGACGATCCGCTCGGCGGCGTCCTCGGCCACGTACCGGTCGGTGGCCACGACCATGACCACCGGCTCGCCGACGTGGTTCACCACGCCGTTGGCCAGCGGGTACCCGGTGCGCGGGGCGTGCAGCTGCGGGTGGGGGATGAGCACCGGCAGCGGCTCGGCCATCGGGCCGGTGAGGTCCTCGTACGTGTAGACGGCGACCAGGCCCTCGACGTCGAGCGCGGCCTCCACGTCGACGTCGAGCACGCGGGCGTGCGCGTGCGGGCTGCGCACGAAGGCGGCGGCCAGCGCGCCGGCGCCGATGTCGTCGAGGTAGCGGCCCCGCCCGGTGATCAGCCGGGCGTCCTCGCGCCGGCGGACGGGCTCGCCGAACAGCTTGGTGGTCATGCTGCGTCCCCCGGGGCCGATGGCGCTACGAGGGCCCTCACCGGGCGTCCTCCCGCATCGTGGCGGCGGCGTGCCGGACGGCCTTCTTGATGTTGGCGTAGCCGGTGCACCGGCAGAGGTTGCCGCCGACGAGCTCGTCGACCTCCTCCTCGGTGATCTCCTCGGCGGCGTCGCGGGCCTCCAGCCCGGCGGCGATCGTCACGAGGAAGCCCGGCGTGCAGAAGCCGCACTGCAGGGCGTGGCACTCGCGGAACGCCTCCTGCACCGGGTGGAGCACCTGCCCGCCCTGGTGGTCGTCGCGGGCCAGGCCCTCGACGGTGGTCACCTGCGCGCCCTGCACCTGGACGGCGAGCACGAGGCACGAGCGCACCGGGTCGCCGTCGACCATCACCGTGCACGAGCCGCAGACGCCGTGCGCGCAGCCCACGTGCGTGCCGGTCAGGCCGAGGTCGTCGCGGAGGAAGTCGGACAGCACCCGGCGCACCGGGACGGTGGCCTCGCGGTGCACGCCGTTGACGGTCACGGAGACGGTCCGCTCGCTGTCGACCTGCGGCGGATCGATCGAGGTGGTCACGCTGCGCTCCTCTGCACGGCCTCGGCGGCGGCGTCGGCCAGGGTGCGTTCGGTCAGGACGCCCACGAGCAGCCGCCGGTAGTCGGCGCTGGCGTGGATGTCGGTGTCGGGGTCGACGAGGGTGCGGGCGAGCGCGCCGGCCGCGGCCCAGTCGGCGCTGTCGACGGGCTCGCCGGCCACCGCCTCGGTGAGGTCGTGCA
Organism: Geodermatophilus nigrescens; assembly: GCF_900129495.1. GTDB lineage: Bacteria > Actinomycetota > Actinomycetes > Mycobacteriales > Geodermatophilaceae > Geodermatophilus > Geodermatophilus nigrescens. The sequence goes on from NZ_FQVX01000004.1 coordinate 234,142, forward strand.
CCTCGGGCACCAGCCCGACGGAGATGTAGGAGGCCCGGACGGCGGACACCCGGCGGTCCTCGTCCAGGGTGACGACGACGCCGGCGCCGCAGACGGCGTAGTCGCCCTTGCGGCGGGCGATCTCGGCGAAGGCGGTGCCCGAGCGCTCGGGCAGGGCGGGGAAGAAGGCGTCGACGACGACGGCGCCGCCGGCGAGCGAGGTCTCCAGCGGGCCGACGAACAGGTCCTGCCAGCCGACGGTCTCCCGGCCGGCCGGCGTCGCGACCGTCACCGAGCCGCCGGTGAGCGCGAGTACCGACGTCATCTCGCCGGAGGGGTCGGCGTGGGCGATCGAGCCGACCGTCGTGCCGCGGTTGCGGATCGCCGGGTGGGCGACGTTGGCCGTCGCCCGGGCCAGCAGCGGCTGGACCCGGGCGGCGGCCTGCGCGTCAGGGGTCTGGCGGAGTAGTCGTGCGTGGCGGACCAGGGCGCCCACCCGCACGCCGTCCCCGGTCGCCTCGACGGTGTCGAGGCCGGGCACCCGGTTGAGGTCGACCAGCGTGGCCGGCGCCGCGAGCCGCATGGCCAGCAGCGGGAGCAGCGACTGGCCACCGGCGAGCACCTTGGCGCCCGTCTCGTCCGACAGGAGGTCGAGCGCCTCGTCGAGGGACCGGGGGTCGGCGTAGCGGAAGGGAGCGGGTTTCACTTCTCGAGCATGTCCTTGCGACGGGTACCGGTGCCGGGGCGGCCCACCTCGTCGACCGACGACGGGTCGGTCCCGCCGCGCGGGTCGGCATAGCCGCCGGCGGGGCCGCCGGCCGGGCCGGCGCCGTGGTGGCCCAGGGACGACGCGCTCTCCGGCACCGAGCCCTCGCGCAGGAGCGCGGCCTTCATGTCGGCCGGGGCCAGTGCGCGGGCGATGTGCCAGCCGACGACGGCGACGATCGAGCCCAGCGCGATGCCGTTGAGCGAGAAGTCGTCGGTGAAGGTGAGGGTCACGTTGCCGATGCCGATGATGATCCCGGCCGCGAGCGGGACGAGGTTGACCGGGTTGGCGAAGTCGACCCGGTTCTCCTTCCAGATCTTCGCGCCGAGCAGGCCGATCATCCCGTAGAGGACGACGGTGATGCCGCCGAGCACGCCCCCGGGGACGATGTTGATCAGCGCGCCGAACTTGGGGATCAGGCCCAGCAGGATCGCCACGATCGCGGCCACGTAGTAGGCGGCGGTCGAGTAGACCCGGGTGGCGGCCATGACGCCGATGTTCTCGGCGTACGTCGTCGTCGGGGAGCCGCCGACCGAGGTGGCGATGACGGTGCCGACGCCGTCGGCGAAGACCGCGCGGCCCATGACCGGGTCGAGGTCGCGCTTGGTCATCTCGGCCACGGCCTTGACGTGGCCGACGTTCTCGGCGACCAGGGCGATGACGGCGGGGATGACCAGCAGGCTGAAGTTCAGCGAGAAGCTCGGCGCGGTGAAGTCGGGCAGGCCGAACCAGTCCGCCTGGCCGACCGAGTCGAAGTTGATCCGGTCGCGGGTGACCACGGCGCCGGTGCCGTCGGGCGAGGTGATCTGGCCGGCGGTGGCGTCGAGCAGGATCGACAGCAGGTAGCCGAAGACCAGGCCGAGCAGGATGGCGATGCGGGCGAGGAAGCCGCGCAGCGCCAACGAGGCGACGATGACGAACGCCATCGTGGCGAGCGCGACCCACTGGTCCTGGGGCCAGTAGACGCCCGCGGCGACCGGGGCCAGGTTGAAGCCGATCAGCATGACGACGGCGCCGGTGACGGCCGGCGGCAGCACCTTGTTGATGAGGCCGAGGCCCGCGAAGTGGATGACCAGGCCGACCAGGGCCAGCACGACGCCGGCGACCAGCAGCGCGCCGACGACGTCGCCGGAGTCGCCGCCGTTGGCGCGGATCGCGGCGACACCGCCGACGAAGGCCGCGCTGGTGCCCAGGTAGCTGGGTACCCGGTTCTTGACGATGAGCAGGAAGACGATCGTCGCGATCCCGCTCATCATGATCGCGAGGTTCGGGTCCAGGCCCATGATGAGCGGGAAGACGAAGGTCGCGCCGAACATCGCGACCACGTGCTGGGCGCCGATGCCCACGGTGAGCGGCCAGGACAGCCGCTCGTCGGGGGCCACCGCCTCACCGAGCGGTGGCGTCTTCCCGTCGCCGTAGAGCTTCCAACCGAACGCCATGGGGTCCTCCTCGCGAGGCACAGCCGATGCGGCCCGGGAGGTGCCGCCACCCCCGGGAGGCCGTCACAGTGTCACGCGCCTCACGGGCGGGGAAGTGCCTCAGCGCTAAATCTTCCCGGTGCAACAAGATCGTTGCGCTGGCGATATCTCACCGCTGAGGCATCTGCCGGTACGGTCGGCGAGGTGAGCGATCCTGGGCCCGCAGCGGGCGTCCGGCACGTCTCCCTGCGCAGCGGCGTCTACGCCGACTCCGTCCGGTTGATGCAGGTCAGCCGTGACGTCGGCGCCCGCGACGGCGTCACCGCGGTGCTGGTCGCGATGGCCACGCCGCTCAACGTGGAGCTCGCCGAGGGCATGGGCCTGGCGCCGGAGCAGGTGGCCGCGCCCGACCAGCTGCTCATCGCCGTCCGGGCCGTCGACGACGACGCGCTGGCCGCCGCGGTGGCCGCCGTCGACGCCGCCCTGGCCGAGCGCGAGCGCACGCGGGCCACCGCCGACGCCCAGCCGGCCCGCACGGTCGGCGCCGGCCTCGACGACCTCGGCCACGACGCCGGCGCGCTGGCGATCGTCAGCGTCCCGGGGCAGTACGCGGCGCTCGAGGCCGCCGACGCGATCGCCGCCGGCCGCAGCGTGCTGGTCTTCTCCGACGGCGTCCCGGTCGAGCAGGAGGTGGCGCTGAAGCGCGCCGCCCGCGCCGCCGGGGTGCTGGTGATGGGCCCCGACTGCGGCACCGCGATCGTCTCCGGCGTCGCGCTGGGCTTCGCCAACGTCGTCCGCCCCGGCCCGGTCGGCGTCGTCGCCGCCTCGGGCACCGGCGCGCAGCAGGTGTCCTGCCTGCTCGACGCGGCCGGCGTCGGCGTCTCGCACGTGATCGGCGTGGGCGGGCGCGACCTGTCCGAGGCCGTGGGCGGGCTGGCGACCCTCGACGCGCTGGCGGCGCTGGACGCCGACCCCGCCACCGAGCGGGTGCTCGTCGTCTCCAAGCCCCCGGCGCCGTCGGTGGCCGCGGAGGTGGCGCGGGTGTCGGGGGAGCTGGCGACGCCGGTGCGCTCGGCCGCCCTCTCGCCGGAGACGCCCGACCTCACCGCCGCCGTGGAGGCGCTGCTCGGCGACATGGGGCTCGACGTCCCGGTGTGGCCCTCCCGCCCCGGGCCGGCCGAGGCCGCCTCACCCGGCGCGGTGCTCAAGGGCCTCTACTCCGGCGGCACCCTGGCCGACGAGGCGATGCTGCTGGCGGGCCCCGTGCTCGGCGACGTCCGCTCCAACACCCCGCTGCGTCCCGAGCTCGACCTCGGGACGGACCTGTCCGCCCGCGGCCACCTCGTCGTCGACTTCGGCGACGACGCGCTCACCGTCGGCCGCGCCCACCCGATGATCGACCCGACGCTGCGGCTGGAGGCGATCGAGCGGCTGGCCGCCTCGGGCGAGCCCGCGGTGCTGCTGCTCGACGTCGTCCTCGGGTACGGCGCCGACGCCGACCCGGCGGCCGCCCTCGTCCCCGCGCTCACCGCCGCCCGCGCGCGGGCGCACCTGCCGGTCGTCGTCGCGCTGGTCGGCACCGAGGCCGACCCGCAGGGTTGGAGCCGCCAGGCCGACGCCCTCGCCGCGGCCGGCGCCGCCGTCTTCGCCTCCAACGCCGCGGCCACGCGGTACGCCCTCGACCTGCTGGGAGCCGCATCGTGACGACGACCGGGACCTCGACCGGAGCGCTCGGAGGACTGCTCGACGGCCCGCCGGCCGTCGTCGCCGCCGGTGTCGACGTGTTCTCGGGCGCGCTGCGCGCCCAGGGCGTGTCCGTGGCCGACGTCGACTGGCGGCCGCCGGGCCTCGGCGACGCCGCCGACCTGACCGCGCTGGCGCTCGACCCGCGCCGCGCCGCGGCCAACCGGACGGCGGTCGAGCGGGTGCTCGCGGCCGGCTCGGTGCTGGTCGACGTCCGCCCGGCCCGCGAGGTGCTCGGCATGGAGGGGCGCACGCTGCTGCACTCCGGCCCGCCGCTGACCTGGGAGGCCGCGTCGGGCCCCATGCGCGGGGCGCTCGTCGGCGCCTGCCTGTTCGAGGGCTGGGCGTCGACGGTGGAGGAGGCCGAGGCGCTGCTCGCGTCGGGCGGCGTGGAGCTCGAGCCGTGCCACCACCGCTCCGCCGTCGGCCCGATGGCCGGGGTGACCTCGCCGTCGATGTGGGCGTGGTGCCTGGAGGACCCGGTCAACGGCGGCCGGGCCTACTGCAACCTCAACGAGGGCCTGGGCAAGGTGCTGCGGATGGGCGCCTTCAACCAGGAGGTGCTCACCCGGCTGGCCTGGATGCGCGACGTCCTCGGCCCGCTCCTGGCGCGCGCGGTGCGCTCGATGGCCGAGCCGCTCGACGTGAAGGCCGTGCTCGCGCAGATGCTGCAGATGGGCGACGAGGGGCACAACCGCAACCGCGCCGGCTCGCTGATGACGCTGCGCGAGCTCTCGCCGGCGCTGGCCGCCCTCGACGCGCCCTCCGACGACGTCGCCGCGGCGCTGCGCTTCATCGGCGGCAACGAGCACTTCTTCCTCAACCTCGGCATGCCGACGGCGAAGCTCGCGATGGACGCCGCCCGCGACGTGCCGGGCTCCACGCTGGTGACCGTCATGGCGCGCAACGGCACCGAGTTCGGCGTGCAGACGGCGGGCACCGGCGACCGCTGGTTCACCGGCCCGGCGCAGACGCCGGTGGGCCTGTTCCTCGGCGACTACGGCCCCGAGGACGCCAACCCCGACATCGGCGACTCCGCGATCATGGAGACCTACGGCGTCGGCGGGTTCTCGATGGCCGCGGCGCCGGCGATCGTGCGTTTCGTCGGCGGCACCGTGCCCGACGCGCTGGCCACCACCGAGCGGATGTACCAGCTCACCCTGGCCGAGAACCCGGCGATGGCCATCCCGATCCTCGGGTTCCGCGGCGCGCCGACCGGCATCGACGTCCTCGCCGTGGCGCGCACCGGCTGGCTGCCGCAGATCAACACCGGCATGGCCGGGCGAGTGGCCGGCACCGGCCAGGTGGGCGCCGGGCTCGTGCAGCCGCCGCGGGAGTGCTTCGAGGGCGCCCTCGCCGCGCTCGCGCAGGAGGCGCGCGCCGCCGCCTGAGTCGTCGTGCGCTGACCGCTACGCGGGGCCGCAGGTGAGCAGGACGTCCAGCGCCGCGCCCAGGCCCGCGCCGTCGTCCACCGGCTCGCGGAACGGCACCCGCAGGTCGTAGCAGGAGCGGCGGGCCTCCACGCGGAAGCGCACGCCGTGCCGGTCGAGGCCGAGCAGCCGGACGTCGTCGCGCGGGCCGGCCCACGCCTGCACCCGGGCCAGCAGCCGGGTCAGGGCCGCGCCGTGCCCGGCGGCGAGGCCGGCCTCCGCCGCGGCGAGCGGGTCGGGGCGGGCGGCCGCGAAGTCGTCGGGGTCCACCTCGGTGGTCGCGCCGCCGTCGGTGAGGACCACCTCGGCGAGGTCGAGGCGCACCAGCAGCGCGCGCAGGCCGACGTCGAGGAGCGTGTCGGACGGGCGCACGTCGGCCAGGTCGAGCAGCGCAGGCTGGACCCCGGCCGGGTGCACCGGCGTCAGCCAGCCGGACAGCTCCACCTGCCCGCGCACCGGGTGCTGCAGCGGGAACGGCGACCGGTCGGTGACCGTCAGCCGCGCCGGGAGGTCGCCGAGGGGGGACTCCCGCAGCGCCGTCGCCAGCCGCCCGGCGGCGGGGACGACGACGTACACCTGCCCGGACGCCGTCGTCGCGGCCAGCGACAGCTCGACCGCGCCGAGCCCCACCGCGTGCAGCGCGGCCGACGGGCGGGCGGCCACGGTGCGGGCGCGCTCGGCCGGTGGCGGCTGCGGGATGCCGGTGGTGCCCGGGCCGGTGCGGGGGACGGTCATCGCTCACCTCGGGTCTCGGCGTGTGGGTAAGGTGAACCTAACCTAACTCTCTCGACGGAGGTACCGGATGAACACCCCGCGCCCGAAGGTGCGCCTCAGCCGCCGGCTCGGCCTGGCCCTGACGCCCAAGGCGGTCAGCTACTTCGAGCGTCGCCCGTACCCGCCCGGTGAGCACGGCCGCAAGCGCAAGCAGCAGAGCGACTACTCCACCCGGCTGCTGGAGAAGCAGCGGCTGCGCGCGCAGTACGACGTCAGCGAGACCCAGCTGCGCCGCGCGTTCGACCGCGCCCGGCGCACCGGCGGCAAGACCGGCGAGGCCCTCATCCAGGACCTCGAGTCGCGCCTGGACGCCACGGTGCTGCGGGCCGGCTTCGCGCGCACCATCTACCAGGCCCGCCAGTTCGTCACCCACCAGCACGTGCTGGTCAACGGCCGCCGCGTCGACCGTCCCTCCTACCGGCTGCGCCCCGGCGACTGGATCTCCATCGCCGAGCGCTCGCGCGCCAAGGAGCCGTTCCAGGTGGCGGCCTCCGGTGCGCACGCGCAGCCGCCGGCCTACCTCGAGGTGCGGCTGGCCGACCTCACCGCCCGGGTCGAGCGGGTGCCCGCCCGCGACGAGGTGCCGGTGATCTGCGAGGAGCAGCTGGTCGTGGAGTACTACTCGCGCTGAGCGCGGCGGGGTCCGCGCCGGTCAGGAGCTGCGGATGGCCCCGACCGGCGCGACCTCGAGCTGGTAGCCGACGTCGAGCCGGAAGGCGTGCCCGTCGCCGGCGACGACGCGCAGGTGGTGCGTGCCCGGGGCGGGCGCCGGGACGCGCGCCCACAGGCCCCACACGGTCACCGGGATCGGCTTGCGCCGGAAGGTGACCGGGTTGAGCAGGGCACCGGCGACGACGAAGGGCACCGGCGTGGTGATCTCCAGCGGCTCCAGGTCGACGCCGTCGAGGGTCAGCGCGCCCCACGCGTCGCCCGCCCGCTCCGGCGGGCCCACCGCCGGGCTTTTCCAGTAGTTGAACACCGGCAGGAACAGGTCGCGGCCGCCGGGCACGACGCAGCGCCGGTGCAGGACCTTCCCGTAGGACCCGGCGAGGAAGAAGACGTCGTCGGGCTGGTTGTGGCCCGCGTGCTCGCCGGTCGTGTCCTCGATGGGGTCGCGCTCGGTGCCGGCGGAGGCCACCCACTGCACCCAGCGGGCGGCCAGGCCCTCGGCCGAGTCGGACGGGTAGGGCAGCGGCGGCACCTCGTACGGGCCGCCGCGCAGCCGCGACAGGAACGACATGCGACGCAGGGTAGGCAGACGGCCACCCTCCGCAGGGGAGGCCCGCCGGGTCAGGACGGGTCGAGGACGGCTAGGTCGGCGGCGAACGTCAGCCGCGCCGCCGTCGCCCCCTGCAGGTCGTCGGGGTCGAGGCCGGCCACCATCTCGCGGACGAGGAAGCCCTCGGTGGTCACGTCGAGGACGGCGAGGTCGGTGTAGACCCGGTCGACGACGCCGGCCGCCGTCAGCGGGTAGCTGCAGCGCGGGACCAGCTTCGGCTCGCCCGCCTTCGTCGTGTGCGACGTCATGACCAGCACCCGCCGCGCCCCGACGGCGAGGTCCATCGCGCCGCCCACGGCCGGCGGGTGCGAGGCGTCGTCGGTGGCCCAGTTGGCCAGGTCTCCGGCCTCCGACACCTGGAAGGCGCCGAGCACGGTCAGGTCCACGTGGCCGCCGCGCATCATCAGGAACGCGTCGGTGTGGTGGAAGAAGGCCCCGCCCGGCAGCAGGGTCACCGGCTGCTTGCCGGCGTTGATGAGCTCCGGGTCCTCCGCGCCGGGCGCGGGGGCCGGGCCCATGCCGAGGATGCCGTTCTCCGAGTGGTAGACGATCTCCTTGTCGCTGCCCACGCAGTCGGCCACCAGCGTCGGCAGCCCGATGCCGAGGTTGACGTAGGAGCCGTCGGGGATGTCGCGGGCCACCCGCCGGGCGACCGCCCGCATGTCGAGACGCCCCTCGAGGCTCACGCCGCACCCACCCGGACGACGCGGTCGACGAAGATCCCGGGCGTCACGACCACCTCGGGGTCGAGCTCCCCGAGCTCCACGAACTCGTCCACCTGGACGACGGTCAGCGCGGCCGCGGCGGCCATCGTGGGCCCGAAGTTCCGCGCCGCGGTGCGGTAGACGAGGTTGCCCCAGCGGTCGGCGCGCGCGGCCTTGACCAGGGCGACGTCGCCGGGCAGGGGCTCCTCGAGCACGTGCCGCCGGCCGTCGATCACCCGCACCTCCTTGCCCTCGGCGAGCCGGGTGTCGGCGCCCGTCGGCGTGAAGAACCCGCCCAGCCCCGCCGCCGCGGCCCGCATCCGCTCGCTCAGCGTGCCCTGCGGGACCAGCTCCAGCTCGACCTCGCCGGCCCGCCACCGCTCCTCGAACCACACCGACCCGGTCGAGCGCGGGTAGGAGCAGACGATCTTGCGCACCCGGCGCTCGCGCAGCAGCGCGGCGACGTCGGTCTCGCCGGACCCGGCGTTGTTGGTCACCACGGTGAGGTCGGTGGTCCCCTGGTCCAGCAGCGCGTGCACCAGCTCCACCGGCACGCCGGACGCGCCGAACCCGCCGACCAGGACCGTCGCGCCGTCCGGGATGCCCGCGACGGCCTCGGCCAGGGACGCGACCCGCTTGTCGATCACCCGCACCCTCCGTTCTGCCGGCCCGACGCTAACGGGTGGCGACCGCCCCGGCCGACCGGCGAGGCTGGCGGGGTGGAGCGGGACGACGTCGTCCGGGTGAGCAAGCGGCTCTCGTACGTGCTGCGGCACCGCCCCGACAGCGTCGGGCTGACCCTCGACGGTGCCGGGTGGGCCGACGTCGGCGCCCTGCTGGACGCCCTCGCCGCACACGGGCTGCCGCTGTCGCGCGCCGACCTGGACGCCGTCGTGGCGGCGAACGACAAGCAGCGGTTCGCCCTCGACGACACCGGTACCCGGATCCGGGCCAGCCAGGGTCACAGCGTCCCGGTCGAGCTGGGCTACGCGGCGCAGGAGCCGCCGGACGTCCTGTTCCACGGCACGCCGGTGCGTGTGCTGCCCGCCGTCCTCGCTGAGGGGCTGCGCCCGGGCCGGCGGCACGCGGTGCACCTGAGCACCGACGAGGCGACCGCCCGCACGGTCGGGAACCGCCGCGGGCGGGCCGCCGTCCTCGCGGTCGACGCGGCGGCGATGTCCCGCGACGGCGCCGTCTTCACCCGCTCGGCCAACGGCGTCTGGCTGGTCGACGCCGTGCCGCCGCGGTACCTACGGACGCTCTGAGAGCAGGTCGCGCACGCCGGCGGCGAGGGTCGCGGAGCTCGCCGGGCCACCGTCGAGGTACCCCGCGACCATCGCGCCGTCGCGCAGGACCAGCCAGCGGCGGGCGGCCTCCTCCGGCGCCGGGTGGCCGGCGCGCCGGAACGCCCCGGCGACGGCGGCGGTCAGCCAGGCGCGGTGGGCGAGCACCGCCCGCCGGACGGGACTGGCCGGGTCGGGGTACTCGGCCGCGGCGTTGATGAACGCGCAACCGCGGAAGCCGTCGCCGCACAGCTGGTCGCCGAGCCGGCCGGTGAGCGCCTCCAGCCAGGCGGCGGCGCCCTCGGCGTCGTCCGGGACCTCGCCGGCGGCCTCGCGCACCGCGCGGTCCACGCCGTCGAGGTAGGCGACGACGAGGTCCTCCTTGCCGGGGAAGTGCCGGTAGAAGGTGGCCCGGGTGACCGCGGCCTCCTCGACGACCCGGTCGACGCCCACCGCGCGCACGCCCTCGGCGTAGAAGAGCGCCGACGCGGTGCGCAGCAGGCGGTCCCGGGCCTCGGAGGGGCGCACCGCGGCGGTCATGTCGACGACGGTACCGCCGTGTACGGTTATCGGCAGAACGACCGTTCTGTCTACCTCTTGGGAGGGCCCATGTCCGCCGTCTACACCGCCGTCGCCACCGCCACCGGGGAGGGCCGCAACGGCCGCACCCGCACCGACGACGGTGGGATCGACCTCGACCTGGCCGTGCCGCAGGAGATGGGCGGCCCGGGCGGCGGGGCGAACCCGGAGCAGCTGTTCGCCGCCGGCTACGCCGCGTGCTTCCACGGCGCGCTCAAGCTCGTCGCCCGCAAGCGCGGGGCGACGTTCACCGACTCCGCCGTCACCGCCGAGGTGGGCATCGGGCCGGACGACGCCGGCGGCTTCGCCCTCGAGGTCACCCTGCGCGTCGAGCTCGGCGGCATCGAGCAGGCGGCCGCCGAGGAGCTCGTCGAGGCCGCCCACCAGGTGTGCCCCTACTCGAACGCCACCCGCGGGAACGTCCCGGTGGCCCTGGAGACGGTCACCGCCTGACCGTCACCGCCTGACCGTCCTGCGTGCCCGGGCCGGGGATCCCGGTCCGGGCACGCGCACGGCGAGCAACGCGACGTCGTCGTGCCGGGCGGCGCCGCCGACGCCGGCCAGCAGCCGGTCGCACAGCTCGTCCAGCGGGTCCGCGGCGTGCCGGCCGAGCTCGCCCACAAGCCAGGCGTTGCCGTCGTCGAGCGAGCCGCCCCGCCGCTCCACCAGCCCGTCGGTGTAGAGCAGCAGCGAGTCGCCGGGGCGGAGCACCAGCTCGGCGTCGGTCCGCGGTGCCCCGGCGGTGACCCCGAGCGCCCGCTCCGGGTCCCGCTCGAGCAGCCGCACCGACCCGTCGGCCCGGACCAGCGCCGGGGGCGGGTGTCCCGCGTTCGACCACCGCAGCCGCGCGCCGTCCCCGGCCGGCTCGACCATGGCGACGACCCCGGTCACCATCGCCGGCGCCGCCGGGTGCGCCATCACCCGGTCCAGGGCGCCGAGCAGGCCCGCGGGGGAGGTCGCGTCCACGGCCACCGCCCGCAGCATCCCGCGCACCTCGGCCATCGCGGCCGCGGCCTGCGGGTCGTGCCCGGCGACGTCGCCGATCACCAGCACGGTGCCGCCGCCGGCCGCGGGGAAGGCGTCGTACCAGTCCCCGCCCACGCGGGTGCCGCGCAGCGCCGGCAGGTAGCGCGCCGCCGACGCCAGCCCGGGCACGACCGGCGGCGGGCCCAGCAGGTGCCGCTGCAGCGTCTCGCCGAGCGCCAGGGACGCCCGCGCCGACGCGGCCTCGGCACTCAGCCGCTGCAGGTCGGCCTCCCGGCGCACCCGGAGCGTGCAGGCGCCCAGGGCGACCAGAGCCGCGGCCGTCACCAGCGCCAGCCGGACCAGCTGCGCGGGGACGGCGTCCCCCTCGTACTGACGGTCGTAGGCGCCGAGCAGCGCCGCGGTGAGGACGGCGAGGACGCCGTACGCGCCGGTCGTCCGGCGCCCGGTGAGCGTCGCCGCGACCAGCGGCGAGGCGGCCACCAGGCCCAGGATCACCTGCTCCGGCCCGAGCGCCAGGTCGACCGCCGCCGGCCCGAGGAGGAAGAGCAGGGGCAGGCCGTGCGACCGCAGCACCCCGTCCACCCACGCCTCCGACCGCCGTCCCCTGGTCGGCCCAACCTACGGGGCGCCGCCCGATCGGCCGGGCCGTCGCCGCCGAGGACGGCGCGTGGCCGGCGTCGGGAACACGACCGCATCCGCCGGGAGCTGTTCGGTCCGTACCGCGCGCCGACCGCGCGCTCCCGTCGAGGACCGAGGAGTCCCGTGCGCATCGACCTCTCCGGCCGCACCGCCGTCGTCACCGGCTCGTCCCAGGGCATCGGCCTGGCCATCGCCACCGGCCTCGCCGCGGCCGGCGCCGCCGTCGTCCTCACCGGCCGCGACCCCGCCAGGCTGGAGGACGCCGCGGCGGGGATCGACGGCGAGGTGCGCACCGTCGCCGGCGACGTGACCACCGACGAGGGGACGGCGGCCCTGCTCGCGGCCGTGCCCGACGCCGACGTGCTGGTCAACAACCTGGGCGTCTTCGGCGCCCGGCCGGCGCTGGAGATCACCGACGACGAGTGGCGCCGCTACTTCGAGACCAACGTGCTCACCGCCGTGCGGCTCACCCGCGCCTGGCTGCCCGGGATGCGCGAGCGCGGCTGGGGCCGGGTGCAGTACATCGCCAGCGACTCGGCGGTCGCCATCCCGGCCGAGATGGTGCACTACGGCGTCACCAAGACGGCGCTGCTCGCGGTCTCCCGCGGGTTCGCGAAGGAGGCCGCCGGGTCGGGCGTCACCGTCAACTCGGTGATCGCGGGGCCCACGCACACCGGCGGCGTCGAGGACTTCGTGTACTCCCTCGTGGGGCGCGACGTGCCCTGGGACGAGGCGCAGCGGACGTTCATGCGCGAGCACCGGCCGGCGTCGCTGCTGCAGCGGCTGATCGAGCCCGAGGAGATCGCGAACATGTGCGTCTACCTGGCCTCGCCGCTGGCGTCGGCCACGACGGGCGGCGCGCTGCGCGTCGACGGCGGCTACGTCGACGCGATCCTGCCCTGACGGGGGACCGCAGGCCCGATGCGCTGCGGTCCCCCGTCGGCCCCGTCCAGGGCACCGCCCCGAGCGTGCGAGGGGTGGGGAGGACGGGGTCCTCCGTCAGGCCTCGATGATCGCGGCGACCGGGCCGCCGCCGGAGGGGCCCTGGTGCACCGCCGCCACCGACACGAACACCGCCGGGTCGCCGGTCACCGACGCCGCGACGCCGCCCACCGTGGCCTTGATCTGCCGGTGCCAGAAGACGTCGGAGTCGTCGAGCATGGCGTTGCGCCGGCCGCGGACGTAGCCGGTCGGGTCGGCCTCGCACTTGAGGAACACGTTGACCAGCCGGCCGCCGAGGTCGCTGACGTGCGGCCGCTCCGGCAGGTCGAGCCCGGCCTGGCGGATGGCGTCCCAGATGCCGTCCTGGTCCAGGGCGTCCTTCATCACCGAGTGGCCGATCTTGTACTTCCCGCCGTGGCCGCGGGCGTTGCCGACGACGACGATCTGCGCCCGGTCCAGCTCCACGCCCGACGAGCAGGAGGCGACGGCGCTGAACAGCGACAGGTCGCGCATGACCTGCGACTGCTCCGGCATCTCGATCTCGCCGAGCGCCACCGCGATGCCCAGCGCCGTCGTGCCGTTGGACAGGTCCATCGAGCCGTGCGGCTCGTCGTAGTAGGTGTCCTTGCCGCGGTTCTTCGCGTCGCGGATGGTCTCGATCGTCAGCAGCGGCGTCTTGGTCTGCACGTAGTGGACGTCGGCCGGGTCGGTGATCCCGGCGGCCTCCATCGCGCGGCGCACGCCCTCGGCGACCTTCTCCACCATCGAGATGCGGCCGATGTCCTCGGGCAGCAGGACGTCGCTCATCGCGTAGCCCACGGTCAGCCGCGGCTCGTCGGTCTTCTCGACGGCGTCCTCGGGCAGCGTGGCGAAGATCGTCGCGTGCGGGCTGATGACGCCGTCGGTGCCGCCCGACCACACGATCGGGATCTCGGCGACCTCCTCCTTGCTGCGGGTGCCCTTCTCCATCAGCACCTCGCGGAAGGCGCGGTCGGCGATGATCCGCGTGTAGTCGTTGACGCCGCCGTTGCCCTCGGTCTTGCCGATGACGGCGACGACCCGGTCGGCCTCCATGACGCCGTCGTCGATGAGCTTGGCCAGCTCGCTGGCGTCGCTCACGTTGTGCAGCGGGACCTTGCGGACCTCGATCGGTGCGGGCACGTGCGCTCCTTGTTCAGTCGGTGGTGAGGACGGTGCCGACGGCGTCCCCGGCGACGGCGTCGGCGATGTTCTCGAGCGAGGTGACGACGGCGCGCTCGCCGCCCGCCTCGACGAAGCGGAGGACGGCCTCGACCTTGGGGCCCATCGAACCCCGGGCGAACTGGCCGTCGGCGGCGTGCGCGCGGAGCTCGGCCACCGTGACGCGGCCGAGCGGCCGCTGCGCCGGCGTGCCGAAGTCGACCATCACGTTCGGGACGTCGGTGGCGATGACCAGCGTGTCGGCGTCCAGGTCGCGGGCCAGGACGGCCGCGGTGAGGTCCTTGTCGACGACGGCCTCGACGCCGCGCAGCGCGGCGCCGTCCCCGCCGTCGTCGGTCACCGGGATGCCCCCGCCCCCGGCGCAGACGACGACGAAGCCGGCCGCGGCGAGCGCGTGGATCGCGGGGGAGTCGACGACCGAGCGCGGCTCGGGTGAGGCGACCACCCGCCGCCAGCCCCGCGGGCCGCGGTCCTCCCACACCTGGCCCAGCGCGAGGAACCGCTCGGCCTCCTCGCGCGGGAGGAAGCGGCCCACCGGCTTGGACGGCTCGGCGAGGTGCGGGTCGGCGGCGTCGACCAGGGTGCGGGTGACCAGCCCGGCGGTGCGCTGGGGGAGGCCCCGCGCGGCCAGGGCGGCGTCGAGCTCGTCGGCCACGGTGAAGGCGATGGTCGCCTGGGTCTGCGCGACGTTCCAGTCCAGCGGCACCGGCGGCACGACGTGCGCGGCGAGCTCGTTCTTCACCAGCAGGTTGCCCACCTGCGGGCCGTTGCCGTGGGTGAGCACCACCTCGACGCCGGCGGCCACCACCTCGGCGACGTGGCCGGCCGCCTCGCGGATCGCGGTGCGCTGGGCCTCGGGGGTGGCCGAGCCGTCGGGCCCGGTCATGGCGTTGCCCCCGAGGGCGATCACCACGCGGCGGGACGTCACCCCGGCGACCCTAGCGGCGTTTCTCTTAGCGGTGAAGTACCTGGCGGGAGCCGGCACCTCCCGCTGGGCGCGCGGGCGCGGGACGATCCCGGCGGGAGCGGGGGCCGTCCGGAGGGAGCCGGCGATGCGCGTCCACTTCGACCTCGACACCCGCGCCACGCCCGCCCAGGTGCTCGACGCCCTCACCGCGGTCGGCGACCGGCGGCTCGAGATCTGGTCCCGCACGCTGGACCCGGCGAAGTACGAGGTCCGCGAGGCGGGCGAGGGGTGGGCCGTGCTGCGCGAGGGCAGCGCCGGCGTCCGGCTGTGGGTGCTGCTGCGCTACGAGTGGCCCACCCCCGACCGCGTCACCTGGACGCTGCTCGACAGCGACCACTGCGACCGGGGCAGCGGCGAGGTGCGGATCACCGCGCGGGACGACGGCGGCAGCCACGTCGACGTCGTCTTCCACCACTCCGGCGGCCGCGGGCTCCGCGGGAGGGCCGTGCTGCTCCTCCAGCGCCTCCTCGGGCCCGTCGCGTTCCCCCGGACGTGGCGCGCCGCCCTGGACCGGGCGGCCGCCTGAGCTCAGCGGCGCCAGAAGTCGAAGCGGTCCCGCCCGGGCCGGAAGCCGGCGGCCTCCACGACGTCGACGGCGAGGTCGAAGCGCTGCCCGACCGCGCCGGGCTGGTGGGCGTCGCTGCCGAAGCTCACCGCCTCGCCGCCCTCCTCGCGGAACCAGCGCACCTGGTCCGCGGACGCGAGCGGGCTGCTGGTGTTGACCTCCAGCGCCCGCCCGGTGCCGGCCAGCGCCCGGAACACCGCGCGGTACTCCTCCTCGTAGTCCTTCTCCACGAACCGGTGCGACCCGCCGGGCCAGTAGCGGCGCGGGAAGTCGACGTGGGCGAGGACCTGGAAGACGTCGCTGCTCTCCACCATGTCGACGATCTCGCCGAGGTAGCGGCGCATCGTGGCGTCGGGGTCGGTGTAGAGCAGCTGGCCGACGCCGTAGAGCCGGTCGCCGTCGGACAGCGAGTGCAGCGACCCGAGGATCCGGTCGACGGGTGCGTCCCGCAGGTGCGCCGCGACGCTCGAGGCGAACAGGTGCGGCTCGCCG
Source organism: Geodermatophilus nigrescens (assembly GCF_900129495.1). Lineage (GTDB taxonomy): Bacteria > Actinomycetota > Actinomycetes > Mycobacteriales > Geodermatophilaceae > Geodermatophilus > Geodermatophilus nigrescens. The sequence continues at coordinate 249,889 of NZ_FQVX01000004.1, forward strand.
GCCTCGACGCCGGACCAGATCCGCAGTTCGGGGAACCGCTCGCGCACCTCGGTGAGCTCGGCCCAGTAGCCCTCGCTGTCGATCGGCTCGTGCCGGGAGGCGTGCCGGTCGACCAGGCCGAGGGTGGTGGCGCGGTCGTCGGGCCCCCACACGGTGAAGTCGAGGTGCTCGGTGAAGGCGATCGCGGGCAGTCCCTGGGCGACCGCCCGCTCGCACGCGCGGGCCATCGTGACCGAGGCGGGGGTGTCCCACGACCACCCGGTGTGCACGTGGTTGTCCGGCGGTCGCATCGTCCCCATCCTGCCCGCCGTCCCCAGGTCGCGCTCACACGGTCCCGCTGTCGGGGGACGCACCTACTGTCGGGTGCCATGAGCACCGCCGCGCCCTCCGCTCCCGTCGCCGACGAGGCCCTCGCCGTCCTCCGTGAGCTGACCGGCCGCCCGGGCGCGGAGTTCCGCGAGGGGCAGGACGCCGCCGTCGCCGCGCTCGTCGAGCGCTCCGAGCGGGCCCTGGTCGTGCAGCGCACCGGCTGGGGCAAGTCGGCCGTCTACTTCGTCTCCACCGCGCTGCTGCGCCGCCGCGGCGCCGGCCCCACCCTGCTGGTCAGCCCGCTGCTCGCGCTCATGCGCGACCAGGTGGCCGCCGCCGCCCGCGCCGGCATCCGCGCCGTGGAGATCTCCAGCGCCAACGCCACCGAGTGGGACGACGTCGCCGCGCGCCTGGCCTCCGACGAGGTCGACGTCCTGCTGGTCTCCCCGGAGCGCCTGACCAACCCGCGCTTCCGCGAGGAGCAGCTGCCCGGCCTGGTCGCCCGCTGCGGCCTGCTCGTGGTCGACGAGGCGCACTGCGTCTCCGACTGGGGCCACGACTTCCGCCCCGACTACCGCCGCATCCGCGACCTGCTGGGCACGCTGCCCGCCGGCACCCCGGTCCTCGCCACGACCGCGACGGCGAACGAGCGGGTCGTCGCCGACGTGGCCGAGCAGCTGGGCGCCGGCGGCGTCGGGGTGACGACGGTCCGCGGCCCGCTGGCCCGTGACTCGCTGCGCTTGGGCGTGCTGCGGCTGCCCACCGACCGCGCCCGGCTGGCGTGGCTCGCCGCCCACCTCGGCGACCTGCCGGGCAGCGGCATCGTCTACACGCTCACCGTCGCCGCGGCCGAGGAGACGGCGGGGCTCCTGCGCGACGCCGGGCACGACGTGCGCGCCTACACCGGCCGCCTCGACGACGCCGACCGCAAGGAGGCCGAGGAGGCGCTCCGGGAGAACCGGGTCAAGGCGCTCGTGGCCACCTCCGCGCTCGGCATGGGCTTCGACAAGCCCGACCTCGGCTTCGTCGTCCACCTCGGGGCGCCGTCGTCGCCGGTCAGCTACTACCAGCAGGTCGGCCGCGCCGGCCGCGCCGTCGAGCACGCCGACGTGATGCTCCTGCCCGGCCCGGAGGACCTCGCCATCTGGCAGTGGTTCGCCACCTCCTCCATGCCGCGCGAGGACCACGCCGCCGCGGTGCTCTCGGCGATGGCCGACGGCAAGGCGTGGTCGGTGGCCCGCCTGGAGACCGTGGCCGACGTCCGCCGCTCCCGGCTCGAGCTGCTGCTCAAGGTGCTCGCCGTCGACGGCGCGGTCGAGCGGGTGCAGGGCGGCTGGCGGTCCACCGGCCGCCCGTGGGTCTACGACGCCGACCGCTACGCCCGCGTCACCCGCACCCGGGAGGCCGAGCAGCGGGCGATGCTCGCCTACGCGAAGCCGGTCGACGAGGCGCGGTGCCGGATGGCCTTCCTCCAGGAGGCGCTCGACGACCCGACGGCCGCCCCGTGCGGGCGCTGCGACGTCTGCGCCGGCCCCTGGTACCCCACCGACGTCCCGGAGGGCGCCGCGGAGGCGGCCTCCGCCGCGCTCGACCGCCCCGGCGTGGAGCTCGCCCCGCGGGCGCAGTGGCCCACCGGCGCCGACCGCCTCGGCATCGAGGTCAAGGGCAAGATCGCCGCCGGCGAGCAGCTCGACCCCGGCCGCGCCGTCGCCCGCCTCACCGACCTCGGCTGGGGGCAGAAGCTGCGCACCCTGCTCGGCGACGACGGCGTGGGCGGCACGGTGACCCTCGACCTGGAGGCGCCCGGCCTCGAGGAGGACCCGGACGCCGCCTTCGACGTCCCGGTGCAGCGCTCGGTGTCCGACGTGCCGCCCGACGACGAGCTGCTCCGCGCCTGCGCCCGCGTGCTCGGCGCCTGGGACTGGGCCGAGCGCCCGGCCGCCGTGGTCGCCGTCCGGTCGCGCCGGCGCCCGCGGCTGGTGTCCGGGGTGGCGCAGGGCCTGGCCCGGGTGGGGCGGCTGCCCTATCTCGGGGAACTGTCGCTCGCGCACGGCGGCCCCACGGGCGGTCCCGGCGGCAACAGCGCCTTCCGGCTGGCCGGGGTCTGGCAGCGCATCGTCGTCGGCCCGGAGCTGCGGTCCCGGCTGGCCGAGCTGGGCCCCGTGCCGGTGCTGCTCGTCGACGACCTGGCCGACTCCCGCTGGACGATGACCGTCGCCGGGCGGGAGCTGCGGCTGGCCGGCGCGTCCCGGGTACTGCCGTTCGCTCTCGCCCTCGCGGCCTAGGGGCTCGTACACACGTTCGAACGCCGCTAGCCTGCTCGGCATGACGCTCGCGCACCAGCCGTCGATGTTCGACGTCGCCGAGGAGGCCGCCCTCACGCCGCTGCGGGGCCGGGTGCGGCGGCACGTGCTCGGCCGCGGGGCCTGGGTCGACCACCTGCCCGGGTGGGTCGCCGGCTCCGACGAGGTCCTCGAGGTCCTGCTCGGCGACATCGGCTGGCGGGCCGACCGCCGGCAGATGTACGACCGCGAGGTCGCCGTCCCGCGGCTGCTGTGCTGGTACGGCCGCGGCGAGACGCTGCCGCACCCGCTGCTCACCGAGGCGCGCACCGCCCTCGACGTGCACTACGCACCCGAGCTCGGGGAGCCCTTCGTCACCGCCGGCATGTGCCTCTACCGGGACGGGCGGGACAGCGTCGCGTGGCACGGCGACCGGCTGGGGCGCAGCCGCGCCGAGGACACGATGGTGGCGATCGTGTCCTTCGGGTCACCGCGGCCGCTGCTGCTCCGCCCTGCGGGCGGGGGCGGCGAGACGCTGCGCTTCCCGCTGGGGCACGGCGACCTCGTGGTGATGGGTGGCTCGTGCCAGCGCACGTGGGAGCACTGCATCCCCAAGACGACCCGCCCCGTCGGGCCGCGGGTGAGCGTCCAGTTCCGCCCGGCCGGCGTCGCCTGACGCCCCGCGTCCCGCTGTGGCGGCGGGCCCGGGGCGCGGCGCCGAGGCCTCCCCCGCCCGGTCCCCGAGGGCGTGGCGAGGGCCACGGGGACCCCCCCTGCACGACCCCTCGGAGGGCGTGTAATGTTCTCCCTGCACCGAGCGAGAACGGACCGGGCCGCAAGGCCTGGGAAACCGCCGGGAAGGCCCCCGAGGCCAGACCGCTGCGGAGCCGGTGTATGGTGAGGACACCGCCTCGAACGAAGGCCGAAAAGGCCGGGGTACGAGCGCGTCCGCTCCTTGAGAACTCAACAGCGTGCCGAAAGTCAGTGCCAAGTATTAACCCTGTCCCGGGCCTGTGTGGTCCGGGTGGGATTCCTTTGGTTGATGACATCGAGAGTGCTAGCTCTCGGTTCTCGGCCAGATCAAGTTCATCTACGGAGAGTTTGATCCTGGCTCAGGACGAACGCTGGCGGCGTGCTTAACACATGCAAGTCGAACGGTGAACCTCTTCGGAGGGGATCAG
>NZ_FQVX01000009.1 GCF_900129495.1 Geodermatophilus nigrescens
CGTGCCTTGTGCTCCCGCGAGAGCAACGCCACCGGCAGCCGGCGGAAGGGAACGGGTCGCTCGGCGAGCAACGCGGCAAGGCCACGCTCGAAGCGTGACCCGCCTGCTGACATGACCCCAACCTACGGCGGGGGTACGACAGAAACGGCAGGTCAGCGGCCGGATCACCCACGTCCAGCCGGCCACACCGCCGCTCGTCGTCAGGAGTAGTAGAGGGCCACCGGGCGGCCGTCGATCTCGCGGACGTCGACCGTCGTGTCGTAGACGGCGGCCAGCACCTCGGGGCGCATGACCTCGCGGGCGGAAGCGTCGGCCACCACGCGGCCGTCGCGCATCGCCACGATCCGGTCGGCCCAGGTGGCCGCGAAGTTGACGTCGTGCAGCACGGTGACCACCCGCTTGCCGAGCCCGTCGGCCATCTCGCGCACCAGCCGCATGATCTCGGTCATGTGCCGCAGGTCGAGGTTGTTCAGCGGCTCGTCGAGCAGCACGTACCGGGTGTCCTGCGCCAGCACCATCGCGATGAACGCCCGCTGCCGCTGACCGCCCGACAGCTCGTCGAGGAACCGCCGCCGGTACCCCTCCAGCCCGAGGTGGACCAGGGCGCGCTCGACGGCGTCGCGGTCGTCGACGGTGAGCCGGCCGCGGGAGTGCGGGAAGCGGCCGAACTCCACGAGGTCCTGCACGGTGAGCCGGGCGGCCACGTGGTTGTCCTGGCGCAGCACGGCCAGGCGCCGCGCGAGCTCCGCCGACGGCGTCGTCGCCACGTCCAGGCCGTCGACCGTCACGCGGCCGGTGTCGGGCCGCAGGAGGCGGCCGACGAGGGAGAACAGCGTCGACTTGCCGGCGCCGTTCGGGCCGATCAGCGCCGTCACCCCCTCCCCGCCGAAGGCGATGGAGACGTCGTCGACCACCGTCTGGCCGCCGTAGCGCTTGGAGACTCCCTCGAGCGCGATCACCGCGCCCCCTTCCGCAGGACGAGGTACAGGAAGAACAGCCCGCCGGCGAAGTCGACGACGGTGGACAGGGTGCCGCCGTAGCCGAGCGCCCGTTCCAGCACGAGCTGGCCGCCGAGCAGGCACACCACGCCGAGCAGCACCGCCGTCGGCACCGTCCACGCGTGCCGGAAGGACCCGGCCCACGCGTAGGCGAGGTTGGCGACGATCAGGCCGAGGAACAGGATCGGCCCCACCAGCGCCGTCGACGCCGCGACCATCACGGAGACGACGGCGAACAGCGTCAGCACCACCCGCCGGTGGTCGACGCCCAGCCCGACGGCGGCCGGCTCGCCGAGGGTCAGCACGTCGAGGGTGCGCAGCAGCGGCACGACGACGGCGCAGCCCAGCGCGACCAGCGCCGCGGTGAGCGCCAGCAGGGTCTCGTCGGGCCGGGTCAGCGAGGCGAAGAACGCGTCGGACAGCACCTGGAAGTCCAGCGGGTCGAGCATCCGCTGCATCCACTCGCTGAACGAGCGGAAGAACGTCCCGAGCACGATGCCGACCAGCAGCATGAGGTGGATCGAGCGCCGCTTCCCGCCGAACAGCCAGGTGAACAGCACGACGCTGAAGCCGACCATCACGGCCACCTGCACCGCCCACAGGACCAGCGGGTCGGCGGCCAGGAACGCGGCGGAGCCGGCGGTGAAGACGACGACGGTCGAGACGAGCACGTAGAACGCGTCGAACCCCATGATCGACGGCGTCAGCACGCGGTTCTGCGTGATCGTGTGGAAGACGACCGTGGACACCCCGACCGCCGCCGCGACGACGACCATCGCGGCCACGGTGAGGCTGCGCTTCTCCAGCGCGTACGCCAGCGACCCGGGCACGTCGGTGAACAGGTAGGCGGCGGTCAGCGCCAGCACGAGGCCGCCGAGCGCGGCCAGCCGGGCGCCCGGCCCGGCGCGGCGGACGGAGCCGCGCAGGCGGGGCCGCGGGCGGACGGCGGCCGGGGCGGGTCCGGAGAGCGTGGGATCAGTGAGCACGGCTCCGCCTCCGCAGCAGCAGCCAGAGGAACAGCGCGGCGCCGATGATCCCGACGACGACCGACAGCGGAATCTCGTAGGGGAAGCGCAGCACGCGCGCCAGCACGTCGCAGGCCACCACGAACACCGCCCCGAGCACCGCCACCCACGGGATCGACCGGCGCACGTTGTCGCCGACCACCAGGCTCACGACGTTGGGCACGACCAGCCCGAGGAACGGGATGAGCCCCGCCGTCACCAGCACCGAGGCGGTGATGACGGCGACGACGACCATCCCGACGGCCACCCACCGGCGGTGGTGCAGCCCGAGGTTGGTGGCGAACTCCTCGCCGAGGCCGATGACGCTGAACCGGTCGGCCGCGAGCCACGCGACGACGACCATGACGCCGGCCAGCCACACGAACTCATAGCGGCCCTGCACGACGCCGGCGAAGCTGCCCTGCGACCACTGCGCGAGCGACTGCAGCAGGTCCAGCCGGTAGGCGACGAACGTCGTGACCGCGCCGACGACGCCGCCGAGCATGATCCCGACCAGCGGCACGAGGACGAGGGAGCGGACCGGCACCGCCCGCACCACCCGCAGGAACACCCACGTGCCGAGCAGTCCGGACAGCGCGGCGACGGCGGTCTTGCCGACGACGGGCATCCCGGGCGCCAGCACGATCGTGGCGAGCATGCCGAGGGTGGCGAACTCGGTGACCCCGGTGGTGCTGGGCTCGACGAAGCGGTTGCGCACGAGCATCTGCATGATCAGCCCGGCGATGCCGAGCGAGGCGCCGGCCAGCACCAGCGCCACCGTCCGCGGGACGCGGCTGGCGACCAGCAGGAACGCGGCCGGGCCGTCGCTGAACACCGAGACGGGGGAGACGTCGGAGACGCCGACGAACAGGCTCGCCCCCGCGAGGAGCAGGAGCAGCACGCCGGCGAGCACCCCCAGCCCGGTGCGCCGGGGGCGCGCCGGGGCGGGGGTGCTCGCGGGGGGAGCGGAGAGCGCCGTCACGGGCAGCGGGGGACCGGGACGGTCACTCCGCGATCTGCAGGACGTCGTCGATCATGATCCGGGTGGTGTCGATGCCACCGAAGACGACGTACCAGGCGACCGGGTCCAGGTAGTGGACCTGGTCCTGCCGGGCCGCGGTCGTGCGGGCGACGACGTCGTTGTCGAGCACCGCCGCGGCGGCCTGCGCGCCCTCCTCGCCGGTGGCGGCGTCGCGGTCGACGACCCACAGGTGGTCGGGGTCGGTCTCGAGCAGGAACTCGAAGGAGACCGGCTCGCCGTGGGTGGCTGCCTGGATGTCGTCGACGACGGGCTGCACGCCGAACGCGTCGTAGATCAGCCCACCGCGCGCGCCGCGGGCATCGGAGCCCTCGCCGGCCGGGGCCATGGCGGACAGCTCTCCGCCGGAGACCATGAGGCCCAGGCCGGTGCCCGCGTCGGCGGTGGCGGCCCGCGCCTCCTCGATGCCCGCCTCGAGGTCGGCGACGGCGGCGGCCGCCTCGTCCTCCGCGCCGAGCACCTCGCCGAGGAAGGTGGCGTTGCGGTCGAGCGTCTCGGTGTAGGTGCCGCGCATGCTCAGGTCGACGGTCGGCGCGATCTCGCTGAGGTCCTCGTACAGCGCCGAGGAGCGGCCGCCGATGACGATGAGGTCGGGCTGCTGCGACTCGATCTCGACCAGGTCGGCCTCGAACAGCGTCCCCGCGTCGAAGGCGTCGTCGGCCAGGTGGTCCCGCAGGTAGTCGGGCACCGAGTCCAGCGGTGCGCCGGCGATCTCCCCGCCGAGGGCGCCGATGGTGTCGAGGGCGGCCATGTCGAAGACGACGATGCGCTGCGGGTCGACCGGCACCTCGACCGACGTCTCCTCGAACTCCGGCTCGGCGTCCTCGGCGGCGACGTTGCGGTCCCAGGTCCAGGTGACCGTGCCGGCGCCGGTGGCGGCCTCGACGGCGGGCTCGTCGGCACCGCAGGCGGTGAGCGCCAGCGCCGCGGCGAGGGACAGGGAGGTGGCCGCCAGTGGCCGGGACGCGGTGCGCATGGTTCTCCAGGTGGTGAGGCAAGGCTGCCCTGAGTTAGGCGGCCCTAACCTGTCACACGGGTTCCGGAACAGCGGAGCGGGGGGTCGGCAGCCCCACCCTCAGGGGGTTCGCGCCGCGCTCCGCAGGGGCAGGCTCGGTGCCATGCAGACACGCACCCTGGGGTCCCTGTCCGTCCCGGCCATGGGGCTGGGCTGCATGGGGATGAGCGAGTTCTACGGCACCGGTGACCAGGCCGAGGCCGAGGCGACCATCCGGCGCGCCCTCGACCTCGGCGTCACCTTCCTCGACACCGCCGACATGTACGGCCCCTTCACCAACGAGCGCCTGGTCGGCACAGCGATCGCCGGTCGCCGCGACGAGGTCGTGCTGGCCACCAAGTTCGGCAACGAGCGCGGCGAGGACGGCTCCTTCCGCGGCATCAACGGCCGGCCGGAGTACGTGCGGCAGGCCTGCGACGCCTCCCTGCAGCGGCTCGGCGTCGACGTCATCGACCTCTACTACCAGCACCGCGTCGACACCACGGTGCCCGTGGAGGACACCTGGGGCGCCATCCGCGAGCTGGTCGAGGCGGGGAAGGTGCGCGCCGCCGGCATCTCGGAGGCCGCGCCCGAGACCATCCGCCGCGCGCACGCCGTCCAGCCGGTGGCCGCCGTGCAGACCGAGTACTCGCTGTGGAGCCGCGACCCCGAGGAGGACGGCGTCCTCGCCACCTGCGCGGAGCTCGGCATCGGCTTCGTGGCCTACTCGCCGATCGGCCGCGGCTTCCTGTCCGGGCAGATCCGCAGCGTGGACGACCTCGCGCCCGACGACTTCCGCCGGTCCAACCCGCGGTTCCAGGGCGAGGCGTTCGAGCAGAACCTGCGGCTGGTCGACCGGGTGCGCGAGATCGCCGACGAGAAGGGCGTGACGGCCTCGCAGCTGGCGCTGGCCTGGGTGATCGCGCAGAGCGGCCGGTCGGACAACCCCGCCGTCGTCCCGATCCCGGGGACCAAGCGGGTGCGCTACCTGGAGGAGAACGCGGCGGCCGCGGACGTCGCGCTCACCGACGACGACCTGCGCCGGCTCGACGAGGCCGCCCCGGTCGGCGCCGCCGCCGGCGACCGCTACCCGGACATGTCCACCGTCCACCGCTGACGGCGGACTGGCAGAGGGACACAGGCCCTCGGGGGCGGCGGTGCGGGGGCACCCGCCGCCCTCGGGCGGCCAATAGCGCTACAACGGCCCTCCTAGGCGACGGCGGCCCGCGGGAGGACGACGCCGAGGACGTCGGCGACGTGCGCGCGGGCGGCCGCGGCCAGCCGGGCGCCGGTGTCGGCCCAGGCGTCGCGGACGTCGCGGCCCGGCCACCCCTCCGGCTGCAGCGCCGCGGGCAGCAGCGGGTCGCCGGCCAGCACGGCGCGCATCTCCGCCCGCAGCCGCAGGTGCGCCGCCAGAGCGGCGACCCCCTCCGGCGCGTCCGCGGCGGCCCCGCGCAGCCGCTCGAGCACCCGGGACCAGCCGGCGGCGAGCCGGGGGAGGTCCCAGCAGCGGGCCGCGAGCTCGCCGTCGGACAGCCGCGGGTCGGTGACGTGCGCGGTGAGCAGGTCCAGCCGCGACGTCGGCTCGCCGGCTAGCTCCGCGTGCACCTCGTCGAGCGCGTCGCGGTGCGGTGACACCCAGGTGGCCGGCGCGAGCGGGCCGAAGCCGGCGCGGACCAGCCCGCGGCGCACCCGCTCGCGGGCGGCGCGGTCGGCCTCCGGGACGCCGTAGACGACCATCCGCCACTGGCCGTCCCACGGGCCCAGCCGCCGCTCGATCCGCTCGGCACGGGCGACGACGGACGCCCGCAGCGGCGCGGCCGGGGCCAGCAGGGTCTCCCGCCCGCGCCGCGACCCGCTCAGCCACCCGGCGCGGCGCAGCGCCGCGGCGGCCAGGCGCGCGCTGGGCTCGGCGACGCCGCACGCGGCGAGCAGGCCGACCAGCGCCTGCAGGGGCACCGGCTCCGCGGTCACGGCGTCCAGGTGCTCGGCGCAGAGGTCGACCACGAGGTCCCGGACGGTCATGCCTCCTCCTTACCCCGGGTCCGCAACCGGCTCGCCCGCCGGGCGCGCGATCATGGGCGCGATGAACGACGTCCTCGTCTGGTCGGCCACCGCCGTCGCGGTGGCCGTGGCGCTCGCCGGCCTGGCCTCCACGCTCGCCCGGCGGCGGATCGGCCTCGTCCACCTCGCCGGCGCCGCGGTGCTCGAGGTGCTGCTCGTGGTGCAGGCCGTCGTCGCCGGGGTGGCCCTGGCCGGCGGGGAGCGGCCGCCGGAGACGGCGACGTTCCTCGGCTACCTCGGCGGCGTCGTGCTGCTGCCGGTGGCGGGTGTGCTGTGGTCGCGCACCGAGCCCAGCCGCTGGGCGGGCACGGTGCTCGCGGTGGCCAGCCTGGTCACCGCGGTGATGGTCTGGCGGCTGGTCCAGCTGTGGGAGGCGCCCGGTGTCTGAGCGCGAGCCGGCCGGCACCGCGCCGGGCGGGACGGCGGCCGGTCCGGGCCGGGTGCTGGTCGCCGTCTACGCGGTGTTCGCCCTGGCCGCGGGCGCCCGCGCCGCCGTCCAGCTGGCCACCCGCTTCTCCGAGGCGCCGGTCGCCTACCTGCTGTCGGCGCTCGCCGCGGCCGTCTACGTGGTGGCCACCGTCGGGCTCGCCCGGGGCGGGCGCACCGGACGCCGGACGGCGCTGGGAGCGATCGCCGTCGAGCTGGCCGGGGTGCTCGTGGTGGGCACGCTGTCCCTGGCCGACCCGGCCGCCTTCCCCGACGAGACGGTCTGGTCGGCGTTCGGCCGCGGCTACGGCTTCGTGCCGCTGGTGCTGCCGGTGCTGGGCCTGCTGTGGCTGCGCCGCCGGACCCCGGCGTCCGGGGGGATGCCCGGGTCCGGCGGCTGAGCGGTCAGAAGTCCCCGCCGCCGAAGTCCCCACCGAAGTCGCCGCCCCCGAAGTCGCCGCCGCCGCCGTCGAAGCCGCCGTCGTACCCCCCGCCGTCGTACCCCCCGCCGTCGTAGCCGTTGTCGGCGCCACCGGCGAAGTCCGCGCCCGGGTCGCCGCCGTACCCGCCGTCCCCGGCCGCGGCGTAGTCGCCGCCACCGGCGTCCCCGCCGCCGTCCCCGCCCTCGGCGCCGTCCTGGTAGCCCTCCGCGTAGGCCTCCTCGTCGCCGCCGCCGAACAGGCCGCCGTCGCCGAGCCCGGTGTCGAACAGCGCGTCGGCCACCGCGGTGCCCACCACCAGGCCGCCGATCGTGCCGAGCAGGCTGCCGCCCAGCGAGCCGCCGAAGCCGCCGAAGCCGCCCATCCGCGAGCCGTAGCCGGGCCCGTAGCCGCCGCCGTACCCGCCGCCGTAGGCCGGGCCGTACCCGGGGCCGTAGCCCGGCCCGTAGCCGGCGCCGGGGCCGGCGCCGAAGCCGCCGAAGGTCCGCTCGAGGGTCCCCGGCTGGCGCAGCTCGGCGCGGGTGGCCACCCGCGCCAGGGTCTGCGCGTCGTCGGACCGCGGCCGCTCCGACGCCGGCACGGCGGCCGCGAGCTGGGTGAGCACCTCCTGCCGCTGCTGCGGGGTCAGCCGGCCGAACGCCTCGGCGTGCGCCTGCTCGATCTGGTCCGGGGGCGCCGTCCGCAGCAGGTAGCGGTAGCGCTCGACGGCCTGCTGGTCGGTGAGCGGGGCGCGCTGCCCGGCCGCCGGTCGCGCGGGCGGCGCCTGCGGCGGGGGCGGTGACGCGTAGCCGTCGTACGGTGCGGGCTCCGGTGCGCGGCGTCGGCCGAGGAGCCGGTCGAGCAGTCCCATGACGTCTCCCTCCGGGGTGGCTGGCCAGGAGGGTGCCCGCACGGGCGCCGGGCACACCTCCCCTCCGTCCAGGGGAGGCAAGCCGGGGACCGCGGGCACCGGACCAGCACCAACGGTTAGATTCGTTGCGTGCGACCGGAAGGGACCCAGCCGCAGCAGCGGCCGACACCCGCTACCGCCGGAGTCCCTCCCGAGGCCCGCGCGGCGGTGTCCCGGACCGCCGTCGACGGCGAGGCAGCCGGCGGGCGGCAGGCCGGGATCGTCACCGCCGCCGAGGCCGTCGTCACCGAGCACGGCGGCGCGGCGGCCTCCCAGGCGCTGCCCGCCGTCCTCGCCGACGTCCCGGTCGCCGTCCTGCTCATCGACCAGAAGTCCGGCGCCGTCACCTACGCCAACACCGCCGCGGTGGAGATGGCCGGCAACGTGCGGCTGCCGGTCGAGGTCGACGCGTGGGGTGCGGCCGCCGGCCTGACCGACCTCGGGGGCGCGCCGCTGGCGCGCACCAGCGGCCCGCTGTCCCTGGTCGCGCAGGGCCAGCCGGTCACCGGCGAGGCCGTGCGGCTCTCCCCGGGCCGCAGCACCGACGCCGGCCGCGCGGAGGACGACGACGGCGACGGCGACCGGCTGCTCTGGGTCACCGGCTTCCCGCTGTCGCAGCCGGGCAGCAGCCAGTCGCTGGCGCTGGTCGTGCTGCTCGAGGTGGAGGGCGTGAGCGGCACCGCCGACGCCGACGCAGAGCTGCAGGCGCTGCGCGAGCGCGCCGTCGTCGCCACCGACATCGCCTTCACCATCACCGACCCCCGGCAGGAGGACGACCCGCTGGTCTGGGTCAACCCGTCCTTCACCCGGATCACCGGCTACTCGTACGAGGAGTCCGTCGGCCGCAACTGCCGGTTCCTGCAGGGCCCCAACACCGACCCCGCCGCGCTCGCCGAGCTGCGCGAGGCGCTGCGGGACCAGCAGGCGATCACCGTGACGCTGCTCAACCACCGCCGCGACGGCACCGCCTTCTGGAACCAGCTGGCGATCAGCCCGGTCTTCGACGGCGAGGGCGAGCTCGTCAGCTTCGTCGGCGTCCAGACCGACGTCACCGAGCGCGTGCGGGTGGAGGCCGAGCGCGAGGCCGCCTTCGCCGCGGAGCGCACCGCGCGCGAGGAGGCCGAGCTCGCCCGGTCGATCGCCGAGCAGGCGAAGACCGACGCCGAGCGGGCCCAGCGGGAGGCCGAGGGGGCGCAGGCCCGCCTGGCGCTCATGGCCGAGGCCACCAGCTCGCTGGTCGCCACCCTCGACGTCGGCGACCTGCTGGACCGGCTCGCGGTGCTCTGCGTGCCCCAGCTGGCCGACTGGGTCGTCGTCACGCTCGTCGACGAGAGCGGCGAGGTGCGCGAGCTGGTGTCCCGCGACCGCGAGCGGGACCGCACCGAGCTGCGCCGCTACGACGCCGGGCACGCGCTGCGGCTGCCGCCGGACTCGCCGAGCCAGCGCAGCATCAGCGGCGGCCGGACGGTCCTCGTCGAGCAGCTGCCCGAACGCCTCGACGGCACGGTCGCCGGGCCCGTCGCGCAGGAGGTCGCCGGCCGGCTGGGCGCGGCGTCGGCGCTGGCGGTGCCCCTGGTGGCCCGGCGCCGCACGCGCGGCTCGATCGCGCTGGTGCGCTCCTCGCCCGAGCAGCCGTTCACGCCCGACGACGTCAGCCTGGTCGAGGACCTCGCCCGGCGGGCGGCGATGGCCATGGACAACGTGCGGCTCTACCAGCAGGAGCACGCCGTGGCCGACACCCTGCAGCGCTCGCTGCTGCCCGAGCTGCCCGACATCCCGGGCATCGAGGTCGCGGCGCACTACGTCAGCGCCTCGACCGCGGCCGACGTCGGCGGCGACTTCTACGACCTCCTGCAGCTGCCCGACGGGTCGGTGGCGCTGGTGGTGGGCGACGTCGTCGGTCACGACGTCGCCGCGGCGGCCGTCATGGGCCACCTCCGCGGGCTCATCCGGGCCTGCGCCTGGGAGGCGCCCGACCCGCACCCGGCGGCGGTGCTCACCCGCATCGACCGGCTCGTGCAGGGCCTGCAGGTCACCCCGATGGCCACGCTGGCCTACGTCCGCGCCCTGCCGCCGGCGGAGCCGGGTGGCACGTGGACGGCGCAGGTCGCGAGCGCCGGCCACCCGCCGCTGCTGCTGCGCTCGCCGGACGGCGACGTGCGCCCGGTCGACGGGGCCACCGGGATGCTCGTCGGCGTCGACGTCGAGGCCCACCGCGTCGTGCACACCGTCGAGCTGCCCGCCGGCGCCACGCTGCTCGGCTACACCGACGGGCTGGTGGAGACCCCGGGCCGCGACCTCGACGAGGGCATCGGGGACCTGGTCGGGCGGCTGGCCGGCACCCCGGCCGACGCCGCGCCGCGGGACCTGTGCGACGCCGCGGTGAGCGGCACCCTCGACGGCCGCGACGACGTCGCGCTCATCGCCGTCCGCTTCGGCCGGTCCTAGCCGGCCGGGGTCTCCGCGCGGCCGTAGCTGCCGCGGTGGAACAGCAGCGGCCGGCGGCCGGGGTCGGCGCCGAGGTCGAGCACGCGGGCGGCGACGATCGTGTGGTCGCCGCCGTCGTACTCCGCCCACAGCGCGCAGTCGATCCAGGCGACGACGCCGTCGAGGACGGGCGAGCCCTGCCGGCTCGGCCGCCAGCCCACGCCGGCGAACTTGTCGGCGCCCGAGCGGGCGAACGCCGCCGACAGGCCCGACTGGTCCTCGGCGAGCACGTTGACGCAGAACCGGCCGAGGTCGCGCAGCCGCGGCCACGTGGTGGACGTGCGGGCCGGCGCCAGCGCCACCAGCGGCGGGTCGAGCGACAGCGAGCTGAACGACTGACAGGTGAACCCGATCGGCTCCTCGCCGGTGTGGGCGGTGACCACGGTGACGCCGGAGGCGAAGTGGCCGAGGACGTCGCGCATCACCCGGGGGTCGATGACCTCCACCGGTCCGGTCACGCGCCCTCCTCGCTGACGCTCGTCAGCCGCGCGTCCTGGGGTGCTGCACCTCTGCGTGACCTCGCGGGCCCGGTCACGCGGGCGCGCCCAGGGCCGTGCGGGGCACCGACCGGCCGCCGGCGCGGTACAGCGAGCTCGGCAGCGGGTGGCCCACCGCCTCCTCGGTGACCCGGGCCGCGGCCAGCAGCGCGTCGAGGTCGATGCCGGTGCGCACGTCGGACTCCTCGAGCCAGTAGACGAGCTCCTCGGTGGCGATGTTGCCGCTCGCGCCGGGCGCGAACGGGCAGCCGCCGAGCCCGCCGACGGAGGCGTCGAGCTGGGTGACGCCGGCCTGCACCGCGGCCAGCGCGTTGGCCTGGCCGGTCCCGCGGGTGTCGTGGAAGTGCACGGCCACCGGCGTCCCGGGGCAGGCGCGGCGGACGGCGTCGAGCAGCCGCACGACGCGCGCCGGCGTCGTCGTGCCGATCGTGTCGCCGAGGCACAGCGCGTCGGCGCCCGCGGTGACGGCGGCCCGGCAGACGTCGACGGTGCGCGCGATCGGCGTGCGGCCGTCGAAGGGGCAGTCCCAGGCGGTGGCGACGACGACCTCCAGCGACCCGCCGGCGCCGTGCGCGAGGTCGGCGACCTCCCCGACGCCGGCGAGGGCCTCGGCGGTCGAGCGGCCGGCGTTGGCGCGGCTGTGCCCGTCGGAGGCCGACACCACCAGCTCCAGCTCGGCGATGCCGGCGTCGACCGCCCGTACCGCGCCGCGCGGGTTGGCGACCAGCGCCGACCAGTGCACGTCCGGCCAGCGCGACAGCTCGGCGGCCACGCGGTCGGCGTCGGCCAGCGCGGGCACGGCCTTCGGGGACACGAACGACGTCACCTCGATGCGGCGCACTCCGGTGGCCACGAGGGCGTCGAGCATCGCCAGCTTGCCCTCGAGGGGGACCGGCGCCTCCAGCTGGAGGCCGTCGCGCATGCCGACCTCGCGGACGTCGATCTCCGTCGGCAGCACCAGGTCGAAGTCCGACGGCATGACAGCCCTCCCTCTCGCCCACTCTCCCGGGTCATCCTGCCCCGATCAGGGGTTCCACGTGGAACCGGGAGGGAATGAGCAGGTCAGGCGGACCGACGGGGGAGGATCGGAGGTGGTCGGTGGACGACGGCGGAGGCGTGGGCACGGTGCCCGTCCCCGACCTGGGCAGCGCGTTCACCAACTCGCCCATGGGCGTCGCGCTCAGCACGCCCGACGGCCGGCTCCTCGCGGCGAACCACGCCCTCGGTGAGCTGCTCGGCCGGACGCCGGAGGAGCTGCGCGGGACGACGCTGTTCGACGTCACGCACCCCGAGGACGTCGCGGGCGCCGTCGCGACGTGCACCGCCCTGCAGCAGAGCCACGGGCGGGCGCGGCACGAGTGCCGGCTCCTGCGCCCCGACGGGGTCGTGGTCCCGGTGCAGGTGACGACGTCGTGGGTCGACGGCCCGCCCGAGCACCTGGTGATGGTGGTCGAGGACGTCACCGACCGGAAGGCGCTGGAGGCGCGGCTGCTGCACCTGTCGGCGCACGACCCGCTCACCGGGCTGCCGAACCGGCTGCTGTTCCGCGACCGGCTGCGGCACGCGCTCGAGCGGGGGCACCGCGAGCACACGCCCACCTGCGTGCTGGTGCTCGACCTGGACGGGTTCAAGGCGGTCAACGACCGCTTCGGTCACCCGACCGGCGACGCGGTCCTGGTCGCCGTCGCGGCGAGGCTGACGTCGGTGCTGCGGGCCAGCGACACCGCCGCCCGGCTGGGCGGCGACGAGTTCGCCGTCGTCTGCGAGAACACCGAGCGGGACGCCGCCGAGCACCTGGCCGACCGGCTGCGGGAGGCGCTGCCGGGCACGCTGACGCTGGGGACGACGACCGTGGAGGTGGGCCTGAGCATCGGCATCGGTTCGGTCGACGGTGGCACCGACCCCGAGGACGCGCAGGAGGCGGTGGTCCGCGAGGCCGACACCGCGATGTACGCCGACAAGGCCAGGCTCCGCTGAGCCGGCCCGCCCGCCGGCGTCAGGTGCGGGCGGCGGCCCAGCCGACGGTCGTGGGCAGGCGGGCGAAGACGGCGGTGAGCACCGGCAGCGGCAGCGCGAAGACGAGGAACACCGACACCCCGACGACGCCGTTGCTGTCGAGCGTGGTCGCCGCGACCACCAACGTCAGGAAGAGCACGACCACCGCCGCGAGCGCCGCGGCGAAGACGAACGTGGGGGAGCGGCGGTTCAGCAGCCGGACGCCCCCGGCGATCAGCGCGGCCCCGACGGGCAGGCCGAGCATGAGCACGACGCTCGGCCCGTCCTCCTCGCCGCTGAGCACGGCGATGGTGAAGATCAAGGCGACCAGCGCGGACAGCGCGCCGGTGACGATGCCCAGCACGCCGGCCGTGGTGGCCACGCCGGGGCGCCCGGGACCGGCCGGCCAGACGGGCGTCGGCGGGACGCCCCAGCCGTAGCCCGGCGGCGGGCCGTAGCCGGGCGCGGGCCCGTAGGCGGGCTGGCCGTGAGCGGTCGGTGCACCGTACGGAGCCGCCCCGTAGGGCTGGGCCCCGTACTGCGGCGCCCCGTACTGCGGCGTCCCGTACGGGGGAGCCGCGCCGTACGGGGACACGGCGCCGTACGGCTGGGCGGCGCCGTACGGCTGGGCGGCACCGTACGGCTGGGCTGCTCCGTACGGCTGGCCGGGAGCGCCGGAGGGCGGCGCGGATCCCGGCGGGACGGCGTCCCACTCCTGCTCGTACGGCTGGTCGGTCATGCCCCCAGTCTGGGGCCGTCGCCGTCCCGCGCCGCCGTCCGGGGGCGTGTCGCCCCCCCCCCCCGCAGGGGTCAGCCGCCCCAGCGGGCCAGCACGGCGGTGTAGGCCTGCGCCGCCTGCTCGAGCTCGGCCAGCTCCACGTACTCGTCGGCGGCGTGCATGACCGCCGGGGTGCCCGGTCCCCACACCACGACCGGGGCACCGCCCACCACCTGGCCGAGCACCGAGGCGTCGGTGAAGTAGGTGGCCGGGGTGGGCAGCACCGGCGCGGGCAGCGAGGCCACCCACGGGTCGTCGGCCGGCGTGCCCACCGGCGGCAGGTCGACGCGCACCTCGACGTCGGCGGCCTCGGGCTGCTCCCGCCACCAGCGCAGCAGGTCCCCGCCGTCGGCGACGGTGCGCATGTCGACGACGACCTCGGCCCGGTCGGGGACGACGTTGGGCACGGTGCCGCCGCTGACGACGCCGGGGTTCCACGTCTCGGTGCCGAGGAACGGGTCGGTGCGGAAGGGCAGGCCGGTGGCGGCGCGGCCGAGCAGCGTCGCGAGGTCGAGGACGGCGTTGTGCCCGCGCTCGGGCGTGCTGCCGTGCGCGGCCCGCCCGGCGGTGCGCACGGCGAGCCACAGCGCGCCCTTGTGGCCGAGCACCACCTGGTTGCCGGTGGCCTCGGGGACGACGACCGCGCCCACCGGCAGCTCGGCGACCGTGGCGGCCGCGGCGGCGGCGCCCCGCGAGCCGGTCTCCTCGTCGCTGGTGAGCAGCAGCGCGGCGGGCGTCTGCGGGTCGGCGGCGGCCAGCGCCAGGGCGGCCGCGACCACCCCTGCCTCCATGTCGCTGGCCCCGCGCCCCCACACCCGGCCGCCGTCGAGGTCGGCGCCGAAGGGGTCGCGGGTCCACGCGCCGGGGTCGGGCACCGGCACGGTGTCGACGTGGCAGGCCAGCAGGAGCACCGGCCGGCCGGGGTCGGCGGGGGTGCGCAGCAGCGTCCACGGCTGGTCGCGGTCCCGGCCCTCGGTCACCTGCAGGTGCGGCGCCCGCTCGCGCAACACCTCGGTGAGCAGGCCCAGGAGGTCGCGCTGGGCGGCGGCGTCGCCGGAGACCGTGGGCCGGCGCACCAGCTCCCGCAGCAGCCCGGCCGCGTCGAGGGTCATGCGCCCAGCGCGGCGGACACGACGGCGCGCGCCTCCTCCTGCACCCGGGCGAGGTGCTCGGGGCCGCGGAAGGACTCGGCGTAGACCTTGTACACGTCCTCCGTCCCCGAGGGGCGGGCGGCGAACCAGGCGTTCTCGGTGACCACCTTGAGGCCGCCGACCGACGCGCCGTTGCCGGGTGCCTCGGTGAGCTTGGCGGTGATCGGCTCGCCCGCCAGCTCGGTGGCGGTGACGTCGGAGGGGGACAGCTTCCCGAGCGCCGCCTTCTGCTCGCGGCTGGCCGGGGCGTCCACCCGCGCGTAGGCCGACTCGCCGTACCGGGACACCAGCTCGGCGTGCAGCTGCGACGGCGAGCTGCCGGTGACCGCCTGGATCTCGCTCGCCAGCAGCGCCAGCAGCAGGCCGTCCTTGTCGGTGGTCCACACCCCGCCGTCGCGGCGCAGGAACGACGCCCCGGCCGACTCCTCGCCGCCGAAGCCCACGCTGCCGTCGAGCAGGCCGGGCACGAACCACTTGAAGCCGACCGGCACCTCGACCAGCCGCCGCCCCAGGCCCTCGACCACCCGGTCGATCAGCGAGGAGGACACCAGCGTCTTGCCCACGGCGACGTCGTCGGCCCACTGCGGGCGGTGGCTGAACAGGTAGGAGATGGCGACGGCGAGGAAGTGGTTGGGGTTCATCAGCCCGGCGTCGGGGGTGACGATGCCGTGCCGGTCGGCGTCGGCGTCGTTCCCGGTGGCCACCTGGTACTCCGACCGCTTCCCGATGAGCGAGGCCATCGCCGACGGCGAGGAGCAGTCCATCCGGATCTTGCCGTCCCAGTCGAGCGTCATGAACCGCCACGTGGGGTCGACCAGGGGGTTGACGACGGTGAGGTCGAGCCGGTGCCGCTCGGCGATCGCCGCCCAGTAGTCCACCGACGCCCCGCCGAGCGGGTCGGCGCCGATCCGCACGCCGGCCGAGCGGATCGCGTCGAGGTCGAGCACCGAGGGCAGGTCGTCGACGTAGGCGCCGAGGAAGTCGTGCCGCCCCGCTGCGGCGTGCGCCCGCGCGAAGGGGATCCGCTCCACGCCGTCGAGCCCGGCGGCGAGCAGCTCGTTGGCGCGGTCGGCGATGACCTTCGTGGCGTCGGTGTCGGCCGGCCCGCCCGAGGGCGGGTTGTACTTGAAGCCGCCGTCGCGGGGCGGGTTGTGCGACGGGGTGACGACGATGCCGTCGGCGAGCCCGGTCGACCGCCCGCGGTTGGCCGTGAGGATGGCGTGGCTGACCGCCGGCGTCGGGGTGTAGCGGCCGGCGGCGTCGACCAGCACCGTCACTTCGTTGGCGGCCAGCACCTCCAGCGCGCTGGCCCAGGCCGGCTCGGACAGCGCGTGGGTGTCGCGGCCGAGGAACAGCGGGCCGTCGTACCCCCGCGCCGCCCGGTACTCGCAGATCGCCTGGGTGGTGGCGAGGATGTGCGCCTCGTTGAACGCCGAGTCGAACGAGGACCCGCGGTGTCCCGAGGTGCCGAACGACACCCGCTGCGCCGGCTCCGCCGGGTCGGGCACCAGCGTGTAGTAGGCGGTCACCAGCGAGGCGACGTCGACCAGGTCGGACGGGGCGGCGGGCTGGCCGGCGCGGGGATCGGTCACGGGCCGATCCTGGCCGGTGCGCCGCCGCCACCGCCAGGCGACGCCCTCCTCCCGGGTCAGGCCGCCGACCGGGCGCCCTCCACCAGCTCGGCGTACCGGCGCGGCCGGACCTGCGGGTAGCGGTCGTTCGCGAGGTCGGTCAGCGCCGCGCGGCCGGTCAGCATGTGCAGCAGGTAGCCGAGGACGACGGCCTGCGGGGAGTCCGGGTCCCCGGCGCGCACGCGGTGCACCAGGGCCTCGAGTTCCGTCACACCACCTCGGCTCACCTGCCGGTAGCGGCGGCCGGTGACCCGCTCGTGCACGGCGACCATGTCGAGGGCGGACAGCCGGTCCCCGGCGACGGCGAGCTTGCCCGGCGGCAGGTCGCGGTCGAGGGCGGCCAGCGCGGCGTAGTGCGCGGTGTCCTCGACGGTGGTGGCCTCGAACCGCTCGGTGCCCTCGCCCCAGAACGTCGCGGTGCCGGCGGCGTCGTCGAGGTCGAGCACGCCGCGCGGCTGCACGAACAGGTCGAGGAAGGCGCCGTTCAGGACGTGCACGACCTCCAGGCCGGTCCCCTGGATCCGCAGCCCGGCCTCGCGGCGCAGGTCGTAGGAGGACACCTCACCGGGCGGTGCGGCGTAGAGGTCGAGGGCGAAGTCCGAGGGCAGGTAGCGCCGCACGCCGCCGCGCACGGCCGCCTCGGCGAGGGCCACCTGCCCGTCGACGACGACGTCACGGCCGCCCTGGACGGCGGAGACGACGACGTCGACCCCGCCGGTGGAGGCGTCGAGCGACGCGGGGTCGGTCAGGTCGCCGGGGACGACGGTGGCGCCGGCCGCCAGCAGCGGCGCGAGCTGCTCGCGCCGCGCGCCGCCCGGGCGGACGAGGAGCCGGAGGTCGGCCTCGCCGGTGGTGAGCAGGTGGTGGGCGATGCGGCCGCCGAGCATCCCGGTGGCGCCGGCGAGGAGCACGGTCTGGGTCATGTCACTGCCTCCTATGCGGAGCGGTCTCTCCGCTTCAATGACGACCGTACGCCTAACCGGAGAGGGTCGTCCACTTGAGCGCTAGGCTGCCGCCGTGACCGCACCCCTCCGCCGCGACGCCGAGCGCAACCGGCAGCGGATCCTCGAGTCCGCGCGGCGGCTGGTCGCCGAGACGGGCCTGGCCGCCAGCCACGACGACATCGCCCGGGCCGCGGGGGTCGGCGTCGGCACGGTCTACCGGCGCTTCCCCCGCAAGGCCGACCTGCTCGACGCCCTGTTCGGCGCGCAGGTGGCGGAGGTGGCGGCGCTGGCCGAGGCGGCGCGCACGGAGCCGGACGCCTGGGCGGCGCTGACCGGCTTCCTCGGCGAGGTGCTGCGCCGCCAGGCCGCCGACCGGGGGCTGCGGGAGCTGCTCACCGGCTCGCCGCACGCGGGGGAGCTGGCCCGGTCGGCGCGGGAGCGGATCGCGCCGACCGTGGCCGACCTGGTGCGGCGGGCGCAGGAGGAGGGCCGGATGCGGCCCGACGCGGAGGTCGGCGACGTGGCCCTGGTGCCTCTCATGGCCGGCGCGGTGCTCGCCGCCGCGCCGGGCGACCCGGACCTGGCCCAGCGCGCGCTGGCGACGGCACTGGCGGGGCTGGCGGCGGGGGAGGACCGGGACCCACTGCCGGGGTCGGCGCCGGACGCGGCCGGCATCGAGCGGCTGCTCGGCGGCTGAGTCAGCCCACGCGGGCGGTGGTGCGGCGGATCCGCAACCCGTCGAGCAGCAGGCCCGCGGCCAGCGCGGCGCCGGCGCCCTCCCCGGCGCGCAGCCGGAGATCCAGCAGCGGCTCCAGCCCGAGCGCCTGCAGCACCAGCTCGTGCCCGCGTTCGCGGCTGCGCTGCCCGGCGACCAGGCAGGCCTGCGCGGCGGGCTCCAGCAGGACGGCGGCCAGCGCGGCCACCGAGACGGCGAACCCGTCGAGGACCACCGGCGTGCCGGCCGCGGCGGCGCCGAGGACGACTCCGGCGAGCACGGTGAGCTCCGGGCCGCCGAGCTCGGCCAGCGCGCGCTCCGGCGCGAGCCCGCTGCCCGCCCGGCGGAGCGCCCCGGCCACCACGGCGCGCTTGCGCTCGAGCACCGCGCTGTCGGCGCCGGCGCCGAGGCCGGTGACCTCGGCCGGGTCGGCGCCGAGCAGGCCGGCGGCGAGCGCGGCGGCCACGGTCGTGTTGCCCACGCCGACCTCGCCGAGCGCGAGCAGGCCCTCGCGGGCGCCGAACCGCCGTCCCGCGGCGAGCAGCCGCTCGACGTCGGCGGGCGTCAGGGCGGGCGCCGAGGCGAGGTCGCCGCGCGGGCCGGCGGGGCGGGCGTGCACCGCGCCGGGCAGCGGGCCGCCGTCCACCCCGGCGTCGACGACGACCGTCGTCAGCCCGGCCGCGGCCGCCGCGGTGGCGCCCACCGAGGTGCCGGCCACCGCGGCGCGGGCGACGTCGCGGGTGACGTGCCCGCCGTAGGCCGAGACGCCGAGCGCGGCGACCGGGTGGTCGGCGGCGGCGAGCACGAGCGTCCCCGCGGAGACGTCGCCGCGGCCGAGCGCCACGAGGCGGTCGACCGCGCGGTCGAGGACGCCGAGCGAGCCGGGCGGTGTGAGCAACCGGTCGGCCTCGTCCCGGGCGCCGACGACGGCCTCGCGGCCGGGCGCGCGCAGGTGCGAGGGCGGTGCGACGGGACCGCCGTCGTCGGCCGGCCAGCGGTCCTCGACGACGACGGACTCCAGCGGCAGCCGCCGCGACCAGCCGGCCCGCTCCAGCCCCGGCGCGGGCGGACGCTCGTCGGGCCAGCCCAGGCACAGCCAGCCGAGGGTGGCCACGCCGTCGGGCAGGCCGACCAGCCCGGCCAGCTCCTCGGGGCGGAACAGCGTCACCCAGCCCATGCCCAGGCCCTCGGCGCGGGCGGCCAGCCACAGGTTCTGGATGGCCGCCGCACAGCTCCACAGGTCGGCGTCGGGGAAGGTGGCGCGGCCGAGCACCCCGGCGGCGGGCGTGCGCCGGTCGCAGCAGACGACGATCCCCAGCGGCGCCTCCCGCACGCCCTCCAGCTGCAGGTCGAGCAGCCGGCGGGCGGCGTCGGGCTCCAGCTGCGCGGCCTGGCGCAGCCGCTCTCGGTCGGTGAGGACGGCGGCCCGGTCGCGGGTGGCCGGGTCGCGGACGACGACGAACCGCCACGGCTGGCTGTGCCCGACCGAGGGCGCCGCGTGCCCGGCGGCCAGCACCCGGCGCAGCACGTCGTCGGGCACCGGGTCGGGCCGGTAGCGGCGGACGTCGCGGCGCGCGGCGACGACGGCGTAGAGGCCGCCGGCGTGCTCGGGCATGGCCCAGGCCGCCGGGTCGCCGGCCCGCTCGGCGGCGGAGGTGGCGTCGCCGATCACCGGCACGGGCCGCGGGTACGTCACGGCCGCTGCCTCCGCAGCCGGGCGGGGGCGCGGCGGGTCCAGGCCTCCTCCAGGAAGTCGGCGACGAGCGCCTCGTCGGCCGCGGTGAGGTCGACCTGCACGCCGTACAGGCGCTTCCCCCACCACAGCAGCGAGACCGCACCGCCCTCGGCCGCGCGCGCCTCCGACTCCCCGACCATGACGTTGAGGATGCCCGGTGCCCACAGCGTGGCGAGCACGGCGGTCCCCAGCCGGAAGGACGGGCGGCCGTGGTGGTCGGCCTCGGTGACCTCCGGCAGGGCGAGGGCGAGGGCCCGGACCTGCTCCTCCGTCACGCCCGCGGCGCTCCCGGGTAGTCGCCGACGCTCCAGGCGTTGCCCTCGGGGTCGCGCACGCTGAACTCGCGGCCGCCGTGGCCCGGCTCGTGCAGCGACCGGAGCACCTCGGCGCCGGCGGCCCCGACCCGCTCCCACACGGCCTCGACGTCGTGGGTGACGAGGTAGGCGCCCGTGCTGCCGGGGCGGACGGGCCAGCCGCCGTCGTCGTCGCGGACGGAGCCGAGCATGACGCCGCCGCCGGGCGGCCAGGCGAGCTCGGCGTGGGCGATCCGGTCGCCGTCGGGGACGACCAGGGTCTCGGTGAAGCCGAGGACGTCGACCAGCCAGCGGACGAGAGCGGGGGCGTCGGCGGCGCGGAAGGCGGGCCAGACGGTGGGCGGTGGAGGTGTCATGCGGCCGACCCTGGCCCCCGGGCCGCGGCGGTGTCTTGGACGAATCCGAACTCCGCGGCCAGCCAGCGCAGCGGGGACAGGCCGGTGAGGGCCCGCCACTCGCGGGTGAGGTGGGCCTGGTCGGCGTAGCCGGTCCGCGCGGCGAGCCCGGCGAGGCCGGGCCGCGGGGTGGCCGCCAGGGCCCGGCGGGCCCGGTCGAAGCGGACCACCCGCGCGGCCTCCTTGGGCGCGAGCCCGGTCTCGGCGCGGAACCGGGTGGTCAGGTGCCGCTCGGACCAGCCGACCCGGCGGGCGACGTCGGCCACGCGCAGCCGCCCACCGGACGCCAGCGTCAGCCGCCAGGCCTCGGCCACCTCGGGGGCGGGGTCGCCGTCGCCGGCCGCGCGGCGCAGCACGTCCTCGGCGGCGGCGAAGCGCTCCGGCCAGGTCCGCGCGGCACGCACCCGCTCGACCAGCTCGGTGCTGCCCAGGACGTCGGCGAGGTCGACGTCGAGGGCGGCGAGCGCGCCGGCGGGCACGCCGAGCAGCCGGCGGGCGCCGAGCGGGGTCAGCGAGAGCTGGACGCCCGCCTGGCGCCCGGGATGCCGGATCAGCGCCGGGGTGGTGTGCAGGCCGCCGAGCAGCGCGTCGTAGCGGCCGGGCGCCTGGGCGGGGTCGGGGTGGGCGGCGACGTCGAGCGGGTCGTCGAGGGTGACGACGAGCGTCAGCGTGGGGGAGGGGAGCCCGCGGTGGGTGCCCGGCGCCAGGCCGCGCTGCTCGTAGCCGACGGCATCCGCGACCAGCCCACGCAGCGTCGGGTGCGGCCGGTGCGGGACGAACGTGCTGGTCACCGGGCCAGGATGGCACCGGCCCCCGACACCGGCCAGGCCCCGACGGGGAGCACTCCGGCGGACGTTCCCGCGGGAACGCCCCGGGACCGGGCGGCGCTCAGACGGTGGAGGCGACGCCCGCGAGGATCGCGAGGGCGAAGAAGCCCACGCCGATCCAGCCGAGGACGATGCCGGCGATCGCCATCCCGTCACCGCTCTCGCCGCGTTCGCGGATCTGGTTGCGCGCGATGTAGCCGAAGACGAGCGCCAGGATGCTCCCGATCCAGTAGAGCCAGAGGATCCCCAGGACCATCGACGCGACGGCGAGGCCGTTGGTGCGCCGCGGCGGCACGGGGTAGCCGTACCCGTACCCGTAGGGCGGGTACTGGCCGGGTCCGTACGGGCCCGGCGGCGGCCCGTAGGCCGGCGGCGGCGTGCCCTGCTGACCGGCGCCGGACCCCGGCGCCCCCCACTGCGTCACGTGCGTCCTCTCCGTTCCGGAACCGGTGCGCCCCGGTCCCGCTCCCGGGGCACGGTACGGATCCGCACGCCCCCGGGGCGGTTCCGCCACCCCGGAGGGGTCAGCCCTCGACGGCGCCCAGGCCCTGCTACTCGTCCTCGACTGCGTCGAGGAAGCGCCGGACCGTCTCCAGGAAGACCTCGGGCTGCTCGGAGTGCACCCAGTGCCCGGCGTTCTTGACCTTCACCAGCCGGGTGGAGGGGAACAGCGCGTCCATCCGGTCCCGGTCCCCGGGCAGCACGTAGTGGCTGTTGGCGCCGGCGACCCACAGCACCGGCCCGTCGAAGGTGGCGCCCGGCGGCGGCTCCGGGAAGCCGCGCAGCTCGCCGAGGTCTCGCTCGAGCGTCTCCAGGTTCAGCCGCCACCGCCAGCGGCCCGAGCCCACCCCCTCCCGGACCAGGCTCTGCAGCAGGAACGACCGCACCATCGTGCTCGGCACCGCCTCGCGCAGCGCCCGGTCGGCGTCCTCCCGGGTGCGCAGCGCGCCGAGGTCGACCGCCCGCATCGCCGCGATGTAGGCCTCGAAGGGCGAGGCCTCCTCGTCGGGGTCGTCGGTGCGGCCGCCGGTCAGCGGGTACTCCACCGGGGCGATGTCGACGACGACCAGGCCGCGCAGCAGCTCCGGCCGGCGCAGCGCCAGCGTCATCGCCACCTTGCCGCCCATCGAGTGCCCGACCAGCGTCACCGGCTCCCCGTAGGAGGCCAGCTCGTCGGCCAGCAGCCCGGCCATGTCCACGTAGTCGACCCGGTCGGTCCAGGGCGAGTGCCCGTGGTTGGGTAGGTCGAGCAGCGTCACCCGGTGCCCGCCGGCCAGGCCCTTCGCGATCGTCGTCCAGTTCTTGCCCTGGCCGAACAGGCCGTGCACGAACACCACGCGCGGGCCGGCCTCGCCGACGGTGCGCCCGGCGAGCCGCTCGTCGGAGGTCGCATCGGCGGTCACCCGGCGATTCCACCAGATCCGCGGGCGACGGCGACCTACCGTGCCGGGGATCAGAGGAGGTCCCCGTGCCCGGACGGCGTCGCGCCGCCACCACGACCACGCGCCGGACGACAGGCCGATCGACGACGAAGCGGCGGACGACGGCCCGCCGGCCCGCGGTGCCCGACCTGCCCACCGCGGGCCCCGGCGAGCGGGTGTGGGTGCTCGCCGTCCCGTTCCGCGCGCCCGCCCCGGGCGCCGTCTGGCACCCCGGCCTGCAGGCGCACGTGTGGGTGGGCGCTCGGCTGCCCGCGGCGCTGGCGCCCTACGACCCGCCGCCGTACACCCTCGAGCGGTACCTGGAGGACGAGCTCAACGACGAGCCGCGCCCGCTGCCGGAGGGCCGGCCGATGGTGCCGCGCGAGGAGCAGTGCACCGGCGCGGAGGCCGTCGTCGCCTCCGCCGCGGCCGGGCACCGGGTGTTCCTGCTCGGCGACGACCCCGGCGTCGGCAAGACCGGCACCGCCGTCCTCGCCGCGCGCGAGATCTGCGAGATGCGCGGCGGCGAGCGGGTGCTCGTCGTCGCCGACCGCCCGGCGGCCATCACCATCCCGCACTGGACCCGCTCGATCGCCGGCTTCGGTGACGGCGGCCTGCGTTGGTGCGTGACCACGTGGGACCGGCTGGCGAAGGTGGCGGGGCTGGAGTTCGACGTCGTCATCGCGGACGAGGCACACATGGTCCGGCACACGACGACGCAGCGCTGGAAGCACTGGAAGGCGGTCTCCGGCGGCGGCCGCGTGAAGGACGTCCCGTTCGTCGTCGCCGCCACCGCCACCCCGGCGCACACCCCGCTGGAGCTGCCCTACCTGGCGCCGCAGTTCGCCCAGGTGCACGGCGAGCCGCTGCGTTCCTGGGCCGACCTGCCCGCCAAGCTCGCCGAGCACGGGTTCCACGTGGAACGCGGCCGCTACGGCTGGACGTGGACCGAGGACGCCGACGCCCGCCGGGCCGACCTCGCCCGGCTGCAGGGCTGGCTCGCGGGCGGGAGAGGTCCGGCCGACCCGCCCGCCACGCTGCACCGGCCGGCGCCGTGGGGCCCCGTGTCGGTGACCGGCACGCCGGTCGCGCTCACCCCCGCCGAGCAGGCCGCCTACGAGTCGGAGTGGCAGGAGTTCCGCGCCGAGATGCAGCTGGCGCGGCGGGCCCGGCAGAGCGCCCGCGGCCGCGCCGCGCTGCTGCGGTTCCGGCAGAAGGCGGGGCTGATCCGCGCGCAGGCGACGGTCGACTGGGTGCGCGCCCAGGTGGAGGCCGAGCGGCAGGTGGCGGTGTCGGTGGAGTTCGTGGAGACCGCGGCCGACCCCATCCGCGAGGCGCTGCTGGACTCCGGCGTCGCCGTCGCGTCCATCTACGGGCGGGACCGGTTCGACGTCGAGGCCGAGCGGCTGCGCTTCCAGAGCGGCGAGGCGCCGGTGTGCGTGTTCACCGTGACCGCCTCCATCAGCCTGCACGCCGGCGAGCTGCTGCCCAGCGGCACGACGGCGTCGGCCACCCCGCGGGTCGGGCTGTTCCACCAGCCGCGGTTCTCCGGGATCCAGGCCCGCCAGGTCACCGGCCGCACCCACCGCGACGGGCAGGTCAGCCCGTGGCGGGTGGCCTACGCGGAGGGGACGGTCGAGGAGCAGGTGGCCCGGGTGATGGTCGAGCGGCTGGCCGTCAGCGGCTCGACGGCGGGCGCGGACACCTCGGCGCTGCAGGAGATCGCCGAGCTCCTCGACGCCGACTGGCTGCCGCCCGCCGCGCTCACCGAGGGCTGAGCGCGGCCCGGCGGGCGCGGGTCAGCGGCGGGGGAGCGCCCGGCCGTCGGGGAGCGTGCGGCCGGCGAGCAGCGCCACGAGCGACCCGCCGTCCGCCCGGACGGCGTCCCCGCTGCCCCACGCCCAGCCGGTGTCGGATGACTCCAGCCGGACGCCGGCCAGGTCGACGCCGAACCAGGCGCCCTCCGCGGCGGTGACGGCGTCGAGGACGGCGGCCACGGCGTCGGCCGGCGCGACCGGCGGCCGGCCGAGCGCGACGGTGACGTCCAGGGAGTGGACGACGGCGTGGCTCAGGGCGCCGGTCGCGCCACCGCCGGGCGGCTGCCACGCGTGCAGGACCGGCGAGCGCAGGGCGCCGAGCAGGTCGGCGGCCGGGAGCGCGGCGTCGCGGGCCGCCACGGTGTCGGACAGGACGCCGAAGTCGCCGCGCGCGGCCGCCATCTCCGCGCCGAACTGCTCGGGGGACAGCCGCGCCGGCATGGTCACGTGCGCCACCAGGTGCCGGACCTGCCAGCCCGCGCACAGCGTCGGGGCGTCCCAGGTCGCGGGCTCGGCATCGAGCACGCCGGCCAGCCCCTCGTACGTCCGCCCCACCCACGCCGCCACGTCGCGTCCGTCCACGTCGGTCATCGTCCCTCCTCCGTCCGCCCGGTCCCGGGCGCCGTGGGGGGAGACGTCCGCCGGGGCCGGGACTCATCGGTGCGGTCGCGGACGGGACGCCCGGCGCTCACCCCGGCGACACCCCCGGCCACTAGCCTGCCGCCCGTGATCTTGGTTGCCGCCGTCGTCGGGGTCGTCCTGCTCGCCGCCCTCGCGGTCTTCCAGCTGGCGCTGGTCGGCGGGGCGCCGCTGGGGCGCTTCGCCTGGGGCGGTCAGCACGTCGTCCTGCCGCCGCGGCTCCGCGTGGGCAGCGCGGTGTCGATCGGGGTCTACGGCGTGGTCGCGCTGCTCCTGCTGCAGGCGGCCGGCGCCGTCGACCTGCTGCCCGGCGGCGTGGTCGACGTCGCCATGTGGGTGCTGACCGGGTACTTCGCGCTCGGCGTGGCGCTCAACGCGATCTCCCGCAGCCGGCCCGAGCGGCTGGTGATGACGCCGGTCGCGCTGGCCCTCGCGGTCGTCTGCCTGCTGCTCGCACTGCGCTGAGCGCTCAGCGGAGGAACTCGGTGAGCACCCGTTCGGCGCCGGCGGGGAGGGTGTGGTGGGTGGCGCCGGGCAGCGTCACGACGCCCGCCCGCGGCATGAGCCGGCCGGCGTTGCGGGCCACCTGGCGGGGGTCCTGCGCCCGCCCGTCCCCGGCGACGACGACCAGCGTGGGCACGGTCAGCCCGGCCAGCCGGGCCGGGTCGGGACGGCGGGTGCGCACCGGCGCCGCCGTCGGCACCTCGGCGCCGAGCGCCGCGACGTCGAGCCACGCGTCGTCCACCGGCCGGCCGCCGGTCTCCCAGCGCACCAGCGCCCGCATGCGGGCGGCGCTGGGCCGGGTCAGCACCGGGACGGCGTGCAGCAGGTAGCCGGGGGAGAAGCCGGCGAAGGTGGTGGTCGGGTCGACGAGCCCGAGGCGGCGCACCCGGGCGGGCCGGTCGAGCGCGAGGGCGAGCGCCTGCCAGCCGCCGTAGCTGTGCCCGGCCAGGTCGACGGCGCCGAGGCCCAGCCCGTCGAGGACCTCGGCCAGCCAGTCGGCGACGTCCTCGGCGCTGGCGAGCGGGGTGGTGGCGGGGCTGCGGCCGGCGTCGCCCACCGGGTCGACGACGTGCACGCGGCGCACCGCGGCGAGCAGCCGCATCGCGCCCGACCAGGCCAGCGCGGTGGCGCCGCCGCCGGGCAGCAGCACCAGCGGGGGAGCCGCGGCCGCGCCGCTGACGAGCACGTGGGTGCGGCCGAACCGCGTGTCGACGCCGACCGGGCGGACCGGCACCGGCCAGCGGGCGAGCGCCGCGTCGTAGGCGGCCTCGAACGCGCCCCGCCGGTCCCCCATGGGCGGAGCCTGCCGGGTGCGCGACACCCCGGCAACGGACGGGGGAGGATCGACGGCGTGCGGCGGGAGGCGAGCGTCCTGCACCTGGACCTGGACGCGTTCTTCGCCGCCGTCGAGCAGCGCGACAAGCCCTCGCTGCGAGGGCGGCCGGTGGTCGTCGGCGGCACCGGCGGGCGCGGCGTCGTCGCGACGGCGTCCTACGAGGCGCGCGCCTACGGGGCCCGCTCGGCGATGTCGACGGTGGAGGCCCGCCGCCGCTGCCCGCCCGGGACGGCGTTCCTCGGCGGCCGGTTCGGCGCCTACCGGCGGACGTCGGACGTCGTCATGGCGCTGCTGCGCGAGCTGTCGCCGCTGGTGGAGCCGGTGTCGATCGACGAGGCGTACGTCGACCTGGCGGCCGGCGACCACGACCTGTCCGTCGACGGCGTCACCGCGCTGGCCCGCACGCTCAAGGAGCGGATCGCCGGGGCCACCGGCGGGGTGACCGGCTCGGTCGGGATCGGCAGCTCCAAGCTCATGGCGAAGATCGCCTCCGACCTCGACAAGCCCGACGGCCTCGTCGTCGTCCCGCCGGGCTCCGAGCTCGACGTGCTGCACCCGCTGCCGGTGACCCGGCTCGGCGGGGTCGGCCCGGCCACGGCCGAGCGGCTGCGGCAGGTCGGCGTGCGCACGGTGGCCGACCTGGCGGCGAAGACGCTCCCCGACCTGGTCACCCTGGCCGGGCGGGCGCACGGCACCGGGCTGTACCAGCTGGCGCGGGCCGAGGACGACCGGCCGGTGGTGGCCGAGCGGGGGGCCAAGTCGGTCTCGCAGGAGTCGACGTTCGAGCGGGACCTCACCGACCTCGCGGAGCTCGGCCGGCTCATCGACTCGATGGCCGCCCGGGTGGGCGACCGGCTGCGCGGCTCGGCGCTGTCGGGGCGCACGGTCACCCTCAAGCTGCGCCGCTACGACTTCACGACGATGACCCGCTCGCAGACGCTGCCCCAGCCCACGGACGACGCCCGGCAGGTCGCCTCGATCGCGCGGCGGCTGCTCGCCGAGGCCGGCACCGGCGGCGGGCTGCGCCTGATCGGCGTCGGTGTCTCGGGGCTGTCGCAGTACGCGCAGGGCGACCTCTTCGCGGAGGAGCCGGCGACCGCCGAGGAGGCCGTGGACGACGACGTCGTCGAGGCGCCCGAGGCCCCGCCGCCGCCCGCGGACCGGCGCTGGTGGCCGGGGCAGGACGTCGTCCACGACGAACTCGGCGCCGGCTGGGTGTGGGGCCGCGGGCTGGGCCGGGTGACGGTGCGCTTCGAGGGGCCGCGGACGCCGCCCGGGCCCGTCCGCACGCTCGCCGCCGACGACCCGGCCCTGCACCCCGGTGACCCGCCGGAGTGGCGCGTGGAGGTGCCCGCCGCCGGTTGACGCGGCGCCCGATCAGCCTCCTGACCTGCGGTTTCGTCTTGCGTGCACACCTCCGGTCGACTAGTGTCGAACACGCGTTCGATGCGGTGTGGGGAGGTGAACGGGGTGGGGGAGCTGGCCTCCGCGCTCGACGCCCTGTCCGCGGTCGACCTCGACGAGCTCGGCGACGCCGAGCTGCTGGACCGGGCCCGCAAGCTCGTCGCCGCCGCCCACCGGGTGCACGCCGAGCTGACCCGGGTGGTGCGCCGCAGCGACGTGCGCGGCGCGAGCGAGCACGACGGCGCGCGCACCGTCGGCGGCTGGCTGCGCGGGGTCCCGCGGATCTCCGGCGCCTGGGCCGGTGACCTGGTCCGGCACGGCCGCGCCCTGGAGTGGCTGCCGGCGACCGCC
>NZ_FQVX01000010.1 GCF_900129495.1 Geodermatophilus nigrescens
GACCGAGACCGGGTCCTTATCGGTGGGCGTGACCGGGGCGCCCGGCGTCACCGAGACCGGCTTGCCGACCAGGCCCGAGAGCATGTCCTTGACGGCCTTGGCGTCCGGCAGGACGACCGTGAGCGGGGCGGTCATGCCAGCACCGCGTCGAGGTGCTCGGAGAAGGTGTCGGCGGTGAACGGCTTGGCGATGAGGAACAGCGCGCCGGCGTCGGCGGCCTTCTCCCGCATCTCGGCCGAGCCCTCCGAGGTGACGAACCCGAACGGCACCGAGGAGCCCGAGCCGCGCAGCGCCTGCAGGCACTCCAGGCCGGTCATGTTCGGCATGTTCCAGTCCGACAGGACCAGGTCGGGGCCCTCGGACTGCACCTTCTCGTAGGCGTCGCGGCCGTCCTCGGCCTCGACGATGTCGTGGTCGTCGTAACCGGCCTGCCGCAGGGTGCGGATGACGATCTGCCGCATGACGCGGCTGTCGTCGGCGACCAGGATCTTCACAGGGGCACCTCGTTCTCTTCCTCGGTGTGCAGGGGGGACTGCACGGAGACCGTGAGCGGCTGTCCGCGCCACAGGACGTCGACGCGGAGGGTGTCGGCTGGGGAGCCGGCGGGCGGGGTGGCGCCGACCTCGGGCAGGCCGAGGGCGGACGGTCCGGGGAGGACGGCCTTGACGTTGCCGCCCACCACGTTGGCGAGCTCGCCGAGGGCGTCGTCGACGTCCTCGTCCTCGAGCACCTCCGGGGCGTGCTCGCGCAGGAGCGCGCGGGTGAGCTCGACGGCGGTGTCGCGGCCGGTGGTGAGGACGACGGTGCCGGTCCAGGGGCCGGTGATGCCGACCCAGGAGCTCAGCGTGTCGGCCGGCAGCGGCGCCGGGAGCGGCACGAGCACCTCGTCCTCGCCGACGAGGGCGAGCCACGCCTGCTCGGTGATCTCGGTGACGGTGGCCTCGTCGATCAGTTCGGCGACGGCCGGCGGGCGGTCGCCGGCGCGGCGGCGCGGCCCGGCGTCGATCGCGGTCACAGGGAGACCTCCTGCGGGAGCAGGCCGAGCAGCGCGAGCTTGTCGCGGATGGCGTCGGCGGTGAACGGCTTGATGACGTACTCGTGGGCGCCGGCGGCCAACGCGCGCACGATCTGGCCGTGCTCGCTCTCGGAGGTGACCATCATGAGGGTCACCGCCCGCCAGGCCGGGTTCGTGCGGACGGCGTTGACGAACTGCAGTCCGTCCATCACCGGCATGTTCCAGTCGATGGTGCACAGGTCGGGCACCCAGCCCTCGTGGAGGACGTCGAGCGCCTCCTGGCCGTGCCCGGCCTGCCGCGTCTCGTAGCCGAACCCCTCGAGGGTCCCGGTCACGATGCGCCGCATGGCGCGGGAGTCGTCGATCACCAGAGCGCGCACGGTCATGCCCCCTTCAGCGGGCGGTAGGCGGAGGTCCGGCCGATGACGACGCGGCTCCAGGAGTCGTCGACGCCGAGGGTGGTCTCGGCGGCACCGAGGAACAGCCACCCGTCGGGGCGCATGAGCTCGCGCACCCGGCGGAGGATCGCCTGCTTGGTGGGCAGGTCGAAGTAGATGAGGACGTTGCGGAGGTAGACGACGTCGAACGGGCCCATCCGCGGCAGCGGGGCGGCCAGGTTGCACTCACGGGTGGCGACCATGCGGCGCAGGGTCGGCGAGACCTCCCACTCGCTGCCGGCCCGCTGGAAGTGGCGCACCAGCATCGGCGCGGGCAGCCCCCGGTTGACCTCGAGCTGGCTGAACCGGCCGGCGCGCGTGCGCTCGACCATCTCGCGGGAGATGTCGGTGGCGGTGATCGAGACCCGCGTCGCCGCGTTCGGCATCGCGTCCTCGAGCAGCATCGCGATCGTGTAGGCCTCCTGCCCGCTGGAGCAGGCGGCCGACCAGATCTGCAGCCGCTCGGCCGGGCCGCGCGCCGACTGCAGCGCCGGCAGCACGGTGGAGGTCAGCGCGGTGAACGGGTCGCCGTCGCGGAACCACGAGGTCTCGTTGGTGGTGAGCGCCTCGACGATCTGGCGGGTGTCGTCGGGCCGCGGGCGGCTGCGCACGGCGTCGACGAGCTGGTCGACGTCGGCCAGGCCCATCTTGCGGGCCAGCGGGAGGAGGCGGGCCTCGACGAGGTACTCCTTGCCGGGCGCGAGCACGATGGCGCTCTCCCGGTGCACCAGCTGGCGCACCCAGTCGAAGCGGGTGGCGGTGAGGGTCATCGGTGGGCTCCCGTCGCGAGGGTCAGGTGGGCGGGCTGCGGCGGGGTGCCGGGGAGGGCGCGGGCCTGCGCGGAGGCCAGGTGGCGGGTGATGGCCTCGGCCACGCGGTCGAGCGGGAGGACCTCGTCGGCGAGGCCGGCCTGGGTGACGGCGCCGGGCATGCCCCAGACGACGGAGGTGGCCTGGTCCTGCGCGATCACGGTGCCGCCGGCGTCGCGGATGACGGCCGCGCCGGCGCGGCCGTCGGACCCCATGCCGGTGAGCACCACCGACAGGACGGCGCCGTCGTAGGCGGCCACCGCGGAGCGGAACAGCGGGTCGACGGCGGGGCGGCAGAAGTTCTCCGGCGGGCCCTGGGACAGCATCGTGACGGCGCCGCGGCCGGTGCCGCGCACGGTCAGGTGGTGGTCGCCCGGGGCCAGGTGCACGGTGCCGGGCAGCAGCGGTGAGCCGTCGACGGCCTCGACGACGCGCAGGGCGCTCAGCCGGTCGAGGCGCTGGGCGAACTGCCGGGTGAACACCGGCGGCATGTGCTGCACCAGGAGCACGGGCACGGGCAGGGTCGCCGGCAGCGCGGGGACGACCTTGGCCAGCGCCTCGGGGCCGCCGGTGGACGAGCCGATCACCAGGACCGCGGGCGCCTTGTGCGGGGCGGTGCGCGGCGCCGGCGGGCGGGGGGCCACCGGGGCGGCGACCGGGCGGGCGGCGAGGCCGGGCAGGCCCACCGGACGCCCGGTGAGCGCCTTGATCTTGGGGATGAGCTGCTCGCGCACGCTCTCCATCGACTGCGCGACGCTGCCGACGTTCGCCGGCTTGGTGACGTAGTCGTTCGCGCCGGCCGAGAGGGCGTCGAGGGTGGCCGACGCACCCCGCTCGGTCAGCGTGCTGAACATGACGATCGGCACGCGGTTGCGGCGGGCGCGGATCGCGCGCACCGCCTCGATGCCGTTCATCTCCGGCATCTCGATGTCCATCGTGATCAGGTCGGGCTTGAGCGCGTCGACCTTGCCCTGGGCGAGCTTGCCGTTCACCGCCGTCCCGACGACCTCGATGGAGGGATCGGAGGACAGCACGTCCGTCACGATCTTGCGGACGACGACCGAGTCGTCGACCACCAGCACCCGGATCGGGTCCACACGTCCTCCTGCTCGGCCGGCAACGGCGGGGAGCCGTTCCTCGGGGTCTCGGCACCGCGGGAGAGGGGGTCAAGGTCACTTCCGGAGCTGATCCGGAACGGCCTCGGGCATCCCACCCGCATCGCCTGTCCCAGGAGTTGTCGGCCGCCCCACCCGTCGTGTTGACGCGTCCCGCGCAACCGTTACGGCGGTGGCGGGTCAGCGGCGGGCGGGCGTTCCCATGTCGACAGGGCCGCCGGCGGGCGGGGCGGTGGGCACGGCGCTGACCTGCGGCGGGGCGCCCGGGTCCACCGGACGGGGCATGTCTTGCCGGCGGTCACGGGGAGCCCGCGGGACGGCCGCCCACGACCCGGCCGCCGTCGTGATCATCGGATGCGTGCACGCCTGCCCGGCGTGTCCACGCGTGTCCCGTGCACGCAGCCGATGATCGACGCGGCGGGGCGCCGCCGGCCGCGAGATGCGGCTGGTTGCCGCCCGGCTCGGCGTGTCCGCGCGTGTCAGCGGCAACGAGCCGATGATCAATCGAGCCGAACGCCCATAGGCCGCCAATGGCCGGCCGCCGTCGTGATCATCGGATGCGTGCACGCCTGCCCGGCGTGTCCACGCGTGTCCCGTGCACGCAGCCGATGATCGACAGGGCGGCGGCGCAGGGCGGCAGCGCTGGGCGGCGCGGGGGGCCGGCGCGGGGGACCGGCGGCGGGGTCAGCGGCCGGTGACGCGGTGCCAGGGCGCCAGGAGGACGCCGAGGGCGCTGCTGTCGAGCAGGTCGCCCATCGCCACCCCCTGGACGACGCCGGCGAGGGCGTTCCACGAGCCGGAGGCGCCGTCGCGGGCGTCGAGACCGCCCGCGGCGAAGGCGCGGACGGCGAGCAGCTGGGCGGTGGCCAGCGCGCGGGTGCGGCCGGAGACGTGCGCGGCCCAGGACGCCTCGTGCATGGCCGTGGCCCACGGGCGCTGCTCGGGCCGGCCGTCGTCGACGGCGGCGCGCCAGCGGTCGCGGCCGCGGGCGTCCAGCGAGGAGAACGTGGCCAGCAGCGACGACAGCTCGGGCGTGGCCGGGCCGAGGTCGGCGCCGGCACCGCGCACGGCGGCGTCGGGGACCGCGGTGGCGAACGGCGTCACCAGCTCGCGGCGCACCAGCGGCGGCAGCACCCCGGCCGCCCACTCCCCCACCACGGCGTCGGCGAGCACCTCGGCGGCCCGCTCGCGCACCTCGGGGTCGGCCTCGGCGTAGGCGCGGTGCTCCGGGCCGAGCACGTCCTCGCGCAGCACCCGCTCCACGGCGGCGACCGTGCCGATGGTGCCGCGCTCGAGCTGGGTGACGAGGACGGCGGCGCGGTCGCCGGCCGACGGCGTCACCGAGCGCAGCTGCGGCACGGTCGCGGCGAGCTCGCGGGCGCGGCGCGAGCGCACGGCCAGGACGGCGCGCTGGTCGCGGTCGGCGTCGCGGGACCGGGCGCCGGCGGCGAGCGCGGTCAGCTCGGCGGGTCCGGCGGCGAGGCCGGTGAGCAGGACGTCGGCGGCGGCGCGGCCGCCGGGCAGGCGCACCAGGTCGAAGCCCAGCGTGGCGGCACTGACCAGCGTGTACGGCACGTCTCCCCCTCCGACGGCGCCGCCCGGGAAGGGGGCAGCGCGTCCAGGGTGGAGGTGATCACCCCGCGACGCCACGCGGCCGTCACCCGATCGCCGGAGGGGCGGTGGGCGACGGCCGCGTGTCGTGCTCCGTCAGGTGAACCGTCGGTGACTCTCAGTCACGCACCGACGGCCTTCTGCACGTCGAGGGCGAGCAGCAGCTGCCCGTCGAGCTTGTAGGCGCCGCGGATGAGCTCGCGGGCCTGGCCGTCGAGGGTGTCCGGCGGGGCCTCGAAGTCGGCCGCGTCGACGTCGACGACGTCGGCGATCGAGTCGACCAGCAGGCTCACCGCCTCGCCGTGCAGGCGCACGACGATGACGACGGCGTCGGTGTCGGCCGGGCGGGGCCGGCGGCCCAGGCGCTCGCGCAGCTCGATCGCGGTCACCACCTGCCCGCGCAGGTTGATCAGCCCGGCGACGGCCGGCGGCGCCAGCGGCACCCGGGTGAGCTTCTGGCTGCGCAGCACCTCCTGCACGTGCTCCACCTCGACGCCGTAGAGGTCGCCGTCGAGCCGGAAGGTGGCCAGCTGCCCGCTGGTGGCGCGGGCGGGGGTGTCGGTCGCGGTCGTCACGTCAGACCTCCAGCAGGGCGGACGGGGAGTGGTCGGTGGCGTAGAAGGCCGGGTCGGCCGCGAGGATCGCGGCGCGGACGTCGAGGAGCTCGGTCACCTTGTCGCCGAGGACGGCGGAGCCGAGCAGGCCCAGGTCGTCGATGTCGCTGCGGACGGCGGCCCCGCCGTCGACGATGTCGAGGATCTCCTCCACGACGATCGCGACGCTGCGGCCGTGGTCGCTGTAGACGATCACCTCGAGCACCTCGCGGTCGCTGGCGCCGTAGGCGCCCAGGTGCCGGTCGAGGCGGACGATCGGCAGGATCGCGCCGCGGTACTGCACGACCTCGCGGTTGCCGACCCGCTCGACGGACTCCGTGCGCACCTGCTCGAGGCGGGTGACGGTGTCCAGCGGGATGGCCACGCGCCGGCCCTCGCCGATCGCGGCGAGCAGCATCCGCTGCCGGTCGGTCTCGACGGCGACGGTGCGGGCCGCGGCCTCGCGGGCCTCCTGCCGCTCGGCGGTCTCGGTGCGCAGCGCCCGTCGGGCCAGCGCCTGGACGTCGAGGATGAGCGCGACGGCGCCGTCGCCGAGGACGGTGGCGCCGGAGTACAGGCCGATCGCCTTGAGCTGGCCGCCGACGGCCTTGACGACGATCTCCTCGGTGTTGATGACCCGGTCGACGACGAGGCCGAAGCGCCGGCCCTCCGAGCGCAGCACCGCGATGACGACGTGGCCGTCGTGCCGGTCGGAGGCCAGGCCCAGGACGTCGGTGAGCCGGACGAGGGGGAGCAGCTCGCCGCGCAGGCGGTAGACCGGCGCGCCGCCGACCTCCTCGACGGCGTTGGCGGCCTTCTCGGCGTCGAGGCTGACGAGCTCCTGCAGGCTGATCTGCGGGATGGCGTAGCGGTCGCCGGCGCACTCGACGGTGAGCGCCGGGACGATCGCCAGGGTCAGCGGGATGCGCAGCCGGCAGACGGTCCCGCGGCCCGGCTCGGACTCGACCTCGATCGTGCCGCCGATCGACTCGATGTTGGTCTTGACGACGTCCATGCCGACGCCGCGGCCGGAGACGTTGGTGACCGCGGCGGCGGTGGAGAAGCCGGGCGCGAAGATCATCTGCAGGACGTCCTGCGGACCCATGCGGGAGAGCTGGTCGGCGGTGACCAGGCCGCGCTCGACGGCCTTGGCGCCGATCTTGGCCGGGTCGATGCCGGCGCCGTCGTCGGCCACCTCGACGACGACCTGGCCGCTCTCGTGCCTCGCGCGCAGGGTCAGCACGCCCTCGGCGCGCTTGCCGGCGGCGCGACGGCGGTCGGGGGCCTCGATGCCGTGGTCGACGGAGTTGCGGACCAGGTGGGTCAGCGGGTCCTTGACCGCCTCGAGCAGCGTCTTGTCGAGCTCGGTGTCCTTGCCCTCCATCTCCAGGCGGACGGTCTTGCCGCACTGGATGCCGAGGTCGCGGACGACGCGGGGGAGCTTGGACCAGATGTGGTCGATCGGCTGCATGCGCGTCTTCATGACGCCCTCCTGCAGCTCGCTGGCGATGAGGTTGAGCCGCTGGGAGGCGCGCACCAGGTCGGTGTCGGTGGAGCGGCCCACGTACTGGACGATCTGGTTGCGGGTCAGCACCAGCTCGCCGACCAGCAGCATGAGCGAGTCGAGCAGGTCGACGTCGACGCGGATGGTCGAGTCGGCGACGGCGCGGCGGGCCTGCTGGCCGCCCTGGCCCTCGGCGCGCGCGGCGCCGGCGGGCTGGTCCTCGTGGTGGTCCTCGGCGGGGTGCTCGTCGGCCGGGTGCTCGTCGGCGTGCTCGTCGTGCGCGTCGTCGTGGGCCGGCTCGGCGGTGTCCTCGACGACGGCCTCCGCAGCGGCCTCGACGCCGGCCTCGACGGCGGCCTCGACCACGGCCTCGGCGGCCTCCAGGACGGCGGCCCCGGCGACGGGCTCGACGGCGACGGGCGCGGGGGCGGCCACGGGCTCGACGGCGGCCGGCGCGGCGACGGGCGCCGGAGCGGGGGCGGGCGCGGGGCGGTCCTCCATCGCGGCGCTGATCTCGGCGACGACGGCGGACACGTCCACGCCGCCCTCGCCGCCGGTGGCCTCGATCGAGGCGAGCAGCGAGCGCACCGTGTCGACCATCCGCAGCAGCACGCTGGTGCGCTCGGGGGTCAGCGCGAGGACGCCGTCGCGCAGCCGGGAGAGCATGTTCTCCCCGACGTGCGTGACCTCCTCGAGCCGCCCGAACGCCAGGAAGCCGCTGGTGCCCTTGATCGTGTGGATCGTGCGGAAGATGCTCGAGAGCCGCTCGCGGGAGTCGGGTTCTTGCTCGAGGGCGACCAGGTCCGTGTCGAGCTGGTCGAGGTTCTCGTGGCTCTCGACGAGGAACTCCTCGACGATGTCGTCCAGACCGTCCACCGCTTGCCTTCTCTCTCGCTGTCCGGGGCGGGTGCCCCGCTGGGTCTTCGACGTCGGCCCGGTCCGTGTTGAGGCGAACCCCGGGCGTCGCCGGTCGTCGGGTCGTGTCATCGGCAGTCCCGCGCCCGGAGCCGACCGTGCGCCGGCTCCGGGCGGGGCGTTGCTCAGTAGGTGAAGCGGGCGACGCTGGTGCGCAGGTCGGCGGCCATCCGGGACAGCTCGTCGACGGCGGTGCGCGTCTGGGTCAGCGCCTGGGTGGTGCTGTCGGCCGCGGAGGAGACGCCGGAGATGTTGTCGGCGATCTGGCCCGACCCCTGCGCGGCCTCCTGGACCGACCGGGACATCTCGTTCGTCGTCGCGGTCTGCTCCTCCACCGCCGAGGCGATGGTGGTCTGCCGGTCGGAGATCTGGGCGACGATCGAGCTGATCTCCCCGATCGCCGTCACCGCCGCGGTCGTGTCGCCCTGGATGGCCTGCACCCGGCGGGCGATGTCCTCGGTCGCCTTCGCGGTCTCCTGCGCCAGCTCCTTGACCTCGTTCGCGACCACGGCGAAGCCCTTGCCGGCCTCGCCGGCGCGGGCCGCCTCGATGGTGGCGTTGAGCGCGAGCAGGTTGGTCTGCTCGGCGATGCTCGTGATGACCTTGACGACGTTGCCGATCTCGGCGGAGGACTCGCCCAGCTTGGCGACCGTGGCGGTGGTGGTCTCCGCGGCGGTGACCGCGCGGGCCGCGACGGCCGAGGCCTCGGCGGCGTTGGTGGCGATCTCCCGGATCGAGGCGCCCATCTCCTCCGCACCCGCGGCGACGGTCTGCACGTTGCGGCTGACCTCCTCCGCGGCGCCCGACACGACGCCGGACTGCGCGGAGGTCTCCTCCGCCGACGCGGAGATCTGCGCGGCCGAGGCCGACAGCTCCTCGCTGGACGCGGCGACGGCGTCGGCGGCACCGACCACCGAGGACATGACGCCGCGCAGCGTCACCTGGGCGTCGCCCAGCGCGGCGGCCATGCGGCCGAGCTCGTCGCGGCCCCGCACGTCGGGGGTGACGGTCAGGTCGCCGGCGGCCAGCGCCTCGACCGAGGCCTGCACCGAGCGCACGGTGCCCACCAGGCGGCGCACGACGAGGAGGGTCAGCCCGCCGGCCAGGGCGATGCCGATCGCCAGCGAGGTCCACAGGGTCACGGTGGCCGAGGAGACGATGTCGACGGCGTCGTCGGTGTCGGTCTGGCCGGCGGCCACGCGCCGCTCCTGCATGGCGTTGTACTGGTCCATGATCGAGTCGGAGGCGTCCTGCAGCGGGCCGGTGACGACCGCGGCGGCCACGGGCAGCTGGCCGGCGTCGGCGGCCGGGAGCAGCTGGGTGTCGGCGACCGCGTAGTAGCCCTCGACGGTGGCGCGGAACTCCTCGAAGGCGGTCTTGTTGACCGTCACCTCGGCGTAGGCGTCGAGCTGGTTGTCGATGGTCTCGCGGCGCTCGGCCAGGTCGGCGCGCAGCTCCACGCGGGTCTGCGGGTCCACCAGGGCGTAGCTGTTGTAGCGCGAGCGGTCGCCCTGCCAGGAGCGCTGGATGTTGGCGAGGTCGGCGAGCCGGACGACGTTGTCGTTGATCCGGGCGGCGGCCGCCTCGACGGCCGACAGCCGGTTGACCGCGAGGACGGTCATGGCGACGGCGACGACCGCGAGGACGGCGACGGCGGCGCCGATCTTGACGGCGACCGGGCGGTCGGCGAACCAGCCGCCGGAACGGCCGGCACGGGTGGTGGACATGGGTGTGCTCCTGGGGTCTCGTGCCGGGGGATCAGTAGGTGAAGCGGGCGACGCTGGTGCGCAGGTCGGCGGCCATGCGGGAGAGCTCGTCGACGGCGACGCGGGTCTGCGACAGGGCCTGGGTGGTGCTGTCGGCGGCCGAGGAGACGCCGGAGATGTTGTCGGCGATCTGGCCGGAGCCCTGCGCGGCCTCCTGGACCGAGCGGCTCATCTCGTTCGTCGTCGCGGTCTGCTCCTCGACGGCGCTGGCGATGGTGGTCTGCCGGTCGGAGATCTGGGCGACGATCTGGGAGATCTCGCCGATGGCGCCCACCGCGGCGCCGGTGTCGGCCTGGATCGCCTGCACCCGGCGGGCGATGTCCTCCGTCGCCTTCGCGG
This sequence comes from Geodermatophilus nigrescens, assembly GCF_900129495.1. Classification (GTDB taxonomy): domain Bacteria; phylum Actinomycetota; class Actinomycetes; order Mycobacteriales; family Geodermatophilaceae; genus Geodermatophilus; species Geodermatophilus nigrescens. The sequence goes on from NZ_FQVX01000010.1 coordinate 10,105, forward strand.
TCTCCTGCGCCAGCTCCTTGACCTCGTTCGCGACCACGGCGAAGCCCTTGCCGGCCTCGCCCGCCCGCGCGGCCTCGATGGTCGCGTTGAGGGCCAGCAGGTTGGTCTGCTCGGCGATCGAGGTGATGACCTTGACGACGTTGCCGATCTCGGCCGAGGACTCGCCCAGCTTGGCGACGGTGGCGGTGGTGGTCTCCGCGGCGGTGACCGCGCGGGCGGCCACGGCCGAGGCCTCGGCCGCGTTGGTGGCGATCTCCCGGATCGAGGCGCCCATCTGCTCGGCGCCCGCGGCGACGGTCTGCACGTTGCGGGAGACCTCCTCGGCGGCGCCCGACACGACGCCGGACTGGGCCGAGGTCTCCTCGGCCGACGCCGAGATCTGCGCCGAGGACGCGCTGAGCTCCTCCGAGCTGGCCGCCACCGCGTCGGCCGCGCCGACCACGGAGGCCATCACGCCGCGCAGCTCGACGACCGCCGTGTCGAGCGCCTGGCCCATCCGCCCGAGCTCGTCGCGGGTGGTCAGCCCGGCGGCGCGGGTGAGGTCGCCGGCCGACAGGCCCTCGGCGACGTGCTGGACCCGCGCCACGCCGCGCGCCAGGCCCCGGGCGACGACCCAGCCCAGGCCGGCCGTGACCACGATGCCCGCGAGCATGAGGAGGAGGGCCAGCGTGCGCTGCGACTCGTAGTCGGCGCGGATGGCGGCAGCGGCCGCGGCGGCCTCCTCCATCTCCAGGTCGCGCAGCGCCTGGATGTCCTCGGTGAGCGAGGTGACCACGGGGGTCCCCTGGGCGTTGTTCGCCGCCATCCAGCCGGGCACGTCGTTGGCCAGCGCGAGGGGCGAGAGGACGGTGTCCTGGAACGTGGCGTAGTCGGCCATGGTGGCCTCGATCCCGTCCACGAGCTCCTGCCGCTGCGGGTCGAGGTCTCCCTGCGCGTAGGCCTCGAGCGCGGTGCCGAAGTCCTCGCGGAGCGCCTCGACGCCGGCCAGCGTCTCCTGGGTCTCCTGCGGGGTGGCGACCAGCAGCGCGTTGCGCGAGGCGACGCGGATGTCGCTCAGGATCCCGTCCACGTCGGCCGCGGCGACCGCGCCCTGGAGGTTCGCCTCGTACAGGGCGTCCGCGGAGTCGGCGGTGTGGCCGAGGGCCTGCAGACCGAGGAGCCCGACGGTGCCGGTCACGACCGCGCCGAGCGCCACGGTGCTCAGCACCTTGGTGGTGACGCCGCGGTCGCCCCACCAGGAGGTGCTGGTCGGGCGGGCGTCGGTCGGGTCGGTCATCGGGTCTCTCCACATCTCGTGTGCGGCGGCTGCTGGTCGCGCCGTCGCCGAGAAGAGTGGCGCATCGGAAAAGGAACTGACGCCGTCCGGAAATGGCGTGTCCGTAACGATCCGGAAACGGGCGGAATGATTGCGGAGCGCAACGGGTAGGACCATTCATCGCTCTTTGTCGACAATGCCCGAGAGGTCACCGGATCGCCCCCACGGACATGTCGACAAGGGCGTTTTGGCTGGTCGAAGCGGTGGTCATCGCATCGTCGCTGGTCGGCGCAACGTCACCGGCCCCGGAACCGGACGTCGAGGGACGACGACCGGGCCGGGGCCGGGAGGAATGGCGTCAGCGCGCGCCGGTGACCATTCTCAGAATGGTCGAGGTCACCAGGAGAAGCGGCCCACCGTGCTGCGCAGGTCGGCCGCCATGCGCGACAGTTCATCGACGGCGGTGCGCGTCTGGGTCAGCGCCTGCGTGGTCGAGTCCGCCGCCGTCGAGACGCCGGAGATGTTGTCGGCGATCTGACCCGACCCCTGCGCGGCCTCCTGGACCGAGCGGCTCATCTCGTTGGTCGTGGCCGTCTGCTCCTCCACCGCCGAGGCGATGGTGGTCTGCCGGTCGGAGATCTGCGCGACGATCGAGCTGATCTCCCCGATCGCCGTCACCGCCGCGGTGGTGTCGCCCTGGATCGCCTGCACGCGCCGCGCGATGTCCTCGGTCGCCTTCGCGGTCTCCTGCGCGAGCTCCTTGACCTCGTTGGCGACCACGGCGAAGCCCTTGCCCGCCTCGCCGGCGCGGGCCGCCTCGATGGTCGCGTTGAGGGCCAGCAGGTTGGTCTGCTCGGCGATCGAGGTGATCACCTTGACCACGTTGCCGATCTCCGCGGAGGACTCGCCGAGCTTGGCGACGGTCGCCGTCGTGGTCTCAGCCGCGGTCACGGCCCGCGCCGCCACCGCCGACGCCTCGGCCGCGTTCGTGGCGATCTCCCGGATCGAGGCGCCCATCTCCTCCGCACCCGCCGCGACGGTCTGCACGTTCCGAGAGACCTCCTCCGCGGCGCCCGACACCACGCCGGACTGCGCCGAGGTCTCCTCCGCCGACGCCGAGATCTGCGCGGCCGACGCCGACAGCTCCTCGCTGGACGCGGCCACCGCGTCCGCGGAGGCGGTCACGGACTCGAGCACGGCGCGGAGGGCGTCCTGCGCGGCGTCGAGCGCCTGGGCCGTGCGGCCGACCTCGTCGCGCCGGTCGACGCCGGTGCGGGTGCCGAGGTCGCCGGCGGCCAGGGCGGCGGCGACGTCCTGCACCCGGCGCAGCGGCCGCACGACCGAGCGGGCCACGAGGACGGCGCAGGCGGCGGCCAGCAGCAGCGCGACGACGCCGGTGACGCCCAGCAGCACGGTCGCGCGCTCCTGCGCGGCCTCCTGGTCGGCGCGCAGCGCGTCGGCCCGCTCGCTGGCCGACGTCTGCATCCGGTCGGCGAGGTCGAGGACCCGGCCGTAGCCCTCGCCGGCCTCACCGCCGTTGATGCTCTCCAGCGCGGCGGCGTAGCCCTCGCGGGTGCCGGTCGACAGCCAGGCGACGACCTGGTCGTCCCAGTGGAAGTAGTCGTCCCAGGCCGGCCGGAGCGCGGCGAACGCCTCCGCCTCGTCGGCGTCCATCGCCGCCGTGTCGACGTCGTCGAGCCAGGCGTAGACGGCGTCCCGGCTCTCCAGCAGGCCCGAGCGGTTGTAGGCGTCGGGGGCCAGGGCGACGGCGGGGCCGAAGGTGACGGCGTCGGCGACGACGAGGCCCTGCCAGCCGGTGACGTCGGCGATCTGGAAGCGCGCGGTCTCCGCCTCGGCCAGGACGGCGTCGGCCCGGCTGAGCTCCGCGGCGAGGTCGCGCTGCTCGGCCACCGCGGACAGGCCGGTGGCGGTGCTGACGGCGACCAGGGCGCCGACGGCCCCGAAGGCGAGCCCGAGCCGGCGGCCGATGCGCAGGTCGGAGAGGCGGGGCAGGTGCACGGGGGGAGACCTCTCGGGAGTGCAGCGCCCCGCCGCGGCCTGTGAGCACCGGCCGCGGCGGGGCGGGGGATCAGTGGGTGAAGCGGGCGACGCTGGTGCGCAGGCCGGCGGCCATCCGGGACAGCTCGTCGACGGCCATCCGGGTCTGGGACAGCGCCTGCGTGGTGGAGTCCGCGGCGGCCGAGACGCCGGAGATGTTGTCGGCGATCTGGCCGGAGCCCTGCGCGGCCTCGCTCACCGAGCGGGACATCTCCGCCGTGGTGGCGGTCTGCTCCTCGACCGCGGAGGCGATGGTGGTCTGGCGGTCGGAGATCTGGGCGACGATCGAGCTGATCTCGCCGATGGCCGAGACGGCGGCGCCGGTGTCCTTCTGGATCGCCTCGACGCGGCGGGCGATGTCCTCGGTGGCCTTGGCGGTCTCCTGCGCGAGCTCCTTGACCTCGTTGGCGACCACGGCGAAGCCCTTGCCCGCCTCGCCGGCGCGGGCGGCCTCGATGGTCGCGTTCAGCGCCAGCAGGTTGGTCTGCTCGGCGATCGAGGTGATCACCTTGACCACGTTGCCGATCTCAGCGGACGACTCGCCGAGCTTCGCCACGGTCGCGGTGGTGGTCTCGGCCGCGGTCACGGCGCGGGCGGCGACGGCGGACGCCTCGGCGGCGTTGGTGGCGATCTCCCGGATGGAGGCGCCCATCTGCTCCGCACCGGCGGCCACGGTCTGCACCGAGCGCGACACCTCGTCCGCGGCGCCGGCCACGACGCCGGACTGCGCGGACGTCTCGCCGGCGGAGGCGGAGATCTGCGCGGCCGACGCGGACAGCTCCTCGCTGGACGCGGCCACGGCGTCGGCGGAGGCGGCCACGGAGTCGAGGACCTCGCGCAGCCCGGCCTGGGCGCGGTCGAGGGCGTCGGCCATGCGGCCCACCTCGTCGCGGGAGGAGACCCCGGAGGCGTGCGTCAGGTCGCCCCGCGCCAGCGCCTCGAGCGAGGCCTGCACGCTGCGCACCGGCCGGATCACCGAGCGGGCGGTGAGCCAGCTCAGGACCGCCAGGAGCAGGAAGCCGAGGACGGCGACCACCATCGCGGTCGTCTCCCAGCGGCTGATCGTGTCCTCGAGCCCCGCGGCCGCCGCCTCGGCCTCCGCGGCGAGGGTGTCCTTGGCGGTGCCGACGGCGGCGTCGGTCAGGTCGTTGGCGACCTGGATGTCCTCCCAGCGCAGCCGCGCGCCGGCCTGGTCGGCGACCGCCGTGTTCACGAACGCGGTGATGGCGTCGGTGTAGTCGCCGTAGGTGTCCTGCAGCTCGGCCACGGCCGCCGCGCTGTCACCGGTCAGCTCGATGCCGGCCAGCTCGTCGAGCAGCGCCTCGGGGGTGGCGATGTCGTCGGCCAGCTCGGGCAGCTGCTCGGCCGGCACCGGGCGGACCAGCGCCTTGAAGCCGTCCACCTTGAGCTCGCTGGCCCGGGTGTCGAGCTGCAGCACCAGCTCCTGCGCGTCGTTGAGCGCCTGGGACCGTTCGTCTGCGTCGCGGACGGCGGCGTTGCCGAGCAGCGAGGCGCCCAGCAGCCCGCCCAGCGACAGCGTCCCGACGGCGACGAGCGCGCCGAACTTGACCGAGAGCGGGCGGTCGGCGAACCAGCCGCCGCTGCGGGGGGACGGGTCGGACACGGGGGCCTCCTGGGCTGCGTGCACGCGTCGACGGGGAGGTGGCGTGCGAGGAGAATGGTGCGACTCCAGCGACCGAGCGCCCGCGCTCGTCGGACGCCCACGGGCGGATCGTTGCGGACCCGGCGGTGACCGCCCGCAGCACCGTCGCCGAGTCGACGCCCGCCCGCGGTCACCGGCGGCCCCGGCGGGGCGCGCACGCGGGGGAGGGTCGCCGTGTCGACGCGGCAGGGCAGGGTGGGCGTCCCGGGGCCGGACGGTCACCCGGGCGCCCGGCGCGACGCGCCGCGGCGGAGGTCAGGCGAGCAGGTCGCCGAGCCGGCCGAGGACGCCGACGACGGCGTCCGGGTCGGCCACGCGGTGCGCCGCGGCGGTGGGGCCCTCGCCGACCTTGATGCCGACGTCGCCCGGGCCGAGGAGGCGGAAGACGTCCTCGTCGGTGAGGTCGTCGCCGAGGTAGACCACCGCGGCGGCGCCGAGCTCCTCGCGCAGGCGCTGCACGGCGCTGCCCTTGTCGGCGTCGACGAGGACGAGCTCGAGGACCGCCTTGCCCGGCTTCTTCGTCAGTGACGGATCCGCCGCCGCATCGGCGGCCGCCAGCAGTTCGGCGGCCGCGGCCGGGTCGGCGACCTGCCGCACGTGGACGGCGACGCTGACCGGCTTGACCTCCAGCCGCGCCCCGGGGACGGCGGCGACCAGCGGCGCCAGCACCTCGGCGAGCGCGTCGCGGCGGCCGGCGAGCTCGCCGGTGAGCGGGCCGCCGAACTCGGCGCCGTGGCTGCCGACCCAGCGGTAGGGGCCGGTGAGGCCGCTGACCCGCTGCAGGTCCTCGACGCCGCGCCCGCTCACCAGCGCGACGGTGACGTCGCCGCCCGCGGCGGCGACCCGCGCCAGCGCCTCGGCGATGCCGGGGGCGGGGACCGCCGCGGAGGGGTCGTCGACCAGCGGGGCGAACACGCCGTCGTAGTCCGACGCCACGAGCAGCGGTCGGCGGGCGGCCAGCGCGGCGAGCGCCCGGTCGAGGCCCGCGTCGGCGTCGGCGGTCACGCCTGCGCGCGCAGGGCGTCGAAGAACGACGTCGCCCAGTGGTCGAGGTCGTGCTTGGCCAGGTACCGGCGCATGACGCGCATGCGGCGGGCGCCCTCGGCGGGCTCGACCCGCAGCGCGCGCAGCAGCTGGTTCTTGACGCCCGTGATGTCGTGCGGGTTCACCAGGAACGCCTGCTTGAGCTCCGACGCGGCGCCGGCGAACTCCGACAGGACGAGGGTGCCGCCGAGGTCGGCGCGGGCGGCGACGTACTCCTTGGCCACCAGGTTCATGCCGTCGCGGTAGGGCGTCACGAGCATGACGTCGGCGGCGCGGTAGAGGGCGGCGAGCTCCTCGCGCGGCATCGACTGGTTGAAGTAGTGCACCGCCGGGCCGCCGATCGAGCCGAAGACGCCGTTGATGTGCCCGACCTGCTGCTCGATCGTCTCGCGCATGTGCACGTAGTGCTCGACGCGCTCCCGGCTGGGCGTGGCCACCTGCACCATGACGGTGCCGGGGGCCTCGACGACGCCGTCCTCCAGGAGCTCCTGGAAGGCGTTGAGCCGGACGCTGATGCCCTTGGTGTAGTCGAGCCGGTCGACGCCCAGGATCATCTTCTCGGGGTCGCCGAGCTCGGCGCGGATCTCCTTGGCGCGGGCCACGACCTCCGGCGAGCTCGCCAGCTCGTCGAAGGACGCGACGTCGATGGAGATCGGGAAGGCGCGGGCGGTGACCACCCGGCCGTCGTACTCGACGGTGGCGCCGCGGGTGGGCAGCTCGTGCAGACGCCGGGCGAGCTGGACGAAGTTGGCCGCCGCGCTGGGCAGCTGGAAGCCGACGAGGTCGGCGCCGAGCAGGCCCTCCACGATCGCCGAGCGCCACGGGAGCTGGGTGAACAGCTCGTAGGGCGGGAACGGGATGTGCAGGAAGAAGCCGATGGTCAGGTCGGGGCGGCGCTGGCGGAGCATCGCCGGCACCAGCTGCAGCTGGTAGTCGTGCACCCACACGATCGCGCCCTCGGCGGCGACCTCGGCGGCCCGGTCGGCGAAGCGCTTGTTGACCTGCACGTAGGTGTCCCACCACGTGCGGTGGTACTCCGGCTTCTCGACCACGTCGTGGTACAGCGGCCACAGCGAGGCGTTGGACATGCCCTCGTAGTAGCGGTCGACCTCCTCCTCGGAGAGCTCGACCGGGACGAGCGAGATGCCGCCGGACTCGAAGGGCTCGGGCGCCTCGCCGGCTGATCCGGACCAGCCCACCCAGGCGCCGCCGCGGCCGGCGACGAAGGGCTCCAGGGCGGTGACCAGGCCGCCGGGGGAGCGCTGCCAGCGCGTCGTCCCGTCCGGGTCGGTGACCTGGTCGACCGGCAGCCGGTTGGCGACGACGACGACCGGGCTGTCCGCCTGCACGTCTCCCGCGTCGCTCCCGGCCATACCGAGGCGACCCTATCCAGACGGCGCCGGACCGGCACCCGCAGGGGCGGTCAGCGGGCCAGCAGCCAGCCCGCCGCGGCCGCCCCCAGGGCGAGCACCAGGGTGGCCGCCAGGTACGCCGCGGCGCGGGCGACGGCGCGCTCCTCGACCATCCGGACGACGTCGAGCCCGGAGCTCGAGAAGGTGGTCAGGGTGCCGCAGAACCCGGTGCCGACCAGTGCGAGCACCGGCGCCGGGACGTCGCCGAGCCCGAGCAGCACCCCGAGCAGCGCCGAGCCGGCGACGTTGACGGCGAGCGTGCCGAGCGCCGGGTCGCGCCCGCCGCGGGCGGCCAGCCGCGTGGCGAGCAGGCGCAGCGGGGCACCGGCCACGGCGCCCGCGACGACCAGCAGCGGCGTCACCGGGCCGCCGTCCGCAGCGCTCTGCGCACGGCGGTGACGCCGGCCGCGACGGCCAGCACCCCGCCGACGACGGAGGTGAGCACGTAGCCGCCCGCCGTGGCGAGCGCGCCGGCGTCGGTCAGGGCGACGACCTCGACGGCGAACGCCGAGTACGTCGTGTAGCCGCCCAGGACGCCGACGGCGAGGAACGGCCGGGCCCACGCGGGCTCGGGGTCCCGGGTGGCCAGGACGCCGGCGAGCACGCCGATGAGCAGGCACCCGGTGAGGTTCACCAGCAGCGTGGCCCACGGCCAGCCGCCGGCGGGGGAGGGGAGCGCCGCGGCCACGCCCCACCGCGCGAGCGCGCCGATCGCCCCGCCGAGCGCGGCCAGCAGATAGGTCACCGGTCCCCCGAGGCAGTGGAAGCTCTACCCACGTCCTGGCGCCCAGGACGTGGGTAGAGCTTCCTATGCCTGGTCCCCGCGGGACGGTCAGGCGGGGGTGCGCGCCCGCCCGCGGCGCCGCCACAGCGGCTCCACCGCGGCCAGCTCCTCCTCGGTGGCCGTCCGGAACGGCGGCTCGGCCGGCGCCTCGACGGCGCGGCGGCCCTGCCCGCGGGTGGCGCGCAGGCTGGCCCACACCGAGACGGCGAGGATCGTGGTGATCACCGCGAGGCTCACCGTGGTCGGCACGTAGAAGAGGTCGACCTTGAGCAGCATCTTCACGCCCACCCACATCAGCACCAGCGCCAGGCCGGTTTTCAGGTACACGAAGCGGTGGATCAGGTCGGCGAGCAGGAAGTACATCGCCCGCAGGCCGAGGATCGCGAAGGCGTTGGCGGTGAAGACGAGGAACGGCTCGTCGGTGACGGCGAAGATCGCCGGGATCGAGTCGACGGCGAAGACGACGTCGGTGACCTCGACGAGGACCAGAACCGCCAGCAGGGGAGTGGCGAGCAGGACGCCGCCGCGCCGGACCAGGAACCGCTGGCCGTGGTACGCGTCGGTCATCGGCACCAGGCGGCGGAACAGCCGCAGGGTGCGCGAGCGCGACGGGTCGACGTGCTCGTCGCGCTGCCGGAGCATCCGCCAGCCGGTGACGAGCAGGAACGCGGCGAACAGGTACAGCACCCAGGAAAAGTTCTCGATCAGGGCCGCGCCGCCGGCGATGAACGCTCCGCGCAGCACGAGCGCGCCGAGCACGCCGTAGAACAGCACCCGGTGCTGGTACTCCCGCGGCACGGCGAAGAAGGTGAAGACGATCGCCCAGACGAAGACGTTGTCGACGGCGAGCGACTTCTCGATCAGGTAGCCGGCGTAGTACTGCTGGCCGTACTCGGCGCCGTACGCGGCCCACACCCAGGCGCCGAACCCGACGCCGAGCGCCACCCACACCGCCGACCACGCGGCGGCCTCGCGCACGCCGATCACGTGCGCCCGGCGGTGGGCGAACAGGTCGACGGCGAGCATGGCGACGATGACGCCGAGCACGGCGAGCCAGAGCCAGAAGGGGACGTCCACGAGCAGGCCTCCAGTCGGTGGTTCCCAACCGGAGGTCTCTCCCGGCCCGCACGGGGCCCGCTCCGCCGGACCCCGCCCGAGGGGCCGTACTGACGACGGGAGCGTGTGGGGATACTCCCCTCCCGAGACCAGTGAAGCAGGGTTCACCTGTTCCCGCCACCCGGAGGAGCCCCGTGAGCGACGAGCGGCCGTCCTGGACGTTCCTCACCAACCACGGCCACGTGCTGCTCGCCGTCGCCGTCGACCCCGACGCCCGGGTGGCCGACGTCGCGGCGCGGGTGGGCATCAGCACCCGCGCGACCCTCGGCATCCTCGCCGACCTGGAGGAGGCCGGGTACGTCACCCGCGCCCGCCGCGGCCGGCGCACCCACTACGAGGTGCGGCCGCACCGCCCGTTCCGCCACCCCGCCACGGCGCACCGCGACGTCGACGGGCTGCTCGCCCTCTTCCGGCCGGACTGAGCCCGGATCAGCGGCGGCGGGTCTCGGGGAAGAGCAGGTCGACGAAGCGCGCGGCGGTCGGCCGCGGCTCGTGGTTGGCCAGCCCGGGCCGCTCGTTGGCCTCGACGAACACCGCGTCGGGGCCCTCGACGTCGGGCACCAGGAAGTCGATGCCGGTGACCGGGATGCCGATGGCGCGGCTCGCCCGGATCGCCGCCTGCGCGATCTCGGGGTGCAGCCGGTCGGTGACGTCGTCGATGGTGCCGCCGGTGTGCAGGTTCGCCGTCCGCCGCACCCGCAGCCGCTCGCCGTGGGGGAGGACGTCGTCCATCGACCGCCCGGCCGCGCGGACGACGTCGGCGGTGACGTCGTCGAGCGGGATGCGCGACTCCCCGCCGGTGGCGCGCTCGCGGCGCCGGCTGGTCTCGCGGACCAGCTCGGTGACCGTGCGGCGGCCGTCGCCGACCACCTCGGCGGGCCGGCGCACCGCGGCGGCGACCACCTCGTGGTCGATGACCACCACGCGCAGGTCCTCGCCGGGCACGAGCTCCTCCGCCAGCACGTCGGGGCAGAAGAGCCGGGCTGCGGCCACGGCCCGCTCGAGCTGCTCCTCGTCGGTGACGCCGACGCTGATGCCCTTGCCCTGCTCGCCGCGGGCGGGCTTGACGACCAGCTCGCCGGCCTCGGCGAGCAGCTCCAGCGCGGGCCCCAGGTCGCCCTCGGGGACGGCGACGCCGCGGGGCACCCGAACCCCGGCGGCCTCGACGATGCGGCGGGTCACCCGCTTGTCGTCGCAGCGGCTCATGGCGACGGCGGTGGTGAACTCCGACAGCGACTCGCGGGTGAGCACCCGCCGGCCGCCGAGCGACAGCCGCATCTCGCCGAACTCGGCGTCGGTCACCTCGACGCGGATACCGCGGCGCAGCGCCTCGTCGGCGATGATCCGCGCGTAGGGGTTGAGCTGCTGCAGGCCCGGCGGGCGGGCGGCGAACAGCGGGGTGTTGATCGGGTTCTTGCGCTTGACGCAGACGGCGGGCACCCGGGCGAAGCCGAGCTTGCGGTACAGCGCGATCGCACCGGAGTTGTCGTGCATGACCGAGAGGTCGACGTAGGAGCGGCCGCGGCCGACGTAGCGCTCGGCGAGCACCCGCACCAGCGCCTCCCCGGTGCCGGCGGGGGCGTCCTGCGCGTCGACGGCGAGGCACCACAGGCTGGTGCCGCCCTCCGGGTCGCCGTAGGCCAGCACGTGGTCGACGCCGGTGACGGTGCCGACGATCTCGCCGGTGCGCCGGTCCTCGGCGACCAGGTAGGTGAAGCAGCGGGTCCGGTGGTTGGCCCACATGGTCTCCGGGTCGCCGGTGACCATGCGGTTGCGGGCGTAGATCCGGTTGATCGCCTGCATCTCCTCCAGCGCGGTCACCGTGCGCACGAAGACGCCGCGGATGAGCTCGGGCCGGGGCCGGTAGCGGTACAGGTCGAGCCGGTAGGTGTAGCTGGGGTCGATGAACAGCTCGTCCGGCGCCAGGCCCACCAGGACGTGCGGGTCGCGGGCGTAGACGCAGATGTCGCGCTGCCCGGTCCCCTCGGCCCGCAGGGCGGTGAGGATGTCGCGCATCTCGGCGAAGGTCTGGCCGAACACCAGCCGGCCCCACGCCAGGTCGAGGACGACGTCGGTGTCCATGCCCTCGAGCTCGTGCTCGGAGGGCTTGGCCCAGGAACGCCGGGTCAGGTCGGGGGTGGGGCCGGCCGCCGACGGACGGCGGCGCAGCCCCGCGAGCCGCGGAGGAGCCACGGGGTGCCCCTCAGACCCCGTGGTTCTGCAGCCACAGCTCCAGGAGCCCGAGTTGCCACAGCTTGTTGCCCCGCAGCGGCGTCAGCTCGCCGTTCGGGTCGTCCAGCAGCCGCGAGACGTACTCCGGCCGGAACAGCGCCCGCTCGCGCGCCGCCTCGCTGGACAGCGCGTCCTTCACCAGGCCGAGGACCTTGCCCTCGAGGTGGGTGATCGCCGGCACCGGGAAGTAGCCCTTGGGCCGGTCGATCACCTCCGGCGGGATGATCCGGCGGCCGATGGCCTTGAGCACGCCCTTGCCGCCGTCGGCGAGCTTGAGCTCCGGCGGGCACAGCGCCGCCAGCTCGACCAGGTCGTGGTCGAGGAAGGGCACGCGGGCCTCCAGGCCCCACGCCATGGACATGTTGTCCACCCGCTTGACCGGGTCGTCGACGAGCATGACCTCGCTGTCGAGGCGCAGGGCGGCGTCGACGGCGGTCTGCGCGCCCGGCCGGGACATGTGGTCGCGGACGAACTCCAGGCTCGGGTCGCCGTCGAGGGCGTACCGCTCCCCGACCAGCGCGCGCATGTCCTGCGCCCCCCGGTCGAAGAAGGCCGCGGCGTAGCGCTCGACGGCCTCCTCGCGGTCGACGTCGGCCAGCGGCGGGTACCAGTGGTAGCCCGCGAACACCTCGTCGGCGCCCTGCCCGGACTGCACCACGCGGATCGTCTGGCTGACCCGCTCCGACAGCAGGTCGAAGGCGACGACGTCGTGGCTGACCATCGGCTCGGCCATCGCGCCGATCGCGTGGCCGAGGGCCGCGGCGAGCTCGTCGGAGGACACCCGGATGCGGTGGTGGTCAGTGCCGAACCGCTCGGCGATGACGTCGGAGTAGCGGAACTCGTCGCCCGCGTGCCCGCCGACGGTCTCGAAGCCGATCGAGTAGGTGGCGAGGTCGCTCTGCCCCTCCTGGGCGAGCAGGCCCACGATCAGGCTGGAGTCCAGCCCGCCGGACAGCAGCACGCCGACCGGGATGTCGGAGACCAGGCGGCGGCGGACGGCGACCCGCAGCGCCTCCTCGATCGCGTCCTCCCAGTCCCGGTCCGACCAGCCGGAGTGCTCGGCGCGCCGCTCGTAGGTGGGCTCCCAGTAGCGGTGCTCGCGGCTGGTGCCGTCGGCCTCGATGACCCGCACGGTGGCCGGCGGCAGCTTGCGGACGCCGTTGAGGAGCGTGCGCGGCGCGGGGACGACGGCGTGCCAGGTCAGGTAGTGGTGCAGCGCGACCGGGTCGATGGAGGTGTCGACGTCGCCGGCGCGCAGCAGGGCCGGGAGCGACGAAGCGAAGCGCAGGCGGCCCGGCGTCTCGGACAGGTAGAGCGGCTTGATGCCCAGCCGGTCGCGGGCCATGACGACCCGGCCGGTGTCCCGCTCGTGGATGACCACGACGAACATGCCGTGCAGGTGGTCGACGAAGTCGACGCCCCAGTGGTGGTAGCCCTTGAGCAGCACCTCGGTGTCGCTGGTGGAGAAGAACCGGTAGCCGTGGCCCTCGAGCTCGGCGCGCAGTTCCTTGTAGTCGTAGATGCAGCCGTTGAAGACCGCCTCGAGCCCGAGCTCGCTGTCGACCATCGGCTGGGAGCCGCTGGCCGAGAGGTCGATGACCGACAGCCGCCGGTGACCGAACGCCACCCGGCCGGCGCTCCACTGGCCCTGGCCGTCCGGCCCGCGGGGGACCAGCGCCTCGACCATCCGCGCCACCGCGGTGGTGTCGGCCAGGGAGCCGTCGAACCTGATCTCGCCGGAGAGGCCGCACATGGCGTCCATCCAACCCCGGGCCGACGGGCTCCGCTAACGGGGTCGGTGCAGTTCACAGGAAGGTCACACGGCCCGGTTCCACGTGGAACCGGGCCGTGCGGCCTCCGGCTAGGCGGTGAGTGCGGTGACCGCGGCGACGACGTCGACCAGGCCGGTGCCCTTGTCGTACGACGTCGTCCGGCCGCCGGCGGCGGTGTAGGCCGCGCCGTCGGCGTAGCGGTACGCGGTCGAGGTCAGCGCCGCCTCGATCTCCGCGGGGGTCGCCGTCGGGTCGGCCTGGAACAGCTGGGCGACGATGCCGGCCACGTGCGGCGCGGCCATCGACGTCCCGCTGATGGTGTTGAAGGTGCCGACGTCGAGCAGCCCCGGGCCGTTGCGCGGGTCGAACCCGGTGGAGCAGATCGGCAGCGTCGGCCGGCAGGACGACGTGATGCCGTCCCCCGGCGCGGAGAGGTCCGGCCAGGTGGAGGGGTCGGCCGCGGCGCCGCGGGAGGAGAACCCGCTCACCGCGCCGTCGCGGGTGCCGGTGCCCCGGTCGTCGTAGGAGGCCACGCTGATGATCCCGCCGGTCGGGTCCTGGCCGGGCGGATTGGTGAGCGACGCCGCGCCGTCGCCGCCGTCGTTGCCGGCCGCCCACACGGTGACGACACCCTCGGCGGCCAGCGCCCGCTGCAGCTTCACGGTGGCGCTCTGCGGGTCGAACGCGCCGCCACCGGAGGGCCCGTAGGAGTTGTTGGTGACCCGGATGGGCGGGCAGACGTCGGCGGGGACGCCCTCGCCGCACGGCTGCTCGTGGTTCTCCAGCACCCAGTTGAGCGCCGAGTCGGCGCCGACAATGAGCAGCGCGGCGCCGGTGGAGACCGACACCAGGCTCGCGCCGGGTGCGGCGCCCTGCAGCCGGCCGCCGTCGGCCAGCGTGGTGGGACGTCCGGCGACGATGCCGCTGACGTGCGTGCCGTGGCCGCCGACGGAGAGCGTGTCGGTGTCGAGGACGCCCGGCACCGGGACGACGCAGTCCGGCGTCGTGGTCGTCTCCAGCAGGCACAGGCTCTTGAGGCTCGCGACGACGGCGCTGCCGCCGTCGGGGTCGCGGAAGTACGGGTGCGTGGGGTCGATGCCGCTGTCGATGACGGCGACGGAGACGCCGCTGCCGTCGAGGGGCTGCCCGTCCGCGCCGGTGAGCGTGGCGACCGCCTCGGCGCCGCGGGTGGCGGTGTTCGACGTCTCCTGGCTGAACGCGATGGGCGCGTTGCCCTCGAGGTAGGTGACGCCCGGCTGCGACCGGGCCGCCTCGACCTGGGCGGCGGTGCCGCGGGCGACGACGACGCCGATCCGCTCGAACTCGGTCACCGCGCGCATCCCGGTCGCGGCGACCGCGGCACGGGCGGCCCGCGCGTCGGTGCCGTGCACGAGCACCGTGGCAGGGGCGGCGGCGCGCAGGCCGGTGAGCTGGTCGGCCAGGAAGTCCTGGACGGGCGCGAGCGGCGCGGGGGCGGCCTGGGCGGGGGCGGTCCGGGCGGGGGTCGCGAGCAGCGCGCCGGCGAGCAGCGCGGCCAGGCTCCCTCCCCCGAGGACGCGGCGGGTCGACCGGGTCATGGGCACTCCTCGTCGAGTGTCGGGCGGTGTGCCCTGACCGAACGAGGCGCCGCCGGGTGGGTCACGCCCGCGCGGCCTCCGGGCGTGTCGGCGGGCCCGCGGGCGGCCGTCCTGCGCCGTCGGTCAGGGTGGGCGCGTGTACGAGGACCCGGCGGGGGAGTCGCCCTGGGCGATGCAGCTGGTGGCGCGCGTGGAGCGGACGTCGCCGCCGTCCCGGTCCGCGGTGTGCGCGGCGGCCGCCGTGGCGGTGGTGCGGCTGCTCGGCGACGAGCGGGCGGGGGAGGGCGGCGAGTGGTCGGCGTCGGTCCGGCGCTGGACCGACGGCGCGATCCGCAAGCACTGCCGCCGGGCCCGTGGGGTGGCCTGGGAGCGGGCCGGGGCGTTGCCGGGGGTGACCGCCTCGGTGGCCGGCGCGCAGGTGCGGGCCCTCGTGCCGACCGCGCTCGACGCGCTGCCCCGGGACGTCGCGAAGCTGCAGCTGACGGGCAGCGAGCTCGACGACCCGGACGCGCTCCCGGTCGTCGACCCGGTGCCCGGCGGCCCGCTCGTCGTCTCGGTCTGCCCGGAGCCGTTCCTGCCGCTGGGCAAGGCGGCCGCCGCGTGCGGGCACGCCGCGCAGCTGTCGGCGCTGTGGATGCCGGCCCGCCGGCTGGAGGCGTGGGCGGCGGCCGGGTACCCGGTGGCGGTGGAGCACCCCGACGTCGCGCGGTGGGCGCGGCTGCGCGCGGCGGCCCCGGTGGCGGTCGTGGACGCCGGGTTCACCGTGGTCGAGCCGGGCACGACGACCGCCCTGGCCCGCTGGGCGTAGCGGGCACCCGGCGGGCGGCGCGTCAGAACGGTGGCGGGTCGTCGGCCCGGGCGGCCGGTGGGGGTGTCCCGATCGCGCCGGGTGGTGGGTCTCGCTCCGGTGGTGGGCGCATGCCCGGTGGGCGGGTGGTGCGGGTGATGCCCGACGGGGTGGTCACCGTCAGGACTCCGTCCGGGCTCATGGCGAATCGCCAGCCTCGGGCGAAGGTCTTGAGGCGGTGGTGGCTGCGGCACAGGCAGCAGAGGTTGGCGCAGTCGGTCTTGCCGCCGGATGCGTGGGGGATGACGTGGTCGGCGTCGGCCCAGCCGGCGCGCTGGCCGCAGGTGGGGAAGCGGCAGGTGCGGTCGCGGGTGCGCACGAACCGCTGCTGCGGCCGGGTGGGCGTGTAGCGGTCGGTGGGCTCG